>NZ_LROY01000002.1:342500-1542500 GCF_001639145.1 Microbulbifer sp. Q7 | reverse complement strand
TGCCGCAATCCATCCGCGGCCTGGGAGCTGAGTGAGCTGGCGGAAGCCCATAACAACCTGGAAATTCACCCTCTGGACGTAACCGACTACGGTCAGCTGGCCGATCTGGCACATTCCTTGAGGGATTGCCCGGTGGATGTACTGGTCAGTAATGCCGGGTACTACGGTCCCAAAGGCGTGGCACTGGGTAGCCTGGACGTCGAAGAGTGGCTCAAGGTGCTGGAGGCGAACACCATTGCTCCGTGCAAACTGGTGGAAGCCTTTCTGCCCAATCTGGCGGCGGGCAGCCAGAAGGTCATCGGGGTGCTGAGCAGCAAGGTGGGGAGTATTGAGGACAACACTTCCGGTGGCGGGTATCTGTATCGCT
Source organism: Microbulbifer sp. Q7 (assembly GCF_001639145.1). Taxonomy (NCBI): domain Bacteria; kingdom Pseudomonadati; phylum Pseudomonadota; class Gammaproteobacteria; order Cellvibrionales; family Microbulbiferaceae; genus Microbulbifer; species Microbulbifer sp. Q7. Next base: position 1,542,133 of record NZ_LROY01000002.1, on the reverse strand, counting down.
CGTCGAAGACGGCGGTAAATCAGGTTGTGAAAAGCCTCGCCATTGACCTGGCCGATCAGGGTATCACGGTGCTGGCGCTACATCCTGGTTGGGTAAAAACCGATATGGGTGGCCCCAATGCACTGATATCGGTAAAGGACAGCGTGAAGGGATTGCGGCAGGTCCTGCTGGAGGCGGACGAGCGCAACTCGGGACATTTTTACAATTACGACGGCTCGCCCATCCCCTGGTAATCCTCTCCTAACACCTTCGTGAGGAACGCTGGCCCGCTGGCAATCAGCTGTTCTTTTCTGCGCTTGGGCCAGCGCTTGATTGCCACTTCCAGTTTTAACGCGTCGGATTTACTGCGCATGGCACAGTGAAAGGCGAGCTCCAGCGGCCCGCGCCCGCGCAGTGCCTTGGCGGCTTTCGGGCCACCGCTGTTGTGCTCCTCGAAGCGGCGAGCCACATCCCGGGTGATACCGGTATACAGACTGCCACTATTGGTGCGGATTAGATAAACAAACCAGCCAGACAAAACGTGTTTCCAGTGTCAAAAAAGGCTCTGTTGGTCGCCAGAACGCGGCGGCAGGGTGAACTGACTGCAATCCAGGTCGAGCTTGCGCTGATTGAGACCGAGCTTGCGGCAGGTTACCCGAAAGCGCTGCTGTAGTAACTGCGCGAATACGCCGGTACCGCGCTGGCGTTGTTCGAACTCACTCTGATTGTCCTTGCCGCCGCGGCTTTGCTGCACGATGCTCATGACGTGCTCGGCACGCTCCGGGTAATGCTCCTGCAGCCATTGCCGGAACAGCGGCGCCACCTCAAAAGGCAGTCGCAGCAGAATATACGCAGCATGTATTGCCCCCGCGCCGTGGGCACTTTGCAGTATTTTCTCCAGTTCGGCGTCGTTCAGCGCGGGAATCATGGGGGCGGCCATCACTGCGGTGGGAATGCCGGCACTGGCCAGAGCCTCGATCGTGCGCAAGCGGGCCGCCGGGCCGGCGGTGCGTGGTTCCAGCTTGCGCTTCAACGCATTTTCCAGTGTGGTGACACTGATCGCCGCGTGCACCAGATTGTCCTGCGCCATTTCCGCCAGAATAGGTAAGTCGCGCTGAATCAGCTGTCCTTTGGTGACGATCGTCACCGGGTGGCGGTAACGCTGCAACACCTGCAAAATCTGCTGGGTGACCTGCTTGTCTTTTTCCAGTGGTTGGTAAGGATCGGTATTGGTACCCAGCGCGATGGGGCTGCATACATAGTTGCTTTTGCGCAGCGCCCGCTCCAGCAGCTCCGCCGCGTTGGGCTTGTAAAACAGCCGGGTTTCAAAGTCGAGCCCGGGTGACAGGTCCATGTATGCATGGGCGGGTCTTGCATAGCAGTAGATGCAGCCGTGCTCGCAGCCGCGATACGGGTTGATCGACTGCGAAAAGGGGATGTCCGGGGAGCGGTTGGTGGCAATAATGCTTTTGGCGTGTTCAGCGAGCACCTGCGTACGTGGCACCGGGTCAGTTTCTGGCTCAGTACACCAGCCGTCACTCTCCAATGTGGTTGTGGTGGTGGCGAAGCGCCCGGCGATCGCGCTCGCGGTACCGCGCCCGCGGATGATCCGCGGGGCTGCCGGCTGGGATTCGTCGTTCATGCTGTGATCAAATGAAGGCTGTACATCTGTACAGTATATGGTCCGCTCAGCGCCGGGGGCAAGCCTGGGTGGTCAGCCGGACAAGGCCTGTTGTTTACGCGTATCGAACGCCTCGACCAGCTGCTTCTCAAGATCCTGATCCAGTAGTTTCCGGGCCCGTACAAAGATTTCTTCCTCTTCCTCATCCAGGTGGTGTTCGAGTTTTTCCTGGAGTTTCTTGAACTTCTGCAGCCAGCCCCCCGAGCCCATATCCAGTTCTTCCAGTTCCTCGATGATGTCTGACGCTTCTTTGTGCTCCGCGATACTGTGGCGGGCCTTTTCCTGGCCATCCGGTTTTTCGATGAGTGCTGCGTAGAGGGTCTGTTCTTCCGCCGCCGCGTGTGCCTCCGCTTCGTTGCTCAGCTCTCGCCAGAGAGATTGGCGTTCACTGCTGTCGCCACTGGTTTCTGCGATTTGTCTGAGCAGAGAGCGTTGCTTTTCGTGATCTTTCTTGAGGCGCTGGTAGATGTCCATGGTGTCTCCACTGGCTTGGTGCGGCAGGCAAAATACCTGCCCTACCGTGTTGATAAGGTCGGTTTTAGCTTAGCTGGAATTGTGCCAATGGCAGTGGCGGCGGTTGACTCCGGTGACCCCCGGCAGGGCTTGCCGCACTCTGAGCGTATAGTGACAGAGCACTCCTTCCTCGCGATAATCAGGGTGGACTACATCACTCTGGCCAAACAAGGACAACGTATGGATCTTGATGCCGTCGCCGCAATCAAGGGATTTGCAATCAACGTATTGCAGGTTTTTGCCCTGGTGTTTGCCTTTGCACTGGTGATTTTGGCGCTGTATGTGGTGTATCTGTATCTCTCGGACATCAGCCAGTCAAAGCAGGCCATTCGGCGGAATTTCCCGGTATTGGGGCGTTTTCGCTATCAGTTCGAGCACCTGGGCGAGTTCTTTCGCCAGTATTTCTTTGCCCTGGACCGGGAAGAGATGCCATTCAATCGCGCCCAGCGCAGCTGGGTGTACCGGGCCGCGAAAAACGTCGATTCTACCCTCGCATTTGGTTCCACCCGGCCGCTGAATCAGCCGGGCGACATTCTGTTTCTCAACCATCCGTTTCCTACCCTGGCCAAAGATGCGGTGCCACCGAGTGAAGTCACGCTCGGTGAGGGCGTCGCGCGCAAGCCATACTCAACCCGCGCAATCTTTAATATCTCCGGCATGAGTTTTGGTGCCCTGTCGGTGCCTGCGGTGACAGCCCTGTCCAAAGGCGCGGCCAAGGCAGGGATTTGGCTGAATACGGGGGAGGGCGGGTTGTCGTCGCACCACCTGGTCGGCGGCTGTGACATCGTGTTTCAGATCGGGACCGCGAAATATGGCGTGCGTGACCCTGAGGGCAATCTGAGCGATAAAAAGTTGCGCAATATTGCCGCCCATGAGCAGGTGAGAATGTTTGAGCTGAAGCTGTCCCAGGGGGCGAAGCCGGGTAAGGGGGGTATTCTGCCGGGCATCAAGGTGACGCCAGAGATCGCGCAGGTACGCGGTATTCCGGTGGGGGAAGACTCCATCAGCCCCAATGGGCATCCGGAAATCCGGGATGTAGACAGTCTGCTGGATATGATCAACCACATTCGGGATGTCAGCGGCAAGCCCACCGGCCTTAAATGCGTGATCGGCAGCAGTGACTGGCTGCATGAACTTTGTGAAGCCATTTTGCGACGGGGCGCCCAGAGTGCACCTGACTTTATCAATATCGATAGCGCCGATGGCGGAAGTGGCGCGGCGCCGCAGAGCCTGATGGATTATATGGGGTTGCCGCTGAACCGAAGTCTGCCACTGGTAGTGGACCTGATTACCGAGTACGGATTGCGCGATCGCATTAAAATTATCTGTGCGGGCAAGCTGCTGACCCCGTCGATGGTCGCCTGGGCATTGGCGATGGGGGCGGACTTTATCAATTGTGGGCGTGGGTTCATGTTTGCACTCGGCTGTATTCAGGCCATGCAGTGCAACAAAAATACCTGCCCGACCGGGGTGACTACGCACAATCCGGATTTGCAGCAGGGCCTGGACCCAATCGACAAGGCAGAGCGGGTGTATCACTACGCCCGCAACCTGAATTATGAGGTGGGTACTATCGCGCACTCCTGTGGTGTGCCCGAACCTCGCCAGTTGCGCCGAACGCATGTCGAGTTGATTAATGAGCGTGGTGTGCCGGTGCCAATTACGTCGCTTGCGCCAGAGGGCAGGCCCAGCACCGTGATCGGTACAGATCGTACCCGCTAGCAGGCAGGTCCGAGCAGACAGGTAAAAGAAAGGGAGCCGAATACCATGGAGGGAGTGGTTACACTGGTCGGGCAGGGGCTCTACATGGCGTTTGCCGCTGTGGTGGGGTTGGGAATCGCGCGCGTACTCCACCGGGACAATACCCTGGGCTGTCTGATTGCCGGTGTGCTCGCGGGCATGCTGTTGCCAGTATTGAATTACGACACCGGCTTGAGGGCCGAAAACCTGCACCAGCTGGTGTTCTTTGTCATTTTACCCGTGCTGATTTTCGGGTCAGCGTGGAAAATTGATCCGGATGTTCTGCTGCGCTGGCTCGGTCCGGTACTGCTATTGGCGACTGTTGGTGTGCTCATCTGCGCGCTGATTACCGCGATACTGGTGTACTACGGTATTCATCATCCCACCGGCTTCCCGTGGGTTGCCGCTTTTCTCACTGCGGCTATTCTCTCCGCGACCGATCCTGTTTCTGTGGTGGCGCGCTTGCGCCGCAGCGGTAGTGCTAACGAGGAATTACTCACGCTGGTGGAAGGTGAGAGCCTGTTTAACGATGCCGTGGCGATTGTGCTGTTTTCCTTTGTGCTTGGTATTGCCAGCCACAGTGTCATGGAGGGTTCCGTTGCGACGGGCGAGGCGTTAACGGGTATTGGTGGGTTTACGGCGTACCTTGCCACGGTGTTTTTTGGCGGGCTGGCCGTGGGCACCATCTGCGGTTTACTGACAGCCATTGTGATTTTGTTTCTTGGTTCCGCCGGCGCCGCACTGATGGTGTTGGTGCTGGCAGCGTTTGGCAGTTTTTATCTGGCCGAGCACGTTGTTGGCGTATCCGGAATACTGTCGGTGATGATCTGTGCGATTGTGGCACGGGCCTGTCTGCGAGAGCAGCAGGATACGTATCTGGCGCATGCTGCCCCAACCTGGGAGTGGCTGGGTCTGTTCTTCAACGCGCTGATTTTCGTGATCATGGGACTGGTAATCACCTTCCAGATGTTCACCGATCAGTGGCTGGCGATCATCGTTGCGATTGTGGCTGCTATCGGTGCCAGGGCGTTGGTGGTGTTTATGCTGGCGCCGTTGGCGCGTTTTATCGGCCCACCCATTCCTCAGAGCTGGCGCCTAGTGTTGAGCTGGGGAGGCTTGCGCGGCGTAATCGCGGTGGCACTGGTGCTGTCATTGCCAACGGAGTTGCCCTACTGGTGGACGGTGCAGTCGATGGTATTCGGCGTCGTATTGTTTTCGCTGCTGGTACAGGGCACTACGAGTACCCGGCTGATCAGGAAACTGGGGCTTTAGATTGAACCCGTGCCACGGGTTGCATCCAGTCAGGTGGATGATGGTAGCCTGTGTCTGGCCCACCCTTACGTGAATAGAACAGGTGGCCTGCCAGGCCCAGGAGGATCAACGCGAGGATAAGTACACCGATAACTCTGAGCATTGGTTCTGTCCAGTTTGGTCGATAAGGTGGACAGGCGTAAACGCTCTAGGCATCAAGCGTATTGAGGTGCTAGCCCCGCTTGTCCACTGTTGTCTTAATATAGCTTCCCCGCGGCTGGTAGTAGCGCGTTACCGTGGACGCAAATTTTCCCGCTCGCCCCAGTTGATCCGCGAACGGCTTGAACAGCAGTTCATTCAGATTGAAACTGACCCCCACGAATAGTTCGCTGTTACGCTGGGGAATGTAGGGTGCATCCGACGCCTTGAATCCCCGTGCGGAATAACCGAGATTAAATTCCAGGTATTTGAGCGGCGTATCGCGCAACGCGGGCACGCCTGCCGCCTTTAACACGAGGAGGTAGCGCATGCCGCTATAGTCGGTGACGGGGTGGAAACCCTGCATGCCCTCGGAAGGTTGGTAATCCAACCGGTAGTCGAGCAGCTCCCTGACTCTTGGGTAGCGCGTTCTCAAATAAGAAAATGCAACGCCGGTTGAGTTCAGGATGACATCTTCGTAAGAGAATCCGTGGTCGGCAGAGTATCCATCGAAGACTTCCACATACAGCATAAGGCTGGTGGCCCAAAGTGCGCTGTAGGTGGCGGCAAACTCCGGGTCGTTGTGCCGTGAAAGGCCATGACTGATCGCCTCTGCCATCAGGTAAGAGGAATACATGTGGCCGAGCTTGTCTACTCCACCGCTGCCAGTATCCATGCCAAACCAGCCTTCATTGTTAAACTTGAACGATGCACTTCCCCAGTTCCATTCCTTTACGCCGAGGTAGGTGATGCCGCCGGCGGCAGCGCCAATTTCGTACTTCGCGTCAAACAGTGATTTTTTAGTGTCTTCCCAATTGATGAACTCGGCGAAGGCCGACTGCGACCAAAAAAGTACCAACACGAACAGATGGCGGTGTAGAGCGGCAATGCATTGCATGAATCGAATCCTGTACTTTCGGGGTGCGCAAAAAGAGAGGAGGGGTGGGTGTTTTGCCGGGGAGGCTTGGCAGGCCTGCGCCTCAATCTGAGTCGCGACGCACCGCATGGCACCTGTTTCTTTGCGGTCGCGAAAGTACAGGATCATTTGGCAAAGTGCAATCTGCAGTCGGTCAACCTGCGAGGGCAGCCTGGAGGTCTCGGTCTGGGGCGCTTGCTGGCTGACCAGACGTGCGCAGCTCTATCCAATCTTTACCCTCCATGATATGCGGGTGATGGCGTGCGGGTGAATTTACGCGAACACGATTTCGCTCTCGGATCACTTCATTTCGCCTTATTGATCAATGTGCCTGCAGGCCAGTACCCATCGGACTAAGCTAATTCAGCAAAAATTGTCAGGGAGTAGCGGACATGTCCTGTGTGTGGCGGAAATTTGCTGCTGAATTACTGCAGATATTTTCAGTCATTGCGTTGAGCGGTGGGCTGGCGTCACAGGTATTGGCGGCTAATCCTGCGAACGGGGCATCGCAGCTTGGCCAACGTGAGGCAGGCGTATCGGCTGCGCAAGTCGAGTCAGCGGAAAGTCGCCTGTCCGACGAAGGGCAATCGGTAAATCTGGAGCCGTTGCCTATCCATGCGGATGGTGCATCACTCGCGCACAAGAACTCTGAACCACTGGTCAGTGATCGCATTCAGGCCGTGCGCGATGCGGTGAATAACCCATTTTCCCTGGCGTCACACAGGGCAAATTATATTTTGCCTGTCGCTTATCGGAATATTGCTGAAGACCAGCTTGTGGCAGAGAACCGCTACGGGATGCAGGCCGTGGAACCTGCCGAGGTGCAATTTCAGCTGTCACTTCAGGTGCCACTGTGGAGCGGTTTTCTTGGGCCGGATTCATTTGTCAGTGCCGCCTATACCAATCGGAGCTTCTGGCAGGCGTATGCCCAGTCGGGTCCATTCAGAGAGATAAATCACGAGGTGGAATTACTGGCAACCTGGACAAGTGATTGGGAAGTTTTGGGTTTTCGGAACGTAGTTTCTCAAGCCGGTGTCAGCCATCAGTCCAACGGGCGCAGTGGAGCCTATTCGCGGGGCTGGAACCGGGTGTTCGTCGATTTTACCTTTGAAAAAGGCGGCTATTTTGTCGGTATTAAGCCCTGGTACCGACTATCCACTGACCCAGATGCCGGAAGAGGGCCGGAACTGGATAAGCATTTCGGGAATTTTGAATTGTCTGGGGGGTACCGCTCTGGCGGTTACACCTCGTCGATAAAAGTGCGGAACAACCTGAACTCGCAGAACTTTGGTGCGGTGGAACTCAACTGGAAATTTCCCATCACCACCCGAGTGCGCGGCTTTGTGAAATACTTTGACGGATACGGAGAAAGCCTGATCGACTATTCCGTGCGTGTGCGGACTGTGGGCGTTGGTTTTGAGTTGGCTCCCGGATTTTTTTAGCATTAAAAAAGCCCTTCGAATGCAAGGGCTATTTAGCTGCGCGCTGAATTGACGGCAGGGACTTCTCTTTGCCCCTGCCGTCTAACGTAACGGGGTTACTGCCAGTTGAGGATCACTTTGCCGGACTCGCCCGAGCCCATGGTGTCAAAACCTGTCTGGAATTCGTCGACAGAAAACTGGTGGGTAATGATCGGGGAGAGATCGAGGCCAGATTGAATCAGGCTCGCCATTTTGTACCAGGTTTCAAACATTTCCCGACCGTAAATGCCTTTCAGGATCAGGCCCTTGAAGATGACCTGGCTCCAGTCGATCGCCATTTCACCCGGGGGTATCCCCAGCATCGCAATCTTGCCGCCGTGGTTCATGGCCGAAAGCATATCCCGGAAGGCTACGGCGACGCCGGACATCTCCAGGCCGACATCAAAACCTTCTGTCATGCCGATGTCCTTCATGACGTCGCTCAGCTTTTCCTTGCTGACATTCACGGTGCGGGTTGCGCCCATTTTCTTCGCCAGGTCCAGGCGGTATTCATTGATGTCGGTAATGACCACGTGGCGCGCTCCCACGTGGCGTGCCACAGCGGCGGCCATAATGCCGATGGGGCCGGCACCGGTAATCAGGACATCTTCGCCGACCAGATCGAACGACAGCGCGGTGTGTACCGCATTGCCAAACGGGTCAAAGATAGAGGCCAGTTCATCGGAAATATTGTCCGGGATCTTGAAGGCGTTGAGCGCCGGGATCACCAGGTATTCGGCAAACGCACCCTGACGATCCACGCCGACGCCGTAGGTATTGCGGCACAGGTGGCGGCGACCGGCGCGGCAGTTCCGGCAGTGGCCACAGGTGATATGGCCTTCGCCGGAAACGCGATCGCCTACCTTGAATCCGGCCACTTCCTGACCCATGCCGACCACTTCGCCCACGTACTCGTGGCCCACAACCATGGGTACCGGAATGGTCTTCTGCGACCACTCGTCCCAGTGGTAGATGTGCATATCGGTGCCGCAGATGGCGGTCTTGCGGATCTTGATCAGCAGATCGTTGTGGCCGGGTTCCGGAATCTCGACATCGGTCATCCAGATGCCGGGTTCAGACTTGAGCTTGGATAGTGCTTTCATAGATACCGCTTAGATAATCTCGAGTTCTTTGCCGACTTCGATAAAGGCATTGATGCAGCGATCCAGCTGCTCGCGGGTATGCGCCGCAGACATCTGGGTGCGAATACGGGCCTGGCCTTTGGGCACCACCGGGTAGAAGAAGCCGACCACGTAGATGCCTTTTTCCAGCATCTTGTCCGCCATTTTCTGAGCCAGCGCCGCGTCGCCGATCATCACCGGAATGATGGCGTGGTCGGCACCGGCGAGGGTGAAGCCTGCTTCGGTCATGCGCTCGCGGAAATACTGGGAGTTTTCCTGTAGTTGTTCCCGCAACTCGCCGCCTTCGACCAGCATGTCCAGCACCTTCAGGGAGGCGGTGACAATGGCCGGCGCTACGGAGTTGGAAAACAGGTACGGGCGGGAGCGCTGGCGCAGCAGGTCGATAATTTCCTTGCGGCCGGAGGTGAAGCCACCGGAGGCGCCGCCCAGGGCTTTGCCGAGGGTGCCGGTGATGATGTCGACGCGCTCGACCACATCGCAGTATTCGTGGGTGCCGCGGCCGTGCTGGCCGAGGAAGCCGACGGCGTGGGAGTCGTCCACCATGACTAGGGCGTTGTATTTATCCGCGAGGTCGCAAATACCCTTGAGATCGGCGATGACGCCATCCATGGAGAAGACGCCATCGGTGGCGATCAGTTTCGTTTTTGCACCGGCGGCGTCGGCGGCCTGCAACTGCGCTTCGAGATCGGCCAGGTCGTTGTTGGCGTAGCGGAAGCGCTTGGCTTTACACAGGCGCACGCCGTCGATAATGGAGGCGTGGTTGAGGGCATCGGAGATGATGGCATCGTCCGGGCCGAGCAGTGTTTCGAACAGGCCGCCGTTGGCGTCGAAACAGGAGGTGTAAAGGATGGTGTCTTCGGTCTGTAAAAATTCAGACAGGCGAGACTCCAGCGCTTTGTGAATGTCCTGGGTGCCGCAAATAAAGCGCACGGAGGCCATGCCGAAGCCGTACTGGTCGAGGCCATCTTTGGCGGCCTGGATCAGGTCGGGGTGGTTGGCGAGCCCGAGGTAGTTGTTGGCGCAGAAGTTGAGCACCTGGCTATCGTTATTGACCTGGATCTCGGCACTCTGCTGCGAGGTAATGATGCGCTCGCGCTTGTAGAGACCGTCGGCTTCGATCTGCTTCAGTTCATCGCGCAAGTGCTGGAAAAATTGCTCGGGCTTGGACATGGCGCTGTTATTGGCTCCTGTAGTGCTTTTGGCAGAAGGGCTTCTATCCGAACTCCGTGGCGGTTGCGAAACCGGGGGCAGCTTTGTGAGACACGCCGTTAACCCATCCATGGGGGCTCTGCACCGCCATCCATGGCGGAGAAGGTCTCACAAAGCTGCCCCCGGCATCGCAACCTTCGCGTAAAGTCCGCGAGTAAATCAGCCTCAAGTGTAGGCTGACCAGTATTCGGTAACGATCTGATCAGCCGATGTAGTCAGCTGGTCTATCCCACCAGCTCACAGGCCTTGTGCGCCGTGACTGGTGCGTCGCTGGCTCGGCAGTGGGTGGCGAAGGCCAGCGCATCTTCCGTCGAGTCGAACAGCAATTGCCACAACAGTTGTCGATCGTTGCGTTTTACCGCCCGGACTGCCGTGCGACTGCGCTGCGGGGCAATCTGGATTTCGATAACGTCGGTGCTGGATAGCGTGTATTCGGACATGTTCCCTCCAAAAATTCTGGAGGGCTGACGGCGGAAGCGGGATGGGTATCAGGAAACCCATCTTATCCCGGTAGGATTGCAACGCTGTAACCTGTTCGGTTCAGCGAGAGCCCCATCCTCGACACAGGCAGTACCTTGGTACTTGTCTGTGAAGAGATACCACCTTGCCCCGGTAGGCAGGTTGGCGTTGGCGTCAGCCACTCTCTTGATGTCGGGGGCAAAGATAGCGATGCAGAAACGCTCAGTCAACCGCGCCGCCAAGACTGGCGGCGCGTTGAAGTTTTATGCGGGAAGTTGCACGGATTTCAGTTCAATAAACTCGTCGAGGCCGGCCGCACCAAATTCGCGGCCATTGCCAGAACGCTTGACGCCACCGAACGGCGCGTCGTAATTGAACTCGCCGCCGTTGACGAAGCATAGCCCGGCTTCGATGCGGCGCACCACAGGCATGGCAGCCTCGGCATCCTTGGCCCAGACGCCGCTGGACAGGCCGTACTCGGTGTCGTTGGCGATGGCGATGGCTTCGTCCATGTCCTTGTAGGGGATCAGACAGGTCACCGGGCCAAAGATTTCCTCGCGGGCGATGGCCATGTCATTGGTGACATCGGCAAATACCGTGGGTTTCACGTAGAAACCTTGCGGGAAACCTTCCGGTGTTTCGCTGCCACCGGCGACCAGACGGGCGCCTTCGGCAACACCCTTGTCGATGTAGCTGCGCACGATGTCGCGCTGGCGGGCGGACGACAGGGGGCCCATGGAGGCATCGCTGCCGGTGCCCATGGCGACCTCTTCGGCCACGCGCTGAGCGATTTTCACCGCTTCCTCGTAGCGTTCGACGGGCACCAGCATACGGGTCAGTGCGGTGCAGGTTTGCCCGGTGTTGACGAACACATCCTCACAGCCCCAACGTACCGCGGCCTCAAGGTCGGCGTCCGGCGTGATGATGAATGGCGACTTGCCACCCAGTTCCTGGGTAACGCGCTTGACGGTAGGCGCTGCGGATTTGGCCACCTCGATACCGGCGCGGGTGGAGCCGGTGAAGGAGACCATATCGATATCCACATGGCTGGAAAGTGCGGCACCCACAATCGGCCCGGCACCGGGAACCAGGTTGAACACGCCCGCCGGAAGGCCGGCCGCGTCGATGATTTCCGTCATCACGTAATCCTGCAGCGGGGTGATTTCCGACGGCTTCTGGATCATGGTGCAGCCGGCGGCCAGCGCCGGGGCCACCTTGCCGACGAACTGGTGCAGCGGGTAGTTCCAGGGGGTGATAAACCCGCAAACACCGACCGGTTCTTTCAGTACCACGGAATGCCCGGCTTTTTCGGTTTCTTCCATCACTGCGGCGCGGTCAGCGTAGTAGCGCATGGCGTAGATGGGACCGTCGATGTGGAGCCATTCGGTGATGTGTGGCGGGCAGCCCAGAGCCTGGGATACCGCCGCGATCAGGTCCTGCTTGCGCGCCTCCATACCATCGGCAATGGCGTGCATCAGCGCCTGACGTTTGGCGGCGCGGCTGTGGCGCCATTCCTTGAACGCGGTCTTGGCCGCGGCCACCGCGTCGTCTACGTCGTCAAGTGTGCCCTGGATAACCTCACACAGGGGCTCTTCGGTGGCCGGGTTGATTACCGGATGCAGGCTGCCCCCTTTGGAATCACACCACTGGCCATTGATGTAGAGCTGTTTCGTCTTGAGTTTCGATAAGTCCATTGCGTCGGTTTCCAGTATTTCGATATGTTTCGATGTGGTTCGATGTGGTTCGATACAGGTGAGGCCGATGCAGTCTCAGTTTCCGCATCGGCCCAGTGTTTAAGAATTAATTGGGCTTCGGTTCTATTTGGGCCCGGGGCCCCGCGCTTTCAAGGCGCGGTAATTTCGATCAGCGTTGGTCCCTTGCGCTCGAATGCTTCAGCGACGGCGGCGCACAATTGCTCCGGGCGATCGATACGGCATCCTTCGGCGCCGAAGGACTTGGCGAGGGCTACAAAGTCTGGCGCATGCAAGTTCACCCCCTCCTGCTCAACGGAGGCTTCATCCATAAAGTCGCGAATTTCACCGTAGCCGCTGTTGTTCCAAACCAGTATGGGCAGTGCCAGCTTCTGCTCTACCGCCGCCGCCAGTTCCCCCAGGGTGAACATGATCCCGCCGTCGCCGATCAGCCCGATTACCGGGCGCGGGCTGGCGAGGGCGGCACCGATGGCGGCCGGCAGGGCAAAGCCCAGGGTGCCGTAGCCGGTGGTACAGGTGATGTGGCTGCGCGGCTGGTGCAATGGCAGCGCATGGTTGGTGTTGTAGGCCAGCTGTGTGGAATCGGTTACCAGAATGCCGTCTTTGGGCAGGGCGTCGCGCAGTGCGAGCACCCAGGGGAAGCGCCCCTCCGAGCCGGGCCACCACTCACTGCGACAGGCGTGGCGCAGGGACTCCACTTCGGCAGCGGCCGTCTGGCGGCGGGATTCGCCCGCGTCGGGCAAACCGGCTGCGAGCGCCTGCAAGGTCGCCCCGGCATCCGCGCAGATTGCGAGATCCGGCTGCGCATTGCACACCAGTTGCGCCGGGTCGATGTCGACCCGGATCAGTTTGCCGCTGAAGCGGTAATTGTCACGCATCAGGTTGCGGTCGGTTTCCGAGAGTTCCGTGGCAATCGCCAGCACTACATCCGCCGATTCTACGCGTTCGCGCACACAGTCAAAGCTCAGGTTGGCGCCGCCACACAGAGGATGTTGCTCGTCTACGATGCCTTTGGCGGCGAGGGATTCAAACACCGGCGCTGCCAGTTTTTCTGCCAGCTCGGTTGCGGGCTTGGCGCAGTGCTGGGCGCCGCCGCCGAGCAGGATCACCGGGCTTTTTGCCTCCGTTAACCACTTGGTCGCCGTGGCTACCGCCTCAATTCCGGCGCCCGGAAGGCTGGGAGCGGGTGCGGCCTGGTATGCATCGAGCTGCCCCGGCATGGGTGCGGGGAACAGGTCAATGGGAATTTCGATGTGTACCGGCCCCGGCCGGCCGCCGCGCATCAGCTGAAATGCGCGGGCGAGGGTTTCGGGCAATTGTTCGGCGCTGGTCAGGGTATGTTGCCAGATGCAGAAACCGCGGCTGACATCTTGCTGGCGCGGCAGTTCGTGTAGCCGGCCGCGTCCCATACCCTGGTCCTCGCGGCGATTCACCGCGCTGATGACCAGCATGGGGATGGAATCGGAGTAAGCCTGGGCCATGGCAGTAGCGGCGTTGGTTACCCCGGGGCCGGTGATCAGAAAACACACGCCCGGTTTGCCCGTGGCACGCGCGAAGCCGTCTGCCATAAACGCCGCGCCCTGTTCGTGGCGCGGAGTGATATGGGTCAAGCCGCTGCCCGGTAGTCCCCGGTACAGTTCAATGGTGTGGACGCCGGGGATACCGAATACCGTATCAACGCCGTATTGACGGAGCAGGTGCATCAGCACCTGGGCACAAGACGGGCTTTGGGTTTCCCGTGGGGTCTGTGGAGATTTTGTGTGATTGTCAGTCGCTTGCATGGGGGATATCCCGGCTCACTCAAAGATGGATTGTTATCAGGATTGCGTCGCAGACTAACGGGCGCAATACGGCCCTGCAAGTGCCCGCAGAGTCTGCGTTTCCGTTGCAGAAAACGCCGGATAATTGAGTGTAGTCACGGACTGCGGCGGGGAAAATTGCGCAAATTGGGATTTGGCACGCAACTGCGTAAACTTGCGGGTAACCTTTTTAAAGAACCAGCGGTAAGGATATGACAGCGATGGAAATTGATCAGTGGCGAAGAGAGTATGTGCAGGGCGGGCTCCAGCGCAGTGACCTGGCGGAAAGCCCGGTGGTCCAGTTTGAGGCGTGGCTAGGCGAAGTGGTGAAGGCGGAACTTTCTGACCCGAGTGCCATGTGCCTGAGTACCGCCGATGCCAGTGGTCAGCCCTCTCAGCGGATTGTGCTGTTAAAGGGCTTCGACGAGCGCGGCTTTGTTTTTTATACCAACCTGAAAAGCCAGAAAGCCTGGGACATTGCCGCCAACCCCAAGGTATCGCTTTTGTTCCCCTGGCATTTCCTCGATCGTCAGGTGATTGTGCGCGGCGTTGCCGAGTTGTTGAGTGACGCCGAAGCGGATGAATACTTCAGCAGCCGCCCGCGAGACAGCCAGATCGCGGCCTGGGCATCCCACCAGAGTGATGCGATTGTCTCCCGGCAGGTGCTCGAGGAGAGCTTCGAATCTTTCCGACAGAAGTTTGACGGCCAGGATGTTCCCCGCCCGGATTTCTGGGGTGGCTACCGGGTGGAGCCGCACGCGGTGGAGTTCTGGCAGGGGCGTGCTTCCCGGCTGCATGATCGCTTCGTCTATCGTGCAATGGAAGGCGGGGGCTGGCAAATCGAACGCTTGAGCCCCTGAGCACTTCTGCACAATCGGCGTCAGCAAGCGATGCGTCCTGTGTCGCTTGCCCGTATTTTCAAGTTCTTCCTTTATTCTTCTTTCATTTTCGGGGCCTGCCGATGCCGCGCTGGTGCCTCACGCCTTGTTGATGCCGAATAATTGTGCCCGGGCTATTCCCTGGGCGAATGCTGGCTATTCACCTGGCGGATTGCGTGCGCCGGTGGGCATGTTACCGAAGGGAGCAAATGCAAGCAGGTTCGACATGACCGTCGGGGCGAGGGTGGAATAAGGGAACAAACGTTGCCGATCTTTTTTGTGACGCTCCGGTCATCGCGTCAATGTAAGAATTTCGTGATTACGTTTCGCACGCTGGTTGATTGATAGAATTAATCACTGGGAAAAATTCGCTTTTTAAATGTAAAAACCTCTTGTAGTCTTTCCCTGACCTGCTCGAACAAAGAGTGGGCAAGATGACAGTGCGGTTGCGGATCGGGTCGCGATAGTAAGCGGTGATATGCGGGACCGGCCGCGGAAGTTCTGTTGCAGAAACACATAAAAATAACTCGGTGCAATGGAGAGAAAAACATGGGAAGTCAATCTGACGCGTTTAACGTAACGCTCCCTCGTGCAAATACAGCGACTAACAAGCGCAGCAGCCTGGTGCTGGCCTCGGCCTGTTCCTTTGCGGCCATGTCATTGGCCTGCGGTGTGGGCAGCGCACAGGCAGCGGCTGGAGAAGGCTCTATCAGTACACTGATGGAGGAAGTTCAGGTAACCGCTCGGAAACGCGCGGACGCTGAAAAACTGCAGGAGGTGCCGGTAGCGGCCACTGCTTATTCCGGCGATCAGCTGGAAGCCTTGCAGACACGCGATCTGCAGAGCCTGTCTTTCAAAATGCCGAACGTCCAGCTGGAAGATATCGGCACCGTAAAAAATACCGCAAACTTTACCGTGCGCGGGTTGGGCGTCAACAGCTCGATTCCTTCCATTGACCCCACCGTCGGTGTATTCGTTGACGGTATGTATATGGGGGTGAACGCCGGTGTGGTCACCGATATGTTCGACCTCGAGGGCATTGAAGTTCTGCGCGGTCCCCAGGGGCTCCTGTTTGGACGCAATGTGACCGGTGGTGCGGTGGTGATCAAGACGGCGCGCCCCACGGAAGAATTCTCCAGCAAGTTCAAGCTATCCACGACAGACAACCTCGATACGGTTGCCGCTGCAACGGTAAACGGTGCTATTTCCGAGCGCGTCAACGGCCGCCTTACCGCCTACTACAACAATGACCAGGGCTGGTTTGAAAATGTTTACACCGGCAACGATGAGGCCGGTGGTTCCGATACCTGGTTTATTCGCCCGAGTTTCAGCGTTGCGTTAAGCGAGTCCTCCGAGCTGCTGGTGCGTATGGAGCACGGCCGTATGGATGCCGCAGGAGCGGTGGCGCAGAACCGCGGAGAGCTCGCGCCGAACTTCCCTTTATATGCGCTCTTTGGTGTGGATGTGTCTGACTGGGATAACAGCGACGACTCTTTCCAGGTGGCACAGAACGAAGAGGGCTTCCAGGAAGACGAATGGTCCCAGGTCATTACCGAGTACAACCAGGATGTCGCCTTCGGTGATGGCACCATCACCAACATTCTGGCCTGGCGCGAGTACGCCGCTACAGGTCTGGCCGATATCGACTCTTTGCCGATCACCGCCTTCCACGCGGCCACCAGCATTGACCAGAGCCAGATCAGTAACGAGCTGCGTTACGCCGGACGCTTTGGTGCCACCGCCGTGACCACCGGGCTCTACTGGTTCAGCCAGGATCTGTCCTATTATGAAAACCGCCTGTTGCCGCTGAATGGTCTGGATATTACCGGTGGTGGTGAGCAGGAACACACCGCTATGGGCGTGTTCGCGCAGGCGGACATCGACCTGAACGAGTCCTGGGTGCTGACTCTGGGTGGTCGCTACTCGGTGGAAGACAAGGATGCGCAGGTCGCTACCATCAACCCGGTGGTGGTCGGCAATACCCAGTGTGACCAGAGTGGTTGCGCCTTCTATGACTTCAATGACAGTGAATCCTGGAGCGCCTTCACTCCGAAAGTGGGCCTGCAGTGGAACCTGAGCGATGATGCGCAGCTGTACAGCTACTGGACTAAGGGCTTCCGCAGCGGTGGTTACAATATGCGTAATACCGGCCTGCTGTACCAGCCGGGCCCAACCGATCAGGAAGAGCAGACGACCTTTGAGATCGGCGGTAAGGCCGAGTGGTTCGATGGCCGGGTACGCACCAATATGGCCCTGTTCCATAACACCATCGACGATATGCAGCGCGAAGAGAACCTGGCGGACCCGGTTTTCTCGGTAGTGCAGTACATTCGCAACACCGCAGACGCCACCATTCAGGGCGCGGAGCTTGAGGCGATGGTCGTTGCCAGTGATAACCTGCTGTTTACCGCGAATGTCGGTTACGTGGATGGCGCCTACGACAGCGTGCGTGGGGACATCAGCGGCGACGGGCTGGTTGATGCGACAGACCTCGGTCTGGATATCCCCCGCCTGGCGCCCTGGACCTACGGCGTTGGTGTGGTGCATGACCTGCAGCTGGGTAACCTCGGGGTGCTGACCTCGCGCGTTAACTTCAATCACCGGGACGCCGCGCCGTATACCGACAACAATCTCGGTATGCTGTCTGAGGCCGATATGCTGGACCTGAGCTTTGGCTTTGTACCGGATTCCGGCAACTATCGTCTGGCGCTGTTTGGCAAAAACATGCTGGATGAAGTGACGGAAGGCAACAATACCCAGTTGCCCCCTACCTTGGGTGGTGCGGGTGCGAGCTTTACACCGCTGAATAAAGGCCGCGTTGTGGGCGTGGAATTGACCTACGATCTGTAAGCGACCTTTGGTAGAAGAGCCCGGCTTTGCCGGGCTTTTTTTTTGCCATAAAAATTAGCTACAGTCTGCCTGCAGAAATGGAGTGGGAGAGCGAATGAATAGCAGAAAGAAAACCATGCGATATGTGGATTTGTGGGAACACGGCGGGCCTGAAACACTGTTCATCGCTGAGGGCGAAATACCGGTGCCCGGAGATGGCGAGGTGTTGATCCGGATCGCCGCCGCCGGCGTCAATCGCCCGGACATCGTACAGCGTGCGGGTTTCTATCCGCCGCCGGCTGGCGCTTCACCGGTGCTCGGGCTGGAAGTGGCCGGTGAAGTGGTTGCGGTTGGGCCGGGTGTACAGCGCTGGAACGTCGGAGATCGTGTCTGTGCACTGACCAATGGCGGTGGCTATGCAGAATATGCACTGGCCCCCGAGGGGCAATGCTTGCCAGTGCCCTCCGGACTGACGGATACCGAGGCGGCGGCGCTGCCGGAAACCTTTTTCACCGTGTGGAGCAATCTGGTACAGCGTGCCGAACTGCGTGCGGGCGAGGTTCTGCTGGTACATGGGGGCTCATCCGGCATTGGCACCAGTGCGATACAAATCGCTGCGAATCTGGGAGCGCGGGTTTTTGCTACCGCGGGCAGTGCTGAGAAGTGCGCGGCCTGTGAGCGTTTGGGGGCTGAGCGGGCGATCAATTACCGCGAGCAGGATTTTGTAGAGGAAATCCAAGCAGCCACCGAGGGCAGGGGAGCGGACGTCATTCTGGATATGGTGGGCGGCGACTACGTGAATCGGAATATCCAGTGCGCCGCCCGCGATGGTCGCATCATTAACATTGCCTTCCTCGCAGGCGCAAAGGTGGAGGTCAATATGCTACCGGTGATGCTGAAGCGCCTGACACTGACCGGTTCGACCCTGCGCCCCCAATCTTTGGCGATGAAAGCGGCAATTGCCCGGGAACTGGAGTCGCAGATTTGGCCACTGATCGAGGGGGGCAAAATTCGTCCGCAGTTGGCTGCCACTTTTGCGCTGCAAGACGTGGCGGACGCGCATCGACTGATGGAGTCGGGCCGGCATATCGGCAAGATTGTATTGACGCCATGATGCCCGGTAATGCCGTATTCCAGGGCGAAGCGGCTTTCGCGGTAATATCACCAGTGGCGACATTGGTGTAGGCCTGGTAAAGCCGACTGATTTTACGTACGTAGGCGACAGGCTCGGAGCCGCGCACATAGCCGTAGCGCGCCTTCTGGAAATAGCGCGGTTCCGAAAGTTTGAGCATTGCCACCTCGACATTATCGAACCACCGATTGGGGTTCAGGCCGAGCTTTTCCGCCAGGCGCTGGGCATCCAGCAGGTGGCCGAGCCCGGCATTGTACGAGGCGAGTGTGAACCAGAGCTGCTCGCGCACGGGAAGAGGGTCCTTGAAGCGGTTGCGCACCCACTCCATATATTTCATGCCCGCCTTGATGTTTTTCTCCGGGTCAAATAATGGTGGCGGATAACCCATATCCTCACCGGTGCGCGGCATAACCTGCATTAACCCCTGGGCGCCCACCGGGGAGACCGCATTCGGGTTGAAATTACTTTCCTGCCACATTTGTGCCACGATGAGCCGCCAGTCAAAGTTGTGCTCCAAAGATGACTCCTGCACAAGCTTGTCGTAAGGCGACAGCGCCTCGCCCGGGATAACCCGCGCGGAAATTTTTTGTACCAGGTGTTTATCGGGCTTGAAATAGGCTTCCAGCAGTTTGTCGAACTGCTCGCTGCGACTAAAGCGTTTGAGAAAGCGGTTGACCTGGCGTAGCAGGTCGTCATGCCCCTGTTTCACCATCCACCCCTGTGGCCGTCCCTCACTCACCTGCAGGCCAATCACAAGCTCCGGACGCAGAGCCGCCTGAATGTCGGCGATGTAACCGTCCTCGATGGTGGCCTCAAACTCGCCTTCCGCGACCTTGTTCAGGATTTCCTCAAACGACATTTGCGCAGGAGCTACCTGGACATTGACATCCACACCGTGCTCGCGCAGCGTGCGCGCGGTCTGGATGAAGGAAGAGTAGGCGCGCAGGGTGATGGTACGCCCTTTCAGGTCGGCGAGGGTTTCAATTTTGGGCAGCTTGCGATTACTGATGATTTTTTCGGTGGTTTCGATAAAGGGCGAGCTGAAGGCTACCCCGCGCTCAATCCGTTCCTGGGTGATGGTGGTGGAGGCGCCGGCGATATCAGCGTGACCTTCCACTACCCAGTCCACAAGACTTTCCTCGTTGGGAACAACCACAACCTGCAGCTGCAGCTTGTGCTTGTCCGCAAACGCCTTTGCCATTTCGTAGTCAAAGCCACGCAGAACGCCCTTCCACAGATAATAACTGGTAGGACCGTTATAGGTGGCAAAACGAATGACGCCGGACTTTTTTATCGCATACCAATGGGATGTTCGCTCTGGAATGGCGTGGACCAGTGTTCGGGTAAGAAAGCTATTGATGCGGTTCTGCAGTCGAGTGGAATCCTTGCGAATGGCCCACGCGATATTCTCCGGGGAACCTACGGTTGCACCTGCTTTCAGATCGTCGCGATATTTGAGAGTCTCGTCGGCCAGGTTCTTGTGCAAAATGGTAACGGCATTGTCAGACTCGGCAACCATATCAAACAGGGTGTCTCGCTCCTGAGTCAGGTACACCTCCCGCACCGAAAACCCGGCTTGCGGGTGCTCGGCAGCCAACGTGTGTGCCAGAGTTGCGTAAGAGCTACCCGCGAGGACGATGAATTCTGTCCCCTGAAGGTTTTCGATGTTGCTGATATCCGGCCCGTTTTTGCCGGTAATCAGGAGGTCGGAAGTCTGCATAATTGGGATGCTGAACGCCACGATTGCTTGGCGTTCCGGGGTGATGCTCATGTTTTCTGCCACCACATCCGCTTCGCCATCATTCACCATCTGTAAGGCTTGTTCAGGGGTCTGCGCGACAAGCCAGCGTGTGGCGACACCGATTCTCTTGGCAAAGTCCTCGCCCATTTGCCGGTGTGTCTGGTTGACGATGGCTTCGCGGGGGAGTATTGGCTGGTTGTCTCCGGTCAGGCTGACAAATCGGATCATGCCGCGATCCTGGATGGCTTTCAGGTCACCCTTATCGATAAAGCGCCCCGCGTCACCTTCTGTTGAATTCGTTGGTTTGTTGGTTGTTTGCTCGGCTGCTTGCGGAGCTACGGGGGAGTCTGAGGTGGTCCGGGCGCGGTCGCACGCGCTCAACCACAGTGCGATGCAAGTCACGCAAAGAATAATGCATTGGTGGCTCAATGAGTGTGCCTGAGCCGAGTAGCCTTTTTCCATAGTCACTCCCAAATTCCGGGGATTCTCTATGTTAAGGTCGCCAGGGGGCGTTCGTATTTATTGACCCTGGCACCCGCTGCGGTTGTGCGTGGATGCCTTTCCACGAAGGTGTATGCGGGTACTTGGGATGCGCGTTGTTTCGAGGGCTCGTTGCGTGCGCATACGGAGGTAGGTAGCGTGCTTGCAGGGCAATTTCCCCCGGGGTGATGTCTGTGTAGGCGCGGTAGATCTGACTGATATTGCGCACATACTGGACCGGCTCTGCGCCGCGTACGTAACCGTAACGCGCCCCCTTGAAGTAGCGTGGCTCTGACAGCTTGAGCATCGCAATCTCCACGTTGCCAAACCAAACCTCTGGATTGAGTTGCAGTTCCTGTGCGAGCCTTTGGGCATCGTACAGATGGCCAATGCCCGCGTTATAGGCGGCCAGTGAAAACCACAGACGGTCTTCTAAACTGATTCCCGGCTCAAAGCGGTCTCTGATCCAGCTCAGATACTTGACGCCTGCCTCAATGCCACGCTGGGGATCGAATAGGGGGGGCGAGTAGCCCACTTCTTCGGCGGTACGAGGCATTACCTGCAGCAGGCCCTGGGCACCTGCCGGGGATTCGGCCTCTGGGTTGAAGCTGCTCTCCTGCCACATCTGGGCAACGATGAGGCGCCAGTCAAATTCGAATTTACGTGCGGACTGCTTCGCCAGTTCGTCATAAGGGGAGAGGTCTTCACCGGGCTTGAGCCGTTGCACAATTTTTTCACTGCCGGCGGCATTGGGCTTGAAGTAGTAGTCGACCTTTTTTCTGAAGGATTGAGTGGTCTGGTACTCTTTGATAAAAGCATTCAGGCGTTTTTTCAGCGAAGTATTGCCTTTGACTACCATCCACCCCTGCGGAATGGGATCGCTCACCAGCGGCCCCGCCGTCACTTCTTTCCGCAACGATGCGGCAATCTCGACGGCACTGGCGTCTGCGATGGTTGCATCGGCTTTACCGTCGGCGACCATATTGATAATCCGCTCGAGGCTTACCCCGGGGTCTGCGACTTTTACGTTTACCCGGATGCCGTTTTCCTGAAGGGATTTGGCAATGCCTTCGAATATTGAAAATTCGCGCAGGGTCAGCGTTCGATTATTCAGGTCTTCGAGTGTCTTGATCTCGGATTTTCCGCCATGAGAAAGTACCTGTGCCGCCATCTCGATATACGGCGTGGTGAAGTCAACTCCCTGTGCCATTCTTTCTTGTGTGATCGATGTGGATGCACCGGCGAAGTCTCCCCGGCCAGCTTGCAGCCAGTCCGTCAATGCCTGGTCGTGGGGGACAACGATCAGCTCCAGCTCTAGGTTATGCTTTTGGGCAAAGGACTTTGCCAGGTCGTAGTCAAAGCCCATCAACGAACCTTTCCACATGAAGTAACTGGTGGGCCCGTTGTAGGTGAGAAAGCGAATGACTCTGGATTTTTTAATGGATGGCCAATCAGACTTTCTTTCCTGTGGAGCTTTTACTAGTTTCTTCGTCAAAAAATTGTTGATGCGCAACTTCAAATCCGGTGATTCTTTACGCATCGCCCATACGATGTCCTCGTCATCCGAAACGAAAACGCCGGCCTTCAAATCACTGCGATAGTCCAGTACGCCTTGTACGATATTGCTATCAATAATTGTTACAACGTTTTCCCGTTGATTGATATTGTCAATCATGCGATCGACGGTGTCGGATTTACTGAGTTTGCGCATTTCCAGTTTTGCGCCAGGGATTTTTTCCTGCAGCTGGCGTGCCGAGTCCACATAGGTGCTGCCTTCCATAATCGAGATGACGGTGTTCCGCAGGCTGTCTGGACGCGCCACATCGGGCCCATTGCGCCCGGTCACCAGCTGTTGACGGGATTGGGTGATGGGCTCTGAGAGGTCGAATTGCTGCGCGCGTTCCTCCGTCCGGGTGAGATTGCCCACAACGACATCCGCGCGTCCACTTTTGATCATTTCCAGTGCGTCGGCCGGGGAGGCTGCTGCTAGCCAGTGGGGGTTGAGCTTTAGCCGCTTGGCGAGTGCCTCTGCCAACTCGTAGTGCTTCTGGGTGACGATTCTGGCGCGCGGCAGCAGGTCATCTTCGGAGGTTGCCAGTGTGATGAATCGAATGGTGCCTCGCTTTTTCAGGGCACTTAGATCACCGGTTTCGGTATAGTTTTGAAAGTGTATGTCCGTTTCTTTTGTGATTTCTTCCGGGGACTGTTGAGCGCTACCAGCGTCACCGGGCTTGTCCTGGCATCCGACCAGGAAAGCGCACAGGAACAGCATGGCAATGATCAGCCTGCGTTGAAGGGGGCAGATTGCCGTCATAGAGAACCCTGTTTGCTGAGTTAGGCAACAGGGTAATCCTAGGGTCCGTGGCGGGCAGTTGGTTGTGCGGGAGGCGAGGAGAGGTGCGGGGGCGGTGCGCGCCGCTACTCAACGATGGCCGTGATCTCGCCTTCTGCCAATCGTGCGTGAATTTTTTGTCCGGGGGTAACCTCCTGTGCGCGACGCACAACCTGGTTTTGCTCCGTCTGGACAATGGCGTAGCCGCGCTCCAGCACCGCCAGTGGGCTGACACTGTGAAGCAGCTGGCTGGCGTGGATCACCTGTTCCCGCCTGTGCTGGAGCAGGGTGCGCATGGATTTGTCGAGGCGCTGGGCCTGCTGATCCAGTCGGGTGTGTGCCTGGCCTAACCTGTGTCGTGGATGTACCTGTGTCAGGGTGCGTGCAAACAGCTCCAGGCGCCGGGCGTTGGCCGCTGTGCGGCTGTGGATGGCGGCTCGCAGGCGTATTTCCAGATGGTCCAGCCGCTGCGCACGATTCTGCAATTGCTCGCGCGGGTGGCGAATGCGATTGCTGACTAGCTGGACATGCTGTCGCAGATGCCGCAGCTGTTGCTCCAGCGCGCGGGTGACGCGTCGCGCGACAGTTTCTATGTCCTCACGCAGGGCGGCCGCATTGGCGCTGGCAATCTCCGCCGCCGCCGACGGGGTTGGTGCGCGCACGTCCGCCACCAGGTCGGCGATGGTGGTGTCGGTTTCATGGCCCACAGCCGAGATGGTCGGTATGGGACATGCCGCCAGTGCACGCGCAACCACCTCTTCGTTGAATGACCAGAGATCCTCGAGTGAACCGCCGCCACGGCCAACGATCAGCAGGTCGTGCCTTTGCAGGCGACCGGCAAGGGCAATGGCTTCCGCGATCTGCTGTGCCGCTCCTTGCCCCTGTACCGGTACCGGCAGCAGCTCGATCTGGGCCGCGGGGTAGCGGCGACCCAGCACCTGAATCATGTCGCGCACCGCGGCGCCGGTTGGGGAGGTGATGATGCCGATGGTTGCGGGCAGGTAGGGCAGGGGCTTTTTACGATCCAGGTCAAACAGGCCCTCGGCCTGGAGTTTGGCTTTGAGCATCTCCAGCTGGCGCATTAGGGCGCCAAACCCCGCTTCCTCCAGGTGCTCGATGATCAGCTGAAATTCGCCGCGGCCTTCGTACAGGCTGACACGGGCCCGCGCCAGCACCTCACGGCCGTTGCCGGGCTGAAACTGTACATTGCGGTTGCGGCCGCGGAACATGGCGCAGCGCACCTGGGCGCGTGCGTCCTTGAGGGTGAAGTACCAGTGGCCGGAGCTGGGGGCTGCGAAGTTGGATATCTCGCCACCCACCCACAGTAGCGGGACGCTCCCCTCCAGCAGCTGCTTCACTTCCCGGTTCAACTCGCTGACGCTCATGACCGGGCGGCCGTCGGTGGGGAGTGGATTGGGCGTGCCGGGAGGTGTGCTGAGCATTTCGGTCTCTACTGCGCTTGATCGGGCGGCCAATATTGCAAGGATGGCCGCCGAGGTAAAGGGATTTGCCATTCCCGTGCAAATAGTCTTTTGTTTCCGGAAAGGTTGCGGCTATAATCGCGCCGATACCCATTCCCGCTCCCTTGAGGTATGAGTGTCCATGTCTGAATCTCTGCGTATAGCACGCGAAGCCCTCACTTTCGACGACGTCCTACTTGTGCCCGGTTATTCCGAGGTCACGGCCAAAGACGTTTCCCTGAAGACAAAACTGTCTCGTAATATCACCCTGAATATCCCGCTGGTTTCCGCCGCGATGGATACCGTGACCGAGTCGCGCCTGGCCATTGCTTTGGCCCAGGAAGGCGGTATCGGCATTATTCACAAGAGCATGAGCATTGAAGAGCAGGCGCTCGCGGTGCGTGCTGTGAAGAAATTTGAAGCAGGCGTTGTAAAAGACCCGATCACCATTGAGTCTGACGCCAGCGTACGCGAACTGATCGCGCTGACCACCCACCACAACATCTCCGGCGTGCCGGTGATGGATAAAGGTAATCTGGTGGGCATCGTCACCAGCCGTGACGTGCGCTTCCAGACCAACCTGGATATCCCGGTGGCGCAGATCATGACCTCGAAAGAGCGCCTGGTGACCTGCGAGGAAGGCGCCGCACCGGAAATGGTGCGTGAGTTGTTGCACAAACACCGCATTGAGAAAGTGCTGGTGGTGAACGACAAATTCGAATTGCGCGGCCTGATTACCGTCAAGGATTACAATAAGGCTGAGCAGTACCCCAACTCCTGTAAAGACAGCGACGGTCGCCTGCGTGTCGGCGCATCGGTGGGCACTAGCCCGGATACCGATGACCGTGTGGCGGCCCTGGTGGAAGCAGGCGTGGACGTGCTGGTAGTCGATACCGCCCACGGCCACAGCAAGAACGTGATTGACCGCGTACGTCGCATCAAGGAAATGCATCCGCAGGTGGATGTGATTGGCGGCAACATCGCTACCGGTGAAGCAGCCACGGCGCTGGTGGAAGCCGGTGCGGATGCGGTGAAAGTCGGTATTGGCCCCGGTTCCATTTGTACTACCCGTATCGTCACCGGTATCGGCGTGCCGCAAATTTCTGCGATCGCAGAAGTGGCCAAGGCCCTGGAAGGCACCGGCGTGCCGTTGATTGCCGATGGCGGTATCCGCTTCTCCGGGGACATCTCCAAAGCCATCGTCGCGGGAGCCTACTCGGTCATGATGGGCTCCATGCTCGCCGGTACGGAAGAAGCTCCCGGTGAGGTGGAGTTGTACCAGGGGCGTACTTACAAGTCCTACCGCGGTATGGGCTCCCTCGGTGCCATGTCGCGCACCCAGGGTTCATCCGATCGCTATTTCCAGGACGCGAGCAAAGGCGCTGAAAAACTGGTACCCGAAGGCATCGAAGGCCGTGTTCCTTACAAAGGCCCGATTTCGGTGATCGTGCATCAGATGATGGGTGGCCTGCGTTCCGCCATGGGCTACACCGGCAGTGTGGACATGGAGACCATGCGCACCAAGCCACAGTTTGTGCGGGTAACCGCCGCGGGCATGGGTGAGTCTCACGTACACGATGTGCAGATCACCAAGGAAGCGCCAAACTACCCGGTTGGCGGGCGCTAACAGCCGCGCCAGAGACATCGTGCCCCGACAGGGGCATTTAAAAACAGAAGTGCACTTTCAAGTGAACCGCAAACGGACCTCTCAGGGTCCGTTTGCCGTTTATAAAACTGGTACGAGTAAGCCATGAGCCAAGATATCCATTCCAGCCGAATTCTGATCCTCGACTTCGGTTCCCAGTACACCCAGCTGATTGCCCGCCGCGTGCGCGAACTGGGTGTGTTCTCCGAGATTCGCGCGTTCGACATGAGCGACGAGGAAATCCGTGAGTACAACCCGCAAGGCATTATCCTCGCCGGCGGCCCGGAGTCGGTGCCGGAAGAGGGTTCCCCGCGCGCCCCCGGGGCTGTTTTTGAGCTGGGTGTGCCCGTGCTGGGTATCTGTTACGGCATGCAGACCATGGCACACCAGCTGGGCGGCGCCGTGGAGGGCAGCGATGTGCGCGAGTTCGGCTACGCGCAGGTGAAAGTGGAAGGCCAATCCGCGCTGCTGCACGACATCAGGGACCACCTGGACGATAGTGGCAGCGCATTGCTCGATGTGTGGATGAGCCACGGCGATAAAGTGGTGAAAATGCCGGAAGGTTTTGAACTGATGGCCTCCACACCATCGTGCCCCATTGCCGGCATGTACCACGCGGAGAAAAATTTCTTTGGGGTGCAGTTCCACCCGGAAGTAACCCACACCCTGCAGGGCACCCGCATTTACGAGCACTTTGTGATCGAGCTGTGTGGCTGTGAAAAATTGTGGACCCCGGCCAACATTATTGAAGACTCCATCGCCAAAGTGCGTGCACAGGTGGGCGATGCCAAGGTGCTGCTCGGCCTGTCTGGTGGTGTCGACAGCTCTGTGGTGGCGGCCCTACTGCACAAGGCCATCGGCGACCAGCTGACCTGTGTGTTTGTGGATAATGGCCTGCTGCGCAAGAACGAAGGCGATCAGGTGATGCAGATGTTCGCCGACAACATGGGCGTCAAGGTCATTCGTTCCGATGCGGAAGAGGAGTTCCTGTCCCGCCTGGCCGGCGTCGATGAGCCGGAAGCCAAGCGCAAGATTATCGGCAATACCTTTATCGAAATCTTCGACAAGGAAGCGGCTACGCTGAAAGACGTGCACTTCCTGGCTCAGGGCACCATCTATCCGGACGTAATCGAATCTGCCGCGGCCAAGACCGGCAAGGCGCATGTGATCAAGTCGCACCACAATGTGGGTGGCCTGCCGGAAGACATGAAGATGGAACTGGTGGAGCCGCTGCGCGAACTCTTTAAAGATGAAGTGCGCAAGATTGGTCTGGAGCTGGGCCTTCCCTACGATATGGTCTACCGCCACCCGTTCCCCGGCCCTGGTCTGGGCGTGCGTATTCTTGGCGAAGTGAAAAAGGAATACGCGGATATCCTGCGTGAGGCCGATGCGATCTTTATCGAAGAACTGCACAACGCAGACTGGTACCACAAAACCAGCCAGGCGTTTGTGGTATTCCTGCCGGTCAAGTCCGTGGGTGTGGTGGGCGATGGTCGCCGCTACGAATACGTGGTGGCACTGCGCGCGGTGGAAACCGTGGACTTCATGACGGCGCGCTGGGCGCACTTGCCTTACGAGCTGATCGAGAAAGTATCCAACCGGATTATCAACGAGATCGAGAACATCTCGCGGGTAGCGTACGACGTATCCAGCAAGCCGCCTGCCACCATTGAGTGGGAATAAGGCCGGCGGATAGCTGAAACCGTGTTAGCGTTCGGCACCCTGCGGTGCCGATAGCGCCTTCAGGTTTTCCAGTAACTTCTCCGCCCGCGCAATACTGGCCTGAAGGTCAAGGTTGTCCGGCGCCAGTGCTCCCGCTTCGCGCCAGATATCGAGGGCCCGTTGGATCTCGCCCTGGGAGTAGAGTTCGTTGCCGCGCTGCAGCGCCGTTGTCACGCGGCTGGCCAGTTGTGCTTGAAACTCAAGCTTTAATGAACGCAATTGCGGGGGCTGGGGTGATCGTTGCTCCAGGGCGTCCAGATGTTGGCGGGCGCTGACCAGGTCGCCTGCGTCCAGCGATTGTTCCAGTTCGGCAACGGGCAGCTTCTCCACTTTTTTGCGGGGGCGGTTTGCCGGGCGTGGTTTGGCGGGGCGGAGTTTTTGGCTGGTGAGGGCGAGGTCGCGGGTGATTTTTTCACGTTCCTCGCTGGCAAGTGGAAGATCCTCGCCGTAAAGACCCTGTGCGACCTTCAGTGCGCGTTGAGCCAGCGCGTAATCCTCCCGCTCCAGCGCGCGTTGGGCGTGTTCCTGTAGCGATTCTGCGGAAGCCCTGCGTTTGCGGTTGAAATTCTTCAGTTCCAGCCAGTTGAGTACACCGGGTTCCTTGAGTTGCCGCAGGTGCTGGTAGGCCACGGTGTCTTTCAGCAGCTGCTCGCCTTTGTGTATCTCCAGCTCTGTGCGTACCCGCTCTTCCTGATGTTGCCGCCGCTCCACCTGTTGTTGCCGTGCCCTGTGCAATGCCAGGCTATCGGGGAGCAGGTGTATCGCACTGTCGAGCGCCTGTTGCGCATCGCGCCAATGGTTTTGCTGCTCGAGGCTACGCGCAGTAAGAATCACATCCCGTTCGAACTGCTGCAGGCGGCTGCTCAGCTGGGCGATCTGTTTTTGCTGAGCGGGAGTGTGCGCCGGCTGACCCCGCAGATACGCGAGTTCGGATGCATTCTGACGCACCTGCTGGGCGGTATTGGGTGGGAAGCCAACGAGGGGCTGCTCTGATGGGATCAGGCCGCAGGACGGCTGTACCAGCAGTGCGGACAACAGTAAAAGTGGGGCAAGTGCCGAGCGGCCGTCACGCATGATCCACCGCGCGTATTTTATCGTCCGCTTCCCGGCCATCCAGCAAGGTTTTCAGGTTGGTTTGCAGGCGGGGTACCGCCTCAGCGTGAATGCCTTGCACGGAATAAATTTGAACTGGACTCGACTTGCCGCGAATCGACAGGGTTTGTCCGGCCTGTGCAGAGATGCGTGGTTCCAGCATGGTAAGCAGTTGCTTGCGAATGATGATTTGCTCTGGCTCGGCCTCGCTGCACAGCCGCGAGGCGAGATTGACCGCATCGCCGACCACGGTGTACTCCATGCGGTCGTCAGAACCGAGGTTGCCAGCCAGCATGGCGCCGCTGTTGATGCCAATGCGAAAATGCACTTCCGGGCGGCCACTGGCGCGGCGCTGTTTGTTCAGTGTTGCGGCCAGCTGTTGAATCAATATAGCGCAACTCACCGCGTTAAATGCGTGGTCGCTGTCATCTTCCAGAACGCCGAACACGAGCATTGCGCAGTCGCCGATAAACTTGTCGACCACCCCGCCATACAGCGAGCAGGCGCGGGAAATATACGAAAAATATTCATTCAACAGCTCGGAGACCTGGCTCGGCTGCAGCTTTTCCGACATGGCGGTAAAGCCGGTGATATCCGCAAATAACACGGTGGCTTCAATGGGGCGGTCCACCAGACGGACCTCATCCAGGTTGGCCAGCACCTTGTCGGCCACACTCTTGGATACATAGCGGGAGAAGACCTGTTCTACCTGAGATTTTTTCAGCAGGCCGGCAGCCATATTGTTGAAGCCTTCGAACAGATAGCCAAGCTCATCATTGCGCTGCTGATCGATGCGGGTGGCGAGGTCACCACGGCCGATGGCTTCGGTCGCCTCCATCAGATGGTGGATCGGTAGTGACAGGCGTCGGCTTAGCCAGTAGGCCAGCAGGGACGCCAGCAGGGTCATGGCCAGGATAGCGTAGATAATGGCTTCGCGGGCACTGCGGGCCGCCTGGTCCATCTGCGATGCGGAAAGTGTCACCACCACCGAGCCCACATGAACGTCTTGGTAGGTAGCCGGGGCAATGAAACTGAGCATGCGCTCTGGTGGCTTACTCTGCGCTTGCTGAAACCAGGGTTGGGACACGACACCGGCGGGCCCGGAAGGGAGATGGCCGGAAGGGAGATGGCCGGAAGGGAGATGGCCGGAAGGGAGATGGCCGGAAGGGAAGTGGATCGCATCGGGCTGGAGCCCCGTGACCGACAGTAGCTGTCCGTCATGATCGTAAATCCCGGCACCCAGTACTTTTTCATCCTGCCCGAGATTGGTGGTCAGCATGCGCAGGTTCAGGCTGTTTTCAGACAGGATGGGTTCGCTGGCCAGCTTCGCCAGTTGCAACGCCATGGTGTTGCCGAAATCGTGTAGCTGGGTGCGTAGCAGGCGATTCTGGTTGTCGGCGATAAACAGGCCCAGACTTGTCATGCCGAGCACGAGCAACAGCGTCATCACCAGCGCGAGCTTGAACGCAATCGGCACGCGGCGAGGGCGCAGTCCCGCAAGGCGCACTCGTAGACCGCCAGCGATGCGCCGCAAGGTGGCTCTGGTCTTAGTGTTCAACGGGCGTGCTCTCCATGAATCGGTGGTCAGCTACATTCAGTTTCAGGGGGCGACACTATACCAGCTCTCGGTCGGAGGGATGACTGGCTAAGCCGGTCGGTGGTGATTTTTTCGCCACACCCGACTTTCCTTTTAGACGTTCGCTCCACGCCACTTGAAACAGGTGAAAAGCCTGCGCCCGGCTGGTAGCATCCCCGCCGTTGTGGCGGCGCCCGTGACTATCCATATATGGTATATGGTCCAGATACGGTCCAGATGCGGTGTCGCGCGGTCAATGACTCTACAGTATCGGCCGTTTGCCGATCTTTACCCTGAGTTGCCGTGGGTTCGGCGCAAAAGGCCGTGTCTTGCCGGGGCGATACTTTACTAAGTTGTTGATAATGAGTATCGTTTGCCCTGATTTTCAGGAACCGAAGAGAATATCTATGCAACCTTCATCTCGTGTACGGAAACATCGTCATCTCGGGCTGGTACTGGGGCTGTGTGCGCTGCTCGGTGCCGCTCAGGTGTCCGCCAACGGCGCCATCGGCGACCACGTAAATGACCTGAAAGGGCACCTGAACCAGTATTCGGAAGAGGTGCGCTGGCTGATTGGCAAGTACGACGGTGTTGTGGACACCTACGAAGCCAAGGGCAAGAAAGCGATGAACACCCAGCAGCTGCTGGAATTCTGGGAGGAGGTGGACTTCCACTCGGCCATCGAAACCAATTATGTCCCGGTGTACGCCAATATCTGGCAGGGCATCTATGGCATCAAGCAGGCGATCGAAGCGGGCAAGCCGGTAGCGGAAGTGCGCGCCGAGCAGGAAAAACTGAACAGCGCATTCTGGCAGGGCCTGGGTGCGGTGAAACTCGCAGCACAGTTTCAGGAAAAGGGCTTGCTGGCGAAAGTGCAGACCACCGAAGCTGAGCCAACGACTGCGCCGGAGACCCTGGACGACATCAAACACCGTCTCGATCGGGTTGTCGCGAAATATGCAGAACAATTGCCGGAAGCCGCCACTTCCCTCGTGCACGATACCTACCTGAACCGCTTTGAAGGTGTGGAAGGTGCGCTCATCGAGCAGGACGCGGCACTGGTTGAAGACCTGGAAAAAGATTTCAACGTGACGTTGCCGCAGGCGTTGGACGGCAAGACCAGCGTGGACGATGTGCGGAAGGTGGTTGAATCCATGCAGGTCAAACTGGATAAAGCCAAATCGCTTCTGTTGGAAGCCGAGAAAAAACGCAAGGACGTTTTCTAGGTCCGTTTGAGGGCGTCACAGTAAGGACTGTCAGTGCAGCGCAGAGATTTTTTACACAACCTGGCAGCAGTTGGTGCGATCAGCTGCTTGCCGATGTCCATCCAACGAAGCTTTGCAGCGCCAGGCGGAGCTGTTTCTGTCGATCAGTTGCCGAAGCTGGAAGGGGAGATCACGCTCTACCTCGGAAGGGGGGAGGGTGGCCTGTATGAGAATGTGCTTGAGGCCATTCGCAAGCGCAACCCGAAGCTGAACCTGAAGATTCGCCGCGGCGCGACGGCGGCGCTGGCGAACAGTATTGTGGCGGAGTCAAAGGCCGGGGTGAAACGCGCAGATGTATTCTGGGCGGTGGATTCCGGCGCTATTGGCCTCATTAGTGATGCGGGGCTGGCGCGCCCGTTGCCGGCGGATCTGATCGCTCAGCTGAGGCCCGGCTTCCAATACACGCAGTGGGCACCGGTTACTGGCCGGGTGCGAACCCTGCCTTACAACACCGACCGCCTGACCGCGGAGCAGATCCCGGAGAGCGTCATGGCGCTGGCCGACAGTGACCTGTCCATCGGCTGGGCGCCGGCGTACGCCTCGTTTCAGTCGTTCGTAACAGCGATGCGCTTGCTGGAGGGCGACAAGGTCACCGCGGACTGGCTGCGTGCGATCAAGGCGCGTGCAACCACCTACGCGGGCGAGCTTGGTGTGGTGATGGCGGTAGAGCGCGGTGAGGTGGATCTCGGGTTTGCCAATCACTACTACACCCTGCGTTTGAAAAACGGCAAGCCCGACGCAAAGGTGGCGCTCGGGTTTACCAAGAACGATGCCGGCTGCCTGGTGAACGCGGGCGGGATTCTGGCACTGTCCGACGGTGACCTGCCGATCAACTTCATTCGCTACCTGCTGACCGAAGAAGTTCAGTCTTATCTGGCGAGCGAGGCTTACGAAATTCCCCTGGTGGAGGGCGCCAAGCCGCCGCAGGGCCTGCCGCCGCTTGATAGCATATCCCCGCCAAAAATTGACCTTACGCAGCTGGCTGATCTGCGCCCCACGCTGAACCTGATGCGTCGTGTCGGGGTACTATGAGCCTGACCCTGGGAAGGCGATGGCCGGCGTCCTACCCGCTGGCGCTGCTGATTGCTTTGCTGGCCATTGTACCGGTTGGCGTGTTGGTGGGGCTGGCGTCTGACAGCGCGGAGCTGTTTGACGCACATAATCTTCGGGTCCTCACGAATACCCTGCTGCTGATGGTCTTCACGGTGCTGGGGTCTGTCGCAATCGGGGTGCCGCTGGCATTGATTACGGCCTACGCGCAGTTGCCCTGGCGTCGGCTGTGGCTGATTCTGCTGGCAGCCCCCTTGGCCATTCCAAGCTATATCGGGGCGTTCACCCTGTATGCGGCGTTCGGTCGCGGCGGCGAAATCCAGCAGTTGCTGGGGTGGTCAATGCCGGCGGTGAATGGCCTCCCTGGCGCCACCCTGGTCATGACGCTGTATTCCTATCCGTTTGTGATGCTCACCACGCGCGCATCGCTGCTGAGCCTTGATGCAAGCCTGGTGAATGCTGCACGCACGCTGGGCATGAGTATTGCCGCCAGCCTGTGGCGTGTGGTGCTGCCACGGGTTGCTACGGGCATCGCTGCCGGTGCGTTGCTGGTCGCGCTGTATACGCTATCCGATTTTGGCACTCCGGCTATCATGCGCGTGGATACCTTTACCCGGGTCATTTTCGTCGAGTACAACGCGTTTGGCCTCAGCCAGGCGGCCATGCTGTCGTTGCAGCTGCTGGTCATTGTCGGGCTGGTGTTGTTTCTGGAATCCCGCGTGCGCGGAAACAAGGAGCGGCCTGGCCGGCACCTCACCCTGTGGCCCTCGCGCGGGCAGAAACTGTTGATGGCTCTGGTATTTGCACCGGTGTTCGTGCTGGCTATCGTGTTGCCGCTATTGGTATTTGGTATTTGGCTGTGGCGCGAGGGTACCGCGGGCTTTGATGCGACCTACGCATGGAATTCGGCCCACGCCTCGTTTCTCGCGGCGCTGGTAGCGGTGGTGCTGGCGATTCCGGTTGCGCACGCGGCGATCGCCGGTCGTGCCGGCCGTTTTATGGAGCGGCTGACCTATTTTGGTTTTGGCGTCCCCGGTATCGTCATGGGTACTGCACTGGTGTACGTCGGTCTGCAGCTGCCGTTTCTTTACCAGACTCTGGGGCTGCTGGTCCTGGCGTACGTCCTGCGCTTCCTCCCTTTGGCGGTGGGGTCTGTGCGCTCCACGGCGGAAGGCCTGGACCCTAGCCTGGTCAAGGCCGCACGCTTGCTGGGTGCAAGCCCGCGCGAGGCTTTTCAGAGAATTACCCTGCCGCTGACGATCCGCGGCATGGTGGCGGGCGCCGCGCTGGTCTTCCTGGAGGCCATGCGTGAATTGCCCGCGACCCTGATGCTGGGGCCTACCGGCTTTGAGACGCTGGCTACTTACTTGTGGCGAGTGTACGAGGCGGGTTATTTTGGCCGCGCGGCCATTCCGGGCCTGCTGCTGGTGTTGATGTCTGCGTTGGGACTGGCGCTCATGCTGTCCGGTGAGCGCCGCGCCGAATTCGATGTTACTGGGAAATAAACGCAGCCATGCTGAAAGTAAGTAACCTGTCTGTGCATTACGGTTCTACCCGTGTGGTGAACAACCTGAACCTGGCGCTCGGGGACGATGAAGTCCTCATGCTGGTGGGGCCCACAGGCTGCGGAAAAACCACGATATTACAGGCTCTGGCGGGCCTGATTCCGATCTCGGAGGGCGAAATTCAGCTGGGCCCCTGGCGCTCCACAGCGAAGAAGTCGGTGCCGCCCGAGAAGCGTAATGTGGGCATGGTGTTTCAGGACTTCGCACTATTCCCCCACCTCACCGTGCAGCAGAATGTGTGTTTCCGCCTGTCCGATACGGCACTGGCGGATCACTGGCTGAACCTGCTGGGGCTGGATGCATTCCGTCACGCCAAACCGGCGAATCTTTCTGGCGGCCAGAAGCAACGTGTCGCGTTGGCGCGCACGCTGGCGCACGAGCCCGCGTTTGTTTTGCTGGATGAGCCACTGTCGAACCTCGACGCGGCATTGAAGGACAGCTTGCGCTGGGAGATTCGCGAAGCGCTGAAGAAAGCAGGCATTCCTGCGATCTGGGTAACACACGATCAGGAAGAAGCACTGTCGATCGGTGACCGGGTGGGAATCCTCAAGGGGGGCGAGCTGGAGCAGCTCGACACGCCGGAGCGCTGTTTCTCCGAGCCGGCCAGCCGCTTTGTGGCGCGCTTCCTCGGTGAAGCGAGCTTCCTGCCGGGGCAGCTGCGGCAGGGATCGGTAGAGACCGAACTGGGCCACGCACCGGGGATTCCCATCAATGGGGCCAGTGGTGCGGTGGATTTGCTGGTGCGCCCGGATGACCTTTCTCTGGTGCCCGCAGCCCATGGCAACGGTATGGTCGACTGGGTGCGCTACGAAGGCTGTTCGCGCCTGTTTGCGGTGACCGTCGGCGGTGGTGCCCAGCTCCGAGTGCGCACCAGTCATGAGGTGCAGGCTGAGCCTGGCGAGCGCGTGCAGCTCGCCATTGTTACCACCCATCCCCTGGCTGCATTTTCGCGATCCTGACTTGCCGCCTGCGGTGCCGATGCCCCGAGGGTACCGCGGACGTCCGCGCAGTTCGCTAGCGGCAAATTTGGTCTGCCGGTATAGCCTAGTGGCCTGTCCAATTATCCCGCCCGGCGTCTGGCGGGGATTCCTCCAAACTCCTTCGAACATCTATTGCACCAATGTCGTGCGGATAGCCCTGTTGGCGGCTGAAACTTGCTCGTCGCCGTGGTGAGTCGTTTTTTTCGTCGGCCGCAGGGCGGTGCGCGGGAGTTTGATGTAGCCCCCAGGGGCTAGTGGAAAAACCTTTCCACAGAGTCCGGTGAATATTTCACTGCCTCGAGTTACGCGTGTAATTTGTCAATACCGTTTTGAAAGTTTTTATAACCTATTGATTTTTATGGATAAAATATATTTGGTTAATTTTTCTTCACAGAGTGGGTACTACGCAGCGATGCGGGCTGGCGGGGTTTTCCCGACAGTTGCTCACAGACATATCCACAGTTTCTGTGGATTGTGAATAAAAAAACCGGCGGATGCCGGCTTTTGTGCTACCCGGTGCGGCTGCACCGGGGCTTGGTGGACTCCCTGCGACGCCGGGTGGCGTCGAGCCCGATGTGCTGCTGTCATACCAACTCAGCGGAAGGTCAGTTCCACCCGGCGGTTCTGGGCCCGGCCCGACTCGCTGGCATTACTGGCCACGGGCTGGGTTTCACCGTAGCCCCTGGCGGTGATGCGGGCAGCATTGACACCGTTTTGCACCAGGTAGCGGCGCACAGATTCCGCGCGCTGTCCTGACAGTCGCAGGTTGTAGCTGTCGTTGCCCTGGCTGTCCGTGTGCCCGGCCACTTCCACCTGGGTGTTGGGCTGGTTGCGCAGAGACTGAGCCACTTGGCTCAGTGAGGCTTCTGCCCGCGGCGTCAGTTTGGCTGAGTTGAACTCGAACTGGATATTTTCCAGGGTGATCGTTTGATCTGCCACCACACAACCGTACTCATCCACTTCTGCGCCGGGCAGAGTATTCGGGCAGCGATCGTTGCGGTCCAGAACCCCGTCGCCATCGCTGTCGAGGTTGATGATCTCAGGCTTGGGTTCCGGGGGGGGCGGCGCCGCGACTGGTGCAGCCACCGGTGGGCAGCTCAGCGGGATGCTCAGCCCGAAACCAAACTGCCAGTCGTTCATGTCGCCGGCGAAAAAGTCTCGCAAATAGCGCACTTCTGCACGTATTTTCAGCCCACTCCGGCTGATGGCACCACTGGTGATACCCGCGCCCAGATTGATGAATGCGTTGGTCTCCTGGTATCCGTAATCAAACTTGGTGTTGTTGTGGGACACGCCCACGCCACCGAGCAGAAAAGGCGAGTAGCCGTTGCGGCCATTGAAGCTGTAGACCGCGTCCATCCCGAGCCCGGTGAGATCGTTGTCGCCACTGGGATAAAGTTCCCCGGAAAACAGCGGCGGTGGCGTGGTTAAGCGGTCGTTAGTGCCATCGAGCTGGGTGCCGAACAGGTGGACTTCGGTGAACCAGTTGCCCTGGGTTTGCCAGCCAAATGCGGCGCGCAGACCACCGGCCTGGCGGTCGGTATTGCGTTCCTCGTCCACACGAGTGAGAAACGGCATGATGTCGATGTACTTGTCTTCCTGGGCGAGCACCGGTGTGCTGGCTGTCATGGCCGCGACCAACGCAGCCCCCGCGATCGTTTTAGCTGGCACTTGTGTTGAGCGCATAGATGACTTCCTTGGATTTTGTTGTTTTTCGGTGACTGAGAACGCAATGTGTTCGGGGGTGGCCACGGTCTACCCCCTGCTGGAGTCTCGGGTGTAATTCGTGACCGGACCAACGTATCTGGTTAATACCCGTTACTTATTAGTTGATCCCTGCGACTTTTCCAGTGGTTTGTCGCGTCCAGTGGAAATTATTGGCGGGGAATTTTTCGGCGTGGCAGCGATGTGCCCGGAAAAGAATTTCCGGGCGACAAATCGGGCTAGAGAGAATCTAGAGAGAATCTAGAGAGAAAAGAAGCGAGCGCGGGAAGGTGCGCGCGCTAGTGCTGGTGTCGGAAGCTGATCAACGCCGCAGTGATTGCCACGTTGAGACTTTCCACGCCGTTCTGCATGGGAATACGCAGTCTGTGGGTACAGACATTTTCCACCGCGGTGCTGACCCCGTGCGTTTCGTTACCGAGCACAAAAATCGTGGGTTTGTCGTCGCCGATGGTGCGCAGCGTGTCTTTCGCGTGGGATGACAGGGCACACACCCGGGCGCCTTTGACCGCAAACTTTTCCAGCACGGGTGCCAGTTGGTCGCAACGCAGAATCCGGGTCTTGAACAGGGTACCGACGCTGGCCTTGATCACCAGCGGGTCTACCTGGGCGCATCCTTTGCGGGGGAGGATGATCCCATCAATCCCGCCGGCACAGGCAGAGCGGATAATCATCCCCAAATTCTGCGGATTGGTGATGCCGTCCAGCGCCAGCAACTCAAAGGGTTTTTCGTGCGGTGTCTCCAGGAAGGTTTCTGCGCTGCCATAGTGGGGCAGTGCCAGATCCAATGCTACGCCCTGATCCTGCCGCGCGTTTTTGGATATCCGCGACAGGCCCTTGCGATCCCAGTGCGCGATTTCGATGTTGCGCGCGCTGGCCAGTTGCTCGATACGGGTAATCAGCTGGTCTTTGCGATTGCTGTCCGCCAGGTGCAACTTGTGTACCGGCAGGCTGTGATCTTCCAGCGCCTCCAGGACAGGCTTGCGACCGTAAATGGTCAGCAGGCTGTCGAAAAAAGCACGTTTCTTGAGGTATTCAGGAGAGTCATTCACGAGTTTGTTCGTCGAAAAGTGTGTGTAGTTTCTGTGTGGCATCGGCGTTCAGGCCGGCTTTTTGCGCCAGTGGCAGGGCAGCTTTGCCCAGTAGCCGGTAGGCTTCTGCAAGCGTCGGCGACGTTGCCCGCGGCGCTGATTCGCTCAACTGTGACAGGGCGTCCAGTTGGCGGGCAACGGTGCGTATGTCGCCCCGCACCAACGGGCCGGTCAGCGCCTTTTCCGGGCCGAGAGCAATGTTGTTCTGCGCCGTTTTTACCACGATCGGCCCGAGTAATTTTCGCGCGGTGTTTTCATCAATGCCGGCGGCGGAAAATGTCCGCAGACTGAGGTCCATCAGTACCGTCAGATAATTGCAGGCCATGACTGATCCCGTGTGATACAGCACCTTTTGTTCTGGGCTGAGGGTAAAGCAGCAGCCCCCCAGGGTGGTGAACGCCTTTTCCAGCAGGCTTCGGGCACTGGCTTCCCCCTCGAGTGCGATGTAGCTCCCGGGGAAATCATTTAGCGAGCGCGCGGGGTCGGCAAAACTGTGCACCGGGTGCGCGCTGGCAATGCGCGCGGGTAAACAGTCTGTCAGCACACTGGAAGCCATGGCGCCGCTGCAGTGAAAAACGACCGGGGTGGATGTGGGGGTGGGTTTCGGGGTGGGTGTACTGGCGCCAACGGGTTTCTGAAGCGCCTGCAGATGCACGGCGAGCGCCTGGGCCGCTGCTTCGATATGGTCGTCGGGCGTGGCGATCAGCCAGAAGTCCGCAGGGGGCATCGCGTCAATATGGGCGGCGGCGGTGCCACCACCGATAAACGCCACCGCTTCTCGGGCACTGGCCAGGCTGCGGTTGTAAACGCTTCCAATCTGAAAGACCTGGCGCTCGCACCACAGACGCCCCAGCGTGCGGCCGAGATTACCCGCGCCAATGATATTCAGTGTGTGCAACTACTTGCCCGCCAGGCACTGGACGTAGGCGGCCACCGCGTTGGAAAGCCCCATGTTGATGGCGTCCACAGTCAGCGCGTGGCCGATGGAGACTTCCTGCAGGCCGGGGAGCGTGCGGTAGCGGGGCAGGTTGATCAGGTTGAGGTCGTGCCCCGCGTTGATGCCCAGCCCTAGCTGTTGCGCGTGTTCTGCGGCGGCACAGTGGGCGGCAAAAATTGTTTCCAGGTCAGGGCTCTGGTGGGCAACCGCTTCCGCATAAGGGCCGGTATACAGCTCAATACGATCTGCTCCCACTTCCTTGGCCAGGCCGATCTGGGTTTTGTCCGGGTCCATAAACAGGCTGACGCGGATCCCCGCGTCGCGCAGCTGCTGGATGATGGGTTCAAGGCGGGCGCCATCTTTGTGCAGGTCAAAGCCGTGGTCGGAGGTCAGCTGGTCGTTGCTGTCCGGCACCAGGGTGCACTGCTGTGGTCGGGTTTCCAGCACCAGGGGCAGCAGGCCCGGGTAGCTCCCCTGGGGGCCGGCGAATGGATTGCCCTCGACATTGAACTCGATTTGGCGCGCGGCACACAGGCTGGAGAGGTCGCGCACGTCGTGGGGGCGGATGTGGCGCTGGTCCGGGCGCGGATGCACGGTGATGCCGTCGGCGCCAGCGTCCAGGCAGGTACGGGCATGCGCCACGACATCGGGGAAGTTGCCCTCGCGGGAGTTGCGAATCAGGGCGATTTTGTTGAGATTGACGCTAAGAGCAATCACTGGCCGTTGTCTCCAACTGTGGTCTGGGGTTGCGCATCGCTGTCAGCGTCGGCATTTGCGTCGCTGTCTTTGCGCTTAGCTTTCAGTATACGCACCGGTGTGTTCGGGGCATCGCGAAAGGCTTTGTGCTGGCCGCGAGGCTCTGCAGCAATCTGTTGTACCACGCTCATGCCCAGCAACACTTTTCCGAATACGGTGTAGCCGGGCTTGTCTGGGCTCCCGTCCAGACGGCTGTTGCCCACCAGGTTGATGAAAAACTGTGCGGTGGCGCTGTCTGGGTCATTGGTGCGCGCCATGGAAATCGTGCCGCGTTCATTGGAGAGGCCGTTGTTGGATTCATTGATGACGGGGTCGCGGGTGGGTTTTTCCTGAAAATCAAACGTGAACCCGCCGCCCTGAGCCATAAAACCCGGAATCACCCGGTGAAAGATGGTGCCGTCGTAAAAGCCGCTTTCTACATAAGTGAGAAAATTGTTCACCGTCTCAGGTGCTTTGTCGGCGTAGAGCACCAGTTCGATGGTGCCGAGGTCGGTTTCCAGCTCTACCCGGGGGTTATTGCTGATCGCCAGAGCAAACTGCGAAAAACACATCAGCAGGGCGGTAATCAACAAATTGAACTTGGCGGTGCGCTTCATAGGGTGGTCTCTGATTATCTTTTTTCTAAAACGAAAAAGCCCGGTCTGTGACCGGGCCAATCTGGTGTCTCATACAAAATGCCGGCTACGAAATTCTAACCGTTGCCCCTGTTGTGGGAAACCAGTCTGTCAGTTCGCCCACTCGGAATGACGCTTACGTGGCCGGAAGTGGGGGGCTGCCATGGCAAGGATGGCACCCATCAAAACAGAAAGGGCACCATACATATACCACTTGTGGGTCTCGCTGCCCGATAGGCGCTGGATTTCAGCCTGGCTCATGGCCTGCTTCTGTTTCAGTAATTCGTGCTGGTGCAGCAGCTTCTGGTGGCGCTGGTTCAGTGCCACGGCGTCCGAGGAGAGCGACTTGAGCTCCTTCAGTTCCTTGGCCAGTGCCGTGGCGCGCTCCTGTTCCGCTTTCAGGGCGGTGGTCAGTTTGGTATTGGTGTCTTCCAGCCGGCGCACCTCTCCGCCCAGGTTGCCCTGCAGGCTTTCGATATGCTGCAGGCGCGCCTCTGCCTGGGCCAGCTTCAGCTTGGCCACGGGCTCCTCTTCCAGGTACTGGCGGCGAACCCAGCCCTCTTCACCGCCCGGGGTGCGGACCTGAGCCCAGCCGGTGTCCGGGGAGTCTTGCAGCAG
Organism: Microbulbifer sp. Q7; assembly: GCF_001639145.1. Lineage (NCBI taxonomy): Bacteria > Pseudomonadati > Pseudomonadota > Gammaproteobacteria > Cellvibrionales > Microbulbiferaceae > Microbulbifer > Microbulbifer sp. Q7. The sequence continues at coordinate 1,500,589 of NZ_LROY01000002.1, read as the reverse complement.
GGTGAGCTTGGTGCCGCTGGGCAGCCCGCGGTGCAAAATACGGAATTCGTTACCCTGGCCGGAACGCATGGGAACGTGCAGCTCATCGGTAATGTAGCGCTCTGAACTGATCGCTTGGCTGTGACTGGCCGCGACGGCAATCAGGGTGGCGGCAAGGGTGTTGAATAGCTTTTTCATGGTCTGGAATAAATCGGATCTAAATTTTTTCGTGCGTTAAAGCGCTCGGTACTACTTTCTGGGCGGCGCCGATCCGGAAATCAGGGCAACACCAGCTTGTAGGGCTTGACGGTCACTGCAGAGTAGATGCCGGCTTCCATGTAGGGGTCGGCATCTGCCCAGGCTTTAGCAGCGTCCAGGGATGGGAACTCAGCCACCACCAGGCTGCCAGTAAAACCGGCTTCACCCGGGTCTTCGCTGTCGATGGCCGGGTGCGGCCCGGCAATCAGCAGGCGTCCCTGATCCTTGAGCTCATTCAGACGAGCAATGTGCTGAGGTCGGGCGGACTTGCGCAGGGGTAAGCTGTTTTCCACATCTTGGCTGATAATGGCGTACCACATAATTAATTTCTGTTTCCTGAGTTCCGTTTTTATTAATTTGCTGCGGTTTTTTGCCGCATGCACTTTTATTGCTGTACCAAAATGTCTTCGAGCTTCAGTCCCGTGAGCTTGCCGATACGGCGAAACAGGAACACCAGCACCAGCATCAGGATGATGGTGGCCGGAAGCGCAATCACCGGGAAGCTGAGCGCGGTCATTTTACCGAGTTCTTCATTGAAGGCCGCGGTACCGGGCGGGCTCTTGAGCAGCACTTCGGCAAGAATGTAATTGAGCGTCGATGAAAGAAAGAAAGATCCGGCGATCATCCACGAGGCCTGCTGCAAGGTTCGGTCGAACGCGGATTCGTTGCCATTGGCACTCAGGGCGCGGGTGACCTTGCCGGTATCGAGGATCCGGTCGTTGTAGATCAGGGTGCGCACCAGGGGCCAGCGGGTGTACAGGCTGCAAATGGTGGCGATGCCCAGCAGGCCGGGAATGGCGGCTTCTTTAATGGCAATATATTTTGCATCCAGCTCCAGCAGGCTGATGCCGCCGGTCAGCAGGATACTGACGATTCCGAGCGCGGAGAAGAAATTGACCTTGCCGGAGCGCAGCAAGTCCCGCAGCCCGTAAGCGAAGGGAAACGCCAGTGCCACCACAATGGCCCACTTGGTGCCCAGCCAGTCATCGCCAGACAGCTTGGTCAGGATCAGGGTGGGAATGATGATATTGAGTGCCAGGTTGGCCAGCAGGCTCTCTTTCTTCGGAGCCTGATTCGCCGGCGCCAGCCCGTCGGAGGTGGCGGCGTGGCCGGTATTGCTCTGGTTGGTATCGGTCATGGTCTGTTCCGGTGATAATGCCCGCTGGCTGACGTACAGCTGTCAGCGGCGAAAGTGGATCCCCGTTCGCGGGGGCTTATCCCTGAAACCGGTGGGCCGGTCTGGCGCATTGAGGCCGGTGAAGGCCACACCCTGTGTCTGGCGCCCTAACTGTAATGGGACAGCGGAGCGGTGCAAAGGTTCCGTTCTGCTTGGCGCCTGCTTGCACTATGCTCGCCGCTTTTTCCAGCTTTGGCCCGTTTATGGGAACAGAGTTTTAAAACTCACCGCTACTCAACAACGAAGTTTAAGTATGGCCCCTACTGCCTCTGAAAAAACACCGGCTGCTCGCCCTTGGCTGACTGCGGAAGCGCTGGCCGGTCAGATCGACCTGCACTGCCACAGTTCGGCATCGGACGGTATTTTAAGCCCTGCGGCGCTGGTGTCGAGGGCGAAATCCTCCGGTGTCACATTATTGGCGCTGACCGACCACGATACCGTCGCGGGGATACCGGAAGCGCGGGAGGAGGCCGGCCGCCAGGGGCTGACCCTGATGCCGGGGATTGAATTGACCGCTTGCTGGGGCCGGCGCGTGGTGCATATTGTCGGTTTGAGCGTTGACTGTGAAGCCACAGCGCTCCAAAGCGCGATTGCCGTGCGCGACGATTTGCGCCAGGCGCGGGCGGTTCAGATTGCCGAACGGCTGGAAAAACGCGGATTTAGCGGTGCCTACGACGGCGCAAGGGCGCTGGCAAATGGCGCCGTGATTGGTCGGCCGCATTTTGCCCGCTGGATGGTGGACGCCGGGCATGTGAGCGATACGGCGAAGGCCTTCAAGCGCTATCTGGGAGCCGGAAAGATCGGTGATGTGGTTGTTCCCTGGCCCGAACTCGCGGAGACGCTGGCCAGCATCCGCGCGAGCGGCGGTGCCTCGGTACTGGCACACCCGCTGAAATACGGCCTGACCCGGACCCGGTTGCAGTCGCTGCTGACTGACTTCAAACGCGCCGGTGGCGATGCCGTAGAGCTGGTGTGCGGTCAGCAAAATCCCGTGCAGACCCGCGAGATCCAATCGCTGGTGGCGCGAGTGGATGGGGCGGGCGGAGCAGATGGGAGCGTGGAGAAGCCCTTGTTAGCATCGCTGGGCAGTGACTTTCACCAGCCTGACCAGCCCTGGCGAGCGCTGGGTAGTGTGCGCTTGCCTGCAGGCGTTGAGCCGGTGTGGGGCTTGTGGCGCAGTTAGCGGGCGCTGACTGCCAAGTGCAGCGCTTGAAATCTATGGTCGGGCTGCCTGATGGATAGCTGCCAGGCCGGGGTGTTTGTGGCAAACTGGCGGCATTCAGGTCCAAGGGATTTTGGACGTTTCTCTTTTGTCTTCAGGGGGTCGCAGTGGCGCAGTTCTTCCAGATTCACCCGGATAATCCTCAGTCTCGTCTGATTACCCAGGCGGCCGATATCATTTCCGCGGGTGGTGTCATCGTGTTTCCGACCGACTCGGCCTATGCCATTGGTTGTCGGTTGGGGGACAAACTGGCGGTGGAGCGTATCCGCGCCCTGCGTCAGCTGGATAAAAACCATAACTTCACCCTTATGTGCCGGGACCTGTCTGAGCTGGCCAGCTACGCCAAGGTGGACAACCAGATGTTTCGCCTGCTGAAGAACCACACTCCCGGGCCCTATACGTTCATCATGCCGGCCACCTCCGAGGTGCCGCGCCGCCTGTTGCACCCGAAGCGCAAGACCATTGGCTTGCGGGTGCCGGATAACGCCATTGTGCAGGGGTTGATTGCGGAGCTGGGTGAACCCCTGATGAGCTGCAGTCTCATCATGCCCGGTGACGAGCAGCCCCTTACGGACCCCTACGATATCCGCGAAACTCTGGAGCATCAGGTCGAGCTGGTGATTGACGGCGGATTCTGCGGCCTGGAAGCCACAACGGTGGTTGATCTCACCGGCGACGAGGCGGTACTGGTGCGTCAGGGCTGCGGTGCGATTGATGAAATTCTCGGCTGACACTGATGTATAATCGCCCGTTTGGTTTTGCCGAAGGACTGCAGTGTGTCCAGTGAAGAAGTAGAAGAAGCGATCGCGGTCGCCCCGGCTGAGGCTGGTGGTGGTGACGATGCCGTGGGTGAAACCCTTTCCGGTCCTGGTGAGACCGTCGTCGAGGCGGAGCACGCTGAAGCCGGGAACGGAACCGAAGCGCCCGCTGAAAGCGATACCACCGCGCAGCAAAGCCCGGCTGAGTCCCCAGGAACGCCGGGGCCCCGCCAGGGGGAAATGCCGTTTGCCATGGTGGAAGGCAAGGCGTTTACCGATCTCCCGAGCGATCTGTATATCCCACCGGACGCCCTGGAAGTCATTCTTGAGGCTTTCGAAGGCCCCCTCGACCTGCTGCTCTATCTGATTCGCCGCCAAAACCTCGATATTCTCGAAATCAATGTTGCGGATATCACGCGCCAGTACATGACCTACGTGGACATGATGACGGCCATACGCTTCGAGCTGGCGGCGGAATACCTGGTGATGGCGGCCATGCTGGCGGAGATCAAGTCTCGCATGCTGCTGCCTCGCCCACCGGAGGCGGAAGAAGAGGAAGGCGAAGACCCTCGCGCCGCCTTGATCCGGCGCCTGCAGGAGTACGAGCGCTTTAAAACGGCCGCGGAAGATGTGGACGCGCTGCCGCGTATGGGCCGTGAAATCCATCAGGCCAGCGCCGCAGGCCCCGATCGCAAGCTTACCCGCCCAGAGCCGGAAGTGGACCTGAAAGAAGTGCTGGTGGCGCTCGCCGATGTGCTGCGTCGCGCGGACATGTTTGAGAGCCACCAGGTAGAGAAAGAAAAACTCTCCACCCGCGAGCGCATGACCCAGGTGCTGGACAAGATACGCCACCGCCAGTTTGTACCCTTTGTCAGCCTGTTTCGTGCCGAAGAGGGGCGGTTGGGGGTTGTGGTTACCTTCCTTGCCGTCATGGAGCTCGTAAAAGAGTCCCTGCTGGAACTGGTTCAAAATGATCCTTTTGGCCCGATTCATGTGCGTGCACGGGGCGAGGTAGAACAGCCGTCCGATGACGAAGGCGACGATGAGGGGCGTATGGACTCCGAAATTGACGATGCCGAGGGCGACGATATAGACCTTGATGGCCCTGCGGGGTCTGATGACTTTTTAGAAGCTGATGACTCTGTCGAGACGGATGGCACTTTAGAGGCGGATGGCTCCGCCGACGTCGAGGTGCCCGCTACGTCGGCAGCGGATAGCGAACAAGAACCCGAAGCTGAACCAGCCCCGTCGCTGTTTAGCCAATAGTAAGTGAACGCAATTAGATGACTATTGCCCCGGAACTACTGCGCCGGATTGTTGAAGGCGCATTGCTGGCAGCGGCGCAGCCGCTGTCGGAGGACCGCTTGCTTGCCCTGATCGAGGAGGGCGAGCGGCCAGAAAAAGCTGCGCTGCGTGAAGTACTGGAGCAGATCTCCGAGAACTGTGCGGAGCGCGGTTTCGAACTCAAGCAGGTAGCCAGTGGCTGGCGCTTTCAGGTGCCCGAGGACCTGGCACCCTGGGTGAACAAACTCTGGGAAGAAAAGCCCCAGAAGTATTCCCGTGCCACACTGGAAACACTCGCGATCATTGCTTATCGCCAGCCTATTACCCGTGGCGACATTGAGGAAATTCGCGGTGTGGCGGTGAGTTCGCATATCGTGAAAAGCCTTTCAGAGCGCAATTGGATCAAGGTGGTTGGACACCGTGACGTGCCGGGCAAGCCGGCGCTGTATGCGACCACCAGAGAGTTTCTCGACTACTTCAATCTGAAGAGCCTGGATGACCTGCCGACGCTGGCGGAAATTCGCGATATTGATAGCCTGAATGCGGCACTCGATCTCGGTGAGGGCGAGGCTCCGGCGGAGTCGGCTGAAGCCGAGGGTGCAGAGGACGGCAGTCAGGCCACTGCGGATGGCGCAGGCGGCGACGATCTGCAGAGCGAGCGCGATGCGGTGCAGGTTTCTGGCGAAGAAATCGACGAGGCAGGCCGCGGCGAATCCCCGGATGCAGATACAGAAGCAGAAAACGTTCAGCAGCCCTTAGCGGAAGGCTACCCTGAAGAAGCGGAAGACCCGCAAGCCGATCTCGACCCATTGCACGACCCAGTGGGCGAGGATTTCGAGGTGACTGCGGAAAGCCAGCAAATCGAGGCAGACCTGCAACCCACAGACCAGGGCCAACCTCTGGCGGAGCAACCGGATGAAACGGCGGCCGCAGAGGAATTACCCGAGCAGCAATGCAGCGATGAAGATGAAAACAAATCCCCGGAAAACCTCAATTCATGAGTAATGACGCAGCGCCAGCGGGCGAAAAACTGCAAAAAGTATTGGCCCGCGCGGGTCTTGGTTCGCGCCGGGAAATGGAGCGTGCTATCGAAGCCGGGCGGGTCACCGTCAATGGTGAAGTCGCCGGATTGGGCGAGCGGGTCACCGATGATGATCTTGTGGAGTTTGATGGCAAGCGCTTGCCGGGCGGTGAAGAAAACCGCCTGCGCGTTATTTTGTACAACAAGCCGATCGGCGAAATCTGTTCCCGCCACGACCCGGAAGGGCGCCCCACGGTTTATGACCGGCTGCCGCGCCTGAAGAGCGGGCGCTGGATTTCTGTGGGTCGCCTGGACTTCAATACCAGCGGGTTGTTGCTGTTCACCAATAGCGGTGAGCTGGCCAACAAGCTGATGCACCCTTCTTCGGTAATCGACCGCGAGTACCTGGTGCGTATTCAGGGGCAGGTGGACGATGAAATGAAGAAGCGCCTCACCAAAGGGGTGTTGCTGGATGATGGCCAGGCGCGGTTCACGGATATCGTGGAAAGTGGTGGTGAAGGTACCAACCGCTGGTTCTACTGTGTCGTGATGGAAGGGCGTAACCGTGAGGTACGGCGTCTGTGGGAGGCCCAGGGTGTGCGGGTGAGCCGCCTGAAGCGCGTGCGCTACGGCAGTGTGTTTATCCCATCACATGTACGGGTCGGCCAATGGGTCGAAATGGAGCCGAAGGAAATTGATGACCTCTGCGTAACTGCCGGGCTGCCAAAGCTGGGGCAGCGGCCACTGACGCAGGCCGAAAAGGAAACGCTGCAGCGCCAGCGGCGGAAATTGCGTAAATCGCCAGCCCCCGCAAGTGCCAGGGCGCCGGTCAAAAGTGCGTCTGGCAAATCCGTTGCGGCAACGAGTAGCGCAGGGAAAAGTACTTCGGCAAAAGGTGCCTCAGCCAAGGTCACTCACGAAAAGGAACCCCGGGGGCGCAAAGACCTGCGCGGAAACGAGACGCGAGGGAAGGAAGCCCGAGGAAAGGATACGCGGGGGAAGGATGCACGTGGAAAAGGTCCGGCGAAGAAAAGCAGTGTGAAGCCTTCCCGTCGAGGGCGGTAGTTTTCAAGCTTTTCGTGCGGCAACAAAAAAGGCAGCTCAGGCTGCCTTTTTTGTGTCTGGAAATTTTCCCGGCAGGTTTGCTCGGGTTGTCAGGGTTGTTCTTCCTGATCGAAGTCTTCCAGTGCATCCCCGTCGGTGTCTGGCTGTTCAATGTCGTCGCCCTCGATGATCTGGTTTTCCATATCCGGGTCGACATTCTCAGGTTCCAGTGTGCCGGGCTCTGAGGGGGTTGGCGCAGGTACAGCCGTATCGGGCCCATCTTGGCCGGCGTTACCGGCTTCTTGTTCCACCACGGTTTTCAGTTTCTGCAAGCCCTGCGCATAGGATTCTCCGACCATTCGGGAAACCAGTAACCCCATCCAGCGACCGATGGGGCTGCCGCCCATTTCTGACGCGAAAGACCAGGTCACATTGGTACCGCTACCCTGTGGTTGCAGGGTGAACTCGGCCTTGGCCTTTCCCTGGCTGCCAAAATCGAGATCGGTGGCGACCCGCGAGTAGGGTTCGCTGGCGGTGATTGTCTGGGATCCGTTGCCGACACTTGGGTCGTCGCTGGTCCACTTCATCACTGCGCCATTGCCTTCCGGGAAACCCTCGTAGGTATATTCGGTACCCGGATCTATCTGGTACCAGGGGGACCACTTGTTGAAGTTGCGGAAATTGTTCAGGTAGGGGAATACCACTTGTGGTGGCTCAGCAATGTAGACACTGCGTTCAGTGGTCGCTACGCGTGGAAAAAGAAAGCCGGCAAGCACCAGCAGGGCGATAAATATGAGTATGTACAGTAACCAGCGCACGATGGCTTCCCCCAGTCAGTTCCGCGGATGCCGCCCGCCGCGGGCGGCGTTCTGTGTTCCGCCCTCATCGTCGAAGGCGGCAGCGAGTACATCGATGTTCTGCGAGTGTACTGGTTGGTGCGACCGTTCGCCAGCAGCGCTGTTTCAAAGCACGGTGTTCTGCCAGACTCCTCAAAAGGTATTGTCGAGCAGCGGTAAGGTCACGCGAATCCCGAGGCCCGCGTCAGGAACATTGAAGGCTTCAATTGAACCGTGGTGCTGGGCAACGGTGCGCTGGGCGATGGCCAGTCCGAGGCCAAAGCCGCCGCTTTCACGGCTGCGGGCTTCATCGGTGCGGTAGAAGGGCCGAAAGATGGCCTGTAACTCGGAATCGGGTACGCCGTTGCCGGAGTCGGTAACCTGAACGCTGCACTGGCCATCGGCGTGCTCGATTTCCACCGCGATACGACCGCCCACCTCACTGTACTTGATGGCATTGCGCAGAATGTTTTCCAGGGCGGCGGTGAGCGAGCTGCCGCGGGTGGCTACCAGTAGTTCGAGATCGTCGCTGCGGGTATCGAAACGCACACTTTTTTCACGGGCTTCGTCTTTCAGGTCGTCAGTCAGTGCGGCGAGCAGGCTGTTGATTTCCACCACGTCGTCCAGAGGGCGCTCATCACTGCCACTGACGGGCAGCGACAGTATGTCTGCGATGATGTCTTCCAGGTAATCCGCGGCCTTGCCGATTTTGTCCAGTTCCGGGTCCAGTGCCTGTACATTTTTCTGGCGTGCGATACCCAGGGCCACCTGCAGGCGCGCCAGCGGAGAGCGGAGTTCGTGGGATACATCCTTGATCAGCCGGCGTTGTTCGCCCATGGACTCCTGCAGTTGGGCAGTCATGGAATCGAAATCTGCCGCCAGCTCGCCCAGCTCTCGGCCGTGGCCGCGCAAGGTGGGTGTGACCCGGTAGCTCAGGTCTCCGGCAGCCACCCGACGAGTGGCAACCCGCAGATTGTCTAGGGGCTTGCTCAGGTAGCGGGCCAGCCAATAACAGGCGAGCCCCGACGCCAGGGTGGCGAGCACCAGAATTGGCCAGAAGCTACGCAGGATGAAGCGCAGTAACAGCTCGCCTTTGCTTTTGCCGGCAATGAAGACCACACGAAGATTGTCGGTGCCGCGCTGGGGCACAAAAAATCCCACACTGGGTTTTTTATCCACCAAACCGTGGGCCTCGCGATTGCGATAATTGAGTGCGCCGAACAGCGGGGCCATGGATTGAGGAATAGGGCGCGCGAGGATTTCTGCCCCGTCGCGGTCGATGGCAAAGATCCTGTTGCGCACATCGTCCGGCTGGCGCTCCAGCCAGTGGCGGAAGTGTTCGGTGCCGTGGCGGCGCGTCATACGGAGGTTGCGGGTAATTTCACGGAACAGCGCCGGACCTTCCCAGCGATCTTGCTGCGCCGGATCCCCAAACTCGCGTATGTGAGTAATATATACGGCGGCCAGCACCATAATTACCGCGGTAAGCCAGGCCCCAAAAAAGATTCGCCCAAAAAGACTACTCATCACCCGTCCTTCTATCCCTGGCTGCGCGTGAGCATATACCCGGCGCCGCGGATATTGATGATCAAGTCGCGGCTGGCACCTTGCTCAGCGAGTTTCTTGCGGATATTGCTGACGTGGACATCAATGGAGCGATCGTAGGGCATCAGTTTCCGCCCCAGCGCCTGCTCGGTGAGCACTTCTTTACTGACTACCTCGCCAGCGTTTTCGACCAGCACCCGGAGTACGGAAAACTCTGCGCCGGTCAGGCCGACGCTCTGGTCATCCCAGAAGCACTGATGCTCTCGGGGCAGAAGGCGCAGGGGGCCGCTGGTGAGATTGTCGTCATTTGCTTCTACTTCGGTGCGCCCGCGCCGCAGAATGGCGCGCAGCCGTGCGGCCAGCTCGCGGGGGTTGCAGGGCTTGGGCAGATAGTCGTCGGCCCCCATTTCGAGGCCGACAATACGGTCTACCGTGTCACCCTTGGCGGTCAGCATTACCACTGGCAGCGAGTGCCCCGGGTTACCGGCATCCTCACGCAGCTTCCGCAACACATCGAAGCCATTGTGTACTGGCAGCATTACGTCCAGCACCAGGGCATCGAAGGGCTGGCTGCGGGCCAGCTCAAGACCGCGGCCGCCATCATTGGCTACGGTTACTTCAAAGCCCTCCCCAACAAGAAACTCTTCCAGCAGTTCTGTCAGTTCGGTGTCGTCGTCGACCAGCAGGATATGGCTCATAGGTGTGCGGTTATCCGTTGACTAGGGGTTGTTTGTGGGGTTTGTGTGGGGGTTGGTACCGAGAAAGGATTATATGCGCAGGACCAGGGGTTTTCGGGGAAAGGTTTTGCGCGTTTTACCGTTCTTAACAAATGTTTACCGCCGTTATCCCCTGTTTACAGAGTGTGAGCCTAGTATGCATCTACCGACTCGGGAAACACGTGCCGTGAATTGCCAAACGGATAGTGAGGCAATACGGCGAAACAATCGTTGAAAGAACGGATACCGGCGGCCGGTATCGTCAATCGGCATCACTTGAGGAATCACATATGAACAAATGGAAAGCACTGGCAGGTAGCCTGGTCCTGGGCACCGCTCTCAGTACTTCAGGCATGGTACTGGCCTTTCCGGAGGCCGGCGAAGGGCATCGTGGGCACAAAGCGCATCACGGCGGCGGCCACCACCGGGAGAAAATGTTCGAGCGCATGGCCGAAGAGCTGCAACTGACCGAGGGCCAGAAGGCACAGCTGAAGGCCGACCGTGAGGCCGGACGGGAAGTGCGCAAGGCTCAGCGCCAGGCGGCGCGCGAGGCACGCAACCAGTTGCGTGAAGCCGTCGAGGCGGGGGCTGATCAGGCAACTCTCGACGCGCTCGGCGCGAAAATCGGCCAGCTCGAAGTCCAGAAAGTGCAGCGGATGCACCAGAGGCGCGTGCAGTTCGAGTCCATTCTGACCGACGAGCAGCGGGTAAAACTGGCGGAAATGAAGGCCGAGCGCAAGGCACACCATGAGAAGCGCATGGAGCGCTGGAAGAAAGACGAAGGTTGACCTATCAGCCGCGCTGACCATCCGATCGGCTCGCTGGCGTTTGCCCCAACCGCTGGCAGGCACTCCCTGACGCCCCGTCTCGCACGGGGCTTTTTTGTGTGGATTGCCGTGCGCGGGGCCTGCACCTTGCTGTACCCGGCTATTGTTGGGAAAATGCCGCCCCACCGGGCGCTGTATCGTCCCGGCAACCTGCCGCGGTCAATTTGGATTCGCGGGAGCATCTGGCAGTTGAGGAGAAGCAGTGAGCAAGATCGGCCTGTTTTACGGTAGTGACGAAGGTAACACCGAAGGCATCGCCCAGCGTATCGCCGCACGCCTGGGAGAGGAGCGGGTGGATATTCACGATATTGCCGACGTGACCCAGTTGGAGATTGGTGAGTATGACCAACTGATTTTTGGTATTCCCACCTGGGACTTTGGCCAGATCCAGTCCGATTGGGAGGACTTCTGGGAAGACGTACAGGAAATCGACTTCACCGGTAAAACCGTCGCCCTGTTTGGCCTCGGCGACCAGTTTGGTTATGGCGATTACTTCCTCGATGCCATGGGCATGCTGCACGATGTGATTGTGGCCAACGGCGCCACCATTATTGGCCACTGGCCAACTTCAGGCTACGAGTACGAGGCATCCAAGGCAGAGGTGCCGGGGCAGAATATTTTTGTGGGCCTTGGCATCGACGAAGACCAGCAGGAGGAGCTTACGGGCGCCCGACTGAATGACTGGTGTGAGCAGATTGCGGAAGAATTTGGGCTGGAAGGCGGCGCTGAAAGCGTCGCGCGGCTTGAGGACTGATTGCCGATGCCGCACACAGATTCTCTGACACTGCAGGATTTTTGGCCCTGGCTGGCCGATCATTGCAATTGCATCCTTCGCGCCGGTACACCGGATTCCATTCTGTACGACGACGATGATTTCCATTGGCGCTTTACCGAAGAAAACGCCACCACATTGCTGGTGCAGTTGGTGCGGGGCAAGCGCTTTATCGGCGAAGTTTTTATTGAGTCGGGCCTGGTCAGCTCTGTGCGGATGACGCGCGGGGAGAAAGATGAAGTCATTTTTGACCTGTTGGCTGAAGCCGATGGCGAAGAGCAGGTGCTCTATTACTTTGTCATGGCGCATGGTTTCGACGAGCCGGAACCACCGGCGCCGGTCACCCGTCACGGCAGGTTGCACTGACCTTCTGGAAGGAAAAAGAAAAAACGCGGCTCGTTGGCCGCGTTTTTTATGGGACTTCTTGTTCGGGCGCCTATCGGCCTTTTCTAGCGAGCCAAAAGTCCTGCCAGAATCTCACGGTACATATCTTTAACCAAATCAAGATCATCCGCTTTCACGCATTCATCCACCTTGTGAATCGTGGCGTTTACCGGGCCGAGCTCTACGACCTGTGCGCCGGTGGGGGCGATAAAGCGGCCGTCGGAGGTGCCGCCGGCCGTGGACAGTTCGGTTTCGCGGCCGGTGATTGTGCGGATGGCCTTCTGCGCGGACTCCACCAGTGGGCCCTCTGCGGTGAGAAAGGGCTGGCCGGACAGGTTGAAGTCGGCCTGGTACTTCAGGCCGTGTTTATCGAAAATTGCTCGGGCGCGGCTCTCCAGCTGCTCGGCGGTGGTTTCGGTGGAGAAGCGCCAGTTGCACACGACTTTCACATCGCCGGGAATCACATTGGTGGCTCCGGTGCCGCCATTGATATTGGAGACCTGAAAGCTGGTGGCGGGGAAGAAGTCGTTGCCCTGATCCCATTCCTCAGCGGCCAGTTCGGCCAGTGCGGGCGCCAGCTTGTGTACCGGATTTTCCGCCAGGTGCGGGTAGGCGACATGGCCCTGAATGCCGAACACGGTAAGCTCGAGGCCCAGTGAACCGCGGCGACCGTTTTTGATGACGTCGCCGGCGAGGGTGGTGCTGGAAGGCTCGCCCACCAGGCACCAGTCGATTTTCTCTCCCCGCTCTTCCAGCCATTCGACCACTTTCACGGTGCCGTGTTTGGCTGGGCCCTCTTCGTCGCTGGTGATCAGAAAGGCGATACGGCCTTTGTGATCCGGGTGTGCGGCGACAAATTCTTCACAGGCGATAACCATCGCGGCCAGTGAGCCTTTCATATCCGCCGCGCCACGACCATAGAGCATGCCGTCGACGATTTGTGGTTTAAACGGTGGGTATTTCCAGTTTGCTTCCGGGCCGGTTGGCACCACGTCGGTGTGGCCGGCGAAAGCAAACAGCGGACCTTCCTCGCCGCGCACGGACCAGAAGTTATCGGTATCACCGAAGCGCAGGCGTTCGGTCTTGAACCCGATTTTTTCCAGGCGTTCGAGCATCAATTCCATACAGCCTGCGTCTTCAGGGGTTACGGATCGTTTGCTGATCAGGTCGAAGGTAAGCTTTATTGTCGGGGTCATTGTGGTGTCTTTTGGCTCCGTGGTTCTGGGAGCACTGTTCCTATTGATTGGCGGCCGGGCTGGCGCTGACTTCTTGCGAGACACGGACTAGGCGTCCCCCCTCAATCCATCCATGGGGGCTCTTCCGTGAGGTCCCTCTCGCGGACAAAGCATTCGCTTTGGACGCCGAAGGCGCCCGCAGCTCATCAACGTCTCGCGAGAAGTCCCCGCCAGACGGACCTTCATATCCAAATTCAAATTACTTTACGAGTTCAGTTGATATTACTCGGTAGTAAATTCCAAAGCGCAAAATTTTTTTGCAAAGGCAGAGCGTCAGGGGGAGCTTTTCGGAACCGTCGGTGCCATGGATGGCACCGCCGGAGCGTACAGGGATGTATCTACAGCGATTCCGAAAAGCTCCCCCTGAGGTTCTGCCGCCACCGGGCACTAACAATGCGAACCCGGCAGCTAGCGGACACAGACTTAATTACTGTGCAGCTCCGCGTTCAGCTCCACCGCACTTTTGTTGGTCAAGCACTCAACGGCGCCAGTTGCGGAGTTGCGACGGAACAAAAGGTCAGATTTACCAGCCAAGTCACGGGCTTTTACTGACTCGGCAACTTCGCCTTTGTCATCCAGCAGGGCAACTTTGGTGCCGGCAGTAATGTACAGGCCAGATTCAACGGTGCAGCGATCACCCAGCGGGATACCGGTGCCGGCGTTGGCGCCCAGCAGGCAGCCATCGCCCAGGGAGATTACGATATTGCCACCACCGGACAGGGTGCCCATGGTGGAGCTGCCACCGCCCAGGTCAGAGCCGGCACCCACGAATACGCCAGCAGAGATACGGCCCTCGATCATGCCCGGGCCTTCGGTGCCCGCGTTAAAGTTAACAAACCCTTCGTGCATGATTGTGGTGCCTTCGCCCAGGTAAGCACCGAGACGCACGCGGGCAGTGTGTGCAATACGTACACCTTTCGGCACCACGTAATTGGTCATTTTGGGGAATTTATCTACGCAGGAAACTTCCAGCAGCTCGCCCTTCAGGCGTGCTTCCAACTGGCGCTGGGGTAGCTCCTCAAGGTCGATTGCGCCCTGGTTGGTCCAGGCAACGTTTGCCAGCTGGCCAAAAATACCGTCCAGTTTGGTGCCGTGTGGCTTTACCAGGCGGTGAGACAGCAGGTGCAGCTTCAGGTAGGACTCGGGTACAGACTGTGGCGCGTCATCGCTGTGCAGGACGACCGCCACCAGCGGGCGCTGGCTGCCGGCAAACTGGCGCAGAATGTCGGCCTGTGCATTGGCGCCGGCACTTTCCAGCTGGTCGGCAAGTGGTTGCAGCTGGGCCTGCTCCAGTGCCACAGCGACATTGCCGCCTTCAATGTTCAGCGTTCCGGTAACCGCACTGGCAACCGCGTCTGCCGGGTTCAGCAGAGGTTGCGGGAAGTAGACTTCGAGCCACTCGCCCTTGCTGTTGCAGGTGCCGACGCCAAAGCCGATGCTGTATACGTTGCTCATGATGGTTTCCTTTTCCTGAGTCTGATTCTTTTCACATAGTCGAGATTACGGTGACTGGGGACTGCGGCTGTGCTACTGGACGAAGCGGGCGTAGTCATCGGCCTTGAAGCCGAACAGGGTGTTTTCACCCCGGGCCATGACCGGGCGCTTGATCAGGGTGGGCGTTTCGCTGGCCAGAGACTCGGCACTGCCGTTGTCCATTGCGTTCTTTTGCGCGTCGCTCAGCGCACGCCAGCTGGTGGAGCGCCGATTCAATACCTGTTCCCAGCCGAATTCCTGCAGCCACTGCTGCAGGGGAACATCACTCATGCCGTCTTCGCGGAAGTCGTGAAAGCGGTACGCCACATCATTCTGCTCGAGCCACTTGCGGGCTTTTTTTACGGTGTCGCAATTCTTGATGCCGTAAAGGGTAATCATGGAATTTCCTGTCTCTGTTTGATTGTCCTGAGAGCGGGTTCAGGCTTTGTTGATTTTTTTCGGGTGTTTGCGCGCCGGGTAACAGGTGGTGCAGATCTCGCACACGGTACCATCGCAGCCCCTTGCGCTGCAGTATTCACGTCCATAGAAAATGATCTGCAAGTGCAGCTTGTTCCACTTTTCCTTCGGGAATAAGCGCTTCAGATCTTTTTCAGTCTGCACCACATTTTTTCCTGAGGTGAGTCCCCAGCGCTGGGCCAGACGGTGGATGTGGGTGTCCACCGGAAAAGCCGGGTGGCCGAAGGCCTGTGCCATAACCACGCTTGCGGTTTTGTGGCCAACACCGGGAAGGGTTTCCAGTGCTGCCATATTTTCCGGTACCTGGCCGTGGTATTCGTTGACCAGAATTTCCGAGAGTTTCTGGATGGCTTTCGATTTCTGCGGAGACAGACCGCAGGGGCGGATGACCTCGCGGATCTTCTCCACCGGTACTTTCGCCATATCGTACGGGTTGTCTGCCAGTGCCCACAGACCCGGCGTAATCTGGTTTACCCGTTCATCGGTGCATTGTGCCGACAACAATACCGCCACCAGCAGGGAGTAGGCGTCGAAATGGTCCAGCGGGACCGGCGTTTCCGGATAGAGCTCTTCCAGCCGGTTGAGCACGTAGTCCACGCGCTCTTTTTTTAACAGATTCTTTGCGGTCATTGTCGATTCATTTGCGGGGTGCACTTAACGGCAGAACTGCTTGATGCGTTTTGCCCCTTCAATACATTCATCCAGGGTGGCGACCAGGGCCATACGGACATATTCCGTGCCCGGGTTTACCCCGCTGGCCTCGCGGGCCAGGTAGGCACCGGGGAGGACGGTAATATGTTGTTGGCGGAACAGCTCGCGGGCAAATGCCTCGCCATCGCCCACGCGGGGCCACAGATAGAAACTGGCTTCCGGTTTCTGCACATCCAGACATCCGTCGAGAATGTCCAGTACGGCATCGAACTTCTGTCGGTACAGTGCGCGGTTTTCCTTCACGTGCTGCTCGTCTTGCCAGGCGGCGATGGAGGCGTACTGGGTTGGCACCGGCATGGCGCAGCCGTGGTAGGTGCGGTAGAGCAGGAATTTTTCCAGAACCTCAGCATCGCCCGCGACAAAGCCGGACCGCAGGCCGGGCAGGTTGGAGCGCTTTGACAGGCTGTGAAACACCACGCAGCGACGGTAATCGTGGCGGCCCAATTCTGCGCATGCCTGCAGCAGGCCTGCGGGCGGACTGCTCTCGTCGAAATAGAGTTCCGAGTAGCACTCGTCAGAGGCGATGATGAACTGGTAGCGATCGGCCAGGGCAATCAGCCGCTTCAGGTCGTCCATGTCCAGCAGGGCGCCGGTGGGGTTGCCCGGCGTGCACAGGTACAGCAGCTCGCACTGCTGCCAGACCGTTTCGGGAACCGCGTCAAAGTCTGGCTTGAAGCCGGTATCGGCACTGCAATTGATGAAGTGTGGGGTGGCGCCCGCCAGCAGCGCAGCACCTTCGTAAATCTGGTAGAAGGGATTGGGCATCAGTACCCTGGCGCCCGGCGATACCACCGCCTGGGCGAAGGCAAACAGCGCTTCGCGGGTTCCGTTGACCGGTATGACCTGGCTGGCCGCATCGACGTGGTCCAGCTGAAAGCGCTGGCACAGCCAGCGGGCAATGGTTTCACGCAGTGCATCCAGCCCCTTGGTGAGAGGGTAGGCAGAGAGCTTATCCAGGTTGTCGATCAGCTCGTCGCGCACAAAGGCCGGCGGTGCGTGTTTGGGCTCGCCGATTGATAGCGCGATATGGCTGAGTGCCGCCGGCGGTTCCAGCCCCTCCTTGAGTGTTGCCAGTTTGGCGAAGGGGTAGGGCTGTAGCTGTTGCAAATTCGGGTTCATGTTATTGGTCTGTATACAAAGCTATTCGGGGCTGCGGGGGTCAGGGCTGCGGCGGCAGTGTGGCCTGGTGTGCATCCAGTTCCTGGCAGATGGCCTGCTCGAGCGTCTCTATCAGTGCCGGGTCGGTGAGCGGTTGATCGTCGGCGTCGGTGATATGGAAAATATCCTCGACGCGCTCCCCCAGGGTGGAAATCTTGGCATTGTGCAGACGCAGATCGTGGGAAATGAATATGCGCGCGATCCGCGCCAGTAGGCCCGGTCGGTCTGCGCTGGTGATTTCCAGAGTGCTGTAGTTATCTTCCGGGCTCGTAGAAATATGGGCCTGGCTGGGCAGGTGGAACATTTTCAGGCGGCGCGGAGTGCGGCGCTGAATCACTTTGGAGTAGTCCTCCACCAGTTTCAGTTCCTGCTGCAGGGTATTGCGGATCTGCTCCAGTCGATGTGGTTCATCCAGCAACGGCTGGCCAGACTCATCCAGCACGTAAAAGGTGTCGAGGGTGTATCCGCCGGCGGAGCTGTACAGGCGCGCATCGTGAATGTTCAGGTTGAGCATGTCGAGGCCGGTCACCACGGCGGCAAACACGTTGGCCCGGTCCGGGGTGTACACGAAGACCTCGGTGGCGCCATCGTGTTCGCCGGGGCCGGAATTGCGCGTGAGCACAACACTGTCAGTGTCCTCATCGCGTTCCGGATCTTTCTGTAGCTGATAAATGGCGGCAGTGTGCCAGGTGATGCTGTCGGCGCTTTCGCGCACGAAATAGTCTTCCCCCATTTCCGACCAGATGTCTTCCACGGCATTGCTGGGGAGGCCCATGGCGCGCAGCATATTGCGGGCTTGCGCCTGGGTTTCGATGTAGATTTCATCGCGATCGATCGGGTTTTCCAGTCCCCGGCGCAGCGCGCGCTGGGTGTACTGGTACAACTGGCGCATCAGGCTCGCGCGCCAGCTGTTCCACAGGTCTGGGTTGGTGGCATTGATGTCCGCCACGGTCAGGGCGTACAGGTAGTCCAGGTGTTCGCGGTCGCCCACTTCGCCAGCAAACGCGTGCACCACCTCAGGGTCGGAAATGTCCTGCTTCTGGGATACTGCGCTCATCAGCAGGTGTTTTTCCACTAGCCAGCACACCAGGCGGCGGTCTCGTGCCGGCAGTCCGTGACGGCGGCAGAAAGCGTCTGCGTCCACGATGCCGAGCTTTGAGTGGTCGCCGCCACGGCCCTTGGCGATGTCGTGGTACAGACCGGCGATATACAGCAATTCCGGTTTGCGCATGCGCGACAGGATTTCTGCGGCGAGGGGAAATTTCTCCCAGGCATCGTCGCCGCGGAAACTGCGCATATTGCGCACCACCTGCAGGGTGTGGGCGTCCACGGTATAGATGTGGAAAAGGTCGTGCTGCATTTGCCCGGTGACCCGGCCAAATTCCGGCAGATAGCGACCGAGGATGCCGTAGCGTGTCATGCGGGTGAGCTGGGTGGAGAGCCCGCGGGGGCTGCGCAGCAACTGCATGAACAGGCGTGTGTTGGTGGGATCTGCGCGAAACTGGTCGTCGATCAGGTGGCGATGCTCGCGGATCAACCGGATGGTCGAGGCCCGCACTCCGTGGATGTCCGGGTTGTTGGCCATCAGCACGAAGATCTCCAGCAGTGCCGGGGGGTATTCGATAAAGGTGCGGGTGACCGTGGCCTCAATCGTATTGCCACGCAACTGGAAACGTTCATTGATTGGGGTGACCGGCAGGTGTTTGCCGCGCTGGAGGATTGCCTCATCCAGGAACTGCAGCATCACATCGTTCAATTCCCGCAGCGCCATAACGATGCGGTAATACGTGTGCATGAACTGCTCAACCGCCAGGTGCGTATCGTTGTCCTTGTAGCCGAACTCCCGCGCCAGTTCGCGCTGGTAGTCAAACAGCAGTCGCTCTTCCGGTCGCCCCGCCAACAGGTGAAGCCCGTAGCGTACCCGCCACAGGAAGTCCTCACCGGACTGCAAGATGGCAAATTCCTCTTCGGTAAAGAAGCCCTTGCCCTGCAGCTGCTTGAGCGTGCGCACCTGAAAGTAGCGCTTGGCCACCCAGTTGATGGTCTGGATATCCCGCAGCCCACCGGGGGCTTTCTTTATATTGGGCTCGAGATTGTATTCGGCACCCTGCTGTTTGTTGTGGCGGGATTCCTGCTCGGCGTATTTTGCGGTGAAGAACTGGTCCGCGGGCCAGATCCTGTCTGGCGTCATGCGCTCCGCCAGTGCCTCGCCCAGCGCCGGGTTGCCCACCACCGTGCGGCATTCCATCAGGTTGGTGGCGACGGTGATGTCTTCCGCCGCCATTTCGATACAGTGATCGACCGTGCGTACCGAGTGGCCAATGTCGAGCTTCAGGTCCCACAGGAAAGCGACCAGGCGCTCGATATTGTCTACGGTGCTGCCGGTGGGCTTTTCCTGACTGAGGATCAGCAGGTCAATGTCCGATCTCGGGTGCAGTTCACCACGACCGTAACCACCGACCGCCAGCAGGCTGATGTTGTCTGGCCACTGAAACTGATGCCAGGCGTAGTGCAGCAGGCAGTCGACAAACAGCGCGCGCTCGTAAACCAGGGTGCGTACGTCTTCGCCCTCGCGGAAGCGGCGTCCCATATGGGTGTCAGCGGCAACCACGGCATCTTTGAAAATCTCCAGTGCAGGGCGCTCGCCGGCTTCCAGGTCACGGCGGAAGCGGGACTGGTCGAAAAAAAACAGCGGCCTTTCAAAGTGTGGTATCTGGGCCAGTGGCTTGGAATTCATCAGTATCGAGTCCGGTTCGGTCCGGGCCCCCGCTGGAGTGCGTGGCGCCCTGGGCCTGTTGTTCCTTCCCTGGCCACTATTGGGTTAGCCAAGCGCAGGCTAGTTAGGTGGTGGCCGTATTCACGCGATCACTCTGGCTGCGCTCTATACCAGCAGCGCCTTGCCAGATTAAAAAGACTCTTCCTTGCGCGCGGTCAGGATCTCTACGCCGTCCGACGTAACAGCCATGGTGTGCTCCCATTGAGCGGACAGCCGCCGGTCTACGGTCACGGCGGTCCAGCCATCCCGCAGGACACGGCTGCCTGGTTTGCCGGCGTTGATCATGGGTTCGATGGTGAAGGTCATGCCTTCTTCCAGCACCTGCCCGGTGCCGGGCTTTCCGTAGTGCAGGATTTGCGGGTCTTCGTGGAAGACGTTGCCGATCCCGTGGCCACAAAAATCCTTCACCACGGAGTAGTAATTTTTCTCGGCATGCTGCTGGATAACATGGCCAATATCCCCCAGAGTGGTGCCGGGACGCACGATTTCGATGGCCTTGTACAGGCATTCCTGCGTCACTTCGACCAGGCGCTTGGCGTGGGGCACGGGCTTGCCTACGAAGTACATTTTGGAGGTGTCGCCATACCAGCCATCCTTGATGACTGTTACGTCGATATTGATGATGTCGCCTTTCTTGAGGACCTTGGACTCCGACGGAATACCGTGGCAGATCACCTCGTTCACGGACGTGCAGATCGATTTGGGAAAGCCGCGGTAACCGAGGCAGGCGGGAATGGCCTGTTGCACATTGACGATATGGTCGTGGCAGCGGCGATCCAGCTCTTCCGTGGTGACACCGGGAACGACGTACTCGCCAATCATCTCCAGCACCTCGGCGGCCAAGCGGCCAGCGGTGCGCATTTTGGCGATCTGTTCAGGGGTCTTTACGGCATTGGTCATGGATATTCCCGGAAATTCTGTACATTTATACGCACGTTGACGAAAAACGGCTGTCGAGCCAGGTGGCGTGCGGCGCCGTATTGTAGCGGAATTACCGCGCTGCAGCACATTATCAGACCCTGTAGCGGCACCCTTATCTCGGATCTTGCGGTCTGACACAGGTGGTGTGGCCCCCGGAGGCGTTGGCCCGCCGCGGATGGTGGAAACCGGGGTGGCCTCCGGCGCATTCCTGGTGAGCCTATACTTCCAGCGCCCCCCGTAATGTGGTATAAAGCGCGCCGCTTTGGGCGGTGCCCGGGCGAAATCAACCAAACCGGGGCGGGATTTTTTCTTTGCCCTGAACAAACGCCGCACATATACCGGCACATTCTCCTGGGTGTCTTCACCGTCAGTTTTGAAGGTGGGGATTGGTGAATGGGGTATATGGAGGATGTAACCCGGGAAGTGATCAGCCAAAGATAGTGCTCATCGCTTCCGTGTGAAAACTGAGGTTTATTATGCCGCAAGTCAGCATGCGCGATATGCTGCAGGCTGGTGTCCACTTTGGCCACCAGACCCGCTACTGGAACCCCAAGATGGGTCAATTCATCTTTGGTGCCCGTAACAAGATTCACATCATCAACCTGGAGCACACTGTTCCGGCCTTCAACGAAGCTCTGCAAATCATCAAAGGCATGGCTGCGCAGAAGAAGAAGGTTCTGTTTGTTGGCACCAAGCGCGCTGCGCAGAAGTCCATCAAGGAACAGGCCGAGCGTGCAGGTCAGCCTTACGTCAGCAACCGCTGGCTGGGTGGTATGCTCACCAACTACAAAACCATCCGCGCTTCCATCAAGCGTTACCGCGAGCTCGAAGCCCAGTCTCAGGACGGTACCTTCGAGAAGCTGACCAAGAAAGAAGCCCTGATGCGCACCCGCACCATGGACAAGCTTGAGCGCTCCATCGGTGGTATCAAAGACATGGGCGGCCTGCCTGACGCGCTGTTCGTGATCGACGTTGAGCACGAGCGTATCGCTATCCAGGAAGCCAACAAGCTGGGCATCCCGGTTATCGGTATCGTTGACACCAACAGCAGCCCTGAAGGCGTTGACTACGTTATTCCTGGCAACGATGACGCCATCCGTGCCATCAAGCTGTACACCACTGCGGTAGCCGATGCGGTTGTTGCCGGTGCGGCGGAAGCTGGCGGTGCTGCGCAGAGCGAATACGTAGAAGCGAGCGACGACCAGGCTGCTGCTGACTCTTAATATTTGAGTCATAGCTGCAGGCTACTGGCGGTGTAACATTATTGGGTTACGCTGCAGGGAAAAGGGGCCATTTATCCGGCCCCTTTTTTTCAAATCCATCAAAGAATTTGAATCTGAACCCGAGGATTGAATCATGGCGATTACCGCGTCAATGGTAAAAGAACTGCGCGAGCGCACCGGCCTGCCGATGATGGAGTGCAAAAAAGCACTGACTGAGGCCGATGGTGATATCGAAAAAGCGATTGAAGACCTGCGTAAGGCTTCCGGCCTGAAAGCGGCCAAGAAAGCGGGCCGTACCGCTGCGGATGGCATCGTTGCCGCCAAAGTTGCCGAAGATGGCAGCTACGGTGTTCTGGTAGAAGTGAACTCCGAAACTGACTTCGTGGCCCGCGATGACAACTTCAAGGCGTTTGTTGCCAAGGTTGTTGATAAGGCTTTTGCGGAGCGTCAGGTGGACGTTGCTGCGCTGATGGAAGGCGAGCTGGAAGAAGCACGTGAAGCACTGGTGCAGAAGATCGGCGAAAACATTGGTGTGCGTCGTATCGAGCTGGTGGAAGCGCCGGTAGTGGGTGCTTATGTGCACTCCAACAGCCGCATTGCGGCCATCGTTGCCTTGAGTGGCGGTGACGTTGAAACTGCGCGCGATGTGGCTATGCACGTAACTGCGGTAAATCCGCAGGTTGTGAAGCCGGAAGATATGCCGGCCGACGTGCTGGAGAAGGAAAAAGAGATCATCAAGGCCCAGCCGGACATGGAAGGTAAGCCTGCCGAAATCGTCGAGAAGATGATGGGCGGTCGTATCAAGAAGTTCCTCAAGGAAAACAGCCTGGTGGAGCAGCCCTTCGTTAAGAACCCGGACGTTACCGTTGCCAAGCTGGTGAAGGATGCCGGTGGTGATGTGTCCAGCTTCGTGCGTTTCGAAGTGGGTGAAGGCATTGAAAAAGAAGAAGTGGACTTTGCAGCGGAAGTGGCTGCACAGGTTAAATCCAGTTCTTGATGTCTGATTCGCCGGCGACCCAGTGTCGCCGGCGCCAGCGGGGTGCTCCCGGGGTGTTCATCAGAATACTGCCGGGGCACCCCGTTGTGGTATCTGGCCTGCAGTAATCTGCTGCTTACAAAATGTGCAGTTGGGTTGCTCGCAGGGCTGAATATACCGTTAATGCGCCCTCCTGAACGGCTGGGCCATAGGTAAAGCGCCGAAATTGTTGTAATGTTCGGCGGGCGCAAACTGGAATAGGGTTTGCGTCTCAACAATGAATTTAGCCCGTGACAGTTGAGGATCAAAGGATGCCAGGTATCAAAGACCGCAAATACAAGCGAATCCTGTTAAAACTCAGCGGAGAAGAGCTGATGGGCGAGCAGGGGTTCGGGATCAGCCCCAAGGTGCTGGACAAGATGGCACTGGAAATCGGTCAGCTGGTCGGGATTGGTGTGCAGGTCGGACTTGTGGTCGGCGGCGGCAACCTGTTCCGCGGCGCGGCTCTGAATGCGGCCGGACTGGACCGTGTGACCGGTGACCACATGGGCATGCTGGCCACGGTGATGAACGCTCTGGCGCTGCGCGATGCCCTGGAGCGCTCCAATATCTCCTCGCGTGTTATGTCCGCGATCCAGATGAGCGGTATTGTGGACCACTACGATCGGCGCGCGGCGATTCGATACCTGGAGCGGGGAGAGGTGCTGATTTTTGCCGCGGGCACGGGCAATCCGTTCTTCACCACGGATTCCGCAGCGTGTCTGCGCGGTATCGAAATGGAAGCGGAGATGGTGCTCAAGGCCACCAAGGTAGATGGGGTTTATTCCGCTGACCCGGTGCTGGTTCCCGATGCGACCCGTTACGACCGCCTCACCTACGATGAGGTGCTCGACAAAAAGCTCGGTGTAATGGATTTAACTGCAATCTGCCTGTGCCGCGAGCACAATATGCCAGTGCGGGTTTTCCGGATGGACAAGACCGGCGCACTGTTGAATATCGTTGTGGGCGGTGAAGAAGGCACACTTATTGAAGAGGACGTGAATCAGTGATTGACGATATCAAGAAAGAAGCGGAAGGGCGCATGAAAAAGGCCCTCGAAGCATTGGGCAGCAATTTCAACAAGATTCGCACAGGTCGCGCGCATCCCAGTATTCTCGACGGCATTCAGGTGTCTTACTACGGCTCCGATACCCCGCTTTCCCAGGTGGCCAATGTCACTGTGGAAGATGCGCGCACCCTGTCGGTGACGCCCTGGGAAAAGAACCTGGTGCCCGACATTGAAAAAGCCATCATGAAGTCGGATCTCGGCCTGAACCCGAGCACCGCCGGCGCGGTCATCCGTATCCCGATGCCCATGCTGACCGAAGAGACCCGTAAGAACTTCATCAAGCAGGCGAAAGGTGAAGCGGAGAGCGCGCGAGTGTCCATCCGCAATAACCGTCGCGATGCGCTGGCAGAAGTCAAAGCGCTGCTGAAGGAAAAGGAAATCTCCGAAGACGATGAGCGTCGTGCAGCGGATGAAATCCAGAAGCTGACAGACAAGTACGTTGCCGAAGTGGAAAAAGCACTGGCGGTGAAAGAAAAAGACCTGATGGAAATCTGATGTCAGCTGGTGGTACTGGTGCGACAGAGTATGAGCCTTTGGGGCCTCGCCACGTTGCCATCATCATGGATGGCAACGGCCGCTGGGCGGCAAACCGGGGCTTGTCGCCCTCCGCGGGGCACAAGGCCGGCGTCGAACGGATTCGCGATCTGATCGAGGCCTGCAAAGCGCGCCAGATTGAGGTGCTGACGCTGTTCGCTTTTTCCAGTGAGAACTGGCAGCGTCCGCCGGCGGAAGTGGAACTGTTGATGACGCTGTTCCATTCCTATCTGCGGCGTGAGGCGCGCAAGATGCGCGAGCAGGGCGTGCGGCTGCGGGTGATCGGCAGGCGGGACCGCTTCTCGCTGAGGCTGCAGCGAGCAATCGCCGAAGCCGAAGCGCTTACCCGGGATGGTACAAGCGGTACGCTGGTTATCGCCGCGGACTACGGCGGTCAGTGGGATATCGCCCAGGCTGCCCGTTCACTGGCGGAAGAGGTGGCCCGCGGTGAGCGCAGTGCGGATTCCATCGACGACGTGGCTCTGGGTGAGCGAGTACAGCTGGCCGACCTGCCGCCGGTAGATCTGGTGATTCGTTCCAGTGGTGAGCAGCGAATCAGTAATTTCATCCTCTGGCAGGCTGCCTACAGCGAATTCTATTTTACCGAAACGCTGTGGCCAGATTTTGATACAAACGAGTTGGACCTTGCGCTGGATGCGTACCAGCGGCGTGACCGCCGCTTTGGTGCGCGCAATCCGGGCGGTCTGGAAGCGCAGGCCTGAGGGCCGGGGTTCATCGGTCCCGGCTGAATGAGATGAGGCAGCCGGTCACCAGAATAAAATGATCAAGGGTTAAACGGTGCTAAAACAACGAATAATTACCGCGCTGGTGTTAGTCGCTCTTTTTCTGGGGCTGCTTTTCTGGGTGCCGCAGCAATGGTTTTCGATTGCGATTGCCGGTGTCATTCTTTTGGGTGGCTGGGAGTGGGCCAACCTCTCCAATTTGAATCGTGCTTTGCGGTTCGTTTTTGTGGGCGCACTGGGTGCGGCATTGATTGCCACCGCGCGCTATGTATTTGACTTTGATTTTTCCAGCCCCGATACCGATCGCGCGCGCCAGATTCTGGCGGTCGCTTGCGGATGGTGGGCGTTGGCATTCCTGTGGGTGCAAGGGTATCCCGCCAGTGCCATGTTGTGGGGCAACCGCTGGGCGCGGGGGCTGATTGGCCTGGTGGTGCTGGTACCCGCGTGGCTTTCCGTCGTGATCCTCCAGGGGCTGGAGCACGGTGCCTGGCTGGTATTGTTTGTGGTGGCGGTGGTTGTCGCCGCCGATGTCGGCGCGTACTTCGTGGGGCGCAAGTTCGGCAAGCACAAGCTGGCGCGCGAAGTGAGCCCCGGCAAATCGTGGGAAGGCTTCTTTGGCGGCCTCGCCGCGTGTCTCGTGCTGGCGCTGGGGGTATCTTTCGCGTTTGAACTGCCGGCCAAGAACACCCTCCTGTTTACAGTGGGTGTCCTGGTGACGGCTCTGGCATCGGTGATTGGCGACCTGGTGGAGAGCATGTTCAAGCGCCACCGGGGAATCAAAGACAGCAGCCGAATCCTGCCTGGCCACGGCGGTATTCTCGATCGCCTCGACAGCCTCACGGCAGCGCTGCCGGTATTTACCATGGCGGCCCTGGCCAGTGAACTTCCCAAGTATCTGTAACCGTAGGGCGTATCTTGTTCGTGTGCCGCCCAGCCTGTGAGCCGTTAACGAGAATTGGTCCTCGCGTCACATCGATCCGATCTGACGCCGGGGCTCTGAGGTAGTTCGTTTTCATGTATTCCAACACCCCGCAACCCGTCTGCGTGCTCGGTTCCACTGGCTCTATTGGTGTCAGTACTCTCGATGTGCTCGCCCGTCACCCTGATAAATATTCCGTATTTGCACTCACCGCCCGTGAGCGCGTGGCGGAATTGGCGCAGCAGTGCCGGCAGCATGCGCCGCGCTACGCCGTAGTGCTGGATGAGGAGCGGGCCAGTCAACTCCGGACCGCGCTGGCGGGGGACGATCTTCCCACGGAAGTGCTATACGGCGTCGGAGCGCTATGTCAGGTGGCGTCCGATGCGCGGGTGGCGGTGGTGATGGCGGCCATCGTTGGTGCCGCTGGGCTGAAACCGACCCTTGCCGCAGTGCGTTCCGGGAAGAAGGTACTGCTGGCCAACAAGGAATCGCTGGTGATGGCTGGCCCCTTGTTCATGCAGGCCCTGGCGGAAAGTGATGCCCAGCTGTTACCCATCGACAGTGAGCACAACGCTATTTTTCAGTGCTTGCCGCACCCCTGTGATACGTTAGAAAGCGCCGGGGTTGATCGGATCCTGCTAACGGGATCCGGCGGTCCTTTCCGCACCACCCCACCGGCGGCCCTGGAAGCGGTAACGCCGGATGAAGCCTGTGCCCATCCCAACTGGTCGATGGGGCGCAAGATCTCGGTGGATTCCGCGACCATGATGAACAAGGGGCTGGAGTTTATCGAGGCCTGCTATCTTTTCCACGCCAAGCCGGAAGATATTGAAGTGGTGGTGCATCCCCAGAGTATCGTGCACTCCATGGTGCAGTACCGGGATGGCTCACTGCTGGCGCAAATGGGCAACCCGGATATGCGGACCCCTATTGCGCATGCGCTGGCGTTCCCGGAACGTATCGACAGCGGGGTTTCGGCCATGGACCTGATTGCCCAGGGGCGGCTCGACTTCGAGGCGCCGGATGAGGTGCGTTTTCCCTGTCTGCGACTGGCCCGGGAAGCCATGGCGGTCGGAGGTAGCGCGCCCACGGTTCTGAATGCCGCCAATGAAGTTGCCGTTGAGGCATTCCTCAGCGGGCGCCTTCCGTTCACTGGAATTGCCCAGTTGATCGAAAAGGTCATGAAATCCAGCGAAATCGTTGAACTGACAGACCTGAATGCAGTCGAACTCGCTGACCGGATCGCTCGTGAGCGGGCCTGCGACCTACTGGAAGAAATGTGCGGTACCCCTGTGGGGCAACCGTGTCCGCAATCGAGATCAATGTAAACTGACCCCATGCTAGATTTTCTACAAACTGCAGTCTGGGCCCTGATCGCCCTTGGTGTGCTGGTGAGCTTTCACGAGTTTGGTCACTTCATTGTGGCGCGCTGGTGTGGGGTCAAGGTATTGCGCTTTTCCGTGGGATTCGGCCGCCGGCTGTTTTCCCGGTATGACCGGCACGGCACCGAGTTCACCATTTCCGCCATCCCGCTGGGCGGCTACGTAAAGATGCTGGATGAGCGCGAGGGCAATGTGGCGCCGACAGAGCTGGATCAGGCGTTTAACCGCAAAAGTGTGTGGCAGCGCATGGCGATCGCCGCGGCAGGACCTGTCGCCAACTTCCTGCTGGCGATTGTCCTGTTTTGGGGCGTTTTCCTCGGTGGTACCTCGGGTGCGGTGCCCATTGTGGACAAAGTGGAGCCCGGCAGCCTGGCGGCATTTGCCGGCCTGGAGGCGGGGCAAGAGATTATCGCGGTCGATGATCACGCTACACCGACCTGGCAGGCACTCAACTGGCAGCTTGCCCAGCGCCTGGGCGATACGGGCCACATTAAATTCTCGGTGCGCTACCCGGATTCTTCGCTCGAATATCATATGTACGCGGACGTAGAGCGCTGGTTGGCCGGGCAGGAAGTGCCAGACCCGCTGCAAGAGATCGGTATCGCGCTGTGGACGCCATCGGTGAGTATGCAGCTCGCTCAGGTCGTGCCGGGCAGCCCTGCGGAGCAGGGTGGGCTGCAAGCGGGTGATGAAATTGTCGCCACCGACGGTCGTGAGTACGGCGGTTGGGATGAATGGACTAGTTATATCAAGGCCCACCCTGGGCAGGCACTGGAAGTCACGGTGCTGCGGGATGGTGCCGAGCAGCGACTGTCGATTACGCCGGATGCGGTAAAGCAGGATACCGGTGAAGAGATCGGGCGCATCGGCGTTCTGCCGGTGGCCTCAGCCTGGCCGGAAGATCGGGTGAGGCGCTACCACTATGGTGTGCTCGGGGCCTTCAGCAAGGGGCTGGAGGAAACCTGGAGTAAAACTGCGTTTACCCTCGAAAGCCTGAAGAAACTGCTGTTCGGGCAGTTGTCGACCCGCAACTTGAGTGGCCCAATCACCATTGCTAAAGTGGCCGGCACCTCGGCGGATGCCGGATGGCAGTCGTTCCTGTCACTGTTGGCGCTGCTCAGCATCAGCCTGGGCGTATTGAACCTGCTGCCCATTCCGGTTCTCGACGGTGGGCACCTGCTTTACTACGGAATCGAGGCCATCAAGGGCTCACCGGTATCGGAACGGGTTCAGATGATCGGGCTGCAGGTAGGTATGGCGATGGTACTCGGTATTATGGCGCTGGCGTTATACAACGACATTCTGCGCCTCTAGGTCCGGCTCCCCGGGAGCTGGAAATGTAACAACGGGCACAATGGCCCGGCTGGATTTGCGAATAACAACTCGGAATTAGTAGATGAAGAATTTCCTGAAAGCGGCGTCGCTTGGCCTGGCTCTGCCGGTTGCAGCCTATGCCCAGTCGTTTGTCGTCAACGACATTCGCGTTGAAGGCCTGCAGCGTGTCTCTGCCGGTAGCGTATTTGCGGCACTGCCGGTGCGTGTGGGCGACCAGATCGAAAGTCTGGAAATCCAGAGTGCTACGCGCGCGCTATTCCGTACCGGTTACTTCCAGGATATTCAGATTGGTCGTGAAAACGGCGTGCTGGTGATTACCGTGCGCGAGCGCCCGGCCATTTCCAAGATTGAAATCACCGGCAACAAGGCGATCAAGACGGAAGACCTGCTCAAGGGCATGAACGATAACGGCCTGGCCGAAGGGCAGATCTTCAAGCGCGCAACCCTTGAAGGGCTGGCCCAGGAGCTGCAGCGTCAGTATGTCGCGCAGGGGCGCTACGGCGCCAGCGTGAAAACCGAGGTCAAAGAGCTGCCGCGCAACCAGGTGGAGCTGAAAGTCGTCGTGGACGAGGGCTCCGTGGCTGCGATCAAGCATATCAATATTGTCGGCAACAGTGCCTTCTCGGACGATGAGCTGGCGGAAATTTTTGAGCTGCAGACCACCGGTTGGTTGTCGTGGCTGAATAGCGACGACAAGTATTCCCGGGAAAAGCTGACCGGTGACCTGGAGCGGCTGGAGTCCTACTACCTCGACCGCGGTTACCTGGAGTTCAAGATCGACTCCACACAGGTTTCCCTCAGCCCGGACAAGCAGAGCGTATTTATCACCGTCAATATTTCCGAAGGGGACATCTACAAGGTTTCCGAGGTAGAGCTGGCGGGTGATCCGGTGGTATCCGAGGAAGAAATTCGTCGCCTGTTGCTGGTGCGCAAGGGGCAGACGTTCTCGCAGGTGCTGATGACCACCACCTCTGACTACATCACCAAGCGCCTCGGCAACGAAGGCTACACCTTTGCCGAAGTCAACGGCATGCCGGAAGCCAATGATGAAGACAAAACCGTAAAGGTGACCTTCTTTATTGACCCGGGTAAACGCGCCTATGTCCGCCGGATCAATTTCCGCGGCAACACACGCACCTCGGACGATGTGCTGCGCCGAGAAATGCGCCAGATGGAATCTGCATCGGCATCCTCTGCCCGTATCGAGCAGTCCAAGGTACGCCTCGAGCGTCTCGGGTACTTCAAGGAAGTACAGGTGGAGACCACCGAGGTGCCGGGCACTTCTGACCAGATCGACGTGGAATACACCGTAGAAGAGCAGCCGTCGGGCACCATTGGTGGCACCCTGGGTTATGCGCAGGGCAGTGGTCTGGTGCTGGGCGCCAATATTCAGGAGAACAACTGGCTGGGTACCGGTAAGTCGGTTGGCTTTGCGGTAAATACCTCCCGATACCAGTCTGTGGTTAATTTCTCCTACACCGATCCCTATTTTACGCCGGATGGTGTGAGCCGTGGTTTTAATGTGTTCTATCAGGAGCGGGACTATTCGGAAATTAACCTTTCCAGCTACAACACCACCACCTATGGGGCCGGCCTCAGCTTCGGTTACCCGGTGTCTGAAATCTCCCGGGTCGGGCTGAACGTAGGCTTCAACCACCTGGAGTTGAGCTCCAACAGCAACTCGGTCCAGGAAATCAAGGGTAGTCCGCTGCCCGTGGATGGTGTCACTGGGGAAATCCTGAGTTCTGATCAGGCGGATGTGCTGGAGGCTATCGCGAAGGCCAAAGAAGACAATCTGGCGCTGGATCTCAGTATGCCGCTGGATGAGAGCCTGTTGAATACCAACCCCATGGGATTTGTTGACCTCTATGGTGATGCATTCGATACCTGGTCTCTGACTACCTCCTATGCCCGCTCCACCCTCAACCGCGGTATCCTCGCCACCCGTGGCGCGTCGCAGCGGGCATCGGTGGAAATCGCGTTGCCCGGTGGCGATCTCGAATACTACAAGTTCATTTACACGGGCCAGTATTTCCGCCCCCTGACCAAGGATCTCACCTTGCGGCTGCGCACGCGCCTCGGTTACGCCGAGGGGTACGGGGATACAGAGCAGCTGCCGTTCTTTGAGAATTTCTACGGTGGTGGCTTCGGCTCGGTGCGAGGGTTCGAGCGTAACACCCTTGGCCCGCGCTCCACGCCAGCGGTCAACTATATTATCCGCGAGTGCGCCGTGAATGCGGAGGGGGATACCACCAAATTCTGTTACGTGCTGGATGACTCTTCCGGTGAGCTGGCGACTACGGAGCCCACGCGCCGGCCGCAGCCTTTCGGTGGCAACATTCTGGTGGAAGGTAGTGCGGAAGTAATTTTCCCCATCCCGTTCGTGAAAGATCAGCGCTCCATGCAGTCTGCATTTTTTGTCGACGTGGGTAATGTTTTCAGTTCCAACTGTGGTGAATCTCAGCTGAACTGTTACGATATCGACGCCAAGTACCTCAACGTCTCAGCAGGTATAGGCCTGACCTGGATTACCGGCTTTGGCCCGCTTACCTTCAGCCTCTCCAAAGCACTGGAGCAGAATGAGGACGATGATGTAGAAGTGTTCCAGTTCTCGCTGGGTAACAGCTTCTAATTAATAAAAATACCTGTGCTCCCCCGGGTGCAGCAAATGAACAGAGATACGGAGAATAAACGTGTTCAAATTTGTTAAAGCAAGTGCAATTTTACTGGCAGGTCTGCTGTTTACCGGCGCAGCCGTGGCGCAGACCAAGGTCGCTGTGGTGAATATTCAGGCGGCGATCATGAGCACTGAAAAGGCGACCTCCAAAATCAATGCGCTGAAAACCAGTTCAGAATATTCGCAGCTGCAAAACAGTGCGGAAAGCATTCGTGCGGAAGTGCAAAAGATGGCGGAAGACGCTCAGAAAAATGGCATGACCTGGTCCGACGAGCAGAAGGCCGAGCAGCAGCGCAAAATGAATTTCAAGCGTTCCGATTTTGAAACCACGCTGAAAAAGCTGCGCGCAATGGAAGGTCAGGCGGTGCAAGACCTGCAGAAAGACCTGCTGCCGAAAGCCAAGACCGCGCTGGAAGAAGTGATCAAAGAGCGCAAGCTCGATCTGGTGCTGGATGCCACCTCTGCGGTTTACGCGGGTGCCAACGCAAACCTGACCGAGGAACTGGTGAAGCGTCTTAACGCTGCCAAGTAATCGCTGAAGAACCGCTTTCGGAATATCAATATGAGCGAGCAGCCAACGCTGGCGCTGTTGGCTGAAAAGCTGGGCGCTGAATTGCGCCTGGCGGCCGGGACCAGTGATTCTGTGGTCCCCAGCGGGCTCAATACCCTGCAAGACGCCACCCAGCAAGAAGTCAGCTTTCTGGCCAGTGCGGCCTACAAGCGTTTCCTTTCCTCTACGCGTGCCTGTGCCGTGCTGGTCACAGCGGAGCAGGCGGCGTCCTGCCCCGTGAGCGCCCTGGTGGTGGCCGATCCCTACCAGGCGTTTGCCCGGGCGACGTCTATTTATGACCGTTCACCACAGTACACTGCGGGCATTGACCCATTGGCGTCGGTTGCCCCCTCGGCTGAGGTGCATCACAGCGCCTACGTCGGTCCCGGTGCGGTAATTGAAGCGCGGGCGCAGGTTGCAGAAAACGCGGTAATCGGTGCCGGCAGCGTTGTGGGCGCCGGCAGTGTGATTGGCGCACGGAGCCGGTTATTTCCCGGCGTGGTGGTTTATCACGGATGTTTTATTGGTGCCGACTGTATTGTTCACAGCAACACGGTGATTGGTGCCGATGGTTTCGGCTTCGCCCCCAGTCAGGGTAAATGGACTAAAATCCATCAGCTTGGTGGCGTTGAGATCGCGGATGAGGTCGAGGTGGGTGCAAATTCCTGTATTGATCGCGGCGCGCTGGGTAATACCGTGATCGGCCGTGGGGTCAAGATCGACAACATGGTCCAGATCGCGCACAATGTGCAGATTGGTGACTACTCAGCCATGGCTGCCTGTTCGGCGGTGGCGGGTAGTGCCGTTATCGGTAAGCACTGCACGATTGCGGGTGGCGTGGGCATTGTTGGCCACGTGACCATCGCGGACCGCAGCCACGTAACTGCTCGTACCCTGGTAACCAAATCCATCGAGGCGCCAGGCTCCTATTCCAGCGGTACACCTTTTTCAGAGAGTCGCGCCTGGCGTCGCAACGCTGTCCGCTTTGGCCAGCTGGATCAGATGTCGAAGCGTCTGGGGAGTCTGGAAAAGTCGCTGGAGCAGATTGAGCGGGAAGTGGCGCCGCGGAAGCAAGAGACAGATGGCTCGCCACCAGGTGACGCGCGCTGAGTCCGGATATTGGTCGGTCTCTGATCGTAAAACAGTTTTTTTATCATTAATTTCGGGGCGTCAGAGGCGCCCCGAAGTGGTTTCTGGGGACATATCGTCATGATGGACGTACAGGAAATTCGTCAATACCTGCCGCACCGCTATCCTTTTCTTCTGGTGGATCGCGTGGTCGAGCTGGAAGAGGGCAAGTTGATCAAGGGCTTCAAGAACATCTCGATCAACGAGGAGGTGTTTAATGGCCACTTTCCGGAAGTGCCTATTTTCCCGGGAGTGATGATCGTCGAGGCGCTGGCTCAGGTATCCGGGATTCTGGGGTTCAAGACCCTTGGTCAAAAGCCGGAAGATGGTTACCTGTACCTGTTTGCCGGCATTGATAACGTGCGCTTCAAGCGTCAGGTGGTCCCTGGTGACCGTTTGCAGCTGGAGTCGCAGGTGGTGTCCGAGCGTCGCGGTATCTGGAAGTTTGCCGGCAAGGCCAGCGTTGATGGTGAGTTGGCCGCGTCCGCCGATATTCTGTGCGCGGTCAAAAAAATCTGAATGCACGGCATGAATAATTGGTCGCACTTGCGTGGCGCGTGTGTGACCAAATTGTTTTTTATATTCGCCGTTCGGGGGTAAAGTAGCGACGTTGTCTGCGGTGCCATTTTTTATGACAGGCGGTTACCCGCGGACGGAACCCGAGCCGGTGAGGAGAAGACCACAGAATGCAGACCAGTATTCACCCGACTGCGATCGTCGACGACTCGGCAAAAATTGGCGAGGGCGTGAAGATTGGCCCTTACAGTGTGATCGGGCCGGATGTAGAGATCGGCGATGGCTGCGAAATAGCCTCCCACGTCGTGCTCAGCGGGCCCACCACACTGGGTAAAAACAACCGTATCTATCAGTTCTCCACTGTGGGGCAGGACACGCCGGACAAGAAATACCAGGGGGAAGATACCACCCTGGTGATCGGCGACAACAACGTGATCCGCGAGGGCGTCACCATTCATCGCGGTACGGTCCAGGATCGCGGTGAAACGACCATTGGCAATGACAACCTGTTGATGGCCTACGCGCATATCGGTCACGACAGCGTGATCGGGAACAACACGATTCTGGTCAACAATGTCGCGCTGGCGGGCCATGTATTCGTACGTGACTGGGCCATCTTGAGTGGGTACACCCTGGTACACCAGCACTGCACCATTGGCGAACACGCGTTCACCGGTATGGGGGCAGGTATTGGCAAAGATGTCCCTGCGTATGTAATGGTTGCCGGCAACCCCGCAGAAGCAAAAACCATTAACGCGGAAGGTTTGCGTCGCCGCGGGTTCACCCGTGAAGAAATTTCTCTGATCAATAAGGCTTACAAGATTGTCTATCGGCGCGGATTGACGACCGATGAGGCCTTAGAGTCCCTGTGCCAGCTGCGCCAGGAATCTGCTGTTATCCAGCCCTGGATTGACTCCCTTCAAAACTCCACCCGCGGCATCGTCCGCTGAGGATGCCAAGTGTCTGAGCGAGAGGTATTGCGCATCGGTATTCTGGCCGGTGAAGCGTCCGGTGATATCCTCGGTGCCGGCTTGATCGCGGCGCTGCAAAAGCGTTTTCAGAAGGTGGAAGCGATCGGCATCGCCGGCCCACGTATGCAGGCGTTGGGTGTGGAATCGTTATTTCCCATGGAACGGCTGTCGGTGATGGGGCTGGTTGAGCCGCTCAAGCGCCTGCCAGAGCTGTTGAAAATTCGCCGTACCCTGCGCGAGCACTTTATTGCCAATCCCCCCGACCTGTTTGTCGGCATCGATTCACCGGATTTTAATCTCGGCCTGGAAGAGGCGCTGCGCTCTGCGGGTATTCCGACGGTGCATTACGTCAGTCCATCGGTGTGGGCCTGGCGGCAGGGGAGAATCAAGAAGATCGCGCGGGCGGTGGACCATATGCTGACCCTGCTGCCGTTTGAGGCGGACTTCTATCGCGAGCACGATGTGCCGGTAACGTTTGTCGGGCATCCGCTGGCGGATGAAATACCACTGGAAGTAGACGTGCCGGCGGCGAAAAAGGCATTGGGGTTTGCGCCGGAAGACGAAGTGGTGGCGCTGCTGCCCGGAAGTCGTGGTGGTGAGGTGCGACTGTTAGGCCCTCTATTCCTGCAGTCGGCACTCTGGTGCTCGCAGCGTCGCAGAAGCCTGCAGTTTGTTCTGCCAGCGGCCAGCCCGGAGCGAAAGGCGCAGCTGGAACAGCAGATTGCCGGGATGCCGGGGATCGAGGCTCTACCGCTGCGTGTGCTCGATGGACAGTCGCAGCAGGCGCTGGCGGCCGCCGACACGGTGCTGATTGCATCCGGCACAGCCACGCTCGAAACCATGCTAATGAACAAACCCATGGTGGTCGCCTACAAAATGGCGAGCCTGTCCTACGCCATTTTCTCCCGCATGCTGCACACCCCATGGGTGTCGCTTCCCAACCTGCTGGCGCAGCGCGAGCTGGTGCCGGAAATTCTTCAGGATGATGCAACGCCCGAAGCGCTTGGCGCTGCGATATTGCATTATTTTGAGGACCCCTTGCTGGGGGACACCCTGCGCAGGGAATTCAGCGAGCTGCACCAACAGTTACGTCGCGATGCCTCGGAAAAGGCCGCGGAAGCCGTGTGCAAATTGATCAATCAGTAAACTTTCAGTAGTGCTCCCATGAAATCTAAATCCACTCTGCCTCCCTATGTCTGTCGTTACGCGGGCGACCTGTTGGCGGGGGTGGACGAAGTCGGGCGAGGGCCTCTGGCGGGGGATGTGGTTGCCGCTGCGGTGATTCTCGATCCGCAAAATCCCATTGCCGGGCTGGCGGACTCCAAGAAACTGTCGGAAAAAAAGCGTGAGCTGCTGTTCGACGAGATTCAGGAAAAGGCACTCAGTTTTGCCATTGCCCGGGCCACGGTCGAGGAAATCGACCAGTTGAATATTTTACAGGCGAGCCTGCTGGCGATGAGCCGCGCGGTTGAGCGGTTGTCGGTGCAGCCGGAATTTGTGTTGGTGGATGGCAATCGCAAGCCTGCCTGGCGCTACGATTGCGATACGGTGGTGAAAGGCGATGATCGGGTTGCGGCAATTGCCGCGGCTTCGATTCTTGCCAAGGTTACCAGGGACCGTGAGATGGTCGCGCTCGACGCGATTTACCCGGGATATGGCCTTGCGGGGCACAAAGGGTACCCCACCAAGGTGCATATGGAAGCCCTCGCGAGGCTGGGGGCGACACCCGTACACCGCAAGAGCTTCGCGCCGGTGCGGCGTCAGCTGGAGCTGATCTAGCGGCAGCGCACAGCCTCTGTGCGGGGCCTCTGTGCGGCGCTATTGCCCGCCGCTACTGCGGGTGGCGCGAACTATCCCCGCGCTTTCTTTACCCGCGCACTGGTAATCATCTTGTCCGAGACTTCCACAATTTCGATCAAGTAGTCCTGGATATACAGGCTGATGTTGCCCTCGGGAATGCTTTCCAGATGCTCCATGATCAAGCCATTGAAGGTCTTGGGGCCGTCGGTGGGCAGGTGCCAGTGCAGGGTGCGATTGATCTCGCGGATTGATGTGCCGCCGTCGACCAGATACCAGCCATTTTCCTGTTCAATAATCTCCTCATCGTCACTGGGCACCGAGCTTGCAGTAAAGTCGCCGACGATTTCTTCCAGCAAGTCTTCCAAGGTCACGATGCCCATCACCTCGCCGTACTCGTCCACCACCAGTCCCATGCGTCGCTTTTTCTGCTGGAAATTCATCAGCAGGGTCGGCAGGGGGGTGGCTTCGGGGACGAAGTAGGGTTCGTTCAGGTGGGACTTCAGTGTCTCCGCAGTGAGTTCCTCCGGGCCATCGCGCAGGATCTGCGCTGCGCGGCGCAGGTGCAATATGCCGACCACCTGGTTGATGTCGCCACGGTATACCGGCAGGCGGGTGTAACTGCTTTCCGCCAGTTGCTGCAGGATTTCTTCGGCGGAGTTGTCCAGGTCAACGCCAATCACTTCATTGCGGGGGATCATGATGTCCTCCACGGTGGCCTGGTCCAGGTCCAGCACATTCAGCAGCATGCCTTTGTGCTTGGTGGGCAGCAGTGCACCGGATTCGAACACCACCGAGCGAAGTTCCTCCGGTGCCAGATGCTCCGCTTCTGACTCCTTGCCTGCCTCAACCCCTACGAGTCGCGCCAGTGCGTTGGAAACACTGCCCACCAGCCAAACGAAAGGCGAAAGGAGCCACAGTAGGGGGCGCAGTATTACGCTGGCGGGGAAGGCGATCTTCTCCGGGTGCAGCGCGGCAATGGTTTTTGGGGTCACTTCCGCAAAGACCAGCACGATTACCGTGAGTGCGGCGGTGGCATACCAGACCCCGGCTTCGCCGTAGAGTCGGGTAAATACCGCACCGGCGATCACGGACGCCAGGATATTGACCATGTTGTTGCCGATCAGGATGACGCCAATCAGCTTGTCCGGGCGCGCGAGCAGCTCCATGGCACGTTTGGCACCGCGATGCCCGCTCTTTGCCTGGTGGCGCAAGCGATAGCGGTTCAGCGCCATCATGCTGGTTTCGGAGCTGGAGAAGAAGGCGGAAATAACTATCAGCAGGCCTATTAATCCAAATAACAGGCCGGGGGGCAGGTCGTTCAAGGGAAAGCTCTTTCTATTGAATCAGGGCGATAGTGGAACAGTTCTGTGTATGCCGCAAGTCGGCTGGCTTAACCGCGGGGCAAAATCACTTCCAGTGCCAGTTTGCTGCCGAAAAAGGCGAGCATCAGAATGGCGAACGCAGACAGGGTCCAGCGCACCGCCGTGTTGCCCCGCCAGCCTTTTTTCCAGTGGCCCCAGAGCAGGATGCTGTACAGGATCCAGGCGAGAATAGACAGTGCGGTCTTGTGCACCAGCTGCTGGCCAAACAGGTCATCCACAAACAGTGTCCCGGTGACCAGTGAGGCGGTTAGCAGCAGTTGGCCGAAGGCAATCAGGGCGAACAGCAGGCTCTCCATGGTCTGCAACGGTGGCAGCAGGCGGCTAATACCGGACGGACGGTGGTTGTGGAGCTGCTGGTTGAGCCAGTAAAGATAGATGGCCTGCAGGGTGGCCAGGGTCAGCAGTGCATAGGCTGAGATCGAGAAGAGCGCGTGCGCGGCGATTCCCGGGGTCAGGTCTGTGAGCGGTGGTGCGCCGCCCCAGGCGTGTACCGCAGCCAGTTGCGAAAGTGCGGCGAGCGGTGCAATGGCCAGTATCAGCAGGGTCAGGCGGTGCTTGAGCGAGAGGAATAGCAGCACCAGCGCTACGGAACAGGTGATCAGGGACAGCATGGCCAGCAGGTCGAAGCGGAAGCCGCCATCGGCTACCAACATATATTTCAGGGCAATGACATGGGCGGCGACAGCGCAGCCAAACATCCCCAGCAGCAGGGGCTGTAGTCGCGCCAGGGGTTGGCGAGACAGGCTGAGAGCCGCTACTACTGTAGTGGCCAGGTAAAGTGCAATTGCCGTCCAGTGGGCGAACGCCGCCATTGGGTGATTCCGTCTTGCTGATTCTTATGGGTCCGGGCCGGCAGTGTGTCACAGCGCGCCTGTGCTGGAAAGCCCGCCTGGGCTATACTGCCGCGTTTTTGGGGAACCGGTCTTGATCGGTCCACCGCGGCTTTTACGATTTGAGAAGGTGATATGTTCGATAACCTGAGCGACCGTCTGTCGTTAGCACTGAAAAAAGTCACAGGTAAAGCGCGCCTGACGGATGACAATATCCGCGATACCTTGCGTGAAGTGCGCAAGGCGCTGCTGGAGGCGGATGTAGCGCTGCCGGTAGTGAAGGCATTTGTACAGCAGGTGCGCACTGCGGCGGTGGGGCAGAAGGTCAGCAAGGCGCTGAACCCGGGGCAGCAATTCGTCAAGATTGTGCAGGACGAGCTGGTCAAGGTGATGGGCGAGGCCGCCACGCCGCTGAATCTGGCAGTTAAGCCGCCGGCGGTCATTCTTATGGCGGGTCTGCAGGGTGCGGGTAAAACCACCAGTGTGGCCAAGCTCGCCAAGTACCTGCAAGAGCGGGAAAAGAAAAAAGTCATGGTGGTCAGTGCGGACGTCTACCGCCCCGCGGCCATCAAACAGCTGGAAACCCTGGCGGGGGAGGTGGGTGCGCTGTTTCACCCCTCCGAGGCGGATCAGAAGCCGGTGGATATCGCCAAGGGCGCGATGGATGCCGCGCGCAAGCAGTTCGCGGATGTACTGATCGTGGATACTGCCGGCCGGTTGCATATCGATGACCAGCTGATGGACGAAATT
Organism: Microbulbifer sp. Q7; assembly: GCF_001639145.1. Classification (NCBI taxonomy): domain Bacteria; kingdom Pseudomonadati; phylum Pseudomonadota; class Gammaproteobacteria; order Cellvibrionales; family Microbulbiferaceae; genus Microbulbifer; species Microbulbifer sp. Q7. The sequence continues at coordinate 1,461,191 of NZ_LROY01000002.1, read as the reverse complement.
CGTGAGCTCCATGCTGTGCTGGATCCCGCAGAGACCCTGTTTGTCATCGACGCGATGATTGGTCAGGACGCCGTCAATACCGCCAGTGCCTTCAATGATGCACTGCCGCTGACCGGTGTGGTGCTGACCAAGGCGGATGGTGATGCCCGTGGTGGTGCCGCGCTTTCCGTGCGTCATGTGACCGGCAAACCCATCAAGTTTATCGGGGTTGGCGAAAAGACCGATGCGCTGGAGACCTTCCATCCCGACCGTATCGCCTCCCGTATTCTCGGCATGGGCGATATTCTCTCCCTGATCGAGCAGGCCGAGCAGACGATCGACAAGTCGAAGGCCGAGAAACTGGTCAAAAAGGTCCAGAAGGGCAAGGGCTTTGACCTGGAAGACCTGCGTGACCAGTTGCAGCAGATGCAGAATATGGGCGGCCTGGGTGCTCTGATGGACAAGATGCCGGGCATGGGCGGGCTCGCCCAAGCGGCGCAACAGGCGGATATGGGTAAGGAATTCCGTCGAATGGACGCGTTGATCAGCTCCATGACACCGGACGAGCGCCGCAACCCGGAGCTGCTCAATGGTTCCCGCAAACGCCGCATTACTGCCGGCTCCGGCACGCAGATTCAGGATCTGAACCGCCTGCTCAAGCAGCACAAGCAAATGGGCAAGATGATGAAAAAGCTCAAGGGTGGCGGCATGAGCAAAATGATGCGTGGCCTCGGTGGCCTTCCCGGAATGGGTGGCGGTGCCGGTGGCATGGGCGGTTCCGGTGGGCTGGGCGGTATGCCCGGCGGTCTGCCGCCGGGATTCCGCAAGAAATAGCCCGCCCACGGCGCGGTGCCTGGCGGCTCTATTCGCTGCTATACAAACCGGAAACGGTACATTAGAATACGCCGCCTTTCAGTTGGCCCCTGGCCGCTGAGTGTTGATTTAAAAGCAGATTTTGTCGTGACGTTCCGTTGCGACAAATTCTGAAATACCGCCGTGAGGCGGGATATGCCGGTTGCAAAGGGTGACCGGTGAGTGTTGAAACTACAGGATAGCTACATGGTAACCATTCGTTTGGCTCGTGGCGGTGCAAAGAAGCGCCCGTTTTATCACCTGACTGTGACTGACAGCCGCAAATCCCGCGACGGTCGTTTCATTGAGCGTGTTGGCTTCTTCAACCCGGTAGCCCGTGGTCAGGAAGAGCGTCTGCGTGTTGATCGCGAACGCGTTGAGTTCTGGGTAGGCCAGGGCGCACAGGTTTCTGATCGCGTCAGCAAACTGCTGAAAGAATCTGCCTGATCTCTTATTGCCCAATAGTCTGTATTCCGGGGTATCTCTGTGGTTGAGCAATCGGTAGTTGGTGAAGATCTGGTTACCGTCGGGCGTATCACCACAGTGTACGGGGTACGCGGTTGGGTAAAGGTGCATTCCTTTACCGAGCCGATGGACAATATCCTGCAGTTTTCCCGCTGGTGGCTTGAACCCGCCGGTGCAGGTGGCAAGCAGGATGCAGGGCAGTGGCAGTCTCTCGATATCGACGGCGGCAAGCGCCACGGCAAAGGCCTGATCGTTCATATCAAAGGGGTAGAGGACCGCGACCTGGCGGCCCAGTTCTGCCAGAGAGATATTGCGGTTGCGCGCAGTGAAATGCCGCAGCTCGAAGAAGGTGAATACTATTGGCATCAGCTGCAGGGACTGCAGGTGGTCAGCCAGTTTGAAGGTCGTGAATTTCGTTTCGGCGAAGTGGTGCGACTGATGGAGACCGGCGCCAACGATGTCATGGTGGTGCGTGGTGGGGACGACGGGCGCGAGCGCCTGATTCCGTACTTGCCCGGTGAATACATCACCAACGTTGATCTGGACGCGGGTCAGATAACCGTCGATTGGGACCCCGAGTTCTGATGGCGGCTGAGCGTGTCGCTAAGCCCAGGCGTGTGGCCCTGGTAAGTATCTTTCCGGAGATGTTTGCCGCACTGACCGAATACGGTATCAGTGGGCGAGCGGTGAAAGATGGCTTGCTGGAGGTGCGCTGCTGGAATCCCCGGGATTTCACCAGCGACCGGCATCGCACGGTGGACGATCGCCCTTACGGCGGTGGTCCCGGGATGGTGATGCTGGCGGAGCCGCTCACCCAGGCACTGCGCGAGGCGCGCAACTGGGCGGAGGAGTCTGGCCCCGCGAGGTCTATTTACCTGTCACCCCAGGGGCGACAGCTGGATCAGGCCGGTGTGGAAAGCCTTGCCCAGAGTGGCAACCTGGTCTTGCTGGCCGGGCGCTATGAGGGCGTTGATGAGCGTGTGGTCGAGTCTCTGATTGATGAAGAGTGGTCAATCGGGGATTACGTCCTGAGTGGTGGTGAACTCGCTGCCATGGTGCTGGTAGACGCGGTAACGCGGCTGATACCGGGCGCGCTGGGGCACGATCAGTCGGCGGTGGAGGATTCCTTCGCCCAGGGACTGCTCGACTGCCCGCATTACACTCGCCCTGAAGACTATCAGGGCAGCCGGGTGCCGGAAGTTCTGCTTTCTGGCAACCATGAAAAGATACGCCGCTGGCGCCTCAAGCAGGCCTTGGGGCGCACGCAGCAGCGCAGGCCGGACCTTCTGGAAAAGCTGGCGCTGACCCCGGAGCAGACGCAATTGCTGGAAGAATTTCTGCAGGAGCCGTCGGCCGGGAAAAAGCATTAATATCGGATTCGCCGGGAGGCGAGAGTAATCCGGTGATCTAGCCGTGAGGCTACACAAAACCCTTTTGGAGAACTCCAAATGACCAACAAAATCATTCAGCAGCTGGAAACTGAGCAGCTCAAAGCCGAACTGCCTGAGTTTGCCCCGGGCGATACCATTGTCGTTCAGGTAAAGGTAAAAGAAGGTAACCGTGAGCGTCTGCAGGCGTTTGAAGGTGTGGTAATTGGCAAGCGTAACCGCGGCCTGAACTCTTCCTTCACCGTACGTAAAATCTCTCACGGTGTGGGCGTTGAGCGTACTTTCCAGACTCACAGCCCGCTGGTAGACAGCATTGCTGTGAAGCGTCGCGGTGACGTTCGTCAGGCCAAGTTGTACTACCTGCGCAACCTGACTGGTAAAGCGGCACGTATCAAGGAAAAACTCGGCTGAGTTTCTTCTTGCGCATAAAAAAACCGGAGCTTGCCTCCGGTTTTTTTATGCCTGTAAAACACGTTATCCCGTGCCCTGTGATTTAATGGGTCAATGAATGTTTTTCCCGATGCACAACAACTGATTGGCAACTGGCTGGATATGCTGTGGGCCGAGCGCGGCGTGAGTGAACATACCCGCGCCGCCTACGGGCGCGACCTTAAAGGCTTTGCGTCCTACAGTGAGCAGGTGGGCAAGCATCTCGGTCAGGTAGCCAGGGAGGATGTGCTGGCCTATCTCGGAGCCCGCCACGCTGCCGGTCATTCCGCCCGCTCCAGTGCCCGCGCGCTGGCGGCACTGCGTAGTTTCTATCGCCACTGCCTGCGGCAGCGCTTGATCGACCACGACCCGGTTGCGTTGATCGACAATCCCAAGGTGCCCAAGCCCTTGCCGAAGTCGCTGTCGGAGGCGGATGTGGAGGCGTTGCTGGATGCGCCCGACACAGATACACCCATCGGCCTGCGCGATCGCGCCATGTTCGAGCTGCTTTATGCCTGTGGCTTGCGAGTGAGTGAACTGGTGGAGCTAAGCATGTCCCAGTTGAACCTGCGCCAGGGCGTAGTGCGGGTGTTTGGCAAGGGCAGCAAGGAGCGCCTGGTGCCCATGGGGCGGGCCGCGGAGCGCTGGCTGGAGCGCTACCTGCGATCAGCGCGGCCTCAGCTTCTGGCGATGGGGGAGAGCGATGCCTGCTTTCCCGGGCGTGCCGGCAAGGCAATGACCCGCCAGACGTTCTGGTATCGGATCAAGCACTGGGCCAAGGTGGCGGGCGTCGAAAAGCCCTTGTCACCCCACACCCTGCGCCATGCTTTTGCCACGCACCTGCTGAACCACGGGGCTGATCTCCGGGTGGTGCAGCTGCTGCTGGGTCACTCCGATCTTTCCACCACACAGATCTATACCGCGGTGGCGCGAGCCCGCCTGCAGGCTTTGCATGGGGAGCATCACCCGAGAGGGTGAGCTGTGCATGGCATTTATGCCCTGCCTGTAGTAAAACGCGCCTTGGCGATCCGCAAATAAACGATAAGTGCGATATAAGTGCCATACTGGCTTGAACCCCTAGCCGTAAAACGGGTCAGAAAATGACGAATAATCTGGAGCGAACCGAATCATGACATTTCTTGCCAAGCCACTTTCTGCTCTTGTTGCCGCAGTGTCTCTATTGGCGGGACACGCCGCATTCGCAGATGTGGATGCCGCTGTTGCCAAACAGATCAAGGCCAAGCTGGCCGCAGGTAACCCCCAGGCGACGTTCGGCGATGTGCGCGAGAGCCCAATGCCGGGCCTGTATGAGGTGGACGTAAACGGCGGCAATGTTCTGTTCGTTTCCAAAGACGGTGGTCACTTTATCGCGGGCGATCTGTTTGAAGTGGGACCGCAGAAAGTGGTCAATCTCTCCGAGCAGCGTCGCGGGCGGCATCGCTCGGTAGTGATGGGCCAGCAGAACCTGGACGATATGATCGTCTTTTCCCCCAAGGGCAAGCCCAAGGCGCATATCTACGTGTTTACCGACGTGGACTGTGGTTATTGCCGCAAGTTGCACGACGACGTACCCGAGCTGAATCGCCGCGGCATTGAGGTGCGTTATCTGGCGTTTCCCCGCGCCGGCCTGAATTCGGTCGGCTACCGCAAGGTGGCCACCGCCTGGTGTGCGGACGATCCGAACAAGACGCTCACCGATCTGAAAAACCGCAAGAATGTGCCGCTCAAAGTGTGCAACAACAATCCGGTAGCCGCGCAGTACAAGCTGGGCAACGAGGTGATCGATGTGCGCGGCACGCCGACCATTGTGATGGAGGATGGCACGGTCGTACCGGGCTATCTGCCGCCGGAAACCCTGGTGAAGGCACTGGGTATCTGAGGTTCACTAGATATCCGTCCCCCGAAAAGCCGGCAAATGCCGGCTTTTTCTTTTTAGGGGCGCCGGTCAGGGTAAAGGGACTGGCCTGTAGGGGGGCGCTGGTTGCACTGGCGATTGTTTGATCGCCCTGCGCAATTTTATTGACAATTTCCCCCTGATCTCAGTAAGGTTGTCGACCTTTTTTTGATTTTAACGCCAGTTATTGCGCCGTGTTCCATAGAGTCATGCGCGGAGGGAAGTTGTGAGCGCATTCACCGACGAAGCCACCAAGAGAGCCCCTGAGGTTTTAGAAAACACCCATGCCGCCGGTGCACTGCCCGCGGTCCGTATCGGTATTTGTGGGCTAGGAACCGTGGGTAGCGGTACCGTGAACGTGATGGCGCGCAACGGCGACGAGATTGCCGCGCGCTGCGGACGCCCGGTGGAGATTATCCAGGTGGGTGCCCGCCGGGATAATTCCGATTGCGATATGACGGCACTGAATGTCACCCGGGAAATTTTCGAAGTCGCCAATAACCCCGATGTGGATGTACTGGTAGAGCTTATCGGCGGCACCACCGTGGCCCGTGAGCTGGTGTTGACGGCCATAGCTAACGGCAAGCACGTGGTGACCGCCAACAAGGCGCTGATTGCCGAACACGGCAATGAACTGTTCGCAGCCGCGGCCGACAAGGGTGTCACCATCGCCTATGAAGCGGCCGTCGCTGGCGGTATCCCCATTATCAAATCCTTGCGCGAGGGGCTGGTTGGCAACCGCATCCAGTGGCTGGCGGGCATCATTAATGGCACCGGCAATTACATCCTGACTGAAATGCGGGAGAAAGGGCGCAGCTTCGATGAAGCGCTGGCTCAGGCGCAGGCGCTGGGTTACGCCGAGGCAGACCCGACGTTTGATGTAGAGGGGATTGATGCGGCGCACAAGCTGGTCATCATGGCTTCTCTCGCCTTCGGCATGCCGCTGGCGTTCGACAAGGTGTATACCGAGGGCATCAGCGGGGTGGCCAAAGAAGATATCCAGTACGCCGATGAACTGGGCTATCGCATCAAGCACCTGGGCATCGCCCGGCGCACCAGTGAAGGGGTCGAGCTGCGGGTACACCCGACGCTGATTCCCCAGCGTCGTCTGATTGCCAATGTCAACGGTGTGATGAACGCGGTGCTGGTCAACGGCGATGCCGTGGGGCCGACCCTGTATTACGGTGCCGGCGCTGGTGCCGAGGCAACGGCGTCTGCGGTAATCGCGGATATTGTCGATGTGGCGCGGACTCTGAATGTACGCCCCGACCAGCGTGTGCCGCTAGCGGGTGTGACCCAGGACAGCCAGGGTAATCTGGATGATGTGCTGCCCATGGCGGAAGCAGAGACCAGCTATTACATGCGCATTTCTGCCTTTGACAAGCCCGGGGTCATGTCCCAGGTGGCCAAAATCTGTAGTGATCAGGGCATCAGCATTGAGGCCTTGATCCAGCATGAGCCGGCGGAAGATGAAGAGCTGGTGCCTGTGGTGCTGCTCACCAGCCGTGCCCGAGAAGCGCAACTGCAGGAAGCCGTCAATCAGATCGAAGACCTGGAGAGCATCCAGGGGCCGGTTGTGCGTATTCGCGTAGAATCTCTGGGCTGATCCCCTGCATTGCGCCCGTTCGCCGGGTGAGGATTGTGAAGTGGGCACCCGTTACCCACTTCACGATTTCCGGGCATTACCCAAGCCAGCAAAAACCCAGTCAGTAGAAACCAAGCCAGAAAAATCAAGTCAGTAGCTATAACGTGAAATTTGTCAGCACCCGTGGCCGCGCGCCGTCTCTCAGTTTTGCCGATACCGTCCTCACCGGCCTCGCCAGTGATGGCGGCCTGTATGTTCCCGAAAACCTGCCTCAGTTCAGTCGTGAAGAAATTGCCGAGATGGCCGGGCTGGATTACCAGGAACTGGCTTTTCGGATTATGTGGCCCTTCGTGCGCGAGGACCTGACCGAAGACGAGATGCGCGGGGCGATCGAGCGCGCCTACGCCAACTTCCGTCACGCCGCGATTGCGCCGCTTGTACAGACCGGTCACAACGAGTGGGTGCTGGAGCTGTTTCAGGGGCCAACCCTGGCATTCAAGGATTTTGCCCTGCAATTCCTCGGGCAGTTGTTTGACCTGCTGCTGAAAAAGCGCGGTGAGAAAGTGGTGGTTCTGGGGGCCACCTCCGGTGATACCGGCTCGGCGGCGATCGAAGGTTGTCGGCACTGTGAAAACATCGACATTTTCATTTTGCATCCGCACAACCGCGTGTCGGAGGTGCAGCGCAAACAGATGACCACCGTCCTGTCGGACAACGTGTACAACATCGCGCTGGAAGGTAATTTTGACGATTGCCAGAACATGGTGAAGGCCAGCTTTGCGGACCAGTCGTTTCTGCCCGATGGACGTCGCCTGGTGGCGGTGAACTCCATCAACTGGGCGCGCATCATGGCCCAGATCGTGTATTACTTTTACGCGGCCCTGAGCCTCGGTGGTCCACATCGCCCGGTGAACTTTTCTGTACCCACTGGCAATTTTGGCGATATTTTTGCCGGTTATCTGGCTCGTGGTATGGGCTTGCCCATCAATCAGCTGGTCATCGCCACCAACGCCAACGATATTCTGCATCGTTGTATCAGTGCCAACGATCATTCGCCCATGCCGCTGGTGCACAGCCTATCGCCCAGTATGGATATCATGGTTTCCAGCAACTTTGAGCGCCTGCTGTTTGATCTGTATGACCGTAATGGCAGTGCGGTGGCCGAGCTGTTGGCCGACCGCAGCGCGCCGCTGAAACTGGATGAGGGCGTTCTGGACAGGGCTCGCACCCTGTTTGCTTCCGAGCGGGTAGGGGACGAGCGCACCGTGGAAGTGATTCGCGCAGTGTTCGAGTCCACCGAATACCTTCTGGATCCGCACACCGCCATTGGCGTAGAGGCGGCGCGCCGTGCGCGCAAATCCAGTGCCGAACCCATGGTCTGCCTGGCCACTGCGCACCCGGCCAAATTCAGTGAAGCGGTCGATAAGGCGTTGCCGGGTACCGCTGTGCCGCTACCGCACCATATGCAAGACCTGCTGGAGCGGGAAGAGCGGATGCAAGTTCTGCCAAACGACCTTTCTGCGGTACACGATTTTATCTCTCGCCAATTCGGCTGAGCCCGTTTTAGCGGCAGCCGGTCGGGGTTAGAATGGTGGTTTGCCGGTGGATGCCGGCAGCCTCAGGATTCCCAAAATCGATAGCGACCGGATGCGATGAACCCGATTATTCAACGGCGGCCAGTGGATTTATCCTCTGGCCGTTTTACTTCCTCCACGCCAGAAATTCTGCAGCGGGTGTTGCTGGGACGCGGTGTGCGCAGCGACGACGAGCTCGATCACCAGCTGACCCGCCTGCACAGCCCTGCATCCATGCGCGGGGTAGACGCCGCGGTAACGCTGCTGGTGGAGGCCGTGCGCAACCAGCACAAAATTCTCATCGTCGGTGACTTCGATGCCGATGGCGCCACCAGCAGCACCCTGTCGGTACTGGCACTGGGTGCGCTGGGCGCCGGGGCGGTGGATTTTCTGGTGCCGAACCGCTTCGAGTTTGGTTATGGGCTGACCCCGGAAATCGTCGAGGTGGCAGGGGAATACAACCCGGATCTGCTGATTACGGTCGACAATGGCATCAGCAGCATTGAAGGCGTAGCAGCTGCCCGTGCCGCGGGCCTCAAGGTGATCGTGACCGACCACCACTTGCCCGGCAGTGAACTTCCCGATGCAGATGCCATCGTCAATCCCAACCAGCCCGACTGCGACTTTCCGAGCAAAAATCTCGCGGGCGTCGGGGTTATTTTTTACCTGCTCAGTCGGCTCAAGAGTGTGCTGCAACAGCAGGGCTGGTTTGAAGAGGTTGGCATACCGGTGCCGAACATGGCCGAGTACCTGGATCTGGTGGCGCTGGGCACCGTGGCCGATCTGGTACCTCTGGACCACAACAATCGCGTGCTGGTGCATCAGGGGATTGCGCGTATCCGTGCGGGCCGCTGCCGCCCCGGTATTCAGGCACTGATGGATGTCGCCGGCAGGGACCGCGCCCGCCTTTCCACCACGGATATCGGCTTTATCCTGGGGCCGCGGATCAACGCTGCCGGCCGACTGGACGATATCGGCACCGGTATTCGCTGCCTGCTGACGCTTGATCCCGAAGAAGCCCGGGAGCTGGCCGCGGAGCTGGACGGCCTCAACCGGGATCGCAAGGCCATTGAAGCGGGGATGCAGCGGGAGGCCATGGCCGCGCTGGAAAAACTGCAACTGGCTGAGGAGGGGCTGCCCTGGAGCCTGTGTCTATACGACAGCGCCTGGCACCAGGGGGTGGTGGGTATTCTTGCCAGTCGTATCAAGGAAAAATTCCATCGCCCGGTGATTGCTTTTGCCGACGGCGACAATGGCCTGGTCAAGGGGTCGGCGCGCTCGATTCCCGGGTTACACATTCGCGACGCCCTGAGTGATGTTGCGGCCACCCATCCTCACTTGATCAGCAAGTTCGGCGGTCATGCCATGGCGGCCGGCTTGAGTCTGCCGGCGGAGCATCTGGCCGCGTTCACAGACGCCTTTGAGCAGGCGGTGCGCGCACGCCTCAGTGCATCGCAATTGCAGGCGGTGATCGAAACCGACGGCGAGCTGCAACCGCAGGAATTTTCCATGGAAACGGCGGCGCTGTTGCGCGCCTGTGCTCCCTGGGGCCAGGCCTTTCCGGAACCGGAATTTGATGGAGAGTTCCTGTTGCTGCAACAGCGCATTGTGGGCGAGCGCCACCTGAAGATGACTGTGGCTCCGGTGACGGCGCCGCAACAGGCGATCGACGCTATTGCCTTCAATATTGATACGGATTTCTGGCCCGCCCAGGTGGACAGGGTCCAACTGGCGTTCAAGCTGGATATCAATGAATTTCGCGGGCGGCAGTCTCTGCAACTGATGGTCAGTCATATCCGTCCCCTCTGAGTACTAAGACTAACTAGAGGGGATGTTCAATAATTTCATAATCGGTGGGCGCCCCGGGTGCGCCCGCGCTATCCGGTGAGTGGTATGAATCAAAAACAGGCGAGAGCCGAGCTTCTGTTATTGCTGGCCGCCCTTTTCTGGGGGCTGGCGTTTGTGCCGCAGAAGATTGCCATGGCCCATATCGAGCCGCTGGCATTCAATGCGTGGCGTTTCTTTCTGGGCGGGCTTCTGCTGATTCCCATTGTTTACTGGCTGTCTTCGCGCCGCGACGTACAGCCCGGGGAGCAGGACGGTGCGCCCGTTCACCATCGCTGGCGCAAATGCTTGCCGGGTGGTGCGGTGCTGGGTTTCTGGCTGTTCCTCGGGGCTGCACTGCAGCAGGTGAGCTTGCTGTATACCACGGCGGGGCGGGCCGGGTTTATTACCGGTTTTTATCTGTTGCTGGTGCCGGTGATCGGCCTGTCTCTGGGGCACAAAACCAACCGCTGGACCTGGGCTGGGGTCGCCCTGGCTCTGGCGGGGCTTTACTGGCTGGCAGACTTTTCCGAAGAGGCGCAGTTGATCGGCGACCTGATGGTGTTCGCCAGTGCCTTTGTGTTTGCCATACAGGTGCTGTCTGCGGACTATCTGGTACATCGCTACGATGCTCTGCGTCTGGCGGCAATCCAGTTTCTGGTGTGCGGGGTGCTGTCCGCGGTGGCTTCATTGCTGGTGGAACAGCCCACGTTGCAGGCGGCGTGGGACGCGGCCTGGCCGATTGCGTACATGATGGTGTTCTCCACGGCTATCGCTTTTACGTTCCAGCTATTGGGGCAGCGCAATGCCGCACCTTCCCATGCGACAGTGATCATGAGCCTGGAATCTGTCTTTGCGGTGGCTGCGGGCTGGATGTTCCTGAACGAGATACTGAGTGGCACGGAGTTGATCGGTTGTGGCCTGATGCTCGCGGGCATGCTCGTCAGCCATTTTGGTAATCACCAGGGAACCCACCATTGATCGTGGGTGTAGGCGTTGGTGCACCCGTGATGGAGTTGGATTGAATGCTGGATTGGTCGCTGCTGGCACTGTTTGTGCCGACGTTTTTCTTTGTGTCGATTACGCCGGGTATGTGTATGACCCTGGCGCTCACCATGGGTATGGCGTTTGGTGTGCGCCGCACCCTGTGGATGATGTGGGGTGAGCTGTGCGGTGTGGCGCTGGTCGCCATCGCAGCGGTGGTGGGTATTGCCGCCTTTATGCTGCAGCATCCCACGGCGTTTCAGGTGTTCAAGTATTGCGGTGCTTTGTACCTTGCGTATCTGGGGGTGCAGATGTGGCGCGCGCGCGGGCGGATGGTGTTGGTGGAGCCCACGGCAGGCGAGCAGCCCGCCATTCCTGCACTGTCCCTGATGGCCCAGGGATTTGTCACGGCAGTCGCCAATCCGAAAGGTTGGGCGTTTTTCATCGCCTTGCTGCCGCCGTTCATCAATCAGAGCAAACCGCTGCTTGCGCAGATGGCCGTGCTGCTGTGTATTATCCTGACGCTGGAGTTTATCTGCATGCTGATCTATGCCAGCGGTGGTCGCACCTTGAGCCGGTTACTGACCAAGGGTGAGAATGTGCGCCTGATGAACCGGGTCGCCGGTACCCTCATGCTGGGCGTGGGAGGGTGGCTCGCGCTAAGCTGATCAGAGGGAACCCGGTCTGCCCGCTCAGATCGGGTGATAACGGCAACAAGGGAGAGAGTGTATGAGTCATGCCTGGTTACGAGCGATGTTTGCAGTGGTTCTAGTCCTGTCGATGGGCGGCTGCGATTCTTCGCAAAAAAATACCGCCGATACGCCGTCGACGGAAAAGGCACCGAATCAACCGGCAACGGAGGCATCCCCGGAAATGTCCGACGAGCAAGCGAGCGGGACGGATGCGGCACCTGCCGCACAGCAGGGCGGGCAGAGCCTTTGGGTGATGCAGCCGCGGGGCAACCGTCAGTGTGAGGGGGGAGGCCGCAGCCTGGAGTCCAGTGGTGCCGAGCTGGCGCAGAATGGTATCAAGGTACAGGAGTCCCGTTGTGGTGTGCGCACGGATCGCATGTACCCCAGTGTTTGCGGGGGGGCGACCGGCGACCTGCTGATGCACCGGATTCCCGCGAGCTTCCTCGATGCCGCTTTGGAACTCGGGTTTGACCCGGCCAAGCCGGGCCAGTACCAGTTTGTGGATTGCCCCCAGATAGCGCCGCGCGCGCCTAGCGACCGCTAAGCTGGACAAGCCTTGCGGCTGATCGTTGTTTCAGAAGGCGGGGGTCCAGCCCGCCAGAATCCGGTCGCGGGTGTATTCCCTCGCTTCATCATCATCGAGCTGGCGTCGCTGAGGGTTAATGGCGGCGCCGGGGCCGTGGCTCTGGTACTCGAAAAAACGTGCACTCTGCGGGGGAAATACCGTCGACTTGGTGCCATCGCGGCTGGTCCCGCGCATGGAAGCCCAGCCGTCAACGGTGATGTGATCATCCATATAGGTGTTGATGAAAACCGCAGCCCCAATGGCATCCGGGTCTGCATAACGACCGTCCGGAAAATCGGTTGTCGGGTGCCAGGGGCGTCCCAGCGGGGTCGAGTTTGCCGGCACGCCCTGGGATTTCAATAGCCGGCAATTCAAAAAAACCAGCCCAAATTCCTCCCGGATATTGGTGCTCGGAGCCGTTACATACCCTACATCGGCACGCTCTGTGCCGCGCGGGCGGGTGACAATGTCACTGTCTTCAAACAGCGCCTGTCCCGCGCCAAAAATAAAGTCTACATTGCCCTCAATCACACTATTCAGGAAGTAACTGCGTCCGCCCTGTACAAACAGGGTGTCCTGGTACCCTGCGAGGCGCACATTGCGAAACGCCGACCGGTCGCTACCGGTACTGATCTCAAGCGCAACCGCCTGGGTGCCGCGGATCTTGTCCGGGTGACCGCTGGGCAGTGCATCGGTGGCGAGAAAGTCAAAGCTGTTTTCAATGGTCAGGTTTTGTGCACGGAAATCCTCTGCAGCAACAGTGAGCGTTGCCGTAGCAAAGGTGCCCAGCGTTGCATTGGAGCCGGGGGCGCTGCCCGGGGCGGGCATGCCCGCGAAATCCCCGTAACGGAGGATTGTCTTGCCTTGGCCCGCGCCAATCAGGTGAATATTGGGTTTGTCGATGTGGACTTTTTCCAGATAGCGGCCTTCTGGTAAATAAATAGTAAACGGCGCGTTTGGCCGAGCTGGAGCGGCTGCCAGCGCCTGCGCGATACTGGAGTAGGCATTTGCGTGTGCGTGCTCCGGAGAAGTGCTGACAATGGCGTCATAGCCCCTTTCTTCAGGCGTCGCTGCACCAGCAAGCAGGGGAATCAGGAGTGCCGACAGTTGCGCAGCCACGCGCAACGGAACGCGCACCTTTCCCCGGATGGCGGGGAGTGGGTTTGTGAGGGGAGTAACCATGCCTGTCGCTACCATCGTTGTGCCGCCTGATAATTGGTCTGCTTGGTCTGATTATTGGTCAGGCCATTCTAGCGTCAGTCCGTGGGACACCTCAAGACGCCACTGTCAGCGCGCGTGCCCCTTATTTCTGCGGGCTGCCTGAGGTAGAATGCGCGCCCGATTTAACCGACAGAAGCCGACCTCGCTATGGAAATCAATCCGCTTCTTAACCAGCTCAAAGACCTCGCAGAACGCACTGACGTTCTCAGGGGGTATCTTTGACTACGCTGGCAAAAAAGAACGCCTGACCGAAGTTGAACTGGAACTGGCCGAGCCCAGCGTCTGGGACGACCCCGACCGCGCCCAGGACCTGGGCCGCGAACGCTCCGCTCTGGAAGCCGTAGTCAAAACCATCGACGACCTCGACAGTGGCATCAGCGACAGCCGCGAGCTGCTCGACATGGCCGTTGAAGAAGATGACGAAGATTCCGTCGCCGAAGTGGCCAGCGAACTCGAAAGCCTCCAGCAGCAGCTGGAAACCCTCGAATTCCGCCGCATGTTCTCCGGTGAAACCGACCCCAATAACGCCTACCTGGACATCCAGGCCGGCTCTGGCGGCACCGAAGCACAGGACTGGGCTGAAATGCTGCTGCGCATGTACCTGCGCTGGGGCGAAGCCCACGGCTTCAAAACCACCCTGGAAGAAGCCTCCGCCGGTGAAGTTGCGGGTATCAAGAGTGCCACCATCCACTTCCAGGGCGAATACGCCTTCGGCTGGCTGCGCACCGAAACCGGCGTACACCGCCTGGTACGCAAAAGCCCGTTCGACTCCGGCAACCGTCGCCACACCTCGTTCACCTCCGTCTTCGTCTCCCCGGAGATCGACGACAACATCGAAATTGAAGTGGACAAATCCCAGGTGCGTGAAGACACCTACCGCGCCTCCGGTGCCGGTGGTCAGCACGTCAACAAAACCGACTCCGCCGTGCGTTTGACCCATATCGAATCCGGCATCGTCGTTGCCTGTCAGAGTGAACGCTCCCAGCACCAGAACCGCGACAAAGCGTGGAAAATGCTGCGGGCCAAACTCTACGAACAGGAAATGCAAAAGCGCAACGCCGAAAAACAGGCGATGGAAGAGAGCAAATCCGACATCGGCTGGGGCAGCCAGATCCGCTCCTATGTACTGGATGACCAGCGCATCAAAGACCTGCGCACCAGCGTTCAGACCAGCAACTGCCAGGCAGTGCTGGATGGCGACCTGGACCAGTTTATTGAGGCAAGCCTGAAGGCCGGTCTGTAACCCAAGTTACCGGGCTCCACTGGCTTTCGAAGTAAAAAACTTCAAAGCGAAGGCGGAGTGCCGGGTATCCCTTTTCGAAAGCGTCGGCAACAGGGATGTTGCCGACGCAGCGTACAGGGATGTATTCACAGGGGGGCGCCTAGCCCGGTTTCGAAACCGATTATCTAGCGCTTCGCTGCAACGGACTCCGGTGACGAACTCCCGAGAGCTACGAAGTCCGAAACACACTTAAAGACATGTGATAGATCATGAGCAACACACCAACTCAGCAAGACGAAAACAAACTGATCGCCGAGCGCCGCGCCAAACTGAGTGCCATGCGCGAGAAGGGCAATGCCTTTCCGAACAGCTTTCGCCGCGAAAACCTCGCCGCCGACCTGCAAAAAGAGTTTGGTGAAAAGAGCAAGGAAGAGCTGGAGAACGAAGGCAACACCGCCTGCGTCGCCGGCCGTATCCTCGCCAAGCGCGGCCCCTTCATGGTCATCCAGGACGTCTCCGACCGCATCCAGCTGTACGCAGACAAAACCGCACAGAAAGATATCAAAGAGCGCTGGGGTACCTGGGACATCGGCGACATCGTCGGCGTGAAAGGCACCCTGCACAAATCCGGCAAAGGTGACCTCTACGTTAACTGCGAAGAGTACAGCCTGCTCACCAAAGCCCTGCGCCCACTGCCGGAAAAATTCCACGGCATCGCCGATCAGGAAATGCGCTACCGCCAGCGCTACGTCGACCTGATCGCCACACCGGAATCCCGCGACGTATTTCGCATTCGCTCCGAAGTCATCAGCTACATTCGCAGCTTCCTGAACAAAAACCACTTCATGGAAGTGGAAACTCCCATGCTGCAGGTCATTCCCGGCGGCGCCACCGCACGCCCGTTTGTCACCCACCACAACGCGCTCGACATCGACATGTACCTGCGTATCGCGCCGGAACTCTACCTCAAGCGCCTCGTAGTCGGCGGCTTCGAGCGCGTGTATGAAATCAACCGCAACTTCCGTAACGAAGGTCTGTCCACCCGCCACAACCCCGAGTTCACCATGCTCGAGTTCTACCAGGCGTACGCGGACTACAACGACCTTATGGATCTCACCGAAAACATGATCCGCGGCATCTGCACCGACGTGCTGGGCAGCACCACCGTGCAGTATCAGGAAAGCAGCTACGATTTCGCCAAGCCGTTCGATCGCATCAGCGTGTTCGACTCCATCCTGAAGTACAACCCGGAACTGAAAGCCGCCGATATCGACAATATCGAGAGCGCGAAGAAGGTTGCGCAAAACCTCGAAATTCCGCTCAAGAAAATCTGGGGACTGGGCAAAATCCAGATCGAAATCTTCGAGAAAACCGTTGAGCATCGCCTCGATCAGCCGACGTTTATTACCGAATACCCGACCGAAGTGTCGCCGCTGGCGCGTCGCAACGACGACAACCCGTTCGTCACCGACCGCTTCGAATTCTTCGTCGGCGGCCGCGAGATCGCCAATGGCTTCTCCGAGCTGAATGACGCGGAAGACCAGGCCGAGCGCTTCAAGGCACAGGTGGCCGAGAAAGATGCCGGTGATGACGAAGCCATGCACTACGACGCCGACTACATCCGCGCGCTGGAATATGGTCTGCCGCCGACCGCCGGCGAAGGGATTGGAATCGACCGTCTGGTGATGTTGCTGACCAACTCACCGTCTATCCGCGATGTGCTGCTGTTCCCGCATATGCGACCGGAAGCGACTGCCGAGTAAGTACTACCGAGTAAGTACTGCCGAGTAAGTACTGTCGGCTAAGGGCTCGTCGGCAGAATTGCCGCGCAATAAAAAGGGCGATAACTGTGTCAGTTATCGCCCTTTTTTGTGGGTGGCCGGGAGCTACCCGCGGATACCCAGCGGGCCTGCCGGCAGGTAAATCGTCTCCGGGGCAGAACTTCCCTTGCGCTGAATTTCCACCGCCACCGACGAGCCGGGCTCGGCCTGATACACCTGGGTGCGCAGGTCACCCATGTGAAACACTCGCTGGTTGTTGTAACGGATGATCTTGTCCCCGGGGCGCAGCCCCGCCTCATAGGCAGGAGCGCTCTCCAGCATGTCACCAATTTCCATAGTGGTGCGGCCGCCAAAGGCCTCCAGGTATTGTTCAAACTCCGCGTTGCTCAGTTCCTGCTCGAAGACGCGGCGGGGATTACTGTAGGTCTGCAGTTTGGTTTGCAGCTCTCTGGCACGTTCGGAGCGTTTGTCTTGCAGGTGGTGGTATTCGTAGCTGAACTGCATCTGCTCATACTGGATCCGCGCCTGTTTATCGACAATAAACGCGGCCCGTTCGGCACTGAAGCCGGCGTCGGTGAGCTGGCGCATCTGGGTCTCCCGCTGGCGCTCAAAACGGCTCTGGTGGCGACTGCGGGCAGGGCGGGCGTTATTGGTGGGGGCGCTTTCGCCAACGCTGGCGGAGGCATGCCGGGTTTCCAGATTGTCGGAACCCGGGTCCAGCCGGTTGCTCAGTTCGTTCACCAGCTCAAGTAGCTGGCCCTGAATTTTCAGGGTTTGGTTCAGGGTGTTTTCCAGCTGATGCACGCGCGCGCCCAGGTCGGTCGCGGCCTCGGTGCTGCCGGAAAGACCCGCGAAGGGTGCCGCCTCTGCGGACGGTGATTTGGCGCTCCAGTGGGCGACAGTTGCCGCCGCGGCAAGCAATATTGCTGCCGCCACGGGAAGGACGTATTTGTGCAAAATCATGGGATCACCGATCGACAATTTGCGGGCTTGCGCAAATTATAGAAGCACCAGGTGATTGGGAAGTTCGTTCTTGATGGTGGTGGCGGGCGCCGCCTCTTCCAGCAGCTCGCCACATTTTTCTACGCAGTGCACAAAGGCCTCGCCGGTCTTGCCCTTTTTGACCTCGTGGATAAAGTTTTCCACGATCTCCTGCCAGCGCTCGTTGGTAATCTGTTCCGCCAATCCCCGGTCCGCCAGAATCTCCACGTAGTGTTCCGCCTGGGACACAAAAATGAGCAGGCCAAGCCGGTCCTTGGTGCTGTGCAGCTCGTGCTCCAGAAACTGGCGTCGCGCCAGGTTGGAGGCGCGCCAGAAGCGCACCGACTTGGGCACCAGTTTCATGGTCAGTGGACGCCAGCGGAACAGCACCGCCAGCACGATAAACAGGATCCACTGCAGGGTAAACGCCTGCTGGTACTCGATCCACCAGGGGAGAAACTGCATCAGTGGCGCAATAAGTAGCGCCAGGAAGGCCGCCCAAAGGGTCGAGATATACAGGTAGTTGTCGGATTGGCCCGCCAGCACCGTAACAACTTCGGCATCGGTGCGGGATTCCACCTCTTTGATCGTGTCGGCGAGTTTGCGTTTTTCCTGTGCATTCAGCATGGTTTTATCTCGTTGATTCCGTCGGCACTGCCTGGAGCGCTACCAGCCACCGGAGGCGCCACCGCCGCCAAAGCCGCCCCCGCCCCCGCCAAAGCCGCCGCCACCGAAGCCTCCGCCGCCATAGCCACCACCAAAACCGCCACCGCCATAGTAGCCGCCGTAGCGTCCGCGGCGATAACTGCTGCTGCCGTTGGGCGCGCCGAGTACCGAGCTGCCAAATATTTGCAGCATGATAAACAGCAGGAAGATACCCACCAGCAGCGCCACCTGGCGATCGCTGTCGGACTCGGTGGGCTCCGGTACATATTCGTTCCTGATGGCGGCGATAATCGACTCGACACCCGCGGTGACACCCGCATCGAAATTGCCGCTCTGGAACTGGGGCAGAATCTTGGTGTGGATGATATTGGAAGACAGCGCATCGGTCAGCGCTCCCTCCAGCCCGTAACCCACCTCGATGCGCACCTCGCGCTCACTGGGCGCTACGATCAGCAGTACGCCGTTGTCCTTGCCTTTCTGGCCGATTTTCCAATGTCGCCCCAGCTGGTAACCGTATTCCTCGATGGTCAGGCCCTGCAGGTCCGGCAGCGTGGCGACCACGATCTGGTTGGAGGTTTCCTTTTCCTGCTGCTGGAGCAGCTCGGTAAGCTGGTAGCGGGTGCTCTGGCTCAGCAGGTTGGCATTGTCCACCACGCGGCCACTGAGCGGCGGAAATGAGATGTCAGCCTGCGTGAGCCCGGCCCATAGCAGGGCCGGGCATAAGCACAGGAATAGGGCGATCCGTCGGATCGTCATGGGTGACCCCGCTGATTACTGGAAGTCGACTTCAGGCGCCTTCTCGGCATCTTCGCTGGTTGCCTCGAAGGTGTCGCGCAGGGGCATGTCGCTGTACAGGATGCTGTGCCAGATGCGACCGGGGAAAGTGCGGATTTCCCGGTTGTAGCGTTCCACCGCGGCGATATAATCCCGGCGCGCCACGCTGATGCGGTTTTCGGTGCCTTCCAGCTGAGATTGCAGTGCGAGGAAGTTCTGGTTGGCCTTGAGGTCCGGGTAGCGTTCCACTACCACCATCAGGCGGGACAGGGCGCTGCTCAGCTGGGCCTGGGCCGCCTCAAATTGCTGCAGTTTGGCCGGGTCATTGATAATTCCGGAGTCCACCTGCATGGAGTTCACCTTGGCGCGGGCCTCGGTTACGGCCTCCAGGGTTTCCCGCTCGTGTGCCGCATAAGCCTTGACGGTTTTCACCAGGTTGGGAATCAGGTCGGCGCGGCGCTGATACTGGTTTTGCACCTGGGCCCAGGTGGCCTTCACATTCTCATCGTAGGTGGGGATATTGTTGATCCCGCAGCCACTCAAGCCCAACATCAGTACTGAAAGCAGGAGTGATTGCCAGAGGCGGCGTTGTGTAAACTTTGGTTTGCCGGTGAGTGCAGAATTCATTCCATTCATCCATGTTGATTCCGAACAAGACAATAATAGTCCCCAATCCATCCATATCCGGCAAGTCTGTGCTGCCGGCAGAAATCAGAGTGTAGTAATGGCATTAAAAGCGACCATATTCAAGGCGAGGCTCCAGATCGCTGACATGGATCGGGATTATTACGGTGAACATCTGCTTACACTGGCGCGCCACCCGTCCGAAACCGATGAGCGAATGATGATTCGGCTGCTGGCGTTTGCGCACAATGCCAGTGAGCAGCTGGAATTCACCCGGGGTTTGTCCAGCGAGGATGAGGCCGATCTCTGGCAGCACAGCCTGAGTGGCGAGATTGAGACCTGGATTGAAGTAGGCGTGCCGGCAGAGGACCGGGTTCGCAAGGCCTGCGGGCGGGCACAGAAAGTTATTGTGTACGCGTACGGGCAGCGCACCGCGCCGGTGTGGTGGGAGAAAATGCAATCTGCCTGTGCCCGCTTTGATAACCTGCAGGTGTACTTTCTGCCCGCCGATGTGTGCGCGGCACTAGCGGCGCTTGCGCAGCGCAATATGGAATTCAGTGTCACCATCCAGGACGGTCATCTGTGGATTGCCGACGACCGCCAGAATATTGAAGTCCTGCCGCAGCGCTGGAAATAAATTTTTATCAAGCCCGCCGGTAAGCGGGTAAGCGAACGGCCGCCTGTTGGCCAGCAAAATTCTGTCAAATAAACACGGAGCCCGACAATGCCTTCATTCGATATCGTTTCTGAAGTCGACAAGCACCAGCTGACAAATGCTGTGGATCAGGTGAACCGCACCATCACCAATCGGTTTGATTTCAAGGGCGTGGACGCCGAGGTCGAAATGTCCGAATTCACCCTGACGCTCCGCGCAGAGTCGGACATGCAGGTACAGCAAATGGTGGACATGCTGCGCGCCGCCCTGATCAAGTGCGATATTGACCCTCTGGCGATGGATGTGGGGGATGAGGAGCAGTCGGGCAAGCAAGTAAAAGTTGGCGTCACCCTGAAAAATGGTCTCGACAAGGAACTGGCAAAGAAAATCGTCAAGATCATCAAGGAGGAAAAGCTCAAGGTGCAGGCCTCCATTCAGGGGGATCAGGTGCGGGTAACCGGCAAGAAGCGGGATGACCTGCAGCAAGTGATTGCCCTGTTGCGCGGCAAAGAGCTGGAACAGCCCTTGCAGTTCAATAATTTCCGCGATTGAGTTGATGTCAGTGCAGGTAGGCAGGGAGCCGTGGTGGATTTTTTGACGAAGCGTTTTCCGTTTGCATGGAGGCTGCGAGCCTGTCTTGTCGGGCTGCTGGGCCTAATAGGTCTTGGCGGGACCACTGCGCTGCGCGCGGAGCCCCCGGTTCCGGTGTTGCCTGCACAACTGCTGTATGCCTGGTGGGTGGACGGCAGTGAAGGGCTGGATCTATCCGGGCTGAGCTTTTGCCAGGGGGAGTTGCTGACCGTAGCCGACAAGTCGTCAGAGCGCATCTACCGGCTTGCGCCGGAACCCGGGCAAGAGACGGTAAAGCTGCTTCCTAAAGCGGGCTTTGCCCGGCCTGCGCTGCCCGATGATCAGCCGGTCTCGATGAAAGCCCGTGCGCTGCACTACGCCAGCACGCCGCTGAGTATGGATTTTGAGGGCATCACCTGTGATGGCCCGGATATTTACCTGCTTAGCGAGCGTCACAACCGGATTGTGCGGCTGGATTCCGCACGGGCCAAGGGGGAGTGGATGCCGGTGCGCTGGTCGGAGACGGCGCGCAAGCAGGGATACCTTCAGCTGTTCAATGCAGAGAGCGAGGGCCTTGTTAAGGTCGGTGAGGATTTCTGGGTGGCGCTGGAGCGTGATCCGCGCGGCCTGTTGAAGCTGCAACCGGGTGACAGGGAAGGGCAGCTTTTTTTTCCGGTGCCGCCGGTGGCTGGTCTGGATTTTCGCGGGCGCTCGGAAGATGTGACGGCGCTGGCCTATTATGATGGCGCGCTGTTTACCCTGGAGCGCAATGCGTTTGCGGTGTGTCGGCGCTCCCTGAGTACCCTCGCTGCGCAGTGGTGTGTCGAGTATCGGCATATCGAGGAAGCGCCTGAATTCATTTATCGCAAGACGCATTTCGGCAAGGGCGAGGGGCTCGCGGTGAATGAACAGGGATTGTTTGTTGTGCTTGACAATAACGGCGTGAGCCGCGCCGCGGTGCCCGATGACAGCCGCGGCCTGTTGATACAGCTGGCGTTTCCAGCCATCCCGTCCAATACACTGACGATCGACTAGTACCATTCCCGTGCCCCAGGCCAAGCTGGATACACTGCTCAACGAGATCCGTGCCTGCCGCCTGTGCGAGCAATACCTGCCACTGGGCCCGCGTCCGGTGCTGAGTGCGGCGCGCGCTGCCCGGTTGCTGATCATCGGCCAAGCGCCCGGTACCCGTGTCCATGAGACTGGAATCCCGTGGAATGATCCCTCCGGCGACCGCTTGCGGGATTGGCTGCAGCTTGACCGCGACCGTTTTTACGATACCGCCACCATCGCCATTATGCCCATGGGGTTCTGTTATCCCGGGCGCGGTAAAGGTGGTGATCTGCCGCCTCGGCCCGAGTGCGCTGCAACCTGGCACCGGCGCTTGCTGGATCACCTGCCGAACATCCAGTTGACCCTGTTAGTGGGGCAGTATGCCCAGCGCTACTATCTCCCGCACTGGTATGGCAGCATTACCGAGAATGTGCGCCACTACGCCGACGCCTTGCCCCATAAGCTGTTCCCACTGCCGCACCCGAGCCCGAGAAATACGCTGTGGCTCAAGCGCCGCCCCTGGTTTGAGCAGGAGGTGGTGCCGGCACTGCGCACGCAGGTTCACAAGATTTTGCAGGAGCCTGCTCGCAGGTAGGTTGATACGTTTATGCCACTTCCCGGAAACATCAAAATCCACCCATCCTGGTATGCCGTGCTGCAGCCGGAATTCGGCAAACCCTATATGGGGGCGCTGCGAGATTTTCTGCAGCAGGAAAAGCAGGCGGGCAAGGCCATCTTTCCTCCCAGTGAACAGATTTTTAACGCATTCAATTCCACGCCGTTCGACCAGGTCAAAGTGGTCATCCTCGGGCAGGATCCGTATCACGGCGCGGGCCAGGCCCACGGCCTGTGCTTTTCCGTGATGCCCGGTGTGCGTGTGCCGCCCTCGTTAAAAAATATCTACAAGGAAATGGAGTCGGATCTCGGTATCACCGCGCCGGACCACGGTTGCCTGCAACCCTGGGCAGAGCGGGGGGTGCTGCTGCTCAATGCGACACTGACCGTGGAGGAAAGCAATGCGGGTGCGCACCAGGGGCGCGGCTGGGAACAATTTACCGATGCCGCGATTCACGCACTGGCGGAGCAGCGGGAAGGACTGGTGTTTATTCTGTGGGGAAGTTACGCGCAGAAAAAGGGCGGGTTTATCGATGACCGCAAGCACCTGGTGTTGCGCGGCCCGCATCCGTCGCCGCTATCCGCCCACCGGGGTTTCTTCGGTACCCGCCCATTCTCCCGCGCCAACGCGTACCTGCAGGAGCGCGGCCAAGCGCCAATCAACTGGGCGTTGCCTCCCGCCAGTGCGCTGCAGCGGATGGCGGTGGAGCTCTAATAGGGCCGTGCGCTACGCCAGCGGGTCGGCATCCGCGTCGTAGGGTAGTTCCAGTAACTCGAGTACGCGTCCGTCGGACAGTTGCAGGCTCTCGCCATCGGCGACTTTGCTCTTGGTCAGTACCGCGAGCAGTTCAATCACCTCGCCACCGCTGGCAAATACAATATTGCCCACGCTGGAGCCGCCGCCCGGCAGAAATATTTCGGCACCGGGTGCCGGCACCGTGCCCGCGTCAATACGCGCGCGGTACATGCGCCGTTTGGCGGCGCCCAGGAACTGCATACGCGCGACCACCTCCTGCCCGGTATAGCAGCCTTTTTTAAAGCTTACGCCGCCCAGCAGGTGCAGATTGAGCATCTGCGGGATAAACGTCTCACTGGTGCTCTCGAACAGCAGGGGCAGGCCTGCTTCGATCAGATGCATTTGCCACTGCCGGTAGCCCGCGGGAACGGCGGGATTACCGCTCAGGGTTTGCCACAGATCGGCGGCCTGCAAGGCGGCCACCTGAATCAATACCATGCGCTCATTCACGCAGGCCGCGACGGCGCGCTGGCCATTGTGGTCGAAAGTGCGCAACTGCCCCGGCACCAGGTCGGTACCGGCACTGTTGGAGAGGCTCAAAAGCTGGCTGGCGGCCTTGCCGGCGTCCCGGCCACACAGGGCGAGCCAGCGTTGCTCGTTGCTGATGTCGGCAAGTTCGGCCTTGAAGAAGACCGCATACTTTTTCAGTGCGTTGAGGGCCGTGGATACCAGATCGCGCGGCAGCAACAGCACGAATTCACCTTGGTCGATTTTCAGTGCGTAGAAGGCGCTGATCATCCGTCCCTTGGGGTTACAGTGGCTGCCGAGTGTCAGTTGCTCGTCGGGCAAATTGACCAGATCACAGGTGAGCTGGCCCTGCAGGAATTTCTGGCTGTCCGGGCCTGAAACGGAAATCGCACCCATGGGGGTGAGGTCGATCAGTTGCAGGTCCTTGTCAGAGCCGGGTTCAAACTCTGCGGTACCGTCGACCCATCGGGCGCCCTGGCTGCTGAGATAATCCTGCCACTGTTGCTGATCCATGCTGAGCTCGCTGTTTTTTTACTGCAAATGGGTGTCCGCAGTATCTGGGGGTTTTGCCGCGGGATTTCAACTACCGCTATACTGCGCGCAATTCGCAACCTGTGTTTGAGAGAGAAGTATGGATCGCAATCGCCTGTTTTGGGCCTGCCGTCGCGGTATGTTGGAGCTGGATCTGGTTTTGCTGCCGTTTCTGGAGAATGTGTACGAGACTCTCTCCGAGGAAGACAAGCAGCGCTTCATCAAGCTGCTGGACGAGCAGGATCAGGATCTGTTTGGCTGGTTCCTGCGCCGGGAAGACCCGCAAGACCCGGAACTGAAGAAAATCGTGCAGATCATCCGTGACAACACCGGTCTGCAGGACTGAACCCTCCGCCCGCGGCGACTCGGCCACGGCCGGTCGCGGCGCTGCGGGCGTCAATGCCGCGTCCAGTGGACGCAGCGCACGGCTGGCCTGCGACCTTCGCGCCTCGCGCCTCCTGCAGCTCGGTGTCATGCTGATGGCTGTTCAGGCCACCCTGCTGCTCGCGATATCGCGCCTGCCCTGGGTACTGGTGGCCCTGGCGATCCCCCTGATTATTGTGTTTGCCGTTTTCGAGTGGCGGCGGGTTGCTGCTTCCGAAGGGCGCTTGTCCACGTCCGATCATCGCTGGTACTGGCACCCCAAGGGGGGTGCAAGACGCGCGTTTCAATTCTGTGGTGAGCTGACCCTGTGGCGCTGGCTGATTGTGATCAACGGCCGCGACGCAGATGGTCGGCCCTTGCGCCTGGTGCTGTGTCGGGATGGCGCCGACGCCAGTGATTGGCGCCGGCTGCAAGTGGCTTTGCGCTATGCCCGTTAAGCGGGCGGCAGGAACCGGGATGCCCGCTTCAGTGGGCGGGTGAAAGATCGATAAACTGGCGCTGGTTGGCGAAGTTTTCCGGGACCAGGATGGTGTCCATGGCCAGCTCGCGCAGCCCGGGATAGTCGAGGGAGTAGTGCAGCCCGCGACTCTCGCGACGGTCCAGCGCGGAGCGGATGATCAGCTCGGCGACTACCGCGAGGTTGCGCAGTTCGATCAGGTCACTGGTGATTTTGTAGTTGGCGTAAAACTCGCGAATCTCCTGCTGTAGCAACTTCACCCGGTGCTCGGCGCGCAAAAGCCGCTTGCGGGTGCGCACAATCCCCACAAAGTCCCACATAAAGCGCCGCAACTCGTCCCAGTTGTGCGAAATCACAACGTCTTCATCGGAATCTGTGACTCTTGATGCATCCCACGCCAGGGCCGGCCTGGGCGGGCTCACTGCGGCCAGGGTTTCGTCGATGTGCAGGGCCGCGGAGCGCGCGTAGACCACACATTCCAGTAACGAGTTGCTCGCCAACCGGTTGGCCCCGTGCAGGCCGGTAAACGTGGTTTCCCCGATGGCGTACAGCTGGTCGAGGTCGGTGCGGCCGTGCTGGTCCACCATCACGCCGCCGCAGGTGTAGTGCGCGGCCGGCACCACCGGAATGGGCTCTTTGGTGATATCAATCCCGTACTCCAGGCACTTGCGGTACACCGTGGGGAAGTGCTCGCGCACGAACGCCGGGTCTTTGTGGGAAATGTCCAGGTAAACACAGTCGGCGCCCAGGCGTTTCATCTCATGGTCGATGGCGCGGGCGACGATGTCCCGCGGCGCCAGTTCGCCGCGCTTGTCAAAACGCTGCATAAACCGCTCGCCGCTGGGGAGCTTGAGCTGCGCACCTTCTCCCCGCAGTGCCTCGGTGATCAGCATGGATTTTGCTTTGGGGTGGTATAGGCAGGTGGGGTGGAACTGGTTGAATTCCATGTTGGCCACCCGGCAGCCCGCGCGCCACGCCATGGCAATGCCGTCGCCACTGGCCCCGTCCGGATTACTGGTGTAGAGGTAGGCCTTGGAGGCGCCGCCGGTCGCAAGTACCACCGCACGCCCCTGAAAGACTTCTACTTCTTCCGTTTGCTTGTTGTAGACGTAGCTGCCGGCACAGCGGAAGCGTCCTGTGGCTGCGTCCGGCTGGCGGATCAGGTCGAGGGCGATATGGTGCTCGAAGCAGTCAATGTTCGGGCTCTGGCGCACCCGCTCGATCAGGGTGGCGTGCACCGCCCGCCCGGTGGCATCGGCACTGTGGATGATGCGTCGATGGCTGTGCCCACCTTCTTTCGTCAGGTGGTAGTCGCCATCTTCCTCGCGGGTGAAATCCACGCCCTGGTTGATCAGCCAGTGCACGGCATCGTGGCTGTTTTCCACGGTGAAGCGCACTGCATCCGGGTGGCAGAGTCCGGCTCCTGCATCTAATGTATCCGCTATATGGGCGGCTACCGAGTCCGTCTCGTCGAGCACGCCGGCGATTCCACCCTGGGCAAACCAGGTGGACCCGTCGCGCAGGCGCTGCTTGGAGAGCAGTGCCACACGGTGGCGTGCCGCCAGATGCAATGCCAGGGTCAGGCCGGCAGCGCCACTGCCGATGACCAGAACATCGTAGTGCTTGTTACTGCCGTTTTTTCGGGTGTCTGCGCGGGTGCTGTCGCCGGTACTCAAGGGTTCCTTCGCCTCGTCGCTCATAGAGTTTTATTCAGGTTGAGGGGGGCGTAGTATACGCCATCTTAAAAAATACCGATTTGTCAGGAACTTATGACCGAATTTCGGTGTCTTGGACACAACAGAATAATCCTGAGTTTGTGGCCAGTTTGGGCCGCAACCGTGGTTGGGAGTAGGGGATGACAGGGCAACAGGCGTCACCAAGTGACCGCCAACTGGTGGAGCGGGTCCAGAAGGGGGACAAGCGCGCCTTTGACCTGCTGGTGCTCAAGTACCAGCACAAGATTATGGCGGTGGTCAGCCGTTATATTCACGACCATGCCGAGGTGCATGATGTGGTGCAGGAGGCGTTTATCAAGGCCTACCGTGCACTGGCGAATTTCCGTGGGGAAAGTGCCTTCTATACCTGGATGTACCGCATCGCCATCAATACCGCCAAGAACCACCTGGTGTCGCGCAGCCGGCGCCCACCGTCTTCCGATGTTGATCTGGAAGATGCCGAGTACTACTCCGGCGCCGATCTGCTGCGTGATAACGAAACCCCCGAGAATCAGCTGTTCCGCGATCAGCTGGAGGCTACCGTGCACCGTGCGATTCGCGAGCTGCCGGAGGACCTGCGCTCCGCGGTGACCCTGCGTGAGATGGAGGGGCTCAGTTACGAGGAAATTGCCGAGGTGATGGGCTGCCCGGTGGGTACCGTGCGTTCACGTATCTTCCGTGCACGCGAGGCGATTGACCGCGCTGTGCAGGCGGCGATGGCGGGCGAGCCAGAGCCGGCAGACGGGCGCGGCTGATTTTCCGGGCGGGTGTGCGATGCGGGGCCATAGGTGGTGTTATGTATCGTCTAATATTTAGTCAGTTTTGTTTTGTGGCGGGCTCGGCTGGTAGCTTTTTGGTCTAAAACGGCCGTGTGACTGGCACGACAGGCAAATAGATCGATCAATTCACACAAATTTTGCCCGCACGTAAAACTTTTCCGGTTGAAGCCGGTCTCAGAAACCAACACACAGGATGTGCTTGCCACATCCACTGAATTGCACTGAAAGAGGGTTGGCCCGTATGTCCCACGGGAATCATCAACAGCGTTTGAATGAATCGCTATCTGCCCTGATGGATGGCGAAGCCTCCGAGCTGGAGATTCAACGTCTACTTAAATCGAGCGATGCCACTGGCGGAGACTTGCAGCAGCGTTGGTCGCGCTACCAGTTAGCGGGTAGTGTGCTGCGGGGCGAGAAGGTCGCGCCGGTGGATCTTGGTCTGGCGGCCAGTATCTCGGCGGCGATCGCGGATGAACCATCACTGGCGGAAAGTGCGCAGCCTGCGGCGGCCAATGACGCCGGAGAATCCGGCCGCAGTCGCTGGTGGCGCCCGTTGTCGCGCGGTGCTGTTGCTGCCACCGTGGCATTTGCCGCGGTACTGGGTGTACAGCAGATGCAGTCGCCGCAGCCGGGTGCTGAACTGGTAGCCGAGCTGGAGCGTCCGGCCCAGCAGCCTGTGCAGTCCGCTCCCCAGCCCAGTGGTTTCCTTGTGCCTACCCTGAATACCCGTCCGGTAAGTACCGCGCCGCAGCTGGTGCCTGAGCAGCGAGTGGGCAGCCCGTCACCGCAGGTGCAGATAGTGCCTTCTCCTGAGCTGATGCGTCACCTCAATCGGGTTATGCTCGAACACTCGGAGCAGGCGGCCCGTGTCGGCAGCCAGGGCATGGTGCCCTTTGCCCGTGCCACCTACGGTGAACGCACGCCGGAGTAGATTTTCGGTTGGCGTTTTCTTGGGCGGCCGGTATGCAGAGTCAGCCGGCGCCCAGCGCAATTCCCTTGATGTTAGCCACCAATAAAGAATGATCATGGCGAAAGTTTTCCGTTATTCCGCCCTTAAAGCCAACAGCTCGCTGTTGGCTTTTTTGCTGGCGGCCGTTCCCCTGCTTCCTTCGGCCAGCGCGCAAAGTGCGGTGCAGGAAGAGGCTCCGCAACCCTCGGCCCCCGTGCCGGACAGTAACCCTGGTGGTGCGGCGCAAGCTGCGGATCCTGGCGACGGCGTGCCTCCGGGTCTGGGTATACCGGCCTCGGATGTGGAAACCGAGGCGTTGCTGGCAAAACTGGCTGACGCCGTGGCAAATCTTGAGTACCGCGGGCTGGTGACCTTTGAGCATGTCGGGGTGATGGAGACGCTGGAGGTGTTTCATGGCGTGCGCGATGGTGAGCAGATCGAGCGCATCCGTTACCTGACCGGGGCACCACGGGAGATGGTGAGCCGTGGGGTTGATGCCCAGTGTCGGCGCGATGGCAGTCCGCTGTCCCGCACCGGGCTGTGGAGCAGCGCCGGTTTGCAGAATGTACAAAATATTTATCGCTTCCTGATTCGCGGTGAAGAGCGTATCGCGGACCGCGAGGCAGTGGTGCTGGAAGCGCGTCCACGCGACCCCCATCGGTTTGCGGTGGTGATCAGTGTGGATAAGGAGACCGGCCTGCCACTCAAGTCCATGCTGGTGGCACCTGCCGGGCGCGTGCTGGAGCGCTTTCAGTTTGTCGAGGTCGACCTGACACCGATCAAAGACAGCGACCTGCAGCCGCAATCGGACGATGCCCGGGAGAGCGACGGTTCCGGAAAGTGCGGCAGTCTCTCCAGCCGCTGGCAGCTGGGCTGGGCGCCCACAGGCTTCAGGGCGGTGGCGACGCGCGCGCTGTCCGATGGCGAAATGCTGGTATTCAGCGACGGGCTGAATGCCTTTACGGTGTTCGTGCAGCGACTGAAACCGGAAATGAACTACACCGGGCGCGCCGTGCGTGGCGCCACGGTGGCGTATATGGATCACCTTGAGGTGGAAGGTGAGCGCTTTACCATTACCGTTGTGGGCGAGATTCCGGATAATACCGCCCGCCTGGTTGCCAGAGCGGTGAAGGCCAGGAACTAATAGTGGGTGAAGTGTTTGTGTTTAGCGCCAGTAAAACAAGTGTGGCAAACCCATGATTGAAGAGCGCGGACGCGTGGTGGCCCTGGAGCAGACCGGTGTCTGGCTGGAAACGGTGCAGCGCAGCGGTTGCCACAGTTGTGCCGCCAAATCTGGCTGTGGCACCGGGCTGCTCGGGGACTTCTGGACCAACGCCTCGCGGGTGCGTGTGGCAGTTGCACCGAAGGCCCTGGCACCCATTCGTCTGCACGATACGGTGGTTATCGGTATCGCTGAAAACACCCTGGCGACCAGTGCGCTGCTGGTCTATCTGCTACCCCTGGTGCTGCTGGTGCTCGGTGCCCTGGGAGGCGACGCGCTGTTGAGTGCGTTGGCAGCAGGTGAGCCAAGTGGTGAATCCGGTGCAATGCTCGGCGCGCTGGCGGGGCTCGCGCTGGGCGCACTGCTGGTGCGTGTTTACAGCCATTTCAACCGTCATAATCCAAATATGGCACCGCAGTTCTTGCGGGTTGAGGGCGGGGGCACACCCTGTTCCATTCCGGCGGTGCAGCTGCCCTGATCCTCTGGGCTGTTCGGTCCTCATGTGTGTTCCCTTCCTCTGAATATTCCGCGGCGTTCCCTGTGGGAATGTCGCCGTCTTTCACTTTTCCCCAATCACTCCGCAAATAACTTCCTACACTGAGTGCTGACTGGCGACGGCGGTGGTTGCAGAGCGATTTCAATCAGGAGAGCGCAGATG
The DNA here is from genome assembly GCF_001639145.1 of Microbulbifer sp. Q7. Classification (NCBI taxonomy): domain Bacteria; kingdom Pseudomonadati; phylum Pseudomonadota; class Gammaproteobacteria; order Cellvibrionales; family Microbulbiferaceae; genus Microbulbifer; species Microbulbifer sp. Q7. The sequence goes on along the minus strand of NZ_LROY01000002.1, from coordinate 1,430,839 downwards.
TTTGAGGGGAAGTGTTATGCGGAAAGTTGGCCTTTGCGCACGGCTTTTGTCATTTCCCGCGGTGTGCGCACAGAGGCTTGGGTAGTAGTGGTGGAACTGTCCGCCGAAGGCGTTACCGGAGTGGGGGAGTGCACCCCCTATCCGCGTTACGGCGAAAGCGTCGAATCGGTACTCGCCGAAATTTCGTCCGTGCTGCCGGCGCTGGGTGAAGGTCTGAGCCGTGAACAATTACAGGAAATCATGCCGGCGGGTGCAGCGCGCAATGCGATCGATTGCGCGCTGGAGGACTGGCAGCGTAGAAAGTCCGGGGGCGTGATTGGTCATCCCGGCTGGCTCCCCACGGTGCAAACCCTGGTGATCGATGAGCCGGCGGCAATGGCGCAGGCGGCGCGGGCCGCTGTGGCGTCGGGGGTAACGGTGCTCAAGCTCAAGCTCGACGGGCAGCGCGTGCTCGAGCGCGTGGCCGCGGTGCGCACTGCGGCCCCGAGCAGCCAACTGGTGATCGACGCCAATGAGTCCTGGGCCGAGCAGGGGCTACCCGAGCTGTGTGCCGCGCTGGCTGAGCAGGGGGTCGACATGCTGGAGCAGCCGCTCCCGGCCGGGGAAGACACGTTTCTGGGGGAATTCCCACATCCATTGCCGATTTGCGCGGATGAAAGTTGTCACACCCGTGCTGACCTGCCCAGGCTCAAGCCCCTGTACGACATGGTGAATATCAAGCTGGACAAGGCCGGCGGGATTCGCGAGGCCGAGGCGCTTGCGGAAGCCGCGCGGGCGCAGGGTTTTGCGGTGATGCTGGGGTGTATGTTGTGCACGTCCCGCGCGATACGTGCCGCCTGGGGCCTGGGTGAGCAGGCCCGATTTGTGGACCTCGACGGCCCCACCTGGCTGGCCAAGGACGTCGATCCGCTGCGGTTTGCCGATGGCGGCGTGTACTGGACCTGAGCTGCGCCTACCTAATTGCGGTCCGGCTCCGGTTCAGGTGATATAGCGCAGCAAGTCGGTGGTGACGGCCAGGTACTCTTCGCTGGCCACATCCGCAGAAATCGGCGGGTACTCCAGGGTGATGCAGGGGTACTGATGTTCCGCGGCCCAGGTACCGAAGGATCCCGGGGTCTGGTACCCCAGATCGGTCACCAGTGGCAGCTCCATACGCTCGGCCAGCCAATGGCCCAGCGGGCTCTGCAGCGGGTCCTCCACGCAGGCCAGGGGTTCGTGGATGGAGACCATCCAGGCGGGCTCCAGCTCGGTGACCAGTCGGCACAGGGCCTGGGTTTCCGGCTCCGAGGCAGGGCGGTCGCCGCTGGACAGGTATACATCGCGCTCATCGGCTGCGCTGTTCCAGCGGTAGACGGTGCCGCCACCTTTCCAGTTGATGGTGGCGAAGTTTCGGTTCAGGTCCACCCCGCGGGCGTTGCAGCGGGTGCCCAACTGGCAGCCGTCCGGGTTGACCGCGAGAATCACATGATGACGGCGTTGCCCGGCCTGGAGCGTACGCAGCGCGCAGGACAGGGTGACTACCGCCGCCACTTCATCCCCGTGGGTGCCGGCCATCACTATACCCGTGTGCTCGTCACAGACTTCGGCGGGAAAGTAAAACAGGGGCGCCCCGAGAACCGATTGCCCGTACTGCAGGCGTTGGCCCTGGAATAGCCCCCGGTCAGTGCGCGGGCGCAACGCCGGAGTGGGGTCTCTGTGCTGGGTCATGGATTCCTTAACACTGTTTTACACTGGGTTATGAGAACTTTTCCGCGAAATCTCTAACTAACAGTGTGGTACTGGTCATCCGGGGTTGCCCGGAGATCCGGCCGGTAATGGTACCCGTCGCCGACAGAATGCGATGATATCCGCCTCCGGGCGGCAATCCGGGTCGGCTTGCGGAACGCACTTTAATGAATATTAGTAAAAGGGCCTTTCAGGGGTAACAAATATGGTTGCACGCTACTCGCAGTTTTTGCTTGCACTTTGCTATCTGGTTTCTCTTTCTCTGGCTTCCACCGCGGCGCATGCGCGCGGTCTGCCGGAACTGACCGACCTGATCAAACAGAACTCTCCCGCGGTGGTGAAAATCAACACCGTGGAGCGCAGTCGTGTATCGCGCAATTCGGTGCCGCCGCGCTATCAGCAGGATATTCCGGACATTTTCCGCCACCTGCTGGAGCCCCGTGAGCGGCAGCAGCGGCCCGTGGCCAGCATGGGCTCCGGGTTTATCATTTCCAAGGATGGCTACGTGGTCACCAATAACCATGTGGTGGACGGCGCGGACGAAGTCCTGGTGACGCTGACAGATCGCCGCGAGTACGAGGCCAAGGTGGTGGGTACCGACCCGCGCTCGGACCTCGCGCTGCTGAAGGTGGATGCGGATGATTTGCCTTCTGTGCGCTGGGGAGACTCAGAACGTATGGAAGTGGGCGAGTGGGTGGTGGCCATTGGCTCACCCTTTGGCCTGGATTACTCGGCCAGCGCCGGTATCGTCAGCGCCATGGGTCGCAGCATCCCCAATGAAAGCCGGGAAAACTATGTGCCCTTCATCCAGACCGACGTGGCAATCAACCCGGGTAACTCCGGTGGCCCGCTGTTTAACCTGGATGGTGAAGTGGTGGGCATCAACTCGCAGATCTATACCCGCAGTGGCGGCTCTATTGGCTTGTCCTTTGCCATCCCCGCGAGCCTGGCGCAGGACGTGGTAGCGCAGTTGATGGAGAAGGGGCGTGTGGATCGCGGCTGGCTGGGTGTCGGTATTCAGGACGTGGATCGCAAGCTGGCCACCGCCATGGGCCTCGGCAAACCCTCCGGCGCACTGGTGGGCCAGCTGGAGGCGGGTTCCCCGGCCGACAAAGCCGGTATCAAAGTCGGGGACATCATCACTCGCTTTAACGGCCAGAAAATCAACATGTCCGGCGACCTGCCCCATGTTGTGGGCCAGACCCGCCCGGGCAGCGAAGTACCGGTATTACTGATGCGGGAGGGCAATCAGGAAAAGCTCAAAGTGCGCGTGGGTGCGCTGCCTGGCGATGACGGCGACCAGCAGGCGTCCGTTGCACCGCAGAGCTCGGATGTTGGCGGTCGCCTGGGTCTGGTGGTGGATGAGATTCCCGATGGCCTGAAGCAGCGCCTCGGCGTGGAGAGCGGCGTTATCGTGAAGCAAGTGGTGCCGGGCAAGGCCGGTGCCAATGCCGGCCTGCGCAGCGGGGATATCATTGCCCAGCTCGGCTTCGATCAGGTGGAATCCCTCGCGGATTACCAGAAGATCGCCAAGAAACTGCCCAAAGGCGAGCTGTTGCCGATCCGCTTCTTCCGGGGTGGCCAGCCCACCTTCCGCACTATCCAGATCGAAGAGGATTAAACCTCTGAATGGGCGGGCTCCCGCGGTTGCCACGCCGCGGTTGGAGCCCGGTCAAGCGCCCGGAGCCCTTGAGCACTCGGGGCTCCGCGGAGATTGGATGCACTTTTCCTGCAACCTGTTAGACTTGCGCCCACAGCGCGGCCCGGTCCGCCCATTAACTCACTGATTTTTAAAAGGTTTTATCCTCGCAGTGGCCACTGATCTCTCCCATATCCGCAACTTTTCCATCATCGCTCACATCGACCACGGGAAATCCACCCTCGCCGACCGTTTTATCCAGGTCTGCGGCGGCCTGACCGAGCGTGAGATGGCCGCACAGGTCCTCGACAGCATGGACATCGAGCGGGAGCGGGGCATTACCATCAAGGCCCAGAGTGTGACCCTGGATTACACCGCTCGCGACGGCAAAACCTACCAGCTGAACTTCATTGATACGCCCGGGCACGTGGACTTCTCCTACGAAGTTTCCCGCTCGCTGGCGGCCTGTGAAGGCGCCTTGCTGGTGGTGGACGCGGCACAGGGTGTGGAAGCCCAGTCAGTGGCCAACTGCTACACCGCCATTGAACAGGGCCTGGAAGTGATTCCGGTACTGAACAAAATGGACCTTCCCCAGGCCGAGCCGGAAAAGGTGGCCGAGGAAATCGAAGACATCATCGGCATCGATGCCACCGAGGCGACCCGCTGCAGTGCCAAATCGGGCATTGGCGTGGAGGACGTGCTGGAGGATCTGGTGCGTCTGGTGCCGCCCCCGGTGGGTGATGTGGAGGCGCCGCTGCAGGCCCTGATCATCGATTCCTGGTTCGACAGCTATCTCGGCGTGGTGTCGCTGGTGCGGGTCATGCAGGGCACCCTCAGTACCAAAGACAAGATTGTCACCAAGTCCCTCGGCCGTCCCCATGTGGTGGACAGCGTGGGCGTATTTACTCCCAAGCGCAAAGAGACCGGCGTACTGCGTGCCGGCGAAGTGGGCTTCGTGGTTGCCGGTATCAAGGACATCCACGGCGCCCCCGTGGGTGACACCCTGACCCATGCCAAGGGCGCGGAAGATGTGGACATGCTGCCGGGCTTCCAGAAGGTCAAGCCGCAGGTCTATGCCGGTCTGTTCCCGGTAAGCTCTGATGATTACGAAGCCTTCCGTGATGCGCTGGACAAGCTCTCGCTCAACGACGCGTCCCTGTTCTACGAGCCGGAAACCTCCGACGCCCTGGGCTTCGGTTTTCGCTGTGGCTTCCTCGGCATGCTGCACATGGAGATCATCCAGGAGCGTTTGGAGCGCGAGTACGATCTGGATCTGATTACCACCGCGCCCACTGTGGTGTACGAAGTGCAGCTGACCAATGGCGAACTGGTCAACATGGACAACCCCTCGCGCATGCCCGACCTGGGGATGATCGAGGAGATGCGCGAGCCGATCGTGGAAGCGAATATCCTGGTTCCGCAGGATTACCTGGGTAACGTGATTACCCTGTGTATCGAGAAACGCGGTATCCAGAAAGATATGCAGTACGTGGGCGGGCAGGTTTCACTGCGCTACGAGCTGCCCATGAGCGAAGTGGTGATGGACTTCTTCGATCGCCTGAAATCGGTTAGCCGCGGGTTTGCATCGCTGGATTACAACTTTGTGCGCTTTGACCCGGCAAAACTGGTGCGCCTTGATATTCTGATCAACGGTGAACGAGTGGACGCCCTGGCCGTGATCCTGCACCGCGACAATGCCCAGCAGCGCGGGCGTGCCTTGGCGGATAAGATGAAAGAGCTGATCCCACGGCAGATGTTCGATGTGGCGATCCAGGCGGCGATTGGCGGTCAGGTGATTGCGCGTACCACGGTTAAGGCACTGCGCAAGAATGTAACCGCGAAGTGTTACGGTGGTGACGTTACCCGTAAGAAAAAGCTGCTGGAAAAGCAGAAAGCCGGTAAGCGCCGCATGAAGCAGCTGGGCAGGGTAGAAGTACCCCAGGACGCCTTCCTGGCTGTGCTGAAGGTAGATAACTGATTTGAGGCCGAGCCGGCCTCGTACCCGGGCGTGAAGACCGGTGTTTTGGACAACCATCGATAAGAACCCGTCAGAAAGAGACGTTTGAATGGATATCAATTTCCCCCTTATTTTGCTGTTGCTGGTGGTGGTGACAGGGGTTATCTGGCTGCTTGACCTGTTGCTGCTTGCGCCGGGGCGCAAGGCCCGCGCCGACAAAGGACAGCAGGTTGAAGAGCCGGTGGTGGTGGAATATGCCAAGTCTTTCTTTCCGGTGCTGGCCATTGTCTTTGTGTTGCGCTCTTTTATTGTCGAGCCCTTCCAGATCCCGTCGGCCTCTATGGACCCCACCCTGCAGGTCGGGGACTTTATTCTCGTCAACAAATACGCCTACGGGCTGCGCCTGCCGGTATCCCGTACCAAAGTTCTGGATATCGGTGAACCCAAGCGCGGCGATGTGATGGTGTTCTTTCCGCCGCACGCCAATGAAACCTATTACATCAAGCGTGTGATCGGTTTACCGGGTGACGAGATCCGGCTGGTCAATAACCAGCTGTATATCAATGGCAAGCCGGCACCCCAGGAGCTGATCCAGGCGTTACCCCCGGGTAACCCGCAGAAAGAGTTCCTGTGGGAGGAAATCGACGGTCATCGCCACCTGATGGCGAAACAGGTGGTGCCGACGCAATACGGCAATGTACGTACGGTGGTGGTGCCCGAGGGGCATTACTTCATGATGGGGGACAACCGCGACAACAGTCTGGATAGCCGCAAGTGGGGCTTCGTCCCGGAGAAAGACATTGTCGGCAAGGCCTTTGCAATCTGGATGCATTGGGACAAACTATTGAGCCTGCCGAGCTTTGAGCGGGTAGGCGGCATCGAGTAGGACTCTTTGCCCAATCATTGACTGGAACCATGGACCGGCATTAATAACGATAAAACGGTACTAGAGAATGGCTTTACAACAACATACACCGTTCGCTGGACAGCGGGGCATGAGTTACTGGGGCTGGCTGTTTGTTATTGCGGTATTTGGGTTTGGCCTGACCATCGTGTCCAAGATGGGGCCAGCTTATGTGGACGCGCACTTTGTGGAAGAGGGGCTGGTAACCCTCTCCAAGCAAAGCGGCATCCGTGAGATGAGTAACAGCGAAATCAAGCGCGAGCTGGATCGCTTCTTTACCATCAACAATGTGCGTGGCGAGCCTGCACAATCGGTAAAAATTATCCGCGGTGCGGACAGCACCCTGGTAAGCATCAACTACGAACTGCGTCAGCCGCTTCTTCACAATGTGGATGTGGTGATGAAGTTCGATAAACAACTGAATACTGCCAAGCCCGAGCTCTGCTGTGAGCCTCTGGTGGATCTTGAGCAGTTTCGCAAGCGAGACGAATACTGACCGGTGACCGACGACCTCCACCTGCAACGACTTGGCAACCGCCTTGGGTACCAGTTTACCCGGGCGGATTTGCTCACCCTGGCCCTGACCCATCGCTCCCACGGCAGCCGCAACAACGAACGGCTGGAATTCCTCGGTGACTCCATTCTCGGGTTTACTATCAGTGCTGCCCTGTTTGAACAGTTTCCGGAAGGGCGCGAAGGTCAGATGAGCCGCCTTCGCGCGCAGCTGGTGAGCGGTGAGACCCTTGCCAAACTGGCACGCGAGCTGGAGCTGGGAGAATGCCTGCGCCTCGGCGAAGGGGAAATGAAAAGCGGTGGCCACCGCCGCGCGTCCATCCTTGCGGATGCGGTAGAGGCCATTATTGGCGCCATTTACCTGGATGCGGGCCTGGAAGCCGCGCGTGAGCGCGTACTGGCCTGGTTCGCCCCGCGCTTGCAGAACCTCTCGCTGGAAACCGCCAAGGACCCCAAGACGCGGCTGCAGGAATGGCTGCAGGCGCGGCAGAAGCCACTACCCGACTACCAGGTGGTCGAGGTTGCCGGCGAGGAGCACTCCCAGCAGTTTGTGGTGGAGTGCCGCGTCGATGGGCTCAACCAGCCGGTGCGCGGTACGGCCAGTAATCGACGGGCGGCGGAGAAGGCCGCCGCCAGCGAAGCCTACGCCCGACTGACCGGGCAAGCCTGACTCTATACTCACCATCAGTAGCCAAAGCATATTTTTTACACCGGTCGGTATACGGCCGGTGCGCAGGCCGAAGAGGCCCGGAGATTTTTTTTGAGCGATTCCAATACCTCGCCTACCCGCTGTGGTTATGTGGCCATTGTCGGCCGCCCCAATGTGGGCAAGTCCACCCTGTTGAATCATGTGCTGGGGCAGAAGATCTGTATTACCTCGCGCAAGCCACAGACCACACGCCACAATATGCTCGGCATCAAGACCGAGGGTGCCAACCAGATCATCTTTGTGGATACGCCGGGACTGCATGCGGGGGAAGAAAAGGCAATCAACCGCTATATGAACCGCGCGGCAATCAGCTCCACCCGCGACGTGGACGTGGTGGTGTTCGTGGTGGAGCGCGCCCGCTGGACCGAGGGTGACGAGCTGGTCGCACAGAAGCTGCGCGGGCTCAAGTGCCCACTGATTATTGCGATCAACAAGGTGGATCAGCTCGAGGACAAGAACGCGCTGCTGCCACAGCTGCAGGCACTGGGCGAGCGCTTTCCCGAAGCGGAAATTGTGCCTATCTCGGCGCTGCGCGAAGCCAACCTCAAGGCGCTAGAAGATGTGATCGTGCAGCGCCTGCCAGAGGGCATACATTTTTACGAAGAAGACCAGATTACCGACCGCAGTTCGCGCTTTCTCGCTGCGGAAATCGTGCGTGAAAAAGTTATGCGTCAACTCGGCGCCGAAATTCCATACGCGGTGACCGTGGAGGTCGAAGAGTTTACCCAGGAAGGAAAAGTCCTGCATATCAGTGCCGCGATTCTGGTGGAGCGCAACGGGCAAAAACGCATTCTGATTGGAACCAAGGGCGAGCGCATCAAGCAGATCGGTCAGCAGGCGCGTGTGGACATGGAGCGCCTGTTCGACAGCAAGGTGATGCTCAACCTCTGGGTGAAAGTGAAATCCGGCTGGTCCGATGACGAGCGCGCATTGCGCAGTCTTGGCTACGTCGACAAGCGCTAACCGGGCAAGCAACCACCGTGCAGCAGCTGCCTCCGCAACCGGCGTACATTCTGCACTCCCGGCCTTTCCGTGATTCCAGCCTGATTCTGGAGCTGCTGACCCCCGACTTTGGGCGCATCGCCTGTATTGCAAAGGGCGCCCGGCGTGACAAGCAGCGCCGCCAGAGCGCCCTGCAACCGTTTTCCCCCCTGTTAGTGACCCTGCTCGGGCGTCACGACCTTAAAACACTTGGTCCGCTGGAAAGTGCCGGTCAGCCCGCGTGGCTGAAGGGTCGCGCCGTCTACGCTGGCCTCTACGCCAATGAATTACTGGTGCGTTTGTTGCCGGAGGGGGAAGGATTTCTCGCGATCTTTGCCGGCTATCAGCAGTTACTGGGTGCGCTGGCGGGCGCCTCCGGGGATCACAGCGCGGAGCTGGAATTGCCCCTGCGGATGTTTGAACTGAATGTGCTGCGGTCATTGGGGAGCTGCCCGGATCTCGCCTATAGCCCGCGCGACCACGGAGCCGTGCGAGCGGATGCGGTGTATCGGCTGACCGCCGAAGATGGCTTTGTGCCAGTGGTGGTGCCGGCCGGGCAGGCGTTGCGCAGCGCCGACTTCTCCGGTGCACACCTTCTCACTCTGTCACAGTTACTGAATTCGGCCGGGGAGGGGGAGAGTTCACCGCCGCCGGATGTTCTGGCCGCGGCCAAGCGACTCACCCGACAATTGCTGCAGCCCCTGTTGGGAAATCGCCCCCTGAAAAGTCGCGAACTTTTTCGCCAGGTCTACAGCGAAGGTTGACGGCAGGCACTGGTCCGCAGGCGTCAGGTGGCTAACGTCTCGCTGCTGCCCGGCAGCTCGCTCTCAACACCAAACAGGGCTTCCAGATCCTGTTCTGCCGCCCAGTCCCGCAAACTGCGGATTTCCCTGCGCACCGCCTCGAACGCACTTTCAAGAGCCGCGCCGTCGATACCGTCTTCCCCGTGCTCCAGTACGGGGCGCAGCAGTTCCTGCAGGTGTTCGGAGGCGGCCCGCAGTCTCGGCACGCCACAGTAGCAGCAGCCTCCGTGAAGGCGGTGTATACGCTCGAACAGTGCCTTGAAGTCGCCGTCGCGGTAAACGCGCGCGAGCTCCTGTTCGTCATCGTGCAGGCCTTTCAGTAGCATCCGCAACAGATCGCGAGCGAGCCCGGGGTCCTGGTTGGCGAGATTAAGGCTCTCACCGATATCCACCAGGCGGGGGCCGGCAACCGTGTTTATTGTATCGGCATCCATCGGCACATTGACCTCCATCCAGCGCTTCACCGTGTGGGTGAGCTGGACTTCGCTAACGGGCTTGCTCAGGTAATCATCGAGGCCGGCACTGAGCAGGCGAGATTTCTCCTCGGTCCCCACATGAGCAGTAAGTGCAATGATGGGGGTGCGCCGGCCAGATTCCTCGCCGCGAATGCGTTGGGTGGTGGCAATGCCATCCATCCCCGGCATCTGAATATCCATGAAAATCATATCGAAGTGCTGCTCCCGCCAGAGCTCGAAGGCCTCTTCGCCGCTGGAAGCCAGAACGACCTCAACATTCTGTGACCGCAAGAATTCGCTCATCAACAGCCGGTTCGCTTCGTAGTCATCGACGGCAAGCACCCGTGGCCTGGCCGGCCAGGGAAGGCTGGCGGCGCTGCCGCTCTGTGGCCGGGATTGAGCCTGGTGGGGGAGGGCCCGTTTCAATGCGCGCATGAGCCCATCGCGGCTTACGGGTTTGCCGAGAAATGCCAGAACCCGCGTGCGCAGTGCGTCATAACAGCGCCGTAAATCCACCGGGGAGCCCTGCACGATGACCCGACATTGGTAGGTATCCACCAATTGTTGCACGGTCGCAATAAACCCCTCGACGTCTTCGCCGGCGATGGCGGTATCGACGACCAGTGCATCGGGCATGGCGTCGTGGCGCCACATCTGCTCTACGCTGGGCACCAGATTCTCACCTTCGCAGTGCTCCAGGGGTTCCGCCTGCCAGTGTTTCAGCTGTTGGCTCACCTGTTGCCGCGTCATGGGGTTGGGGTCCACCAGTAGCAGGCGGCTTCCGGGGAACTGCTCGCGAGCGACACTGGTTCGGTTGCGGTCGATGGTCAGTGGCAGCTGTACCCAGTAGGCGCAGCCTCCCTGATCGTTTTCCTCGATGGAGAGATCGCCGTTCATGGATTCAACCAGACTGCGCGCGATCCCCAGGCCCATGGCGTTGCTGGTCATCTGCTGGGGCGGATTTTTACCGAGCAGCTGTTTGAGCTCCCTGCGCCCCTGTTCATCGCAGCGTGCGCCGTTATCCACGATAACGATACGCACGGTGAGTTCCGATTCCTTACCGCTTTGCACGGTAATGCGCACCGGGATACTGCCGTTTTCCGAGCAGCGAATGGCGGTGCTCACCAGATTGGTGAACACCTGTTTGATGCGCAGGGGGTCGCCAATCTGGGAGGGGGGCAGCTGCGGGTCGATAAAAGGCACCAGTTCCAGGTTGTGCTCATAACCGTAGGGCGCGAGGATCTGCAGGGTTTCTTCCAGCACCTGGCCCAGGTTCATTGGGGTATGGTCCAGCACCAGATTACCGGACTCGATACGCGAGAAATCCAGCACATCGTTGATCGTGGTAAGCAGGCTCTCGGCGGAACGCAGGATGGTCTGCAGGTAGTCCTGCTGGAGCTGGTCGACCTCGGTTTTCAGCAAAAGGTTAGTAAAGCCAATAATGCCGTTGAGCGGCGTGCGGATTTCGTGGCTGGTATTGGCCAGAAAGGTAGATTTTATCCGACTGTTTTCAACCGCCTTTTTACGCGCAAGTTCCAGCTCAATGTTCTGTTCTTCCATGGAGTCCAGTGATTGGCGCAGGTCTTCCATGGACTGTTGCAGGCTGTCCTGGTAGTCGCGGTGAAACTCGGACAGGTTTTCCGCCATCAGGTTGATTTCCTCCGCCAATTGCGAAAGCTCCTGATTGCGGGAATCAGTGGTGCGCGCGTTGAATTGCCCCTGGCCAATGGTGCGCAGGGAAAGTTTGAACCGCTCCAGGCTGTGTGAGGCCCGCTCCGACAGCATCACCGCCCACACCAGCGCGATCAGCGCGCAAACGATGAGACCAAGGAGACCTACCAGCGCCACCTGGTAGGTGCCCACCAGGAAATAGGGACGGTGAAGCTCGATACTGAGCCAGCAATTGGTGTTTTCTCCACGCAAGGGGTGCAGTACTGTGAGGCTTTGCAGGTCCTCGTACACATGGGCGGGCTTGCCACTGAGCTGGTCGGCAGTGAATTCGGTGCGCGGGCGGGGCCCAACACTGGAAATCAGCTTGAACTCTTCTTTTCCCTCGCTGTTGCGGTCCGCGCGATACAGCTGTACAGAGCGGATCATGTCCCGCTCGAGCATCAGTGCCATCAGGCTTTTGTCGAGCCACTGGATACGATCTTCAAACGAGTGGCCCTCGCTGAGGTGAATCAGTTCTACCAGTTGTTCCGCGCTGGCGCGACCATGACCGAGTAACAGGTCACGGCGATCATTCATTTGCTGCAGTGTGAACAGCAGGGAAAGCAACAGTGACAGGATCAAGGCGGGCGCCATGGTGTAGCGGAACAGAATGGCCCGCAGGGACAGTTTTCGGCGGGGGCGTCTCCCGCTGGGACCGTCAGCCGCAGGCGTCTGCGGGGCGGTGCTGAAGTCTTGGTGCGGGAGTTTGGCCATGGCAGAGGTCAATGCTGTGTTATTTTTGTCCGATTCTACCCCTGTTGGCCACAGATACCACCCCGGAATGTCGGGTTTCTGCGTTGATTCTACCGCGCACCGACGTGCTGAATTCGCAGCCATGGTGGCTTCAGGGGTAGAATGTGCGCCCGCGTTTCCAGAAAGAACCGATGTTGACTATGGAATATCCCACTATTGCCGATTGCGTTGGCAATACGCCGCTGGTGCGATTGCAGCGCCTGCAGGGCACTACCTCCAATACCATCCTGCTCAAGCTGGAGGGGAACAACCCCGCCGGCTCGGTGAAGGATCGCCCGGCACTATCGATGATCAGCCGCGCGGAACAGCGCGGTCAGATTCGTCCCGGCGATACCTTGATAGAGGCCACCAGCGGCAACACCGGTATTGCTCTGGCCATGGCCGCGGCCATCAAGGGCTATCGGCTGATACTGATCATGCCGGAAACCGCGACCGACGAGCGCAAGGCATCCATGGCCGCGTATGGCGCTGAGCTGATTCTGGTCACCGCCGAACAGGGGATGGAAGGGGCACGGGACTTGGCACTGCAAATGCAGGAAGAGGGCCAGGGCCTGGTACTGGATCAGTTTTCCAACCTGGATAATCCCACTGCGCATATTGAAACCACCGGGCCGGAAATCTGGCGGCAGACCGCTGGTGAGATTACCCACTTTATTTCCTCCATGGGGACTACGGGCACCATCATGGGCTGTGGCCGATACCTCAAACAGCAGAATCCGGAAATCCAGATTATCGGCCTGCAGCCCACCGAGGGCTCGGCCATTCCCGGCATTCGCCGTTGGCCGCAGGCCTATCTGCCCAAGATCTTTGTGCCGGAAGAAGTGGACCAGGTGATGGATATCAGTCAGCGAGAAGCCGAGGACATGGCCCGTCGCTTGGCGCGGGAGGAGGGGATATTTTGTGGTGTCTCCTCCGGGGGCGCGGTTGCCGGTGCCTTGCGGGTATCCGAGACCGTGGAGAATGCCACCATCGTCGCCATCATTTGCGATCGCGGGGATCGGTATTTGTCCTCGGGACTATTTTCCGATGCGCAAGCGCCCGGCTGAGAGGCGCTGCACACAATCAATGACCAATTTCCTTATGTTCTGACCGCGAGTTAATACATTGGTACAAGTCAGAAAAAACTATCCGCGACTAGCCGACGGCACCCTCGATCGGGAGGCCTGGCTGCGCCATATTCAGGCGATGGCAAAGCTCGACGGGGGCACCCTGGTGACCCTGCGCAAGGCCGTCGAAATGAGCGAGGACGCGGAGCAGAAGGCCATCGATGCCGAAAATATCTGGGCAGAAGGTACCAGTAGTTTCCTCACCGGCCTCGAGATGGTGGAGATTCTTGCGGACCTGCAAATTGATGGCGAAGCCCTTTGTGCCGCCATGCTCTACCGTGCCGTTCGCGAGAAACGGCTGTCGTTGAAAACCGTCTCTGAGGAGATGGGTGAGACCATCGCCAAACTGATTCGCGGTGTGTTACAGATGGCGGTTATCCGCAGTCGCACCGCGGATACTGGCGAAGAAAAACAGCGTGGCGCGGTCGAAGAGCACTCGGAAAATATTCGCCGTATGCTGGTGGCGCTGGTGGATGATGTGCGCGTGGCGCTGATCAAGCTGGCGGAGCGCACTTGTGCGATTCGCGCATCGAAAAAGGCGGACGAAGCCAAGCGCCGGCGTGTGGCGAGAGAAGTCGCCGACGTCTATGCACCACTGGCGCACCGGCTGGGTATCGGGCATATCAAGTGGGAGCTGGAGGATCTGGCGTTTCGCTACCTGGAACCCGACGACTACATGCAGATTGCCCGCCTGCTGGACGAAAAGCGTCTGGCACGTCAGGACTATATCGACGATGTTTTGAGCCTGTTGCGCAACGAACTGGCCAAGGCGGAAATTGAAGGGGAAGTGTTCGGCCGCGCCAAGCATATTTACAGTATCTGGCGAAAGATGCGCCGGAAAAATATCGGCTTCTCCCAGGTCTATGACATCCGCGCCGTCCGGATTCTGGTGCCCACGGTGCGCGACTGTTACGCCGTGCTGGGTATCGTGCACAACCTGTGGCGCAATATTCCCAATGAATTTGATGATTACATTGCTTCTCCCAAAGACAACGGTTACCGATCACTGCATACAGCGGTGATCGGCCCCGACCGCAAGGTGCTGGAGGTGCAGATTCGCACCTTCGCCATGCACGAGGAGGCCGAGTACGGTGTCTGCGCCCACTGGCGCTACAAGGGTACCGATAAAAAATCCGGGCAGCTGGATGGTCAGGACGGCTACGAGCAGAAAATTTCCTGGCTACGTCAGGTGCTCGACTGGCATGAGGAAGTGGGCGGGAATCCGCTGCAGGAAGACTTGCAGGCCAGCGATGTCGATACCCGCATTTATGTGTTTACTCCGGACGGGCATGTGGTGGATTTGCCCCGCGGCGCAACGCCGCTGGATTTCGCCTACAGGATCCACACCGAGATCGGCCATCGCTGTCGCGGCGCCAAGGTGGATGGGCGAATAGTGCCGCTCAACCATGAGTTGCAGACCGCGAATCAGGTTGAAATCCTCACCGGCAAGCGCGAAGCGCCCAGTCGCGACTGGATTTCCCGCAGCATGGGCTATATCACCACTTCCCGGGCTCGGGCAAAGGTCATTCACTGGTTCAAGCAGCAGGCGCGGGACCAGAATATTGCTGAAGGTCGCACTATCCTCGATGGGGAATTCAAGCAGCTGGCGCTGGCCGATTTTGATTTTGAAAAGCTGGCGAAAAAACTGAACATGCACTCTCTTGATGACCTGTATGCGGCGGTGGGCGCGGGCGATGTAGGCGTCGGCCAGGTGTTGAACGCCGCCCAGCGCATGGTGAAAGTGGAGCAGGGTGAGCCGGTGCCTTCTTTGACCGCGCCGGTGGCGCGGGATGGTCATGCGGATGTGTACATTGATGGCGTGGGCAACCTGCTTACCCAGATCGCACGCTGCTGTAATCCAGTGCCCGGCGATGAAATTATGGGCTACATAACCCAGGGACGCGGTGTTTCCATTCACCGGAAAGATTGCGCCAATATGCTGCGTATGCAGTCGGATGAACCGGAGCGTATCCTTCAGGTGGAGTGGGCGGAAAAGCCCACGGAAGTCTACGCCGTGGAAATCATGGTGGAGGCATACGACCGTCATGGCCTGCTGCGGGATGTGACCACCATGCTGGACAGTCAGCGTATCAATATTACCGCGATGCAGACGCACTCCAACAAGCACAAGCACACGGTGGATATGGTCATTACCGCAGAGATTCATAACTTTGAGGAGCTGAGTCATGTGTTGCACCGGATCAACCAGCTTCCCAACGTGGCGTCGGCCAAGCGGCGTATTCTTCACTGAGGCAGCCACTGAGTGGTCATGATGAAAGAAACCTACACCGTCGAAGATCTGCAATACCTGATGTCGCAACTGCGCAACCCCGATGGGGGTTGCCCCTGGGACCTGAAGCAGACCTTTGCCACCATCGTTCCCTCGACCATCGAAGAAGCCTACGAGGTCGCAGAAGCGATCGAGAAGGAGGATTTTGAGCACCTGCACGAGGAGCTTGGCGACCTGCTGTTTCAGGTGATTTTCTATGCCCAGCTTGGCCGTGAAGAGGGGCATTTCGACTTCTCCCGGATTGTCGATACCCTGGTGCGAAAACTGGTCCGGCGCCACCCGCACGTATTCCCCTCTGGGCAACTTTATAGCGACGGGCGTGATGACGCACCGCGTGGCCCTATTGACGAGCAGCAGGTCAAAGCCAACTGGGAGGCGATCAAGGCCGAGGAGCGGCAGGTTAAAGGCGAGAAGGGGGTTCTGGACGGGGTCGCGGTTGGCCTGCCGGCACTCACGCGGGCCGCGAAACTGCAAAAGCGCGCTGCCCAGGTAGGCTTCGACTGGCCGGAAATCGATGGGGTACTGGCGAAAGTGGAGGAGGAGCTCCGCGAGCTGCGTGAGGCCATTGATTCCGGTAACCGCGATCACGCGAGGGAGGAGCTTGGGGATCTACTGTTTTCCTGCGTAAATCTGGCGCGGCATATAAAGGAAGACCCCGAGGTGGCCCTGCGCCAGTGCAACCGCAAGTTCGAGCAGCGCTTTGGCGCGGTAGAGGCGGCACTGAAGGCGCGGGATCAGCAGCCGTCGGACGTTTCCCTGGAGGAGCTGGATCGACTGTGGGAAGCGTCCAAAGGTTAGCCGGTGGTGGCCCGGGCGGCGGTCAGCCTGCCAGGGACGGGGCAAAATAGGGGAAAAATCGGTAACTGGCCGAAAATCCGCAGAATTGTGTAAAAAAATTACTGAATTCGGCCAGACCACATGCGCACTTGTTCTGTTTTGGGGCAGAGTGTAAGGTAGCGATCTTTTTACGGTGGCCCGCCGCAATGACTGCGCTGCGCCTCGGCATGATCTGGAGATTATCTGTTTATGCGAATCATACTTCTGGGCGCTCCGGGCGCAGGTAAGGGCACCCAGGCCCAGTTCATCACCGAGAAGTTTGGAATTCCTCAGATTTCCACCGGCGATATGCTCCGCGCCGCGGTAAAGGCGGGTACCCCGCTGGGATTGCAGGCCAAAGACATTATGGCAGCCGGCAAGCTGGTTTCTGACGATTTGATTATCGCGCTGGTCAAGGAACGTATCGCCGAACCTGACTGTGCGAATGGTTTCCTGTTCGATGGCTTCCCGCGCACCATTCCCCAGGCACAGGCCATGTTGGACGCTGAGGTATCCATTGACCACGTGCTGGAGATTGCCGTGGACGATGAGGAAATCGTGAAGCGCCTGTCTGGCCGTCGTGTTCACGAAGGCTCGGGTCGGGTGTATCACCTGATCTACAATGCCCCGAAAAATGAGGGTGTCGACGACGTCACCGGTGAGCCCCTGGTTCAGCGCGCTGACGACACGGAAGAGACCGTGCGCAACCGTCTGTCAATTTATCACGAGCAAACTGAGCCTCTGGTCGGTTTTTACCGCGAACTGGAGCAGCGTGAGCCGGAATCCGCGCCGAAATACAGCAAAGTCGAAGGCGTTGGCTCTATGGAAGATATCCGCGGGAAGGTGCTGGAGGCGCTGAGCTGATCGGCTCTCCTCCTCTTTCTAAAAAAGGCTCCCTCGGGAGCCTTTTTTGGTGGCCACCCATCAGGCCCCATCGACACAGCTCACTATCAAGGCGATAGAAATCCCCCTGAATACATTTGCGCCGGTTTCTGAAATACTCCGGCCGGTGGGTGGTTTCAAGTACTGGCCATCCCCGAATCTGATACCCGAGTGCTCAGGAGTACTAACGAACATGGCTCACGCGATCATTTTGATGAACCTGGGGACCCCTGCAGAGCCCACGCCCGGAGCCGTGCGGGCGTTTCTTCGCGAATTTTTGTCCGATCCCCGAGTGGTAGAGATTCCGAAGCCCGTGTGGCAGCTGATCCTCAACCTGTTCATCCTGCCCCTGCGGCCAAAGCGCATAGCCCCGGCCTACGCGGAAATCTGGGATAGTGGCCTCGATGGGGAGGCGGTAAACGGGTCCCCGATCATGTTCTACACCCGTCGGCAGGCAGAGCTGCTGCAGGCGCGGCTGCAGCCCCTTGATTCTGTCGCGCGAGATAATAAAAGCGGTAACGTTATCGTCACCTACGCGATGACTTACGGTGCGCCCAATCTGGCGGATACCGTTGCGCGGTTGCGGCAGGAAGGGGCCAAGGGGTTCACTCTGGTGCCGCTCTATCCCCAGTACTCGGCGACAACCACCGGGGCCATTTACGATCAGGTGGCCGGCTTAATTCGGAAGTCGCGCGATGTGCCGGACATTTCTGTGGTCCACGATTACTGGGAGCATCCAGGTTACATTGCGGCGTTGGCGAACTCGGTACGTGAGCACTGGCACAAGCATGGCCAGGCAGAGAAACTCATGATGTCGTTTCACGGTATCCCGAAGGCAAACACCCGCAAGGGAGACCCCTATTACCACCACTGCTGTGGTACCGCAGAGCGGTTGGCAGAAGCACTTGGTCTGTCGCGGGAGCGGTGGGAAATCACCTTTCAGTCGCGTTTTGGTAAGGCGGAGTGGCTTCAGCCTTACACCGATAAAACCCTGATTGAGTGGGGGCGCAACGGTGTTGCCAGTGTCGATGTGCTGTGTCCTGCATTTGCCGCTGACTGCCTCGAGACGCTGGAGGAAATAGCGGTAGAGAATCGCGCTAATTTTATCGATGCAGGTGGCCGGGAATACCGATACATTCCTGCGCTCAATACCCGTGAAGATCATATCGCGATGCTCGAGGCCATTGCGCGGGAGCGCATTCCCGATTTAAAAGCCGGGTAATTTCTGCGGTCGTTTTTCCAGTTTCATGAGGCATTTTCTTTAAAAATGCCCCGCATTTACAAAAAAACCGAATTTTTTCTGGAAATTCGGTTTTTTTTGCCTGTTTTTTCTTGCAAACCCTCCTTTTTTTATTAACTTTGATACAGCCGTGTCATTTTGAATGGCTGGGCTGCTCTCGATTCTCAGGTTTTGCCAGTTGCGTCTAACGGGTGATTTTTTACGGATCTCCGCAAGTATCGTCGCCAGGTGGAAAATCGAGGGCTGTTGCAATTCCCGGCAGCAGCGAGAACCGGGTTGCTGGTTGGAACACACTTCGGTGTTCAAAGTGACTTCTTCTATAGAGAACGAGGAGACAAGGGATGGCACGAGTCGCAAAGAAAAAGGCCAAGGCAAAGCGTGTAGCCAAGGCCAAACCGGCTGCCAAGGTCAGCACTGGCACATCACCAGTAGTTGCCAAGGCACAAAAGGCGGTGGATTCCGCTGCGAAGGCACTGGATGCCCAGTTGGACCGGGTAGGCAAGGCGCGGGCGCGGGTTCAGAAAACGGGCTCTGCCGCAGCCAAGCAGTCGCTGGCTTCGGCCAACGCGAAATTGCGTGAGCAGCGCTTAAAGGTAGCGGAAGCCAAAGTGGGGCTGGCCAAGGCCAGTGCGATGGATTCAGTGCGTCAGGCTGAGGAGTCTGTTAAAAAATCGGTTTCTGAACTGGCCGACAAGCTGTCCGCCAAGGCAGACAAGGAGCTGGCAAAGGCGCTTAAGTCGTTTGAAAGCCGCTGGAAAAAAGCGCGCGCCAAAGCCGATGCCAAGAAAGTAAAAGCCGCGGAGAAAAAAGCGACTGCCAAAGTGAAGGCGGCGGCGAAAAAGGCCGCGGCGAAAGCCAAAGCGGTAGAGAAAAAGGCCGCTGCGAAGGCCAAGGCGGAAGCGAAAAAAGCGGCAAAGGCAGCCTCCAAGAAAAAAGCGGTGAAGAAGTCGGCGGCAAAAAAGACAGCCGCTAAAACAACTGCGAAAAAAGCCCCGAAGAAAGCTGCCAAAAAGGCGCCGGGTCGACCGAAGAAGTCATCTGCGAAGAAGGCTGCAGCGAAAAAGGCGGCAACCAAGGCCACCAAGTCTGCGCCGAAGAAGTCCGCCCGTCGGGGACGGCCACCCAAGGCAGCGGCAAAAAAAGCCGGCGCTCGCCGGGGGCGGCCACCGAAAAAAGCCTGATATCTTAATGATCACTGCCTGTGTCCCAGGCAGAGCATTGAAGCCCCGGCCAATGGCCGGGGTTTTTATTTGCGCGCTGGACCGGGAGTTGCCCCGGTTGCGTTTGTCGCTGGGCATGCCACAATTCGCCTCCTGATTTGGACACTTCCCGCGGAAACGGGCCTCGTCCCCACTTCTTCACCCGTTCTAAGCACGAGCTATGGCATTGAAACTTCTGGCTGTTGATACCACTTCCGGCGCCTGTTCCGTGGCCCTGTACCAGGACGGCGCAGTCACCGAACAGTTTGTGAAGGCGGAGCGGGATCATACCCGTCGCCTGCTACCCATGGTGGAGGCGGTACTGGCCGATGGTGGGTGTCGCCTGGCCGATGTCGACGCACTGGCTGTCAGCCAGGGCCCGGGTTCATTCACCGGCCTGCGCATAGCGATCAGTTGTGTACAGGGATTGGCCTTTGCCGCGGACAAACCGGTGATACCGGTTTCCAGTCTTGCCGCCATGGCGACTGGCGCGATTCGTGCAAACCCGGACTGGCAAGGGGCACCGGTGCTGCCGGCGCTGGATGCGAGGATGCAGGAGGTTTACTGGGGACTCTACGCCGCTGATCGTCCCGGTGAGGCCCTGTTGCCCGATGCCGTGGCAAGCCCTGAACAGGTGGTTGCCGCACTGGAAGAGGCCGGGCACGGCCCTGCGGGCGACGGTCAATGCACCTTCTACGCCGCTGGCCCCGGCTGGCAGTATCCTTCGCTGGCCGCTTTGACCCCGCTGGGGGTGTGGGAAGAGGCTGCGATTCATGCCCAGGATATCGCGGTGTTGGCCGCGGGTCTCTGGCCGAGCGGTAAGTTTGTCGCTGCCCAGGACCTTGAACCGGCGTACTTGCGCAATGAGGTGACCTGGAAAAAACGCGAACGCATCCGCGACCGCTGACCTCAAGGTAAACCATTTTCAATAACAAACACTGTGGGACGCAAGGTGTTCGCTCCCCGGCCAAGCAGTAGTCCGTATGGAAACTTTTCAGATCATTATCCTTGCCCTGATTCAGGGAATTACGGAATTTCTTCCGATTTCCAGTTCCGCGCACCTGATTCTTCCCAATCAGGTGCTCGGTTGGCCGGATCAGGGGCTGGCGTTTGACGTGGCCGTGCATTTCGGTTCCCTGACGGCGGTGCTGATCTATTTCCGCAAGGACGTCTGGCATTTGATCCGCGATGGGTTGGGCGGATTCAGAAGCGGGCAGTTTAGTGATGAGGGTCGGCTCGCCTGGCTGATTGTGCTGGCTACCATTCCCGCAGGGCTGGTGGGCCTGGCGTTCAAGGATTTTATTGAAACCCACATGCGCTCGTCCGCGGTGATCGCAGCCACGACCATTCTGTTTGGCGCGCTGTTGTGGTGGGCGGATGTACACGGTGCGCGGCGGGATGACCTGGGCAAGTTGAACTGGAAGAAGGCGCTGATGATCGGCGCCGCCCAGGCCATTGCGCTGATTCCCGGCACCTCCCGTTCCGGGATCACCATGACCGCCGGCTTGATGCTGGGGATGAAGCGGGAGGCCGCCGCACGCTTTTCTTTTTTGATGTCGATTCCGGTAATCGCCCTCAGTGCATTACTGTTGACGCTTGAGCTTCTGGATACCCATTCAGTGCCCTGGGGGAGTATCTTCCTCGGCATTGTACTGTCCGGAATCAGCGCCTATCTGTGCATACATTTTTTCCTTCAATTTATCAGTCGCATCGGGATGGCACCTTTTGCCATCTACCGCTTTTTGCTGGGTGGAGCCTTGATCTGGTTATTGTTCGCCAGCTGAGCCGCCGAAGGTCACCGGCTTCCGTGATGGAAGCGCAATCGTGTCGCTGCGGGTGACGATGCACCCTGAACAGGTATCTTTTATGACAACCACAGTTGCTTTTATCGGGCTCGGTGTAATGGGTTTCCCCATGGCGGGATACCTGTCCAAAGCCGGCTATCAGGTCCACGTGTACAATCGCACCGCCAGTCGCGCCAGCGAATGGCTGACGACGTATGCGGGCAAAGCCTTCGCCACCCCTGCAGAGGCTGCCGAGGGTGCAGAATTTGTGTTCGCCTGCGTGGGCAATGACGATGACCTGCGTCAGGTCACCACGGGGGCGGACGGCGCTTTTCAGGGCATGGATGCCGGCAGTTTGTTTGTTGATCACACCACGGCTTCGGCCAATGTGGCGCGCGAGCTGGCGGCGGTTGCCAGTGAAAAAGCAATCGGATTCCTGGACGCGCCGGTATCCGGCGGCCAGGCCGGGGCCGAAAATGGCGCTCTGACCATCATGGTGGGCGGCACCGAGGCAGAGTATGCACGCGCGCGTCCGCTGCTGGATTGCTATGCGCGGGCGGTCAACCTGTTGGGTCCGGTCGGCAGCGGTCAGCTGTGCAAAATGGTGAACCAGATCTGCATCGCCGGGCTGGTACAGGGGCTCTCTGAGGGCTTGCACTTCGCCCGCACGGCCGGTCTGGACCCGGAGCAGGTGGTGGAGGTGATTTCCAAGGGCGCGGCGCAAAGCTGGCAGATGGAAAACCGCTATAAAACCATGCTGGCGGGCGAGTACGAGCATGGTTTTGCCGTGGACTGGATGCGCAAGGACCTGGGGATAGTACTCGACGAAGCCCAGCGCAACGGTGCCCTGTTGCCGGTCACCGCGCTGGTGGACCAGTTTTACAGTGAAGTACAGGCCCTGGGCGGCGGTCGCTGGGACACTTCCAGCCTGTTTGCGCGCCTCACTAACCTGCGGGATTTCAGCTAACTTCCCGTTTGCAAGCGTGCGCCTACTCTTACAGCTCATTCGTCAGGTAATAACGCAGTGAAAGTGCTTCTGCTTTCCGCATACGATGCCGACAGCCACAAGCGCTGGCGTCGCGGTCTGGTGGCCGCCATTCCCGATTGGCAGTGGACCGTCCTCACGCTGCCCCCCCGTTACTTCAGCTGGCGGGTGCGCGGCAACAGTCTGAGTTGGGGCAGGGGAGACGCGCTGGCAGTTTTGCGCCAGCCGTGGGACCTGCTGGTGACCACATCGATGACCGACCTCGCTTCGCTGCGTGGTTTTGTGCCGGAGCTGGGGCGTGTACCCACCGTGGTGTACTTCCACGAGAACCAGTTCGACTACCCGGTGACCGGAGATGCGGTGCCGTCGGTGGAACCCCAGTTGCTCAATATTTACACCGCGCTGTGTGGTGATCTGCTGTTATTCAACTCCGAATACAACCGCCGCACCCTGCTGGAGGGGGCAGAGGTGTTGCTGCACAAACTGCCCGACCAGGTGCCCAGCGGGGTGTGCCGCGAAATCGCGGATAAATCCCGCATCCTGCCGGTGCCGCTGGAAACGGCTGCGTTCGATGTGGCTGGAGAAAAGAGCCAACGCCTCACGTTCGTGTGGAATCACCGCTGGGAGCATGACAAGGGCCCGGATATTCTGCTCGCGGCACTGCGCCGCTTCGGTCGCCAGCAGATCCCGTTTGCGCTGCATATGGTCGGACAGCAGTTCCGCCGGCAGCCGTCGGAGTTCGCCCATATTCGGAAGCTACTCAGCAAGCTGGATGCGTTGGGGGCCTGGGGCTATCGCGAGAGTGTGACTGAGTATCGCCAGTTGCTGGCTCAGAGCCATGGCGTACTGTCCACCGCACGGCACGATTTTCAGGGGCTATCCGTGCTGGAGGCTGTTGCTGCCGGCTGTCAACCGCTGGTGCCCGATCACCTGGCTTACCCCGAGTGGTTTGGGCGTGGAGGTTGGCGCTACTCGGAAGATGTAGAGTCCTGTGCGGCGAATCTGTGTAGCGCCATGATGCGCTGTGCTCAGCAGGTGCAGGCCGGGGCCCGGCTGGCAGTGCCAGATATAACCCACATGAGCTGGCAAACCATGGCCAGCGACTACCGCCAGCTGTTGGAGGATTGTGCCCGCGGCGCAGGGAATTCCCCCTGAGCGTACAACCTCTCACGGTAAACAGGTATCATTCGGCCCGGATTCGCCGATCGATGATGAGCAACAACGGAAATTCTAGGATTTATGAGCAAGCAGCGCGTACTTACCGGCATCACTACCACCGGTACTCCCCACCTGGGCAATTACGTGGGCGCCATTCGCCCGGCGATTGCCGCCAGTCAGGAAGAAAATAATCAGCCTTTCTATTTTCTTGCGGACTACCACGCGCTGATCAAATGCCAGGATCCGGAACAGGTGCACCAGTCCACCCAGGAAATTGCGGCAACCTGGCTGGCACTGGGCCTGGATACCGACAACGCCGTGTTCTATCGCCAGTCGGATATTGTGGAGATTCCCGAACTGACCTGGCTGCTTACCTGCCAGACGGCGAAGGGGCTGATGAACAGGGCGCACGCCTACAAGGCGGCCGTAGACGCTAACCGCGACGACGGGCAGGACTCGGATTTCGGCATCAACATGGGGCTGTACAGCTACCCGATCCTGATGGCGGCGGATATCCTGATGTTCAATGCCCATAAAGTGCCGGTGGGTAAAGACCAGATACAGCATATTGAAATGGCGCGCGATATCGCTGCGCGCTTCAACCACCACTACGGAGAGCACTTTGTGCTGCCAGAGGCGGTGGTGGGTGAGCACGTTGCTGTATTGCAGGGGCTGGACGGCCGCAAGATGAGCAAGAGCTACGGCAACACCATCCCGCTGTTTTTGCCCGAGAAAAAACTGAAAAAGCACATCAACAAGATCAAGACCAACCTGCTGGAGCCGGGTGAGCCGAAAGACCCCGATACCTCCACCGTATTCCAGATCTGGCAGGCATTCGCTACCCCGGAGCAAACTGCTGAAATGCGCCAGGCGTTCGAGGACGGCATCGCCTGGGGTGAGGCCAAGAAGCAGCTGTTTGAGTTGATCAATGGCCAGATTGGTGAGGCGCGCGAGCGTTATGAAGCACTGCTGGCCAACCCCGCACAGATCGAATTGGAACTGGAAAAAGGCGCGGAAAAAGCACGCGCCTATGCGGCTCCTTTCCTGGCGAAACTGCGCGAGGCGGTAGGTATTCGCAAGATTGGTTGATCCCAAAGCACCGGCGGTAGAGCAGGCTGAGCCCACCTTTTGGTGGGCTCAGTCGTTTTTGTCTTGCCTTTTTTGCACCTCTTTGGGGGACTCTTCTCGGGCCTCTCCTTGCGTCCCTTCTTGTGCCCTTTTTTGTGCTCCTGCGTCCCCTTCTTTGCGCTGCTTACTGCCTGCGCGGTCAGCCCCCTCCGTCTGGTCGTGGAACAGGTGTACCTGGGTTTCGAAGGGCATGTCGATGCCGGCGTCGTCCAGCGCTTCTTTCACAGACTGGATCACCTGTGCCCGCACATGGGTCACATTCGCTTGCGTGCTGCTGGTCCACCAGCGGGCACGGATAGACACCCAGCTGGCGGCGAGATCCCACGGCAGCGCTTCCGGTGCCGGATCTGACTGGACACCTTCGACTGAGGCGACCGCACGGCGAATGATCTCGCAGGCCTCGCCAATATTGTCGTTGTAGCCGATACCGATTTCGTAGTCGCTGCGGCGATTGGCATGGGTGGTTTTCACCAGAATGGCGTTGGTATAAATATCGCTGTTGGGAATGACCACCCGCTGTCCGTCGTAGGTGTCGATGAGGGTCGCGCGGGTTTCGATGCGGTGCACAGTGCCCTCAAAATCGGTGACCTTGATCTGATCACCGATTTCGAAGGGTTGGCGCACCAGAATCAACAGTCCCGCCAGCCAGTTTTGCAGAATGTCCTTGAACGCAAAGCCAATGGCCACCGAGCTTACTCCGAGCCCGGCAATCAGGTCGCCGGGCTTGAGGCTGGGCATCACGATGGTGGCAGCAAGCAGAAATCCCACCAGCACGACACACCACTTGACCAGGCTTCCGAGCACTTCGCCCAGGTTTGGCCTGTCTCTGCGGCGCAGGTGCCGGCGGACCAGAAAGCGGAAAATACTGCCGAGGATAAATGCCACTAGCAGCACCACCAGTGCCACAGTGAAGTTGGGGATGAGCCTGATGGCGCCATCGACCCAGCTGTCGACCTGATCGATGGCCGCGCTGTAGTCTGCTGAAACAGACTCGAGTTTATCGAGCGGGTTATCCTGGGACTCCTGACCTTGCATCATTACCCCTGTGTGCGTGTCGGACTAACCGGGATTACGCAGCCGAATGCGCAAGGCGAATTCTGCGCTTTCGCCCTTGTCGGCAGCACCGTGCAAGAGATAGATCAGCACACGATAGGTGCCATCCCGGGGAAGTGTGGTGGAGAAGTGCGCGCTCTGGCCGTGCCCCTTGTGCAGGGCGCGGGGCGCGGCCGGCGCAGTAATGCGAAAACCGGCCTGGGCATGATTGCTGAGCAGGTCCAGCTCCAGGGACTGGCCAGTGCGTGCGTCAATAAGGTACTCAATGGCTTGGTGACCGATGATGGTCGCGGAGACGCGCGCACTCTGGCTGAGTGGCGCGGCAGGTTGATCCTGCGGTGAATGGTCACTGGTTAATTCAATTTTTTCACGCTGGGCCTGGGGCGGCTCCCGGGCGATGCTGCCTTCACTCAGTGTGATGGCGAGCAGTGGCAGCAGTAGAACCCATCGAATATTCAGCACTGGAAACCCTGGATACAGTAGAGCAGGGAACCAGTGTAGTTTGGCGCGGGGCAGATCAGTCGTCGGCGGTGGAGTCTGGTCGCCGCTGGAATTGGCCGTGATGAAGGTAGTGAATCACCTGCGCAATGACTTCGGGGTTTTTCATCATGAACACGTGGGTTACCGGCATTTCCAGATGATCGTCCATGCCCTGCAGCCGGGTACGCTCGACGGTGACTTTACCGTCATCTTTTCCCGGCAGCATGCTGGAAAGTATCGGGTTGATACTGCTGGTGCCCGCAATGATGCCCAAGTCAAAGTTCGCCGCACCCAGCGAATTGGGCACACTCAGTTTACCACTGCCGAGCTGTAACCCGGCATCGCCAAAGATGAAGTGGAACCCCGGGAAACTTCCCAGTTTGTCCACCACCTCACTGCCCTGATTGGGTGGGCCCAGCATCACCACACGGCCCAGGTTTTCCACGCGGACCCGGCTGAGATAATGGCGCACCAGAATACCGCCCATGGAGTGGGTGACAAAGTGCACGCGGTGGTTGGGTTGGGCGCTCTCGCTGGCCTGCCGGGTACAGGTGTCCAGCGCCGGGGCAATGGCGGGGCCGGCGAGCTGTTCGATGGGGAAGTCGGTAGACGGATAATTTACATTGACGGCCATAAAGCCTGCGTCATCGATTGCCTGCTCGAGCTTGTTCATTGAGCGGTCGGATTTGGCCAGCCCGTGCAGGAGGATCACGCAATCCCCGGCGTGCGCAGGAATGGCCATCGCAAGCAACAGCGTGCAGAAAATAGCGTGGGTAAAGCGGACAGTGGCGGGAAACAGTCTGGCGCAGGGGCTGTACATAGGCGTCATCGATCCGGGGCTAATCATAGCCCCTGATTCTAACCGCTTTGGCCGCCCTGTGCGCCGAGCCGGTTACTCCCGGCTACTCTTTTTGGCGTTGTCGATATCGACACGCAGTTTGAAATCCGCCGACTCATTGCGCCGCGCCGCGCTGCGCATCATATACACCTGAATGGTGTAAGTGCCGCTTTCCGGCAGGGTGGTGGCAAAGTGTCCGCCACTGGTGGAGCCGATAAAGATGGCTGCATCACCGGGGCCACTGCCTGGGCCATACACGTTGAAATACGTCGCGCTATGGCTGGTAGAGAGCTTCACGACCATATGCTGCCCGGCTTTGGCCGTCACTTTGTAATTGACACTGTCATAACCGGTAATTTTGCTGGTGACGGATGTGCCCGTTGCTCCCTTGGCAAAGCGCAGGGTTTCGGTGCGGGACTCTTCGGCCAGGGCGCCATTACCGAACAAAACCAGGCTAAAGAAAACCAGGAGCTTGGCCACTCGCGCTGTCAGGAAAGCTTGCATCATAGACCCTCTCGCCGATGCGTTGGACGCACCAAAATACAGACTAGAAATAGAGTGTAGTTCAGCGCCAGGGAACCCGTGCGTTTTCCACCCGGCCCACGATCCAGGCCAGCCATATGCTGGTAATACTCAGGGCCTAGCGGTTGGAGCCGAGCCCGCAAGATCGAATGTGGCGTTGACCTGGGCCACAAAGCGCGCCGGGTCATCGGGTGTCACCACGATGGTCTGGGCAGGCAATTGGAGGACAACGGTGCGGGAAAAGTCGGTAGCAAAGGCCCGATAGCGCCCCAGCGTCTGATTGCGAAACAGGCCGATAAAGCCGAAAAGCCCACCGTTGCCAAATATCCGGATTGAGCCCTTAGTGGCCTCCGGCTGGAACGCTGCGGACTTGATGCCCTGCAGCGATAGTCGTGTAGACCAGCCGGGGCGAAGCACGACGAGGCTGTCTCCCTCAAGGCGATAACCGCGCACAGCAAACAGGGCGCCCAGCAGGAAGATGACGGGACACAGCCAGATCCCGACCTGATACAGCAGCGGCGGAGACTCCGGTGCTTGCGCCAGCATGGTCCCGCTGATACCGAACAGAATCAGGCCGCACAGGCCAGTGAGGAGTGTCAGCTGCCGGCCCCAGGGCGCGGAGAACTCGTGCGAAGGCGTGTGCGGTGTATCCATGGGTGTATTCCGGTGACGTGGACATCAAAGCCTGCATTGTAATCTCTGGCTAATATGGGAGGAATACACGGTCGCCTGATCGCGCAATTCCACCTCCCGACACTGGCTCCGGGTTGCTATACTCCGCGCGCTTCAAGCAGTACCAATTTTCTGGAGAGATTCATGTCAGATGCACTTTGCGATATCGGCTTCATTGGCGCGGGCGTCATGGGGAAAAACCTGATCCTCAACCTCGTCGACAACGGATATCGCGTGTGCGCGTTTGACCTTGACCACGGGCGACTCGAGGCATTGCTGGAGCAGGACGCCAGCGAACGCGGCGACCAGCCACCGCGGGTGGAAGTGTGCAATTCCTATACGGAATTGCTGGCCCGGGTAAAAGCGCCGCATCTGGTCATTCTCTCGGTGCCTGCCGGCGCGCCGGTGGACGATGTCTGTAACAAACTGCTGGATGCAGGGCTACAGGCGGACGATATTGTGATCGACACCGGCAACAGCCTGTGGACCGATTCCGTGGAGCGCTGCAAGCGCTATGAGGGCAAACTGATTTTCTTCACCACGGCGGTGTCTGGTGGTGAGGTGGGGGCGCGCTTTGGGCCGTCGCTGATGCCCAGTGGCGACCGCTACGCCTGGGCCCGTATCGAACCCGTGTGGCATGCCATCGCCGCCAAGGTGGACCCCGCTTCGGGGCAGCCGATCGAGCGGTTTGAACCGGGTAACCCGGTGACAGAAGGGGAGCCCTGTGCGGCGTATATCGGCCCCATCGGTTCCGGGCATTTCGTGAAGATGGTGCACAACGGCATCGAGTATGCCGACATGCAGATGATCTGCGAAGTGTACGACGTGATGCGCAGCGCCCTGGAGATGTCGCCCCAGGAAATTGCCGGGGTCTTCCGCGAGTGGAATAAAGGGGTGCTGAACAGTTACCTCATCGACATCAGTGCCGAGGTTCTGGATACCCTGGACTCTGAAACCGGCAAGCCACTGGTGGATGTGATTCTCGACCGTGCGGGTCAAAAGGGCACCGGTTTGTGGACGGCGGTCGGCGCCTTGCAGACCGGTTGTCCGGCGCCGAGTATTGCGGAAGCCGTGTTTGCGCGCTCGCTTTCCACCCGCAAGGTGCTGCGTACCCGCGCCGCGAAAAAACTGGTGGGACCGAATGTGGCACCGGTGCCTCAGGAAGAGCGCGAGGCCGTGATTGCACAGCTGCACGATGCGCTCTACTGCGCAAAAATCTGCGTGTATGCGCAGGGATTTGATTTGATGAAACTGGCCGCCAGGGAACAGGGCTGGGAACTGAACTTTGCCGAGATCGCCAGAATCTGGCGCGCCGGCTGTATTATTCGCGCGGTGTTCCTGCAGTCCATCAGCGATGCCTACGAGCGCGACACCAAGCTTTCCAACCTGCTGCTGGACGATTTTTTCATCGATCAAATCGCCAGTCACCAGGGCAACTGGCGCCGGGCGGTGGCCGATGCCACCATCGGCGGCATCCCTGTGCCGGCCCTGTCCTCCGCCCTGAGCTACTACGACGCCTTCCGCCGCGAGTCCCTGCCGGCCAACCTGCTGCAGGCACAGCGAGACTTCTTCGGCGCGCACACCTTCTCGCGTGTAGATCGCCCGGAGCAGGAAAAGTACCACGTGTTGTGGAGTGAGGCGGGCAGGCCGGTTAAACGGATTTGAAACGACCACACAAAAAAATGGCCGCTGTGAGCGGCCATTTTTTTGTGCTGTTCGCGATGGGCGGCAATTCAGAGGCGCGCCCTGAACCGGTGCCGAGCGCTAAACGACTTCCTCGACTTCCGCCGCCAATTGCTGTTCGCGATCCGCGCGAGAGGCGCGGGCCACGATCTCGTCGACACTGGCGGTGTCCGTATTGAGGCCGCCAAATGCGGTCAGCAGGTCCTTGAGTAGTGCGGAGATCTCCAAGGTCATTACCGAGAATTCGATGTCAAAACGCTGCGCGGCGTTGTCTGCGTCCACGTTGTCGGCCTTTTCAGTAACCGCGTCGCTGAATTTCAGGCGCTTGATGGCGAGCTGGTCGTCCACCATCAGCTCGACGCCGTCTCGCCAGACCAGCCCGAGCTTGTGCACTTGCATGCCCGCCACCAGGTGGTTGTGGATCTCTTCGGCACACAAGTCCTGGTTTTTACAACGGATCACGCTGCCGGATTCCTGCGGGTCGCGCAGTTCGCATTCGTGGCCGAATTCGAAGTTGGGTGGCGCTTCCGGGGCGGTGAGCCAGTGGGTCATGGACTGCTGGGGAATATTCTTTGCCGTCAGCGGTATCACCGAGAGGCTGCTGATGGCTTCCCGCAGGTTTTCCAGTAGCTCTTCTGCGGCCTTGGCTGAGGACGCATTGACCACAATCCAGCCGTCTTTCGGGTCGATGTAAGCAAACTGCAGGCGGGAGCGGGCGAAGGCCTTGGGGCGCATCTCCAGCAGCACCTCGTCTTTGAGGTTCTGGCGCTCCTTGCGGCCGACGCTGCGGGCTTCTTTTTCCGCGATGGCCAGGGCCATTTCCTCGACCTTTTCATTGACCACTGCCGCGGGGATCACCTTCTCCTGCTTCTTGGCGCACACCATCAGGTAGCCGTTGGCGGCGTGTACCAGCGTGCTGCCATGACGCCCCAGTGGCGGTACCCAGCCGTAGCGGGCCAAATCCTGGCTGCCGCATGGCGTAAAGGTGCCCGGCTCCAGCAGTTCGTTCAGTTGTTCGGCGGAAAGCGTGAATTCCCGGGTAAGGCGGTACACGCGCAGGTTCTTAAACCACATACAGCAGGCCAGTCGTCGGATTGAAATTTGGGTCCGCGCATTATGCGATGTCTGCGACCTGGGAACCAGCCAAAGTCCGGACTGGTGGTTCCCGGTCAGTCGATAGCGGCTGTCAAATAATGCTCAGGATTTCTTCGGGATGGGCGAACAGGTGCGCCGGGCCGTGCTCGTCGAGTTCCGTGCGGGAACCATAGCCCCACAGTACCCCGGCACTTGGCAGTTGATTTTTTGCGGCGGCGGACAGGTCGAAGTGACGATCGCCAATCATCAGTGCGCGTTGTGAGATCCGGTTGTCTGCGAGCAGCCCCTGTAGTTGCTGCCACTTGGCAATTCCCACATCGCCGCCACTGACAAACTCGAAATAGTGGTGCAGCTTGAATTGTTTAAGAATGCGCTCTGCAAAGTCCGCGCGCTTGGAAGTGCATACCCCGAGGCGGATGCCATCTTTCTGGCTGAGGCGTTCCAGCATCTCGGAAATGCCGGGATACAGGGCGTTTTCCGCGTAGCCGGTCTCCCCGTAACGCTCCCGGTATTTGTCTACCAGGGCCTGGATATGGGTGCCGTCTTTCGAGCCCGTGAGCTTGGCCAGAGTGACTTCCAGCGGAGGGCCGATATGTGGCGTCAATTCGTTTGCCGGGCGGGTCGGATAGTCAAAGGCGACCAGCGCATGATTCATGGAGTTTACGAACCCCTCTGCCGGGTCGCTCAGGGTTCCATCCAGATCAAACACGAGATAGTCGTAGGTGGGCATAAGTTTCCTTGTCGGCATGTTTTGTCATGCTACTGACAGAGCGCGGCGAAGGTGCCGCGGGTGAGTGCCAGCAGATCTTGCGGCGCGAGCTGAATCTCCAGACCCCGCCGACCTGCGCTGACGTACAGGGTTTCCAGTCCCTTGGCGGAATCGTGCAGGAAGGTGGGCAGCGGCTTTTTCTGCCCCAGTGGGCTCACGCCTCCCAGCACATATCCCGTGGATCGTTGCACCACCTGCTTGTCGGCCATCTCCGCCTTCTTTGCACCGGCGGCCCTGGCGATCAACTTCATGCTGAGGGAGTGCTCGACCGGTAGCACGGCCACCGCGAGCGATGCACCGTCCAGCGCGACGACCAGGGTCTTGAAAACGTTATGCGGTGCCACACCAAGCTTCTCCGCTGCCTCAAACCCGTAGGATTGTGCCGCAGGATCGTGGGAGTATTCGTGGATCTGAAACGAGATTTTTGCTTTTTCTGCGGTGTTGATGGCGGGGGTCATTGCACGTCCGTGTCCGTTTTTTCCCATTTTGTCTTTATTTTTTCCTGAATACAAAAAAGCCCGGCGCGATTGGCCGGGCTCGGTTCAGGAACAGTATTTCACTGTCAGCGTTGGGGAATGGCTTCCACGACTTTCAGAAAATAATTCCAGAAATTACCCACGCTCTGGATATGCACGCGTTCTTCCGGTGAGTGGGCGCGGCGGATGGTGGGGCCGAAGGAGACCATGTCCCAGTTGGGATAGGGCTTGGCCAGCAGGCCGCACTCGAGACCAGCGTGGATGACTTTGACTTCCGGCTCTTCGCCTTCCATTTTCTTGTAGACGTCTTTCATCAGCGCCAGTAACGGAGATTGCATATTGGGTGTCCAGCCCGGGTAGGCGTTGTCCAGGGAGGTCTCTGCGCCGGCGAGTTCAAAGGCCGCAGCGACGTTGAGACCGTGTTGGTCGCGGGCGCTGTCGGACAGGCTGCGCACCAGGCATTGAACCCGCACACGGCTCGCGCCGTCTTCGGTTTCGGTCACGACGCGCGCCAGGTTGTTCGAGGTGTCCGCAATGCCTGCCAGCGCGGTGCTCATCCGCTCGACACCGCTGGGGCAGGCGCGCAGCGCCAGGATCAGTTTGTGCTGGCTGGCACTGTCCATAACGCTGGCGGGTGCTTCGCACTCCTCCAGAGTGATATCCAGTTTGGCTTCATTATCGAACTCGGCCTTGATGATTGCAGTTTGTTGCTGGGCAATCTCTTGCAGGCGCAGGGCATCGTCTGCCGGTACGGTGATCACGCTGAAGGACTCGCGCGGAATGGCGTTGCGCAGGCTGCCGCCGTCGAGGCTCGCGATACGCAGGGCGTTCAGTTCGCTGTGCGCGGTGTCGATGATGCGGTTGGCAATTTTGTTGGCGTTGCCGCGGCCCTTATCGATATCCAGCCCGGAGTGGCCGCCGCGCAGGCCGCGCACGCTCAGCTTGAATGCTTTGTGGCCGGCGGGAAAGGATTCTGCGGTATAGGGCAGGGCGACGTTTACGTCCACACCGCCGGCGCAGCCCACGTAGAGTTCCCCTTCATCTTCCGTATCCAGGTTGAGCAGCAGGTCGGCTTCAAAGTGGCCCGGTTGCAGGTTTTTTGCGCCGGTCATCCCGGCTTCTTCGTCAATAGTAAGCAGCGCTTCCAAAGCGGGATGCGGGATATCGGTGGATTCCAGTAGGGCCAGAATGGCGGCGACACCAATGCCATTGTCGGCGCCGAGAGTCGTGCCTTCCGCAGTGACCCATTCACCATCCACGTAGGGTTTGATGGAGTCGGTGAGGAAGTCGTGGTCGGTGTCCGCGTTCTTCTGCGGCACCATATCAACATGACTCTGCATCGCCAGGGTTTTGCGATCTTCCATACCCGGGGTTGCCGGCTTCTTGATGATAATGTTGCCGACCTGATCCAGCTTCACATCCAGACCACGGGCATTGGCAAAATCCACGATATAGGCGACGACCTTGTCCTCGTGCTTGGAAGGACGCGGGATCTCGCACAATTTGGCGAAGTGTTTCCACAGGGGGACGGGATTGAGTTCGGCAATGGTGGACATGGGTATTCCTTAATCTTGACCGGGGATGGGTAGATCCGGATGGGCCGGTATTGGCCGCGGCGCTTTTGGCGCCGCGGCTGCAAGTCTAGTCTGCGACGGCAGCACGCAGAGGCTTCGCGCCGCTACGCCTTGGGGCTGTCTG
The DNA here is from genome assembly GCF_001639145.1 of Microbulbifer sp. Q7. Lineage (NCBI taxonomy): Bacteria > Pseudomonadati > Pseudomonadota > Gammaproteobacteria > Cellvibrionales > Microbulbiferaceae > Microbulbifer > Microbulbifer sp. Q7. The sequence goes on along the minus strand of NZ_LROY01000002.1, from coordinate 1,396,816 downwards.
CCCCTTCCGCAGCGGGTGGCTGCGAGCCCGGCTTTTCACCGGCCGCTTCGCTAACCAGATCAAACGCGATGCGACGTTTTTCGGTATCGACGGCGGCGACTTTTACCTGCACCTGCTGTTCCAGCTGGAACGTCTCGTCACCGCGGGTGATGCGCAGCCGCTTACCATCGAAATCAAACGGGTTCTTTTTGCTGTTGAAGCGTGCAAAGCCGTTGATACCAAAGTCGTCCAGGCGCACGCCGATGCCGGCGCCATTCACCAGGGTAATAGTGCCGGCAAATGTTTCTCCGACTTTACCCTCGAGGAACTGGCAGTAGAGCCATTGCTGCAGAGCGCGATCTGCCTGACGCCCGGTGCTGACGCTTTGTTGCAGGGCTTCACCCTGCTCGTCGCCAAGGGCGGGGGCCTCGTCACCTTGCTTTGCCGCGCGCAACACCCGGTGATTGTGCAGGTCGTTGAATTTGCGGATGGGGGAGGTGACCGTCGCATAGTGACCCAGCCCGAGACCAAGGTGCGGTGCCGCCTTGTTGCTCAGTTCACCGGGGCGCAGCATGCGCTTGAGGACGGCGAGGGCGTTGTGCATTTCTGCATCTGCATGCGCCTCCAGCTCTTTTACCAGCTTCAGGTAAATGTCCAGCTGGTGCAGATCCTGCTCGGCGTACTCCGGCAGTGTTTCCTTGAGCAGTGCGCGGACTTCGGCCATGCGCTCGTCGCGGAAGCCGAGGTGCACGGAAAAGCAACCTGCGCCGATGTCTGCAAGCTTTTCACCCGCACAGATATTGGCTGCCAGCATGGCTTCTTCCACCATGCGCTGGGCGGCGGTGCGCTGTTGTTTCTCGATCCGCTCGATTTTGCGCTGCTCATTTAGGATCAGCTCGTAATCCGGGCGGTCCTCCATTACCAGGGAGTGGCCGGCCCGGTAGGCGGCGCGGGCTTTACTCAGCGCGTTCAGCTGGCGCAGGGACTCGTGCTGATCGGCGGGTGCCGCGCTGTCGTCACCTTCAATGAATTGCGCTACCTGGGCGTAGCTGAGCTTGTGCTGGGAGCGAATGGCGGCAAACTCGTAGTCAAACCCTTGCAGTGCCCCGTCTTTGTCCACGTCGATATGCAGTACCAGCACCGGACGCAATTCGCCGGCCACCAGGGAAAAACTGTTCTCGCACAGGGTGGCCGGCAGCATCGGCAGGGTTTCCCCCGCAAGGTACACGCTGTTAGCGCGAACACGGGCTTCTTTATCCAGCGGGGAGTCTGCCTCGATCAGGCTGGACGGGTCGGCTACGGCGATGTGCAGTGTCCAGCCGTTTTCGGACTGGGTAACGGCGAGCGCGTCGTCCATATCGCGGGTGGATTCTGCATCAATGGTGACAAACCCCAGGGCCGACAGGTCTTTGCGCTCAGCAACCAGTGATTCCAGTTGTGCGGGAATCGCGTCAGCTTGCTCCAGCGCCGCCTTGCCAAATGCGTTGGGCAGCCGGTGCTGGGCCACCGTGAAGGCGTGCTCGATGCCCGCCATATCCGGTTTGCCAATGACGCTTTCCACTTTCGCTTGGGACTTGCCGTCCTTGAATGGATGCCGGGTAATGCTGCAGGCGATGAACTCGCCCGGCTGCGCTTTGCCACGGGCTCGTGGGGGCAGGAAGATCCAGCGCGACAGGCCGTGCTCGCTGGGCTGAATGAAATGCCCCTGGCCGCGCTGCACATACTGGCCCACAAGGTACTTGAGGTCGGATTCGATCAACTGGTCGAGCTCTGCGGAAAGCTTGCCCTTGTCTTCTTCAGTCAGGCTGATACGCACTCGGTCGCCGGGGAATACCCGGTCCATTTCTGCAGGCGGCAGGAACGCCTCGCGACCGTCGTCCAGTACGACGAAGCCGAACTTTCCGCTACTCCCGCGCACACGCCCCTCGGCGAATTCCTTGGTTGAACGGATGTCGGTCTTCAACTGGGACAGCTGTTTCAGGGCGTCGGAATTGAGCATGAAAGGATCTCTGTAACTCGGGGGGTCGGTTTAGGGCGCGGATTCTACCAGACGGGCGGTGACAGGCCAGCGCGGGTATCAATGGCGCCCGGTGGTGGGTGCCAACGGTCGTGCTGGCGGCGGGGTCCCCCTTGTCGCTCAGGGAGTGACCAATGCGCCTATTTGGTTATTGTGGGTTTATCTATCCTAAAAAAATTAAAATTTTGGGAGGATATTGGTGCTATACGGTTTGTGGGTGCAAAGAATGCAATGTTCCTAAGTGCCCAGTGGCTATATTCTTAGGGGCCTACAATAAAGCACGGTTGCGGACAGAGCTGACACAATTGGCCGAGTCTGGCGCCGACGTAAAACCGGCCTCCGGAGAGGATTGTTATGAGTATTTTTTCCCATCCTGCCTACGATAACCACGAAGAAGTTGCCTTTTATCACGACGCCAAAAGCGGCCTGAAGGCAATTATCGCCGTGCACAATACCAATCTCGGGCCGGCACTGGGTGGCTGTCGTATGTGGCCTTATGCCGACGACGCCGAAGCCCTGAATGACGTACTGCGCCTCTCCCGCGGTATGACTTACAAATCTGCCATGGCCGGCCTCAAGCTGGGCGGCGGCAAGTCCGTGATTATTGGCGACCCACGCAAGCAGAAAACGCCGGAGTTGCTGCGCGCAATGGGTGATTTCCTGAACACCCTGGGCGGCCGTTACATCACTGCGGAAGACTCTGGCACCAGTGTTGCGGACATGAAGATCATCGCCGAGCGCAGCCAGTTTGTATCGGGTGTGATTGCCGGCCAGGAGCACGGCGGCGACCCGTCCCCGTCCACTGCCTATGGTGTATTCGTTGGCCTGCAGGCCGCAGCGGCCCACCGCTGGGGCCGCACTGACCTCAAGGGCCTGAAAGTGTCTATCCAGGGCGTGGGCAATGTGGGCTTCCGTCTCGGCAAGCTGTTGCAAGAGGCCGGTGCCGAGCTGTTTGTTACCGACATCTTCCAGGACAACGTGGATCGCGCCGTTGCGGAACTGGGAGCGACCGCGGTCAGCTCCGAAGAAATCTTTGACCTGGATGTGGACCTGTTTGCCCCTTGTGCACTGGGCGCCATCCTCAATGACAACACCATCGACCGCCTGAAAGTGGGCGCTATTGCCGGTGCTGCCAATAACCAGCTGGCGGAAGAGCGCCATGCCCAGGTGCTGAAAGACAAAGGCATCCTCTATGCGCCGGACTATGTCATCAATGCTGGCGGCATCATCGACGTTTATTACCAGCAGCTGGGGCAGGAGCATGGCGAGTACAACGCCGACCAGGTGAAGGCGCACATCGAAACTATCGGTAGCACGATGCAGGAAGTGTTCCAGCGCGCGGACGAAACCGGTGAAACTACCGCGCATGTCGCGGATCAGATCGCCGAGGAGCGTTTCGGCCATAAAGACGCCCTGAACAGCACTGATTCCGCAGCCGCCTGAACGGCGCGCCATGGTACTTAACCGCGGTACTTAAAAAGGTCCGTAAAAACGTACGTAAAAAACAGGCGACACACACGCTAATCCATTTCCTCTGACGATGTCATCGTCTCTCTGTGAAGTATCTTTCGGGCGCCACGGCGCCCGTTTTTTTTGCCTACACTTTGCTGCACTGTTCGGGCACAAAATCGGGATAAATGGCACGGGACATGACAATGGATATGCAAATTGCCTGGAGGCCGGTGGGCCTGATCTTTTTACTGATGCTGTTGGGGGTGTCCGGCTGTGATCGCCATGAGGCGCCAGAGGATCGCAAGGAGAATGTGCACCGGGCGTTGACGCCAGACAGGGAAGCCGCCGCCAGCAGTAAAGCGGCCGCCAGTCGCAACGCGGCGTATGTAAAACCGCCGAAAATTGAGCTGCCGTATCACCGGGAAACCCTGAAAAACGGCCTGACTGTCATCGTGCATGAGGACCGCAAAGCGCCGGTGGTGGCCATCAATATCTGGTACAAAGTGGGCTCCAAGGATGAGACCCGCGGCAAAACCGGGTTTGCGCACCTGTTCGAACACCTGATGTTCAATGGCTCGGAGAATTTCCCGGGCGAGTATTTCGAACCCTTCCAGCGCTCTGGTGCCACCGACATGAACGGCACCACGAACAATGACCGCACCAACTACTTCGAGACTGTTCCCGTCGGGGCGTTGGATATGGCGCTGTGGATGGAGTCCGACCGCATGGGCCACTTCAAGGGCGCCATCAGTCAGGAAAAGCTCGACGAGCAGCGCGGCGTGGTAAAAAACGAGAAGCGGCAGAGCGAAAATGCCCCATACGGTCAGGCGTTTGACCTGATTGCCAGTAATACCTTTCCTTCCGATCATCCCTATTCATGGACCACCATCGGCTCCATGGAGGATCTCGACCAGGCCAGCCTGGAAGACGTGAAGCAGTGGTTTTCCGATTACTACCAGCCTGCCAATGCGATACTGGTGGTCGTCGGCGACATCTCTGTTGAAGAGGCCATGCAAAAAGCGCGGGAGTATTTCGGCAATATTCCCAGTACGTCGGTGCCCACCGAGCTGAAAGGTTGGGAGCTGCCCTCGCAGGTGAACAAGCGCCTGGTGACCACGGACCAGGTGCCGCAGGCCCGGATTTACAAGGTGTGGAATGTCCCGGCGAGCGCCAGTCGTGAAGAAAATGCGCTGGACCTGATGACGTCACTGCTGGCCAACCGAAAAAACTCATTACTTTACCGGCGTCTGGTGCGCGATGAGCAGGTGGCTACCAGTGTCAGCGCGTTTTACTACGGCCGGCAGCTCGCCGGACAGATCATTATCATGGTGGATGTCAAACCTGGGCAGTCGATAGAGAAGGTCGAAAAATTACTGGACGACGAGCTGCGGGAATTTGCGCGTTCCGGAGTGAATGCGGAAGAGCTGCGCCGTATCAAGCAAAGCGAGTTTGCCAGCCTGGTCAAAGGATTGGAAAAAATTGGTGGTTTTGGCGGGAAGTCGGACATCCTTGCGCGTTCGGAATTTTATTACGATGACCCGGGCGCACTGGTCAAGGGGCTTGATGACTACGCGAAAGTGTCTGCGGACGATGTGCAGGACGTCGCGCAAAAGTGGCTGAAGCCCGAGCATTTCACCATGGTGATCCGTCCCAAGGGAGAGTATGAGGTCACCGGGGAGGGTGTGGATCGCAGTAAACTGCCTGCCGTGGACAAGACGGTGGAGTTGGACTTGCCGGAACAACAGATGTTCACCCTCAAGAATGGCCTGAAGGTGGTGCTCGCTGAGCGTCACGACACGCCCGCTGTTTTCATGAACCTGCAGTACCGCAGCGGTGCGTCGGTGGATGGTGACACCCCCGGCCTGGCGTCGGTGGTCGCGCGTATGCTCAGTGAAGGTGCCGGCGATTACGACAGTCTCGCGTTCAGCGCGCGCCAGGAAGAGCTGGGTGCGAGTATTGGTGCGGGAAGCGGACTGGACTACAACGCGCTGAGCTTCAGTGCCCTGAAAACGCAGCTCGAGCCGTCACTGGAACTGTTGCGTGAGGTGATTTCCAGCCCGCGCTTTGAAGAGGATGACCTGGCGCGGGTGAAGTCCAATTGGCTGGATGCCATTCGTCAGGAAGAAGCGCAGCCCCAGGGGCTGGCCATGCGCAAGTTGCCGCCGCTGCTGTTCGGTAAAGATCACCCCTACGGCGCACCGCTGACGGGCTCCGGCACCCCGGAGGCCATTGAGTCCATCACTCGCGACGATCTGGTGAAGTTTCAAGCCACATGGCTGCGTCCTGACAATGCACAGTTGACGGTGGTCGGCGATGTCACCCGGGAAGAAATCGAGAAGCTGCTCAATGACACCCTGGGTGACTGGCGGGCGCCCAGTGACCCGCTGCCGACCGTGGAAATTCCCGCGGTGGAGCGCCCGCAAAAAGCGCGTATCTATCTGCTCGACCGGCCAGGCGCACAGCAGAGTTACATTATGGCGGGGCTGGTGATGCCACCGTGGAAGCCTGAAGGTGCAGAGGCCTATGATGCGATGGCCTCCGCGATTGCGGGCAAATTTACCTCACGCATCAATATGAACCTGCGCGAGGACAAGCACTGGTCGTACGGCGCGCGCGCGGTTTCCATGGGCTCGGAAGGACAGCGGCCTTACATCGTGTTTGCACCGGTGCAAACGGACAAAACCGCCCCGGCCATGAGTGAGATTCTCAAGGAGTTCAATGATTACCTGGGTAAGCGCCCCATCAAGGAGAGTGAGCTCAAGGACTATCAGGACGACGAGGTGCTCAAGCAGAGCGCGCGTTTCCAGACCAAGGTGCAGTTGCTGTCCAGTATTGTCTGGCAGCTGCAGAAGGGACTGCCGCCGGAGTACATCGCCGAGTATCCGCAACGGGTCAGCGCACTGACGAAGGAGCAAGTGGCACAGGCCGCAAAAGAAACCCTCGCGCCGCAACAGTTCACCTGGGTGGTGGTGGGCGACCTGAGTAAAATCCAGAAAGATATAGAGGCGCTGGGTATTGGTCCGGTCGAGGTACTTTCAGCCGGTCAATGACAGCTCGACAAGCCGCGAGTCCGGCTCCGAGTATGCACAGGGAGGGTGCATACCGGGGCCGGGCTTTTTTTATGCCCCCGGAATACGGTAAATTGGTGCGCGCTGGCGATTCAGCACGCCGGCAACAACCATATCGATCAAAGTAGAATAAAGAGGCGGCATCGCTGCGGCCCGGAAACCTGGATACCACATGACCATCACCCAAAGAATCTCATTGAATGTCAAGCGCGCACTACGCAGCCTGCTTGGTCTGGCCCTGCTCACAACGGCGAATCTGGTCGTCGCAGAAAATATTGCGGTGCACGCGGGGTGGCTGTTCGACAGTGAGACAGGTCGTTTGCTGGAAAAACGCACGGTGCATGTTGTAGACGGTAAGGTGGAGTCTGTAGAGCGGGGCTATACCCAGCGCGCTGGCGAGCGGGTTATTGACCTGACGGCCTTCAGCGTGCTGCCCGGGCTGATGGACATGCATACGCACCTCGCTTACGAATTCGGCCCGCGCACCTACACCGAGGCATTTACCTGGAATCCCGCCGATTACACGCTACGGGCGGTCGATACGGCCAAGCGCTCGTTGATGGCCGGGTTTACCACGGTGCGGGATCTTGGCGACAGTGGCAATGTAACGGTGAGCCTGCGCAACGCCATCAACCGTGGCGATATCGTGGGGCCGCGTGTCTATACCGCGGGCAAGTCGATCGCCACTACCGGCGGTCATGCGGATCCGACCAATGGTCATCGCCACGATTTGATGGGCAGCCCGGGCCCCGCCGAAGGGGTGATCAACGGTAGTGCCAGTGCCCGGGAAGCGGTGCGACAGCGCTATAAAGATGGTGCTGACCTGATCAAGATTACTGCGACCGGCGGTGTCTTGAGCGTGGCCAAGAGTGGCCAGAATCCTCAGTTTATGCAGGATGAAGTGGAAGCGATTGTGCAAACCGCAAAGGATTATGGTTTTACCGTCGCGGTGCATGCGCACGGTAAAGAGGGCATGGAGCGGGCAATCCGCGCCGGTGTGGACTCCATCGAGCACGGCACCTACATGGATGACAAAACCATGGCGCTGATGGTGGATCACGGAACCTGGTATGTGCCCACCCTGTTGGCGGGGGACTGGGTCACGCAAAAATCCGCGATCGACGGTTTCTTCCCGGAAATGGTCCGCACAAAAGCGGCGAAAATTGGTCCGCTGATTCAGGACACCTTTCAGCGCGCACACAAAAAAGGCGTGAAAATCGCATTCGGCACCGACACTGGGGTGAGCCGACACGGAGAGAACGCCAAAGAGTTTGCACTGATGGTGCAAGGAGGGATGAGCCCGGCCGATGCTATCCGCTCTGCAACCTGGAATGCGGCACAGTTACTCAATGCCCAGGATGAACTCGGCAGTATCGCCCCCGGCAAGCAGGCAGACCTGGTGGCGGTGATCGGCAATCCGCTGGAAGATATTTCGACCCTTGAGCGGGTGCGGTTTGTGATGAAGGGTGGAGTGGTTTACAAGCAGCCCGAGTAAGGCACCCGAATAGTACAAATAAAAAAATTCCGGCAATGCCGTAATGGTGTTTACTTAACACAGCCACGGGCGAAGGTGACGGTGCCGGGTGCGGTCTTGCGAGACCTTCACCGCCATGGATGGCGGTGCAGAGCCCCATGGATGGGTTTACCGCGTGTCTCGCAAGACCGCACCCGGCAGCGGCACCGCCACCAAACGGTTTAGGTGCACCGTATTACGGCATTGCCGGGTTCTTTTGGTGAACCGCCGAGTCGAACAATTATTTCTCGAGTTCGAATAGCAGTTCCAGGTTTACCGAAACGCTGTTCTCACCGCGCGCGATAGGCGTGCTCGGTCCCTCCTGGGCGGCGGCCATTTCCATACGAGCCATGGGGCGGGGCATACCGCCCTGGCCACCTTCAGAGATGCTCACGATTCTGCGCACCTTGGTTCCGAGGGATTCCGCATAAGAAGCCGCCCGTGCCTGCGCTTGCTGCAATGCTTTGTTGCGGGCCTCAGCCAGCAGAGGTTCCGGTTCGGCAATGGAAAAGCTGGGGCCATGCAGCTGGTTTGCGCCCTCGGCCGCCAGAGCATCGATCACGTTGCTCAATTCGTCCAGTTTACGCAGGGTAATACTGACGGTATTGCGGGCCTGGTAACCGACGATTTCGCGTTCGCGATTTGGCTGGTAGTCGTAGCGGGGGTTCAGGCTGATACCGCTGGTCTGCACATCCTTGTCCGGTATCCCGGCTTTTTTAATGGCTTGCATCAGCTTGTCCATTTGTTCCGCGTTAGCCCGCATGGCGTCATTGCTGTTGGCGGCTTCGGTGACAACACCGGTGGACAGGTGTGCGGTGTCCGGTGCCTGGCTTGCTTCGCCCTGGGCAGAGATGGAAATCAGCGTTCCCGAAGGGTGCCCGGTATCATCACTACCGCAGCCGGTGGTGAATGCGACGAACCCGGCCAGCAGGCCGGCGGAAAACAGTTTTAAAGCGCTTTGCATGGCGAATCCTTACTATTGCCAGTTGTACTTCATCGTCACTGTCAGGTGACGAGGTCCATTGTGATGCCAAAAACATGAATGCCTGATGAATGTGGTTGCTTGCAGGGTGCGTGGCTACTGAAACAACCGCTCAAAGGTTTCGTCCGCCGGGTGATAAAGTGCAAACCCCAGCCGCAGCAATTGCTGACGACGATCGCACAGTACATTTTTATTGCGCAGCTCTGCCTGCAGCTGCTCCGCGTTTTCGGCACTACCACAGCGAAAAGTAAAGAAGTGCCCGTGACTGTTTTCCAGATCGTGGGCGATCAGCGTATCGCGGTTGAGCAGCGGGTGTTGTGCTGCGTCCATGGCGCTGAGGAAGCGACGCTGGTTTTGCAGTACGTAGTCGTGAATCGATGCCACGGTGATGCCTTCCTGCGCATACAGCTCAAATATTGCGAGGGCCTTGTACAGTGGGGAGTAATCCATGGTGGCACCGGCAAACCGCAGCCAGTCGTTGCCGAAGCCTACGCCCGCGGTGCGGTTTTCCAACTCTGCCATTTCGGCAAACCATCCGGTGTTTAGTGGGCGTAGCTGACAGCCTCGGGGAATGGACATAAAGCACATACCCTCACCGGCACCCAGGTATTTGTAGGCACCCGCGGTGTAAAACACCTTGTCGGCAATCGCACTGAGATCGGTGGGGCGGGCGAAAAATCCGTGGTAGCCATCGATCACCATCTGGGTGCTGTCCGGTTTGCGCACGGCCAGTTCCAGCAGGCCCGGGAAAGCCACCCCGGAGTCGAAGAACACCTGACTGGCGTAGGCCAGCTGATACTCACCACTTTGCAGCTCTTGCTCAAACCGCTGGGGCAGGGTGGCAAAAGGCTCCGTGGGCACACGCACCACGTCCACGTTAGGCAGCTCTTCCAGGCGCAGTAACTGGCGGGCAAAACTATAGAACTCCCCGTCGGTTGTGAGAATGCGCAGGGGCTGGCTCAGGTCAAAAGCGCTGAGGAGGCGGTAGATAAGTTCGTGGGTGTTGGGTGCCAGGGCTACCTGGGCCGGGTCCGGTAGTTGCAGGGTGCTTGCTATGCCGCGCTGGAAAGCGGGTATTTTTTCTCCGAATATCTTGTCCCACTTGCTGTCGGCCATCTGTGCGGCATCGTGCCAGTAGGCGTTGACGGCATCGAGCGTCACATCAGGCCAGTAGTGGTGGGAGTGGCAGGCCATGTGCAAAACTGGCAGGTCACAGTTCGGGGAGGCCGCTTTTTGAGCAGCCTGTAAGAATTGTCGATAGTATTTTTGGTACATTTCGCGCTGGTAACTTTGTCTGAGGTGACTAAAGTAGTCACCTGATTAGTGTATCGGGATTGTAATCCCCTTGAGGAGGCGTTGCAGTGGAATATTTACACACGATGGTGCGTGTCACCGACCTGGAAAAATCCCTGGAGTTTTATTGCGACAAGCTGGGGCTTTATGAGGTCAGCCGCAACGATTACGAGAAAGGCCGCTTTACCCTGGTGTTTCTTGCCGCGCCCGGGGATGCCGGCTCGGCGAATAGCGACAAGCGCCCGTGCCTGGAGCTCACGTATAACTGGGACCCGGAGACCTACAGCGGTGGCCGTAACTTTGGCCACCTGGCTTACCGGGTCGACAATATTTACGAAACGTGTCAGCGCCTGATGGACATGGGGGTGACTATCAATCGCCCGCCTCGGGACGGCCATATGGCATTCGTGCGCTCACCAGACAATATTTCTATCGAGTTGCTGCAGAAGGGCGAGTCCCTGGCACCACAAGAGCCTTGGGCATCGATGGAAAACACCGGTGAGTGGTAATTGAACAGGGTGGGTGGTTTGTGAGCGGATCGATGGGGAAAGCAAAGCAGTACGGAAATTGTGTGGTGCTGGCCGGGGGCAGTGCGGCGCGCAGAATCCGGCAGGAGGGGCTGCGCCCGGAAATGGTGTCTACCCTGGTCGGCGCATCTGGGGGGCCGAAATGGTTGTCCATCAGTCAGTTGGACCGGGTGCTGATTGGCGAGTTTTTTCAGGGCCGCCGTACACCGATCGCGACCCTGGGCTCTTCGATCGGAAGCTTTCGCAATATGTGCTATGCGACCGCCAATCCGCTGGCCGCACTGGAAAAGCTCGAATACGGGTATGTGCATCAAACCTATGCCAGCGCGCGGCCGACGCCTGCAGAAATCACCGCAACCGGCGAAAACATTCTGCTCGAGGTTTTGGGGGTGGAGGGCGCCGCCGAGGTGGCTGCGAATCCGGTGTGGCACAGCCATTTTGTGACCGTGCGTGGCCGCGGACCTCTGGCCAGTGAGAAAAAGGCGGTGCTGGGCCCCGCGCTGTTGGCCTCTGCACTGGCCAATGCCGTCAGTCGCCGTACCCTGAAGGCGTTCTGGGACAGGGTCGTGTTTCACTCCGGGCAGTCGCCCACAGTGGCTTTCCGCAACCTGTCTACGGTCAATACGTCGCTGAGCGCAGACAATGTGTGCCATGCAGTACTGGCCTCTGGCTCCATCCCGTTGGTGATGGCCGGTGTACCATCGCCGGCAGGTGCACCTGCCGGCAACTATCGGGACGGCGGGATCACGGACTATCACTTTGATCTGGGCTTTGAGCACCCGCAGGGTCTGGTGCTGTATCCGCACTTTTTCCCCTACATGGTGCCGGGCTGGTTCGACAAGAGCCTGCGCTGGCGTTGGGTGCGTGGCGGCGCCATGGATAATGTCATCCTGGTGGCACCATCGCCACAGTGGGTTTCCCGCTTGCCGTTTGGCAAAATCCCGGACCGGGATGATTTTGTGAAGCTTTCCACCGAGGAGCGCCTGAAATACTGGAACGCTGTGACGGAGGCTGGAAAACAGGTTGCAGAGGATTTCTTTGAAATGTGGCAAACTGGTGCGATTGCCGACGCGCTGATTGAAGTCGGCTCTGATCAGGCGCCGCACAAGCTGGCGCAGGCAATGTCTGCATAGCCGAGAGGTGCAGGGTGGAGCGGAGCAGGGCTCCGGCCACCTGTATCCGTCGATGCGGGCTTGAATGTATTCCGATCCAGCCACGAGGCCGCCCGTGAGAGACGCCGAGTTTACCGAACCCCAGGAAGAATTCCGCACAACCCAGGAGCGGGTGTATTACCAGGTGCGTGATGCGATCCTGCGCGGACAGTTTTTACCGGGCAAGGCGGTTACCATTCGCGGTCTGGCCGCAGAACTGGATTGCAGCCCGATGCCCGTCAGGGAGGCCCTGCGCAGGCTGACCTCTGAGCGCGCGCTGGATCTTTCCGATACCCGTCGGGTGACGGTGCCAACCCTGACCCGGGAAAAGCTGGATGAAATCTGCGCGGCCCGGGTTGCCCTGGAGTGTCAGGCTGCGGCGCAGGCCCTGCCATTTTTGGGGGAGGCGGAGCTTGCAGAGCTGCGCGCGCTCGATGATCGGGTGACGGAAGCGCTGGAGAGAAAAGACATTCAGGGGTACGTAACCGCGAACCTCGACTTCCATTTCACCCTCTATCGTCTGGGTCGCCCGCATATCATTCTGTCGTTGATCGAAAGCCTGTGGCTACAGACTGCGCCGTTACAGCATCTGGTGTTCCAGCGCTTTGGTGTCCAGGAATTGCCTGATCGACATCAGGACCTGATTGATGCCATTGCCAGTAAGGATGAGCAGCGCGTACGCACCGCAATACGCCAGGATATCGAAGAGGGCCTGGGTTCCATTTCTGCTGAAGAGTTATTGCCAACCTGATGTTCAGTTATCTGCATATTGTTTTACACGTTCTCGTTCCCCTTGCCATTGCCTGGTACTTTTTTCGCGATGACTGGAAAAAGGCCGCTCTGATCATGCTCGCGGCCAATCTCGTCGACCTTGATCACCTGCTGGCATCGCCGCTGTATGATCCAAATCGCTGTAGCATCAACTTCCACCCGCTGCATAAGATGCTGCCGATCTCCCTTTACGGTGCCATGATGTTTCTGCCGTGGAAGCCGGTGCGTTGGTTGGGGATTGGCTTGATTACGCACATGTTGCTGGATGCGGTCGACTGCGCTATCTAATCGACGAGACAAGGTAGGCCGGTGATTTGCCCGCGGACGATGCGCGGCAGATCACTAAAGTGTTCTGTTTTATCCCGAAACTTGTCTGTTTTTTCCCGTTGGCTACCGCTCTCGTCGCGGCGGCCCCGAGTTTGAGTACTCTTGAGTGGCAATAACAATAATGACACTTCAAGGAGACCCAAATGGGAAACAAGCTGTTATCAATTTTGCTGTTATCCGCATTCAGTCACGGCGCGCTGGCTTGTATTTCTGCGGAAAGTGAATCGAACGACGCCGAATCCGACGCAGATGGCCCCATCTGTTCCAGCCAGTCTGTGGTAGGCGGTATCGCCAATCGGCGGGACCAGGACTGGTACTATTTCAATATCGACGCTCCCGCCGATCTGGACATTTCCCTGAGTCATTCCAGTGGCGATGATTTCGACTGGCACCTGTACGATACCTCCCAGCGGCTGTATAGCGCGGAAACCAGTAATCGTCCGGAATCTGCCAGTGTCAGCGTCGGTGGCAATGGTCTGTATACCCTGAAAGTGACCCGCTTTAGTGGTCGTGGCGACTACACCCTGAGTGTTGCCGGTATCCCCTCGTCCAGTGGGGGCGGTAGCAGTAGTGGTGGCGGTAGCAGCAGTGGAGGCAGCAGCGGCGGTGGCAACTGTGACCTCGGCGCCCGCCCAACCAAGCCCGGCGGCCTGACCCGCGCCATAACCGGCAGCGAAGCCGATGTCTGCGTCAATCAGACAACCGGCGGCCTGCTGGTTATGGGTGGTGGTACCGATGTGGATGCGGCCTTTACCCGTCGCGTGGAGCCGCTGATTGGTGGTGGCGATGTGGTTGTCCTGCGCACCAGCGGTAGCGACGGCTACAACGACTACCTGCAGGGTCTGCTGAACGCAGACTCGGTGGAAACCCTGATTGTGGATCGCACACAGTTTGCCAATGACGAGTATGTGACCTGGGCCGTGCGCACCGCCGAGTTCGTGTGGATTGCCGGTGGTGACCAGTCCGATTACCTGAACCAGTGGCAGGGAACAGCGTTGCAGCAGGCACTGGATGAAGTGATGGCGCGGGGTGGCGTGTTGGGTGGCACCTCCGCTGGTGCGGCTGTACAGTCAGAGCACATCTATGATCCGGACGGCGTACTGGGTGCTTACTCTTCCGAAGCGGTAACCGACCTGTGCCACGAGTACATCAATATCTCCACCAACTTCCTCAGCACACCCATCATGCAGGGCCTGATTGTGGATACCCACTTCGCTGAGCGCGACCGTATGGGCCGCCTGATGGCCTTTATGGCGGGTCTGCCGAGCGGTATTCAGGGTATTGGTGTCGATGAGGCTACTTCTATCTTCTTCACGCCGGACGGCAGCGGTGTGGTAGACGGGGCGGGCAGTGTGTACGTCCTGCAGGAGGATGGTCAGACCTCAAGAACCCAGGCGCAGTGTGGCCAGCCGGTGATTTACGAGGATGTGTTGCGCTACCGTCTGGATGAGTTTGACCAGTTCAATATCTCTACTGGTGCAACGAATGTCACGCCGAAGCGGATCGGTATTGACGGAAGCTCATCCAACTTTTACATCAACCAGCCTTACCAGTGAGTCCCCGGATGGTAGCAGGTAGGTGAAAAACACTGCTTGATCGAGCAGGCCGGGAAAGTATTTCTTTCCCGGCCTTTTTATTTGCGTTTTCGTTTTCGGTATTCGCCACAAAATAATCATCGCGACTATTGGTTCAATTTTGCAGATTATTCGGCTGCCCCATCCATTTGCGCACAAACTAAATTCCGTGAAAGAAATGGTTTACAGCATTTTTTTACCGTGATAAAAAATATGGCATGGTTTGGCTTGAATAGGTTGTATACGGCTGACCTGTCATCAAAAAAACAGCGCAACGTACTTATCTAGAAGGTAAGTTCTAAGAAAGTACAGGGCTAAGAGCAAAATGAATCACATTGCTGCCATAGAGCGCTGCTCCTCCAACTACTACCTCAGCGAGTGGTTTGACGAGTAGCTTCCCCACCTCGGTATGACCGGGGCTCGGTGACGTCATTGATCAGGTCTTGCTGGTCACTGTCTGTTGCACGGGCGTAAGGAAGCTATAAGTCGGTTTTTTCCGTTCTTATTTTCCCCACCCACACTGCGTATTGAACTTGGTGACGCTTTGCTGTTGCTGTTCATATGAGTGTTGGGCCGCGCTGGAACGCCGCCGGTTGTCATCCTGAACGAACCTCTGCCCGACTGAGGCCGTCGACTCTGTTCGTGTACCCGTCTGGCAAGAAAGAACGACCAAAAAGCATCGCAAGAGAACAATCGGAGACAGGAATAATTCCTGGAGGGCACATAAGATGGATAACAACACCCAATTGACCAAATCCCCGCTAAGCAAAGCCATTCGACTGGCACTGGGCTGCTCACTGCTGAGCGGTAGCGCCTTTGCCATTGCACAGCAAGCGCCGGAAGTGGCGGACGCTGTGGAAGAGGTGGTGGTAACCGGTACCCATATCAAAGGGCTGGATGCCGAAGGTGCGGTGCAGGTGGTACAGATAAATCGTGAGGATATCGAAGCCTCCGGTGCAACCTCACCCATCGAAATCCTGCAACAGCTCTCTCAGACTGGCGGCGGCAGCGGTACTTTCTCCACCGCTACGTCCGGCGCTCTGTCCAGCAGCACTCCGGTAGGTGCCGCGGGCGTTTCCCTGCGCGGCCTCGGTGCCAGCTCCACTCTGGTGCTGGTAAATGGCCGTCGCGTATCTGTCAGCTCTTTCGCCAAGGGCCAGGAATCCTTCGTCGACGTGAACTCCATTCCGCTGTCGGCGATTGAGCGCGTCGAAGTTCTGCCCAGCGGCGCCGCGGCAACCTATGGCGCCGACGCCGTGGCCGGTGTGGTGAACTTTGTTCTGCGTGATGATTTCACTGGCAGTGAAATTTCACTGACCCACGGCAACTCCACCGCCGGCAGTGATGAAGGTAAATACAACCTGAACTGGGTCTGGGGTCGTGAAGGTGAGAACAGCCACACCATGGTGGTGGTGGACCTGTTCTCGCGCAATGCCTTTTATGATCGCGATCGCAAGCTGACTGCCAACTCTGTGCGTCCGAGCCAGCAGGGTGTCTACCCGAGCTTTAACGACTTGTTCCTCGCGTATTACGACCAGACCGAGCGCCCCGAAACTGGTGGCTGTCCAGAAGACCAGTTTGGTTTCGGAAGTTTCGGCGATTACTGCGAATTCAATACCAATGCCGTTTCCGCTACCCAGGATGAGTATGAAAGCGCCAGTGTCGTAGCAACCTTCAACTACGACATCTCTGATAGTCTGGAGTGGTTCAATACTTTGATGCTGCAAACCAGTGAGTCGCGCGGCACATCTTCCCCAGCGAACTTTTCTCGCGCACCGTTTGACCCTGAAAATTCCTACTGGCCGGAAGCGTTGAAAGCGGACCTGGTAGAAGAGGGCTCCTTCCACCCGGATTACCCGACGAGTGATTTTAGTGATTTTTACGGTTACCCGATTTTCGCCTGGGGTAAATTCCCTGATGCCCGCGCGGTAGAAGTAGAGAGCGAATCCATGCGTCTGGTATCCGGCCTGCGTGGCGAGGTGAATGACTGGAACTGGGAGGTGGCGGCTAATCTGGGGCGCAGTGAGTCCGAACAGCGCGGTATTTCGGGGCTGTACAAGGCGGACGCTTTCTACAATGCAAGCGTTGGTAATCTGTGTACGGATGGTTCGGTTGTAGATCGCTGGGACGTAGATTTTGCGCGCCCAAGTGCTAGTTTTGGCGCAGGTGAAACTTGTGAAGATCTCGGTAAAACCACTGCCTGGTATAACCCGTTCGGTGGCCAAGTTGATCAAATCGCCGAAATGGACGACCTGATTCGCACCGATGCGAAACGTAGTGGTAAATCCAATCTGTATGCTATCGACGGTAATATCTCAGGCAGCTGGATCGAACTGCCTGCCGGCGCGATTCAGGTCGCATTTGGTGGTGAGTTCCGCCGTGAAACCGTGGTAGATACTCCGTCAGGCGATGCGGTTTCCACCACATTGAATCCTGAGCCGATTCTCGGCTTCAGCTCCACCTCTGCTGACGCATCGCGCAACCAGTGGGCGGTGTACATGGAGCAGATGATTCCGCTCGCGACGGATACCGAGCTGCAGGTGGCCCTGCGTTACGACCACTACGACAGCTTCGGCGGCGATGCCAACCCGAAGGTCGCCCTGCGCCACGCGTTCAACGATGCGATTATTTTCCGCAGCAACTGGTCCACTTCTTTCCGCGCGCCATCTCTGGCACAGGTCGGTGCTGGCACATTGCTGTCCAGTTACGCGGTTGACTGTGGCGTAACACCGGTCGCCTGTGACGGCCTTATCGATGAATCCGGTGAGTCACTGCTTTCCGAAGAGGTGAGCAACGATGATCTGAAACCGGAAACCGCGACTACCTGGGGCGCTGGCTTCCTGCTGAAGCCCTCCGCGGATACCGAAATCAGTATTGACTACTGGAATATCGAGCACGAAAACCTGATCGGCGTGGAAGAAGACGATTTCATCCTGCGTGCCTTTAATGGTGACTTCCCGATTGTCGGTGAGGGTGAACTGGCTACCGGCCAGGCGGGCCTCGAGGTGGCAGGCGGATTCGTAGTGGATGCCCACTTCCAGCTGTCCAACCTGGGTTGGCAGAAGACCAGCGGCATCGACATGGCGCTGACCCAGTATTTCGAAACCGATAGCTGGGGCAGTTTCCGTTTTACTCTGGATGGCACTTACCTCTCAGAGTTCGACAAGCTTCCTTCTGATGCCCTGGGAATTGTCAGCGAAGCGGGTAACTACACCTATCCGCGCTGGCTGGCCAACAGCTCCCTGCGCTGGCGCTATGAGGACTGGTCCTCCACCCTCTCTGCGCGCTACACCCATAGCTATCGCGATGACCCAAGCCCGCGAACCCTGGATGCTATCTTCGAGCCGGGCGCTGAGTACTTCCTGTCTCGTGTTGACTTCGATGATGAGGGCAACGTGGAAGTGGACAGCTGGCTTACCTTCGACCTGAGTGTGGCGCGCGACTTTGACAACGGCAGTTGGTTGAGTCTGCGGGTGAAGAATCTGCTGGATGAAGAGCCGCCGCTGGTGCTGGGTACCGGGGCCAATGTGGACCACTTCAACCATGACTCCATGGGGCGCTTCTACACCCTGAGTTACGGCTACGCGTTCTGATCGGCGTCTCACAGGACCTGATCTCGGCGGGTGCGCAGTTTGCACCCGCCGATCCTATTCCTTTTACTGCGGTGTACTCCTATGCAGACAAGCGATACCCAAGCCACCTGTGGTAACACCACCGGTGATGTGGAGCAGCCAGTGAATAAAACCTGGGCAATGCCGGATACCTATCTGATATTGCTGGCGGTGGCACTGGTCGCGTTCGCTTTGAACTTTCTGGTCCCTGCGGGCACCTTCGATACTGTGACCAGTATGGTCAATGGTACTGAGCGCACGGTGATTGATCCGTCGAGCTATCAGCGGGCATCGGATGAGCCTGCGGGCATGTCGCTGTTTGCCGAAGGTGGTGGTATCGGTTTTCTCAATTTTGCGTTTGAGGGAATGGTGTCCGGCAGTAAGTGGGGCGCGTCGATTGGTGTCTTCGCCTTTATTCTGCTGACCGGCGGTGCCTTTGGCCTGATTTTCGCCAGTGGTTCTGTGGAGCGCGGTCTGTTCCAGGTGATTGCCCGCAATCGTGAAGCGGGGCATTTTTATCTGGCAATTCTGTGTTTCCTGTTTTCCCTTGGCGGTGCGGTTTTTGGCATGGGCGAAGAGGTGATTCCGTTTACCCTGATTGTGGTGCCATTACTGGTCACCATGGGCTACGACAGTATCACCGCACTGCTGGTGACTTATGTTGCCACTCAGGTGGGCTTCGCGACCTCGTGGATGAACCCGTTCGGGGTGAGTATTGCCCAGGGCATTGCGGGTGTGCCGCTAATGTCCGGCAGTGGCATGCGCATGGTGCTGTGGCTTATCGCCACCTGCGGCCTGGCGGGCTACACCATCTACTACGCACGGCGGATCCAGTCGCAGCCTGAACGATCACTCGCCTATGAATCCGATCGTGTATTCCGCGACAAGTCGGTGTCTGCGAACTCACTGCAGACGATGACTCGAGGGGATGGGTGGGTGCTCCTGCTGTTTTGCGCAGGTATTGCGTGGATGATCTGGGGCGTTGTCGAGCGCAGCTATTTCCTGCCGGAAATTGCCAGCCAGTTTTTCACTATGGGCATCGTGATTGCCATTGTGGCCATTGCCTTTGGCCTCAACGGACTGACGGCGAACAAGGCTGCGGCGGCTTTCAAAGAAGGTGCTCAGCAACTGTTGCCGGCGGCCATGGTAGTGGCATTTGCGAAAGGCATTGTGCTGCTGCTTGGCGGTGATGATCCACAGGGCGCAAGTATCCTGAATACGATTCTGCATTCTGCGGGCAACGGCCTTGCAGATGTTTCTGGCGCTGTCTCCGCCTGGTTCATGCTGGTGTTTCAGACAGTGTTTAATTTCTTTATTACTTCCGGGTCCGGCCAGGCCGCGTTGACCATGCCAATCATGGCGCCGCTTGCGGATGTGGTCGGAGTCACGCGACAGACGGCGGTGCTGGCGTTCCAGTTGGGGGACGGCCTGACCAATATCGTTGTTCCGACCTCTGCCGCACTGATGGGCTGCCTTGGCGCTGCACGCCTGGACTGGGGTGTGTGGGTTCGCTTTGTCTTGCCGTTGCAGGGCGCTTTGTTCCTGTTTGCGTCGCTGGCGGTACTGGTGGCAGCGGTTTCCGGTTTTTAACTTTCAAGCAGCTATTTATGTCTCAAATAACTCTGATAAAAAATGCAGAGGTGTTCGCGCCTCGTGGTCTCGGCCGCTGTGATGTCCTGGTGGCGGGAGATCGGGTGGCCAAAATCGACCAGCACCTGAGCCTGCCGGAAGATATTGGCCAGGTGGTGGATGCCGATGGTGCCTGGCTGATGCCGGGGCTGGTGGATACGCTGGTTCATATCAGCGGCGGTGGAGGGGAGGCCGGCTTCGGCTCGCGGACCCCGGAGCTGGATGTGCGCGAGGCATTCTCTGCGGGCGTGACCACGGTGATCGGTGCCCTTGGCACCGATGCGACGACGCGCACACTGAATGAACTGTTCGGCAAAGCCAAAGCACTGAAAGCGCAGGGGCTTACCTGTTTCATTCAGACGGGTTCTTATCAGGTGCCGGTGAACACACTGACCGGTAGTGTGCGCAGCGACATCATGCTGATAGACAACATGATTGGTGTTGGTGAGCTGGCAATTTCCGATCACCGATCGTCCCATCCCACCCGCGATGAATTGATTCGCATTGCTGCGGATGCGCGGGTGGCCGGTCTTCTGAGCGGTAAGGGTGGTGTGGTCAGTGTGCATGTGGGAGATGGCGCGGGCCGGCTGCAACCGCTGTTTGATGTTGTGGAGCACTCTGAAATTCCCATCACCCAGTTTTTCCCGACGCATATGAACCGCAATCCGTCCCTGCTGGAGCACGGTGTGGCATTTGCCCGCGCCGGTGGTTTTATCGACTTCACGACGTCGACAACGGAAGAAATCCTGGCCAGCGGCGAGATGCGTGCGAGCAAAGCGCTGGCGCTTGCGCTGGAGCAGGGTGCCCCCATTGACCAGTTGACCTTTTCTTCGGATGCCCAGGGATCACTCACCAACTTCTGCGATCTCGGCGAGCTGCAGGATATCGAAGTGGGCTCCATTGCGAGTCTGTTTGAGGAGTTCCGTCGTGCCGTGCAGGACGAAGGCGTGGAATTGTCGCGGGCACTGCAGGCGGTATCCAGCAACCCGGCGCGCGCCCTGGGGCTTAAGCACAAGGGGCAGGTGGCTTCCGGCCGCGATGCAGATCTGATGCTGGTAGATCCGCAGCGTTTCCAGATCACCCATGTCATGGCGCAGGGGCGCTGGCAAATGTTTGATCGCCAGCTTCGCACCGCGCGATGCTTTGATTAGCGGGAGGAGAAGATGACGACATTGCAAGATCAGCAACTGTTGGACGAGGCATTAGTATTGATGCGCAACAATCTTTCCGAACCGTTGCGCACCGGAGAGCTTGCAGCGTATCTGGAAATTTCGGTCAAGAAACTGGAGCGTATTTTTTGCCGCTTTAAAGGTGTGCTACCGGCGCGGTATTACCGTGAACTGCGCTTAGAGCGGGCGCGCGCGCTGTTGTTTGAGAGTGCCCTGAGTGTCGAAGAGGTGGGGTTGCAATGCGGATTCCGTTCGGCATCTCATTTCAGTCGCTCTTTCCGCGACACCTACGGGCGCAGCCCGCGTGCCGAGCGCATGCTGGGTGCGCGCGCAGAGACAGCGCGCCATTTCTGTTTCCGTCCGACAAATTCAGACTATTTACGAGTGGAATTATGTGTGTGAATTGTTCGAAAGCCATTCGGTTTTTACTGCTTGTAGTGCTGCTTTTTACGCTGGGTTGTAGTGGGGAGAACGCCGGGACTTCGGCGGAGGCGACGCCTGCTAGTCAATCCGGTCACCTGCTGATCGTCGGTGGCGCCCTGCGCAGTGATAACCAGGCGGTGTATCGGGCTTTTATCGATGCGATTCCCGCGGCGTACCCGAATGTTGCCATCGTGCCGGCAGCTTCCGGGCGGCCCGCGCATTACGCGCAGCAGTTTACCGATGATCTGCGCGCATTCGGGTTTACCGGCGAGGTACGCGTACTCCAGATTGCGGTGAAAGACGACCCGTCCACCAAGTCTGTGGATGAGAGCCAATGGCGCAACGGTGGGGGCGACGAGGCGCTTGCGGAAAGTCTGCAGGATGTGGGCGGTATCTGGTTTGTGGGCGGTGACCAGACCAGAACCACCGATACGCTTCTTGATCTGGAAGGCGCTGATACCCCGGTCCTCGCGGCCATTCGCGTACAGCTTGCTCGCGGCGCGGTAATTGGTGGAACCAGTGCCGGTGCAGCGATTATGAGTCACCGCATGATCGCGGCCGGAGATTCACTGAGCGCGTTGACCCTGCCCGCGACAGATGAATACGTGGGGATGGAAAGCCAAGAGTCCGGCCAGTTGCTGCTCAGCCGCGGTCTGGGTTTTCTGCCGGTGGGGATCGTGGATCAGCACTTTGATCGCAAGGCACGGCTTGGGCGCCTGGTGCGGGCGCTGGGCCACAGTGCGGAGCCGATCGGGCGGATCGGTTTCGGTGTGGATGAAGATACCGCGCTGCTGGTGAACCTGGAGGGTAAATTCATCGAGGTGCTGGGTGCGGGTAACCTGGTTGTTGCCGATGGGCGCAATGCCCTCTTTAGTGGTGACGGTGAAAGTGAGGGTGAGGGCGCATTTGCGGTGCGCGATGTACAGCTGAGCGTGCTGAGCGCCGGCGACCGACTGCACTGGGTCGATGGCAAAGTGGTGGCGGAAGGCAGCCAGACAACGGGCAGTGAAGCCTTTGGGTATCGCGCGACGCAGGGCGGGGGTTTTGCGCTGGCGAATCCGCGCCTGGATCAGCTGCTCGGTTTTTCCCTGCTGGACAACAGCGAGATGCGTGAGCTGCGTCGCTATTCCTTCGATGAACAAACCGGTCGTGGTGTGCTGTACCGCTTTCGACAAACGGACGAGTCCCTGGGCTATTGGCGCTACGGATCCGGTACCAAGGATCAGTACTCGCTGGTCGGGGTGGCCATGGATATCGAGCCGGTATCCGTTGCGATTACCTCTGCTCGGTAAAGCGGGAAGTTTCTGTCTGTAGCTTCTCGTAGCTTCTCCCTTATAGATTGCTTTGATCCAACGCGGTCGCGGGGCACAGCCCTCGACCGTTTGGTCCCGCAACCTGCCGGTCACAATTCGACCTTACTCTCCCCCTCGTTTTTCCCCCACTTTCTTCGCTTCTGTCACTGAATTGCACAAAAAGCGCGCAACTACTGTTCTGTAATCGGCGCTACGCTAGAGCCAGTCGTGTCACTGCAGTCCGGCAAAGCCTGCTTCCCGGATCAATAGCGGTTGCACTGTTTCTATTCTTGCCCCTAAAATGTGATCACATTTTGCAGCGCCGCCTGTGGGTCATCGCAGGGGGTCTATGAATCAGGAGTGAGTTCATGAACAAGAGCCAGTTACAACAACATGACCGCGAGCACCTGTTGCACCCGTTTACCGATTTCAACGATCTGGGTAATCAGGGCACCCGGGTGATTACCAGTGCCGAGGGCGCTTACATCACCGATATTGATGGCCACCAGATGCTGGACGGCATGTCGGGCCTGTGGTGCTGTAACCTGGGGTACAGCCGTCGTGAAATCAGCGAGGCCATCTACGAGCAGCTGAACAAGCTGCCGTTCTATAACAGCTTTTTCCAGTGCACCACCGTGCCGTCCATCGAGCTTGCTGACATGCTGGCCGACGTGACTCCGGCGGGGATGAACAATGTCTTCTTCACCGGTTCCGGTAGTGAAGCGAACGACACCAACTTGCGTATCATCCGCCGCTACTGGGACCTCAAAGAGCAGCCCGAAAAGCGCATCGTTATTTCCCGCAAGAATGGTTACCACGGCTCCACCATCGGTGGTGCCAGCCTCGGCGGCATGAGCGGCATGCACAAGCAGTTTCAGGCGCTGGACTATATCGAGCACATTCAGCAGCCGTACTGGTTTGGTGAGGGTGGCGACATGTCACCGGAAGAATTCGGTGTGCATGCGGCGCGCTGTCTGGATGAGAAGATCCAGGAGTTGGGCCCGGACAAGGTAGCGGCTTTTATCGCCGAGCCAATTCAGGGTGCCGGTGGCGTGATCATTCCCCCAGAGACCTACTGGCCGGAAATCAAAAAAATTCTGGATCAGTACGACATCCTGTTGGTGATGGACGAAGTGATCTTCGGTTTCGGGCGCACCGGTGAGTGGTTTGGTGCAGACTATTACGGTATGCAGCCGGATCTGATGACCTTTGCCAAGGCGGTGACCAATGGTTACTTCCCGCTGGGCGGTACCATGGTGAGTGATCGCGTTGCCGACGTCATCAAGGCCAAAGGTGGCGAATTTACCCACGGTTATACCTACTCCGCGCACCCGGCAGCCTGTATGGCTGGCATTGCCACCATCAATATCCTGCGTGATGAAAAAATCATCGAAAACGTCCGCGACAACACCGGGCCATACCTGGCCAAGCGCTGGGCAGAGCTGGCGGAGCACCCCATTGTGGGTGAGGCGCGCAGCCTCGGGCTTGTAGGCGCGCTGGAGCTGGTGAAAGACAAGGGCAGCCGTGCACGCTTTGATGACAAGTGCACCGCCGGTGCGGTGTGCCGCGATATGAGCATCAAGAATGGTCTGGTCATGCGCGCCACCGGCGACACCATGATCATTGCTCCGCCGCTGATTATGACGACGGAACAGATTGACGAGCTGGTGGAAAAGGCGCACCGTGCGCTGGATGATACCGCTCGGGCCATGGCGTAAGCCGCCCAGGGCTACGTACAGTTTCCATTAGTGTGAATCGATTTATGGCAGCAAAAGAACAATATCAGCCGTCCGCCCAGTTGCTCTCGGATTCGGAAGCGTTTCTCGAGGCGCACCCGGACCTCAAGTGGATCGAAGGCTTTGCTTTCGACATCAACGGTGTGCCCCGCGGCAAATGGCTACCCGCAGACTCCGCCGAGAAGCTTCTCGGCGGTGGTTTGCAAATGCCCCGCAGCGCGGTGAGCCTCGATATCTGGGGGCGCGATATTGAAAACAGCCCACTGGTATTTGCCAGTGGTGACAGCGATGGGGTCTGCCAGCCGGTGTCGGCGCTGTGTCTGGCGCCCTGGCACCGGGAGCAGACCGCTCAGCTGCACATGCAGTTATTCGAAGCGGATGGGTCGGACCTGTATGCCGACCCGCGCGCGCAATTGCAGAAGGTGGTGGATCGCTTGGGCAGCCTTGGCTACAAGGCGGTGTGCGCGACCGAGCTGGAGTTTTATCTGCTGCGGGAAGAGGCCGACGAGCTGGGGCGCCCGCGCCCGGTCAGCGACAACGACTCCGACCTGGTGCCGTCCACAGACGTTTACGACCTTGCAGAGCTGGACGCCCAACGGCACTTTTTTGCCGACGTGCGCGCTGCCTGTGAGGCGCAGGGCATTCCCGCCGACTCGATCCTGTCGGAGTGCGCGCCAGGGCAGTTTGAAATTAACCTGCTCCACTGCGACGACCCGGTGAAGGTCGCCGATCAGACCCTGCTGTTCAAGCGTTTGCTGAAAGGTGTCGCGCGCAGCCATGGCCTGCGCGTCAGCGCAATGGCCAAGCCCTTCGGCGAGCTGGCCGGCAACGGCATGCATGTACACATGAGTCTGGTCGACGGCGAAGGAAACAACGTCTTCGACGACGGGAGCGAGCTGGGTTCCGAGTTATTGCGCCACGCGGTTGCGGGCATGATGACCACGGCCAATGACGCGATGGCGATTTTTGCCCCGCACGCAAACTCCTATCGTCGTTTTCAGGAGAGTAGCCACGCGCCGCTCAACCTGTGCTGGGGTTATGACAATCGCACGGTGACTTTCCGCATCCCGGCCAGTGAGGCCAAGGCGCGTCGGATCGAGCATCGGATTGCCGGTGCCGATGTGAACGCCTATCTGGTGTTGGCCGCCATTCTGGCCGGTGTCTGCCATGGCCTGGAAAATAAACTCCAGCCTCCGGCACCAGTGGAAGGCGATGCCTATCAGGTGGAGAGTGAACAGCTGATCAACACCTGGGGTGGCGCGCTCAACCGGTTCGCCGAGAGCGACCTGTGGAAAGAGTACCTCGATCCGGAATTTGTCGAGCTGTTCGTGCTGCTCAAGCGGCAGGAGCAGGCGGAAATTGCGGCGCGGGTCACCGACGTGGAGTACCAGAGTTACCTGCAGCGGGTCTGATTGGGTGCCAGGGTGTGTTCAGGCGTGGATTGCGACTGCTAATCAACGGCTTTGATGACAGCCTGGTTGGTAGCCGCAAATGGTCTGCTATACCTAATTCAGACAGCTGTGAACTTGCGTACACAGCGCGTCGCAAACTCTCCTCCTGAAAGTGTGTTCGAGAAAACTAGCCCGCCTATTGGCGGGCATTTTTTTTGGGCAAAATATTCTTGCAGAAATTTCTTCCCATTTGTCGGCTAAACCTTAGGCAGTACTTGCTGTTTTCCGGAAAACTCCACCTATACTGAAACTAACCGCACGCACGGGTCACACTTTATTTCGTGGCTCAGGGCGGCTATGGAGCATTTCAGAGATACAAGGAGTTACCCATGCGAACCAAGTCTCTTCTTCTACCGCTGGCCATTGCTGCCGCCAGCGCTACCTCGCCGGCCTTTGCCGACTTCAATGGCGGTGATCTTATTGTGCGGATTGGTGCGGCCTATATAGAAACCGATGATTCGGTTTTCTCCGAGTCCGCTGTTGTATTGGTGCCGGACCCCAATGATCCGGCGTTGACTGTCCCGGTACAGGTCGGCGACGCTCTGGACCTGGACGATGACACCACTTGGTTTATTAATGGTACCTACTTTGTGGTGGATCATTGGGCGGTCGAGCTCTACCACATGAACAGTGCCGACCTGGATGCGACTTACAGCACCTTCGCGATCTCTGACGACTTCGATATTCGCAGCTCCGACGGGCTGGGGGACTTCGAGACCAATGTCACCAGCCTCTACGCGAACTGGTATCCGGTGTGTGTGGAGTCCTGGGTGCAGCCGTACATTGGTGTCGGCGTGAATTACACCGATATCGAGCAGGACTTCCTGCGTCCGGTATTCCGCGATCAGGATGTCAATTACGGTCTGGTGAACTTTGGCAGTTCGTTTGGCTGGACCGCGCAAGTGGGCGTGGATATCGAATTTGGCCGCGATGCCAACTGGCTGTTTAACGCGTCGGCCATGTACATCGATGCGGACCCAGAAATCGAAGTGGGTGTAGACGATGTCATCCTGAGCAACGGCCTGGTGCTGGATACCATTCGCTACAAAGATGACCTGGAAATGGATTCCTGGATCTTTAATCTGGGCGTAGGCTACAAGTTCAGCTTCTGATCTGACAAATGCTCCAGACACCATTGCCCCGGCTCTCGTCCCCGTGACGAGGCCGGGGCTTTGTCGTGGTGGCCGGATTATTGTGCGCTCCTGTCTGTCTATCCGCCGCCGTCGTTGGCGCGGAGGTTGAGTCGTTTCGCCTCCGGTGTGGACGGTTTCTGTCTGGCAGTCATTTCTTTGCCGGTGTATTCTTCGCCTCTTTCGGCGCCCGCGCTTTGTTTGTGTTCGCCAAAACAATAACTACGGGGAAACTATGACCGCCTTGGGAAATCGTACAGACGGTCCATCGGCCCAGTCGCGGCCACTGAATATCTGCCTGCTGGGTTACCGAAGCCATCCCCACTGTGGCGGCCAGGGGGTTTACCTTTATTACCTGAGCAAGGCGCTGGTTGAAGCGGGGCACAAGGTTGATGTGATTTCCGGCCAGCCGTATCCGGAGCTGGATTCCCGGGTGCGCCTGATCAAGATGCCGGGCCTGAATCTCTATGAACACCCGCATCCCACCCGGGCATTGCGCCCCAGGAACCTGCTGAGCTGGGCAGACTGTTACGAATGGTTTGGCAAGCTGACCGGTGCGTTTGCTGAGCCGTACAGCTTTGGCCGCCGCGTCGCCCATTATTTGCGTACCCACGGCACCCGGTACGACGTGGTGCATGACAACCAGTCGCTGTGTTATGGCCTGCTGGCTATTGAAAAGCAGAGGCTTCCAGTTGTTGCCACCATCCATCACCCCATTACCCGCGACCGCCAACTGGCGATCGACGCGGCGCCAGACTGGTTCTATCGCCTGCTGGTGCGCCGCTGGCACAGTTTTCTCAACATGCAGATGAAGGTATCCCGGCGTCTGCAACATATCGTCACTGTTTCCACACAGTCGTTTAACGATATTGTCGAACAGTTTGGCGTCTCGCCATCCCGCCTGAAGCTGATTTACAACGGCATCGATACCGAACTGTTTGCACCGCAGCCACAGAAAGCGCCAGATTCCTGGCAGATTATGACGACGGCCTCCGCAGATCAGCCACTCAAGGGGTTGCGCTTTCTGTTGCAGGCGTTGGCGCTGTTGCGAGCCAGGCAC
This sequence comes from Microbulbifer sp. Q7, assembly GCF_001639145.1. NCBI lineage: Bacteria > Pseudomonadati > Pseudomonadota > Gammaproteobacteria > Cellvibrionales > Microbulbiferaceae > Microbulbifer > Microbulbifer sp. Q7. The sequence goes on along the minus strand of NZ_LROY01000002.1, from coordinate 1,368,661 downwards.
CCCAAGCTGAAGTTGCTGGTGGTAGGAAAATTGCGCGAGGGTGGCGACACGGCGCGATTGCTGCAAGAACTTGGCCTGCAGTCTGCCGTGCGTTTTGTCTCGGGAATCTCGAATCAGGAGATGGTTGCGCATTACACGGCGTCGGCGATGGTGGTCTGCCCCTCGCTGTATGAAGGTTTCGGTCTGCCGGCCGGCGAGGCCATGGCCTGTGGCGTGCCAGTGATTTCCAGTGATGGCGGAGCGTTGCCCGAGGTCGTTGGCGACGCGGGGCTCGTCGTGCCAGCCGGTGACAGCGGCGCTCTGGCGCGCGCGATCGAACAGCTTCTGGCCGATGACGACCTGCGTGCGTCGCTCGGGCAGGCCGGGCGTCGGCGTATTGAAGAAACATTTTCCTGGCAGGTGGCGGCAAAACATCTGGTGTCCTATTACCGGGAGATTATCGGCCAGAGTGCGCAGGCACAGTCGGACACGGAGCACCGGATTGCCGTCGCCGGGCTTGTGGAGCAGCGTCCTGCAAATCGCGTCGCTGCCCAACCGGGCGATGCGCCAAACCCGAAAAACCAGGGGGAGGCGGCCTGATGATCACTGTCGACCCGGCACTGCTGAACCTGACACCGGGCCAGCGGGTGCTTGACCTGGGGTGTGGCGAAGGTCGCCATGCCATTCACCTGATGTTGACGGATGATGTTGACGTTTTTGGCATAGACCTGAGTGAGCGGGATATCACGACTGCGCGAGAGCGCGCTGCTGAATTTCAAGGTGCCGGGCACGGCGCAGGGCGCCTGCAGTTTGGTGTTGGCAACGCATTGCAGCTGCCCTTTGCGGATCAGTTTTTTGATGTGGTGATCTGCTCGGAAGTGCTGGAGCATATCGAGGATTACCGCGGTGTGCTGCAGGAGATCAACCGGGTACTGAAGCCCTCTGGTATTTTTGCCGCAACCGTCCCGGCATTTTTCCCTGAATGGGTCTGCTGGAAGCTCTCTGATGCCTATCACCAGGTGGAAGGCGGGCACATCCGAATTTTTCGTGAAAAACAATTGCGCAAAAGTATTGAGGCGCTGGGACAGCAGTATTTCGCCCGTCATAAAGCACATGCCTTGCATGCGCCTTTCTGGTGGCTCAAGTGCCTTTTCTGGGGGCAGGACGATCACCGCCTGGTGTCTGCTTACCACCGCTTTCTGGTATGGGACATGATGCAAAAGCCCCGTGTGACCCGCTGGATGGAAAAACTGCTCAATCCACTTCTCGGTAAAAGTATTGCACTGTATTTTGTGAAGCCGGCATCGGTGAAGAAAGCGGACATTGTGCTTGCGCCACAAGAAAGCGAAGCCTCGTCCAGCGCGGGTCGGAGGGAAGTGGCATGAGTCTCTTCTCGGGTGAGGCGACGGGTACGGACCACCAGCAAAGTATTTTTCCCCAGGGGTTCGTTCGCCAGAGTGCGGATTATATTCTCGCCCATCAGCTTGCGGACGGGTGCATACCCTGGTTCGATGGGTACTACGCGGACCCATGGGATCATGTGGAAGCCGCAATGGGGCTCAGTATTGCCGGTGAATACACTGCAGCGGAAAGAGCCTACGCCTGGCTCGCCAGCATACAGCTGGACGATGGCAGCTGGTGGGCGGCCTATAAAGGCGGTCAGGTAGACAACCGGGAGCGCCGCGAAAGCAACTTCGTGGCCTACATTGCCACTGGCATTTGGCATCACTACCTGATTACCCGCGACCAGAGTTTTCTCCGTCGCTATTGGCCGATGGTGGAAAAGGCCCTCACCTTTGTGCTGGCGCTACAGTCTGAGCACGGTGAAATCCAGTGGGCGGTAGACGGGCAGGGCGAGCCGTTGATGGACGCACTGATTACCGGCTGCTCGTCAGTGTATAAAAGCCTTGAATGTGGCATCAACATCGCCGTCGCCCTTGAGCAGGATCGCCCGGACTGGCGGATTGCGCGGAACAACCTGGGTGATGCACTGCGCCACAAGCCCCAGCGGTTTGATCGCACCTGGGAGAGCAAGGCGCGTTTCTCTATGGACTGGTTCTATCCGGTACTGACCGGTGCCATCGAGGGTGCCCGTGCGCAGGCGCGATTGCAGGAAAAGTGGGAGGAATTTGTGGTGGCGGGATTGGGCTGCCGCTGTGTCAACGATGAGCCCTGGGTAACCGTGGCCGAATCCTGTGAACTTACCATGGCGCTGCTGGCGGCTGGTGAAGTGGCAAAAGCGCACACCCTCTACCGCGGCCTGCACCGTTGGCAGGATAGCGATGGCGGCTACTGGACCGGCTACGTCTATCGCGACAGCGCTGTGTGGCCAGAGGAGAAAACTACCTGGACCGTTGGTGCCATGTTGCTCGCGGCGGATGCACTGGCGGGGCTCACGCCCGCCAGCACCTTGTTTACCCGGGTAAATTTACTGGACGCGTCGCAGAATACCCAGCGTCTTGACCATCTCCACCCGCTCGAACTGACCGGAAGCCAGCGCTAGCTGATAAATTTCATAGGGTGCCTGACCGCCGTCTTCCGGGTTGGGGAAGATATCGTGAATCGCCAGGTAACCACCGGGCACAATGTGCCGGCTCCAGCTGCGGTAATCGCTGAGCGCCGCCTCCCGCGAGTGACCGCCATCAATGAATACCAGCCCCAGCGGCGTGTTCCAGTGACGAGCTGCCACCGCTGACGGGGCCACCACCGGTATCACGTGTTGCTCCAGCGCTGCGGCACGCATGGTGGCGCGGAAGCTGCGAAAGCTATCCATCAGCTGGCTGTGATCGTCAAACAGTTCCCGGTCGTGGTACTCCTCGCCGGGCTGGTGCTCTTCCGAGCCGCGATGGTGATCAATGGCGAAGAGTGAGTTGTCCATCAGCTTGCAGGCACTGCCGAGATACACGGTGGATTTGCCACAGTAGCTGCCGACTTCCAGTGCGGGCCCAAGGTCGCTGGCTTCCGCCGCCAGCCGGTAGAGTGCCTCGCCTTCCACCGGGTCGAGAAAGCCTTTCACGGAGTGAATGTCGAGGGGTAAGTCGATGGGGTGGGAAGTTTCCATAGCGTTTATGGTCTGCTCTGTGGCTGATTGAATAGCGCAAGACAGTACCGAGAGGCATCGTGTATTGCAATGTATCCGCAGTACAGATCCCATGACAAAAAATACAAAGACCAGCGACGGCTTCGATACCTCATGCGAAAAGATCATAGACCATACTGGCTCAAACGCCTGCTGCTCGGTTTCCGCCACTGGCGGTGCCGGCATTTTCTATTGCCGCAGTTTGATGCTATTGGACGCGAGCCGGAAATCATGCACCCGGCTTCGGTAAAAGTGTTCGGCAGTAATATTCGGCTCGGAAACTTTCCGCATCTGATTTCCACCCCGGACAACTGTATTCGCCTCACCGCTATGGGGCACCGCGGCGGTGAAGCGTGCATCACCATTGGCGACTATGTGCTGATTTCCCCCGGTGTGCGGATCTCTGCCGGCCAGTCCATCTCCATTGGCGACGCGTGTATGCTCGCCGCCAATGTATACATCTCGGACTCCGACTGGCACGGGCTGTATAACCGCACTCGGCCATTTCGCTGCACGGCGCCGATCACCCTCGGCAACAATGTGTGGATTGGTGATAGCGCGATCATCTGTAAAGGTGTATCCATCGGTAATAACGCGGTGGTGGGTGCGGGGAGCGTGGTTACGCGGGATGTGCCGGCCAACACGGTGGTTGCGGGCAACCCCGCCCGTGAGATTAAGCAAATCAACCCGCGCCGTAGAATGATTACCCGCGAGGCCCTGTTTGCCGACAGTTTCCGGCAGGCGCACAATCTGGATGAATTGGATAAAATGTTGCTCGCAGGGAACAGCCTGCTCGGGTGGTTGCGATCGGTCGTATTGCCACGAAGAGGAGACTAGAGGGTTGCACAGGCCCCGGTCTCGCGTAGCGTCATTTAGGAAGTCGAATAAAAATGCATAAACAGGGTAGCGTGGTACTGATCGGGATGCCGGGTGCTGGCAAGAGTACGCTGGGGGTATTGCTGGCAAAGGAGCTGGCCAAGGATTTTGTGGATACGGATGTGTTGATCCAGCTGCGGGAAGACAAGACCCTGCAGGAAATCATGAACGAGACCGACTATTTGAATCTGCGCCGTATCGAGGGTGAGGTGATCGCCGAGGCCAACCTCCCCAACCATGTGATCGCCACTGGTGGCAGCGTGGTGTATAGCGAGGAGGGGATGCACAACCTGCTCAAATTCGGCCCTGCGGTTTTCCTGAACTGCTCCGCAGAAGAGCTGCGCAGAAGAATTCACAACTACGAGAGCCGCGGTATTGCCAAGGCGCCGGGACAAAGCTTTGAAGCGTTGTTTGAGGAGCGCCAGGCGTTGTACCGACGCTACGCGGATATCGTGGTGGACTGTGACGGCCAGGACCTCGAGGGGGTCCTGGCGCAGGTGGTGAGCAAACTGGAGGCTCGCTGATGCGGCGAGCGCGCGGCCTTACAGGGGCAGCTGGGTGGTGTACTTGACCTGCTTTAAGGCAAAGGTCGAGTTGACCGAAGCGACGTTCGGCAGGTGGACCAGCGAGCGCTTCAGCAGCTGCTCGTAGTGCTCCACACTGTCGACCACAACGCGCAATACGTAGTCTTTGTCGCCACTGGTGGAGTAGCATTCCACCACTTCCTGTACATCCTGTACCGCAGACTCGAAGTTGTTTAGCGACTCTTCGTCATGGTTGTGAATGGTGACGTAGCAGTATACTGTGACCCCAAGGTCAAGTTTACGCGGATCCAGGAGGGTGACGCGGCCACGGATGATGCCTTCTGCCTCGAGGCGCTTGATACGACGCCAGCAGGGTGTGTGCGACAAACCCACTTTGTCTCCCAGCTCCGCCATGGAATAATCCGCGTTTTCCTGCAGCGCCCGCAGAATCTTGCGGTCGAAATCATCCAAGTCTGTTGAGCGCTTCATATAAACTCCTGTCCTACACTTTCTACATTGGCCGAGATGGTTGTCACAATTTTAATCGCAAAATTGTAAATAAAGCAATGTTTCATTGTGCCTAAGGCACTAGTATGACTTGACCACGCCGTCGCTAATTCGGGCCGCCATACAATAACTCGTTTAAACGGGCGCCAAGCCCAGCGACGCGAGCCTCAAATCACAATAAGTCGAATCACAATAGTTGGCGGAAGTCCGCGCGCTACGCGGGCCACCTGACACCAGCGGGAAAGAAGTAGGCGTATGAGCGAGAAAGAAGTGAATACCGATTCTCAGGCAGTCACTGCCCCGGCAGGCACCGACAAAAAGGTCTCCCTGGACGACCGATACACCATTGAGAAAGGGCGCGTGCTCCTTTCCGGTATCCAGGCGCTGGTGCGCCTGCCCATCGACCAGATGCGCATCGACCGCGCGCGGGGCCTGAACACCGCCACCTTCATTTCCGGCTACCGTGGCTCGCCCCTGGGTGGATACGACCAACAGCTCTCCCGCGCCCGCAAGCTCCTCGATGCACACAATATCCGCTTTGTCCCCGGAGTGAACGAAGAGCTGGCAGCCACCTCGGTCTGGGGCTCCCAGCAGGTGGGCCTGTTCGACGGTGCCGAGGTGGATGGCGTTTGCGGTATCTGGTATGGCAAGACGCCGGGGGTAGACCGCTCCTGTGACGCTTTCCGCCATGCCAATGCCGCCGGGTCCGCGCCCAAGGGTGGGGCACTGATCATCGCCGGTGATGACCACGGCTGTAAGTCCTCCTCCTATCCCGGGCAGTCCGAATTTGCCTTTGTGGACATGCATATTCCGGTGTTGAACCCCGCTACGGTGCAGGAAGTACTGGATTATGGTCTCTACGGCCTGGAGCTGTCGCGCTTCAGCGGCTGCTGGGTGGCGATGATCACCCTGGCGGAAAACATGGACAGTTCCTCCACCGTGGAAGTGAACCCCGCCGGCGTTTCCTTTGAGTATCCGGAAGTCGAACACCCGCCGGGCGGTCTCAATATTCGCAAGCAGGACAACCCCCTTGAGCAGGAGGAGCGCCTGTGGCGCTACAAGCGCCCCGCCGCACTGGCGTTTGCCCGCGCCAACCAGCTGAACAAGCTGGTGCTGGACAATCCGCAGGCGAGCCTGGGTATTGTCACCGCCGGCAAGGCGCACCTCGATTTGATGCAGGCGTTCGAGGACATGGGTATCGACGAGGAGCGCGCCCGCGCCCTGGGTATCCGGATCCTCAAGGTTGGCATGACCTACCCGTTGGACGTGCCCGGTATTCAGGAATTTGCCCGCGGCCTGGATAGCCTGCTGGTACTGGAAGAAAAGCGCAGCCTGATGGAGGTGCAGCTGAAAGAAGAGCTGTACAACGTACATCTGCGCGATCCGAATTTCCCCCGCATTCTGGGCAAGGTGGACGAGCACGATAAACCGCTGCTGCCGATGTATGGCGAACTGTCGCCGGCAGTGGTGGCGCAGGTGCTCGGCTATCTGCTGGGAGAAGAAAATCTTCACGAGCGTGCCAAGCACCGCCTGATGCGTTTGGATGCGCTGGCGGAACGCATTTCCGCGCAAGCGGGCTCCAGCGTTGCGCGCCTGCCCATGTTTTGTGCCGGTTGCCCCCACAACCGCTCCACGCGCGTACCGGAAGGCAGCCGCGCGCTGGCCGGAATCGGTTGCCATTACATGGCCCAGTGGCTCGATCGGGAAACCTACACCTTTACCCAGATGGGTGCCGAGGGCGTCAACTGGATCGGCCAGGCGGCCTTTACCAGTGAGCCCCATGTGTTCGTCAACCTGGGCGATGGCACCTATTTCCATTCCGGTATTCTCGCCATCCGCGCCGCGGTGGCGGCGAAAGTGAATATCACCTACAAGATTCTGTTCAATGACGCCGTGGCCATGACCGGTGGCCAGCCGCACGATGGCGAGTTGCTCCCGGACATGATCTGCCGCCAGGTGCTGGCAGAAGGGGTCAACAAGGTCGTGCTGGTGATGGACGACACCGACAAGTACCAGGGCAAACTCCAGTTCCCTGGTGAAGTGGAGATTCGCCACCGGGATCATATGCCGGCCGTGATGGAAGCCCTGCGCGAAGCGCCCGGTTGTACCGTGATCGTCTACGACCAGACCTGTGCCACCGAGTTGCGCCGCAAGCGCAAGCGCGGCCTGCTGCCGAAAGCGGAAGGGCGCCCGTTTATCAACGAGCTGGTGTGCGAAGGCTGTGGCGACTGCGTTACCCAGTCCAGCTGTATCGCGGTGGAAAAAGTCGATACCGCCCTTGGCGACAAGCGCCGTATCAACCAGACCACGTGCAACCAGGATATGTCCTGCGTCAATGGATTCTGTCCGTCGTTTGTGACGGTCAAGGGCGGCAAGCTCAACAAGCGCGCCGGCGTGGGGGATGCCCTGTGCCAAGAGGCGGACAAACTGCCGTCACCGGTGCTGCCCGCACTGGACGAGCCGTTCAACCTGCTGGTGACCGGTGTCGGTGGCACGGGTGTGGTGACCATTGGCGCACTGCTGGCGATGGCCGCGCACATTGAAAACAAGGCCTGCAGCACACTGGATCAGACCGGTCTCGCGCAGAAGGGCGGTGCGGTTTACTCCCATGTGCGCTTCGCCGACAGCCCCGAACAGCTCAAAGCGGTGCGGATTTCTGACGGTCGCGCCGATGCGCTGATGGCCTGTGACCTGATTGCCGCGGGCAATCTGTCGGCAAGCCTGGCCAAACTGGATGAAACCCACAGCCGCGCGGTGGTGAATACCCATCTGAGCCCGACGGCAGCATCTGTGCTCGGGCGCGAAGACATCCATTCGCCCCAGGCGGTACTGGATACCATCAAGGATGCGGTGCAGGTGCTGGATGTGGTGGAAGGGCATGCCCTGACCAAGGCGGCGCTGGGCGATACCCTGGCGGCAAATATTTTCATGCTCGGCTATGCCTGGCAGAAAGGCTTGATTCCTCTGGGGCTGGACGCCCTGCGCGAGGCCATTCGCCTGAACGGTGTGGCCGTCGAGGGCAACCTGCAGGGACTCGCCGCCGGGCGTCTGGCAGCGCAAGACCACGCAGCACTGGATCGCCTGCTTTCTCAAGACGAAGTAGTGGTGATGCCACAGGGACTGGAGGCCATCGTTGCGCACCGGGTGGCGCATCTCACCGGATACCAGAATGCGGCGCTGGCCAAGCGTTACCGCACACTGGTCGACAAGGTGAAAGAAACAGAAATTCTCCGGGTGCCGGGGAGCGAGGCCCTGGCAGAAGTGGTTGCGCGCAATTATGCGAAACTGCTTGCTTACAAGGATGAGTACGAGGTGGCACGCTTGTACAGCGACGGCCGTTTCATGGAATCCCTGCGAGAAAACTTCGCCGGGGATTTCGAGCTCGAGTTCAATCTGGCGCCGCCTCTACTGAGCCCGTTTGATAAAACCATCGGGCGTCCGCGCAAGCTCAAGTTTGGTGGCTGGATGCACAAGGCATTCGGTGTGCTGGCGAAGTTCCGCTTCTTGCGCGGTACGGCGCTGGATATTTTCGGCTATACCGCCGAGCGCAAAATGGAACGGGCGCTGATCAGTGAATACGAAAAAATCGTAGAGGAAGTGATTGGCCGCCTGAACGCGGAGAATCATGCAGCAGCTATCGAGCTGTTGAGCTATCCCGACCAGGTGCGTGGCTATGGGCCCGTCAAGGAACAGAATGTTGCGCAGGCACAGCAGTCGAAAGTTGCGGCGTTGCAGCGTTTCTACAATCCTGAGGCAGCGTCACATGGTGAAACCCCGGTAGAGGTGTTTGACCCGGCTAAGGCGCAACAGGTGGGGTAATGTCAGCGCGCTGTTTTAGATAGCGATTGAAAAAGCGGGCCCGGTGGGCTCGCTTTTTTTATGCCGGCTACCAGGCCATTTGCACACGCAATCCCAGCTGATTGGTGTCGTCGCCGGTGAAATCATCCTCGCCAAAGATCAAGTTGAGCATGACCCGCACATGGCGATTGGCGTAATAGTTCAAGCCGATTTGCGCGCTGCTGGCTTCGAGCCGGTGTATGTCTCGATTTTCCATGGTGTCGTAGCGAGCGGTGAGCTCCCAGGCGCCCCCCCAGAGTCCGTCGCCGGAGGGCCGGGCGGAATTGAAGGCGCCCCGTTTCTTGTTGTAGGTCTTGTGCTCGCCGGTGAGCATCCAGCTGCCCTGCACATACCAGGTGTGTACCGATTGATCGGCGATATAGCAGCCAAATTGTGGATCGCAGAAGAAGGGCGCGGGCGCCCCGAACTCCCGCTCGAACTGCGACTCTGTCAGATAGTAATCGGCGTCAAACTCGCCCAGTGCATACTCGGCCTGCAGATACAGTGGGCCGTAGCTACCGGCAATTTCCAGTGAGACGAAAGAGGCCTCGTCCCCGAGGTCACCAGGGGTCAGCGCCATCAGCTGCGACGGACCCCGGCGCCCTGCGTAATCCGCTTCCGCGGTAATATCGGCGGAATTCTGGTTGGCGTTTTCATAGCTGATCGATGTACCCAGATGAAACGTGGCCAGGTCTGTGTTGATCGGTGCCCACGCCAGTCGGCCCGCGGCGCCGACACCTTCATTGCGGCGCGTACCGGCGTCCCGCAGGTTGAATGCCATCATGCCCAGGGTGAAACAATCCAGTACGCCGGTCCAGCCGATGCCTTGCTGGAACTGGTAGTCCTCATACAGACCAGTGGCACTGGAAAAGGGGCGCTCTAGCATGGTGATTTCGTTAGAGCTGGTCATTTCTGCCATGGAGCGGAATGGCTTGAACTGGCCGATGCGAATTTCACCGTTCAGAAACTCGTGTGCAATAAACACATCGCGAAATCCGTTCAGGGTACTGCCACCGGTAAAGTCCTGCTCCAGCACGTATTTCCAGTCGTACACATTGCCTTTCAGGGTGATGCGCGCGCGACGGAAATCCGTGGTGCTCACCGGGTCTTCGATATCCGTGTCGAACAGGTAGGTGTCAAAGTGGAGTCGGCCACCCAGAGAGGCGGAAAAATTTCCATCGTCGGAGGAGATCTTCAGCCCGCCCCTGGTTTCTGCTTCGTCTGCCATTGTGGGAGCGGTAGCAAGCAGTACACAGAGCTTAAGCAGGTGGCTGGCCACCGGCGAACGGTGGCACCCCGGCAACGCTTTTTCCGTCGAAGCGAACGAAGAGAGTAATGACACGGCGTCCTTCCTTTCCAGCTGACTAAGGCCAGTTTAGACGGCCTGGAAAAGTGTGACGCGCGCTCGGGCTAAATTTGCTTTACGGAAAAGCCGTTTTGCTCCAGATACTCCGTGACAGACTTGGCACCTACGAGGTGCCCGGCACCGACAACCACAAAAAGCGTGTTGTGACGCTCGCTGAATTCCTGGATTTTTTTCGCCATCTCACGGTTGCGTTGATAAAACAGCAGTTCAAAGAGAGGGGCGTACTCCGGGTTCTCTGCCAGTCCCTCGCGGATGACCAGGTCGTAAATGTCACTTTGTTCGCCTTTTTTCCACGCCCGGGTCAGGCGTGGCACAAAGCGATCCATGTCAGAGACCTGTTCGAGGGTCTGCTTCAGGTACAGCTCCGGGTTTTCGAGGCTGTTTAGCATTTCGATTTGTTGCAGCACGCTTTCCAGCTCGAGGATCCTGACGTTGTTGCGATGGGCCTGGCTGAGAAAGTGCCGGTCGATACCGGCCTTGGGATCCAGCCCGCGCGCCTGCATTTCGATCAGGCTGAGGGTGATCATGGCGATGGCGGGGCGCATACGATTGAAATTCGCTTCGGGAATCCGCCGCTTCTTTAGCCACTGCTGAAGCTGGGCATACACCTCCGCTGAAATATGGTCTTTTAACTGCTCTCCCGGTGGGTAAAGGGATTCGAGCATGACTTTCTGTTGCAGCTGTGGATCGGACTCCATGGCGAGCACGTCGGCCTCCACTACCAGCACGTCGCTCTCCCGGTAGGCCTGTTCGATCGTCTCTCGCAGTGGATAAAAGCTCTCATCAGCCAGGTGGATAGAGCCGAGCAGGTACACCGTTTTCTTCTCTTTTGTCGCCTCCAGTAATAAACCCCGGTCATTGGCCGCGAAGGCCGTATTCACCGCGAGCAGTAAAACTAGCCCGAAACAGGCAATACACCGGTGTGGCCAACTGGATGTGACAGCGCGCGAGCCCTGTGCCGGGAGTGGGAGGGGGATTCGCATAGGGGCCTCGCAGTGTTCTTTGATGGTTTTGTCTGGTGCAATCTCGATGAGATCATGGCAAAAATTCTACAGGATTCCGCAGCAATTGTGATTTGCATCGCCATTGTGAAAATTGTGCGTTGTGGCGCAGAAATCACCTGTACAATCATGGCACTTCATCAATGGATGTACCGCGAGCCACACCGGCGGTTGGGATAAAAACACCCCCGGGGTTGCGGCGAATGAGCGAGGGCTTGTCAGATATGCGGATTGTTCAACTGGTGCCCACAATGGATGCGGGGGAACTCGCGCAGGAGGCGTTGGAGTTTGCGCAGGAGCTGTCCCGGCAGGGGCTGGACTCGGTGGTAATTTCTTCCGGCGGTCCGCAGGTTTCTCGTCTGACCTTGCACAAGTGCCAGCATTTCGAGTTGCCGCTGCATCCGTCAAAACTGTTCAATGGTGCACTGCATCGAAAACTGCGCCGACTACTCGAATCACTGCGGGCCGATATTCTGTTGTGCCGTGGTCCCCAGTGTGCCTGGCACGGTGTGCGGGTATTGAAGCGGCTCAATCCGCAACAGCGCCCCCGTCTGGTGACCAGTGTGCACCAATGGCCGGTAAACGGGTTGCTGCGCGGGCGGCGGGCCAATCCGGCGCTGCTGCAGGGCGAGCTGGTGCTGGCGGCGTCAGACTCCCTCGGGCAGCACATTGCGCGGCGCTATGGTGTAAAAGGTGCCAAGGCTGCCAGCGTGCAGCAGCACACAACGCCGCCTGCAGTGGAGCCGGTGCGCACGCTCTACCGTGGGGTAAACACCCGTGAGTTGGATAAAAATGCACCGGTATCCGGGCACTGGCACCACCGACTGCTGAACGACTTTCCTCAATTGGAGGGGCGCAACTGGCTGCTGCTGCCTGCGCCCATCGGGCCGGGCAGGGGGCAGGAGCAGTTCCTTGAAGTCCTGGCGGCACTGAAGCCCGAACGGCCGGATATTTTTGGTCTGATTGTGGGCGGCGTGGTGCCGGGGCAGGAGAAGTTTGCGCGCGCCCTGGAACACCGTGCCGAGTCCATGGGGCTTGCGGAGCACGTATTGTTTCTTGGGGAGCGCCGCGACATGCGCGAACTGTACGCCAGCGCGCGGATTACCTTCGACCTGGTGGGTGACCGCGGCAAGGTGGCGCCTTCCAGTGGTCGCACAGTGGCGGAGTCGCTGGCCATGGGGTGTCCGGCAATCGCTGCCAGTGGCACTGGTGTAGAGCTACTGCAGCGGTGTTTCCCCCAGGGGGTTGTGATGCCGCGGGACGGGGAGAACCCTGCTGCCGGCGCAGCGGTGGATCGTCTTGTTGAGGTCGCCAGAGCGGTGCTCGAACATCCGCGGCCCATCGAATTTTCGGGGTTCAGTCTTGCGGAAACGACGTCGTGCGCGGTGCGCTGGTTCGACGAGCTTCAGGCCGGGCGTTAAAACCGGGTGTGCCAGTTCAACGAGGCAAAATCGAACCCCGGATTGGGGGTGTTGGTGTAGCCGTTGGAGAAATGGCTATAGCGCAGGGAAATCGTATTGCCACTTTGCAGGGTGTAGCCCCCGGCGAAGTGCAGGGAAAAATTCAGGTTGGTCGATAGGTCGATGGCACCGAAGCTGCGCTCGGTCAGGTAGGCGGCTCCGACCCCCACTTCGCCAAACAACCCCTCGGCCTCCCGGCGGGGGTACCAGCGCAGCACAGGCTTCAACTCCCAGATATGCTGCTTCTGATCTTTTCCGCGATAGTCGCGCCACATGTAGCTGTAGCTGACCTGCGCCCACCACTGGAAACGGTGATTGCTGGGGTAATCGTAAAATTGATAGGACCAGTTGGCGCCGACCATATCGGAGCCGGCGATGGATTTCTGTTGAATCAGTGCGCTGCCCAGCCCCTTGCCGCCGCTCAGGATCAATTCATGGGCGCCTTCTTTCAGCCAGCCCTCCGCAAGTGCGGCGGGAGACACTGTGGTGCCGATTGTGAAGAGCAGGGGAAGCAGGCACTTGAGCAGTGCAGCGGTCACGCGGGGTAAGGGCATAATGCAGTCGCCAGTTTTCGCTATTAGAGGCTGGTCAATGCAAGGTTAGTCGGATTTATGGCGAAGGCAAGCCGGGCAACGATGTGCCCGGCTGGCGTCAGTGTTGCCCGTCAGGGCAGGGGATTCATCGCCATTGGCGTTTCAGTTGTCTCAGAGCGTCGGAGTGCAACTGCCGCGCGCGCTCCTGGCTGAGCCCCAGCTGCTCGCCGATGACCCGAAACGAGCAATCGCGATCCGAGATCAGTCCATAACGCAGGCTTAGCACTGTACGTTGCCGTGGCGGCAGCCTGGCCACGGCATCCCTGAGGCGCTGTGCCAGCTCCTGATTCGATACCAGTTCGTCGGTGTTGAACAACTCGTTGGCCGGCGCGTAGTCGAGCCGTGTGCTGTTCTGGTCGTCGGAGATGGGATCGTCCAGCGAACCGGTCGGGCCGGGCAGCTTCAGCAGGCTTTGAACGCGCTCCAGATCGAGCCCGGTCTGCTTGGCAATATTGTCATCGGACGCTGGCAGGCCTTCCGCCCGCACCTGGTTGATGGCGCGGTATATATTCCTCAGATCGTCCTGCACATTGGCCGGTTGGCGCACCATGTCGTCGTTGCGGCGCAGTGTGAGCTGAATTTCCTGTTGAATCCACCAGTAGGCGTAGGTGGAAAACCGATAGCCCATCTGTGGTTTGAAGCGCTCGATGGCCTTCATCAGGCCCACGTTGCCTTCCTGAATCAAATCGATAAATGGCACCGATGGGTTTCGGAAGCGCTTGGCGATCGCGATGACCAGACGCAGATTGCACTGAATCAGCTTCTTGCGCTGCGCCTTGAAGCGCTTCATCAGGTTTTGCAGGGAGCTGCGGTCGCGCTGAGAGATCTTGCCGGTTTCCAGTAGTTCGTTTGCCTTGGCAATGATCAGGCCGTGGTCGTAGGCTCCGGTGCTCCCGCGTTGCTCTACCCCTTCACTGCGCAGATCCACCAGGGTGATGCCGCGTTTTTGCAGCAGGGCAATAATCTTGTCTTCCAACTCTCGCAGGAGGCAAGTGGTGGTGTGCTCATCTTCCGGGGTGAGGAGGTCAAGTCGGTACAGATGCTTGAGGTAGTTCTGCATCGGCGTGCTGACATTTTCCGCCAGAGAGTCACTGGATGAAGCCTCCTCCTCAGGTACCTCCGTGCGAGCCTGTATGGGTTGCTCGGGGTCTTCCTGTGAGAAGTTCTCCCCGGTCAGATTGTTGCTATTTTCCTTCAGCCATTCGTCATCCCTGGAGTTGATATTTACTCGGGACAAAGTCTGAACCTTATGTTTGTGGCAGTGCGGTGTCGTCGCTCGACCGCCTGCCTGCCGTTGAATCACCGGCGTTGTCCTTTCGCAGGATCGGGGCATGGCGTACAAATTGCCATGCGAACAAGTTGACTATAGATGATGGTTGAACGGCGCGCCTGTTAAAGGCCGACTCATGGGTTTTTTGTCGTTTACGGGCGTGGAAGAGCGGAAAACAAGGGCAGTTTTAGAGTGATATGGCGCTAGAAGAATCTGTGTCAGAGGCTGCGGTTATAACCGGAGAGGCATGGTTATAACCGGCCTGAACCTGATGGTGGCGGGGGGGGGACAGCGACAGGGTAGTGGTTTACTTCACCCGCTTCACGCGCAAGGAGCGCCCACCGGTAGTTTTGCGCATGAAAAACGAACCCAGTGCGCCGCGTTCCAGGGTGACTTGCTCGCCGCCACGCCAGATGCTGCGGTTGCTATCTGTCTGGCGCCACACCTGGCCGTTGTCGAGGGTAAAGATGAATTTGCCATGGGCGCCTTCTTTGGCGCTCGTAATGGTGGCGGAAATCGATTCCGGTGCGTTTTCGATGACCTGCTTTTGCTCCTGGCCGAATTGCCGCTCAGCATGCTGTTTTAAACTGCCCGACAATTTGTCGTAACAGGCGAGACGTTTGTTATCGTCGTCGAACTGGCTGCACTGCTGCAACTGTTCCGCCAGGGTTGTGGCCGAGGTTGGCAGCGCCAGGGAGGCGAGCAGGGCAAGCGATGCCGCGCGTACGATGCGCAGGCCTGTCAGAGACCGCGCGGGGCAAGCTGGGATGGTGGTTTTTCTCATAATGTCAGTTCCGGTCGGTGAGTCCTCAAATTTTGCCCCACAAGCGAGCGCCATACAATTCAAATTGAGTTACTGGTCACATTTCCCCTTCGTGCTGCGTGGAAGAATGTCTGTGCTAGCGCATAGAAAAATAATCATCAAACATAACGATATAACAACACACTGTCAGGGGTTGGAAATGAAGAAACTTGTAATTCCCGCCATTGCCATCGCTGCGATTGGCGGCTACCTGTACTACACCAATCTGGATAACACCGCACCTGAGGCGGTGACCGCGGAGGAATCCATTGCGGAAGCGGTGGAATCTGCCGTTGCCGAGGCAAAGGAAACCGGTGCTAAGGTGGCGGACTCCACAGAGGCCATGATGGCGTCTGTGGAAGGCGATGTATTCGCGGATGTGCCGGAAGCCATGGGCGACGCAATGGAAGAAACGACTGAAGCCGTTGAGGCCTCTGCCGACGACGTGGAAGATGTGATGGACGAGGTGGCGGACGAGATCGACCACGCAGATGAGTAAGCTCTGATCGCTCTACGCGCTTGGCCCGTGTATGGGGTTTGATACGAGCCAGTCAGTGGGTGGCGACGATCATCCGTAAAGCGTAAAAAAATACCCGGGGAACCCGGGTATTTTTTTGCCCCTTTTCCCGCTTTATTTATCCGCTTTATCCTCGACCCAGATTCTGCAGGGCACGCCGTAAAAAACCGTCGGCCTTGTCCAGCTCCGCTTCTGCCTCCGCCTGTTCGAGCCCACTCAGGATCATCATGATGGCAAGTTTGGCATTGTGATCGCAGCGCGCCAGTACCTGGTCGGCCTCTTCGTAGTTTACCCCGGTTGCTTCCATGACTATCCGGCGGGTTCGATCGACAAGCTTCTGGTTTGTTGCTTTCACATCGACCATCAGGTTGTAAAAACTTTTGCCGGTGCGAATCATGCTGGCGGTAGTGATCATATTCAGTACCAGCTTTTGTGCGGTGCCCGCCTTCATGCGCGTTGAGCCGGTGAGCACCTCGGGGCCGACTTCGGGGAGTATCGCAATATCCGCTTCTTCTGCGATGGTCGCCGATTTATTGCAGGCCAGCGCCACTGTTGTGCACCCCAGGCTGCGGGCGTAGCGCAGGCCGCCGGTGACGTAAGGCGTGCGGCCGCTGGCGGCAATGCCGACGACCACATCATGGGGCTGCAATGCAATTGCCCGCAAGTCCGCCTCTCCCAGCTCGGGGTCATCTTCCGCGCCTTCTTGTGCCCGGTGTACGGCGGCTTCGCCGCCGGCGATCAGCGGAATCACCATGCCTTCGGGGACGCCGTAGGTGGGCGGGCATTCCACGGCGTCCAGCAGGCCGATGCGGCCGCTGGTGCCTGCGCCCATGTAGACCAGCCGCCCGCCGGATTTGAATGCAGCCACAACCGCATCCACGGCCCGGGCGATCTCAGGCAGCACCTGACGCACCACCGCGGGTACACCGCTGTCCGCGTCGTTGATTTTTTCCAATATGCCAAGGGTGGGGAGCAGGTCGATATCCTGCGTATCCGGATTGCGGGATTCGCTGGCCAGGGCACCGAGTTCGTTGGTGAGTGACGTTTTCATATCCCCCTCGCCAGTCGGGCGTGCTGTGAAAGCCGCTGTGATGTCCAGGGCGTGGCAGTGTGGCGCAGCGTAGCGTGACGCGGACGCGTAGCCGGCCTCGGAAAGTGTAATCAGGGGGGCGGTGTACCACCACCTGGCTCCCCAGCGGGGGCAGGCGGCGGTCACGGAAGGTGGGGTAGAGCGGGGCCGCGACGGTGTGCGCGCTTAGCCCTGCGCGTTGAACTGCTTGCCGTTCACACCGATGCTGTCGTCGCCCATCAGGTACAGGTAGGTGGGCATGATGTCTTCCGGCGCAGCGACGGTCTGCGGGTCTTCCGCAGGGTAGGCGGCCGCGCGCATATTGGTGCGTGTGGCGCCCGGGTTGATGCTGTTGGCGCGGATATTGGAAACGCCTTCTACCTCGTCGGCGAGTACCTGCATCATGCCTTCGGTGGCAAACTTGGAGACCGAGTAGGCGCCCCAGTAGGCGCGCCCTTTGAGGCCCACGCCGGAGCCGGTAAAAATCACCGATGCTGCCTTGGATTGCTCCAGCAGTGGCATCATCGCCTTGGTCAGGCCGAAGGCGGCGTTGACGTTGATCTGCATTACCTGCTGCCAGGTGGCGTAATGGTAATTTGCGATGGGAGTGCGCTGGCCCAGGACACCTGCATTGTGCAGCAGGCCGTCGAGGCGGCCGAATTCCTGGTCGACCCCTTGCGCCAGGTATTCCAGCTCTTCCCATTTCACGCTGGTCAGGTCTACCGGCAGGATTGCTGGCTTGGCACCGCCGGCGGATTCAATTTCGTCGTAGACCGCTTCCAGTTTGGGTACGGTGCGTCCCAGCAAGATGACCGTGGCACCGTGGGCTGCGTAGGTTTTGGCGGCGACCCGGCCAATACCGTCGCCGGCGCCGGTGACGAGAATGATTTTATCGTTGAGTAAGTCCGCCGGTGCGGCGTAGTCGGTGATGGTTTCAGACATCAGTAGTCGAGCTCGTTTCAGTGGTCGTGGTTGCGGGTGTGGTTGCGGGTGTGGATCAGCCGGGAGCTGCCTACGTATTTTTCAGGTATTGCTGCTGCAGCAGCGGCCAGATTTCGCTGGCGTCATGAATGAGGTGGTCGGCATTCCAGTTGGCCGGGTCGTCATCACTGTCGATGTAGCCATAGCTACAGGCGATGGTGGGCATGCCGGCCGCGCGCCCGGCCATGATATCGCGCTCATGATCACCCACGTATACGGCTTCGCCGGGGGCGCAACCGATGCGGCTGCAGGCGAGTAAAATGGGCTCGGGGTCGGGTTTGCGATGGGTGACGTCATCGGGGCAGATGACGGCGCCGGGTGTCGGCAGGTGCGCAAACGCCTGCAACAGTGGAATGGTGTAGGCCGATGGCTTGTTGGTGACCACACCCCAGGCAATGCTGTGCTCCGCCAGTTGATTCAAAAGCGTCTCGATCCCGGGGAAGGGCACGGTGTGTTTGGCCAGGTGCATCAGGTACAGGTCGAGCAGGCGCTGACGCAATTCATCGAATCCGGCCTCGCCTTCGTCGACGCCAAAGCCGAGGCGGACCATGGCGCGAGCGCCATTGGAGACCACCTCGCGAATGGTGGCATCGGCCAGGGGGGTCAGTTTTTCTTGCTGGCGCAGCTGATTGAGCACCACCACGAAGTCCGGGGCGGTGTCGAACAGAGTGCCGTCGAGGTCGAAGAGTACAGCTTTCATCAATAGGAACTTCTGGCGTTATTCTGCAGGTCGAGTGGTGTGCATCAGGTAGTTGACGTCGACGTCCCTCGGGTTGAGTTTGTACTGCTTGGTGAGGGGATTGTAGGTCATACCGGTGATGTCGCGGGTGCGCAGGTCGGCCTGGCGCACCCAGCCGCCAAGCTCCGACGGGCGAATGAATTTTCCGTATTCGTGGGTGCCCTTGGGCAGCAGGCGCAGCACGTATTCGGCCCCAACCACGGCAAACAGCCAGCCTTTGGGCGTGCGGTTGATGGTGGAGAAGAACACGTGGCCACCGGGTTTGACCAGTTTGGCGCAGGCGCGGATGACAGAAGCCGGGTCGGGTACGTGTTCGAGCATCTCCAGGCAGGTGATGATGTCGAAGCTGGCGGGTTGTTTTTCCGCCAGCTCCTCGACCGGAACGCGCAGGTAGTCGATCTGCACGCCGCTTTCCAGCGCATGCAGCTTGGCGACATTCAACGGCGCTTCACCCAGGTCGATGCCGGTCACGTGGGCACCGCGTTGCGCCATGGCTTCCGCCAGAATACCGCCGCCGCAGCCCACGTCCAGCAGGGTTTTGCCGGCTACGGGGGCGCGCTGGTCAATATAGTTGGCGCGTAGGGGGTTGATCTCGTGCAGGGGTTTGAATTCACCCTGCTGGTCCCACCAGCGGCTGGCCAGTTGTTCAAATTTGGCGATTTCCGCCGGATCTACGTTGGTCATTTGGGCCTTGTCATGGTTGTGGGGTCCGTTTTGCCCACCTGCACTGGCGCCGTCGCTCCCGGTAACCGTTTCCGGGACACGCCGTGACCCCATCCATGGGGGCTCGGCTGCGGCCGTCCTGGCCGCAGACGGTCCCGGAAACGGTTACCGGGAGCGCCAGCTTCAATTCTTGGTGTCTAACTTCGTTATCAGCCTAGCTCGTGCGACCGGCGATTCTATCACGCCAGCTCGCAGCTCGTTGCTTCAGTTCTTCTTCGTTAAGGGTCGCGAGTTTCCGGTCCTTCAAAAGCTGCTTGCCAGCGACCCACACATTGCGCACGTGGTGACCATTGGTGGTGTAAATCAGCTGCGACAGCGGGTCGTGCAGCGGTTGCTGCTCGAGCGCGCTGAGGTCGATGGCGCAGAGGTCTGCCGCCTTGCCTACCTCGAGGCTGCCGGTAATGTCATCCAGTCCGAGGGCGCGGGCGCCGTTGATGGTGGCCATGGCCAGGGCCTGGTGAGCGGGCAGGGCGTCCGCCTGGCCAGAGATGGCCTTGGCCAGCAGGGCGGCGGTATTGGTCTCTGCCAGCATGTCCTGGCCATTGTTGCTGGCGGCACCATCGGTGCCGATGGACACGTTGACGCCCGCGTCCAGCAGTTTTGCCACCGGGCTGAAACCGGAAGCAAGCTTGAGGTTGGAGCGTGGACAGTGACTGACATGGGCGCCGGTGGTTTGCAGTAGGGCGATATCACTGTCGTCCAGAGCGGTCATGTGGACACAGAGAAATTGTGGCGACAGCAGTCCGAGGTTGTGCAGCCGCTGTATGGGGCGCACGCCGGATTCGGCGATTGCTTTGTCGACCTCGCCGGCCGTCTCGTGCAGGTGCATTTGCACCGACATCCCCAGTTCGTCGGCGTAGATGGCGATTTTCCGGAGGGTCTCGTCGCCCACGGTGTAGGGGGCGTGGGGCGCAAAAGCGAGGCCGATGCGGCTGTGGGAGCGGTAGTCGTCGCGTATTGCCAGGCCTTTTTCCAGGGCGTCGTCGCCGTTCCTGGACCAGTTGTTCGGGAAATCGATCACCGGGAAGGCGATCTGGGCACGCATACCGGTGTCGCGGGCGACTGCGGCGGTGGCCTCGGGGAAGAAGTACTGGTCAGAAAACGTGGTGGTGCCGCTGCGCAGCATTTCCGCCATCGCCAGGCGGGTACCATCGGCGACAAACTCGGGGCTGACCCATTGCTGCTCCATCGGCCAGATGTGCTTCTCCAGCCAGGTCATCAGGGGTTTGTCATCGGCATAACCGCGCAACAGGGTCATGGCGGCGTGGTTGTGGGTGTTAATCAGACCGGGGATCAGCAGTTGATCGCCCAGTTGGTGCTCTTCACTCGCCGCGAAGCGCAGGCGGGCCTCGGTGCTGGGGAGGATGGCGGTGATGGTGCCATCGTTAATGGCCAGTGAGCAGTGTTCATACACGCGCTTTTCCGGCACCACCGGGATTATCCAGCGTGCGTGAATCAGGGTGTCTACGGACTGTTTTTTGTTCGATTTTTGAGCGGTGTCGCTGGAATTGGGGGTGTCCATTGTGTGTTTTTTGTTCCGAAGCAAAGCCGCAGACTTTAGCGGCGCATGGCGCCGTGAACAAGTCCGCACAAGTCGTCCTACGCGGCGCCAGTTGTGGTAGAATCGCCCGCTTGTTTGGGGCTGTGACCAGTGAGCCCTACTTGTTTCCCGGCCTTTGGCTACAGCGCTCGTTAGTGGGCGTGTCACCAGGGGTGAAGAGGGGCCAGCCCTTGCTGGCGGCGTTAACGATAAGGAATGCCTGAAATATGGGCGAAATAGCCAAAGAAATTTCTCCGATCAATATCGAAGAAGAGCTGAAGCAGTCCTATCTCGACTATGCGATGAGCGTGATTGTGGGCCGTGCGTTGCCGGATGTGCGCGACGGACTCAAGCCGGTACACCGTCGTGTGCTTTTCGCCATGAACGAACTCAAGAACGACTGGAACAAGCCCTACAAAAAGTCTGCCCGTGTGGTGGGTGATGTGATCGGTAAGTACCACCCGCACGGTGACAGTGCGGTATACGACACCATCGTGCGTATGGCCCAGCCGTTCTCCCTGCGCTATATGCTGGTGGACGGTCAGGGTAACTTCGGTTCCATCGACGGCGATAGCGCCGCCGCCATGCGTTACACCGAAATCCGTATGGACAAGCTCGCGCACGAGCTGCTGTCGGATTTGGATAAAGAAACGGTCAACTTCGTCGACAACTACGATGGCTCCGAGCAGATGCCGGAAGTGCTGCCATCGCGGGTACCGAACCTGCTGGTCAACGGCTCCTCTGGTATTGCCGTGGGCATGGCCACCAATATCCCGCCGCACAATATGACGGAAGTGGTGCGCGGCTGCCTGGCGCTGATCGATAACAGCGAGCTGTCGATTGACGAGCTGATGGAATACATCCCCGGCCCGGATTTCCCCACCGGGGCGATCATCAATGGTCGCGCTGGTATTCTCATGGCCTACCGTACCGGTCGCGGGCGGATCTATATCCGGGCCAAGGCAGAAGTGCTGCGCGATGACAAAACCAATCGCGAAACCATCGTTATCCATGAAATTCCTTACCAGCTGAACAAGGCGCGACTGATCGAGCGCATTGCCGAGCTGGTGAAAGAGAAGAAGATCGAAGGTATTTCCGAACTGCGCGACGAGTCCGATAAAGACGGCTTGCGCGTGGTAATCGAGTTGAAGCGCGGTGAGCTGGGTGATGTGGTTCTGAACAACCTCTACGCCCAGACTCAGCTGGAGAGCGTGTTCGGTATCAACATGGTGGCGCTGGTGGATGGCCAGCCCAAGCTGTTGAACCTGAAGCAGCTGCTGGAATACTTCATTCGTCACCGTCAGGAAGTGGTGACCCGCCGCACCGTGTTCCTGCTGCGCAAAGCGCGCGAGCGTGGGCATATTCTGGAAGGCCTGGCGATTGCCATCTCCAACATCGACCCGGTGATCGAGCTGATCAAGGCGTCTGCGACCCCCGCCGAGGCCCGTGAAGCACTGCTTGCCAAGGGCTGGCCCGTGGGTGAGGTGGAGCAGTTCCTGGAGCGTGCGGGTGCCGATGCTTGTCGTCCGGACGACCTGCCGAAAGAATTCGGGCTGCGCGACGGCGCCTACTACCTGTCTCCGGCCCAGGCCCAGGCGATCCTCGAGCTGCGCCTTCACCGTCTTACCGGCATGGAGCACGATAAGCTGCTGGCGGAATACAGTGAGCGCCTGGAGCAGATCGCTGAGTACCTGGAAATTCTCGGCAGCCCGGAACGCCTGATGCAGGTGATCCGCGAAGAGCTGGAAGTACTGGAAAAAGAGTACGGCGATGAGCGTCGCACCGATATCGTGGCTTCCCGTCAGGACCTTTCCGTCGAAGACCTGATCACCCCGGAAGACAAGGTAGTTACCATCTCCCACGGTGGTTACGCCAAGAGCCAGCCGCTGGCCGACTACCAGGCCCAGCGCCGTGGCGGCATGGGCAAATCGGCCACCCAGGTAAAAGACGAAGACTTCGTCGAGCACCTGCTGATTGCCAACTCGCACGACACCATTCTTTGCTTCTCCAACAAGGGCAAGGTGTACTGGCTGAAGGTGTATGAAGTGCCGACCGCCGGTCGCGCTTCCCGTGGTCGCCCAATGGTGAATATGTTGCCGTTGGAAGAGGATGAGCGCATCAGCAGCCTGATGCCGGTGTCCGAGTACGATGAAGACCACTTTATTTTCTTCGCTACCGCCAACGGTACCGTGAAGAAAACCCCGCTCACCGCGTTCTCCCGTCCGCGCAGCGTTGGCTTGCGTGCGATCGAGCTGGAAGAAGGGGATCGCCTGGTGGCAACCGCGATTACCGACGGCAGCCGCGATGTGCTGCTGTTGACCAGCGCCGGCAAGGCGGCCCGCTTTGCGGAAGAGAATGTGCGCTCCATGGGGCGTGTGTCGCGCGGTGTGCGCGGTATTCGCATGGCCGATGATGTGTACGTGATCGCAATGGTTATCCCGGAAGAGGGTGGCTCGGTGATGATGGTCACCGAAAAGGGGTACGGCAAACGTACCGACACCGCAGATTTCCCCACCAAGGGCCGTGGTACCCAGGGCGTGATTGCCATTGCCGAAAGCGAGCGCAATGGTTCGCTGGTCGGGGCCTGTCAGGTGCATCCCGGGGAGGAGATCATGCTGATTTCCGATCAGGGAACCCTGGTGCGGACGCGGGTTGACGAGGTTTCTGTACTCGGGCGCAACACCCAGGGGGTTCGCGTGATCCGCTTGAAGGAGAACGAGAAGCTGGTAGGGCTGGCGCGCATTCAGGAAACCGAGGATCCCGAGGGTGAAGACGGTGAAGCGACCGCAGATGGCGCTGTCGAGGAGTAACGTCTGAACGCTCTTTAGCTCAAAAAAGGCTGCGAATTATCGCGGCCTTTTTTGACTTTGCGGCGGTCTGGTGAGCGGTTGGCGAAAGATCTGTAATCGAGAGGGGGAGAAACGAGGTTCGTGTATCTCGCCTTTCTGGATTGTGCCAAAGATTTCATCCGGCCACCTAAAAACCGTGGTATTGAATCGAAAGTTGTTTTCTCTGTGGAAGTGAATCAATGAGAAAGTTTAATTTCTGTGCGGGACCTGCGGCGTTACCCGAACCGGTACTGCGCCAGGCGCAGGAAGAGTTGCTGGACTGGCAGGGCGTGGGTTGCTCGGTGATGGAGGTAAGCCATCGCTCGCCGGAGTTCACCACGGTGGCGGAGGAGGCGGAACAGGATCTCAGGGATCTGTTGAGCATTCCCGGCAATTACCGGGTGCTGTTCTTGCAGGGTGGTGCCACCGGTCAGTTCAGTGCCATTCCCTGGAACCTTTTGGGTGGCGAGCGCAAAAGCGCGGACTATATCCACACCGGTCAGTGGGCAGAAAAAGCCATCAAGGAAGCGCGCCGTTACGGTACCGTGAATATTGTCGCTTCCTCCGAGGACCGGAACTTCTCCTATGCCCCGGCGGCGGATGCCTGGGAAGAGAGTCCGGATGCGGCGTATTTTCACTATACGCCGAATGAAACCATCGGCGGTGTCGAGTTTCCCTACATTCCGGAAGTGCACAGCCCGCTGGTTGCGGATATGTCGTCGACCATTCTTTCGCAACCCATCCCGGTCGATAAGTTCGGGTTTATCTATGCGGGGGCCCAGAAAAACATTGGTCCGTCTGGTATTGCGGTGGGCATCGTGCGTGACGATCTGCTGGATCAGGCGCTCCCGAATATTCCGCGCAGCCTGAGCTGGAAGGTGGCTGCCGACGGCCAGTCAATGGACAACACGCCGCCCACCTTTGCCTGGTACCTGTCTGGTCTGGTGTTCAAATGGCTGAAGGCCCAGGGTGGGGTCGAAGCGATGGCGGCGCTGAGCCTGCAGAAGTCCCAGCTGCTGTATGACTTCCTCGATCGCAGTGATTTCTATTCGAGCCCCGTGGCCGTGGACAGTCGCTCGCGCATGAATGTGCCGTTTGTGCTGGCGGATGACAGCCTCGACAAAGTGTTCCTGAAAGAATCGGAAGAAGCGGGGCTGCTGGCACTCAAGGGGCACCGTTCCGTCGGAGGTATGCGTGCTTCCCTCTACAACGCGGTTCCGCTTGAGGCCGTGGAGGCGCTGGTCGCCTTTATGGCGGATTTTGAGCGTCGCAATGGATAGCCCCGAGCGATTGGGGTCTGAGTTACGAATTTAGGCGAGAGTTATGTCTGAAGATAAACCAAAGCAGGATGGGCGCCTGCTGGCGTTACGCGATCGCATCGACAGTCTCGATAGCGATATTGCACGGCTGATTTCCGAGCGTGCCAACTGTGCACTGGAAGTGGCGGAAGTCAAAAAAAGTAACGGGGAAAACGCGCAGTATTACCGCCCCGAGCGCGAGGCGCAGGTGCTCCGTCGCGCGATGGAGCGCAATCCGGGGCCGCTGACCAATGAAGAAATGGCGCGGCTGTTTCGCGAGATCATGTCCGCTTGTCTCGCCCTGGAAGAGCCGGTGAAAGTGGCGTATCTGGGGCCCGAAGGCACCTTTACGCAGCAGGCTGCCCTCAAGCATTTCGGTCACTCAGCGGTTTCCAAGCCGCTGGCGGCGATCGATGAGGTGTTCCGTGAGGTGGAGGCCGGCGCGGTCAATTATGGCGTGGTGCCGGTGGAGAACTCCACCGAGGGTGTGGTCAATCACACCCTGGACAATTTCATGACCTCCAACCTGCAAATCTGCGGGGAGGTGGAATTGCGGATTCACCAGCACCTGATGATTTCCGACATTACTCGCGAAGATTCCATTACGCGCATTTATTCCCATGCCCAGAGCCTGGCCCAATGCCGCAAGTGGCTGGATTCCTATTACCCGAATGTGGAACGTGTGGCGGTTGCCAGTAATGCGGAAGCTGCCAAGCGCGTGAAGGGAGAATGGAACGCGGCGGCCATTGCCGGCGACATGGCCGCGGAGTTGTACGGTCTGAAAGTCCTCAATGAAAAAATTGAAGACCGACCAGATAATTCCACGCGCTTCCTGATTATTGGCTCGCAAGCGGTTCCCGCCAGTGGTGACGACAAGACCTCCCTGATGGTTTCCATGCGCAACGAACCCGGCGCGTTGCACGATCTGTTGGTGCCATTCCAGACCCACAAAATCGATCTGACCCGGGTTGAGACACGCCCTGCCCAGACGGGCAACTGGACGTACGTTTTCTTTATCGACTTTGTCGGCCATCGCGACAGCGAAAATGTTGCTGCCGCGCTGCAGGATGTCGGCGCCTGTGCATCGGACATGAAAGTGCTGGGATCCTACCCGCGCGGAGTTTTGTAGATGGCGCAAGAAGGGAAATGCAGCGGGCAGGATGCCTCAGAACCCCTGATTGGGCGTTTGGTGATTGTCGGTATTGGCTTGATTGGCGGGAGTCTCGCGCTCGCGCTCAAGGCCGCCAGCGCTTGCCGTAAAGTGATCGGTGTGGCGCGTCGTGCGCAAACCTGCACCCAGGCAGTGGCGCTCGGTGTTGTCGATCGTGCGGTAACGGATATCGGTGAAATTGTCGGGGAGCTGGAAGCGGGAGATGTCGTCTTCGTCTCTGTTCCGACCCTCGCCGTGGAGGCGATATTTTCCCAGCTCAAGGATCGTCTACCCGCGGGTGTCACCTTGACCGATGGCGCCAGTGTCAAAGGGAGCGTGATCACCGCAGCAAGGAATATCTGGGGGTGCGTGCCCGAGTTTCTGGTGCCCGGCCACCCGATTGCCGGGTCCGAGCAGAGTGGCGTGAGTGCGGCCAGGGATGACCTGTATATCGCGCACCGTATTATCCTGACACCGGATGAAAACACCGGGCTGGAACATGCCCGCCGCATCCAGGCGATGTGGGAGGCCGTGGGTGCCGAGGTGTTGAGCATGCCTGTGGCGGAGCACGATGAAGTGCTTGCGGCAACCAGCCATCTGCCCCACGTGATTGCCTATGGCCTCGTGGATACCCTGGCGCACGATGCGGAAAACGAGAATATCTTTCGCTATGCCGCTGGCGGCTTTCGCGATTTTACCCGCATCGCCTCCAGTGACCCCGTTATGTGGCGAGATATTATGCTCGCCAATCGCGATGCGATCCTGAAATCCATCGACCTCTACACTTCCAACCTGGATTCACTGCGCAATGCCATTGCCAGCGGCGACAGTGAGCACCTGATGGGAGTCTTTACCCGAGCCAAGGCGGCGCGGGATCACTTCACTAAAATGCTGGCCAAAAAAGCGTATACGGAAACTATGCAAGCAAAGGAAGTAACTTTTGTCGCCCAGCCGGGTGGCTCAGTAAACGGCGACCTGCGGGTGCCCGGTGACAAATCCATGTCGCACCGCTCGATCATGCTGGGCTCACTGGCAGAGGGCGTCACCGAAGTGGAAGGGTTTCTGGAAGGCGAGGACGCGTTAGCGACCCTGCAATCCTTCCGCGATATGGGAGTGGTGATTGAGGGGCCGGTCAATGGCCGGGTCACGATCCATGGTGTTGGCATGCACGGCCTGCAAGCGCCGCCTGGCCCGCTCTACGTTGGCAATTCTGGTACCTCCATGCGCCTGCTTGCGGGCCTGCTGGCCGGTCAGCAATTCGATTCGGTACTCACCGGAGATGAATCCCTGTCCAAGCGACCGATGAACCGCGTTGCCAACCCGTTGCGTGAAATGGGTGCGGTGGTGGAAACCGGTGAAGAGGGGCGTCCACCGCTCAAGATCAAAGGTGGCAGTCAGCTGAAGGCTGTTGATTACACGCTGCCGATGGCCAGTGCCCAGGTGAAATCCTGCGTGTTGCTGGCCGGCCTCTATGCGGACGGTGAAACCAGCACTACAGAGCCTGCCCCCACACGCGATCACACCGAACGTATGCTGTCTGGCTTTGGTTACGAGGTGTTGCGGGATGGGCCGCGCGCAAGCCTGAAAGGTGGCGGTAAGCTGACGGCCTGCCAGATTGATGTGCCAGCGGATATTTCTTCGGCCACGTTCTTTATGGTGGCGGCTTCCATTGCGCCAGGTTCCGATGTCCTGTTGCAGCACGTGGGAATTAACCCGACGCGCGATGGTGCCATCAATATCCTGCGTGCGATGGGGGCAGATATCACCCTGCAGAATCGGCGTGAAGTGGGTGGTGAGCCAGTGGCAGACATTCGCGTGCGGTACGCTCCGCTGAAGGGAATCAATATCCCCGAAGATCAGGTGCCCCTGGCTATTGATGAGTTCCCGGCAATTTTCGTTGCCGCCTCCTGCGCGGAAGGTAAAACGGTCCTGACCGGCGCTGAAGAGCTGCGGGTAAAGGAAAGTGACCGCATCCAGGCCATGGCCGACGGCCTGCAGATTCTGGGCGTCGACGCAGAGCCGACTGCGGACGGTATTGTCATTCAGGGCAAGGGCGGAAACGGTGAGGGTGCCGTCTTTGGCGGCGGGGTTGTGGACAGCCTCGGTGATCATCGCATCGCCATGTCCTTTGCGGTGGCGGCGCTGCGCGCCAGCGCTGACATTCAGATCCTTCACTGTGCCAATGTAGCGACGTCGTTCCCGAACTTTGCCGAACTGGCGACCGGTGCGGGAATGAAACTGGTGGTGCGCTGAGCGCGCTACCATCCTATACAGGCTACCCAAACACAACGAACGCAAGCAGTACCAATTAGTAATGACTCAAGCAATGAACAAGCCCCCGGTAGTTACCATCGATGGGCCAAGTGGTTCCGGCAAGGGCACCATCGCCAAGTTGCTGGCGGACCGGCTGGGCTATGCCCTGCTCGATTCCGGGGCGCTTTACCGGCTGACAGCGCTGGCGGCACTCAATGCGGCGGTGAACCTGGAGGATGAAGCCAGATTGGCAGATATCGCCAGTAACCTGGATATCCGCTTTGCGATTGCTGGCGGCGAAGTGGCTGCAATGCTGGAGGGGCAGGATGTCAGCCGGGATATCCGCATGGAGCAGGTGAGCATGGCGGCCTCAAAGGTGGCGGCCGTGCCTGCGGTACGTGAGGCGCTTTTGCAGCGCCAGCGGGATTTCCGTGCCGCTCCTGGTCTGGTGGCCGACGGGCGTGACATGGGCACCACCGTGTTCCCTGACGCGCCGGTCAAGATCTTCCTCACCGCCAGTGCGGAAGAGCGCGCCCGCCGCCGCTTCGATCAGTTGCAGGGCAGGGGGGTTTCTGTTAGCCTCCGCGACCTGCTGGAGGACATCCGCGCCCGGGACGACCGGGATATGAACCGCGCAGCCTCCCCGCTGGCCCCGGCCGACGACGCCGTGGTGCTGGACAGCACGGACATCGACATAGACGGTGTTCTGCAAAAAGTGCTCGAACTGGTACAAAAGCGTATCGGTTGAGCCAGACTGGAAACAGCTTTCCAGCAATTAGATTTTTAACAACGACGGCCGGGATCAGCCAGAATCGCCCGGCCGTTGTTGTAATCCGACCCGCGTACTGGCAGCGCGGTGGGATCTCTACTGGCGGCTAACTAGACTCTAAAGTTGCTATCGGTAGGATCCATTTATATAGGTAATGTAATGAGCGAGAGCTTTGCTGAACTATTTGAAGAGAGCCTGAAAAGCGTCGAAATGGCACCGGGCGCCATCGTCACCGGTGTTGTCATCGACGTTGATAAAGACTGGGTAACCGTACACGCGGGCCTGAAGTCTGAAGGCGTTATCCCTGCGGACCAGTTCAAGAATGACAAAGGTGAAGTGGAACTGCAGGTGGGCGACGAAGTACAGGTTGCCCTGGAAGCGGTAGAAGACGGTTTCGGTGAAACCCGTCTGTCCCGTGAGAAAGCCAAGCGCGCTGAAGCCTGGAAAATCCTCGACGCTGCACACGCTGCAGACGAAGTGGTTAAGGGTGTTATCAGCGGCAAGGTTAAGGGTGGCTTTACTGTTGACGTTGCCAACATCCGCGCATTCCTGCCGGGTTCTCTGGTAGACGTTCGTCCGGTTCGCGACACCGCGCACCTGGAAGGCAAAGAGCTCGACTTCAAAGTGATCAAGCTGGACGCCAAGCGCAACAACGTTGTTGTTTCCCGTCGCGCCGTGATGGAAGCCGCCAACAGCGAAGAGCGTGAAGCCCTGCTGGCCAGCCTGCAAGAAGGCATGGCGATCAAAGGTATCGTGAAGAACCTGACCGACTACGGTGCTTTCGTAGACCTGGGCGGTATCGACGGCCTGCTGCACATCACCGATATGGCTTGGAAGCGCATCAAGCATCCGAGCGAGATCGTGAACGTTGGCGACGAAATCGAAGTAAAAGTACTGAAGTTCGACCGCGAGCGCAGCCGTGTATCCCTGGGCCTGAAGCAGCTGGGCGAGGATCCTTGGGTATCCATCAAGCAGCGTTACCCGGAAAACAGCCGCGTGAAGGCTGTGATCACCAACCTGACCGACTACGGCTGCTTCGCCGAGCTGGAAGAAGGTGTGGAAGGTCTGGTACACGTTTCCGAAATGGATTGGACCAACAAGAACATTCACCCGTCCAAAGTTGTCAACGTTGGCGACGAGGTCGAGGTAATGATTCTGGATATCGACGAAGAGCGTCGTCGTATCTCCCTGGGTATCAAGCAGTGCCAGGAAAACCCGTGGGATGCCTTCGCGCGTAAATTCGCTAAAGGCGACAAGATCTCCGGTAAGATCAAGTCCATCACCGACTTCGGTATCTTCATCGGCCTGGACGGCAGCATCGACGGTCTGGTTCACCTGTCCGACATCTCCTGGAACGAAGCTGGCGAAGACGCC
Source organism: Microbulbifer sp. Q7 (assembly GCF_001639145.1). NCBI lineage: Bacteria > Pseudomonadati > Pseudomonadota > Gammaproteobacteria > Cellvibrionales > Microbulbiferaceae > Microbulbifer > Microbulbifer sp. Q7. The sequence continues at coordinate 1,338,126 of NZ_LROY01000002.1, read as the reverse complement.
GTGCGTAAGTTCAAGAAAGGTGACGAGCTGGAAACCGTTATCCTGGGTATCGACTCCGACCGCGAGCGTATCTCCCTGGGTATCAAGCAGCTGGAATCCGATCCCTTCTCTGACTACGTGGCCAACAACGATCGCGGCAGCATCGTAATGGGTACCATCAAAGAAGTTGATGCCAAGCAAGCCATCATCACCCTGGCGGACGAAGTGGAAGGCGTACTGCGCGCTTCCGAAATCAGCCGCGACAAGGTTGAAGACGCTCGCAATGCCCTGAAAGAAGGCGAAGAGATTGAGACCAAGATCACCAGCGTGGATCGCAAGAACCGCGTGATCAGCCTCTCCATCAAAGCCAAGGATCAGGATGACGAGAAGCAGGCCATCAAGGATCACAGCAAGAAGCAAGCTGAACAGGTTCAGCCGGCGACCATTGGTGACCTGATCAAGGCGCAAATGAATAACAAGGACTGATAAGACCTTGTTATTAAAAGCTTCGATTCAATGAGTTGAAGCTATGCGAAAGCCGGACTGGGGTTGCCCAGTCCGGCTTTCTATTAGATGATTGCCGCTATTCCAGAATAATCAATGACTTAGAAAGGATTGCGGACCGCATGACCAAGTCTGAACTGATCGAGAAGATTGCTCTGAGGTTGGATCAGCTGCCGGTAAAGGATGTGGAGCTGGCGGTGAAAGTCATGCTGGACACCATGTCAGGTGTGCTGGCGGAAGGAGAGCGGATCGAAATCCGGGGTTTTGGCAGCTTTTCCCTGCATTACCGTGCGCCGAGAACCGGCCGCAACCCTAAAACCGGTGATTCCGTTGAACTGGCGGGCAAATATGTGCCTCACTTCAAACCGGGGAAAGAACTCAGGGACAGAGTAAATCAGCAAATGCATCGCGATGAGTATGAAGACGCATAAGTGTCGCCTGAATATCGGGTTGCTTGTGCTGAGCTGATGGCAGTGGGCTAACACTGTAACGGACTTAACGATTTTTCACTCCTTCCGGAGCCGGAGGTTTACTTGTCATTTCTGCGCTGGATATCGCGATTGTTATTTGGGGTGCTGGCACTGGTTTGCATCGCCCTGGGTGTCTATTTTGCGGTCGATAACCCTGAAAGTATTACGCCTCGCTTCGCCGGGTACGATTTGTTTCCGGGCAGTGTCGGCTTCTGGCTGATCGGCTTTCTACTTATCGGTGCTTTGCTGGGTTTTCTGGCCAGTTTGCTGCCTTACTGGACCGAGCGGCGACGGGTAAAGGGGCTGGAGCGCCAACTGCTGCGGACCGAACGCGAACTTCATACGGTGCGCCGCCAGGTTGCCGGAGAATGAGTTGAGCGACCTGACGTTTTTTATTTTCATTTTTGCCGCCATCGGTATTGGCTGGTATCTCGGTCGCAAGAGTGGCAAAAAGAAAGGTGCTAAAAATAATCAGCACCAGGCGCTCGCGCAGTCCTATGCGCAGGGCCTGAATTACCTTCTCAGTGAGCGCCACAACGACGCCATCGAAAAGTTTATCGATGCGTTGGAGGTCAGCAGCGCCACCTTCGAGACTCACCTGGCCCTCGGCAACCTGCTGCGCAAGCGCGGCGAGTATGATCAGGCCATCCGGGTGCATCAAAACCTGCTTGCGCGTCCGAGCCTGAATCGTATCAGTCAGCAAAAGGCACAACTGGAGCTGGCCCGGGACTATATTGCGGCTGGCTGGTTGGATCGTGCCGAGCGTCTGCTGCAGGAGCTGGTCGAAACGTCCTCCGAATTGCGCAGCACCAGTCTCGAATATCTGGTAGAGGTCTATCGGGATGAGCGAGAGTGGGCCAAGGCGATTCATGCGGTCAATCTGTTGCATGGGCGCCGCTTCAAGCGTCTTCCTGAAGAGTGGGCGCCAGTGCAGGCGCACTTTTGCTGCGAGCTGGCGGAAGAAGCCATCAATGGCAAAGATTACCTCAGTGCACGCAAGCATATTGATGCTGCATTGGGTTACGACCGCCATTCGGTGCGTGCCAACCTGTTGCTCGGCCGTCTGGAGCACTTGCTTGGGCACTCCAGGGAGGCGATCAAGGTTCTGGAGCGGATTCCGCGTCAGAGCCCGGATTATATTCCGGAAATTCTTGAGCTTTTGATTACTTGTTACGAGGCGCTGGGTGACGAGAGTGGCCTGGTGGCTTATCTGGAGCGTCTCCTCAAGGAGCACCCCTCAAACAGTGTTCTTATTGCCCTGACCGAGCGCATTCATCAGCAGCAAAGCGAAGCGGATGCGGCGGCCTTTATCGGCAAGCAACTGGCGATTCGGCCGTCTTTGCGCGGACTCGGGCATTTTCTGGACCTGCATGTCGACAGCACCCAGGGTCGCGCCCGTGAGAATCTGTTTCTCCTGAAAAACCTGATTGACCAGCTGATTGCCAGCCGTCCCCATTACCGTTGTAACAGCTGCGGGTTTTCCGGCAACCAGCTGCATTGGCTTTGCCCCAGCTGCAAGCGTTGGGATAGCGTGCGCTCCGTCAAGGGCATCGAAGGCGAGTAATCGCCGGTTGCGCACGCTGCCGTTTCTTCTTTTCTTTAATTTTGAGGTGTTCATTGACTGACTCTGTATCTTCCCCGGTAATCGTGGCGCTGGATTACGATACGGCAGAAGCAGCCTTGGCAATGGCTGCGCAGCTGGATCCTGCGGTGTGTCGTGTCAAAGTTGGCAAGGAGCTGTTTACCATTGCCGGACCGGATCTGGTGCGCAGCTTGGTGCAATCCGGTTTCCAGGTGTTCCTGGATCTGAAATTCCACGACATCCCCAATACGGTCGCCGCTGCGGTGCGTGCGGCAGCCAACCTCGGTGTGTGGATGGTCAATGTGCATGCCAGTGGCGGGGAGCGGATGATGCGCGCTGCCGCAGATGCGCTGGCCCCTCTCGGCGTAAACCGTCCACTACTGATTGGGGTGACCGTACTGACCAGCACCGCGGAGGATGAGTTGGCCCCCGTGGGTGTGAACAGGCCACTGAAGGAGCAGGTGGTGGCGCTGGCCGAACTGGCGAAAGTCAGTGGGCTGGACGGCGTAGTATGTTCGGCGCAGGAAGCGGAAGCGCTAAAAGCAGCATGTGGTTCTGAGTTCAAGCTGGTAACACCGGGCATCCGACCGGCCGGCGCGGACGCTGGCGACCAGCGCAGAATTGTCACTCCGGTAGATGCATTGCGTAATGGGTCCGATTACCTGGTGATTGGCCGCCCCATTACTGCAGCGGAAGATCCGGCTGCAGCACTGAGAGCGATTGTGCGCGATATTGAAAAGCCGTCTGCATAATACGTGCGTGCCAGTTTGTGACGGGCTGTATGTGTGTGTAATGGCGTGTAACGGCAGATCGCTTAAATTCAGGGAAATAACTGGTAAAGTCGCACGCGCATGGGGAGGTTTGTGGTCCCACGGAGTGAAGACTACCTGTTAACCAATAAAAGGATTTTGCCATGAATTTTTTTCGATTCCCGCTCACTGCACTGTTTGCCGTTTTTCTGTTACTGGCTAATGCTCAGTTGGCCAGCGCAGACGAAGTGGTCACGCAGGAGCAGGTTCAGGTAAACCTGAATACGGCGAGCGCGGAGGAGTTGTCTGCCTCGCTGGAGGGTGTCGGTCCCGCGAAAGCAGAGCTGATCGTGAAGTACCGTGAATCCATCGGTGAATTTTCCAGCGTAGACCAGCTGCTGGAGGTCAAGGGTATCGGGCTGGCCACGCTTGAGAAAAACAAGGATCGTATTCAGCTGTAGGTATTTGAAAAGGCAGCGCTTCGGCGCTGTCTTTTTTTTGATGGCGTGCGCAATGCGTGCCCGAAGATTGAGAGGTCAAGAATCGCAAGATGCGGTGGGTGGTAATTGGAAGTTCCGGCTATATAGGCTCGGCGTTGTGCGGTTATCTGGTGAGTGCCGGAGTCCCGGTGCTGTCCATTTCCCGTCACGCGTCTGGCCCGTCCCACTGTGATCATCACCAGAACACTGCCTTTGATGCTGCTTCGTTCTCCGGTCTGTTTGAGCCTGGCGACATTGTGGTCTATGCGGCAGGCTTGGCGTCGCCGCGAGATTGCTATCGCAGGCCCGAGCTGGCGCGCCGTCTGAATTGCACCTTGCCGGAAGCGTTACTGAAGCTGGCAGAGGCTGCAGAAGTCGAGCAGTTTTTATACCTGTCCAGTATCAAGGCGGTAATGGCGCCTGCAGGAGAGGTAGTGACGGAAGAGGGCGGTGTGCCGGCAACGGACCCATATGGGGCCAGCAAGTGGCATGCAGAACGGTTGCTGCTTGCCTGCGCTGGCAAAACCCGTGTCAACGTATTGCGCCCCGCGGCCGTTTATGGAGATTGTGGAGTTGTCGTTGCTGACTCATCCGCTACTGGCGCTTTGCCCTCCAAGCGTGCCATTTCACTGAGGTCCCGGCTTCGCGCCTGGTGCTCGCTGTTGCCAATTGTCCCGGCGACCGGGTACCGCAGCGTCGTAGCGCTGGAGGATCTGCTGGCGGCGATCTTGGCCGTCGGCCGATCGGAGTGTCGGGGAGAAACCTTTGTTGTCGCCGAGCCAGGGTATTACAACCTGGCGCTGGTTGGTGCCGCAGCCAGTGGGCGGCGGGTAGTAAGCAGTCAGCTGTTTGCGGATCTGCTGCTACTGCCGTTTAGGTTTTTGTCATTTTTGGGTGTTAAGACAGGTTTTGTTGATCTGCAGCGTAGCGAGATTTATAGTGCGCAGCGCCTGAAAAGGCGGCTCAACTGGCAGCCGCTACAGCGATACGATCAATTCCTGGGGGAGGGTTAGATGAGCGGACTCCTCGGGAGCTGGTTGGTACCAATAATTGTGGGATTTGCTGTCACCACATCCGTTTTGTGGTTGCTGCTGACGCGCCTCGGCCAGTTGGCGCTGGACACGCCAAACCATCGTTCCCTGCATGAAGCCCCGGTGCCGCGCACTGGTGGTTGGGCCGTGATTTCCGGTGTGGCAGTCGGGTTATTGGTTGGCCCGCTACCCATCTCGCCGCCGATCGGTTTGGCATTTGTTGCGCTGTTTTCGATCTCTCTGTTCGACGATCTCCGCCCCCTGAATGCTAGAAGCCGGTTTAGTGTCCATTGTCTGTCCGTCTTGCTGGTGTTGTATGGCCTGACGCCGGAGTTGGCTCATTGGCTGGTGTGGATTCCTCTGGTAATTGGGGGTATCTGGACGATCAACCTGTACAACTTTATGGACGGGATGGACGGTTTCGCCGGCAGCATGACGACGATCGGTTTTGCTGCACTGGGGTTAATTAGTTTCTGGGGCGGCGCCTTTGAGTTGGCGGGTGTATGTTTGCTGCTGGCGTCCTGTAGTGTCGTTTTCTTGTACTACAATTGGCCGCAGGCGCGAATTTTTCTTGGGGATGCAGGGTCGACCAGCATCGGCTTGGCGGCTTTTGCCATCGGGCTCAGTGGCTGGCAGCAGGGGGCATTCCACTGGTTGGTACCACTGTTGATTTTTTGTCCGTTCTGGCTGGATGCAACGGCCACGCTGATGCTGCGGATGGTGAGAGGGGAGCGCTGGTGGGAGGCGCATCGCCAGCACCTTTATCAGCAGATGGCCTTGAAATACGGTGTAAAGACGTCGCTGCTTATCGAGTTGGTCGTGATGCTGAGCACGTCATTGCTGGCGGTACTTCTGGTAGTATCCGGGTTGCTGTGAAGGTCCCACGGGATGGGCAGAATTTACTGGGGTAGTAAATAAATCAAAAGGATTCGGAAGCGGATCGTATCGGGGGAATCGTGAAGCGCTTTTACAAGGCCGCACAAAAGAACTACAAGCCAGTGCTGATGGTGTGTTACGACCTGCTAATGCTGACCACGGCATTCCTGCTGGCGATGACCATTCGCTTTGATGGTGCGGCATTGATCGCCGAGCCCGAAATGGCGCTCTGCCTCGGGCTGACCCTGGTCTCCAGCAGCTTTATCTTCCTGCGTCTGGGACTCTACCGCACTGTTATCCGCTATATGGGGCAGCAGGCTCTGGTGGCCGTTCTGCAGGGGGTGACGGCGTCTGCGGTGGTGCTGGCGGTTGCATCCTACCTTACCTACGCCGGGGTACCGCGCTCGGTTCCTGTCATTTACTGGTGCTTTGCATTGATCACTGTGGGTGGCTCCCGCTGGTTGGTGCGTGTCTATTACCAGATGGCCCTTGAAATTCATAAAACCCGGGTGGCCATTTACGGTGCCGGTACCGCTGGCCTGCAGCTCTACAAGGGCCTGATTCACGGTGAAACCTACAAAACCGTGGCCTTCTTTGATGACAACGCTTCCAAGCAAAATACGCTGATCGACGGCGTTCTGGTCTACAGCCCGGCAAAAATTCTTGAGGTTATTGCCGAGCGGGATATTGCTGAAGTGCTGCTAGCCATGCCCGGTGTTCCCAAGCGTCGTCGGCGAGAAATCACTCGCGGCCTGCGTGAGCGCGGTGTGGTGGTGAAAGTGGTTCCGGGTATGGAAGAGCTGGTCGATGGTGCCGGCCGTGTGTCGGATGTCTCCCAGATTTATGAAAACATCTTGGGGCGGGCTCCCGTGGAGCCACAGAAGAATCTTGTTTCCGCCTCGATTACAGACAAGGTTGTGTTGGTTACCGGGGCCGGAGGCTCCATCGGTTCTGAGCTGTGTCGACAGATTGTCCAGTGGGGGCCAGCAAAGCTGATCATGCTGGAGGCGTCTGAATTTTCCCTGTACCAGATTGAGCGCGAGCTGTGTCAGCAGCGACAGGATGAAAATCTTACTGTCGAGGTGACGCCACTGCTGGGGGACGTGCGCAACCGCGCCCGGGTCGCCGAGATCATCAGCGCTTTCCAGGTGCAAACCATATACCACGCGGCGGCCTACAAACATGTTCCGCTGGTGGAGCAGAATGTCGTGGAGGGTGCCGAGAACAACGTGCTCGGCACCCTGTCGGTGCTCGAGGCGGCGGAAGCCTCCGGCGTTGAGCAGTTCGTACTGGTTTCGACGGACAAGGCCGTGCGACCCACCAACGTAATGGGGGCCACCAAGCGCCTGGCGGAGTTGATCTGTCAGGATTTTGGTCGCCGGTTCGGGCGGACGCGGGTGTGTATGGTGCGCTTTGGCAATGTGCTGGGCTCTTCGGGCTCGGTCATTCCGCTGTTTACCGACCAGATCAACGCCGGTGGCCCGGTAACCGTCACGCACCCCAAGGTGACCCGCTTCTTTATGACCATTCTTGAGGCTGCGCAGCTGGTGCTGCAGGCGGGCAGTATGGGGCGTAAGGGTGAGGTTTTCGTGCTGGATATGGGTGAACCCGTGCGTATCCTGGATATCGCCCGTCGTCTGGTGCAGATTATGGGGCACACAGTACGCGACGAAGCGAACCCGGATGGCGATGTTGAAATCCAGATTACCGGGCTTCGTCCCGGTGAAAAGTTGTACGAAGAACTGTTGCTGGGGGATAAGGTGGCGGGCACCGATCACCCCTCCATCATGCGCGCCGAGGAAGAGCGTTTGCCCAGCGAGCAGCTGCAGCGGTTGCTAGGAGAGCTGAGGAGTGCCTGTACCCTGCAGGATGCGCAAAGTGTGCATCGGCTGCTGATCGAGGCGGTAAAGGATTACGCGCCGAAGCAGCCGCTGGTGGATACCGTGTGGGCCCAGTCATTGGGAGGGCGTGATGCGGCTTTGTTGTCGGCTGGTGGTGCTGAAGTGAAGGCGTTGCCACTACCTGACAGGAGTGGGGTGGAGCAGCGCTTGAAAGGAAAATTGCCCGAGGTTTGAGGTGTCCGGCTCGTGTGTCCTGAGTTCAATGATCAGGGTGACGTTGATCAGGCCTCGCGGATTCCGCGGGGCCTTTTCTTTTTCTGTCTCTCTTTTTCCGTCAGGCAAAAGAAAACCCCGCGACCTTTTCAGGTGCGGGGTTTCATTTTTTGGCTCCGCCTGCTGGGCTCGAACCAGCGACCCAATGATTAACAGTCATTTGCTCTACCAACTGAGCTAAGGCGGAATTTTGGGGTAGGGTGGCCTCTTGGTGAAGGCGACCCTGAGAGAGCATAGCTCTAAATAAAATCCCCGTAGCCGTTCAAGGCTGCGGGGATTTTGAATTTGGCTCCGCCTGCTGGGCTCGAACCAGCGACCCAATGATTAACAGTCATTTGCTCTACCAACTGAGCTAAGGCGGAACTGTCTGATCGGTCTTGCAAAAGCCGTCCCGGTCAGGTGGCGCGTATCTTATAGAGCGGCCCAAAGCAGGTCAACCCTTTTACTCAAAAATAAGCCTTTGATTTTGCAGTGTTTATTTTCTCGCCGGTGACTGAGTGTGGAAGGGTATATTTGTCGCACAGGTGCTCGTCCGCCTACAATTTCGGGCTAACAGACACGGGTATCCCGTGCGGATCGTTGTTGAGATAGTGCTTATGGAAACGCGACCCTTCGAGGTGGTGAGCAAATACGAGCCGGCCGGTGACCAGCCGGCCGCAATCGAGTCTCTGGTGGAGGGCATTGGTGACGGCCTCGCCCACCAGACCCTGCTCGGGGTGACCGGGTCGGGCAAGACCTTCACCATGGCGAATGTGATCGCCCAGGTGCAGCGGCCCGCCATAGTGATGGCGCACAACAAGACCCTCGCGGCCCAGCTCTACGGTGAGCTGAAGGAATTCTTCCCGCGCAACGCCGTGGAATACTTCGTTTCATATTACGACTACTACCAGCCCGAAGCCTACGTGCCATCTTCCGATACGTTTATCGAGAAGGATGCCTCGGTGAATGAGCATATCGAGCAGATGCGCCTGTCGGCCACCAAGGCTCTGATCGAGCGCAAGGACGTCATTGTGGTGGCCACGGTTTCGGCCATCTACGGTCTGGGCGACCCGGACAAGTACCTGAAAATGGTGTTGCACCTGGATCGCGGGGATATCGTGGATCAGCGCACCATCTTGCGGCGTCTCGCGGAGTTACAGTACACCCGCAACGACGCCGATTTCCGCCGCGCCACCTATCGGGTGCGCGGGGACATCATCGACATCTATCCGGCAGATTCGGATCTTGAGGCGGTGCGCCTCTCCCTGTTCGATGAAGAAATTGAAGAAATCACCCTGTTTGATCCCCTCACCGGGGAAGTGCTGCACAAGGTGCCGCGTATCACTATTTTCCCCAAATCACACTACGTGACGCCCCGCGAAACCATCGTCAAGGCCATTGACCAGATCAAGGAGGAGCTGGAGGAGCGCCTGAAGCAATTGCGCGAAAACAACAAGCTGCTGGAGGCGCAGCGGCTGGAGCAGCGCACCCGTTACGACCTGGAAATGATGCAGGAGCTCGGGTACTGCAACGGGGTTGAGAACTATTCACGCTACCTGTCCGGTCGCGATTCCGGTCAGCCGCCGCCCACATTGTTTGATTACCTGCCCCACGATGCGCTGCTGTTTATTGATGAGAGCCATGTGACGGTGCCGCAAATTGGCGGCATGTACCGGGGGGACCGCTCGCGTAAAGAGACACTGGTGGAATACGGTTTTCGCCTGCCATCCGCTCTGGATAACCGCCCGATGAAATTTGAGGAATGGGAAGCGCTCTCGCCGCAGACCATTTTCGTCTCTGCGACGCCGGGCAAGTACGAGGCGGAGCACGCAGGGGCCGTGATTGAGCAGGTGGTTCGCCCGACGGGGCTGGTAGACCCGGAAGTGGAAGTGCGCCCGGCGGCCACACAGGTGGACGATACCCTGTCGGAGATCCACCGCTGCGTGGCCAAGGATCAGCGGGTGTTGATTACCGTGCTCACCAAGCGCATGGCTGAAGACCTGACCGACTACCTGCGCGACAACGGCGTGCGTGTGCGCTACCTGCACTCCGATATCGACACGGTGGAGCGAGTGGAGATCATCCGTGACCTGCGTATTGGTGAGTTCGATGTGCTGGTGGGCATCAACCTGCTGCGGGAGGGTCTGGACATGCCGGAGGTGTCTCTGGTGGCCATCTTCGATGCGGACAAAGAGGGTTTCCTGCGCTCAGACCGTTCCTTGATCCAGACGATCGGCCGTGCGGCCCGTAACCTCGAGGGCAGGGCGATTCTCTACGCCGACAAGGTGACCGATTCCATGCGTCGAGCGCTCGACGAGACCCAGCGTCGCCGGGAAAAACAGCTGGCGCACAACGTCGAACATGGGATTACTCCGAAAGGTATCCACAAGAGTGTGGCGGATATCCTGGAGGGCGCGGTGGCGCCGGGCGTGCCCAAGTCCCGTCGCAAAGTGGCGGAGAAGGGCGGTGCGTACAAGGCCGACCAGAAGCCCCTTACCGATCAGCAGCGCTGGGCGCGTATCGAACAGTTGGAAGAGCAGATGTACAATCACGCCAAGAATCTGGAGTTTGAGGCCGCCGCCAAGCTGCGTGATGAAATCACGCGGATCAAGGAGCAGGCCTGATTGTTTCTATTGTTACCCGCTCGCGGCGCGAGCGGGGTCTATGAGGTACCCCCACCATGGTCGAGTTGCTCTCTCCCGCCGGCACCCTGAAAAGTATGCGCTATGCATTTGCCTACGGCGCTGATGCGGTTTATGTCGGTCAGCCGCGCTACAGCCTGCGTGTGCGCAACAACGAGTTCAACAAGGTGGAGAACCTGGCGTCGGCCATCGAGGAGGCCCACGGCCAGGGTAAGAAGGTCTACGTGGCCAGCAATGTGGCGCCGCACAATGACAAGTTACGCAGCTACCTGCGGGATATGGAGCCGGTGATCGCCATGCAGCCGGATGCGCTGATCATGTCGGATCCGGGGCTGATCATGCTGGTGCGCGAGCAGTGGCCCGACATGCCGGTGCATCTGTCGGTGCAGTCGAACGCGGTCAACTGGGCCACCGTGAAATTCTGGCAGCAGCAGGGGCTGGAGCGGGTGATCCTCTCGCGTGAGTTGTCCCTGGATGAAATCGAGGAAATCCGCCAGCGCTGCCCGGAGATGGAGCTTGAGGTGTTTGTGCACGGCGCATTGTGTATGGCGTACTCCGGGCGCTGCCTGCTCTCGGGCTACATCAATCACCGAGATTCCAATCAGGGCGCCTGCACCAATGCCTGCCGCTGGGAGTACAGTGCGCACGAGGCACGGGAGACAGAAACCGGTGATCTCGTCGTACAGCAGGCGGAACCCCAGGCCATGTTGCTGCAGGAGAAAAGCCGCCCTGACGAACTGATTCCGGTGTACGAGGACGAGCACGGCACCTACATCATGAACTCCAAAGACCTGCGTGCGGTGCAGCATGTGAAGCGGCTGGTCGACATGGGCATTCACTCCCTCAAGATCGAGGGTCGCACCAAGTCACACTACTATGTGGCGCGCACTGCGCAGGTATACCGGCAGGCCATCGAAGATGCGAAAGCCGGGCGCGAATTTGACTTCGGCCTGATGAAAAGCCTCGAGCACCTGGCCAACCGTGGGTACACCGAGGGTTTTTACCGTCGCCATGTGCCCAGCGAATTCCAGAACTACGAGAAGGGTGCCTCCAGCAATCCGAACCAGCAGTTCGTCGCTGAGGTAACGTCCGTGGATGGGGACTGGGTTCAGGTTGATGTGAAAAACCGGTTTGAGCGCGGCGATACGCTGGAGCTGATTACTCCGCAGGGCAACCACCGGTTCCAGCTGCAGGGGATCGAGAACACCAGTGGCGACGCTGTGGATGTCGCACCCGGCTCCGGGCACACCGTGCGTATTCCATTACCTGTAACCCTGCCGCACGGGGTTGCGGAATACGCCATGCTGATGCGAGACCTCGGCTAACTCGCAGGTTGAGGGTGGTGCTGTACCGCCCTCACTCACGGCATATCGTCAAACAGCAGCTTGATGCCTGCACTCCAGGACCGCCGCAAGCGGTTGAAATACGCATCATCCTCTTCAATCCGTTCCATGCTCAGCTCCAGCGCGTCGTTGCGGTATACCGCAACGTCCAGCGGCATGCCCACCGACAAATTCGAGTGCATGGTGGAGTCGAAGGAAATCAGCGCACATTTCACCGCCTGGTTCAGCCCGGTATCGTGGTGAATGATGCGGTCCAGGATCGGCTTGCCATATTTGCTCTCACCGATTTGCAGGTAGGGGGTATCGTTGGTGGCTTCGATGAAGTTTCCCTCGGGGTAGATATGGAAGAGGCGGGGTTCCTCGCCGCGTATCTGGCCACCGAATAACACATGACTACCGAAATCCACGCCGGCATTCTGCTGTCCGTGGGCATTGTGGGAAATGATCGACTTGACCTGCTCGCCGATCAGTTCTGCGGCGCGAAACAGGCTGTCGACGGAAAACAGGTTGGGCGTTTCCTCCTCGGTAATCTGGATTTGCAGGCGGCTGATCAGATTCTGTGAGGTGGCGAGGTTGCCGGATGTGAGCAAGGTAAAGCACCGCTCCCCGGGTTGCTGAAACTGGTGCATTTTGCGGAAGCTGGCAACCTGGTCGACACCGGCGTTGGTACGGGTATCGGAGGCAAAAACCAGCCCCTCGTTCAATCGCATGGCAATACAGTACGTCATGGAAATCCTGTGCGCGTGATGTGCGCTGGAAAGGTAGCACCAGTGGCGAAGCTTGTCATGAGTCGGATCACTGCTGTGCCTGTTGTTGTTCGTGTCGCTGCATTTTACTTTGCGCGGTGCGGCGATCGACCTGGTCCACCAGGGCATAGGCGTGCATATTTTCTGCGCCGCCGCCCCAGCGAATGCCGCGTACCGGCGAGGCGTCGAGATAATCAATCCCGTGGGCCAGTTTCAGGTGGTGGCTGGCGGTAGCGAGCCCGTTGCTCACATCAAAACTGCACCAGGCGTCGTCCACCCAGGCCTCCGTCCAGGCGTGGCTGGCGATATGCTGGTCATCTCCGGCGTCCACATAGCCACTGACATAGCGCGCCGGGATACCCAGCCAGCGGCAACAGGCAATAAAAATGTGGCTGTGATCCTGACACACACCAAAACCCTGGGCAAAGGCGTCGGTTGCGCTACTGTGCGCATGGGTCATGCCGCTGCGGTAGGGAATGCGTTCCAGCAGTGCGGCCATCATTTCAATCAGTGCGTGCCGGTCGGTGTGCAGTCGCTCGCCCGCAGGACGGAACCCGCGCGCAAATTCGCGTATCGCTTCGCTGGGCTCCGTCAGTGGGGAGGTTCGTAGAAATACCTGCGGCGGTATCCGGTTTTCCCGCTCCGGCTGGTCTTCCTCGCTGATCTCCGCCGTGCCCTGGGCGCGAATGGTAATACCCTGGTGCGGTTGGTCCACGGTGCATACGTGCAGTATGTTGCCGTAGGTGTCGAGGGTGCGATGCACACTGCCTGGTGCATCCAGATGCCAGTTCAGAATTTGCTGGCCCGCAGACGACTGGGGTGTCAGTCGCAGATACTGGATGCTGTGGGTCACCTCGGTGTCATAAGTGAAGTCGGTGATATGGTCGATGCTGAGCTTCATGCGCCCTCCCAGTAACTGCGGTGAATCTCGTCGCCGATGGTGTGAATACGCCGCAGCAGATCGTTCAGGTACTCGTGCAGACCGAAGCGAAGGATGAAGTCGACCTCACCGTACTCCAGGCGCGCGTGCAGTTCCGCGCACAGGCGCTTGGCGGCCTGGCCCTGCTCGCCCTCAATGGCGATCAGCTGGCTCATCAAGGCGCCGATACAGTAGCGCAGCGAGCGCGGCAGTTCCGCCGAAAGAATCAGCAGCTCGGTCACGTTGCGGGTGGAGAGCCCGCCGGTGTATTTATCGTGGTACGCCTCATAGGCGCCAAGGCTCTGCAGCAGGGCGTTCCACTGATAGAAATCAATCGCGTGATTGCTGTTGTGCTGGGATTCCATAACCTCCAGTTTTACCCGCAGGATGCGCGTGGTGTTGTCCGCCCGCTCGATAAAGGTCCCCAGGCGCATAAAGTGGAAGACGTTGTTATGCAGCATTGTGCCGTAGGCAGCGCCGCGAAATTCGTGGGAGCGTTGCTTGATCCAGTCGATCAGGCTTTTTACCCCCTCGTGACTGATGCCGCGCTGGCGGCGATGGCGCAGTTCCAGCCAGGTGGCATTGATACTTTCCCAGGCTTCCGAGGAAAGTTTGTCGCGCACGCTGTGGGCGTTGTCGCGGGCAGATCGAATGCTGCTGAATATGGAGCCGTCATTACTTTCGTCGAACAGGAAGAAAGCCAGCAATGCCTCGGCATTGAGCTCCGGGTAGCTTTCGCGGAACTGATCCAAGCGACCGGTGATGGTCAGCGGCGCCAGTAGTTCCTGCTGGCCACCTTTGGAATTCGGCATCAGCGACATGTTGTGGCAGACATCCAGCAGGCGGGTGAGGTTCTCCGCCCGCTCCAGGCTGCGAGCCATCCAGTAAATACTGTTTGCGGTGCGGCTCAGCATACGGCGTCCTCCAGTACCCAGGTGTCTTTGGTGCCGCCGCCCTGGGAAGAGTTGACCACCAGGGAGCCCTCACGCAGGGCCACCCGGGTGAGTCCGCCGGGCACCAGTTTTATTTCATTGCCACTCAGCACAAATGGCCGCAGGTCGATATGCCGTGGCGCAATGCCCTCATTCACCATGGTGGGGCAGGTGGACAGGCACAGGGTGGGCTGGGCGATGTAGTTGGCCGGGTTGTTGCGCAATAGCCGGCGGAAGGTGTCCAGTTCCTCGCGGCTTGCCTTGGGGCCGATCAGCATGCCGTAGCCGCCGGCGCCGTGCACTTCCTTTACTACCAGCTCTTCCAGGTGCTCCAGTACATAGGCCAGGTCTTCCTCCCGCCGGCACACCCAGGTAGGCACGTTGTTGAGGATCGGTTCCTCATCCAGATAAAAGCGGATCATCTCCGGCACATAGGGATAAATGGACTTGTCGTCGGCGACGCCAGTGCCCAGCGCATTGGCGAGGATGACGTTGCCATCGCGGTAGGCGGAAAGCAGCCCCGGTACGCCGAGCATGGAGTCGGGGGCGAAGGCCAGCGGGTCGAGGAAGGCATCGTCAATACGGCGATAAATCACATGCACCTGGCGCGGGCCGGTGGTGGTGCGCATGAATACACAGCCATTGCGCACGAACAGGTCGGCACCTTCTACCAGGGGAACGCCCATCTGTTGCGCGAGAAAGGCGTGCTCGAAAAAGGCGCTGTTGTAACGCCCGGGGGTCAGCACCACCACGCACGGGTTGTCGGCGCCGCTGGAGCCCTGCAGGGTTTCCAGAAGCAGGTTGGGGTAGTGCTCCACCGGGGCCACGCTCTGCGCCAGAAACAGTTCAGGAAACAGGCGCATCATCATCTTGCGGTTTTCCAGCATGTAGGAGACCCCAGACGGCGTGCGCAGGTTGTCTTCCAGTACAAAGTACTCGCCGTTGTTGTCGCGAATCAGGTCGACCCCGGTAATAGGGATGTAGTTGTTCCCGGGCAGGTCGACCCCAAGCATCGCCACTTGGAATTGCTGGTTGGTCAGCACCTGTTCGGTGGGAATAATCCCCGCGTGCAGGATTTTCTGGTCGTGATAGATATCGTGCAGAAAGTGATTCAGCGCGGTAACCCGCTGGCGCAGGCCAAGTTCCAGGTGGGCCCACTCGGAAGCGGGGATGATGCGGGGGATCAGGTCGAAGGGGATCAGGCGCTCGGTGCCTTCTTCTTCGCCATACACATTGAACGTGATTCCGAATCGTCGGAACAGGGTGTCGGCCTCGCGGCGCTTTTGTTCCAGGGTGGCGTCCGGCGTATTCTCAAGCCATTGCAGGTAGGCCCGGTAGTGCTCGTGAACGCCGTCGCTACACAGCATCTCATCGTAGAGGTGGGGTGCAGGTTGTTCAATTGCCGTCATCCATGGGTCCCCGTTTTATTTTTTTGTTAATTTGCTCCCATAAATTTGCAAGCACCGTGCCAGTGCCTGTGAGCCAGAGCGGGGCGCGGCTTTGCCCAAAACTGGGGTGTGCCGATGAGGAGCCTGGGGAATATTCGGGATTTGGCCGGGAGAGCGGGCGGAAATGGGGCGACCGCGCGCGGAGTTGCGTCGCGGTGCCCCATAGAGGGGATGAATAAGGCGCAGGCGGTGCTGGGCTAGCGGGACTGGACTTCCGGTTTTTGCGGTATTTCCGCCGTCGTCACCGGTACGGTCTTTATCCCATTGACCTTTTTCATCGCCAGCAGGCTGCCGAGAATGATCGCCATGCCCGCAAAATGGTAAACGGAGAAGGGTTCACCCAATACCAGTGCCGCCGCAATCAGGGTGATTACCGGGCCGGAGGTGCCGATTGCGCCGGTGCTGGCCGAGCCGATCTGTTGGATGGCTGCACTCATCATCAGTGACGGCACGACCGTGCACACGAAGGCGACCGTCAGCGCGTAGCCATAGACCGGCCACGGCTGATGGAGCCGGCCCCAGTCGGCCTGTACCGCAAAGTGCAATGCGATTGCCGCACTCGCTACCATCATCGCCAGCGCGGTAAATTGACGGCTGCCGAGCTGGCGGATCACACCCTCACTGAATGCCACATAAATGGAAAAGCTCAGTGCGCTGCCGAAGGTCAGCAGCGCGCCCCAGCTGATTGCATCCAGGTTGACCCAGGTCGGGGGCAGGGCGCCGGTGCTGAAATTCTGGTCCTGCCAGTAGATCAGCAAAATGCCCGCGTAGGCGCCCAGGATACACAGCAGCTGCGGGATGGATATCCGCTTACCCAGAAAACACCAGCCCAGGAACAGCACCAGGGTGGGGTAGAGGTAGATGATCAGGCGCTCAAAGTTGGCGCTGATGTAGCGCAATCCCTGCAGGTCGAGATAGCTCGCCAGGTAATAGCTACAGAGTCCAAGGATCACCGTGAGCAGGAGATTGCGGCGGCTGACCGGGCGCCACGCCTGCTGTCGCTTCAGCAACATAAGGATTGCCACGTAAAACGGCAGCGCCAGTGCCATACGCAGCAGGATGAATGTCTCCACGTCCACGCCGTGGCGGTAGGCCAGCTTGATAAAGATGGCTTTGATGGAGAAGAGGGCAGCTGCGCCGAGGGCGAGCAGGAAGCCGTTAGTGTTCGTGGAGGATTGGGTATTTTCCATGGCCTTGTGCCTTACTACTTGATTGGCGCCTTAAGGCCGGAGGGTTTGACGAACAACCTGGGCCTTGCGGCGCGGCTGTTGTCGTTCGTGACTGGTGAAATTCAGGCAGGTGACAGCAGGCCGACGCGATGAGTGCGTAGCTTTAGCCAGACTGTTTTGACTGCCATTTGGGAGAGCATGAATCGCCTGCGGTTCATTCCGGGGGAAGCCACATTAAGCCATAAGGGTGGACGGTCGGTCTACTCGGTACCCGCTGAAGCGGGTAATTGCGGCGCAAGAAACTTCGCCCTTATTACCTGCTCTGGAGGGATGCTCTCACCAGCGGGAAATGGCGGGAAAATAATTTCTTCAAAGCGTGTTGAAATGGCCAAAAGCTGGTGCTAAAGTTCGCGTCCTCTGCAGCGGGGCCTGTCTTATTGAATGTTCCCAGTCTGCCAGTCTTTAGACCCGTAGCTCAGTTGGTTAGAGCGCTGCCTTGACATGGCAGAGGTCAGCAGTTCAAATCTGCTCGGGTCTACCAATTTCCCGTGAGTCTCCTCTAATGCGCTAGTTCTGCTAGGCTGATTTGACTCGCTTCGGGCTTCCAGCCCGCCATCACCATAAGTCATGCGGTCTTTCGTAGGGATCGCCACTGATAGATAAGGAAGTGCAATGCCTGTTGTCACCCTCCCTGACGGTTCCCGTCGCGAATTCTCCAATCCTGTTTCCGTATTCGACGTTGCCAACGATATTGGCCCCGGCCTGGCAAAAGCTGCCCTGGCAGGCGTAGTAGACGGTAAGGAAGTGGATACCAGTTTTGTCATCGATCACGACGCCGCGCTGGCGATTGTGACCGACCGCCAGCCAGAAGGCCTGGAAATCATCCGTCACTCCACCGCCCACCTGCTGGCCCAGGCGGTCAAGCAGCTGTACCCGGGCGCCCAGGTCACCATCGGCCCGGTGATCGAAGACGGCTTCTATTACGATTTCGCCTACGAGCGCCAATTTACCCCGGAAGACCTCGAGAAGATCGAGAAGCGTATGGAAGAGCTGGCCAAGGAAGATATTCCGGTCAGCCGCCGTCTGCTGCCCCGCGATGACGCGGTGAAGCACTTCCGCGAAATTGGTGAGGAATACAAGGCAGAGATCATCGCCAGCATTCCCACCAATGAAGATATCTCCCTGTATCGCCAGGGCGACTTTGAAGACCTGTGCCGCGGCCCGCACGTGCCGTCTACCGGCAAGCTGAAGGCCTTCAAGTTGACCAAGGTGGCCGGCGCTTACTGGCGCGGCGACTCCAACAACGAAATGCTGACTCGCGTATACGGCACTGCCTGGAGCAACAAGAAAGAGCTCAAGGCCTACCTGCATCGTATCGCCGAGGCGGAAAAGCGCGATCACCGCAAGCTGGCCAAGAAGTTCGACCTGTTCCACATCCAGGAAGAAGCGCCGGGCATGGTGTTCTGGCACCCGAACGGCTGGACCGTCTACAGCACCGTTGAGCAGTACATGCGCGAGCGTCAGCGCGAGCGCGGCTATAAAGAGATCAAGACCCCGCAGCTGGTGGACTTCTCCCTGTGGCAGAAGTCCGGTCATGCCGACAAGTTCGGCGATGACATGTTTACCCTCACCAGCGACGAGCGTCAGTTCGCCATCAAGCCCATGAACTGCCCCTGCCACGTGCAGGTGTTCAATCAGGGCCTGCGCAGCTACCGCGATCTGCCCCTGCGCCTGGCCGAGTTCGGCTCCTGCCACCGCAGTGAGCCCTCCGGCTCCCTGCATGGCCTGATGCGGGTGCGCGGCTTCGTGCAGGACGATGGCCATATCTTCTGTACCGAAGACCAGATCCAGTCCGAGGTGTCCGAGTTCATGGACCTGCTGCACGCGGTCTATAAAGACTTCGGCTTCGAGGAAGTGATCTATCGTTTATCTACCCGTCCCGAACAGCGCGTCGGCTCCGACGAAAGCTGGGACAAGGCGGAGAAGGCCCTGGCGGACGCATTGAATGCCGCCGACCTGCCGTGGGAAGAGCTGCCGGGCGAGGGCGCCTTCTACGGGCCGAAAATCGAATTCTCCCTGAAAGATTGCCTCGGCCGCGTCTGGCAGTGCGGTACTATTCAGGTGGACTTCTCCATGCCGGGCCGCCTGGATGCCCAGTATGTAGCGGAAGATGGCTCCCGCCAGACCCCGGTGATGCTGCATCGTGCGACTCTCGGGTCATTCGAGCGTTTTATCGGTATCCTGATCGAGAACTACGAAGGTGCCTTCCCCACGTGGCTGGCGCCGCAACAGGTGGCGGTGCTGAATATTACGGATCGCCAGGCGGAATATTGCCAAAACCTTGAGTCCAAGCTGGGTGCAGAAGGTTTCCGCGCCGCTGCCGACTTGAGAAACGAGAAGATCGGCTTTAAAATCCGCGAGCACACGCTTCAGCGTGTTCCTTATCTGCTGGTAATTGGCGATAAGGAAGTGGAAAACAATACGGTCGCCGTGCGCACACGCAGTGGTGAGGATCTGGGAACCATGACTTACGAGTCATTCCTTGATCTTATTCGCCAGGATGTGGCTCGCCGCGGCCGTTCGTCTATGGAAGGCGCTAACGCTTAAAGCGCCTTTGTAGACACATTATTAATTATCGGAGACGAGTGTTATTAAACGAGATATGAAAGGAAAGTCCAAGAAGGCCCGTATCAATGATCAGATCGAGGCGTCGCAACTGCGACTGATTGGTGCGGATGGTGAACAGGTAGGTATTGTCTCTCTGGAAGAGGCGCTGGAACTAGCACAGAAGGCCAGCCTGGATCTCGTTGAAATTGCCTCGGACTCCGATCCCATAGTCTGTAAGATCATGGACTATGGTAAGCACATTTTTGAGGCCAAAAAGGCCAAAAATGCGGCTAAGAAGAAACAAAAGCAGCAGCAGATCAAGGAAATGAAGTTCCGTCCCGGTACCGATATCGGCGACTACCAGATCAAGCTGCGCAACCTGACCCGCTTCCTGGAAGCGGGCGACAAGGCAAAAGTCTCCCTGCGCTTCCGCGGCCGTGAAATGGCCCACCAGGAGCTGGGGATGGAAATGATGCAGCGTATCGAGAAAGATCTCGAGGAGCTGGGTACTGTGGAGCAGCGGCCGAAGATGGAAGGCCGTCAGATGATCATGGTCATCGCCCCCAGTAAAAAGAAAAAGTAAGGCTTGAGTAGCAATACTTGAGTCTTCTTTTCGGGAAGTGATCGGGCGACGGCTGCCTTCTCACTCCCGCATAGCCACAGGTCTCGGCCTGTGGCCCATTAAACAAAGCCCATTCGTGGGTCATTATTTACTTTGGAGTACAAAATGCCGAAAGCAAAAGTACACAGTGGCGCTGCCAAGCGCTTCAAAAAGACGGCTTCGGGCTACAAGCACAAGCACGCGAACAAGAGCCACATCCTCACCAAGATGACCACCAAGCGTAAGCGTCAGCTGCGCGGCACCAACACTTTGAACAAGTCTGATGCCACCCTGGTCGATCGTATGCTGCGCGCCAAGTAATTGGCTGCACACGTAAAGTTTTAAGAGGATATTGATATGGCCCGTGTAAAACGTGGTGTAGTGGCGCGTCGTAGTCACAAGAAAATTCTGAAGCAGGCTAAAGGTTATTACGGTGCGCGTTCGCGTGTATTCCGCGTAGCCAAGCAGGCAGTCATCAAAGCTGGTCAGTACGCTTACCGCGACCGTCGCGTTAAGAAGCGTAACTTCCGCGCTCTGTGGATCACGCGTATCAACGCCCAGTCCCGCGCTGAAGGCCTGAGCTACAGCCGACTGATTGCCGGCCTGAAGAAGGCGGATATCGCACTGGATCGCCGTGTTCTGGCTGATCTGGCGGTATACGATAAAGCCGCTTTTGCTGCCGTAGTTGAAAAAGCCAAGGCAGCCCTGGCAGCTTAATTAGCGCCTGCAGAATGAATCGGCCCGCAAGGGCGGATTCATGCTTTAAAAATAGGGAAGGGCTGTTTGGCTCTTCCCTATTTTTTTATCTGTATTGCCGATACAGAACGAATTCCTGACGCGGCGGGCTGCTATGATCCGCCTCGTCCCAAAAAAGTGTTTCGACACAATAATTGTCACTCATCGATCAGAACGAGTCAGAGCGAGAAAGTTTCAATGCAAGAATTGCAGTCCCTCACCGAGCAGGCGCTGGCGCTGGTAGAAAAGGCCGGCGACCTCGCGGCACTGGATCAGGTGCGGGTGGATTACCTGGGTAAAAAAGGTCAGATCACCGCACTGCTGAAAGGTCTGGGCAAGCTGTCTGCGGAAGAGCGTCCGGCGGCGGGAGCCAAAATCAATGAGGCCAAGCAGCAGGTGCAGGAAGCGATCAATGCGCGCCGCACCGCGATGGAGCGCGCCGCCATTGAAGAAAAGCTGGCGAAAGAAACCATCGACGTAACCTTGCCGGGCCGTGGTGAAGAGCAGGGCAGTATGCACCCCATCACCCGCACCCTGCGCCGCATCGAAGAAATCTTTCAGCGCCTGGGCTTCTCCGTTGAGCAGGGCCCGGAAGTCGAGGGCGACTACTACAACTTTGAAGCCCTGAATATTCCCGCGCACCACCCGGCGCGCGCGATGCACGACACTTTCTATATCGATCCCACCACGGTACTGCGCACGCACACCTCCTCGGTGCAGATCCGCACCATGGAAAAGACCAATCCGCCCCTGCGCATCATCTGCCCGGGCCGCGTGTACCGCTGTGATTCCGACGTCACTCACTCGCCCATGTTCCACCAGGTAGAAGGCCTGGTGATCGACGAAGGCGTGAGCTTCGCGCACCTGAAAGGCTGTATCGACCAGTTCCTGAAGGCCTTCTTTGAAGCCGATGTGCCGGTACGCTTCCGTCCGTCTTACTTCCCGTTCACCGAGCCCTCCGCCGAGGCGGATATCCAGTGCACCAACTGTGGCGGTGAAGGCTGCCGCGTGTGCTCCGGCACCGGCTGGCTGGAGATTCTCGGTTGCGGCATGGTGCACCCGAACGTCTTCGCCTCCTGCGATATCGACAGCGAAAAATACTCCGGCTTTGCCTTCGGCCTCGGTGTCGAGCGCATGGCCATGCTGCGCTACGGCGTAAACGACCTGCGCCTGTTCTTCGACAACGACCTGCGATTCCTCAAGCAGTTCTAACCGAATCCATTTTGCAGGGGCGAAAATCTGCCCGGTGAACCGCGCGAAGCGCGCAAGTAATACAGAATTAGAGACAGATTATGAAATTCAGCAACGCCTGGTTACGGGAGTGGGTAAACCCGGACCTGACAGCACAACAGCTGGCCGACCAGATCACCATGGCGGGCCTGGAAGTAGACGCCGTAGAACCCGTAGCCGGCGCATTTTCCGGTGTGGTGGTGGGTGAAATTGTGGGCTGCGAGCAGCACCCGGACGCCGACAAGCTGCGCGTGTGCAAAGTGAAGGGCCACCCGGACGGGGAGATGCAGGTAGTCTGCGGCGCACCCAATGCGCGCACCGGCATCAAGATTCCGTTCGCCCTCGTCGGCGCCAAACTGCCCGGCGATTTCAAAATCAAGAAAGCCAAGCTGCGCGGAGTCGAGAGCTTCGGCATGCTGTGTGCCCAGACCGAACTGGAACTGGGTGACGACAGCGACGGCATCTGGGAGCTGCCCGAAGACGCCGTCACCGGCACCGACCTGCGTGAATACCTGAAGCTGGACGACAGCACCATCGAGGTGGATCTCACCCCGAACCGTTCAGACTGTCTCGGCGTCGCCGGCATTGCCCGCGAAGTGGGCGTACTGAACCGCTGCGAAGTCTGCGAGCCGGCCATTGAGCCAGTTGCCCCGGTGATCGGCGACAGCCTGCCGGTTTCCCTGCTGGCCGAAAATGCCTGCCCGCGCTACGTAGGCCGCATCATCCGCAACATCAATATCGATGCACAAACACCCCTGTGGATGCAGGAGCGCCTGCGTCGCAGCGGACTACGCAGCATCGATCCGGTGGTAGACGTTACCAACTACGTACTGCTGGAGCTGGGCCAGCCCATGCACGCCTTCGACCTCGCCAAACTGAACGGCGGTATCACGGTGCGTATGGCAGAGCAGGGCGAGAAGCTCACCCTGCTGGACGAGCAGGAAGTAGAGCTGAATGCCGACACCCTGCTGATTACCGACGAAAAAGGCCCGCTGGCCATCGCCGGCATCATGGGTGGCCTGGATTCTTCCGTCACCAAAGCCACCAAAGACATCTTCTTGGAAAGTGCCTTCTTCAGCCCGCTGGCCATTGCCGGCAAGGCGCGTTCCTACGGCCTGCACACCGACTCCTCGCACCGCTTTGAGCGCGGCGTCGACTACCGTCTGCAGGAAAAGGCCATCGAGCGCGCTACCCAGCTGCTGCTGGAGATCGTCGGCGGCGAGCCGGGTCCGGTCCACCTGCGCGAAGTCACCGAGGCGATGCCTGCCGAGCGCAAAATCACCCTGCGCCGTCAGCGCGTGAGCCGCGGCCTGGGCATCGACATGAGCGATGCCGAGATCGTCGAGATTATCACCCGCCTGGGGCTGGAAAAGATTGGTGAAGACGCCGACGGCTGGACCTTCCTGGTGCCCAGCTTCCGCTTCGATATCGCCATCGAATCCGACCTGCTGGAAGAGCTGGCGCGGGTCTACGGCTACAACCGTATCCCCAGCGTTGCCATGAAGGCCGCGCTGGACATCGTGCCCCGCGCCGAAGCGGAGGTGGCGCAATCCCGCCTGGAGCAGACCCTGCTGGCCCGCGGCTATCAAGAGGCCATCACCTTCAGCTTTATCGATCGCGACGCTTCCGCCAAATTCGACCCGGAAGTAGAGCCGGTAGCCCTGCAGAACCCCATCAGTGCAGAGCTCTCGGTGATGCGCCCAACCCTGATGGCGGGCCTGGTCAAAACCCTGCAGTACAATCTCAACCGCCAGCAGGATCGCCTGCGCCTGTTCGAGACCGGGCTGCGTTTCGTTCCCGGCCATGACCAGTCTCGCGAAGCACTCAAGCAGGAGCGCATGATCGCCGGCCTGATCTACGGCACCCGTCAGCCAGAAGGCTGGGCCGGTTCCAAAGATCTGGTGGATTTCTACGATATCAAGGCCGACGTGGAAGCCCTGCTGACCCATTACGAAGCCGAGGCCGAGTTCACCTTCGTACCGGCCAAACACCCCGCGCTGCACCCGGGGCAGTGCGCCGAGCTGCTGCGCAATGGCGAGCCTGTGGGCGTACTGGGTGCCCTGCACCCGGAACTGCAGAAGGCCTACGACCTGCCCAAGGGCGCCTTCCTGTTTGAGTTGAGCCTGGATGAATTGGGGCAGGCGGTCATTCCTGCCTTTGCTCCGCTATCCAAGTTCCCGGAGGTGCGCCGCGACCTCGCCGTGCTGGTGGATGCTGAAATCCCCGTAGGCCAGCTGGCGCAAACCGCCATCGCAGCTTCCGGCGAATTTTTGACAGACTTCAACGTTTTTGACGTCTATCAGGGCAAAGGCATTGATTTTAATAGAAAAAGTGTCGCGATGGGCTTGACCTTTCAGCATCCCTCGCGCACCCTTAACGACGAAGAAATCAATGCCGCCATTGATGCGGTAGTCGGTCAATTAGAACAAAAATACAACGCCAGCCAGCGTTAAACCGGTCCGCTCCGGGATACGTGGCTGATGCGCGTATCCCGAGAGCGTCTGCTACCGGGTTCCAAGCCGATGCGGTACCAGGCTTAAACCGGAGTCGACGCCTCTGAATCTGTTGGGCAGGAACCAATGACAGAGGCACTGACCAAGGCCGGGCTCGCCGAGAAGTTGTACGAAGAGCTGGGTTTCAACAAGCGCGAAGCTAAAGAAATCGTCGAATATTTCTTCGAGGAAATCCGCAACGCCCTTGAAAATAACGAGCAGGTCAAACTGTCGGGGTTTGGCAATTTCGACTTGCGTGACAAAAGCCAGCGTCCGGGACGGAACCCGAAAACTGGTGAAGAAATCCCCATTTCCGCAAGAAGGGTAGTCACCTTCAAGCCGGGGCAAAAACTCAAGGCACGAGTAGAAGAAGATGCTGGAAGCGAGTCATAACAGCGAACTCCCGGTAATCCCGGGCAAGCGCTATTTCACCATTGGTGAAGTGAGTGAGCTTTGTGCAGTCAAACCGCATGTGCTGCGCTACTGGGAACAGGAATTCCCGCAGCTCAGTCCGGTGAAGCGTCGCGGCAACCGCCGCTACTACCAGCACCAGGACGTCATCCTCATCCGCCAGATCCGCGCACTCCTGTACGAAGAAGGCTACACCATCGGCGGCGCACGCCTGCAGATGGAAACCGGCAGCTCAGAAAAAGTTCAGACCGTACAGCTGCAACAGGTGATCCCGCAAATGATCGCCGAGCTGGAAGGTGTGCTGGAATTGCTGGAAGTGGAAGCCTGATCTAACCTGAGTCAAAAAGGCGCAAAACGGGCTTGCATTCCCTCCGTACTTCGGTATGATTTGCGCCTCATCGCCAAGCGATGCCCCTTATAAATCAAGCACTTACGTAGTTTTTACCCGGCTTGATTTGCTCTTATCGGAGTGTAGCGCAGCCTGGTAGCGCACCACACTGGGGGTGTGGTGGTCGTCGGTTCAAATCCGGCCACTCCGACCATTATTTACGTTGCCTAGCCAACGACTTAAAAGCCCGCCACTGAGCGGGCTTTTTTGTGCTTCCTTTCTGCTGCACAAATTCAATTGGCGCCGCTAATCTATTCATTCTTATTGTTTGAGCAAGTTGATCAGAGCAATTACTATGTCTAGTGCTCATTCAGAATAATATACTTTTAAACAATGTCACTTAAGTACAATACCGCAGCTTTCGCTGGTCATGCTTCAAACAACAATTTAATTGCGGCTTATTGCAATTTGGTCGCTATTGAAATTGAACTAGTTGGGATTTTGAGGCGAGAGGGGGGAGGGGTGAGGCCCAGCCACGATGTCCCTGGTATGTTCCTTAGGTTAGCTAGTATTCCGAGACTCAAGAGTAAAGGTGCAACAATTAAGCCTTTAGGTTCACAGCTTAGAAATGCTCTTGCTGCGCTTTGGAGCGAGGGGCGGGCGGGGCCTACTATGGTGCCCCCTGATAACTATCCGTACATTCGCTATCTCAGACATGAAAATGACTGGGATAACCAACACTCTGCAGAAGAGTGTTTAAAAACGCTCCACCAGTTAACCAAAAGGGTTCACGCTTTTATCCAAAGTAAGGTTGTTTAATACCAATATGATAACAACACAAGAATTGCTTACAGAATTGCGAAATGCTTACGAATTCATAGAGCTTTCATATCTACAGCCATGCTTATATATATTCTGTATAGCGAGTGAGTTTGGCGTTGTACCTGAAGAGGCGCGACTGCAGGCGGTCGCAAAAAAATTGCAGATTCCACTCGCAATGATAGAGCGGCTTTGTATTTTAAATTCGATAGAGATAAAACCGGTAACAGAGGCGGAAAGGGAGAGTGAGTATTTTTATATTCCATCAACAGGATCTGTTGCTCATTGGTTGCCGCTACTGGATAGAGGCTCGAGAGGCGGGCTTCCCATAATCGCACGATCAGAAGGTGTGAGAGCAATTCATTTTTATGGCTATAAGGGTGGCCAAGCACGATCTAGTGTCCTTTGTGCTTTAGCTGCGTCGCTCTCGGAGAGTGGCTATAGAGTCTTAATTGTAGACGCGGATCTAGAGGCTCCATCAATGCCTGCAATGATGGGGTTAAGCGTAAGCTCCATTTCCTCGACATTTATGGGAATATGTGGCTGGTCTGATGAAATTGAACCAATACGAGCTGAACCCTTCTCTAAACAGGGGGGGGTGGTTGACTTGGTCGCTTGTAGGCCAGATGCAGAGAAATACGACATGGATTTCTCTGCCTTTGCTCTTCGCGCATCAATGGATAATAGCGTCCTAATGGATGGTGTGGAAAAATTGAAAACCTATGCCGAAGCTCTAAAAGAGGGGGAGGGGTACGATGTGGTGTTATTTGATCATCGTACCGGTTTTAATCTTTCGGCTGTACCAATAATTCAACAATGGCCAGGTTCGGTGGTGGTCAACATTCGGTTAGATGGGCTCTCCAACGAGCGCCACTCATTGTACCGGTCTCTTTTTTCGGTTTATCCCGAAACCCCCGGAGCATTTGTCTCATTCTCTCTCGATCCTGAAGCGACATCCCAAGCAATAGAGAAAAAGCACATAGCGCAAATTGATGGGTTGTTGAACGATATATCAGAAAATCTATCGGGGCCTGATTCTGAGCCTTTACCTGATGAAGTACTGAAAACGTTTTGGATTAATTGGTTTCATGATCGAGCCTATTTGCGATCCGCAATGCCGCCGCTGGATAGTTTGTCGAGGGATAATTTGTCTGCCATTTCGAACTTGAGGGAAGTTTTGGAGTTGTCTGGCTCGATTGAGCGAGAGCATTCAAATTTGGGCGATCCAAATTTTTCTTTGAGTGGTGCGAACGCTGCAGATCTTTTTGTTGAGACTCGATCTATTCGAAATCTCTTTAAGAATGATAGCCCATTTAAATATATTTTCGGGCGGAAAGGCACCGGTAAAACAAGGCTGTTTGCGCGTTTTATCGGAAGCGGTTTGGCTGAGCCGTTATTGGCAACAAATGACTTTCCATCCGGAGGGGTTAAAAGTAATTCGATTATTTTCAATAAAATTCTTGAGTCAGTTGATGGGGATTACCAATCATTTTGGTGGGCGTTGTTGAGCATTGCTATTGAGGCTGGCGACACTAGGAATATAGATTTTCTAGAAAGTGCTGTGGACAATTGGGTTGTTCAGGGGGGGGAGTTGTGCTTGTTGCAAGCCAAGCCAGCAGTCGTGGCCGAAAAGCTAAAGACTCTTGATGAGAAGAGGTTTTTTGTAATTGATGGCGTCGAGACTGCCGTTTCCGCTAAGGATATGAAAGAGTTCGTCGAGTCTCTCTTTATGTTTCTGTTGAGTCTCCAGTCGGATAAGGGATTTAGTCATTATGTGGATTTTCGACTTTTCTTGCGTAGTGATCTTCAGGCTGGGTCCGTGCAAAATGTAGAGCAGCAAATCGCCAATAAGACGGTGGAGTTATATTGGGATCGAGATGCGATATTTAATTTTCTTTTGGCTAAAATTTTGGTGAATGATTGGTTTAAGAGTGAGTTTGGAGATCAGGTTGAAGAGGTCGCTAAGAGATTGCCGGATATTAAGAGTGGGTCTCTTTCGGAAAGTGAGTACAAGCTGTATCTGCATGGTTTTTTTCCGGAAAAAATACGCAGGAACAATTTGCTCACTTACACATTTTTCAAAACCTATTTTTCGGACACTTCTGGTGATAAAGATGGTGGTGCATCATTTTATCCTCGGCTTTTTGAACGCTTTCTGTTTGAGCTGGAGTCTCTATCAAAGAAAAGTAAAAGAGAAGCAATCGTTGATGGGAAAGTGAACCACCTGAATATGCTGGAAGCACACTCATTGGCGTCGCTTTCATTTATGCAGGAGATTACTCAAGAGTTGTACAACGTTTTGTATCTGGATGAAAATGTTAGTCGTAATCGCGAGCTTGTGGATCAATTTGTCTCGCTTTTTGAGGGTTGTGCCACACCATTCAAGAGAAATGAAATGGCTCGCAACCTGCAGGGTAGTTTGGATGTGGATTTAACAAAAATAAAAACTGCTCTTGAGAGTATGAAAAAAATTGGTGTTTTCGAAGAGCGAACAGGTTACCCCGGAGAGTGGCGTGCTGGTGGTTTGTATAAGCATGGATTAAAAATGAAATATGTGCGGTGAATATAATTTTGTTGTTTTAAGTGGGGTTCTATCTGGATTTAAGGTGGCTGGTAATTTTCGGCTTTCTGTCAATTCCGCTTGTAAATAATTCAATTAATTGAAGTTTTATTGGTCCCCAAAAATAGTTGTAGGATATATGGAGGTGGCACCATTCAATAGAATTTACGGAGTAAAAGGGAGAGATTGAATGACGAGCAGCGTGAGGTTTTGGTGTAAAAGCTAAATCTCGTTCCCTGTGAATTGGTTGCACTAATTACTCGGTGCGTAGTTCTGCGTGGTCGCTAGAATTCATGTGTGAATCGCGGAGAACATCTTGACTAGTTTGTCAAACGTTTCAAGCCTCATAGATTGCACCGCCCCACAAGGGGTGCGGGCGTGATTTGTTCGCGAGGAAAAAATCCGTCCTGAATGTTTCCTGTATACCGAGAGGCGCGAGCTTTTCCCTATTGGCCTTCAGTAGCCTCCGGGAGGTAATTTGGTCTCTGACAGAAATAATTGGGGGCAGAGCGAAGTATTGCTTTGCGAGGCTTGTAATCTAATGAGTGCAGAGCAGGCTTCCTGCATCCTCACTATGTGCGAGCCGGCGGGACACCCGCCACGTCCAGTCGAGAAAACCTATTTTTTCTTAGGTGAAATCCGCATGGTGATGTCCGCATGGAAGACCTCCTCGCCATTGGTATCAAACACACTGACGGGCATCACCACATCCTGCGCAGAATCCCAATGAAAGTCGTCTACCTTGCACACGGCGCGCAGGTCGGTCTTGGCCATCTTCAGGTATTGCACGGTCATACCCACCGGAATCCAGCGGAAATTTCCGTTCAGGGATACGTCCAGGCACACGCCTCCCGCCAGCTCTGCGGCGTTACACATGGCGATGGCGTGTACGGTTTTAATGTGGTTTTGCACTGCGCGGCGTTTCTTCAGTGTTACCTCAACCAGGCCCGGCTTTATCTGGGTGAAGCGCGGTTTGATCGAGCTGAAGTAGGGGGCATTGAAGCAGACGATCTTGCTCACCAGCCAGCGGCCAAAGCTATTGCCGCCCAAGCTTTTCCAGAGTTTCAGGATGGGGCTTTTGGAGGGTTGGTAAGAGGGTGCGTAAGTCATCTGCCTTCTCTGTTAGGCCGTATCATTGGTGCACACATTTTTGCACCTTTGCCATCGGTTGAATAAGTATCAAACTGCCCGAGAAGCTTGTCCATACCGCTTATTGGCGCTCTGTCAGTGCCATTACGGATGCCCGTTTTGATGGCATGTGGGGATATTCGGAGCAACGGCTGGCGCGGCTGGGCGCAGGTCTTGACCTGTGAGTGGGTAACTGGGCATGGTGGTGCCCAAGGATCTTTGGTAGGGAGGAGCCAAGATGAACACGCTGGTTAAGTTGCTTTTGGTTGGGTGGATGACGTCCGGGTTGCTGATGGTTGCGGCCACGGCCTCGGGGGAGCCTCGGGAATCTGGGTACAAGCCGGTTGCGCCAAACCCCAGTTACAACGATGTAACGGCGCTCACATTCCGGGAGTATGACCGCAAGGTTCCCTATGGCGAGCACCCGGACCAGTACGGTTTACTCTGGCTACCTGACGATCCCGAGCCCAAGGGCAAGCCCACCGTTGTATTGGTACACGGGGGTTGCTGGCTGAGTGCCTATGACATTAACCATACCCGCGCGCTGGCAACTGCCCTGGCCCTGGAGGGTTATCCCGTATGGAGCCTGGAATACCGCCGGTCCGATGAAAACGCCAGTAGCTGGCCGCAAAGCCTGCACGACTTGCAGCGCGGCGTTCAGGCAATCCGCAAACTTCCGCTCGATGGCTTGAATCACGATGAAGTGGTGCTCGTCGGTCATTCGGCGGGTGGGCATCTGGCCCTGTTGTTGGCGGCTTCCTGGGGCGAGGTGTTTGCCGGGCAGGCGCCCAGGGTATCTGCGCTGGGGCTGGCGGCCATTACCGATATTGCGGATTATGCGGGTGGGACCAATGGCTGCCAAAAGGCGGCTGCACTGTTTATGGGGGCAGCGCCCGGTGAAGCACCTGCGGCCTATGCGGCCGCCAACCCTGCAACGCTGGGTATCAATGTCCCGGTGATCCTGTTACAGGGCGACGGTGACCAGATTGTGCCCCGCGCACAGCTCGAAAGCCTACGAGCGGATAATGTCACTACCAGAATTGAGCCCGGGGCCGGCCATTTTGACTGGGTGCACCCCGGTACGCCGGCGTTCCAGACCCTGCTGGAAACCCTGAGCCAGCTGCAAAATTACGATGCCTGACCAAGTGGTAGATGAATGAGTTTGTTGGACGTTCTCACAAAGTACCGAAAAGATCCCTCGTTGGCCGCAGGGCCTGCTTCGCTTTTGCCGGACGCCGAGGCGCTGGACCGGAGTGACCCTCTGCGGCACAAGCGGGACGAGTTTTTATTGCCTGCACAGAGCGTCTATCTCGATGGCAATTCCCTCGGCCCCATGCCAGTGGCTGCCCGGCAGCGCGCGCAGGCGGTGCTGGACCAGCAGTGGGGGGAAGACCTGATCTGCAGCTGGAATAAGCACAGCTGGATCGACCTGCCGCAAACGGTGGGCGATAAAATAGCCCCAATGCTGGGTGCTGCGCCGGGGCAGGTGATCTGCTGTGATTCCGTGTCGATCAATCTGTTCAAGGTACTTTCCGCAGCCCTTGGGCTCAATCCTGGCCGGCGAAAAATAGTCTCGCAGCGGGATAACTTCCCAACGGATCTTTATGTGGTGCAGGGCTTGCAGCAGCTGTTGGGCGAGACGCAATGCGAGCTGGAGGTATTGCCCGAGGAGGAGATTGAGGGCGCACTCGACGATCAGGTGGCGGTGCTGCTGCTAACGCAGGTGAACTTTCGCAGTGGCTACGCCCACGATATTGCGCGGCTCACCCGGGCGGCGCAGGCGCATGGCGCGCTGGTAATCTGGGATTTGGCCCACAGTACCGGCGTGATGCCACTGGAACTGGATCATTGGAATGTGGACTTTGCCGTTGGCTGTGGCTACAAGTACCTCAACGGCGGCCCGGGTGCGCCCGCGTTTGTGTATGCCGCGCGCCGCCATCACGCCGCCCTGCGGCAGCCAGTGGCGGGTTGGATGGGCCACCAATCCCCGTTTGAATTCTCACCAGAGTACACCCCGGCAGGAGATATCCGGCAGTTCCTGGCGGGTACCCCACCGATCCTCTCGATGAGCGTGCTGGATGCCGCACTGGATGTCTACCGCGATGTTGATATCAGGCAGGTGAAGCAAAAAGCACTGAATCTGGCGGACTACTTCGCTGCGCGGATGATGGAGTTACCATCGTTGCAGTCACTTGAGCTGGCTACGCCGTTGGCGCATATCGAGCGGGGAGCGCAGCTGGCTTATGTACATCCGCAGGCGTTCGCCATTTGCCAGTGCCTCATTGCCGAGGGGGTGATTGCCGACTTCCGTGCGCCCAACATCCTCCGCTTCGGTTTTTCTCCGCTCTACCTGAGCTTTTGCGGCCTGGATAAGGCACTTGAGCGCTTTGCAGCCATCATGGAGAAGAAGTTGTACGCGCTCCCTGAGTTCAATGTCCGCAAAAAGGTCACCTGACAGGTTGCCGATTTTTCTGGATTTGCATTCTCGAACGCTGAATCTTAAAGAGTGAGCGTGTCATCAATGGACAATATTTTTTCCAAACTCCCTGAAGCTGCTCAGCAGGAACAATTCATTGATTTGTTGTCTCGCGACGGTGTGCGAATTGAACGTATCGTTTCACACGGCCACACCACCCCTGAAGGCGAGTGGTACGACCAGGACGAAAACGAGTGGGTGGTGGTGCTGCAAGGGGCGGGGCGGTTGCTGTTTGAAGGTGGTGAGGAGCGATTGCTGGAAGCCGGGGATTTCGTCAACATTCCCGCGCACCAGCGCCATCGGGTTATCTGGACGAGCCCCGGTGAGACGACGATCTGGCTGGCAGTGTTTTATGGATAGCTATCGTGAGTTCTCTTTAGTTATCGTTCGGTAATGACACTCCTGCCCGGTTCCCTGCAGCTGAATTTTTCATCAGCCCATCTTTTTACACTTCCTGCCGTGCTCCCACGTATTCCATGGCGGTGGCTCTGGCCACCGGCTGCGCAATGAGCGGCGCTCCAGTGATGGTTTTATCCGCGCGCAAGTAGGGCTCAAACGGCAGGGTATTTTCATCCGGGCCAAGCCAGCGCGTAATAAATTCACGGTTATCCGGCGCGATCATGGGAAAGCTCTTTTCATGGTATTGCGCTGTATCCGGGTGCGCATCCAGGGTAATGATGCTGCAGCTCAAGGTCTCTCCCCAGCTTTTATACAGTCCGCAGAAGAAGAATGGCTGGTGATCGCCAAAGCTGAATTCCACGGGATTTTTCCCGTTTTGGCTTTCCACCCAGGCGGTGGCGGGGATTAGGCAGCGGGATTTCCGGTATTCCGGGCGCTGGCCCAGTTTTTTCCAGTTGCTGTTGATGGACCAGTACTTTTTGTGAGGCTTCCAGCGATCGCCTTCGCGCTGCAGATAAAGGTGCCAGATCGCATTTTCAATCGTCGAGTGCCCGTGGCGGCCGGTGACGATACTGACGTTTGTGGTGGGGCGTCGTCGGCGGCCAAATAACAGGCGTTGTGGATGGTGAATGCCGTGGTCTTCGATGAACCGCTCGAGGCCTGCATCGTCGTCTACGTCAAAGAGGCTGCACATACCCTTACCTTGTTTTTGCACTCAGTCCGACGGGGTATACAGCATTTCGATATGCGGAATGCCGTCTTCGTCGTAGATTTCTGAGGTTTGTGTAAAGCCAAGCGCGGAATAGAAGCGCTTTAAATAGAGCTGCGCCGATATGCGTATTGGCGCCCCCGGGAATTCCCGCTGGGTGTGCTCAATCCCCAGCCGCATCAATTCCCGACCGATTCCGGTGCCGCGCACGCTCTGGCAGGTCAGCACCCGTCCGATGGAGTGTTCAGCATATTTTGCTCCTGGCGCTACAACGCGCAGGTAGGCGACCAGGGTGGGATTGTCGGATGCGCCGCTCCAGCCGGTGAGGTGCCAGGCGTTCTGGTCTTTGCCGTCTGCGTCCTGGTAGACACATGCCTGTTCCACCGCAAACACTTCCTGCCGTGCGCGCAGGATATCGTAGAGCTCGCGGGTTGTAAGCTCGTCGAATGAGGACCAGCGATAGTAGTGCTCGGGCGTGGGCTGAGTCTTTGGCATGGCAGTCTGGTCGAGTCTGATTCCTGTGGTGGCGCGGTGCTGAAAACGTGCCCGCTAATTGCGTCGTTGCTGGCTATGTTCGGCCAGCGCGGCCGCCGGTGAGGTCGGGCTATCCGGCAAGCGCCAGCCAAACTGTTTCAGCAGCGACCTAAAGCATCCCTTGGGCGGTGCCACGAAGGTCATTTCCTCACCGGTTTCCGGGTGACGTAAACACAGCCGGTAGGCATGCAGCAGTAGTCTTGCACAGTGCAGTTGTTCTGCGAAGAAGTGATTGTGGGTGGACTTGCCGTATTTGGGGCAGCCAATCAGCGGGTGCGACAGGTGTTTGAAGTGGCGGCGGATCTGGTGTCGGCGGCCGGTTTTCAGTTCGACTTCCACCAGTGAGTAGCGGCTGCTGGGGTAGCGGTCCACCGGGTAGGGTAGCTCGACGGTGGCGATGCGCCGGTAGAGGGTGATAGCGCTCTGTTTGGGCAGGTCGCTTTTGGGCCGTTTGCGCTGGTGCTTGAAGTCGGCGACGGGGGGCAGTGGGTGGTCGATGATGCCCTGCTCGGGGCAGTAGCCCCGGCACACCGCCAGGTACTGTTTAATGGCGCTGTCACTGTCGAGCTGCGTCTGTAATTTGGCCGCGGCCGCGCCGCTCTTGCCGAAAACGATCACGCCGGAGGTGGGCTTGTCGAGCCGGTGCACCGGGTACAGATGCGCGCCGACAAGGTCGCGCAGGTACTGCAGGAGAATGCGGTCTTCGTACTTGTCGATATCGGAGCGGTGCACCAGCCAGCCTTCGGGCTTGTAGGCGGCTATCAGGTGGTCATCTTCGAAGAGCAGCTCGGGTGTCATCGGAGTGGGGTGCCGGTAAAAAGGTTTGGGAAAGTCGCAGAAGCTATTGTTCTAGCTCAGGCTGAGGCCGCTCTGCAAGTGCTCGGCAAGACGCAAAGCGGCTTCACTCGGGCGGCGGTGCTTGAAATGCAGGCCGATGCCGATTTCCCCCAGCTTGGGCAGGCTGCGGGAAGGGCGCAGTACCCGCAGGGATTCCGGGACGGTGCTGCGGGTGAGGGCGGTGATGCCGAGCCCGGCTTCCAGCGCCGACTGGATGCCGTTCAGGTCGGGAATGGTAAACACGTTGCGCGAGGCGATACCCGCCGATTGCAGCACCGCTTCCGCGCGCTTGCGGTACATACAGCCATCCGGTGCCAGCACCAGTGGCAGCGGCTTCAGCAGGTGTGCGGAATGCTTGTGGCTGGCCACCCACACCAGGTCGTCGCGGATCACCAGCTGGCCTTCCGCGCTGTCGGGTTTTTCCTGCAGTGCCAGTATCAGGTCAAAGCGGTCCCGTTGCCCCTTGGCCAGCAGGTTGCGGCTGAGATCACTGGTGACTTCCAGCGAGACCTCCGGGTAGCTCTGGGAAAACTGGCCGATGATGCGGGGTAGCAGTACCGAGGCGAATTCACTGGGAATACCCAGGTGCAGCTTGCCGGTTACCGAGGCGCCGCTGAACTCGAACACCAGCTCGTCGTTGAGGGCGAGGATTTTCTTTGCCTGGTCGTACACCCGCAGGCCGCTCTCCGTCAGGTTGAGGGTGCGGCCCGAGCGCAACAGCAGTTGCCTGCCCAGCCGTTCTTCCAATTCCTTGATCTGCCGACTGATTGCGGGCTGCGTGCGCGCGAGCAGTTCCCCGGCCTGACTGAATCCCCCGTTGTCGACCACGGTGACCAGCGTGCGCAGCCATTCGGTGGGGAGGTTCTTGTGAGAAAGCTGCATAAGAAAATCTTATAGGAGGATCAGAAGTATAAATTTAACAGATTCTATCCCCGCGGCTAGCATCCCTCAATAGATAAGAATCAGGAGCAGTCCATGGACCCGATAGAGACCTACCTCAAACACGTCGATGGTGACGTGTATGCCGCAATCCAGGCCGAGCGCGCGCGTCAGGAAGCACACATTGAGCTGATTGCGTCAGAGAACTACACCAGTCAGGCGGTTATGGCCGCCCAGGGCTCGGTACTCACCAACAAGTATGCCGAGGGCTATCCGGCCAAGCGCTACTACGGCGGTTGCGAGCATGTGGATGTGGTGGAGCAGTTGGCCATTGACCGCGCCCGGGAGCTGTTTGGTGCCGAGTACGCCAACGTGCAGCCGCACTCCGGTTCCCAGGCCAATGCGGCGGTGTACATGGCCCTGCTGCAGCCGGGGGATACTTTTCTCGGCCTGTCCCTGGATCACGGTGGGCACCTGACCCACGGCGCCAAGCCGAATTTTTCCGGCCGCCTGTATAACGCGGTGCAGTACGGCCTCAACCCCGAGACCGGCGAAGTGGACTACGACGAAGTCGAGCGACTGGCACTGGCGCACAAGCCGAAAATGATCGTTGCCGGCTTCTCGGCCTACTCCCAAATCATGGACTGGACCCGCTTCCGTGCCATCGCCGACAAGGTGGGTGCCTATCTGTTCGTGGATATGGCGCACGTGGCCGGCCTGGTGGCGGCGGGCCTGTATCCCAACCCGGTGCCGGTGGCGGATGTGGTGACCACCACAACCCACAAAACCCTGCGCGGTCCCCGCGGCGGCCTGATTCTGTCCCGCGACCCGGAGGGGCTGGGCAAAAAATTCAATTCCCTGATTTTCCCCGGTATCCAGGGCGGCCCGCTGATGCATGTGATTGCCGCCAAAGCGGTGGCGTTCAAGGAAGCGCTGGCGCCGGAGTTCGTGACCTACCAGCAGCGTGTGATCGATAACGCCAAGGCGATGGCGGCGGTATTTATGGGGCGCGGTTTCGACATCGTCTCCGGCGGTACCGAAAACCATCTGTTGCTGATCGACCTGAGCAAGCGCGGCGTAACCGGCAAGGCCGCAGACGCAGCGCTGGGCGCGGCGCATATCACCGTCAACAAAAATACGGTACCCCATGATCCGCAGTCGCCGTTTGTGACCAGCGGTGTGCGTATCGGCACGCCGGCGATTACCGCGCGTGGCATGGGTACCGCGGAGGCGGAGCAGCTGGCGGACTGGATGTGCGACATCCTCGAACAGCTCGCGCCGTCACAAGCGGAAGCGCTGGCGGAAGTGCAGGCGCTGGCGGAAGTGCAGGCGCGCGTGCGCGCGAATGTGTCGGCACTGTGTGCACGCTTTCCGGTGTATCCCACGGCCCAGTCGCACGGAGCCGCGTGATCATGTCGCTGAGTGTTTTTGACCTGTTCAAGATCGGTATCGGTCCGTCCAGCTCCCACACCGTGGGTCCGATGAAGGCGGCGGGCCTGTTCCTGCAGTTATTGCGGGACCAGGGCTGCTTTGCGGAGGCGTCACGCGTCACCGCACATATGTTCGGCTCGCTCGGCGCCACCGGTGTCGGCCACGGTACCACCAAGGCGGTCATGCTGGGGCTGGAAGGTGAGCAACCGGAATGGGTGGATACCAGTACTGTGGATGAACGTGTGGCCGCGATCGAGCAGTGCTGCAGCCTGAACCTGGCGGGGGAGCGGGTGATTCCGTTTGATCCGCAGCAGGACCTGTTGCTGATCGGTGAGGAAGAATTGCCGCTGCACGCCAACGGCATGCGCTTTAGTGCGCTGGATGCGCGCGGGCGGGTGCTGGCGGAAGAGGTGTACTACTCCATTGGCGGTGGCTTTGTGGTGACCGAAGCGGAGGCGCAGGCAGAAAATGCCCTGGAGCAGGCGCTGGTGGTGCCTTACGAGTTCGACACTGCGGAAGCGCTGCTCGCGATCTGCAAGCGCGAAAATCTCAAGATCAGCGATGTAATGCTGGCCAATGAGGCGGCCTGGCGCAGCGAAGCGGAGACCCGCGCCGGCCTGCTGAAAATCTGGCAGGTGATGCAGGACTGCGTGACCAACGGTATGCACAACGAGGGCATCCTGCCCGGTGGCCTCAAGGTGAAGCGCCGCGCGGCCAACCTCTACCAGCAACTGCGCAGCCGCCCGGAAGCCTGCCTGTCTGACCCTTTGTCGGCGCTGGACTGGGTGAGCCTGTATGCGCTGGCGGTGAATGAAGAAAACGCGGCGGGCGGGCGCATCGTGACCGCGCCCACCAACGGTGCCGCCGGCATTATCCCGGCGGTGCTGCACTACTTTATGCGCTTTTCCCGCAACCCCACGGAAGAAGACGTTATCCGTTTTCTGCTCACCGCCGCCGCCGTGGGCATTCTGTTCAAGAAAAACGCCTCCATCAGCGGTGCGGAAGTGGGCTGTCAGGGGGAGGTAGGCTCCGCCTGTTCCATGGCCGCGGCCGGGCTGGCGGAAGTGCTGGACGGCACCCCGCAACAGGTGGAAAACGCGGCGGAAATAGCCATGGAGCACAACCTGGGTCTTACCTGCGATCCGGTCGGCGGCCTGGTACAGGTGCCCTGTATCGAGCGCAACGCCATGGCCTCCGTGAAAGCGATCAGTGCGGCGCGCATGGCCCTGCGCGGTGATGGCGAACACTTTATCTCCCTCGACAAAGTCATTCGCACCATGCGCGACACCGGTCGCGACATGCAGGACAAATACAAAGAAACCGCGCGCGGTGGCCTGGCGGTAAACGCCATCGATCTGCCCGTCAGCGTGATCGAATGTTAAGGAAAAGAACACCATGAATAATGAAGTACGCAAGACGCCACTGTACGCACTGCACGAGGAACTCGGCGGAAAAATGGTGCCGTTCGCCGGTTACGCCATGCCCATTCAGTACCGTACCGGCATCGTTCAGGAGCATCTGCACACCCGCGAAGCGGTGGGCGTGTTTGATGTTTCCCACATGGGGCAGCTGGTGGTGCGCGGCAGCGATGCGGCGAGCGCGCTGGAAAAGCTGTTGCCCATCGACGTACAGGGGCTGGCGATCAATCAGCAGTGCTACGCGGTGATGACGTCGGAAACCGGCGGCATTCTCGATGACCTGATTATTACCCGCTGGGCAGAGAACGAATTTTTCCTGGTGGTGAATGCCGCAACCGCCGCGGCGGATATCGCGCATTTGCAGCAGCACCTGCGCGGCTGTGATATCCGCGTGCTCGGCCAGCAGGCATTGCTGGCGGTTCAGGGCCCCATGGCCGGTGAACTGATCGGCGAGCTGGCACCCGCAACCTGTGCGCTGACGTTTATGCGCGGTGCGCGTGTCGAGCTGTTTGGCGAAGACTGCTATGTGACCCGCTCCGGTTACACCGGTGAAGACGGGTTTGAAATTTCCGTGGCGGCCAGTGCGGTGGAGAGGGTGGCCCGCAACCTGCTGGACGATGGCCGCGTGCAGATGATCGGCCTCGGTGCCCGCGACACCCTGCGCCTGGAAGCCGGATTGTGTCTGTACGGCAACGATATGGACCGCGACACAACCCCGGTGGAAGCCAGCCTGCTGTGGAGCATTGCCAAGTCGCGCCGCGCCGACGGCGCCAAGGCCGGCGGATTCCTCGGTGCCGATGTGGTACTCGCGCAGATCGCCGAGGGTGTGGCGCGCAAGCGCGTGGGCTTCTCGGTGCAGGGCAAGATTCCGGTGCGCGCCGGCGCCGACCTGATCGATGAGGCCGGCAATGTTGTGGGCAAGGTCACCAGTGGCGGTTACGGACCCACCCTGGGCGCCGCGGTTGGCATGGCCTATGTGGATCGCGGCTACGAAAAAATCGGCACCAGCCTGCAGGCCCTGGTGCGCGGCAAGAGCATCCCCATCGCCGTGGCCAAGACCCCCTTTGTCCCCCAGCGTTATTACCGCGGTTAAGTAGCCCAACTGAATTTCAGGAAAAAGAATATGAGCAATGTGAAATATACCGAAAGCCACGAGTGGTTCTCTGTGGAAGGCGACGAAGTGACCGTCGGCATTACCGATTTTGCCCAGTCGCAGCTGGGGGATGTGGTGTTTGTGGAACTGCCGGAAGAGGGCGCTGAGCTGGCCGCCGGTGATGAAGTGGCGGTGATCGAGTCAGTAAAAGCGGCGGGCGATATCTCCCTGCCGTTCGCGGCCACGGTGGTCGCGGTCAACGGTGCGCTGCCGGATGAACCGGAACTGGTCAACAGCGACCCCATGGGCGAGGGCTGGTTTATGCGTGTACGACCGCAAAACCCGGCGGAGCTGGAGGCGCTGCTGAGTGCGGATGCCTACGCCGCGCTGGTCGACGGCGAATAATTTTCAGGAGCGGAGACGATTCAAATGCTGCAAGCAAAGCAAACCCTGCGCGACCTGGAGCGTCGCGACGAATTTACCCATCGCCATATCGGCCCCTCGCAGGACGATCTCGCGCGGATGCTGGAAGCGCTTGGGCATTCCAGTGTCGATGCGTTCATCGACGATGTGATTCCCGGTGGCATTCGCATGCCGGCGGCACTGGCGCTGCCCGAGGGTGTGCCCGAGCACGAGGCGCTGGCGGAGTTGCGTGCGCTGGCAGAGACCAACCAATCGTTCCGCTCCTTTATCGGCCAGGGCTATTACGGCACCCGCACTCCCAATGTAGTGCTGCGCAATATCCTCGAAAACCCGGCCTGGTACACCGCCTATACCCCGTACCAGCCCGAGATTTCCCAGGGCCGGCTGGAGGCGCTGTTTAACTTCCAGACCATGGTCAGTGACCTGACCGGTATGGATCTGGCCAATGCGTCGATGCTGGATGAAGCCACCGCGGCCGCCGAGGCGATGACCCTGTGCCAGCGTATGTCCAAGTCCAAAGCGCGGGCCTTTTTTGTCGATCGCGATTGCCTGCCGCAGACCATCGAGGTACTGCAGACCCGCGCGGAGCCGCTGGGTATTGAGGTGATTGTCGGGGACCCCGCCACAGACCTGGATGCGACTGCCGTGTTTGGTGTGCTGTTGCAGTACCCCGGGGTTAGTGGCGCCGTGCGGGATTACCGCGCAGTGATCGATGCGGTACATGCGCAGCGCGGCCTGGCGGTGATGGCCGCGGATATCCTGAGCCTGGTCATGCTGACCTCGCCGGGGGAGCTGGGGGCGGATGTCGCGGTCGGCTCCACCCAGCGTTTCGGTGTGCCCATGGGCTTTGGTGGCCCGCACGCGGCCTATATGGCAACCCGTGCGTCCTTCAAACGCTCCTTGCCGGGGCGTCTGGTCGGCCAGTCGATCGATGCCAATGGCAAGCCCGCGTTCCGGCTGGCCCTGCAGACCCGCGAGCAGCATATCCGTCGGGAAAAGGCCACCTCCAATATCTGTACCGCGCAGGTCTTGCTGGCGGTCATGGCGTCGATGTATGCGGTGTATCACGGTCCCCAGGGGCTGCGTACCATCGCCGCGCGGGTGCATTACCTCACCAGCGTGCTGGCCCTTGGCTTGCAGGAGCTGGGCTGCGAGGTGGAGAACGAGACCTGGTTTGACACCCTGAGCGTGCGCGTAAACGGCGGTGCCGCCAGGGTGCACGATGCGGCGAAGCACAAGGGGATAAACCTGCGGGTGATCGACGGCGAACGGGTGGGGATCTCCCTCGACGAAACCGCGACCCGCGAAGAGGTGGAAGTGCTGTGGTCGGTGTTTGAGGCAGAAAGCCGCTTGAACTTCGAGAGCATTGAAACCCGTGAAGCGCCGGTGTTGCCGGGCAACCTGCTGCGCAGCGACGCGCTGCTCAGTCACGAGGTGTTCAACCGCTACCATTCCGAGACCGAAATGCTGCGCTACCTGCGCACTCTGGCGGACCGGGACATCGCCCTCGATCGCTCGATGATTCCGCTGGGCTCCTGCACCATGAAGCTCAACGCCACCGCGGAAATGCTGCCGGTGACCTGGCCGGAATTTGCCAACGTGCACCCGCTGGCGCCGGCAGAGCAGGTGGATGGCTACAGCGGAATGATAGACAGCCTGGAAGCCATGCTGTGCGAAATCACCGGCTACGATGCCATTTCCCTGCAGCCCAATGCGGGTTCCCAGGGCGAGTACGCCGGGCTGCTGGCAATCCGCGCCTATCATGCCAGCCGCGGTGACGCGGAGCGCGATATCTGCCTGATACCCAGCTCCGCCCACGGCACCAACCCCGCCTCTGCACAGATGTGCGGTATGCGTGTGGTGGTGGTGAAGTGCGATGAGCACGGGAATGTCAGCCTGGAAGACCTGCGCGCGAAAGCCAGCGAGCACGCCGAGCGGCTGGCGGCGATCATGGTGACCTATCCCTCTACCCACGGGGTATTCGAGGAAGGTATTCGTGAGATTGCCGAGATCGTGCACCGTCACGGCGGCCAGGTGTATATCGATGGTGCCAACCTCAATGCCATGGTGGGCCTGTGCCAGCCGGGCAAATTTGGCGGGGACGTCTCCCACCTGAACCTGCACAAAACCTTCTGTATTCCCCACGGTGGCGGCGGCCCCGGTGTGGGGCCAGTGGCGGTGGGTGCGCATCTGGCGGAATTCCTGCCCGGTGCGGTGTCTGCCGGCAGTAAAGGCATTGCCCAGGCCAATCGCCATGGTGCGCCGGTATCGGCGGCCACCGCCGGCAGCGCCAGCATTCTGCCGATTACCTGGATGTATATCCGCATGATGGGCCGCGATGGATTGCGCAAGGCTACCGAACTGGCCATCGTCAATGCCAACTACATTGCGGCACGCCTGCAGGATAGCTATCCGATTCTGTATCGCGGTAGCAACGGCCGCGTAGCCCACGAGTGCATTGTGGACCTGCGGCCGCTGAAGGAAACCAGCGGTATTTCTGTCGACGACGTGGCCAAGCGCCTGATCGACTACGGTTTCCACGCGCCCACCATGTCTTTCCCGGTGGCCGGCACCTTGATGATCGAGCCCACGGAAAGTGAATCGATCGAGGAGCTGGACCGTTTTTGCGATGCGATGAACCAGATTCGCGAGGAGATTGCCCGGGTCGAGCGGGGTGAGTGGCCGCTGGACAGCAATCCGCTGGTCAATGCCCCGCATACGGCGGAAGTGCTGGCGGTGGAGCCGTGGAATCACGCCTACAGCCGGGCCGAGGCGGTGTTTCCGCTGGACAGCCTGCGCCAGAGAAAGTACTGGCCGCCGGTAGGCCGGGTGGACAATGTGTACGGGGATAAAAACCTGATTTGTGCCTGCCCGCCGATGACGGATTACGCAGAAGACTGAACCAAAAAGCGCAGCCTCGAGCTGCGCTTTTTTTTCGTCTGGGGGTTTGCGAAAAGCCTACTCGCCGACAATGCGATAGCAGGGTGTGTAGGTCTTGCCCGGCAGCT
Organism: Microbulbifer sp. Q7; assembly: GCF_001639145.1. Taxonomy (NCBI): domain Bacteria; kingdom Pseudomonadati; phylum Pseudomonadota; class Gammaproteobacteria; order Cellvibrionales; family Microbulbiferaceae; genus Microbulbifer; species Microbulbifer sp. Q7. Next base: position 1,295,046 of record NZ_LROY01000002.1, on the reverse strand, counting down.
TCATCCGTTGCTGTTTGACGAAGGATTCCAGCAGGCTGTCCATGCTCTGCATCAGTGCCGGATCGCCGCACAATTCGTAAGGCCCGTTTTTCTCTACGTTGCGAATGCCTTCATCCTTCACATTGCCGGAAACAATGCCGGAGAACGCCCGGCGCAGGTTGGCCGCTAGGAGATAGGGCTCCTGGTTCTGGTGCAGCGCGAGCCCGCGCATATTTTCATGGGTGGGCGCAAAGGGCCGCTGGAACTCGGTGGAGACTCTCAACTGCCAGTTGTAGTAATAGGCATCGCCGGTTTCCTTGCGGTACTGGCGCACCTGCTGGATACCGGCAGCCATTTGCCGGGCCACTTCCTGCTGGTCATCGATGATGATCTGGTAGCGCGAGCGGGCGGCTTCGCCCAGGGTGGAACCGATGAACTGGTCAATGCGGATGAAATAGTCGGCGGCGCTGGCCGGGCCGGTAAAGATGACCGGGAAGGGCTGCTCGCGATTTTCTTCGTGGAGCAGGATGCCCAGCAGATACAGAATCTCTTCCGCCGTGCCGGCGCCCCCCGGGAACACGATAATTCCGTGGCCGGTGCGCACGAAGGCTTCGAGCCGCTTTTCGATATCCGGCATGATCACCAGTTCGTTGACGATCGGATTGGGGGCTTCCGCGGCAATGATGCCCGGCTCGGTGATGCCGAGATATTGCCCGTGGCGGTAGCGCTGCTTGGCGTGGCCGATGGTGGCGCCTTTCATCGGCCCCTTCATGGCACCGGGGCCGCAGCCGGTACAGATGTCCAGGTGGCGCAGCGCCAGCTCGTAACCCACGCGCTTGGTGTAGTCGTATTCTTCCTGGGAAATCGAGTGGCCGCCCCAGCACACCACCAGCCTGGGGGTGCGGTCGCCATCAAAAGTGCCGGCATTGCGCAGGATATGGAATACCGCATCGGTCACCCCCTGGGCCGATACCAGGTCATAGCGCGGGTTTCCGGTAATTTCGCTGTTCACGTAAATGATGTCACGCAGCACCGCAAACAGGTGCTCGGCGATGCCCTGGATCATCTTGCCGTCGACAAACGCCGAGGCCGGGGCATTTTTCACTTCAAGTTTGACGCTGCGCTCGGTGGGTACTACGGCAATATCGAAATCCCGGTATTTCTCCAGCAGTTCTTTACCGTCGTCCATGTAGTTTCCGCAGTTGAGAACTGCCAGGGCGCAGTTGCGGAACATTTGATAGTGCGGGCCATGGCTGTGCCGGGCCAGCTTGTTAATTTCGTATTTGGACAGAATGTCAAACTGCCCGGTAGGCGATACCTGTGCATCAACGAGATCGGTAGACATACAATCCTCAAGCAATACTGCCGGCACTCAGCGTGCAATTCGAACCTGCCATGCACCGTACAGTTGTTATCGATAAATCAAAATTATTGATTGCTCTGGTCTTACATTATGGCACTGGCGGAATTACGCACGGCGATGTGGCTAATAATGACACGCAAATCCTTATCTATCGGAGGGTTCAGCTTGCGCCGATTTACGGCCACTTGTCCAGCGGTTCCACATAGACCCAGCGTTTTTTGTGTAGCTTGAACAGGGAAATTTCGTGCAGCGCACGCTCGGTGTCGCCATCGGTAAACCAGGCTCGAAACTCGACAATGGACTTCTTCAGCCCCTGTTTGCTTTTTACCACTTCGAGCCCTTGCCACCGGGTGGTCAAATCGTCGCTGTTGAGCTCGGGGCAGGTGTCCGGGTGCCAGGTTTTTGTCAGGTAGGGCAGGTTGCCGGTCACAAATGCACTGTAACGGCTGCGCATCAGCGCCTCGGCAGTATTGGGGTAGACTTGGCCGCTCAGGTAAATCCCGCAACACTGCGCGAGTGGCTTGCCGGAGCAACAGTGGCAGGGCGGGGACGCAGACGTGGCGGGCGTTGACATGATCGGTACAGGCTCCGGTGCTTGGTGATCTCTGGCATGTGCCGTATATGATAACAGGGCGGTGAAAAACTGACTGGTCGGGTCTTGAGAGGAAATAGGCGCAGTACCTGCTAGGCTCAAAGTAGTAACGGGCGCCGTTTTGGCGAAAGGCAGGTATGAGATGATGCGCTGGGTTGTGTCTACAGGCGTTTTATTGGCCGTGATGGCGTTGGTGACCAGCGCACAAACGGAAGACCCCGGCCAGCCGCAGCTGGGCGGAGGGCAGAGCCCTAACCTGAGCTTTTGCCAGGAGCGCTTCTACGATGAGGATGACGGGTTGATCCGCTGCAACTGGGCGGTGAACTTTAACTTCGCCTGCTTTGTTTCCTACCCCAGTAACAAGATTATCCAGGCGGGCTCAAAGCTCTCTGAACCGGAAGTGGTGGGCGAGTGTGATAATGGCGAGCGGATTATCAAGCTGCTGCATTATTAACCGCCGCACTGGGGCTGCGCCCGGGCGTTACTTCAATTCCTGGGTGTAACCCTCTGCGTCAATTCTCTTCATCAACTCCCCGTATCAATTCCTGTTTCTACCCCTGCAGTAACCTCCTGTATCTATCTCCACAGAAACTTCCTGCGTTGACTGTCTCGATTGGCCAAAGCATCTGGTCGGCCGCGTCATGTGCGGTGCTGGCGGATTCCTGAATTGCTGCTAGCATGGGCGCTGATCTTCAATCTGATTTTCTATAACAACAGCAGTGGTAGGAGGGGCAATGCGGCCAACTCTGGATTCGAATAATGTGCGGCAACGTCTGTTGGCCGTGGCCGGCAGTACGGTACTGGCCGTGGCGCTCAGTGCGTGCGGCGGTGATAAACAGGACAAGTCAGACGGGGCCGATTTCGCGCGCCAGGGCGCATTCCCGTCGACCTATAAAGCCGACGAGACAGCCCCGGTTCTGATTCGCGGAGCGACCGTGTTAACTGGCACCGGTGAACAGCTGAACAATACGGATGTATTACTGAAAGACGGCAAGATTGCAGCCATCGGTGAAGACCTGAAGGCCCCCAAGAAGGGTATGGTGGTGGAGGGGGCCGGCAAATGGGTGACCCCGGGCATTATTGATGTCCACTCCCACCTTGGGGACTACCCCGCACCGGCGATTGAATCCTCCCAGGATGGTAACGAAATGACCTCGCCGAACACCGCCGAGGTGTGGGCAGAGCACTCCGTGTGGACACAGGATCCGCAGTTTGCGCTGGCCCTGGCGGGCGGCGTGACCACGCTGCAGATTCTTCCGGGCTCGGCCAACCTGTTTGGCGGCCGCGGTGTCACTCTGAAAAACGTACCCGGCCGCAGCGTGCAGGATATGAAATTCCCCGGCGCGCCCTATGGCCTGAAAATGGCCTGTGGCGAGAACCCCAAGCGGGTCTATGGCGGCAAGGGCAGTGCGCCCTCAACGCGCATGGGCAACGTGGCCGGTTATCGCCAGGCCTGGATTGAAGCCTCCGCCTATCGCGACAAGTGGGATAACTACGAGAAAAATGGCGGGGAAGAGCCGGACCGCAACCTGCAGATGGAGACCCTGGCAGGCGTGCTGAACGGCGATATCCTGGTACACAACCACTGCTACCGCGGTGAAGAAATGGCCATCATGATGGATGTGGCGGAGGAGTTCGGATTTCAGATTTCCACCTTCCACCACGCGGTAGAGGCGTACAAGGTCGCTGACTTGCTGGCAGAGAACAACGTTTGTGCAGCCATGTGGGCGGACTGGTGGGGCTTCAAGCACGAAGCGTTTGATATGACCGAAGCCAATATTGCCATTGTTGACCAGGCCAAGGCCTGCGCATTGATCCATTCGGATTCTGCGGTGGGTATCCAGCACCTCAACGAGGAAACTGCCAAGGCGATGGTGGCAGGCCAGCGCGCCGGTTTCCATATCGAGCCGCGCCACGCCGCGGTCTGGATGACCCTGAATCCGGCCAAGTCCCTCGGTATTGACGACGTCACCGGCAGCCTGGAAAAAGGCAAGATGGCGGACGTGGTGGTGTGGTCTGGCAATCCGTTCAGCGTCTACAGCAAAGCCGAAAAAGTTTTTATTGATGGCAATTTGATGTACGACCGCGATAACCCCGAACGACAGCCGCACAGTGATTTTGAGTTGGGGATTCTGGATGCCGAGGGTGAGCGTCTGCCAGAAGGAGGAGAGCGCTAATGAAAATGAAACAGTTGCTGAAGATGGGTGTGCTGGCCTCTGTATTTTTCACGGCGCCAGTGGCGTTGGCGGAAACACTGCTGATCAAGGGCGCAAAGGTCATCACTCTGAGTGATCAGGGCACCCTGCAAATCGGGGATGTACTGGTCAAAGATGGCCGCATTGCGCAGATTGCCGATGATCTCGGCACTATGACGGCAGACCTGGTGATTGATGGCCGCGGCAAAGTGGTCACCCCGGGCCTTATCGCACCGAATAGCGAACTGGGGCTTACGGAAATCGGGGCGGCGGCGTCGACCAATGATGGCGCGATTGAAGACAGCTCTATCGGTGCCGGTTTCAATCCGGTAGTCGCCTTCAACCCGCACTCCACGTTAATTCCGTTCAACCGCGCCGGTGGCGTTACGCGCGCCGTGGTGGTACCCAATAGCCAGCAGAAGATTTTTGCCGGTCAGGGTTTTGGCATAAAGCTCACCGGGGATTTTGACAGTGTGACGGATCGGGCACTGCTGCAAAAAATCTATTACGGTGAATACGGCGCTTCCCTGGCCGGCGGTAGCCGTGCGCGCGCATACGCGCAGATTCAGGCCGCGTTGGGACAGGCAAAGGAATACGCGGACAACCGCGATGCCGTTCGCCGCGGCGAGTGGCGAGACCTCGATTTCTCCATTGCCGATCTTGAGTCCCTGCAGCCGCTGCTCAGCGGCGAGCAATCTCTGCTGGTGAATGCCAACCGGGCTAGCGATATCCTGCAACTGCTGGCGCTGGCAAAGCAGTTCGATCTGAAGCTGATTATTGAGGGCGCTTCGGAAGGCTGGATGGTCGCGGAGCAACTGGCCGCCGCGCGGGTTCCGGTGGTCATTGACGCAATGAGCAATACGCCCACCGCGTTTGAGAAGCTCGGCGCGCGCCTGGATAACGCCGCACTGTTGCAAAAGGCGGGCGTGACCGTAGTAATTGGCGGACCCGGCTATGCCGGTACCCACAACAGCTACCTCTCGCGCCAGGGCGCCGGCAATGCCGTGGCGTACGGACTGCCTTTTGAAGAGGGCGTGCGTGCGATTACGGCAAATGTTGCCCAGGTGTTTGGCCTTGAGGGTGGTGTGCTGGCGCCGGGGGGTGCGGCGGAGTTGGTGCTGTGGAGCGGCGATCCACTGGAAGTGACCAGCTTTGCGGAGCTCGTTGTAATCGACGGAAAACCGCAATCTCTGGAAAACCGTTCAACGCGCTTGCGCGATCGGTATCTGCACCCCGGTGCCGGTACTGGACACGGCTACAAGAAGTAATAAAAACCAACAAATAGGAGTAAACCCCTGAGATGATGAGTTTACAAGTGACGGCGCTCTATGCGGGCCTGTGTGCGCTGCTGGTGATCGCCCTGGCATTCAAGGTGGTGGCCTTTCGTCGCGGCAAGAAAGTGGGTCTGGGTACCGGTGGCGATAAAGAGGGGCAGATCGTTGTTCGCACCCATGCCAACGCGATTGAATATATTCCGCTGGCGCTGATTTTGATGCTGATTGCGGAGATCAATGGCCTTTCTCACCTGTGGCTGCATTGCCTGGGTGGGGCCCTGGTTCTGGGGCGGCTCCTGCACGCGATCGGCTTGATTGCCGGGCGGGGCGGCTATCATCCCGGCCGCTTTATTGGCACCTCACTGACCTGGCTGGTGATTATCATTCTGGCGGTAATCAATATCGCCGCTGCGTTCTAACCACTTCTCATAAAAAAAGCCCGGCAAGCCGGGCAGAGTACAGGGGTGGAAAAGAGTACAGGGGTGGAAATCTGGGGCTCGTTCCGCGCAGCCGGGTGGGGAATCCGGCTGCGCGGGCGGCCATTGCTTGTTTACATTACTGGTTGGCTGCCAGCGGGGTAACGTTTTCGCTGTCTGCCTGCTCGTCCGATTGCTCTTCTTCCAGCAGCGCTTCCGGTTTGCCTTTGCAGGCCTTGGCCAGTACGTCCCGGCGCTTGGCCAGCATCAGGCCGATTTCTTCACAGGCTTCTTCGGAAACACCATCAACATTGCGCTCAATCAGCGCGGTAATGTTGGCGGCCAGTTCCAGCATCTTGTCGTGTTCTTCGGCGTCTTTCTTGTTGTCGAACATGGCTCCGTCTCTATCACATTTCCAAACCGCTACTACCGCCATAAGGGCCTCCTGTTGTCTTATACAGTGATTCCGGACTGATGCCGGGCAATAACCGTGTGTTGTTTGACTTGGATGAATATACAGTATCTGTATGGGTATCCAGTGTCAACCGCTCAATGCGGTCATCCACTGGTGTGTTAAAACCCGCCACCATTATCCAGCCATTCCTGTTCTTGTGCAGAATTTTTCCGCCCGAGTGCCGCATTTCGATGGGGGTAGCGCCCAAATTGATCAATTACCCGCCGGTGCGCGACGGCAAAGCGGTAGTAATCTTCGGCCGCTTTTGCCGCTTCCTCGCTCACCCCGGGGCGGTCCGCGGGGAAGTCGTGCCGCAACTGGTCGAAGTAGGCCACCGACTGGGCCTGCACCTCGGCCAGCTCGGAGTGCTCCAGGGGCATTCCTACAAAGGCGCGCTGATGCAGCGCTAACTGGCGTTGCTGGTTGCTGCGGATCATGGCCTGGCTGATCTCCAGCGCTACAGCATCGCCGGCAAATGCCCGGGCGGTGCCGCGAAACACATTGCGGGTGAACTGGTCGCACACGAGGATCATCGCCAGCCGGCCCTCGGTGGAGTCGGTCCAGTGCCCGAGTGCGCCCGCTAGCGCGGCGTCAATGGCACTGCCAAACCGGTTGAGGATTTCGGCGTCGAATTCGTCACTACGCTGGAACCAGTGTGCGCGCTGATGTGCTGGCGGGTCGCGCTGGAGTTCGTCACTGCCAAACCAGAACTCGAGGACCGAGGTAGGTGTGGCGGTGGTGCTGTGTTGAGGCGTGGTGGCTGGGGTGTGTGAAGTCATAGGTATCCCGTTTGCGTGATAAAGTGGCTGCGGGGGGTTACAAGACCGTTTCCCTGATTATTTTTGCATCTGCTTTGCATCCAAAGCGGATCGCCGCTGCGTCCATCAGGAGAAGGGTAAAGCCCGGCCGTGTGACAGCAGTGCGGCAGGCCTGTCTGGTAGAAGGTACTGCAGATGGCCGCCCGGATACAGGGTGGCCAAATTATGTACAAGCTGCTGTCGCACAGACCCTGGGCCCGAGGTGGGCCTTTTCAGCCGGTCAGATTAGTAAGAGCGAGATAACATCAATGAGAGCGAATGAATTAACTACGCGTAACCGACAGCCTCGCTGGGCGTGCGCCTTTGTGGCGGCCCTGGCAATGGGTGCTTCCGGCAGCTTGCTGGCACAGGACGATGAGGCGGTAGCCCCGCAGCCGCCGCAACCCCCGGCGCCGGTGGTTGCGCCTGAGGCACCGGCGAAGTCGGCAGAAAACAAGGTGTCTAAACAGGTGCGGATCCTGCGCCAGGAAGACGGCAGCCTGCGGATCCACGCCCGCGACGAAAATGGCGAGAGCGCCGACGTGCAGATCGATCTGGGCGAGGAGTTTGGTGGCGCGGTTACCCGCCGTATCTACGAGAAACTCGAAGAGAAAGGGATTCTCGATGAGAAGGGGCTGGTGGTCGAAGAGGCGCTCAATTCGGTGCCGCGCAATATCAGTATCGGTATCAACGCGGATATGGAGCGTGCCGAGCGCATCCGCGCCGAAGTGGAGCGCGCCCGGGCCGAGCACGGTGAGTATCGGGAGCGCCACGTAGAGCGTAGCCGCGGTCCGGATATGGAGTGGTTGATCGGTATTGTCGCGATCGTCGCGCTCTTTGGTACCCCGATCATGATCGTGTGGTTGGTGACCCGCAACAGCTACCGCAAGAAGCAGCTGCTGATGGACAACATCAATCGCATGGTCGCGGAAGGGCGTGATATTCCGCCGGAGCTGTTGGACGCTATGGAAGGCGAGCGTGCCGCCAGCACCAAAGACCGCGGTTTCACCCTGATGGCGGTGGGCGCTGCCATCTTCATCTGGTTGACGGTCGCTTCGGGTATTGGGGCTGGCAGCCTGGGTCTGATACCACTGTTTATCGGGGTCGCCCGGTATTGGAACTGGAAACTCGATCACCAGCAGGCCGGTTAAGGATTACCACCCATGGACCTCAATGATGAGGATCTGATCAGGCGCGTCGTCGAAGACGGGGACCAGCGGGCTTATGCCCAGCTGGTTCGTCGCTATCAGTCACAGCTGCGATTCTCGCTCCGCCAGCTGTGCAATGGCGATCAGGGTCTTGCCGACGACATGGCGCAGGAGGCCTTCATCAAGGCCTACAAGGCGCTGCCGGCGTTTCGTGGGGATGCGCGCTTCAGCACATGGCTGTACCGCATCGCCTACAATCTGGTCATGAGTCACAAGCGCAAAAATACGCCCGAGGTGGATCAGGAGGCGGTGGACCGCGCCCAGGCCCAGGAAAGTGTCGAAGAAGCACAGCAACTGGGCATGGCCAGAGACCTGAATTCGGCAATGGGGGAATTGAGTGACGCCCAGCGACAGGCGGTGCATCTGTGTATGCAGCGCGGCTTTTCCCACGAGGAAGCGGCCACAATTATGAAATTGCCGCTGGGCACGGTAAAATCCCACGTTAATCGCGCAAGGGCCAAATTGCAGTCGTTACTGCAGGCCTGGCGGGAGGAGGTAGTCAGTGGCTGATTCAAGAAATTCCACAAGTGATACAGCAGGTATTCCAGGTATGGTAATCAAAGGCGGTGTTGTGCACTCTGAGTCCGGTGTTATCGGTGGTGACTCGCCAGATTTTGACACCTGGCTTTCTCAGCAGCTGCAGTTCAACGAGCCTCACCTGGACGATGACGGCTTCTGTGAGCGCGTGATGGTGGATCTGCCGCCCGTGCCGGCGAAGCGTTCCGAGCGTCGTGCCACGCGTTACCAGTATGCGGCGGTGATCGCGGCATCCGCTATCGTCTGCTGGCAGTTCCCGTTGCAGGAAGCGCTGGCTGCCATGGCCGAGCAGAGCATTAGCCTGTATAGCTTGGTAGGGCTGGGTATTCTCAGCTCCGTGGCGGCCATGACCGGCGGTATCGTAGCCGCGCGTCGATAGTCTCGCGTCGATAGTCTCGCGTCGATAGTCTCGCCGCCTTTTTGTGCCTTTCCTGACCCGGCTGGGTTGGCATTTCGCCGGCCCAGCCCGTGTCCCTTCCCTGACACCGTCTTCTTTCCCCGCCCGCCGTGCCGCTCTCTTGGCGCGGTATCAGCGCTGGTATTGCCCCAGTTGGATCTCCCCCCGCTTGGATACCCGAATCGCGGGTAGCAGCGATGCCTTCAGCCCCAGCTTGGCCTCCAGTTCATAGGGCACGGTATTGCCCTGCAACCGGATCAGTTCCGCCGCCGCCATAAAAGACCCCATAAGGTTCGCAGACGCATCCACGCTGATGGCTTGCTGCCCGTACGCCGGCACTACCGGCAGGGTATTGGAGGTGCCGGTCACGACCTTGTGCCCGGCCAGCTTAAGCGTGTAGTAGAGGCCGGAGAGCGCGAGGTCCGTGTTGTTGGGGTTGAATACACGCAGGTGGATACGAAAGCGCAGGTTGCCACTGCGATCGCCGGGCAAGGGTTCCAGCGCGGTAAGTTGCACATCCGGTTTTTCAAAGCCCGGTGACAGGGTGGCGCAGCCGGTCAGTGCCAGGACGGGAGCCAGGAAAGGGATCAGGAGCGCACAGAGCGCGTAGCGGCGGAGTGAGCGGATCAAGCGGGTCACCTTGTTCAGCGGTCGTCGAGGGCCGGTTTGGCGTGTCGTTAAAAACCAAGTCTAGCGGAATCGCATTCCGGTGCTATCCATTCTTGGCGAGTTGGCATTCCCTGCCCAGACTGGTGGGTAGACACCGGTAGTGACAGTGGGTTCAACGCTGGGATGGGGTGCTCAGTGGCAGCACCTGGGCCGCGCGATAGGGCAGAGGGGGCGGACTATACTCAGTGCGCGAGTTGGCCCCGCAGCATGGGCCGGGCGAGAGCAAAGGAGTGTCTTGTGGAATTTACAGAGCTTCAGCCTGACTTGAAGCAGTGGATGCAGCAGGCCGTGGAGCGCGGCCAGTGTCAGGCGAATGTGATGGATGCACTGCTGAAAGCCGGGTACCAACCCTCCATCGAGCGTGCTGTTGAGCAATGTATTGCGGCCTATTCAGCTGGCGGCAATGTGGCTGCAGGTTCGGGTGCCCAGCCTGATGCTGGCACTACTGCAGTCACCCCGCCTCAGGCTGCGACAGAGGAGGAATATGACGGCAGTCGCTTTTGCTTGTTTCATCCGCAAAAGAACCTGTACGACCTCGGGGACCAGCAGGTGGAAGTTCTGCTGGCGATGCAGCGACCGAATGTGGTGCTGTTTGGCAATTTGCTGTCCGAGAGTGAGTGCGATGCGCTGATTGAGCTATCACGCCCCAGGCTCAAGCGCTCACGGGTAGTGAATTCAGAAAGCGGCACCTTCGATCTCGGTGACGTAAGAACCAGCTCTGGCACCTATTTTGAGTCGCGCGCTACCCCTTTGATCGCCGCCATTGAGGCCCGTATCGAGCGTTTGCTGGGTGTGCCGGAGAGTCGTGGTGAGCCAATACAGGTGTTGCACTACCAGGAGGGGGCAGAGTATCGGCCCCACTTTGATTTCTTTAACCCCCAGAAACCCGGTAATCAGAAAGTACTGGCGCGTGGCGGCCAGCGTGTGGGCACTCTGGTGATGTACCTGAACAACGTGGAGGCCGGCGGTTCTACGGTGTTCCCCAAAGTATCCCTGGATGTGATGCCCAAAAAAGGGTGCGGCCTGTTCTTTTCGTTTGCCAATGATGAAGGAGAGCTTGACCGCCTGACGCTGCATGGTGGCAGTCCGGTGATTGCGGGGGAGAAATGGATCGCCACCCGGTGGCTGCGCCTCCACGATTACCGGGTAAGCGATGCCTAGCTGGCCGCTGCAAGCGAATCCGCTGGGCCAGAATAATCAGGACGGCGCGGATAAGGCCAAGGAGCTTGCCGATGCCCTGGAGCTGGCAAAGGTAGAACCCTCCTCTCTGTCCCACGTGGTCGATACGGTGATGGCCTCCCTTGATGGCATCTGGGAAGGCTTCCTTGCACACATCCCTTTTTTCATCGCCAGTGTTTTGATGCTGGTGCTGACATGGATTATCGCCACCTTCGTGGGAAAGGCCGCCCGTCGTTTCGCGCGGAAAACCACGCGCAAACCGTCGCTTCAGGATTTACTGGTTCGCCTGACACGCATCTTCATCTGGGTGCTGGGAGTGCTTATCACCGCGATGGTACTGTTTCCCGGCCTCACACCGGCCAAGGCCCTCGGCGGGCTCGGGCTGCTGTCGGTGGCGGTGGGGTTTGCCTTCAGAGATATTTTTGAGAATTTCTTCGCCGGGATACTGATTTTATGGCGGTTTCCGTTTGAAGCCGGTGATGTGATCAAGTGTGAAGGCGTGGAGGGCAGGGTAGAAGCGGTAGAGGTGCGCAACACCGCTATTCGCCGAACCACCGGAGAGCTGGTGATCGTGCCCAATCTGTTTTTGTTTAAAAATCCCTGTGAGATTCTCACGGACCGAAACAAGCGGCGTATTACCATTATTGCCGGCATCGCCTATGGTGAGGATGTCTCTACCGCAGTGGAGGTGATCAAGGCCGCCGTCGGCGAATGTGAAACCGTCAAAGAGGATGAGCCGATACAGATATTCCCTCAGGGGTTCGGCGACAGCAGTGTTGATATTGAGGTCACCTGGTGGGCCGGGTCTACCCCCTTCGAGGAGCGTCGCTCACGTGGGGAAGTGGTAACGGCCGTGAAACGTGCGTTGGATGAGGCCGGTATTGAGATTCCGTTCCCCTACCGGACGCTGACCTTCAAGGAGCCCCTGACATTGTCGGGCGAGGTGCCAGGGACTCCTGAACGAGAGCGGTAGCGGCGGGTGTGCCGTTAAACCGTACTATCTGGCTGATTTTCCGGGCGCGCCTGTTCAAATGCCGGTAGCGCGGCGCAGGCGTTGGCAATTTTCGCAATGCGAGGGTACTGGTCCAGCGCCACGCCGAACCGTTCGGCATTGTAGATCTGCGGAATCAGGCAGCACTCGAACAGGCCCGGTGCATCGCCGTTGGCAAAGATGTCTCCCTGTCCATCCAGCTGCGTTTCCAGCGCCGCGAAGCCACCATCGATCCAGTGGCGAATCCACATAACCTTCTGTTCATCACTGGCGCCCAGTTCGGACTGGATGTATTTCAGCACACGCAGGTTCTGTACGGGTTGGATGTCGCAGGCCACGTTGTAGGCCAGCGCCCGCACCCGGGCGCGCGCCAACGGATCACTTGGCAGCAGGGCGGGTTGGGGGTGTTGCTCGTCGAGCCATTCCATAATCGCCAGGGATTGGGTCAGCACGTGCCCGCTGTCGATCAGTGCCGGTACCAGCCCTTGCGGGTTCAGGCTGCGGTAGTGGGGTTCTTTTTGCTCTCCCTTGAGCAGATTTACCGGATGGTAATCGTATTCCAGTCCCTTCAGGTTGAGCGCAATGCGCACGCGATAGCTGGCGGAAGAGCGAAAATAACCGTGGAGTTCCATATTTATTGCATCCTGTGCGGTTCGGGGCGCAAATTGTTTGCGTCAGTGGTCGCGCGGCCTGACAAAATCCACGTCAGGCACCGTATAATGTGCTGCCAATTTTTCTGAGTGGGTGACCAGCTTGCTCAGGCTGGTTCGATGCGTGGTCACTGGAGTTCTTCACATCTCCCTTCCTTTCCGGAGTTGGCGACCCGGCCATCGTGCTGGCAAAAAATCCTGCGGCAGTGGTTACATTTGAAACCAATTTTAGTTACATTTAAAAACTGGTACAACCCATTCCCCGCCCAGTGCAAAGAGTGCAAAGAGGGCAGGCGAATGAAAAGCAGGCAACAAAACCGCGATGACAATTGATAACACCACTAGCGACAAGACTGAGCTTTCCGACCCTATGGATGCGGTGCGCCCGGACGATCTGCGTCTGGAGAAGTTCCTGCCTTATCGTCTTTCTGTTTTGTCCAACCGGGTAAGCAACGCGATTGCGGATGCCTACAGCGCGCGTTTCGACCTCACCATTCCCGCCTGGCGTGTCATGGCCATTTTAGGCCGTTTCCCGAACCTGTCCGCTGCGGATCTGGTCGAGCAAACGGCGATGGACAAGGTGGCAATCAGCCGTGCGGTGTCGATTCTGATCAAAAACGATTACATCACCCGCAGCGAAGACCTCGCGGATCGCCGTCGCCAGGTGCTCAATCTTTCGGATCTGGGCCGGGACGTGTACGAACGTATTGTGCCGCTGGCGCAACAGTATGAGAACGACCTGATGGGCTCGCTGTCGGCGGACGAGCGCAACCAGCTCGACAGTATTATTGAAAAGCTGATGGCGCGCGCGCAGGACTGGGCCAATCGCGGCCTGATCGACTGATCTCCGGTTCATCTGCCATTCTTATCCCATCTTTCTGACTTGACCATTCACTGCTCGATGCGTTGTGAGCGCATCGGCGCGAATTACCAGGAGTTTCCATGTTTGACCACCTGAAGAGCCTGCCCGCAGACCCCATTCTGGGGCTTCTCGCCACCTACCGTGCGGACGATAACCCCAACAAAATCGACCTGGGGGTGGGTGTTTATAAGGATGAAGCGGGGCATACCCCGGTTCTGCAGGCCGTCAAGGAAGCGGAAACCCGCCTGTTGCGCGGTGAGGAGACCAAGGCATACATCGGTCCGGCGGGAACCCCTGGGTTCAACAGCGCGATGCAGGAACTGGTGCTGGGTGCCGGCCACCCCGCGTTGGTTGGCAACCGCGTGCGCTCTGCACAGACGCCGGGGGGCTGTGGTGCCCTGCGTGTTCTGGCTGAGTTTTCCGATCGTGCCAAAGCGGGCGCCACCATCTGGGTGAGCGACCCCACCTGGGCCAATCACGTGCCCCTGCTGGGCAATGCCGGCTTGGAGATCAAGAGCTATCCCTATTACGACCGCGCCACCAGCAGCTTGCAGTTCGACGCGATGGTGGAAACCCTGAAGCAGGTCGGTGAAGGTGACCTGGTGCTGTTCCACGCCTGCTGCCACAACCCCTGTGGAGCCGACCTGACTCGCGAGCAGTGGAAGGTGCTGGCGGAAATGGCGCAGAAGCAGGGTTTCACCCCCTTCATTGACATGGCCTACCAGGGCTTCGGTGACAGTCTGGAGGCCGATGCTTACGGCCTGCGTCTGATGGCGGAATCGGTGCCGGAGATGCTGGTCGCCGCATCCTGCTCGAAAAACTTCGGTCTGTACCGCGAGCGGGTCGGCCTCGCCATGGTCATTTACAGCGACGCGGCGGCCGCCGATCGCGGTCAGAGTCAGCTGCTGAATGTGGTGCGCGGCAACTACTCCATGCCACCCAATCACGGTGGCGCCATTGTCGAGTCCATCCTCACTGACGCGGGCCTGCGCGCCAACTGGGAAGCGGAGCTCACCGAGATGCGCGAGCGCATCAATAGCCTGCGCAGTGGTGTTGTGGAAAGTTTGCGGGATGCCGGCGCCGCGGGCGACTTCAGTTTTATCGAAAAGCAGAAAGGTATGTTCTCATTCCTGGGAATTACCCCGGAACAGGTGCATAAACTGCAGCAGGATTATTCCATTTACATGGTAGATTCCAGCCGTATCAGTATCGCTGGCCTGAGCCAGAGCAACATGGCGTACTTCTGCAAGTCGGTTGCGGAAGTGCTCGACGCCGGATAACGGCGCTCTGCATTCCCGATTCGAAACGGCGGCCCTGGGACCGCCGGTGAAATTGCTCCCAGACTCTGTGCCGCCAAATTGGCGGCACAGACCGTTGAATCTGATTTCGAGCCGCATATGGAAGTTGAGGTAAAAGTCCCCGTGTCCCAATCCACCAAGCCGTCCCAAGAGCCTGAACCCCTGGTAAAACCTTGGGACCCTTCCAGCTGGCGCAAACTGCAAGCGCACCAGCAGCCCCGCTATCCATCCCTCGATGCCGTGGAATCCGTTGAGCGAGAACTTGCCGATTACCCGCCGCTGGTGTTTGCGGAGGAGGCGAGGGAGCTGCGCCGCCAGCTGGCGGAAGTAGCGCAGGGTAAGGCGTTTTTATTGCAGGGTGGCGACTGCGCAGAATCCTTTTCCGACTTCAATGCCAACCGTATTCGCGACACCTTCAAAGTGTTGCTGCAGATGGCGGTGGTACTCACGTTTGCCGGCAACCTGCCGGTGGTGAAGGTCGCGCGCATGGCCGGGCAGTATGCCAAGCCGCGTTCGGCCGACATGGAAACCGTGGATGGTGTCGAGCTGCCGAGCTACCGGGGCGATATCATCAACGGTATCGACTTTTCTGCGGAAGCCCGCGTACCTGACCCCAGGCGCATGCTCACCGCCTACAACCAGTCCGCGGCCACCCTCAACCTGCTGCGTGCCTTTGCCCAGGGGGGGCTGGCCGATCTGCATCAGGTGCATGCCTGGAACCTGAGCTACCTGGAAAACAACCCGCAGCGAGACCGCTATGCGCAGCTGGCAGAACGTCTGCAGGATGCGTTGGAGTTTATGGCGGTGTGCGGCGTCAACTCCGCCAATACACCGGCCATTCGCGAGACAACACTGTTCACTTCCCACGAAGCGTTGTTGCTGAATTACGAGCAGGCGCTCACTCGTACCGATAGCCTGACGGGCAAATGGTACGACTGCTCCGCCCATATGCTGTGGATCGGTGAGCGCACTCGCCAGCTGGATGCCGCGCATATTGAATTCCTCGCCGGGGTGTGGAATCCCATCGGGGTCAAAGTGGGGCCGGGTATGGCGACCGATGAGTTGATCCGACTGATTGATCGCTTGAACCCGAACAATGAGCCCGGTCGTTTGACCCTGATTACCCGCATGGGCGCCGATACCCTGGGCGATAAACTGCCCGCGCTGGTGCGTGCGGTGGAAAAGGAAGGGCGCTCTATTGTGTGGAGCACCGACCCCATGCACGGCAACACCGAAAAGGCATCCAGCGGCTTCAAAACCCGCAATTTTGATAACATTCTGCGGGAAATCCGGGATTTCTTTGCGGTGCACCGTGCCGAGGGCACACACCCTGGTGGTATTCACCTGGAAATGACCGGGCAGCACGTCACCGAGTGTACCGGCGGTGCCTGGAAAATTTCCGACGAAGATCTCGCCAGTTGCTACCGCACCCAGTGCGACCCGCGACTCAATGCAGACCAGGTGCTGGAGCTCGCCTTCTGTATTTCTGAAATGCTGCGCGACGGCCGAAATGGTACCGGCGGCAAGGCATAAACAGCTTAACGCCAAGCAAACCATTAATTGGGAGAGGGAGACCAGGATGTATCAACTGTTTATCGGCAACAAAAACTATTCGTCCTGGTCGCTGCGCCCCTGGCTGCTGGCCACCGAACTGGAAATTCCCTTTGAGGAACAGCTGGAGCCCTTCGACGAGGGCGGCAGCTGGAATAAATTCCGCAAATTCTCCCCAACCGGCCTGGTACCGTGTCTGGTCGACGGCGATACCACTGTTTGGGAATCGCTCGCCATCACCGAATACCTGTACGAATCTCATCCGCGCGTCTGGCCGGAGGACAAGCAGGCGAGAGCCTGGGCGCGCTGCGCCGCTTCCGAAATGCACGCCGGCTTTTTCGCCCTGCGTAACCAGTGCAGCATGAACTGTGGGGTAACGGTGTCGCTGCATCGCATCGACGACGCTCTGCAAAAAGACCTGGATCGCATCGACGAGCTGTGGCAGCAGGGACTTTCCCGATTCGGCGGGCCATTTCTGGCGGGGCGGGAATTCACAGCGGTCGATGCGTTCTTCGCACCGGTCGTCTTGCGCCTGAAAGGCTACCAGCTCTCCCTCGGCAAAGAAGCGATGGACTACTGCGAGCGCATTCTGGCGCTGCCCGGTATGCAAAGCTGGGTCGAGGCCGGAATCAATGAACCCTGGCGAGAAGTGACTCACGATGAGGAGCTGCTGGCGGTGGGCGATATCGTGGAAGACCGGCGCGTTTGATTTCACCTGAGCACTGAATCTGTTGACGTGCTGGCGGCGGTGCGACAACGCCACCGGTACTATGTGTCCAGCAGTCTAAAACTATCCACTTAATAAGCCGTTATCGAATGACGCTAAAAACCTGTCCCCACAAAATACTCCGTAAAGTTGATCAGTGCCGGGGGAATGTGTCGCGAGAGCGGCACCTGGCCGATAAAGCTGCGGCCTTGTGCCCGCATCGTAGCGATCTCGCTTGTCGCTGGGGTACACTCCGGGCAGCTAAAAATTTAATAATTTCATGTCACGAGAGGATCTACTCAATGCGTCAAACACTGATCGCAATGTCCATCGCCGCGGCGCTGGCCGCCGCCGCTGGCTGCAGTAAAGAAGCAGAAAACGTACAGGCGGCGAAGCCGGCAGAGCAAGTGGTGGCTTCTGCCGAAGTAGTCGCAGATGTCGTAAAAAATAATGCGCTGCTGGCGGAGTGGAAGGGCCCTTACGGTGGTGTGCCCGCATTCGACAAGATGAAGGTGGAAGATCTGAAGCCGGCGCTGGAGTACGGCATGGCGCAGAACCTGGCAGAAATCGACGAGATTGCCAACAACCCGGCGCCGCCGACCTTTGCCAACACCATTGAAGAGATGGAGCGCAGCGGCAAGGCACTGAGCCAGGTGTTCACCTACTGGGGTATCTGGAGCGGCAACATGTCGACCCCGGAATTCCGTGCCGTGCAGGCGGAAATGGCGCCGAAGCTGGCAGCTTTCAGCTCCAAGATCATTCAGAACGACAAACTGTTCCAGCGCGTAAAGGCTGTCTTTGATTCCCGCAACAGCTCTGACCTTACCGCGGAGCAGAAGCGCGTGGTTGAGCTGGTATACGATGAGTTCGCCACCAATGGCGCGACGCTTTCCGGTGAAGACAAGAAGCGCTATGCAGAAATCAACAACCGCCTGGCCGAGCTGCACACCAAGTTTGCCAACAACGTGCTGGCCGACGAAGAAGGCTACGATATTTTCCTGACCGAAGACCAGCTGGCGGGCCTGCCGGAGTCCTTCGTCAAAGCCGCCGCCTCTATGGCGGAAGAAAAAGGCCAGAAGGGCAAGTACGCAATCAAGAACACCCGCTCTTCCATGGATCCGTTCCTGACCTATTCCGAAGACCGCGCGCTGCGCGAGAAGGTGTGGACCAACTACTACAGCCGTGGCGACAACGGTGGTGAGCACGACAACAACGCGATCATTGCCGAAATTCTGCAGTTGCGTGATGAGCGTGTTGCACTGCTTGGCTTCGATAACTACGCCCAGTGGCGCCTGCAGAACCGTATGGCGAAAAACCCGCAAAATGCCATCGCGCTGATGGAAGCGGTATGGCCGGCAGCCGTAGCGCGGGTTCACGAAGAAGTCGCTGATATGCAGGCGGTGGCTGATGCGGAAAAGGCCGGCATCAAAATCAAGCCGTGGGACTACCGTTTCTACGCAGAGAAAGTGCGCAAGGCGAAGTACGACCTGAACTCCGATGAAGTCAAACAGTACCTGCAGCTGGACAATCTGCGTGAAGGCATGTTCTACGTTGCCGGTGAGCTGTTTGACTTCAGTTTCAGCCCGGTGGAAGAGGGCAGTGTGCCGGTTTTCCATGAAGACGTGAAAGTCTGGGAAGTGACGGACAAGACCAGCGGCGAGCATATCGGCCTGTGGTATCTGGACCCGTTCGCCCGCTCCGGCAAGCGCTCCGGTGCCTGGGCAAGCATGTACCGCGATCACACCACCTTCGATGGCAAGGAAACCGTACTGGCTTCCAACAACTCCAACTTTATCAAGGGTGCACCCGGTGAGCCGGTGCTGGTGAGCTGGGACGATGCGGAAACCTTCTTCCACGAGTTCGGTCACGCGCTGCACTTCCTGGCGTCCAACGTGAGCTACCCGACCCTTAACGGCGGCGTGCGCGACTACACCGAGTTCCAGTCCCAGTTGCTGGAGCGCTGGTTGAGCACCGATCCGATCATCGACAATTACCTGGTGCACGCCAAAACCGGTGAGCCGATTCCCGCAGAGCTGGTGGCGAAGATCAAGAAAGCAGCCAACTTCAACCAGGGCTTCGCCACCACCGAATACCTGGCGTCCGCGCTGGTGGACATGAAGCTGCACACTACCGACCCGAAGGGTATCGACCCGGACAAGTTCGAGCGTGAAACCCTGAATGCACTGGGCATGCCGTCCGAGCTGGTGATGCGTCACCGCACCCCACACTTCGGACACATCTTCTCCGGTGAAGGTTACTCCGCTGGTTACTACGGTTACATGTGGGCCGACGTGCTGACTTCCGATGCTTCTGAAGCCTTCGCTGAAGCAGAAGGTGGTTTCTACGATAAGGAAGTGGCCGGCAAGCTGGTTAAATACCTGTTCGCACCGCGCAACGCCATTGACCCGGCAGAAGCTTACCGTCTGTTCCGTGGTCGCGATGCGGGTATCGAGCCGCTGATGCGTGACCGTGGTTTCCCGGTGCCCGGCGAAGAGGGTACAGCGTCCGCTGGTGAGTAAACGGTAGCCCGGTACCTAAAGTAGTACCCAGGGTTCCACAAAAAAAGCCGCGTCCCGAATGGGGCGCGGCTTTTTTTATGGATATGGGATGGTTGTGTGACGGTTGCGTAATTGACGTTACCGTCTTACCTACTATTCGCTGCGCGCAAATACCCGTTCTCCCTCTACCCAGGTTTCCAACACATTGGCTTGCCAGATTTCCTGCGGGTCGATGGTGAAGAGGTTGCGATCGAGCAGGATGAAGTCGGCAAACTTTCCGGGTTCCAGACTGCCGATGAAGTTTTCCTGGTGACTGGCGTAGGCCGCGTCCAGGGTAAAGGCGCGCAGCGCTTCTTCCAGTGTCATGGCTTCTTCCACCAGCCAGCCTTTCTCCGGGGCTCCCTGACGATCGCGCCGGGTGACCGCGGCGTGCAGGCCGAAGAGGGGGTTAACCGGCTCTACCGGGAAGTCGGAACCCGCCGCCAGTTTGGTGCCCTGGCTGAGAAATTTCCGCCAAGCATAGGCACCTTCGAGACGCTGTTCACCGAGGCGGTCGCCGGCCATATTCTTGTCGCTGGTCGCGTGCACCGGTTGCATCGAGGCGATCAGGTTCAGTGATGGGAAGCGCTCAATGTCGTTGAGGGTCAGCACCTGCGCATGTTCGATTCGGTGGCGGAACGGTTTCTGGTCCTGCTTTTTGTTGAGGGACTGCAGAATCTCCAGAACGATGTGATTGGCGCGGTCGCCGATCGCGTGCACGTTTACCTGGAAGCCGTTGTCCGTCGCAAGCTGCATCTGTTTGCTCAACTCACTTTGCGAGTAAATCAACAAACCTTTTTCCTTCGGGCGATCATGGTAGGGCTCCAGCAGCGCGGCCCCGCGGCTGCCGAGCGCGCCGTCGGCATACACCTTAATGCTGCGCACGTAGAGTTTTTCATTCGGGGCACCCACATGACCTGCGCCAAGCAGTGCGGGCAACTTCGGGTCGTCGGAAGAAATCATCGGATACACACGCAACGGTATCGCGTCTTCGGCGGCAAGGGCGCGGTAGGCCTTCAGGGTTTGTTCGCTGACACCGGCGTCGTGTACCCCGGTGAGCCCGAGGGACAGCGCCAGTTCGAACGCCGTGGTGAGTGCCGCTTTTTCCTCCTGCAGGGTGGGTTGCGGGACGACACCCTGGATAAGCCCCATGGCGTTATCAATGAGCACGCCGGTTGGCTTACCTTCTTCGTCGCGAATGATCTCGCCGCCGTCGGGGGCCTTCGTGTCCGCGGTGATACCGGCAAGTTTCATGGCGGCGCTATTGGCCCAACCTGCGTGCCCATCGACGCGCTGCAGCCAGATTGGCTGGTCGATATCCAAGGCGTCGAGCTGTGCGCTTGTGGGAAACTGCTTGCCACGCCAGAGCACCTGGTTCCAGCCGCGTCCGATCAGCCATTCGCCCGGTTGCTGTTTGCGTGCAAACTGCTTGATGGCGTGGAGGGTTTGCGGCAAATCGAGACCCCGCAGGTCCAGCTGTTGCTGTAGCCTGCCCAGCCCAAGCACATGACCGTGGGCGTCGATCAGGCCTGGAAGTAGCAGCTTGCCGCCGGCGTCGATGGTTGTCGCCTCAGGGTATTGCTTGCGCAGTTGGGCAAAATCGCCGGTGGCCAGGACCTTGCCCTCATCGAATACCAGCGTATTGAACTGTTCCAGGCGGTGTTCGCTGGCCTGGTAGCCGTCGAAGTTGTGCATCAGGGTTGTGGCCCCAAGTTGCCATGAGGCAAGCAGGGTGCCCAAACTAACGAGCGTAGGTAAGAGGCGCATAATTATTAGCCTTGTATCAGCGTCTATCGAAGGGTCTCTTCGATGGTAACAGTGGAGCTTGCGGCTGCCAATTTAGCCGCCGCCTGCCGGAATACCGGATGCGGGTTACACTGCAAGACGTACAGAAATGTTCTGGAGCTTATAGGTGCCAGGAGTATGGTGCCGGGAGGATGGTGGCGATGGGACGCTGGTTGATCGTGGCTGGCTGTGTGCTGATCGTAGTGGGGTTGGCGCTGAACTATGCGCCTTGGCTGGTGAACTGGTTTGGGCGGCTGCCCGGTGATATTCGGATCGAGACCGAGCGCAGCCGCTTCTATTTTCCCATTGTTTCCATGATCATTGTCAGCGTGGTGCTGAGCCTCATCCTGAGCTGGTTTCGCCGCTAGCGCGTATTATTTTTCCAGCAATTGATCGAGGGGCAGCTCAGTCCGGTAGCGCACCTGCTTCAGGGAGAAGCTGCTTTTGATGTGGTCAATGCCGGGCAGCTCGGTCAGCTTTTTATCCAGAAACTCTTGATACGCATGCAGATTGGGCACCACCACCCGCAACAGGTAGTCGAAGTCTCCGGTCATCAGGTAGCACTCCATCACTTCCGGCCACTGGCCGATGGTGGACTCAAAGTGCTGCAGCTCTTTCTTCACCTGGTGGTTGAGGGTCACCTGGATAAACACGCTCACGGGCAGGCCCACTTTGTCCGGCTCCAGCAGGGTGACCGCGCGCTTGATAAACCCCTGTTCGTGCAGGTTTTTGACGCGGCGGGAGCAGGGCGACGGTGACAGGTGGACTTTTTCTGCCAGCTCGATGTTGGGAATGGTCGCGTCTTCCTGAAGAATTTCCAGAATGTGCTTGTCGATGGCGTCCAGTAGATAGGCCATAGGGTTACCCGGTGTTCCTGATTTTCTTGTTCACAATGGCGAGCCGTGCAGGCAGCGTGCTGCTGGTCAGGTGCGTTGAGGCTGCCGATTACCGTAGTTAGGAGGATAACGGATGTGACCAGTTAATAGCACTGGTTCACAGGACTTTTCGCAGCCATTTCTGCCGTACGGTTATCCCGCGACGATTTGATAAATATTCTCAACTAATCGCTTTCAGTTTCCAATTATTGCAGAAACCTGCCCAGATGTGGTGGATTCTTTCTGTGTTTCGCCAATTTCATGGTGAATTTGGTATGACCTGCTTGGTGCGCCGGTGATAGTTTACCGGCAACAACAAAATAACACCGGAGTCGGCTGCCGGGGCTGTGGTCAACCGTAGTCACCCGTGCGCCACACTGAGCGAGAAGGTTCTTATTTATGGCGATGGTCGAATCGGATCAGGAACTGGGCTTTGACCGGGAGTACTCCCTCAAGGCTGCTTTCACCCGGGATACCGGACGGGTTTTCCTCACGGGCATCGATGCGCTGGTGCGCCTTCCGTTGATGCAAAAGCGGCTGGATGAGAACGCCGGGTTGAACACTGCCGGCTTTATCTCCGGTTACCGGGGTTCTCCCCTGGGCGGTTATGACCAGACCTTGTGGCGGCACAAGAAGCTGCTGGCGGAGCGGGATATTCATTTCGAACCAGGCATCAATGAGGACCTGGGCGCGACCAATATCTGGGGTACCCAGCTGCTCGACCACTACCGCCGGCAGGCCACTCGCGATGGGGTCTTTTCCATCTGGTACGGCAAGGGCCACGGGGTAGACCGCAGTGCCGACGTATTCCGCCAGGCTAACATCCAGGGCACCTCGAAGCTTGGTGGTGTGTTGGCCCTGTGTGGCGATGATCACACTGCCGAATCCTCCATGTTTTCCCACAACACCGATCAAATTTTTGAATCGGTGATGATGCCGCTGCTGTTCCCGGCCACCATTGACGAATACCTGACCCTCGGCCTCGCCGGCATTGCGCTGTCGCGCTTCTCCGGGCTGTGGGTGGGCTTCAAGACCATCACCGAAACCGTCGAATCCGGTGCGTCCATTGTGGTGCCACCGCTGCCGAAATTTGTATTGCCGGAATCGTTCCCTGTTCCGGCCCACGGCCTCAATTACGACCCGCATCTCAACTGGCCGGCAGAGCGTATGGAATACGAGCGCCGCATGCTGGAGGAGCGCCTGCCGGCGGCGAAAGCCTTTGCTTACGCGAACGGGCTGGATAAAACCATTGTGGACGCGCCGCAGAAGCGGTTTGGTATTGTCACCGTGGGCAAGGCGCACGGGGACCTGCTGGAAGCGCTGAAGCTTCTCGAATTAAGTGAGCAGGATCTGCGCGACGCCGGTATCTCCATCCATAAGGTCGCCATGAGCTGGCCGCTGGAGCCACGCGGAATGAGCGAGTTTGCCCGCGGTATGGAACGCATTTTGGTGGTGGAAGAGAAACGCCCGCTGGTAGAAGACCAGATGAAAAATCTGTTCTACGGCTGGGCCGACAGTGACCGCCCGAAAGTGGTGGGCAA
The DNA here is from genome assembly GCF_001639145.1 of Microbulbifer sp. Q7. Taxonomy (NCBI): domain Bacteria; kingdom Pseudomonadati; phylum Pseudomonadota; class Gammaproteobacteria; order Cellvibrionales; family Microbulbiferaceae; genus Microbulbifer; species Microbulbifer sp. Q7. The sequence continues at coordinate 1,271,190 of NZ_LROY01000002.1, read as the reverse complement.
GAAGGATCTGGAAGGTAACGACCTGCTGCCGGCGATCTGGGGCTTTGGCCCCGACCAGGTGGCGAAGGCCATCGCGCGTTGGCTAGCGGACACCGAACTTGCGGCGAAGCTTATACCCCTGGCGGAAAAGCTGGGTAGCGATGTGCTGCAAAAAGCCACTGGCCTGCTTGCCCGCGAGCCCATTTTCTGCGCCGGCTGCCCGCATAACAGCTCCACCAAGTTGCCGGAAGGCAGTACCGGCAGTGCCGGCATCGGCTGTCATATCATGGCGCTGGGTAAAGGGCTGCGCACCGATACCTACTCGCACATGGGCGGCGAGGGCGCGCACTGGGTGGGGTTGCACCGGTTCTCCAGTGACAAGCATATTTTCCAGAACATGGGAGATGGTACCTACAACCACTCCGGCCTGCTGGCGATTCGCCAGGCAGTGGCAAGCAGCATCAATATCACCTACAAGATCCTGCTGAATGACGCGGTTGCCATGACCGGCGGCCAGCCGGCAGACGGTGAAGTCACTGTGCCCACCCTGTCCCGGCAGTTGCTGGCCGAGGGCGTAGGGCAGGTGTGCCTGGTTAGCGAAAATCCGGACCACTGGCAAGAAAATCGCAACCTGCTGCCTGCAGAGCTGCAGATTTTCCACCGCGATGCCCTGGACGATGTGCAGCGCAAGTTGCGCGACACCGCCGGTGTTACCGCCATCATTTACGAACAGGTGTGCGCGGCAGAAAAACGACGCCGGCGCAAAAAAGGGCAGATGGTCGATCCCGCCCGTCGCCTGCTGATAAACCATCGCGTGTGTGAGGGCTGTGGCGATTGCAGCGTGCAGTCCAGCTGTATCGCCGTGGAGCCACTGGAAACTGAATTCGGCCGCAAACGGCAGGTGAACCAGTCCAGCTGTAACAAAGACATGCGCTGCGCCGATGGCTTTTGCCCGAGCTTTGTCAGCGTTGAGGGCGGCGAGCTGAAAAAGCCGGCATTGAAATCGCTTGCGGAATCCATCGATGAAGCGAGCCGCGGCCTCATGGATGCGCCCAAGCCACAACTGGATCAGCCGTTGAGTATTCTGGTTGCCGGCATCGGTGGCAGCGGTGTGCTTACCGTTGCGGCGTTACTGGGCATGGCCGCGCATCTGGAAGAGAAGGGCAGTACCACGCTGTATTTTACCGGCCTCTCACAAAAGAACGGTGCCGTGGTGGCGCACGTGAAGGTGGGCAACACGCCGCAGGACATTACCACCGCGCGCATTCGCGATGGGGCCGCGGACCTGTTGCTCGGGTGCGATATGGTGACGGCTGCCGCTCAGCGCGCCAAGTTTGCCAGTGGCAAAATGAAGGCACTGGTTAATACCGCAGAAGTACCTGTTGCGGCCTTTGTGCGCAATAACGAGCTGGCATTTCCTGCGGAGCAGACCGCTCAGAGCATCGAGAGCGTGGCCGCGGAATATTTTTCCCTGGACGCGAATCGCTATGCGGAAGCCCTGTTCGGCGATACGGTCGCCGCCAACCTGATGATGCTGGGGTATGCCTGTCAGCAGGGGTTGCTGCCGGTTTCCCAGGGCGCGATTGAGCGTGCGGTGGAGCTCAATGGCGTGGCGGTGGCAAACAACCTGCGCGCATTCCGCGCGGGCCGGTTGCTGGTGGAGAACCCGCAGGCGATCAACCAGCTTCTGAGCCCATCCCAGGTGGTGAAATTGGTGGAGCCGCAAGAGAGTGCCGAGCAGCTGGTGGCGCGGTTGGCGAAGGAACTGAGCGAATATCAGAGCTCGGCGTATGCGCGTCTTTTCACCAGCGCGATCGAAAAACTGATGCGTGCGGAACGCAGGCTGCCAGGTACAGGGGATACCCTTACGCGCACCGCTGCCCATAGTCTGTTCAAGGCGATGGCGTACAAGGACGAGTATGAGGTGGCCCGCTTGTACAGTGGTGCCGCGTTCCAGCGCCAGCTACGAGAAACCTTCACGGGCGATTACAAGCTCAAGTTTTTAATGGCACCACCGCTGTTGGCGCGGCCCGACGCCGGTGGCCGTGTGCGCAAGATCGCGCTTGGCTCCTGGCTGGCAAATGTATTGCCGCTGCTGGCCAAGGGTAAGGTGCTGCGCGGTACGCCGCTGGATCTGTTTGGCTATACCGCGGAGCGGCGCCAGGAGCGACAGTGGGCGCGTGAAGTGCGTGCGTCTGTACTGGATGTGGCCGCGGCCCTTGGTGCCGGTAACCTGGAGCAGGCGAACGAGATGCTCGCACTACCACAGCAGGTGCGCGGCTACGGTCATGTGCGTGCGGCAAAATATGAAGCCATTCTGCCGCGCTGGAAGGCGCTGCGCGCGCGCTTCCAGGATGGTGATAGCGGCAGCCCTGTGGCGGTGGACGGTATTGTCACTGGATAGCTACAGACTGGCTTGGTGTAAAAAAAATCCCGGATAGGCTCCGGGATTTTTTTTGCGCTGGTGCACCACTGGTGACAGTCTCAGTATGGGTGCCGGTTAACTCGGTCTGATCGACAGAAACGGGTTGATCAGTTTGCCCCAGAAACCGGTGAGGGCAACCGGTGCTTCCACCACGGACAAGCACAGGCACTCCTGGTTCTGGGTGGCCGTCGGGCGATGGACCTCGCCCGGCTCGCGCACCAGAAAGTCGCCCGTGGAATAAACGCCTTCGGCATCCGAGAAGCTGCCATACAACACCATGGTGATTTCTTTGCCACGGTGATCGTGTTCGGCCACCTTGCTGCCTGGCGCAATACGGTGGAACGCCACCTCGTGTCGGTTTTGTCCGGTGGTCAGGCGGGCCTCTTTCAGTCCCTTGGAAAGCCGACGCCAGGGCAGTACCGGGTTGGTGCTGAGGAGTTTCTCAACAACCGGAGGTACGCTAGCAAAAATCGGGTCGCGTTTGGCCTTGCGGCTGCGAGTGCGCGCTGCCGTGGTTTGGCGTTCCCCAACCTGCTGGGCCGCAGGGCTCGCGTCAGTGTCCTCTTCAATGCGCGCCATCAACCGCTCAAAGCTGTCCGCGGGTGTTGGCGCAGCAGTGACCGGTTCGCTGGCTGCCAACAGGGTGCCACCGATACCATTGAGTAATTTCATCTGGGCCGCGCATTTCGGGCAAAGCTGGATGTGCGCCGAAACCACCAGGCTGTGAGCCCAGTTCAGGCTGCCGCTGGCGTATTCCAGCATCATGTTGCTGTCGGGATGGTGATGAATCATGGCTCCCTACCTGACAATTGTGTTTTGGAGTTTCTTGAGGGCCAGTCGTACCCGGGATTTTACCGTGCCCAGGGGCAGACCAAGCTCTTCCGAAATTTCACTGTGTGATTTACCTTCCATATACGCTTTTTCAATAACATGGCTCTGTTCCGGCGGTAGCTCCTGCATACCGTCAGCGACTGCGCGCTGACTCCGGGATTGCTGCAGGTATACCAGCGGTTGATCGTCCTGGCTGTCGTCCCAGATGTCTTCGACATTGAGACTGTCATCCGTGTCTGGTTGCCGCCCTCGGCGGCGCATTGCATCAATGCGGCAGTTACGCATGATGGTGAATATCCAGGTGCTGGCAGCGGCCTTGTCCGGATTGAAGCTCGGGGCCTTGCGCCAGACGCGAAACATGACCTCCTGCACCAGCTCGTCGGCGGCCTCTGGCGCCGAGCTCTGGCCGCCACGGCTGAACTGGAACCCCTTGATAAGAGGGGCAAAGTGGGCAAAAAGGCGCTCGAATGCCCGGCGGTCGCGGTGCTCGCCCACTTTCACTAGGAGACTGCTCCACTCGTCGTCTCTTGTCTGCTCTGAAGCCTGCACGATTTTTGACTCGCTGTTTCTGCGTTCCGTTGTCAACATTGTACCCTCATCACTGTACCGGTACTGGCCTCTTGCGCGAATGGATTTGATGTGTGTCAGGGCGGTTTACGCTGAGTACCTCAGGTTGGATCAACACAGAACCCGTTTTTGACGGATTTGGCTTGTCGGCTTAATTGTCGGCGGCGGAAGGTAATCTGAATGATGACCGGTGGCGTATTTCAGACCGTCCATTCATTAACTACCGTTCGAGGCCCATGCTCGAGTCGGTGAACACTATGGCGGCACTATGGCAGCATTGGTAAAACGTATAAAACTCCTGTATTCCGACTTTTTGGCGGCAGATCCCGACTCGATCGCTGAAGTTTACGCAGAAAACGTGGTTTTCTCGGATCCGGTGCACCGCATTGAAGGACTTGCCAGCATGCAGGCGTATTTCGCCGGCGTGGCCCAGAACCTGCGGGAGTGTCGATTCGAGTTTGACCAGACACTGGTGGATGGGAGCACCGTCAATCTGTGGTGGACCATGCACTACCGGCACCCTCGCCTCAGTGGAGGGGCTCCGCTGCAGCTGCGTGGCGCCTCCCTGCTGAGCCTCGACCTGGAGACCGATCGGGTGCTCACCCATGAAGACATCTACGACCTTGGCGCCATGGTGTACGAGCAGGTGCCCGTGCTGGGTGCGGTGTTGCGCTATGTGAAGCGCGGGATTGCGGAGAGTGGTGCATAACATGACCGGTAATGGGTTGTCGCCCAGGGCGTACAGGGAAATAGGAGGCTGCTGTGTCCAACGCAATTGAACCGTCGGTGAAAAAGACTATCTGGATCACCGGAGCGAGCTCGGGTATCGGTGAAGCGCTGGTACGGGCACTGGTGGGGGAGGGGCACTTCGTCATCATCAGTGGCCGCAACCGCGAGGCCCTGCTCAAGGTGCAGCAGTTGAATCCCAAGTTGATTCGCGTGTTGAGTTGCGATGTAGGCGATGATGCCTCCATGGCAGAGGCGGGGACTGCCCTGCGTGAAATTACGGACCAGCTGGATACCGTCATCGCCGGCGCCGGTACCTGCGAATACGACGATGGGCTGACACTGGATATCGAAAGCTATCGGCGGGTGTTCGATGCCAATTTTTTCGGTGTCGTAAACACCCTGCGCGAGGCGCTGCCGTTATTGACCAACGCGCGCTCGCCTATTTTTGCGGCGGTGGGCAGTCTTTCATCGGTGGTAGGCTTTCCGCGTGCGGAAGCCTACGGTGCATCGAAAGCGGCGCTGCAGTACTTCATGGATGCATTGAGAGCGGATACGTCCCAAGTACCATTGCGCACGGTATTGATCCGGCCCGGATTTATCGATACGCCGCTGACACAAGAGAATGATTTTGACATGCCATTTTTGATGTCGCCGGACGAGGCAGCACAGCGTATTCTGGCCGGGCTCAATGGCAACAAGGCGGTCATTGATTTTCCCCGGCGCCTGAGCTGGCCGCTGCGTATACTGGGTCTGTTGCGGCCCATCTGGTTTGGTGTGTGTGCACCGCGTATGACAAGAATTAAAAAGTTGAGGAAAGGTGCATGAACGTCGCCATTATTGGTAGTGGTATTTCCGGGTTGACCGCTGCTTATCTGCTGAATCAGCAACACGAGGTCGCCTTGTTTGAGGCAGACCATCGCCTCGGTGGCCACACGGCCACCATGGATGTCATGGAGGGCGGCAGGTTGCTGCCGATCGACACCGGGTTTATCGTGTTCAATGACTGGACCTATCCCAAGTTCATTAAATTGATGGGCGAGATCGGGGTGGAGTCACAGCCTACGGATATGGGTTTCAGCGTATCTCGCCCAAAATGCACCGACACTGGCGCGCGCGAGTTTGAGTATGCCGGCAATAATTTTAATTCCCTGTTTGCCCAGCGGCGCAACTTGCTGGACGGTGGTCACTGGCGGATGCTGAAGGACATCGTGCGCTTCAATCGGGATGCGGTCACCGACTGGCAGCGGGGGGATCTGGGCTCGTCGATGACGCTGGGGTCCTACCTGGAGAACAATGGCTACTCCGCGGAGTTTTCATCCCGCTACCTGATTCCTATGGGGTCGGCTATCTGGTCTGCGAGCATGTCCAGAATGCTGGACTTTTCCGTGGATTTCTTCATTCGCTTTTTCTACAACCACGGGTTGCTCAATATCTTTAACCGTCCCCAGTGGCGAGTGATTCAGGGAGGCTCGCGCAGCTATATCGAGCCACTCACCCGCAGCTACGCTGACAAAATCCATCTCTCCTGTCCGGTACAGAAGGTGGTGCGCCATGCGCAGGGCGTGACGCTGGAATATCGCGATCGGAGCGGACAGCTGCAGCAGCGAGAATTTGATCAGGTGGTATTTGCCTGCCATTCCGACCAGGCGCTGGCGATTCTGGGTGACGCCAGCACGCAGGAGCGTGAAATCCTCGGCCAGATACCCTACGAGAAGAATTCTGTGGTTCTGCACACGGATACCAGCCTGTTGCCGCGCCGACAGAGTGCCTGGGCCAGCTGGAATTATCGACTTCAGGGCGAGCACGACCGCTTGCCGGTGCTGACCTATAACATGAATATTCTGCAGCGGCTGGAGGCGGAACAGACCTATTGCGTCACCCTGAATGCCGATGATGCGATTGATGAGCAGAAGGTGATCGGGCGGTACGAGTATGCGCACCCGCAGTTCTCGGTTAATGGTAATCAGGCGCAATCGCGTTGGGGTGAAATAAACGGCAGCAACAAAACCTGGTTTTGCGGCGCCTACTGGGCCAACGGTTTCCATGAGGATGGTGTGGTCAGTGCGGTCCGGGTAGCCAAGGGCCTGGGGGTCGATTTCTGATGCGCAGCGGCCTCTACACCGGGTGGATTCAGCACCGGAGATTAAAGCCTCGCGAACACAGCTTTCGCTATCGCGGGTTTATGGTGTACGCCTTTCTGGATGAGTTGCCACACATTCTCTCTCAGTCCTGGCTCTGGTCGTCGCGACGCGGAGCGCCCGCACGCTTCTGCCGCGAAGACTTTTACGGTGATCCGGGTATCCCTTTGGACAAGGCCGTGCGCGATCGTGTGTTTGAGGAAGTCGGAGTGCGCCCGGGTGGCCCCATTGCGCTACTCGCAAACTGGCGCTATTTCGGTTACAACATGAATCCCATCAGTGTGTATTACTGTTTTGATCACGCCGGTGAGCAGGTCGAATATCTTCTGGTGGACGTGCACAACACGCCATGGAATGAGCGACACGGCTATGTGTTGGATATGGTGTCACAAGGGCGCGTGCAGCGTGCAGAGTTCTCCAAAACCCTGCATGTCTCGCCGTTTATGCCCCTTGAGCAGAGCTATCAATGGCGCAGTACGTTACCGGGGAAAGCGCTTACCGTCAGCATACGTTCGGTGCAGGACGGCGAGCGGGTGTTTGACGCCTGTATGCACCTGCAACGGGAGGAAATCACTGCGGCCACGCTCCGCAGTAAGCTGATCCAGTTTCCCATGCATACCGTAAAAATCATCATGTCGATATACTGGCAGGCGCTGAAGTTGTTTATCAAGCGCATACCTGTTCATACGCACCCGGAAAAGCGTCAGCTTCCCGGTGAGTGATCGGTGTCGCCAATACCTGTTAAGAGTAAGAACAATTTTTGAGTTGGAGAGCAGTTGATATGAAGCCAGGATACAAGTCGGTCGCAATTGCTGGAGCGGAAACGCACACCGCTGAGCGCAGTGCAGGTCGGGCGCCAGAGACGCACATGGCCCCGAATGCGGAGCGTCGTGTAGCGCAGTCATCAACCGATCGCGACCGCACCGAATCCTGGTTCGAGCGCCTGGCCAGAAGGCTGGTGCTGCAAAAACTACAAGGTGTCAGTGTCGGCACTTTGTATGTTCACGAACACTGCGAGTCGGGCGATACCCCATCTGACGCATCCAGCGGCCCCGCTGTGCATGTGTTTGGCGGTGCTGGCATTGACGCCTCACTGGAAGCGCATATTCATGTCGTGCACCCGTCGACCTATACGCAGGTACTGTTGAACGGCTCCATCGGCTCCGGCGAAGCCTATATGGATGGCGCCTGGTATTCACCGGATCTGGTGGCGGTGATCCGTCTGATGGTCGCCAATATGCACCTGCTGAACAGCATCGATTCCCGCTGGAACATTTTCAATAAAATTGCGCTCAAGGCTCTGCACTGGATGAATGGAAATTCCGTGCATGGTTCGCGCCGTAATATTTCTGCCCACTATGACCTGGGCAACGACTTTTTCGGTCTTTTCCTCGATCCCACCATGTTGTATTCGTCCGCGGTCTTTCCCCACAAGGAGGCCAGTCTTGCCGACGCATCGGAGTTCAAGCTGGCGAGAATCTGCCGCAAGCTGCAACTCAAGGAGTCCGATCACCTTCTGGAAATTGGTACTGGGTGGGGCGGTATGGCGGTTTATGCGGCGAAGAAGTTTGGCTGCCGGGTAACCACCACCACCATTTCCAAAGAGCAGTATGAATATGCCAAGGCGTGGGTGGCACGCGAGGGTCTTGAGGATAAAGTTACCCTGCTGCTGAAAGACTACCGGGAGCTGGAGGGCCAGTACGACAAGATTGTCTCCATCGAGATGATCGAAGCGGTGGGCCACAAATATTACCGCGAGTTTTTTTCACGCTGCAGCGGGCTATTGAAGCCACACGGATTAATGGTGATGCAGGCCATTACTATCCAGGACCAGCGCTTCGAGCAGTACAAGAATAGTGTGGACTTTATTCAGCGCTACATCTTCCCGGGCGGTTGCCTGCCGTCCAATCAGGTGGTGGCAGAGAACATCGCGTCTCACACCGACATGCAAATTGTCGGGCTGGATGACATCACCTTCGATTACGCAATGACACTGCGTGCGTGGCGTCAGGCCTTCTTTGAGCGCATCGACGATGTGCGCCAGCAGGGTTTTGATGATCGCTTTATCAATATGTGGGATTTTTACTTCTGTTACTGCGAGGGTGGCTTCCTCGAGCGGGTGATCAGTACGGCGCAGTTCACCTTCGCCAAACCCCGTTGTACTACCTTGCCGCCCGTGCACTGATCCCGTGGATACGGTGGCAAATTCGCAATCCCGTTCACTGAGTATCGGCAAGCTGTTCTTCAGTGGTCTTGTGTTTGAAGGGGTTTGGCTGGTCTGTGTATTGTCGCCCGGCGTGACCGTGCTGGCGGCGGTCACTCTGGCAAACTTGTTAATCCATCTGTGGCTGTTCGACCTGCAGGCAGCCCCGGGTGAACGGACCAGCTCCGTTGTTCGCACGCTCCTCTGGGTTGCGCTTGTGGCGCTATCGGGTGCTGCAATGGATGCGCTGCTGTTTCACTTTGGGCAGTTTGCCACGTCCGCGGAGTTCCGGTTTCTGCCTCTGTGGCTTGCCTTTCTGTGGGTGAATTTTTCCCTGGCACTTCGGTTCGCGTTTCGCTTTTTGCAGCGCAACCTGTGGGTGGCGGCCCTGTTTGGTGCTACCGGCGGGCCCCTGAGTTACTGGGTGGGCGCAAAGATTAACGGTGATGTCATTCTGGGGCAGCCGATTATGGCCACCGTGCTGCTGCTCGCGCTCTTGTGGGCGGTTTATCTACCGGTGCTGATGGCCTGTGCGCGCTCGTCAGTGTTTTCCGGAAGCCTGGTTTTCCGGAAAGCCGGTTTTCCGCAGAGGTAATTCAAGGAGGTAGGCATGGCGAGCTGGTTGGCAGTAGCGGCACTCTCGGTGGCAGGTTGCACCGCACCGGATGATGTTCAGCAGGCGGCCATGGTGGTCGGGCAGGCGAGGGCAGTAGAAGGGCCCGAGGTACGCTATTGCGAGTACTTTATGCCGCAGCCTTCGGGCAGCCTGCGGGTGGTTTACTATCGCCCCGAGGGGCCCGCGGGGAGCAAAATTGCCGAAAAGTGGATTACCGACGGGGAGGGCGCTTCCGGGATATTACAGCGTGCGCGCCCCCAGGTTTCTCAGGAAGACTTCCGCATGGGTGAAGTGCGGCAGGCCAGTCGGGTATCCGAGGGCTGGCAGCTGCGCTACAAACCCCGCACAGAGGCAGATTTTCGCGATGCCACCTTTGCCGATACTCAGGTGGATGTTGTAGATGCGGGATTCGACGCGTACGTCCGCCAGCATTGGCAGGCGCTGAACCGTGGCGAGAAGCTCGAGTTTAAGTTCGCATCGCCGGTACATGGGCGCACCATCGGTTTGCGGGCCACGGCGGTACCCTGTCAACGGCAAGGGGCGGATTTGTGCATTCGCGTGGATCTTGCACAAGCCTTTCTGCGCTGGATCGCCGGCGGAGACATCTATCTGGAATACACAATTCGCGGCACCAAAGGTGACGCAGCACCTCGCCTGTTGCGTTTTGTCGGCGTGACCAACCTGTTGGATGACCGGGGGGATCCCCAGCGGCTGGTGCTGGATTACTTTTACCGTGAGTGATCGCACTGATCGCCAGCCTGCCCGCCTGCCAGCCGCCGTTCGTCAAACTATCTGATCTAACCCGCCTCCTGCTTATCCCGAAATCACTTGGCGCGATTATCTACTGTCGTCTAAACCTAAAGTAGATGCAGACGACAAGTGAGGTGATAAGCGCCAATGAAGTACAAATTCATCGTCGCTGTGGGCTTGGCCACAGCAACTCTGTGCGGGTGCGCCTATCAGCAAGAACAGGTGTATGGCGCGGGCAACATCGTGATTGATACCTACGGCGTTAACATGCGCCAGTATCAGCTGGACCTGGCGGACTGCAAGACCATGTCGATGGCGGCACGCAATGATGCCGGTCGCCGCGGGGTTACCCGCGCCGCCGGTGGCGCACTGCTCGGCGGTGCGCTCGGCGCCATCATCGGCGACACCAGCAGCGCGGCCGCAGCCGGCGCTGGTGCCGGCGCGTTGCTCGGCGGTGTCAGCGGCGTCGGCAGCGCGCACACGGAGCAGAATTACATCACGCGCAATTGCCTGCGCGGACGCGGTTATCGCGTCCTCAACTAATCATTTTTCGGCAAACCACAGGATGTTGCGCCGGGCTTTATGCCCGGCTTTTTTGCGGATGGTCCGCGTCCGTTTATCGATGGCTGTTCCTGGAAGAGGAAATGTGTTGGGCCGTGAAGACAAAAAAAGCCCGCCAGTTACCTGGCGGGCTTGATGGTTTATGCCAGAGGATTAAGGTCCGGGGGCATAGGGCACATCAATAAGTGATCTGCCATTGAGATTGGAAATATCCATATCACATGGCTCCGTCAGGTCGTGCGCAAGCCCCGTTGCATTTCGCAGCATCTCCTGGAAGGTGATGATGCGACTTGTACTGCCGTCGGCACCCACGGCAGGAACGTTGGCCAGCTTGGTGCGGCCGCGATTGTCGTGGCCGTTTGGCACGCAGATCTGGGGATGGTCGAACTTGCCCTGCTGGAAGGCTGCGCTCCAGTCGGTCAGGCCGGTCTCCATCATTTCGATCATGGCGGCCTCGCGATCTGCGCCAACATCAAACACGCGTAACCCGGCGTCCAGGTTGAACTTGTTCAGGTTGCCGAAGCTCGGGCGTTCGGATGCCGGCAGGTCGAAATCCACTACGCGCTTGTAGAACTCCAGTACCTGACGCAGATTCATCTTCGAGCCGTTGTGCATATAGGGACCGGTAAACTTGGTCATGCGCACACTCGGTGTTTTGAAGAATCCGTTGCGCAGGATGAGCTCTGCGGGCGGAATGGTCGGGTTGCAGATCGGGTCTACCGCGGGGTCGCATCCCAGGTTCATGGCGAAGGCCTTGGGCGAAAGGTCGTCCGGGCGCTTCGGCACCTGAATGCCTCCTTTTGCCACACCGGCTGCCAGGTTGTCCTTGATTGCCTGAATGGCCGCCTTACTGTCAGGGTTGTCGTAAGGTGCCGGCAGGTCCGATGGCAGCATGCCGATCAGCTGAGCGAGCTTTGCCATGGACAGAGGTATCAGCGCACCACTGGAGGTCTGGATGCTGGAACCCACACTCAGGTCTTCACCGGTTGGACGCACGGCCAGGTTGTAGAAACCGGCATCGTAAACACCCTGGTTTTCAAAGGTGTTCATGCGCTCGAGAATGGCTGGTGGTGGCTCGTCGGGATCCGCCGGCAGGTCTTCCGCACCGAAACCAACCGTCGCACTGATGGTGGCACCGGTGAATTCTGCGGACGTGTGGCACGCGGCGCAGTCGGTGGCACCCGCCTGGAAGCGTCCCATACCCTCGTCGATGTTCTGGATGGTGGCAAAGGCCACGTCACAGGCGCGCGAGGTGTAGGGTGGGGTGCAGCCCCCGAAGTTCTCACCGGCCAACAGCGGACCGCTCTCCGGCTGATTGGGGGCATTGGGTGCTTCGGAACCGGTTTCCGCGCCCGGGTGGATAAACTCGGCCATCTTCATGGCGCAAGCCTTATAGCCGCCCTGTGCACCGGCGTCGGTCTTGTCGAGCGCTGACATTGCCGCGCAGTCATCCAGTGACAAGTCACCCTCCGGCTGCAGTCCGGTCCAGTCCATCAGCAACACAAACCGACCGTTAACGCGGGTGAATACCTGATTGGGTGCGCCGGCGGGCGGCCGTGCTTTACCGATATCGAGACGGGTCATCACACGGCCGTTGGTATTTTCCACAATGGTAGTGGGGCCGTCATTGCCTTCTGGGTCGGAGTCGATCAGGCCTCCGGCCATCAGGTCAACAATGGTATTACCGGTGGTGAGTGTCGCCTCGTAGGCTTGTACCGCAAGACCCCAGAACAGATTGAAGTTTACCTCCATAAGGGTGCGGTTCGGATTTGAGAAGTCGTCGGTACACGCGTTTAACGGCAGGACCTTGTTGAACGCGGGTGCTTCCAGGCAAATATCATTGCCCGAGCCGTCACCCCAGAATTTCTCGAGGAACACATCCTTGATCATACTGGCGTAGTCGACACTGAGCCCGCGCACCTTCTCATCGCCTGCCTGGCAGCCCGCAAGCTCGCCCAACAGGGAATCGTTGCAGTGTACCCACTGCCCGTAGAGCGGAACCAGCCCCAGCATTTTCCGGCCGAGGACGTGTGACGGACCGCCGCCACCGCCGCGGTGTACGAATTCCATCTCCAGGCCGCTGCCAATTGGCCCAACGGCCTGGGAGGCGAGAGACGAGAATGGAATCAGTAGCGAGAGCGGGGTCGCGTAATCCCCACCGCTGTATACCTTGACCTTGGCATCAGGGTCGCGGAAGCCCAGGGTGTTTACGCCATTGAAGAACATGTCTGCACGACCATCCCAGAAACTGCGCTGGTTAAAGATCGCGTTGTAGGTGGTAGGCGTATTGCGCGGCTCAACCCGGCGGACCGTGTGGAACAGCCCCGGTAACAGGTTGCCAAAACCATCGAACAGATCGTCGTTGGCATCGAACCCAGGGTCAAACTCGAGCAGCGTTCCGCTTTCGCGGCCATCGAATTGGACCAGGGCGCCAAAGGTTGCACCCCTCACCCCCTGCGAGCCGACGATGTCATTGACGTCGTCGCCCTTGATGGCATTGAGCATGTTCAACGGCACCAGGTTTCCGGGCGTGCCGTCCTCCAGATCCGGGGTGCCGCCTGCGTTGATTACCGCATCTTCGTTCGCAGGTAGACCACGGAATGAATTGGCCCCACCGAAATCGGCTTGCCGTAAATTGCGGTTGACACCGCGTAGCTGATGGGTGAAATCCCCACGATTCAGCCCAGGGCTAAGAGCGTTGACCTTGCGGACATCGGCCCCTGAGTTGAAGTGGCAGCTGGCACAGGACTGTACTGCGTCACTGCCGACCTGCATGTCGAAGAAAAAGGCCTTGCCGAGTTGCTGCAGCGCGATGCGCTTGCCCGGTTCGGTGATCTGTTCCCATTGTGCCGGGTTAAATCCCGGTCCATCACCATCCAGTAGCCCGAGCATGTTTACATCGGGTACCTTGATTTTATTGAGCGGGGGGGGATCTGCCGCTAGTGCCGGCCCTGTCGCCAGTGTTAGTGAGATGCCCCAGGCTCCGCCTCTTTGCATAAACGTACGCAACAGTTTTCGGGTAAAGCCGGTTTTTGGCACTGAAGGTAATGGGTCGGGTGCGGGCTGATCGGCGGCCGGTGGTCGCCGTAGTCCGCCTTTACTGCAAGGCATGGCTAGATCCCTCTCGCTAGAAGCACAAACGTTGGTTTGCTGATCACCATCGGCCACAAACCAGAACCTGAGCATGCCTGATCGGCGCGCCTTGTTCTGGCTTGGCAACTGATTCCTTGATCAATATTTAAACGGTAGATTTCGAGAGTGAATATGACAAACCGAAATTGGGCATCCCGGTTATAAATTTTTGTTGCGGGTCTTCAGACGTCACTGCCGGTAAGAGGTATGTCTTAGTTTTTCGATTTTTTGAGAGATATCTCTTAGTCATGTCGAAGAAAAAAATTATTAAGTCAATTGAATAAAAATCTACGCATGGATTTTTTTCCGTTGAAAAATTAATGGTCTCCTGCGTATGGGTACTCGATGCACGGAGTGTTCTTGGCCAGTCCTATCTGGGAAGTCTGATGTCTCACATGCCTGCATCGGAATCAGTATCCACGCAAATGAGCTGGTTCGCCTCAAACCGGATGGGCGTTCAATGCCCCGTGATTTCGGACTTTTCGCACAGCTATGGCGTGATTGTTTCTATCGGAAAGTTTTAGAGTTGGGATTATGCGCCAACATGGCTGATAATTGATCGTAGTGGACAAAAAAAATACTAATTTCCTACGCTTTCCAAACTTCCCTCCCATGGCTTTACACGGTGTGGTGATCAAATATTGAACTCGATTGTTCGTTGTTCGATCTTGCCGTACGTAATAACTCCAATCGCTGTCAGGCTTTCGCGAGTGGATCGCTGTCTGGGGCTAATCGCTTCTTTCACGCTGAATTCAGAATTCCGCAGGCCTCTAAATGTCACCCACTTGAGCCTATTGCTTTTGTGCGGAATCGCTTTGCGAGCCTCCGCCCAGACGCCGCTATTTTCAGGTCGCTGACGTTGAGTTACTGAGTCAGGTTTTGGTGCTCGGTGGACGCCGGAGTATTCCAGATTATTTATGCTGACCGGTTTTTTGGTTTTCTGATGTGAGTAGTTAAGGAGTTCCAGATGAAAAAATTTTCTTCAATTGCCGTTGTGCTGTTGAGCGCCGCCAGTGCGGCATCGTTTGCGGAAACTAACACGACCACCCAATTGCAAGTTGGTGTTGGCAATAAGGCGACCTCTGACCAACAGAGCGCGGATGCCTGGTATAACTATGTTGAACAAAACCAGTTCGGTTTCTTCAATAGAGCGAATGCGCTGCAGGATGGAACCGAATCCTTCAGCACGATTGAGCAGACGCAGTTTGGTGTTTCCAACAAGGCGACTTCATTGCAGGAAGATGGCCTGTATAACCATGCCGATATTTATCAGGTAGGCGCAGGCAACAGAGCGAATACCACGCAGCTGTTTACTGTCGGGAACTATGCCGGCGTCGATCAGGAAGGTGAATACAACATTGGTAGTGTTTACCAGAGCTGGGGTGAATATAACGTTGGTATGGTCAGCCAGAAGGGCACGGGTAACCGCGGGCAGGTGAATCAGTACTTCAGTGTCTGGTCGGTTGGTCTTATTGAGCAATACGGTGAGCAGAACCGTGCCAGAACCAGCCAGTGGGGCGAAGGGCAAAACTCATTGACCGTCCAGGTTGGAACGGGCAACCGGGCCAATGTGGATCAGATCGGCTTTTACAATGATTCACTGGTCATGCAGTTCGGCGAGTACAACAGAGCGACTGTTCTGCAGTTTGGTGAGGATTTGACTCAGGTCACACTGCAAATTGGTACGGGTAACCGGGCCAATACCTTGCAGGAATTCTATGGCCACAATGCATTCACCACACAGATTGGTGAATACAACCTGCACAATACGACGCAGTTGGGCGTGTCCGACACCGCCATCGCGGTTCAGGTTGGCGTGGGTAACGTGGGTAATATCATCCAGTAAGAGATGTGCAATGGCCGCAGGCTGGTAAATGGCTGCGGTTGAGTCGCCAGTCGTTGGCTGGCGAAGCACGCACAAAAAAGCCCGGAAGTCCGGGCTTTTTTTTGTGCGTTTACTGGGGGGCGTTTACTGCCCCAAAGTGAACAGCTGGGTGTTGCCGCCCGTTGCCACAGTGTTGACCGTCTTGGTCTTCTCGTTGGCGAAACGGAACAGGTAGTGGGGGCCGCCGGCCTTGGGGCCGGTGCCGGACAGGCCCATGCCGCCAAAGGGGTTGACCCCAACCACGGCGCCTACCATGTCGCGGTTGACGTAGCAGTTGCCCGCATCCACTCGCTTGAAGATGGCACCGGCGCGGCCTTCGATGCGCGAATGCAGACCGAAGGTCAGGCCGTAGCCAGTGGCGTTGATGCGGCGGATCACGTCTTCCAGCTCTTCAGCCTTGAAGCGCACCACGTGCAGGAACGGGCCGAAGACTTCGCGCTTGAGCAGATCGAAGTTTTCGATTTCCACCACTTGCGGGCCGAAGAAGGTGCCGCGCTGGGGGCGCTTGGCTTCGTCAAAGGCAAACAGGGGCTTGGCTTCCTGCTGCATGCGCGTGCGGTGCGTTTCCAGCAGGCCCAGGGCTTTTTCATCGATGACCGGGCCGATATCGGTGTCGAGTTTCGATGGGTCGCCCAGGGTCAGCTCGTCGCAGGCGCCTTTCAGCATGCTCAGCAGGTTGTCTGCAATCACATCCTGAACACACAGGATACGCAGTGCGGAGCAGCGCTGGCCGGCACTGAGGAAGGCGGACTGGATCACGTCGTCCACTACCTGCTCTGGCAATGCGGTGGAGTCCACGATCATCACATTCTGGCCACCGGTCTCGGCGATCAGCGGCACGATGGGGCCGTCTTTGGCTGCCAGCTGCATGTTGATGTGCTTGGCGGTTTCGGTGGAACCGGTAAACGCCACGCCGGCTACCCGCGGGTCATCCAGCAGGGGTTTGCCCACCGCCGCACCGGTGCCGGTAATCAGGTGCAAGATTTTCTTCGGTACACCGGCTTCATGCATCAGCTGTACGGCGCGGTGCGCAATGCACGGTGTCTGCTCGGCGGGCTTGGCGAGAACACCATTACCCGCTGCCAGGGCGGCAACCACCTGACCGGTGAAAATTGCCAGCGGGAAGTTCCACGGGCTGATACACACGAACACACCGCGCCCGCACAGACTCAGTTCGTTGCTCTCGCCGGTGGGGCCGGGCAGTATCGTGGGTTCACTGAAATGCTTGCGCGCGCCGTTGGCGTAGTAGCGACAGAAGTCGACGGCTTCGCGGACTTCGGAGATACCGTCGTTCAGTGTACGGCCGGCTTCGCGGCAGATGATTGCCACCAGCTCATTCAGGTGGTGCTCGTACAGGTCGGCCACTTTATCCAGAATGTCGGCACGCGCGTTGCCGCCGAGGCGGTTCCAGGCGCGCTGGCTGTCGGCGGCGGCGGTAAACGCCTGGTCGATCTGGGCAGCGTCGGTATCCGCAGTGTGGCCCACGGGTTCGCCGCTGGCCGGGTTGACCACGGTCTGGTCGCCCTTGCTGGTGACGCCGTTGACGATCGGACCGCCGGCCCAGGAGGCCCCGGTGGTGGCTGCAACTGCCTGCTGCATTGGTTCGACCGCAATGGGGTCGGTCAACTCGATGCCGTGGGAGTTCTTGCGTGGCAGCGCCTCGTGGCCGATGTAAATGTCGGCGGGCACCGGAATTTCCGGGTGGCGGTAGGGGTTGCAGGATTCACTTTGTTTGAGGGTGTCCTGCACCAGCTCGCTCACCGGGGTCTTCTCGTCCATAAAACGGTTGACGAACGAACTGTTCGCGCCGTTCTCCAGCAGTCGACGAACCAGGTAAGGAAGCAGGTCCTTGTGTGCACCGACCGGTGCGTAAACCCGCACCGGCACACGCTTGCCATGCACCGCTTCAATCTGGTCGTAGAGCAGGTGACCCATACCGTGCAGGCGCTGGAATTCGTAGTTGTCGGCGTTACCCGCCAGTTCCAGGATCAGGCCCACGGTGTAGGCGTTGTGGGTGGCGAACTGCGGATAGATCGCATCGCGGGCATCCAGCAGTTTCTTCGCGCACACCTGGTAAGACAGGTCGGTGTGGCACTTGCGGGTGTACACCGGGTAGTCGGTCAGTCCCATCTGCTGGGCGTGCTTGATCTCGGTATCCCAGTAGGCACCTTTTACTAGGCGCACCATCAGTTTGCGGCCGGTGTCGCGGCCGAGGGCGATCAGCCAGTCTGCCACATGTGGGGAGCGCTTCTGGTAGGCCTGCAGTACAAAGCCGAGGCCCTGCCAGTCTTGCAGCTCCGGAGCGCGGGCGAGAGCCTCAAAAATATCCAGCGAGATATCGAGGCGGTCGGCTTCCTCGGCGTCGATGTTCAGGCCCATGTCGAACTTGGCTGCGGCGAGGCACAGCTCTTTCACCCGCGGCAGCAGCTCATTCATTACCCGTTCGCGCTGCAGTTCGCTGTAGCGGGGGTGCAGTGCCGACAGCTTGATGGAAATACCATTGGCTTCCACCACGTTGCGCAGGTCCGGGTCTTTCTTCAGGTTGTCCGCGCCGATGGCTTCGATGGCCATCATGTAGGCGTTGAAGTAGCGTTCGGCGTCGGCCATGGTGCGCGCGCCTTCGCCCAGCATGTCGAAGGAGAAACGGGTGCCCGGCTTGTTTTCAGCAGGGCCGCGCTTCAGGGCTTCCTTGATGGTGCGGCCCAAAACGTACTGCCCGCCCATGATTTTCATCGCCTGCATCATGGAGGTGCGGACCATGGGCTCGCCCATGCGGCTGACCATGCGCTTCATCCAGTTGGAGGGCTGCTCGGTAATGTCCGGGTCCAGTTCCACGATGTTGCCGGTGAGCATCAGGCCCCAGGTGGAGGCATTGACGAACAGGGAGTCGGACTGGCCGCGGTGGCTGGACCAGTTGCCGGAGTGGACTTTTTCTGCGATCAGCTTGTCGGCGGTATCGGCGTCCGGAACCCGCAACAGGGATTCCGCCAGGCACATCAGGGCCACGCCTTCCTTGTTGGACAGGCCGAACTGCTGCAGGAACGCGTCTAAGGTGCCGCGCTTGCTGCGCTGCTCGCGGGATTTGACTACCAGCTCGCTCGCGGTCGCGAGGATCTTTTCCCGCAGGGCTTCCCCGGGGCGGGGCGCGGCGAGGAGCTCACTGACGCACTGGTTTTCGTCGGCGTGCAGGTATTCTCGAGCCTTCTGGCGGGCGTTGTGCAGGTCTCCGGAGAAGTGTGTAGTCATGTGGACTCCCATACTAGAATTGGGTGCAGGATAAAAAACCGGATTATGTGGGAAATGTTCCAGAATTAATCGCCATATTGGGGATTGATGTGGTTAAATATAGGGCTTATCCGCTTAATCACCAGTAGGGTATTTTGTTATGTCTCGGAAGTTGGAAGATCTGGACCGTATTGATCGCCAGATTCTGCGCATTCTGCAGCGCGCTGGCCGCCTGCCTAACGTTGAGTTGGCCCGTAGGGTCAACCTGAGTCCAACGCCCTGTCTTGAGCGCGTGAAGCGCCTTGAGCGCGAAGGATTCATCCAGGAGTACGTGGCACTGCTGGATCCCCTCAAGGTTGATGCGGGCCTTGTGGTGTATATCCAGGTATCCCTGTCGGATACCGCTACAGGGACACTGGAAGCGTTCAACAAACATGTTTCCGGTCTCGAAGAGGTTCAGGAATGCCATATGGTGGCCGGTGGTTTCGATTACCTGGTAAAAATCCGTATTAAGGATATGCTCGGTTACCGCCGATTCCTCGGCGAGAAACTGGCATCGGTACCGGGCGTTCGCGAAACCCACACCTATGTCGTGATGCAGGAAGTAAAAACCGATACTTCCGTTGCCGTGCCGGACCCTGAGCCCAAGTCGGGCAAGCGATAACCGCGGGACGGAGTGCTGTACCTGAATGCCGTTATTGGAACGAGTTGAGTGACCCCCGGGGTATCGCATAGCGCCGCCAGTGCCGCCAATCGCCGGGCCACCATGTTGGCCCTGGCTGCGGTACTGTGCTGGTCCACCGTGGCGAGTGCGTTCAAGCTGTCGCTGCAATACCTGACCCCCCTACAGCTGGTCAGTATTGCATCGGTGGTGTCGGCGCTGTTTATGCTGGGTGCCATCCTCTGGCAGCGACGCGCCGGCGAAATTCGTGCGAGCTGGCGGCGCAATTACCGCTGGTATATTGCGCTGGGTTTTTGCAATCCCTTTCTTTATTACCTCACGCTGTTTCACGCTTACAAGCTACTGCCTGCGCAGCAGGCGCAGCCGTTGAATTACACCTGGGGTGTACTACTGGCGCTGCTCTCCGTGCCGCTACTCAAGCAAAAGTTGCGGCGGCAGGATTTGCTGGCGGGGGTGGTCTGTTACGGCGGGGTACTGGTGATTGCCACCGGTGGCAACCTGCTCGGGCTGGAGTTCGATGAGCCCCTGGGCGTGGCCCTGGCCTTGCTCAGTACCTTGATCTGGTCCTGCTACTGGCTGCTGAACACCCGCATTGGCGGCAACGCAGCGGTTAATCTTTTTCTGACCTGCTGCTGTGGACTGCCGTGGCTGGCCGGCGTCACCGTCTGGCAGGGGTGGGGTGAACCCTGGCAGTGGCCGCCATTGGCGGGCTGGCTGGGGGCCCTGTATGTGGGTCTGTTTGAGATGGGTATTGCCTTCCTGTTGTGGCAGGCGGCGATGATGACCTGCGACAATACGGCCCGCATTAGTAATTTCATCTACCTGTCACCGCCGCTTTCGCTGCTGCTGATTGCGCTGCTGGTGGGCGAGAAAATTCAGCTCGCCACCATTGCCGGTCTCGCACTGATTTTGCTGGGCGTGGCGATACAGCAGGGTGCGCTGAAGCGGCTGTTGCTGCGAGGCAGCGGGCAACCCGTAGATCCCATTGTGCAAAAAGAAAATAACCCACAAGGTAAATAACAAGCGACGACCCACAAGGTCACCGCAACTATTGAGAGCGAGGTGAGAAGACCATGAATTTTGAGCTGAGTGACGAGCAACAGATGATTCAGGAGGCGGCGCGCCAGTTTGCACAAAGCGAACTGAAGCCCATCGCTGCCGAGCTGGACAAGACCGGCAATCGCTCGCTGTTTTTGCAAAAGCTCAAGGAGCTGGCAGAACTTGGTTTCATGGGGATCAATATCGATCCGGAATACGGCGGTACCGGTGCCGGTACCATTGCGTTCAGTCTTGCCATCGCAGAAATTGCCCGCGGTTGCGGCTCTACCGCGACCACGACTTCGGTAACCAATATGGTGGCGGAAGTGATTCAGGCGATGGGCACCGACGCGCAGAAGAATTATTTCCTGCCCAAAATCTGCAGCGGTGAGTATGCCGCCGGCTCTTTTTGCCTGACCGAACCCAGTTCCGGCTCCGACGCTGCGGCCATGCGTACCCGGGCAACCCGCGATGGTGATACCTACGTGTTGAACGGCAGCAAGCTGTTTATCAGCAGTGCAGAATTTGCCGGCGTGTTTGTGGTGTGGGCGGTGACCGATGCCTCCGCCGCAAAAGGGAAGGGGATTTCCTGCTTTCTGGTCGAGGCTGGCACGCCCGGCCTGGTGATCGGCAAGGCCGAAGAGAAAATGGGCCAGAAGGCGTCCGTGACCAACGAAGTGGCGTTTGAGGATTGCCGTGTACCGGCGTCCAATATGCTGGGTGAGGAAAATCGCGGTTTCCGAATTGCCGCCGGTGAGCTGGCCGGTGGACGAATTGGTATCGGTTCGCTCGCGCTGGGGATCGGTCTGGAAGCATTGGATTGCGCGCGGAACTACCTGCAGGAGCGCCAGCAGTTTGGCAAACCGCTGGCACAGTTCCAGGGGCTGCAGTGGCAGCTCGCGGACAAGTACACTGAGATGGAAGCGGCGCGCTTGTTGCTGCTGCAGGCGGCCTGGCAAAAAGATGCCGGCCAGCCGTTTGGCCCGGCGGCGTCCATGGCCAAGCTGTACGCGTCTGAAAAAGCCAATGAAGCCTGCTACGTGGCACTGCAGATGCACGGCGGTGTGGGTTATACCCGCGAGTTTCCGCTGGAGCGCATGGCGAGGGATGTACGCATCACTACCATCTATGAGGGCACCAGCGAAATCCAGCGACTGATTATCGCGCGGCACCTGTTAGAGGGCGTGCGTTAATTCGTGAGCTAACCGCTTAAACTTACCGAAAAAGCCCTGGCAGCCGGTGATGACTGCCGGGGCTTTGTGTTTTTCAACCTACCCGGCGCGTGGCGCTGGCAAGCGAAAGGATCGGCGTTTGACCTTGCAGGCTGCCCCTCGTGGACTCCGCTCGTGGCAACTGGGTGCCCGTGAGGCGATCCCCTTGCTCGGGGGCTATATACCCGTTGCGATTTCTTTTGGCCTGATCGCCGTACAAGCCGGCTTTACGGGCTGGGAAGCGGTGCTCATTTCCACCCTGGTGTACGCCGGTGCCTCGCAGTTTCTGTTTGTGGCGATGGTGGCGGCCGGCGCACCGCTGTGGTTTGTGGTGGTCATGACGCTGTTGATCAATGCCCGTCACGTGGTGTACGGGCCAAATATTGCCCCCTGGCTGACCAGCAGCCGCTGGTGGCCGTGGTTGATGCACGGGCTGACCGATCAGATTTTTGCCCTGTCCCATGTGCGGTTGCCACAACTACCGGCACATGATCGTGTGGGCTGGTTTGTCGGAGCGTCCCTGGTGGCCTGGTTCAGCTGGATTGGCGGCACCGCGCTGGGCGCCGTGGCCGGCAAGGAGCTCACGCAGCGCTGGCCATTACTGGGCGAGGTGATGCCGTTTGCCCTTCCTGCACTGTTTCTGGTGCTGTTGGCCCCCAAGTTTGCCTCCAGGCTGTGGGCCATCACCTTGGGCGCCACCGTCATGGTCGCACTCCTGTTTGCCTTTTACGGCATGAAGAATGCCGCGATTCCCATTGCGGCTGTGGCCGGCGCGCTGGTGTATTACGGCTTGAGCATTTTGTCCCGTGACCGGGTGCGCCGGGGAGGGGAGACGAAGGATGGATAGCAAACTCTGGCTGGCACTGCTGGTGACCGCGGTTGGCACGCTGATGATGCGCGCACTCCCGCTGCTGTGGATGCGGCGCCATCTGGTGCGTAAACAGGCCGCCAATTCACTCGATGCAATGCCGCCCTGGCTCACGGTACTGGGGCCGTTGATGATCGCGGCCATGTTTGGTGTGTCGCTGGTGCCGGCATCCAGTACGCCGGCCGCATGGTTGGCTACGGCAATGGGCGTACTGGTGACCTACGTGGTGTGGAAGCGCACCCAGTCCCTGGGTTGGCCGGTATTCGCCGGCGTGGCCGTGTATGGCGCCGTGATAGTACTGGGTACGGTCACTGCGTCAGGGTGAGTTGGGGGCAGGGTAGTCGATGGCCACAATGTAGTAGGTCACCCACTGTTCCATTTGCTGGATGTCAATTTCATCGTCCAGCCGCTTGCCAATCAGTGCGCGGGCAACGGGCGAGTCCATGGAAATCAGGCCTTCCTTCACGTTGAACTCGTCGGGGCCGACAATACGGTATTTCACGATTTTTCCTGCATCGTCTTCCAGGGTCACCCAGGCACCGAAAAATACTTTTTCGCGATCGTCGGGAATGCGATCGACCACGGTGATTTCCTCCAGCCGCTTGGTGAGAAAACGCACCCTGCTGTCAATTTCCCGCAGTCTTTTTTTGCCGTAGATGTAGTCCGCGTTTTCGCTGCGATCGCCGAGCTTGGCTGCGTCGCTCACTGCCTGGGTCACACGGGGGCGCTCTTCTTCCCACAGGAACTTCACTTCCGCGCGCATGCGCGCCGCACCTTCCGGGGTGATATAGCGCGAGCCTCGGGGGCGCGGCGGTCGCCAGCGGCCCATTATGGCTTGCCCTCAAGGTTATGGATTTTGATGCCGGGGCCGGCTTCGGGCAGGGGGAAGTTGAACACGCGGCTGTAAAATTCCAGCTCTCCCTCCAAAGCCATTTTGATGCTGTCCGCGCTGCGGAATCCGTGGCCTTCCTCGGCAAAGGTAATGTAGGCCACCGGCAGGCCGCGCTCTTTCAGCGCGTTGACCATGGCCTCTGCTTGGTTGGGCGGAACCACTTTGTCTTCCATACCCTGGAAAAAGATCACCGGGCAGTTGAGCTGTTCAATATGGTTGATCGGCGAGCGCGCCCGGTAAACGGGCTCCGTCTGCGGCCACGGGCCGACAAGCTTATCGAGGTAGCGCGATTCAAACTTGTGGGTGTCCCGGGCGAGGGTAGTGAGGTCGCCAATGCCGTAATGGCTGGCGCCTGCCGAGAAGGTGCTGTGAAAGGTGAGTGCGGCGAGCACGGTATAACCACCGGCGCTGCCACCCTTGATCAGCAGGCGGGCGGGGTCGGCCAGCCCTTGCGAAACCAGATATTCTGCGCCGGCACAGACATCCTCGACATCGATTACCCCCCAGTTGTCCTTCAGCCGATCCCGGTAGGCGCGGCCATAGCCGGTGCTGCCGGAATAGTTGACATCCAGGATGGCGAAACCGCGGCTGGTCCAGTACTGGACTTTGAGGTTGAGGCCGGCGGATGTGGCGCCGGTTGGGCCGCCGTGGCCGAACACGATGAGCGGTGGTTTCTCACCTTCCGGCGCTTTGAATCCCGGGTTGTGCGGCGGGTAATAAAAGCCGTGTACCTCGCGTTCGCCCACTTGGAAGGAAACAGGCTGGGCGGCGGAAAACCAGTGGGGATCGACCGGCGTGGCACTGCTGCTGGCGAGCACGGAAAAGGTGTTGTCTTCTCCATCAAACAGCGAAACGCACGGGAAGTCCGTCGCCCCGCTGGCAATAAACAGCGCCCGCTTGCCGTCGCAACGGATGCTTTCAAAATCGCAGCCGGGGTGCGCAAGCGTCTCCGCTTTGCCGGTGTTCAGATCGATCAGTGCCAGTTGCCAGATACCCGCCTGGGAAAAAGTACAGAATATTTTCTGATCGCCGAGGAAACCGTAGGTGGACATGCCGAACACCCACTGCGGCGTGGCAAATTCTGCATCGACTTGCCATAACGGTGCTTCACTCCCAACGTGATACAGGTTCCACCAGTTATTGCGATCAGAGACATAAAACAGCTGCCCCGCGGGGGACCACTGGGGCTGGAAGATGGATTCGTTATTGCCTCCGGCAATCCGGCGAGTGGTTTTGATACCGCCGTTTTCATCCAGGTCTGCAAGCATCAACTCGGTGGCATCCCAGGGCATATTCGGGTGCTGCCATTGCAGAAAGCTGAGTTGCGATCCATCGGGGTTGAGTGCCGGGTTGGAATAGAAGTCGGCACCTTCCACCAAGGTGGTGATGCGGGCGTCCTGCTGTGTGGGCGTGAGGTCGATGGCAATCAGGCGCGCGACGGCTTCGCGGTCAGCATGGCTCTCGTCTTCCTGCACGCAGATCAGCCGGTTGCGCAGTGGGTCAACCTGCAGATCGGCGTAGTGGTAAGGGCCTTCCGGGGTGATCGGCTCGGGAGCGCCACCCGCCAGCGGCATACGGTAAATGCGCTGATCGGCGGCGAGGACAAAAAATACCTCTGCACCGGCGACCGTGTACGCGGCGCCGCCGTATTCGTGGGCTTTGGAACGGACACTGAGGGGGGCGGGCAGCAGATCGCGCTTTACCGGAGTCGCTCCCTGCAGTGCACACTCCACCAGTACCGAGCGGCCTTTTTCTGCCGGGCGGGACTCCAGCCAGTAGGCATTGCCGTTGAACAGGCGTGCTTCACTCAGGCGCACGTTTCCGGCGGTGAGCAACTCTGCATTGATCGCCGATGGCCAGCTTCCGTAGGGTGCCTGCTGCTGCGCGCCGCTGCGCGATTGGTGTTCGGTGGACAAACTGTGTGCTCCTTTCGCATGAGAAAATCGTGCGCCCGAGAGAATCTTGTGACGAGGCATTGTACGCCGGTGAAACAGTGCGGCAAGTGCCGCAGCCGGCGACGGAAATGCTCCTGCCAGCGGGCGTGCTTGCAACAACGTTCCTTGTGCCTGCTAGTCTTTATGGTAGCTGCGTCATCCGGCGCCAGTCGTGATGCTCATCGGTTATTCACTACGCGCACAAGCCCGTAAACGGGGCTCAGCGGGGAGAGCGATATGCAGGGATTCCTGGACGGCCTGGCCACACTGATTGGTTGGGGGAACGACCTCACCTGGGGTGGGGTTGCCGGCATTTGGTGGTTGGGAATTCTGGTGGCGGGACTGCTGCCGGCGGGGCTGTTCTTCACGGTACGCACGCGCTTTATACAGTTTCGTGCCTTCGGTCATATGGTGCGGGTCATGGCGCGCAGCTTCCACAAGGAGCACGATGATTCGGTCTCCTCGTTTCAGGCGTTTGCCACGAGTGCCGCGGCTCGCGTGGGTACCGGGAATATTGCCGGCGTTGCGGTGGCGATTACCGCCGGCGGCCCCGGCGCGATTTTCTGGATGTGGGTGGTTGCCATGGTCGGTATGGCAACCAGCTTTATTGAAAACACGCTGGCACAGGTGTTCAAGGAGCAGGGTGAGACCGCGGGTACCTTTCGTGGCGGCCCGGCGTACTACATCGACAAGGGGTTGGGGCATCGCTGGAAATGGCTATCGGTGCTGTTTTCCATCTTCCTGATTATTTGTTTTGGCTTCTTCTTCAATGCGGTACAGGCCAATGCCATGTCCGAGGCCATTCATGCGGCCTGGGGGATAAACCCGCTCATTGTGGGTGTGGTCATTGCGGTGCTCGCTTCACTGATTGTGTTCGGCGGCATCAAGTCCATTGGGCAATTTGCCGGGATCGTGGTGCCGATCATGGCACTGTGTTACATCGCCATCGCGCTTGTCGTGATTCTCGTAAACTACGCGCGGATACCGGAAGTCTTTGCCACCATCCTCGGCAACGCATTCGGCCTGCACGAAGCCGGGGCCGGGGCCTTTGGCGCCGTGGTGGCCAACGGGATCAAGCGCGGCCTGTTTTCCAACGAGGCTGGCATGGGTTCTTCCCCCAACGTCGGCGCGGCGGCGGATGTGAAGCATCCAGTGGTGCAGGGTTATGTGCAGATGGCTTCGGTATTTCTCGACACCATGATGATCTGCAGCGCAACGGCCTCGATTATTTTGCTGAGTAATGTTGAACTGGGTGGCATGGTCGAGGGGGTCACGCTGACCCAGTCTGCACTGGCCAGCGAGGTGGGGGCCTGGGGTAACAGCTTTATTGCCATTGCGCTGATCTTCTTTGCCTTCACCTCCATCATCGCCAATTACTACTACGCGGAAACCAATATTTTCTATCTCTGGCATACCCGTGTATCGATTGCCTGTTATCGATTCCTGTACATCGTCTTCATTCTGTTTGGGGCCTGGGTGGCGTCTACCGGTAGCGAGGACAACTTCAAACTTTTGTGGAATATGGCCGATATGTCCATGGGCTTTATGGCCACTGCGAACCTGCTGGCGATTTTGTTGCTGTCCGGGGTGGCGATCAAAGTGTTTGCGGATTACGAGGCGCAGCGGGATGCGGGTATCGAGGAGCCCGTGTTTGATGCCAGTAAGTACCATATCCCGGGTATCGAGCCGGATGTCTGGGGCGGGGGACCGCATATACCCGGTGAGCATCGCTGAGCCCGGGCTCCTGATTACGCGCGCGGGGCGGGGAATGAGACCTTGTTCCCGCCGCCGCTGTGAAGCCCGTAGATAAACCCGCACGGCGTTCCTGTCTCGCGGTTTCCCTGAGAACCAGTGCGCAATCACACGCTCTGGAATCTTTTACTCTCCATGGCTCGGCGCTTGATGCCGGGGCAGGCCGGTGGGTCTGTAGTGGGGGGGTAATGGGGAGCTTCAGGGGCGAATTATGTCGGCTCAGCAAAAATATCAGATTGTATCCGCGGGCAAAGTTTTACGTGCCAGGAATCCGGCCGAGGTGCTGGCGCAAATGTCGAGTGCGTTTGCCATCTCGGCGCAGCAGGCGCGCAAGCTCTTTCTGAAGGGGTGGGTGATCAAGGATGGCCTGTCTTCGGGCCAGGTCGTGCACTATCGCACCCAGCTGCATCAGATCGGTTTGAAGATTGAAGTGCACCCTGCGGGCAAGTTCGACAACCGCGCGATTCTCGCGCGCATGCAATTCGCCAGGAAGCGCAAGGCTCGCCAGACGACGGACGTGGCTGCAGAGCCCGCGAGTGAGCGCCCCCAGCCGTTGCCTTCGGAAAAAGCCGAGCCTGCCGCCGCTATCGCGCCCTCTAATACTTCCTCCAACACATCCTTCGTCACGCCCCCGCCTACAGCCGGTTTACCCAAAAAAACCGCGCAAGATTCCGCCGGGCACAGGGGTGAGGCTTCTTCCGCACGGGCGCAACTGGAGGCACTGTTCTCGCCAGATGCAGCAGGTCGACCGGAGTCTGCCGCGCGCCGCCTTGGGCTTGTGGTGCCCCTCGTCAGTGCGGCGCTGGTACCGGCACTGTTTGTTGGCGCGCTGCTGTTGCTGTTGGCCGGTTTTGCTTCGGCGCTCTGGTCGGTGGGCGCCGCTATCCTGGCGGGTAGTTTGGGTCCCGGTGTGGTGCTCGGAGCGCTGCTAAAGCTGATGCTGGTTACGCTGATCGGTGCGCTGCTGGTTTATCCTTATTTTGCCAACCCCTTTCCTGCATCTTCCGGCGGAGACAACGGGCTACGCGTGCGCAAGCAGGATGCACCTGGCCTGTTTCTTTTGCTGGAGGTGCTGGAAGCCAAAACCGGGCTCAGTATTGCCGGTGAAGTGACTGGCCCGAAAACCCTGGCACCTGCGCGACAGGCCCTCGGAACTCCCATTCAGGTGACCCCGGGCGCTGAAGTTGCGGTGGTAAAGTCGGCCACCGGCCAGCCTACATTGTCGCTGGGGCTGGGTGCCATTGCCTGCCTGCCGGGGGGCGATTTACTGGCGCTGGTGGCACGCGCCATGTCCTACCATCAGGGGCCGCTGGTGCGCGCTGCGGCGTACTGCTCACTGGGTAGCGCGCAAAAGTTGCAGTCCCTGCAGGATGCTCTGGAGGGGCAAAATACGCTGTTGAATACTTCCGGCGAGCCTGCAGCGTTTCTCATGCCAGTGCACAAGCTGCTGGCCGCCTGCGGGTTGGCCGTAGTGCCACTGATTGAGCGCTTGCAGAGCTTGCACCGTGTAGCCAGTGGCGCACTGGCCCGCCGGCTGGAAGCCCGGGCGGATGCGATAGCAGCGCAGCTCACCGGCAGCGAAGGGTTTGGTGCCTTTTCCGAGCGCTGGAATCAGCTGGTCCATGCGGATCTGGTGAGTGGTGAAATCAATCGCGAAGCCATGTTGACGGGCCGGCGTCTGCTCGACGTCCCGCATGCGGTGCAGTGGCTGTTCCGCCACCTCGATGAGGACACCCGCAACAGCATTGATATGGCGATGGGGGAGGATGCCGACTACTGGAGCCCGAGCGAGCCCGCTGGGCACGCGCGTATCGCCGCGGTCGAGGATTTGCAGCTTTCGGCGGTGCTACAGAGATCGGATTTCTCGCTGCAGAAGCTGTTTGTGGCGTTCGAAGCACTGTGTGTCCAGAGTAGTCGCCTGGGTATGGATGAGCGCTGTCGCGCGGTGGAGAACAGCCAGCTTCTGACGGCCAGCAAAGAAGTGGAGGCGGCCCAGAAAATCCTGTCTGAGTACTTCAACCGCGCCATTCCCGGAGACTTATTGCCCTTGCACGGGCCGAGTATTGCCGAACTATCGGAGATGACACTGCAGGAGACCATTGACTGGCTGCGCAGCCGGCTGATTGACTTGCAGGAGCTGGAGCAGCGCATCGCCCAGCTGCAATTGCGCGGTGCGCGCATTCAGCTGGGCGCTGCACTGGTGCGCGCCAATGTGCGCGTGGATCCGCGCAGTTATGACCTTTGCGGCAGTACGCCTTCTGCGGCCGAAGAATCGCGCAAGGATAATCGGGCGCGGATCGAGGAGTGTCGTCAGCAGAGGACCCAGATTCACAGCCTGTTTTTCCAGCGCATCCAGCGTGCTATGGCTGCCATGCCGGCGGCGGACCGCAGTGTTGTGGGCGAGGCGCTGCAACAACTGAAGCAATTTGAAACGCTGCGTGACCCCCTGGCGAGCCTGAGTAGCTGCGGGGACCTTTTGGGCGAGCTGATTGAGCAAATCCCAACCACAGAATTTCCGGAAGCGCTGGTGCAGAAGTACACCCAGCTGGCAGTGCAGCAGATTCGCCAGGTGCATCAGCTGCTGGCAGAGCAGCCTGGGCTCGTGCCGCAGGCTCTGCTGGACAAACTGGAGGCCTACGTGGCAGGAGAGGCCGGGATGCCGGGAGCGCAGCGTGGCATTGACCTTGCGGGCGCTGTCCAGGGCATGGAGCTGCGCTGTAAAAGCGCCGCGGCGGTTGTGGTGGAGGCGTATCACACCGCGCTGGCGAACGTGCTGGGTTTGTGCCTGAAGGAAGAAACGCGGCAGAAGGTGAAGCCGCTGCGCCTCGTCGGCGCGCTCTGATCTCGCTGCCTGGCGAGCGCCGCGTGGCTCAGGGGGATGGCCTCCTGGCGCCCGCCGGCCGCGGGTTTTACCCGGCCGGGCTCAGCCTCCGGCCAGCTTTACCTTGTACTGCTTTGCTTCTAAAAGCGCCTTGATTTCCTCTCTTTTATCGCCCTGAATTTCAATCACCCCATCCTTGAGGGCGCCGCCACACCCGCAGCGTTTTTTCAGTTCGGCGAGCAGTAGTTTCAACTCGCTCTCCGTGCCGTCGATCCCGCGGACGCAGGTCACGCCCTTGCCCTTGCGCCCCTTGGTTTCCCGCTGGATGCGGACAATACCGTCGCCCTTATGGCGCTTTTCCGCCGCGGGGGTTTCCTTGATGCGGCCGCGGTCGGTGGAATATACGAGTCTGCTCTTGTCGCTCATACGGATACTTGTGTGTATTGGTGATGGGTGAGGCATGCGTGCCGCGCAAGGATAGCGGAAGCCAGTGGGGCAGATAAAGAGCGATGCCTCTGGTTTTGCTGCCGGCACGCCTGAGTTGAAGTATTTCCGGTGTTGTCGGCTAGAATAGCGTGGTTTACTGACGACACCCTGTGAATAAGGATAGGACTGAATGCCCCTGACTGGTGCCCGCAAGTGGCTGAACGAAGTAATCTTTGGCACAGACACACCCGCGGGGAAATATTTCGATGTTGTCCTGATTTCGACCATCCTGGTCAGCGTGGGGCTGGTTTTGCTGGCATCCGTCGAGAGCTGGTGGGTGCGGTATGGAGAGATTTTCTTCACGCTGGAGTGGTTCTTTACCGGTTTGTTCACGGTGGAGTATCTGGCCCGGATTTACTGCGCGCGCGACCGCCGCTCTTACGTGTTCAGTTTTTACGGGGTGGTGGATTTCCTGGCGATACTGCCCAGCTACCTGGCCCTGATTTTTACGGGTGCCACCTACCTGATGGTGATCCGCCTGCTGCGGGTGTTGCGGATATTCCGGGTGCTCAAACTGGTGCGCTACCTGAGCGATGCCAACCTGCTGGTCCGCTCCCTGTGGCAGGCGCGGCGGCGGATTCTGGTGTTTTATTCCAGCGTGCTGGTGATCTGCATCATTTTCGGCAGCATCATGTTTATTGTGGAGGGGCCCAAGCATGGGTTTACCAGCATTCCTACCAGTATCTACTGGACGATCGTCACCATCACCACCGTGGGCTTCGGCGATATCACACCGCATACGCCCCTGGGCCAGACGATTGCCTCGATGACGATGCTGATCGGTTACTCGATCATCGCGGTGCCCACCGGGATCGTGACGGCCGAGCTGGCCCACGAGCTCGGCCGCGAAAAGCAGTTGGCACGTTGCCACAACTGCGGGCGGGCCGGGCATGATGCCAATGCCGAGTACTGCAAGCACTGCGGTTACAAGCTGGAAGACTTCGAACCCGTCACCGAAGAGTGACCCCGCCAGCCTTAACAGCACGGTAGCCAATCGGCTATCCTTGCGCCCCGTTTCAACCCTCCGCCCCCCGCGGAGGGGCTCTCCTACTAAAGCCACAACTACCGGTAGCCAACCTCGATGGATATTCAGGGATATTGCGCCCCGGGCTTTGAAGCCCTTTACGATGCCTTTGCCACCAATTTTCGCGATCACGGGGATGTCGGGGCGTCGTTCAGTGCGGTGCACCAGGGGGAAGAGGTGGCCTCGCTGTGGGCGGGGCATGCAGATCGTCACGGCACGCGCGCCTTCGAGGAAGAGACGCTTGCCAATGTGTTCTCCTGTTCCAAGGGGATTCTCGCGGTGCTGGCTCTGCAGCAGGTAGCGGCGGGCAACCTCGACCTGGACCTGCCGGTGGCGCATTACTGGCCGGAGTTTGCCGAAGCCGGTAAATCGACAATCACCGGGCGGCAGTTGCTGTGTCATCGCTCTGGTGTGATTGCCTTCCGTGAACGGGTGCCAGATGACCTGATCTATGATTGGCCGAGAGCGCTGGCGCAGGTTGCGGCTACTGCCCCCTGGTGGCCGCCGGGCTCCCAGCAAGGGTACGCACCGTTTCTTTACGGCTGGACCCTGGGTGGGCTGATTGAAAAAGCCAGCGGACAGCCTTTGATGTCGCTCTATCGCAGTGGTATCGCTGATCCTCTCGAACTGGATGGCGGCTTTGGCGCGGTGGGGCACCGCTCTACGGCGATCGCTGATGTCGGGCCGCTGAAGAAGCCGCTGCCAGAGTTGCGCGACAACGCGATCGGGCGCTCAATCAAGGAAGACCGGCAGGGGCCGGTGGCCACTGCGTTTACCAACCCTGTTTCCCTGATGATGGGCACCAATGGTGATCCGTGGCGCAATGCGGTGATTCCCGCGGCCAATGGTCACTTCAGTGCGCGGGATCTGGCGGCGGTTTACGGCGATCTCGCCAGCGACGCACCGCGCCTGCTGCCCGCCGCTCTGTTGCGTGAAGCAACCACAGAGCAAAGCCGTGGCCAGGACGCCATACTGCAGGCGGAAGTGGCCTTTGGCTGCGGGTTTTTGAAGTCATCGTCAGCGCAGGATCTGCACTTCGGCAGTGCAGCGGGCTTCGGTCACCCGGGTGCGGGTGGCAGCGTCGGCTTCGCCGACCCGGAGGCGGAAGTTGGGTTTGGCTACGTCACCTCCCGCATGGGGCAGAGCCTGTTTATGGACCAGCGCGCGGTGGGCTTGAAAAATTGCCTGTACCGTCTGTTGTAAGTGGTGGAGACAAGACATGAGTGCAAGTAATCAGCAGTCGCTGGCAGAGCGCATCGATGAGCTGGAAACCCGGCTGGCATTTCAGGAAGATACGCTGGCGCAATTGAACGATGTGATTACCGCCCAGGACGCGCAAATTCGCGCCCTGGTGGCCCGGGTCAAAGAGATGACAGAAAAGTATCAGGACCTGTCCTTTGAGGTGCAAAAAGGGATGAAGCCCGACGAGGAAAAGCCGCCACATTATTGATCGTCGGCGAGCAACCCCGGGTTCCCTGATGAACCCGTTCCGCGCTGCGCGTTTTTCTACCTTAATTTCTGGAAATTTCTGAATTTTCGGTTTTCCACCCCCGGCAACCCCTTGACAAGTTTTTTTCCACATGCGAGTTGCCGGGCTGTGGGTATCGCGATATCGGCTGCTACCTGGTACTGAAAACGCGAAAAACTCCCTAAGGTCTTGATTTTATTAGGTAAAGTTATTTGGGCCAAAAAGTGCCCAAATCGCTGAGGGCCAGGGCTTGTGCGGCTTGGGGTGGTCTTTAGCAGTTTCATGCACAAAGTTATCCACAGAACTTGTGGAAGAGTGAATTACACGCTGGCACACCAGTGAAAGGTCGAAAGCCCTGCGTCGCAGGTTAGTGGTCGAAGATGGATGGTCGAAGTGCGTGGGTTGGGGCGGATTTAAGTGCGTCGGCCTGAATATTCTGTTCGGTTCGGCAATGTTTTTGCCGGGTGTCGTCACTGGCCGCCATCCCTGCACAGAAAATCGGCGCTAAATGTAGTTAGCGTCAATTTTGGGAAATCGGCGGTAGACCTGTAGTGACTTTGCGCATAGTCTTCGTGGCCATGAGGCCTGTGGTTCAGCTTGCAGTCAGCTGCTGAGAGCGATACTGCACGGGTTCGTCGATTTTCACTCGTGATGATTAAAAGCGTTAGGAGAAACGTAAATGAAAAAATGGGTAGCAATTCTTGCCCTCGGTTCACTGGTCGGCTGTACCACCCTGGATCCCTACACCCAGGAAAGCAAAACCAGCAACGCGGCCAAAGGCGCCGGTGCCGGTGCTGTCGCTGGTGCCATTATCGGTGCCGCCACCGCGAGCAAGAATGACCGCAAAAAGGGCGTGATTACCGGTGCACTGGGTGGCGCGGCCATCGGTGGCGGTGTTGGCTACTACATGGACCGCCAGGAAATGGCTCTGCGTCAGCGTCTGGAAGGCTCGGGCGTACGTGTACAGCGTGAGGGTGACAATATTCGCCTGATCATGCCGGGCAACATTACCTTTGCGACCAACCGCTTTGAAATTCGCAGCGATTTCTACGACACCCTGGACTCTGTTGTCCTGGTGCTGAAGGAGTTTGATAAAACGGCGATTCGTGTCAGTGGCCACACTGACAGCACGGGTTCTGATGTCACCAATCAGACCCTGAGTGAGCGCCGCGCTGAATCCGTTGCCGGCTTCTTCACCACCCGTGGGGTTGCTGCCGGTCGCGTGCAGGCGGTGGGTTATGGTGAGCGTTACCCGATCGCGAGCAACGACTCCGACGCGGGGCGCCAGGCCAACCGTCGTGTAGAGCTGGAATTGCTTCCGCTCCAGTAGCAAGATAAAAGGGCGCTTCGGCGCCCTTTTTTGTTGCCGATAATAATGATGACAGGTTCAGAGATATGGCAGGGATGTCTACTCAAGCACCAACGGCCCGGGATACTGGGTTCGTCCGAAGGGTTCTCGTTCTGTTCACGCTGCTCTGTTTACCCGCGTTGGCGGCTGCAGCCGCAGAAGAGCCGGTGGCCGCGGCAGCCATTTCTCCCCTCAGTCCTGTGCACAGCCCTCCCCACAGCCTGGACAAGGCTATCTACCAGCGCATCCAGCGCGCAGAGCTTGTTGCCAGGGTAAAGATTTCCAGCGTGCATCGGTTAATCGACAGTGCTTTGTCGGAACCGGGGATGTCGGCGATTCTCGGCTACGTGTACACCGGCGTGGCGGAAAATGTCTGGAAGGGTAAGCCCGGTGATTTGGTGGCGTTCCGGCTGACCCTGAAAGACTGCGAGCGAAAACTGAAGCGCGGTGCCCAGTACCTGATTTTTGCAGAGTCCGACACACTGGGTCGGTTGCAGCTTGCGGACTGTGATGCCGCCATTGAAGAGGCCGACGCGGCCACTTTGCTGGCGCAACTCAACCAGTTCTACCAGGGGTAAGCGGCCAGTGCCGACCCGCATCAGGGCGTGATGGCGTGCCAATTTGCGGCGCACCTGTGCCCCCTTACCTGTGCCCGTTTAGATGCTGTCCTAATATATGCGTGCGTTTTTATAATCAATAAGCCTTGAAAGATGGAACATTGTTCCTTGAAGTGTGTGGATTGGGGATTATTCTTATCAGTATTGGCGCCGTCTTCTTCCGTTGATTGTGGGCTTGCGAGCCTGGTGATGGAGCCAACCGGTAACGACAGGACCAATGAATGGCTGGGCCGGGTATGTGGAGTACCAGGTAATGTCTCTGCCATGCAACCAGTTGCTCTTATCGTTCTGAACTTTCTAACGTTGACCAGGGGTCATTGGGTTTATGAAGAAACTACTACTGCCACTGATTATCTTGCTGTTGATCATCGGTTATTTCATGGCGCAGCGCTCGGACGACTCCGTGGGCGATGCCTACGACAACATGGAGACACCGCCGGCGGAAAGCACCACACCACCGGACATGGACTCCGATCCGACGATGCCGCAAGAAAGTGATGACGTTGCGCCCACCACGGATGATCCGCAGTCCTCGGGCCGCACCCTCCTGGATGACACCGAGGAGGCCGCCCGTGATGCGGGCGACGCGATAAAGGACACTGCGGAAGATGCGGGTGATGCCATTAAAGATGCCGCAGAAGACGCGGGCGACGCACTTAAGGACGCCGGTGAGGCGACCAAAGATGCGGCGGACGATGCCATGGACAAACTCCGTGGTGAGGACGAAAAAAAGGAAGGTGAGCCGCAATAATGGCTGGCTGAGTGTCTTTGGCACTACCGTGAAAAAAGGCCGCGACTGGTTCGCGGCCTTTTTCTTTTCTACGCTATAAAGGTAGTTACGGAATTGTGTCAGGCCATGATTGAGCACTGTTGGCATAACGACCACGATATTCTGGAAATCCGCCCTGTGGCAGAGCTCCGGCCAGCGGAGTTCCGTGCATTGGCGGCACAGGTTGACCCGGTGATCTGTGAGCACGGCTACTTGCAGGGTTTGTTGATTGATGCCCGCCACTATCGCGGCTGGCAGAATTTCGCCGCACAGGTGCCAAACTGTGTGTTTACCCGCAATCAGCATCGCCACTTCCACCGCATAGCGGTGCTTTCCGACAACACCCTACTGGGCTTTATGCCCCAGCTGCTGAATCACTTTGTGGCCGCCGAGGTGCGCCCGTTTCCTCTCGACGAGGAGGAGGAGGCACTGGAATGGTTGCGCTATCCCGGTTAAATTCCCCCGCTTTACGCGACGGATAATCCTTCAACATGCCTTCCACCCTGCAGCTCGCGGTGACCGCCGCGGCGAGTGAATTCTGTGCGCCTGCGGAAGCGCTGGCAGAGCGACTGGCTTTGTCGTGCCTCGGAGAAGCCCCGGAAAAACTGATCGACAGTGATGCCGTGCCCTTCGTACTGAAGTGCGGGGAACGCTTGCAGCTGTGCGCCACCGGGCGCAAGGCGCCGGGACCTGTGGAAGTGGACTTTGTCACGGGCGCCGTGGCGCATCGGCGCAAGTTTGGCGGCGGCAAGGGGCAGCAGATCGCCAAGGCCGTGGGTGTGCGCGGCGGTTTTTACCCGCAGGTGCTGGATGCCACTGCAGGCCTGGGGCGGGATGCCTTCGTACTGGCGTCACTGGGCTGTTCGGTGCGTATGCTGGAGCGGAATCCGGTGGTATACGCATTGCTGGAAGACGGCGTCAGACGGCTGCGGGAGGCCGCGCTCAGTGATCCGGAGCTGGCCTCCATCGCCGCGCGTTTGCACCTGGAGCCGGCGGTGACCAGTGCCGCCAGCTGGCTGGCGGCGCAGGGCGCCGAGTCTATTCCGGTGATTTATCTGGACCCGATGTTTCCCAGCCGCGACAAAAGCGCGAAAGTGAAAAAAGAGATGGTGGCGTTTCACCAGATTGTGGGCAGCGATGAAGACGCGGACAGCCTTTTGCCGCCCGCACTGGCGGCCTGCTATTACCGAACCGTGGTCAAGCGCCCACGGCTGGCCCCCCATTTGAACGGAGCACAACCGAGCCTGTGCTTTGAGGGTAAATCTGGTCGATTTGATGTGTATACCCGGCACGGCGTGCCGGGATAATCACGTGGGGGGGCTGGGCGGTGTGACCGTGCGGTGTGTCCTCAGCAGTTCACAACGTTGACTGCCAGCCCGCCAAGGGAGGTTTCCTTGTACTTGCTCTGCATGTCGATGCCGGTCTGGCGCATGGTTTCGATTACGCTGTCGAGGGGCACGATATGCGCGCCGGTGCCGCGCAGGGCCAGGCGTGCCGCATTGATGGCTTTTACGGCACCCATGGTATTGCGCTCGATACAGGGCACCTGTACCAGGCCACCGATGGGGTCGCAGGTCAGCCCAAGGTTGTGCTCCATGCCGATTTCTGCGGCGTTCTCGATCTGTTGATTGCTGCCACCCTGAACTGCCGCCAGCCCCGCGGACGCCATGGAACAGGCCACGCCAATCTCACCTTGGCAGCCCACTTCGGCGGCGGAAATGGATGCGTTTTTCTTGAACAGCATGCCGATCGCGCCCGCGGTGAGCATGAATTCCACTACCTGGTCTTTCAGGTCTCCGTGCTCCGCAGGCTCGTGAACGAACTGCACGTAATAGGCAATGGTGGCTGGAATCACGCCAGCGGCACCATTGGTTGGGGCGGTGACAATCCGGCCGCGGGCCGCGTTTTCCTCATTCACTGCCAACGCAAACAGGCTCACCCAGTCGAGAATGGACAGCCCCTTGCGGCGCTCTTCATCGCTTTGTTTGGAGAGTTCCCGGTAGTGTTCTTCGGCGCGTCGACGCACACCGAGTCCACCCGGCAGCACACCACTCTGGTGACAGCCTCGCTGGATGGAGGCATCCATGACTTCCCAGATGTGCCACAGCGCATCTTTTACTTCCTGCTCACTGCGAAAGGCTTTTTCGTTTTCCATCGCCAGCTCGGCAATGGTCCAACCGTGACGTTCGCACAGTGCCATGAGCTCTTCCGCGGAGCTGAAGTCATAAGGGAGCAGGGTGGCGATCTGCTCGCGGTGACGGAAGTCTTCCTCGGACAGTACGAAGCCGCCGCCGATGGAGAAGTAGCTGCGTTCAAACAGGCACTCATCCCCCGCGAACGCCTTGCAGGTCATGCCGTTGGAGTGCTGGGGTAAAAATTCTTCTTTGTGGAACAGCAGGTCCCGCGCACGCTCGAAATGGATGGCGCGCAAACCGTTGAGGATGAGTTGCTGGTGTTTCTCAATACCGGCCAGCCGCCCATCGATGGCGTCGACATCAATGCTGTCGGGCGCTTCACCTTCGAGCCCCATCAGGACCGCCATGTCAGTGCCGTGGCCGATACCGGTGAGTGCCAGCGAGCCGTACAGGTGTACTTCAACCCGCTCGGTCTTGCTCAGCAATCCCTGTTGCTCCAGGTCGCAGACAAACTGGCGCGCGGCGACCATGGGGCCCACGGTGTGCGAGCTGGATGGGCCTACGCCGATTTTGAACAGTTCGAAAACGCTGATGCTCATGGGGTTTGTGGGATTCTCTCGTTCTGGGTGCCAGCGGCGTATCGTCGCTGCCGGCCATGCTGATAAGTGTAGTTAGGGTGCCGGGGCGTCTCTGTTGGCGAGAGGCGCGAATCGGCCGCGTACACGTTCGCCGAAGCGCTTTTCACACGCAATACAGCGGGCCAAAATCGAGATTAAATTTGGTGATTGCCCGCAGAAATACCACAAACAACTAGTCTCCCCCGGGATAGCGCAGGGAATATTGCGGACCCGGAGCGGCAGCTGGTCGCGTAAGCCAGCGCGGAAGATACTGGCTTATTGCGTCGAGGATTTATGCGCTCAGGGGGCCGTGGCGGTCAGGGTGGCACGGAGTGGGGCGGGGTGTCCCTCAACGGTCTTGTGCGGGTTGTTTGGATCCAGAAAGTCGGCCAGGGACTCAAACGTCATCCAGTCGGTGCTGCGTTGCTCCTCCACGGTGGTGCGATCGAGATCGACGGTTTTTACGTCCGTGAAGCCGGTTTTACGCAGCCAGCTTTCCAGGGTCGCGGTACTGGGGAAGAACCACACGTTGCGCATTTTTGCGTAGCGCCCTTCGGGTACCAGGCATTCCCCCGGGCCGCCGTCGATGACCAGGGTTTCCAGCAGAAGCTGGCCGCCCGGGCGCAGGGTTTCCCGAAGTTCGCGCAGGTGATCCAGCGGTGAGCGCCGGTGGTACAGCACCCCCATGGAAAGCGTGGTGTCGAAGGCACGCAGGCCTTCCGGCAGGGCTTCGATACCCAGCGGCAGTACATCGACGGGGCGGTTAAGGCCCAGATACTTTTTCAGCGCGTAGAACTGCGCAACAAACTTTGCCGAAGGATCGATGCCGATTACGCGCCGTGCCCCGGCACCATACTGCCGCCAGCAGTGGTAGCCACTACCGCAGCCCACATCCAGCACCAGCCGGTTGTTCAGGTCGTCCAGATGGGGGGCAACCCGGTCCCATTTCCAGTCAGAGCGCCACTCGGTGTCGATGAACGTATCGAATACGGTCCACGGTCCCTTGCGCCAGGGGTGGAGTTTGCGCAGCTGGCTTTCCAGCAGTGCGCTTTGCGCGTCGGTGATGTCTGCAGCGCAGCCAATGCACACCTCGCTGCCAGTCTCAATAGAGGAGGGCGTGATGTCGGGCAGCGCCGCCAGGGCGGCTTCCCATTCCGGTAAATCGCCCCAGCGCGCAGGGCTGAGCCCATCGGCGATTTGCTGGGGAAGGGTAGCGAGCCAGCCGCGCAGCTCCGGAATATGCTGCAGGCCTGTGTAGAGCGGGGTGTAATCAATCATCGTGGTGTGTCGCTCAGCCGTCTCGCTGTTTGATGGCGATCAGTGAGGCGAAATTGAAGCATTGGAACCAAACATCCACACTGTGGAAGCCGACGTTTTTCAGGCGTGTGCGGTGGTCGTACAGGGTTTCAGGCAACAGCACATTTTCCAGCGCGCTGCGTTTCTGGGCGATTTCCAGTGCGCTGTAGCCGTTGGCGGCCTTGAAGGAGTGGTGCAGGTCGATCATCAGCTCCTGATGATCGTGATCGGAGAACGCAACTTTTTCGGAAAGAATCAGCACGCCACCCGGGCGCAGGCCGCGGTAAATTTTTTGCAGAATCGTTTCCCGTTCCTGCGTGGCAATAAACTGCAGGGTGAAGTTGAGTACCACCACAGACGCGTTTTCGATTGTGACGTTCTGTAAATCATCGCACACCAGTTGCACCGGTACCTGGCCGCTGTCGGCGGCCAGGACCGTGCGTGCGCGCTCCACCATGGCCGGGGAGTTGTCCACGGCGACAATCTCGCAATCGGCGGCGGGAATGCGGTGGCGCATGGCCAGGGTCGCTGCGCACAGGGAACTGCCGAGGTCGTAGCAGCGGCTCCCCGCCTGGGCATAGCGCTCGGCGAGGGTGCCGATCATGGCGACGATGGTGGTATAACCCGGCACCGATCGCTGGATCATATCCGGAAAGACTTCCACCACCGACTGGTCAAAACTGAAGCCTGCCACTTCGCCCAGGGGCTTGGAAAAAATCGTGTCTTTCTTGTTCACCGCGTGTTACTCACCCGTTTCCGTTACAACTTTTCTTCGTGCAGGTCTAACGCCAGCCCGGCTTCAAGACCCTGGGTGCCGGTCACGACGGCAGTACTGGCTTTTTCCGGTTGCAGGTAGGTTCTGCCCACTCGCTGCAGGTCGTCCAGAGTCACTTCCGTAACCTTGCGCCGGAATTCCTGGCGCACCGCATGCGTCCGGCCGTACAGGTTGGAGTGGAAGGCTTTTTTGGCTTCCCCCGCCGGTGATCCCGGCTTGTCCATACCGCCGACCACACCGAGCACCGCTTCTTCCACCTGGGCGTCCTCGTGGGACTCGTTCAGCAGCCAGTCCACGGAGGCATCGAAGTCCTTGAGGGTCTCTGCCATGCGCGGGTCGCGGTAGGAGTAAAAGCGGAATGCGCCGATGTTTACATCGTGGCTGGCACCGCCGCCATAGGCGCCGCCCTGTTCGCGAATCGTGCGGTGCAGGAATCCGTTGCGCAGGAAGCCGCCGAGCACAGCCAGGGCCGGGGCATCGGGGTGGGACATGGGGACGGTGGGATAGGCTTTTGCGCAGAAGTTCACCTGGCTGTTGGCCACCCAGACTTCCCCGACTTTGTGCGGACTGAAGGGCGCTTCCGGCAGTGCCGACGGCTGTTCTGCGTTATTTGCCAGCGTTCCCAGCGTTGCGGTGAAATCCGACAACCGCTCTTCCTCACCAACGACGAGAAACTGGCGTTTGGCATTGAGTATTTTCTGGTGAATGCCGCTGAACTTGCCAGCGAGGGCTTCCAGCCCCGCGTCGCTGTCGAGGGTTTGCATGAGAGCCTTGAGTTGGCGCAGGCCGAGCAGGCCGCCGGATTCATGGCCCTCTGCTGCCGCACGGTTGAAGCCGGCGCTGGCGGCTGCCATGGCCAGTGCATGGCCGCTGCCGACCACGGACTGTTCCCGTCGCGCCAGTGTCTGCAGCAGTAATTCCTTGATGCGTGGCAGCTCGTCAAAGCGCACCTGCTCCATGGTGGCCTGCATCAGTTCGGTGAGCGCCGCCTGGTTGGCCGCCAGCGCTTTGCCAGAAAGAATGAAGTGCCCGGTCTGGCTGCTCAGGTCGTCCAGCCGCGTGCGATGGCTGGTGAATCCGTGGAGGGAGCCCGCCACCGCTGCTTGCCACTGCTGCACCTCGAGATAGTTTTTGTCGCCGAGTCCCAACTCGCTCAAAACCTGGCAGTAATAGGGCACCAGTATGCGTTCTTCATCGGTGAAGTCGGGCAGTGTGGCGACCAGTTGCTGGTACACCAGGCCGTTGGTGCCGGCGCTGTAGCGGGTCACCTTGGCATTATTGACGTCGACTTCCTCGCCCTCAACCTTGGGCAGCTCCGGCGGAATGTCCTCGACGCCCACTTTCGGCAGAATGGACTCGTCATCCTTGCGCAGCTGGCGCTCTGCCAGTGCCTTGGCGGTTTGCACGATCTGCTGCTTTTCGCCGTCGGTGAGGCGCTGTTTGATCTGTGCCAGGCGCGATTTTTCCGCCTGCTCCGCGCGGTTCGCCATGTCGGCGTCCGGCGACAATACCAGGCGAACCCGGTGCGAATTATCCAGCAGCAACTGGCGGGCGGCATTGGCGATGAATTTCGGATCCTGTATCTGCGCGCGCAGTTTTTCCAGCGCGGCGTCGATATTGAGCAGGCCAATGGCATCGCCGCGGTGGGTGGCGCCGGTGAGCGCGGTCAGGATCAGCTGCAGGCCATAGGGGTAGCCGTCACCGCCGATTTCCCGCTGTTGCAGCTCCAGCTGGTGCAGGGCGGCGGAAACCTGCTCGTAGGGGACACCGTTTTCCGCCACGTCCTGAATGACATCCAGCACCTGTTTTTCCAGCGCATCCGCCCGATCGCGCTCGCTGCCCTCGATGCCACATACGAACACCAGTTCGCGTTGCGAGTCGTCTAGGCCGCACAGTGGCGAAGGGGATTGGCCGAGCTCGGTGGTTTCCAGCAGGTGCATCAGGGGCGAGGCACTGTTGTCGAGCAGCACGCCCGACAACAGATGCGCGGTTAGTGCCTGTTCCAGATCGGTGACGTCACCGAGCAGCCAGCCCAATACGATATGGGTTTTTTCGTCCAGGCTTTTTTCCCCTGGCAGCGGGTATTGCTCTTCCACCCGCACCGGTGCCACGTACAGTTTTTCGCGGCCGACCTCGATGGTTT
Source organism: Microbulbifer sp. Q7 (assembly GCF_001639145.1). Taxonomy (NCBI): domain Bacteria; kingdom Pseudomonadati; phylum Pseudomonadota; class Gammaproteobacteria; order Cellvibrionales; family Microbulbiferaceae; genus Microbulbifer; species Microbulbifer sp. Q7. The sequence continues at coordinate 1,228,273 of NZ_LROY01000002.1, read as the reverse complement.
TGTGCTGTTGGTCGAATTTATGCAGGGCTTTTTCTTCGAAGACTGCCTGGTGTTCTGCCGCTTCGATATCGCCAAAGGTCATGAAGATGGCATTACTGGGGTGGTAGTGGCTGCGGTAGAAGTTCACCAGCTGCTCGTAGGTGAGGTCGGGAATATCCGCGGGCTCACCGCCAGAATTGAAGTGGTAGGTGGTGGTGGGGAACAGGTATTTACTCAGTGTCTGCCACAATTGGGAGGTGACTGAGCTCATTGCGCCCTTCATTTCATTGAAGACCACGCCCTTGAATACCAGTTCACTCTCCGGGTTTTCGGTTTCAGCGAACTCCAGGCGGTGGCCTTCCTGGGCGAAATCCAGCGGGTCCAGTTTGGCGAAGAACACCGCGTCGAGATACACGTCCAGCAGGTTGTCGAAGTCTTTGCGGTTCTGGCTGGCAAACGGGTAGGCGGTCCAGTCTGAGCTGGTGAAGGCGTTCATGAAGGTGTTCAGGGAGCGCCGTATCATCATGAAGAAGGGGTCGCGCACCGGGTATTTGTCACTGCCGCACAGCGCGGTGTGTTCGAGAATATGCGCAACGCCGGTGGAGTCTTCCGGCACGGTGCGCAGGGCCACGAGGAAAACGTTTTCCGGGTTATCGGCGGCAATGTGCAGGTGCTGGGCGCCGGTACGGCGGTGGCGATACTCTTCCACGCGAACGCCGAGGGATTCGATTTCGGCACTGGTTACAGGTTCGAATGCGGGATGTGCGTTGCTCAAAAGACAGCTCCAATGGGTAGTTTGCGGTTGCCGGGGCGGATCAATCCTCCTGAGCCGGCAAAATCGGCGGCCATTTTAGCGCTCCGGACGGTGAAAATGACAGGGTTGACAGGCACCTGTGGCGTTACTGGTGCACTGTCTGTGCCGGTCATCGATGCGATACTCCACGTCGGTGTTGACACCCGCGTCACCGGTGCGAAACTTCAGCCTTATTATCTAGCGCCATAAATGTAGTAGATGGGGGACCGTGCGTTGAACTGGATGGATTTTGCGAGCCTTGCCGGCTTTTGCCTGACATGGGCCGGTTACACGGCGTTCGCGCGCAGGAAAGCGAAAACCGCCTGGTGCCTGGCTTCCTCCATGCAGTGGTACCGGGTCGAATGGATGCTGCGTATGCTGGAGCGGGACATGCGCATGCCGGATGCGGCCATTCTCAGCAATCTGGAACGGGTGATTGGCTTCTTTGCTTCCACCAGTATCCTGATTCTGGCGGGTCTGGTAACGGCGCTCTCAGCGAATACGGCGGCGGTGGAGGTGTTGAGTAGCCTGCCATTTGCACAGACGACAACCGTCGAGCAATTCGAGATCAAGGTCATGGTGCTCATCGTGATCTATATCTTCGCCTTCTTTAATTTCACCTGGTCGTTACGCCAGTACTCTTTCGCCAACGTGTTGCTCGGCGCCGCGCCGGCCGTCGACGAGGAGGAGGTGACCCGCGAGGAGCGTCGCCGCTATGCCATCAGTGCCGCCAAGGTCATCGACCAGGCGGGGCACAGCTACAACTATGGCCTGCGCTCTTTCTACTTCTCCATGGCGGTAATGGGCTGGTTTGTCCATCCGGTGCTGTTTGTAGGCGGTTATCTGGCCGTGATCTGGGTGTTGTATATGCGGGAGTTCCGCTCGCGCACCCTGCAGGTCATTCTGGCCGCCGAGGGTCGCTCCCTGGATCAGGTCAGGGACAAGTAAGTGATCGATACACTGGAAATCGGGCATTGCCGCCGTGGCTGATCGCAATTTTGATGACCTGGCGCAACGCTTCCGCAAGCGGATTTACGGCGGGTTGAAGGGCGATATCCGCCTGGCGGTACTGAACCGGGATCTTGCGCCGGTACTGGATACCGCAGTGGCCCGCACGCTCAAGGTGGTGGATGCTGGCGGCGGGCAGGGGCAGTTTGCGCTGGATCTTGCCGGGGCAGGGCACCGTGTCTGGATTACCGATATTTCCGAGGCCATGTTGGCGCTGGCCCGGGAGCAGGTTACGGCGCTGGGGCTGGCGGAGCGTGTGCAGGCCCTGCAACTGCCATTGCAGGCGTTGCGCGCGGACCCCCGTATTCCCCAGGCCGACCTGCTGCTCTGCCATGCGGTGCTCGAATGGCTGGACCAGCCGCAGCAGGCGCTGGTGCATCTCGCCGAAAGCCTCGCCCCGGGTGGCTACCTTTCCCTGACGTTTTACAATCGGCGTGCGCTGGAGTTTCGCCTGCTGCAGCGTGGCAGTTTGCGGCAGCTCGATCGCAACCGCAGCAGCGGTGACTGGGGTGGGCACCCGGGGAGTCTGACACCGCGCAACCCGTTGTTACCGGAAGAGGTGATGGGGTGGATACCCCAGGCGGGGCTCTCGGTGATTGCTCACAGTGGCATTCGCTGCTTTCATGATTTCATGACGCCGGAGATGCGTGACAAGTTACCAGCGGCGGCGATTGTGGAGAAAGAGCTCGACTACTCGCGCGTCGATCCGTATCGACAATTGGCCCGCTACGTACATCTGTTGTGCCGGCGGGCCTGAGCGGGCTTACTGATCGAACTGCTTGAGCAGCAGGGCCTTGGCGGCATTGATGCGGGAGGCGAGGTAGTCATTGCCTCCGCGGTCCGGGTGGAATTTCTGGATGAGTTTGCGGTGAGCGCCAATGATTTCTTCTTTGCTGGCATCGGCGGAAACACACAGTATCTTGCGTGCCTCGGCCACTGTCAGCGGCGGCTCATCGGGGCGCTGCGCCTTGTGCCCTGATTGCTGCTCCTCAGTATTGGCGTTTTTGGCTTTTTCTTTTTCTGCCTTTGCCTGGGCGTGTTTGGCGATCAGTGGTGCAATCCACGGCAGATGCCGGCCGAAGGTTCGCCACAGCCGATTGACCAGCGGCAGCACCACGGCCACCGCGGCACCCACCCAGTGCAGCCGCCCGGTAACCGCTAACAGAACCGCCGCCAGCGCCAGTGCGATCAACAGGTATTGCAATATCAGTTTGCGCCGGCGCTCTGGCGGGGTGTATTTGAACTGTTGGACTGCCAGCCAGGCAAAAATGCCTACGGCAATCAGTAAAATCATGCGGCCCAAGGTTTGCTGCTCCCGGAAATAATTCAGGCCGCAAGCGTATCAGATGTCGATACGAATGCCGATGGCGTTAAAGCTGTCGTAATCCGGCGAGGCCACCGCATTGCTGCCATCAAACGCATTTTCGAAGTAAATGCGCACCCGCTCGTTCCAGCGGTACTGGAAGCCCAGATAGTACTGCTCCAGCCGGTATTTATCGGCATCGAGGAGTGCCGCATTGAATTCCGGGTCGTCGGATTCCAGGTAGTTGTGCCCGCCGTAGAAGGAGTAGCAATTGTCAGCACCCCAGGTGTAGCTGAGAAAAGACTCTGAGCCCCGCGCATCAAAAAAGTTGGTGATTCCCGTTACCGAGCCGATCGGTGCCAACTGATTGTTCTGGGAACGCTGGTACACGAAGGCACCGTAGAAGCCTTTGGCAAACGCCTCTTTGCCATAGTAGGTGCCAACGGCGGTGGTCCAGATGTTGCTGCTGGCATTAAACGCAAAGTCATCCCGAATTAGTACGGGTGGTGTAACCGATGTGTCGAAAATCAGCCCGTCCTGGCTGGCGATATCCAGTTTCACGCGGTTGTAGGCGGCGCCGATAAAAAAGCCGTCGCCGATATCGGCCCGGTACACCGCGGCAATGCCGTGGCTGATGCCGTACTCGCAATCTCCCCGAGGGCATACCAGGCGGGTATCGGGGCCGGCAATGTCATCGACACTAATCGCGAGGTCGGCCACATGGGAGGCGTACTGCACGCCAATCTTGAATTCGCCCGCATCAAATTCCCATTTCTTGCGCCAGGCCAGCGCGCTGTCGGCGCGACCCGTGCCCGTGGCGCCGCCATCGGTATTGAGGCCGTAGGTACCGCTGGCGAGGCCACCGGAGACGTTGTACCAGTCGGTGATATAGGTTACCTCGTAGTACACCCCCCACTGCTTGCCCGCGGAAAAGTCCCCCCACTTGGGGTGCTTGGCAAACGCGTGACCCTGGCGAAGGTAGAACGATTGGTTGCGGTCGGCAGGGGAGACCTGCTGGTCGCCCTGTATCAGCAGGTCTTGCGCAGAAGAAATCGCGGCGATGCCCCACTCGACGTTGAAGCCGGTATCCCAAAGGTCGTAAGCGGGAATATTGAGGCCGAAACGTATGCGCGAGGCGCCGTCCTGCATTTGCGTGTCGCCAAAGGTATTTACCATGTGCGCGGTAAAATAGCCCTCCATGTAGAGGGTAACCTGATTGGACTGATAGATTGGCACCGCATATGCACTGGAAGTCGCCGCCGCAGTGACAGCTAGTAATAGTGATCTGCGGAGTTTCTTATTCATGCTCTGCTCTCTTGTCTACAAGAACGACGTCATCGCGCGGCTAAAACCGTCATCGGTGGATAAAGCCGGCAAAGGCTCATCTGCAAAAGTAGACTAGATGGGCGAGCAGTTACGGCGGAGCGGGCCGACTTCGCACAAATGGCAGCAGCTGCGTTATTTTTGTGGAACCCGCCGCACAGCGGATTGCGCGGGCAAAGTGGCGCACTGGTTGAAACCGGGCCTTGGGCCACCATATAAGCTACGACCCGGTTACAGCATAACGGTGAATACAAAAGGGGAGTTCCTTGTCTGAAAGTCATTCTCTCAGCCGCACGATGTTTGGTTTGACTGTGCGCAAAAACGCGCACCCGGATATGCGCAGGCTGCGGCGGGAGGCGGGGGACGCCAGCCTGCACGGAAACAAGTTTTGGCGAAGTTCCTGCCTGACCATGGATTACCTGAAAAAGCACCCGCTTAAACAAGGCGCACGGGTGCTGGACCTTGGCTGTGGTTGGGGGCTGGGCGGAATTTTTTGTGCCAAGACGTTCGATGCGCGGGTGACGTCTCTGGATGCGGACCCCAGCGTATTTCCGTTTGCGGAATATCACGCGGCGCTGAACGGGGTGGAGATCAAAACCTGGCGCTGCCGCTATGAGAAGGTCACACAGGCGGCCCTTGCGGAGTTTGATGCGGTGATCGGCACGGATATCTGCTTCTGGGATCAGTTGGAAGCGCCGCTGTTCAATTTAACCCGGCGTGCCCTGCGCGCTGGTGTGGGGCGGGTACTGCTGGTTGACCCGGGGCGCTCACCATTTCGGCGCCTGGCGGAGCGGGCGGAGGAAAAACTCGACGCCCGGTATTTCGAATGGCAGACTCAGCGCCCGATGAAAGCCACCGGCTGTATTATGCTTGCGGGCGAATAACGCGGCCGTTTCAGTGACAAGAGGTAAATCTCATGGATTACGATAAAACCCAGATGCCTTCGCGCGATCAGGCGCTTCCTGGCCGCTCTGAAGCCATGCCGATCAGCGGGAAACATTTTGTGTCCGGTCACGCCATGCGCCCACCATTCCCGGAAGGTATGCAGCAGGCTGTTTTTGGTATGGGCTGTTTCTGGGGCGCGGAACGCTTGTTCTGGGAAATTGACGGCGTTTATGTCACCGCGGTTGGCTACGCCGGGGGGCATACGCCCAACCCGAATTACCAGGAAGTGTGCAGCGGTGGCACCGGACACGCGGAAGTGGTGCTGGTGGTATTTGATCCGCAGAAGATCAGTTACGACGAGCTGTTACGCCGTTTTTGGGAAGAGCATGACCCTACTCAGGGCATGCGCCAGGGCAACGACCTGGGCACCCAGTATCGTTCCTGTATCTACACCTACGGGGATGAGCAGCTGGCGCAGGCCAAAGCCTCCGAAAGCGATTTCCAGCGAGCGCTGGCCGATAAGGGCTTTGGTGCCATTACCACCGAAATCGGGCCCGCGCCGACGTTTTACTACGCGGAAGAAGATCACCAGCAATACCTGGCGAAGAATCCCGGTGGCTATTGCGGTCTTGCCGGAACCGGCGCCTGCCTGCTGCGGTAGTGCGCCTGGACTGGTGGCCGCTCAGGCAGACTCGGTGCGCGGATGCAGAATGTGCGCGCACCAGTCGCTCCAGCTGCCGGGGTAGAGCTGTGCGTTGCGCCCGATCAGGTGCAGGGACAAGAGGTTCACGCACGCGGTAACGCCGGATCCGCAATAACACACGATATCGTCATCGGCGGGGATTGTCTGCCAGTGCTCGCGTAGCGCGGCGATGGGCTTGATCAAGCCCTGATCGTCGGTGACGTTCTGCCAGGGTTTGTTGACTGCGCCCGGGATGTGCCCCGCGACGGGGTCGATGGGCTCCTCGTTACCGAGAAAGCGCTTGGGTTCGCGGGCATCCACCAGCTGCCAGGGCGGGGTTTGCAGATGCGGGTAGAGGTCATCGTAGTGCACTAGCTCCGCGGCATTGGCCGAAGCCGTGAAGCTGCCCGCAACAGGGGCACTGGTAGGATCCGCTGTAGTCGGTAGTCCGGCCTTTTTCCAGGCCTGCAGGCCGCCGTTCAGAACAGCAACCCGCGCGTGCCCGAAATGGCGAAACAGCCACCAGGCGCGCGCGGCAAAGGCCAAGCGCTGGTCATCGTAGACCACCACTTGTGTCTCTTCAGACACGCCCACTGAGCGAGCAAACTCGGAAAAGTGGTGGGCGGAGGGCAGGGGGTGGCGACCACCGTAGCGTTCGCAGGCACCCGAGAGATCCTGATGCAGGCTGGCGTAGTGGGCGCCCGGGATATGCTCGCTGAGATACGCCTGCTCGCCGGCCTGTTGGTCTGCCAGGTTGTAGCGGCAATCCAGAATCACCAGTTGGCCAGCGTTGCGATCCCGTTGATCCACAAGTTCGGCCAGCTCGGTAACTTCAATCACACCCTGATATGTCATAGCTACTGCGTTTTATCGTCGTTATTGCGACCAAATTAAGCCCCATGGGCAGATTTGTCCAGCGTCAGTGTGCTTCGGAATAGCGGTTGCCGGCGGGTAGGGTATGGCTGCGCTGTTTTTCCCCCTCGGCCGTGTCACGCGCGCTCTCGCCTTCGGGTTTTATCGCCGCGCCGTTCGCAGGCTCCTGCGTCGGCTTCTGCTCCATTTCCGCGATTTTCTTCTCCAGCTCTGCCATCCGTGCTAGTTCCTCTTTGCGGCAGCTGGTGGCGACTTCAGTGACGGGCTGTTGCGGGTCGTCCAGGAAGCGGGCTGCCGCCTGTTCGGCGCAGTCACTGGCTGAAATCACATCGTGTGCCAGTTGCGGGAACAGTAACCACTGGTGATTGGGGAGCTTTTTGCGGGCCCGGTCTGCATCCTTGGCAGCAAGCACCGGGTCGAGAGCGCCATGCATGACCAGTGTTGGCAGTGTTGTTTTGACCGCCCGGGACTCCAGCTGGGGAGCGGAGGGGATGGCCCATATGCGGCATTGCAGCTGCATCATGTTGATGTCAGAGCGCACCGAGCCACCCAGAATGCCGCTGTTAGACGCAGACAGCCGGGCCTTGTCGAAGTCCACAAAGGGTGCTTCCTCATAACAGAAATGGCTGATGCCTGCGGCATCGCCGAAATTGGGGTCGAGCACCAACCCCATAAAGCTGGCGATGGCGGGCTTTAGCTGTTCCGCCTGATCGGACTCGAGTTCCTCGATGATCGCGGGCAGCTCCTTGTAAAAGCGCTCGTCATACAGCGCCTGAAATAGTACGCGCAGCAGGCGCTGGCCGGTCAGCAGGAAAGGGTAACGCTCGCCTGGATGAATGTTGCCGGTTTCCACGGTGAGAGGGGTTTCGTCGAGCTCCTCCACCAGGGTTTCCAGGCGGCGCTTAAGATCGGGATACTGCTTGTTGCATTGCGTATCCTGGCTGCAGTAGTCCAGCCCGCGCTGGTACGCGGCAATCACATCCTCGGGCAGTTGCTGGGTGTAGATGATCTCCGGGAAGACGGCGCTGTTGAGCACCAGGGCGCGCACGGATTGCGGGAAATCCCGTGCAATGGTCAGTGCGTAGCGGCTCGCATAAGAGACGCCGTACAGGTTCAGCTTGGGGATTCCCAGTGCCTGGCGCAGCGCCTCAACATCGCGGGCGACGGTGGCGCTGTTGTAGTGGGCCAGATCGGCGGTGGCGCTAAGGCGGGTATAGCAGCGCTCCATGCTGTAGGTGAAAACACGGGACTCTTCATCGGTACTCAGGTTGCGGGTAAAGGCGAGGTTCGCGTCCTTGATGAATTCATCGCACGCGAGTCTCGGGCGGGCCATGCCGGTACCGCGGGGATCGATGATGATCAGGTCGCGCCCATTCTCGACCGTCATGCCCGCGTAGTTGACCCACAGCCAGTCGCTGGCATTTTCGGGTTCAAGGCCCATGCTGGCCCCGGGCCCACCGGCGCCCAGGTGGAGCAGGGGCTCCTTGTCGGGGTCACTGATTTCTGCAAAAAAACGCACCACCGGAAACTGGATTTTTCTGCCCGCCGGTTTGTCGTGGTTTTCCGGCACTTCCATCATGTAGCACTGGGTGGTGGGCCAGCTTGCCTCTGTTGCAAACCAGCACGGCTTGGCAATCAAGCGGCTGGCCGCGGCCGCATCCGTGGGATCGCTCTTTGTGCAGCCAGCGGTCACCAGTGCAAGTAACGGCACCAACAGCAGTCTGCGGCTGCCGGTGAGAAAAATACGTAAGGGCATCATGTGTCTGTCTTCAATGAAATTCTGGCGCGAGTGTCAGGGTTCGGGGCGAATGCGCGCAATGGGCGCGGACAGGTTCCAGCGCAGCGCGGCGAGTCGAATCCCCAGGGTCACCAGTACCGCGATGGCCACCACCGCCTCTCCGGGTAACCCCTGAATGTCGTCCAGTATCACCAGAGCGGCGGCGCCACTCAAGGCCGCGGTGGCATATATTTCCCGTCGCAGCAGCAGTGGTATGTCGCCGCAAAGAAGATCCCGGATCAGGCCGCCAAAGGTGCCGGTCATCACGCCCATTACGATGGCGATGGCGGGGCTATGTCCGAGACTGAGCACTTTCTGGGTGCCGATCACCACGAATATCGCCAGACCGGCGGCATCGGCGATCATCAGCAGGCGCATGGGGACTTGCAGGTAACGGATGAGGTAGAAGCTGATAACGCCAGTGGTGGCGGCGATCCACAGGTAGTAGCTGTCAGAGAGCCAGAACACGGGGACGTTGAGGATCATGTCCCGGGTGGTGCCACCGCCGGTGGCTGTGACGCAGGCCAGGACGACAGCACCGAACAGGTCCATCTGCTTGTGACCGGCGGCCAAAACTCCGGTGAAGGCAAAGACGACGATGCCGACCAGGTCGCACCAGAAAAGCAGTTGTTCCATGGATTCCCGTCTGCCGCGTTGTATTGGGGAAACGGGAATTATGGAGCCCCGCAGGGCTCCGGTACAGCCTGAATACCCGAGGTTAGAAAAACGCCTGCAGGCCGGTTTGGGCGCGGCCAAGAATCAGCGCATGCACGTCGTGGGTGCCTTCATAGGTATTGACGGCTTCCAGGTTCATCACATGGCGAATGACATGGAATTCGTCCGCGATGCCGTTGCCGCCGTGCATGTCCCGCGCGGTGCGTGCGATGTCCAGGGCCTTGCCACAGTTATTGCGCTTGACCAGGGAAATCATGGTCGGGTCAAAATGGCTCTTCTGCTCATCCATCAGGCGACCCACGCGCAACGATCCCTGCAGGCCGAGGGTGATTTCGGTCTGCATGTCGGCGAGCTTTTTCTGAAACAGCTGGGTCTGGGCCAGAGGCTTGTCGAACTGTTTGCGGTCGAGGCCGTACTGACGGGCCGCGTGCCAGCAGAACTCCGCCGCGCCCATGGCGCCCCAGGAAATGCCGTAGCGGGCGCGGTTCAGGCAGCCGAAGGGGCCGCTCAGGCCTTTGATATTGGGGAACCGGTTTTCTTCCGGCACAAACACATTGTCCATCACGATCTCGCCGGTGATGGACGCGCGCAGGGAGAATTTACCCTCAATCTTGGGCGCGCTAAGGCCTTCCATCCCTTTGTCCAGCACAAAGCCGCGGATATCACCTTCATCGTCTTTGGCCCAGACCACGAACACATCAGCGATTGGGCTGTTGGTGATCCACATCTTGGCGCCGCTGAGGCGGTAGCCGCCGTCCACTTTTTTCGCGCGGGTTTTCATGCCGCCTGGGTCGGAGCCTGCATCGGGCTCGGTCAGACCGAAACAGCCGACCCATTCGCCGCTGGCGAGCTTGGGCAGGTACTTCTCTTTCTGCGCTTCGCTGCCGTAGGCATAGATAGGATGCATGACCAGGCTGGACTGCACGCTCATGGCAGAGCGGTAGCCGGAATCGACGCGCTCCACTTCCCGCGCTACCAGTCCGTAGGAGACGTAGTTGAGGCCGGCGCAGTCATAGCCCTCAATGGTGGAGCCGAGCAGACCCAGTTCGCCCATTTCACGCATGATATTGCGGTCGAAAATTTCGTTGCGGTTGGCTTCGAGTACCCGCGGCATCAGTTTTGACTGGCAGTATTCACGGGCGGCGTCGCGGATCATCCGCTCTTCATCTGTCAGCTGGCGGTCCAGCAGGAGAATGTCGTCCCAGTGTGCCAAAGGCTGGTTTTTGCTCATGGTATGGTCCGTGCGATAGGTGGTTCCGGTAAACGGTGTCAGATCTCGCCTTCCGTGCAGGAGGGCTTGCTGGAAGCCCTCCTGCTGATTGGCCGGAGGTGCTTCCCTCGCCGGGCTCAATCGGTGCGAATCTATACCGGCAATGATAACCAACCTCCGTTGAGACTTCACTATTTGTGATCACATTTTTCGACGGAATGGTCAAAGAATCTTCGCATGGCCGCGATTCAGCCGTATCCGTGTGACAGACCTTTCGATTTTGCACGGGAACAGGGGTGCCGGGCCGGGCGCTTGTCGGGTTTGTGCTCAGAATGGAAACTCACCGGTCGCGGCGCTCGGTTAATGACCCTAACCGCCGATACAGTGCCCGCCGACCAGAGGACCCTGGTGATGATCGAATACGGCAAACGCCTGCGCGCTCACGGCATGCCCATGCCTGACCCCACCAAGGCCGCAGCAGGGCGATTCCGCCCGGTTGTCCTCATTACGTTGGACTCGTTTTGTGGCTTGATGCCGATAAATCGTGAAACCTCTGTGCAGGTGAAACTCATGATTCCGATGGCAATCTCGCCGGGCTACGGAATTCTGGCTGTGACGACGATTTCCCTTTTTCTGGTGCCGTGCATTTATTCGGATGGTGCATTACTGAGCGGAATGCTAAGGGGCCGGACCGCTGAGCGGACCATAGCCTCAGGGCCTGGTATAGGCCCACGTATTCACGCGGGAATCTCCGTAAGCCTCCTGATAATTCGGTCGCGAAGACTGTTATCTATTTGCAAGGTGCAGAGTTCCGGAAAATTTATATTTAAAACAAAGATTTAGGGTGTTCGGGATAAACCGGGGATAGCAGTCGCGATGAACACATTGTCGTTGTTCGAAAATCAAACGAACCGGTTAAGTCTTTGAATTGCATAAAGCTTTCACATATCCCGAGTCACTTTTCTATCGCAACAGAAACGCAGTGATAGTAGTCTTTGGGGCTACGATATAAATGTTATGAGTCTTGGAGAATACTGTGCTAACCGTCGAGAGGGATGAAGAGTGTGAGCAAATCTATATCCATGGCTCGCCAGATAGACTTCGCTGGTTAGCATCGCGCTTGCAAGCGATTGCTAATGAGGCAGAGAAATCGGGGCAGTCACACGATCATCTTATGTCGGAAGATTGGGGTGGTAGTGAGCTATCAAACGAGCTGCAGGGGAAGAAGGAGTCTCACTCCATAGTCAATCATCTGATAGTTTATGGTTGGGCCAAGCGCTAAGGAAAAACTCATAACAAGTTGCGGCAGACCGACGTCTTACTTTGCGCGCTTTTTGCGCAGTCGCTACGCTCCTATTTTTGCGCAAAAAACACACAAAGTAAGCCGCCGCTGCGCAAGGCGTTATGCATCAAGGAAGATATGAAGAACTACTTATCTTTGATCTGTCTATCGTTGCTTGGTTGTGGTGATATAGATAGAGATAGCGCTGTGGCATATGCTGAGGCGGCCACGGTATCCCTTATTGAAAAAGGCATATGTGCAAGCAGAGAAGAGTGCTCGAAAAATGGCTACATTTTTTGGGAGGGCGCTTCTCTATTAGGCGATAAAGTTCACATTAATTTGTACAAAACTGATGATGCAGAAGTCATTTCGGCAGTGCAAGAAGCCATTTTTTCAGCGCGCTCTGAACGGGATGCTGGAGTAATACTAACTGTTTACTCGTCAGAGCATGGCACTAAGAGGGTTAGATTATTCCAGGGCACTTGGGAGTAAATGCATAACAGTCGCAAGCAGGTTACTCGGAACCTACCCGCCGCGTCTCTGTGGCAACTCAGTCCCGTCGCAACTCGTCTTTGATTGCAATCGGGTTCGGGAAGTTCAGCACCACTATATAGGAAGACACCAGGAAGGTCAGAATCGCGGTGGCCTGGATGAGGTGTGATGCCTTGCTGCCGATCAGCTGCTGGCTGACTGCCAAAAATGCGATCAGCAGCGAGAACTCACTGATTTGCCCTAGGCGGAAGCCAATATCCCACGCCAATATCTTGCGCTCGCTCTGCTGCCCGAGCAGGTAGCGAAAAATCACCGGCTTGATGGCCAGTACCGCAATCGCGGCGACCACCGCGGGTAGGGCGATTTCCGGCACCATGTCCAGGTGGAACTGGGCCCCAAGGCTGAAGAAAAACAGAATCAGGAAGAAATCCCGCAGCGGTTTCAGGCTGATGGCAATGTATTGGGCGATGGGGCTGGTGGCGAGGGTGATGCCGGCGATAAAGGCACCGATTTCCCGCGACAGGCCGACGACTTCCGCGAGTTCGGCGAGCCCCATGCACCAGCCGAGAGCGAGCAGAAAGACGTATTCGTGGAAGCGGTCAAACTTGGTGAGCAGCGGCTGCAGGACGTAGCGCACCGCGCCCCAGGCAAACCCGATGAGCAGTGGCAGGGCGGCGAAGGAAATGCCCAGCTGCGTAAAGTCGACGGAGCCGGTGCTGCCGCTCAGCAGGATCATCAGGCAGGTGATGGCGACAAAGTCCTGGAACAGGAGCAGCCCGACCATCATTTCACCGAGATGTTTGTGGTGCAGCACGGTGGTGGGCAGCAACTTGATACCGATAATGGTGCTGGAAAACATCATCGCCATACCAATGACCCAGCTTTCCGTGTCGGTAAAGCCGAACAGTCGGCCAATGCCATAGCCCATGGCGAGGAATATGCCGCAACTGATCAGGCCGACAAAGGTAGCTTTGCGCAGCACGGAAATGAGCGCCTTGGGCTGCATATCGAGCCCCAGCAGGAACAGCAGGAAGATGATGCCGATGCTGGACATTTCCGCCATTAGGTCGACGTTGTCAATCACGGCGAGGCCGGAGGGGCCGAGCAGGCAACCCAGCGCAATGTAGGCGACGAGCAGAGGCTGGCGGCCCCACAGCGCCAGTGACGCAACGATGGCGGCACCGGTAAAGATCAGGAAGAACGACTGGAACAGCGAGGCTTCAGGCACTGCGCATCCTTGTAGCAGACTGGGCGATTCGGGTTGCGTGCATTATCGGCCCTGAGTACGCACGTTTTCAATGGCTGTGATGGCGCAGCGACGTCCCTGTCGCCGACAGAGCGACTCCTAGAGTTTGAACCAGCGCAGGTTTTCTCCCTCCGGGGAGAGCACCGGCTGCGCGCATGTTTCCCCCGGCGGATTTGCCAGAATGGCGCGCGCCTGCTGGATAAATTCCTGCAGGGGAATAGCCAGCGTTTCTGGCGCTGCGTCTTCACCATCGAATGTCAGGGTAAGTGGTGCATCGCCCTCGATGCCCTGGTAGCGCCAGACGCCGTTTGCGGTGTCGTACTGATAATAGGGCAACATACGCGCGCCATATTCCGCGATCAGTTCAATGGCGTCGATCAGGTAATCGACGGTTTCCTCGTCGAGGAAATAATTGAAGTTCAGGCGAACCCAACCGGGCTTGAGAATGCTTTCGCCCTCACTCACCAGCTTTTCAATGGCGGTGCTCTGTGCGTCGGTGAGATGCAGCAGGTGGTGGCCATAGGGGCCGGCACAGGAGCAGCCGCCGCGCACCTGAATACCGAAGAGATCGTTCAGCAGGGCGACCACGAAGCCGTGGTGCAGCGGTTTGCCGTCGTGCAGCAGGTGCAGGGATACGATGCTGACCCGTTCTGCGGCGGTTCCGCCGAGTATCTCGATGTTTTCGTTAGTCGACCAGCGCGCGAAGGCGCGTGCAATCCAGGCCGCCTCGCGGGCTTCGATGGTGTCTGCGCCCACCTGGTCCTTGAGCGCAAAGGCCATGCCTGCGCGCACGGATTCGACGATGGCGGGGGTGCCTGCTTCCTCGCGGCGTTCGCCGGCGGGCAGGTAGGTATGGCGCCCGGGGCTCACCCAGGACACAGTGCCGCCCCCTGTCACCGCTGGCTGGGATTTCGGCAGCAGGTTTTTGCGCACCACGAGGATGCCCGGCGTGCCGGGGCCGCCGACAAATTTATGCGGAGAGAGGAACAGTGCGTCTTTACTGGCGAGGTCGTCCTCGCCCTGCACATTGATGCCCACGTAGGGGCCAGCGGCGGCGTAATCCCAGAAAGACAGGGCACCGTTCTGGTGGAGCAGGCGGGTCACCGCTTCGACGTCGGTGCGTATGCCGGTCACGTTGGAAGCAGCGGAAAAACTGCCGATTTTCATGGGGCGCGCCGCGTACTTATCGAGTGCGGCCTGCAGGGCTTGCAGGTCGACGCCCCCCGCGTCGTTTTGCGGAATGGTCACCACTTCGGCCACGGATTCCCGCCATGGCAGGTCATTGGAATGGTGTTCGTACGGCCCGATAAACACCACCGGGCGCTTTTCTTCGGGGATGCTGCCCGACTCGCCGCCGAGGCGCTGGTAACTGTCTGCGCGGAGGCCCAGGCAATCCACCAGACGATTGACGGCGGCGGTGGCACCGGCGCCGCAGAAGATGATGGCGTGGTCATCGCCAGCGTTGACGGATTTGCGAATCGCTGCCCGCGCCTGCTCGCGGAACGCGGTGGTCTGGCGGCCGGTAGCGGAGGTTTCCGTATGGGTGTTGGCGTACCACGGCAGCACACGGTTGCGGATCGCATCCTCAATAAAGCGCAGTGCGCGGCCGGAGGCGGTGTAATCGGCATAAATCAGCGGGCGCTGTCCGAACGGTGTTTCCATTGGCATGCGCTCGCCAATGACGTTGTTGCGGATGCGTTGCAGCAGGGAATCGGTGTCGGTGTCAGATGCGTCCGGAACAGACGCGGCTTGTGCATGGCTGTGCATGGCTACCTCAATATACTGCGCCCGCGGGGATCGCCCGCAGGCTTTACGTTAAACAGTAATTGAGCTGGGGTTATTCTCCCGGCGGTATGGGCAGCTGCGTGGTGCTCTTGATCTGCTCCATAGCGAAATTGGAGGCGACATCGGAGATCCCCGAGTGCGCGATCAGCTTTTTGTAAAAGCGATCATAGGCGGCCACATCGCTGACAACGATTCTCAGAATGTAGTCGTAGTCTCCCGCCATACGGTAGCAATCGACTACCTCAGGCAAGTCCGCCATCGCGTCGGAAAAAGACTCCGCCCACTCTGCGCTGTGCTGGTTGGTTTTTACCTGGGCGAAAACCGAGACCGGCAGGCCGAGTACCTCGGCGTCCAGCAGTGCCACCTTGCGGCGAATGATGCCGCTTTTCTCCAGTTTCTGTATCCGGCGCCAGCACGGGGTCTTGGTAAGCCCTACGCGCTCGGCCAGCTCTTCGATGGAGAGACTAACATCAGATTGAAGGATGGCAAGAAGTTGTCGATCAATCGCGTCGAGTGAGGACATAGTGCTACATATCTCCCTAAAACGCGGGGGCATGTTTCATTCGGGGCGCTCAGAAAGCGGCCTTTAGCAACAAAATACCCCGGTGGTTTTGGTGGGCTCAGCGAGATCCGACGTCAGTTACCTGCAGAAGAACCCTTTGCTGTGCCCCTTGTCTTGCCGATAACGATAATCTCAGTTCCGGGGTGTCAGTAGTGGAATTTTTCTCAGGCTGCGGAGCGGCCGGCGGGAAATACAAAAAAGCCGGGCAATGCCCGGCCAAACAACAGGAATTTGTTGGAAAATTGTGCTGAAGCGTTACGCGGCTTCCTTGGGTGGGAACAGCGGCTCGAAGAGTCCTGCAGCCATCGCTTCGTGCACCCGCGCCATCAGGTCGATCTCAGTGAGCTGCTGCAGGGTTTCCAGGCTGTCCAGCACATAGTAGATGGGTTGTACGATGTCGATGCGGTAGGGAGTGCGCAGAGCATCGACCACATCAAAGTCGGCACGCGCGGGGGCGTCGCTCAGTGCGTACAGGGTTTCCTTGGGCGATGACAGGATGCCGCCGCCGTAGATGCGCAGGCCGTCGTCGGTCTTCATCAGGCCGAATTCCACCGTGAACCAGTACAGTCGCGCCAGGTACGCGCGCTCCTTGGGGGAGGCATTGAGGCCCAGTTCGCCGTATTTTTGCGTGAAATTCGCAAACGCCGGGTTGGTGAGCATGGCGCAGTGGCCAAAGATCTCGTGGAAAATATCCGGTTCCTGCAGGTAGTCGAATTCTTCCGGGGTGCGAATAAAGGTGGCCACCGGAAACTTGCGCTCGGACAGCAGGCGGAAAAAGGTTTCGAAACCAATCAGGGCGGGCACTCGGGCGCATTCCCAGCCGGTCTCGCGGCGCAGCACGTCGCTGACCTCGGCCAGCTGGGGAATGCGGTCGCGGGGCAGGTCAAGCAGATCCAGTCCGTGCAGGTACTCGTCACACGCACGGCCGGGAATCACGGTCAGCTGGCGCTCGATCAATTGCCGCCAGGTGTCGTGCTCCAGTGCCGTGTACTCGATGAAGCCGTTGGCGTCTGGCTCCCGGGCAACGTACTTGCTGGGTTTTTTGCCACTGCTCATGCTGATCTCCTGAGTGTGCGCGCGGTCGGTTGCCGCTGCGTCTGTTGTTATCGTCTCTCTATTCTTAGACAGCCGATGACCGCGAGGGCAGGGGAGAGGGTGTTGAAAATGCGCTAAAGCCGGTGCGCGGACTACACTTTTTGTAAACTAATGTTTACAGTTGGGCCATGAGAATCGAAATAACCTGTTCCGATCGCGTGGGTATATTGCAAGAAATAATGTCAATATTCTCCGATTATCGGGTAAATGTCCGGTCCGGTGAGATCGGTGGTGACAGCGGAGACAAGGTCTATCTGTCGGCGCCGGGCCTGCTGGTGGCCCAGTACCAGGCCATTGAAAAGTCCCTGCACCGGGTGCGCGGCGTGCGTCAGGTACGGCGTATCGAGCTGATTCCCTCGGAGCGCCGCCATTTTGAACTGGATACCCTGCTGCGCCATGTAAAGGAGCCGGTTCTGTCGGTGGATCGTGAGGGGCGCATCGTGGCGGCTAACCAGGCCGCCGCGCGCGCCTTCGGCATCAGCCATAGCCAGGTTGCCGGTATGTCGCTGCAGCGGTTTTTACCGAAGCTTCAGCTGGCCGAACTGCTGCGCGGGATTACGGCGCCGCGCTTTGGATTTCCGGTTAACGTCCGTGGCCAGGTCTTTACTCTGGATTGGTCACCGATTGCGCTGGCGGAAGCACCCGGCGCGGTGGCGTCCCTGGCCGGTGCGGTGCTCACCCTGCAGCCGCGTGAAGGGGCACAGGAACTAGCGGTGCCATTGCCGCAGGTACTGTGGGACCTCGACAAGCGCCGCGAGAGCTGTTTGCGCCTGCAGCAGATGGCGCCACTGCGGGAGCCGCTGTTGATCTGCGGTGAGCGAGGAACCGGCAAATCCACGTTCATGCGGGCGGCTTACTACCTCAGCCCGCTGGCGGAGCAGGGACAGGTGCGCGTGTTCTCCGGCGCGGTCTTTGGTGAACCACAGCTGGCGAAAGTGAAGGGCCTGTCCAGTGACACCATGGTGCTGCTGGACGACGCAGATACCGTTGCGATGCACGCGCAGCAGGCACTGGCGGAGGCCCTGTTAAAAGGTTCTATCCGCGCTCGTCTGGTGCTGTCTGCACATGCGCTCGACACCCTGGTGGTCCCTCTGCAGCAGCTACTGGAACCGCAGTGCGTTTGTTTGCCGCCGCTCCGGTCCATGCGCCCGGCGCTGGGCGGATTTGCGGAAAAATTGCTTGAAAACACTGCTGCCAAACTTTCCGCCAGCGCCAGGGAAGCGTTGATGCTGCGCGATTGGCCCACAAACCTGTCAGGCTTGAGCGACTGCCTGATGGCGGCCGCGGCCCATGCCGCGGCACGCGGTGCATCGGTATTGGAGGTGAGCGATTTGCCGAGCGTCAGCACGCGTGAAATCTTGCCCTGGCAGGAATGGGGGCGAGGGCTGACACTGAAGCAGCAGATGGAAAAGGTGGAGCGTTCGATTCTGCAGGAGCAGCTCGCCTCGCACAGTGGCGGGAGCCACTCCACCCGGGACCTGGCCCGGCGGCTGGGTGTCTCCCACACCGCCATTGCCAACAAGTTGCGCAAGTACGGCCTGGTGCCTGAAGCGTCGGACGATTAACGCTGGATGTTGCCGAGCAGCATATCCTTGAACATGACGAAGTCTCCCCACAGGGAGTAGAGCGGGTTCTTGAAGGTGGCGGGGCGGTTGTGCTCGAAAAAGAAGTGCCCCGCCCAGGCAAATCCGTAACCGGCAACCGGCAACGCGGCGAGCAGTTTCCAGTTTTGTGTGACCAGCGCAGTGATGAACAGTCCAATGACCAGCGCGGTACCCACAAAGTGCAGCCGGCGACAGGTCAGGTTGCGGTGCTCGTTGAGGTAGTAGGGATAGAACTCCCGGAACGATTTAAAACGGGGTGCGGGCTTGTCGTGGTTGACGGGGGTTCCAGCCATAGCGCGAATCTCTTTTCGGTCGTCTTATTGTTTGATTGCCGTGATTTTACGGGGTCCGGTGGGCCAGCACTGGTTTACTCAGGACAGCCTTGTTCTCCAGTGTATGGCGGTGCCCGATTTAGACCAATCGATTCGAAATCTGTTAATGTTCACGCCTTCAAAATTGTGATCACGTTTTAATTCCAGGGTAAATCTATGGCCGGCCCACTCGCTCACCTCAAAGTTCTCGATCTCAGCCGGATTCTGGCGGGCCCCTGGGCCAGTCAGGTACTGGCTGACTTCGGTGCCGAAGTTATCAAGGTGGAGCGGCCGGGCAAGGGCGACGATACCCGACAGTGGGGGCCTCCGTATCTGAAAGATGCTGCGGGGCAGGATACTGCCGATGCCGCCTACTATCTGAGCGCCAATCGCGGCAAGAAGTCCATTACCGTGGATATCACCCATCCGCGTGGCCAGGCGTTGCTCAGGGAACTGGTCAAGCTGTGCGACATCGTGCTGGAAAATTACAAGGTGGGCGGCCTGGAAAAGTACGGCCTCGATTACGCATCCATCAAGGCCATTCACCCGGGCATCATTTACTGCTCCATTACCGGATTTGGGCAGACCGGGCCCTACGCACAGCGTGCGGGGTACGATGCCATGATTCAGGGCATGGGAGGCTTGATGAGCCTCACCGGCGTGCCAGAAGGGCAGCCCGGCGCTGGGCCACAGAAAGTGGGTGTGGCGGTGGCGGACCTGATGACGGGCATGTACGCAGTGGCCGGCGTACTGGCGGCCGTGATTCACCGGGACCGAACGGGCGAAGGACAGCAGATTGACCTCGCGCTGCTGGACACCCAGGTGGCCTGGCTCGCCAATCAGGCACAGAACTTCCTGACCTCCGGCAAAAGCCCCGAGCGCCAGGGCACGGCACACCCGAATATCGTGCCGTACCAGGCGGTGCCCGCCAGTGATGGCTACTTCATGCTTGCCGTGGGCAATGACAGTCAGTTTAGAAAGTTTTGCGAAATCGCCGGCTTGCACTCACTGGCCACCGACCCGGCGTACGCCACCAACAGTGCCCGGGTACAGGCCCGCGACGAGCTGATACCGGTTATTGAGCGTGCAACCCGCGCGCGGGCGGCGTCGTGGTGGCTGGAAAAACTGAGCGCCGCACATGTGCCCTGTGGTCCAATCAATACGCTTGAGCAGGTGTTTGCCGACCCTCAGGTACAGGCGCGCGACATGGTGTTGGAGCAGGATCATCCGGCCGCGGGTAAAGTGAAAACCGTGCGTAACCCGCTGGGCTTTTCCGCGTCGCCGCTGGATTACTCCCAGGCACCGCCTACCCTGGGCCAGCACACCGATGAGGTCTTGTCACAACAGCTTTGCCTTGACGATGAAGAGATCGCAGCCCTGCATAGCGAGGGCGTGGTGTGATCGGCGATTAGGGGCTTGAGGGCGAACCCGGCGCCAATTATGTGGAAACACACGCAGCCAGCAGTGAAGCATGAGGCGACTGCGCTAGTATCAGTGCAGACGGATACAAGCGACGTACCACCGCCGTAAAATAATGCTAAACAAGGACGGGCTGCATGAGTGCGATACTGCTGATGTTGCTGGGGCTCGGGGGCATGGCTGCCGGGTACTTCTTCTATTCGCAATATATTGCCGATCGTATTTACCGTTTTGATCCGGACTTCGTGACGCCCGCCCACGAATTTGAAGACGGGGTGGACTTTGTACCCACCAACAAGTTCGTACTCTGGGGGCACCACTTCACATCCGTTGCCGGTGCCGCCCCCATTGTTGGTCCGGCCATCGCGGTTATCTGGGGCTGGCTTCCCGCTTTTCTGTGGGTTGTGCTCGGGACCGTCTTTTTCGCTGGTGTGCACGACAGCGGCGCCATCTGGGCGAGCGTGCGCAATCGTGGGCTATCCGTGGGATCCCTGACCGGACATGTGGTCGGCAGGCGCGCCCGCAGTATTTTCATGATCGTGATCTTCCTGGTGCTGTTGATGGTCAACGCCGTATTCGGCGTGGTCATCGCCGGCTTGCTGATCAAAAACCCGGGATCGGTGGTGCCTATCTGGGGTGCCATCGCGGTGGCACTGGTAATCGGCCAGCTGATTTACCGTTTCCGGTGGAACCTCGGGTTGGTGTCCTTTTTTGGGGTGGCTGCACTTTACGCGCTGATCTACATCGGTCCCTCAGTCCCGGTTTCGTTGCCGGCGTCGGTGGCCGGACTCTCCGCCAACGCCGCGTGGATTCTTATCCTGTTTGCCTATGCGGCCATTGCTTCCCTGTTACCGGTCTGGGTGCTGCTTCAGCCACGGGATTACATCAATGGCCTGCAGTTGTTTGTGGGTTTGATTCTGCTGTATTCCGCGGTGCTGATTGGAAACCCGGAGGTGGTGGCGCCGATGATCAATCATCAGGTGCCTCAAGGTACGCCACCACTGGTGCCGCTATTGTTTGTAACCATCGCCTGCGGGGCCATTTCCGGCTTCCACGGGTTGGTGGCGAGTGGCACCACATCCAAACAGTTAAACCGTGAGCCAGACGCGCGCTTTGTGGGGTATTTTGGATCCGTGGGCGAGGGCGCGCTGGCCCTGGCTGCCATTATTGCCGCCTGTGCAGGCTTCGCCTCGCTGGGGGACTGGCAGGCGGTCTATAGCGCGTTCGGGCAGGGCGGGGTGCAGGCATTTGTGGATGGCGGGGCGACAATCTTAAGTGCCGGAGTGGGTATTGATACGGCAGTAGCGGGAACCATTCTCACGGTCATGGCGGCCCTGTTCGCCGGCACGACCATGGACACGGGGCTGCGTTTGCAACGTTATATTTTTCAGGAGTTTGGGGAAATATACGGGGTGCGCTGGCTGGGCAAACCTCTGCCGGCCACGCTTATGGCCGTGGGATGCTGTGTGTTGCTGGCATTCGGTGCCGGTGGTGCCGATGGCAGTGGCGGCCTGGTTATCTGGCCGCTGTTTGGTACCACCAATCAGTTGCTGGCGGGCCTTACCCTGCTGGTGATTACGGTGATGCTGGTGCGACTCAAGCGACCGGTGTGGATTACGCTGGTGCCGCTGGTGTTCCTGCTGGTGATGACATTGGCCGCACTGTTGATTCAATTGAATGGCTTTTACCAACGACAGGACTGGTTTTTACTGGGTCTGGATCTTGTGGTGCTGGTGGCGGCCATTTTAGTCGCGCTGGAGTGTGCCGCGGCGTTGCGTAAGCGCACCGTGCAGCCTGTTGGGGAAGAACCCTAGCGACGCAACAATTCACCTTACGCCATTGAGGATGAGGGGATGGAACCTTCTCAGAAAACGCGCCTGCCAAAAAACCTGAAACTGGTTTTTCGTCGGATTGGCGAACAAATGGAGGCCTATTACAACGGCCCTTATCGCAGTGCGTTGGCGCGCACAGAGCGGGATGAGGAAGATCTGTTTATGCTGCTGGTTTATGCAGAATCCCTCGGTATTCCCAATCCCGTCAGTGTTTACACGCTGGAACTGCAACCCCTGATGCTCGAGCGCTTCCACCAGTGGCACAAGCGCATGGGTATGGAACGCTCGCCCCTCGATGAACTGCGCTGCTGCTGATGCTGGATAATCCTGCGGCAATGACGCTCAATCTCGATCAGCTGTTACAGCGCCGGCTGCTGATGGTGGGCGGCAAGGGCGGCGTGGGCAAAAGTACGGTGGCAGCGGGCCTTGCTGTTGCTGCGGCAAAGCGCGGGTGTAAAACTCTGCTGGTTTCCACCGACCCCGCACACAATCTCAGTGACTTGTTTGAATGTGCTCTGGGAAACAAGGGCCCGCAGCCGATCCCCTGGGCGGGTAATGGGCTGTTTGCGCAGGAGTTGAATCCGCGCGCCGCGCTGGATGCATACCTGGAATCGATACGCAGTCAGATGTTGCCCCATGTGGCCATCAACTTGCGCCCCCAGTTGGAAAAGCAATTGCGTCTTACCCGCCATTCCCCGGGGGCGGAAGAGGCTGGGCTACTGGACGAAATTACTCGTCTGATCCAGCGTCGTCACGAGTACGACCTGATTATTTTTGACACTGCCCCCACCGGGCACACGCTGCGCCTGTTGTCGCTACCTGCGGTGATGTCCACCTGGGTGGATGGGCTGGTATCGCAGAAAAAGCGCGCTGAGCGCTTTCGCGACGTGATTGGTTCTCTCCGAACACCTCGCGAACCTACGGCTCAAGGCGAGAAGCCAGTCAGTAATTTGCCGCCGGTGCTCGCGCCATTGCGCGAGCGCCAGCAGCGCTTTCGTGAATCCGCACGAGTATTGTGCGACCGGGCCACTACCGGCTTCCTGTTTGTGCTGACGGCGGAATCCCTTCCCCTGGAAGAAACCCTGCGTGCGGCCGCAGCCCTGGCAGAGGCTCACATCGACATTGCGGGGCTCGTGCTCAACCGCCTGTTGCCTCCCGATGCAAAAGAAGTGGAATTTTTGCGCGGCGCATGGGCGCTTCAGCAGCAAGTAGTGGCAAAGGTGTCTGCAGAATTCGCGTGTCTGCCAAAGTTGCAGTTGATGATGACCGGGCGTGTACTGCAGGGGCGGGCAGGGCTGGATTGGCTGGCGAACGCGATCGTTGCGCAATCAGGAGCGCTGGCTGATCAGCCGCTCTAGTATTTGGAGCGGCCAGTCGTTATGGGTGGCTTGCTCAGGTGGGCTCAGAGGCGTCCGCAGTCGGTTCGCCCGATGTGCGCGCGCGATTCGGTATCTCTGGATACTGCTCTGCTGCCCCCGGACCTGGCGGCCACTCTTTGATGTAGATATCCGATTTGTTGTACGGAATTTCTACCTTATGTGCTGCCAACGTTTTGTAGATACCAATCAACAGCTCGTGGCGTATACGCCCGCGCTCCTCCGGTTGTGAAATCCAGACGAGTAGATCGAAGTCGAGACTCGACGCGCCAAAACGTCGCATGCGCACCCGTGGCTCAGGCGTCATGACGAGGTCGGGGTTTGGTAGTGCGACATCCAGCAAGATCTTGCAAACCTGCTCGGCGTCCGATCCGTAAGCGACACCTACGGGGATCGTGACGCGGATCGAGGGGCTTGGGCCACCACTCTCATTCACGATTTTGCCGCTCGCGATCAGCGAGTTGGGTAGCGTGATCTCCACGTCCTCGCGGGTCAGTATCCGGGTACTGCGCAGGCCGATGTGGGTTACGCGGCCGCGCTCACCGCTGTCGAGATTCACATAATCCCCGAGCTTGTAAGGTGCGTCGGCGAGAATAAAGAAGCCAGAAAACAGGTTGGCCAGTGTGTCCTTTGCTGCAAAACCCACCGCAATGCCGATCACGCCGGCAGACGCCAGCCACCCCAGCGGGTTTATCCCCCAGACGAGCAGCAGGAGGTAACTGCCAAATAAAATGACCAGCATCTTGCAGGTCAGGTCGAGCAGGGGAATTGCGCGCTGGTCGATCAATGAGAGTCGTGCCGACTTGGTGCTGATCACCTCCAGCAATGTGCCGCAGTGGAAGAACAGGGCGCGAACCCAGCTCGCCAGTACGGCCGTTGTCAAAAGACTGGTTAAAATGCGGCCGTTGTCCGGTATCGCCAGGCGGCACGCAATAATCAGCCCGACGCAGACGATGGTGGTGAATACTGGTCGCTGCAGTTGTGCAAACAGCCGCTGGCCGGGACCCGAAGCATCGTCGGATAGCCAGCGCTTCAGCTGTTTAAATACCACGATGCGACACAGCACGGCGACCACTAACGCGCCGGCGAATATGGCGATAGCGCCCAGAATCGGGTGCTCTGCGAACAGTGCGCTGGCCGGTTGTAGTTGTTGTGGCCACCAGTCGACCGCGGTATCCGCTGGCGTTGCCGGCAAGTTGGTTTTCATACAGGCCAGGTTCCATGAGCGTGCGAGTGCAAATCATATCGCAGATTCGCAGATTGTGGCGCCTGGTTGGGCCTGAACTTGATATCGGATGGGTGAGGGCGCCGGGCAACGGCTCGCGCGCAGGATGCTTCAGCCAGCCCCCTAGGAGCCGGCTTCTTGAGCGTGTCAGCCCGCCAGTGGGCGGCGGCGGAATATTGGCAGCGGCTGATCCACCGCGGCCTGATAGCTGTCAGTGAAGTCGCGCATGGAGTCCAGCAGGTTTTCGAGTGGCTCATCGCCCTGATAGGCAAAGGCATTGAAACCGCAGCGGGTCAGGTAAGTGAGCTGGTCGCGAATGAAGTTACCCACTGCCCGAAGTTCACCGGTGTATCCGAAGCGCTCGCGCAACAGGCGCCCTGCGGTGAAGCCGCGGCCGTCTGTGAACGCGGGGAAGTGTGCGGCGATCAGTGGCAGCGCCTTTGCGTCGTCACCGAGCAGGTCCGCGGTCTCGTCGCTGTCCAGCCAGACCCCGATTTCCTCACGGCGATCGTGCAGTTGCTCGCGCAATTCAAGCCACAGGCTGAGCGGCAGAATCACCTTGCCGGGTGCCAGGTTGTCTGCGGTGATTTGTTCCTCTCCCCCCAGTGGCAGCAGGTTCCACTGGTTGGATGCCACGGCACCATCCAGGATCAGCTGGGCGGGATTTTCCGGTTGTTCACCCACGGGCTTTTTCACGGCGGGCTCAGCTGGCTTTGGCATACACGCGCTCCTTGAATGGCTGCAGCCCAATACGGTTGTAGGTGTCGATGAAGAACTCTTCCGGCTGGCGGTTTTCGACAAACACATCGAGAATCTTTTCAATGGTTTCAGGCATTTCGTCGCGGGAGAAGCTGGGGCCCAGGACCTTGCCGAGGCTGGCTTTCTTGGTCGAATTGCCGCCCAGCTGGATCTGGTAAAACTCTTCGCCTTTTTTGTCCACACCGAGGATGCCGATGTGGCCGATGTGGTGATGGCCACAGGCGTTCATGCACCCGGAGATGTTCAGATCCAGGTCACCCAAGTCATAGAGGTAATCCAGGTCGTCAAACTTGCGCTGGATTGCCTCCGCCACCGGAATGGATTTGGCATTGGCCAGTGAGCAGTAATCGCCGCCGGGGCAGCAGATCATATCGGTGAGGGTGCCGATGTTCGGGGTGGCGAAGCCATGCTTGCGGGCCTCCTGCCACAATGTGAACAGTTGTTCCTGCTCCACGTCGGCGAGCACCACATTCTGTTCGTGGGTGACACGGACTTCACCAAAACTGTATTTATCGGCCAGTTCAGCGATGGCCTCCAGCTGGCGGTCGGTCACGTCGCCGGGAGGAATACCGGTGGGCTTGGTGCTCAGGGTCACTGACTGATAGCCATTCACCCGGTGGGGGAAAGTATTGCGCTCCAGCCAGCGGCCGAAGGCTTTGTCTTCACCGGCCTGGTCGCGCAGCACTGCGTCACCGTGGCCATCGGTAAACGATTTGTATTCGGGCTCGGGGAAAAAGCGCTTGGCCCAGGCAATGGCTTCCGGTGTCAGTTGGTCGGCACCGTCTTTTATCTGGTCCCACTCGGCTTCGACGTGGCGGGCGAACGCGTCCGCCCCCATCGCTTTTACCAGGATCTTGATGCGCGCCTTGAACTTGTTGTCGCGACGGCCCAGCTGGTTGTAGACACGCACGATGGCTTCCAGATAGGACAGAAGGTCGGCCTCGGGCAGGAAGTCGCGAATCGCAGCGCCGAGGATGGGTGTGCGGCCGAGGCCACCACCGACAAACACCTGGAAACCGGTCTCGCCCTGCGCATTTTTCACGATCTGAATGCCAATATCGTGCGCGCGGATGGCGGCGCGGTCTTCGTTGGCGCCGCAAACTGCGATCTTGAATTTGCGTGGCAGGAAGGCAAATTCCGGGTGGAAGGTAGACCACTGGCGAATCAGTTCGCAGTAGGGGCGTGGATCTACCAGCTCATCCCGGGCAACGCCGGCAAACTGGTCGGTGGTGGTGTTGCGGATACAGTTGCCGCTGGTCTGCACCGCATGCATCTCTACCTCGGCCAGTTCGGCGAGGATGTCCGGTACATCTTCCAGGTTCGGCCAGTTCAGCTGTACGTTCTGACGCGTAGTGAAATGGGCATAGCCCTTGTCGTACTTGCGGGTAATGTGGGCCAGGCGGCGCAGTTGAGTGCTGTTCATCAGGCCGTAGGGCACGGCAATACGCAGCATCGGCGCCAAGCGCTGTACATACAGGCCGTTCTGCAGGCGCAGCGGCAAAAATTCTTCTTCTTTCAGCTCACCGGCGAGATAACGTTCGGTCTGCCCGCGAAACTGGGCCACCCGTTGCCGGACCAACGCGTGGTCCTGTTCGTCGTATCGATACATAAGAGCTTGATTCCATTACTTTTTTACGCCTGTACCCGGCGCCCGTAGGGTATTGCGGACCCTACCTGTGAGCCTGAGTGGCGCATAACATACCAGCCGCCTTATACAAAAAATAACAATTTTTTTCGCTACCTTAGTAACCGAAGGTTATAAGAGGCGGGCCGGGGCGGAGGCGGCGCGCAGTACACTGGTTGCGCCGCTTGCGGGGATTTGATCTACTTGAGAAACCGCGTACACGCGGTGCTGCTACCTTAAAAAACAATAATGATTTCTTGAGTGACGGAGTATTCCGATGAACGATCAAGTGGCACGAGAAGTAGTAGTTGTATCCGACGATAGCGATAACGTAGTGGACGCCATGGCGGCGATTGCATTGGTGGGCATTTTCGTTGCCACCTGCATTTACTGGGTAGCCTCTCAGGGCTAAAGACTGGCCTCCGGGCCAGAGCTGAGAGAGTTGTCTGGATTGCGTTTACCCGGGTTCTTGCGGAATCCGGGCGCTATCCCATATTGCTCAAGACCATTTTCACCACCAGAACCAGGGTGAGTACAAACAGGGCGGTGAAAATCAGCCCCGCGGCCACGTACGCCTTGATGCTGCCACCTTTGAAATCCCTCTCCCTATTTTTGTCCGACTGAACGCCGATCGCTGCGGCGAGAGTACTCAATACCACCTGCCCGAACGACGGTTTTTGCCCGTTGTCTTGTCGCATGACCAAATTCTCCTCGAGAAGCCTGCACTGCAAATGCACACCTTGGACACTGAGTGAACCCGATTCGGGGGTTGGCCGCAAGGTGCGCTTGTCAGGTGGGGCAAGGACCGGGGATCAGTCTTCCAGGTTGGGGCGCAACCAGCGCTCCAGTGCCTGCTCCGTCATTCCCTTGCGCTCGGCCAGGCTGGCGAGCTGGTCGCGGCTGATTTTGCCCACATTGAAGTACTTGGATTCCGGGTGTGCAAAATACCAGCCACTCACCGCCGCAGCCGGCATCATGGCGAAACTGGATGTCAGCTGGATGCCCGTATTCTGTTCAGCGTTCAGCAGCTTGAACAGCGTGCCTTTTTCGGTGTGGTCAGGGCAGGCGGGGTAGCCGGGTGCCGGCCGAATACCGGTGTAGGCTTCTTTTATCAGGTCTTCGTTGCTCAGTGTCTCGTCGGGCTGGTAGCCCCAGTAATGCTTACGCACTTCTTTGTGCAGGTGTTCCGCAAACGACTCCGCGAGGCGATCCGCGAGCGCCTTGACCATGATCGCACTGTAGTCATCGTGCTTCGCTTCATACTCTGCCGCCAGTTCGTCAGCGCCGATACCGGTAGTTACCGCAAAACCACCGATATAGTCCGCCACACCGGAGCCCACCGGGGCGATAAAGTCCGCAAGAGAGCGGCAAAAACCATCGCCGCCCCGTTTTTGTATTTGCTGGCGCATCTGGTGCAGGCGCGCCAGTTCCTCAGTGCGGCTTTCGTCGCTGTACACGATGATGTCGTCGCCGTCGGAATTGGCCGGCCACAGTCCAAATACCGCCCGCGCGGTCAGGCGTTTGTTGTCGATAATGTCCGCGAGCATGGCCTGGGCATTCTTGAACAGGTCGGTAGCCGCTTCGCCCACGACGTCGTCATTGAGAATGGCCGGGTATTTGCCCGCGAGATCCCAGGAAATGAAGAAGGGCGTCCAGTCGATGGTGTCGACGAGCTTGTCCAGCGGGAAGTCGTCGAGAACTGTCAGGCCCGGATGATTCGGCACCTTGGGCTGGAAATTCTCCCAGTCCAGTTTCGGCCCGGCTTGCAGGGCCTTTTCGTAGCTGAGGCGAGGATCATTGCGCTTGCGATTGGCGGTGCGCACGCGCACCTTTTCGTACTCTTCCTGAATGCCTTTTACGAAAGCAGGGCGCAGCTCGTCTGACAGCAGATTGCTGGCCACGCCCACCGCGCGCGAGGCATCGGCGACGTACACGGTCTGGTTGCGGTTGAACTGCGGATCAATTTTGACCGCGGTGTGTGCCTTGGAGGTGGTGGCGCCGCCGATCATCAGCGGGATATCAAAACCCTGTCGCTCCATTTCTGCAGCGACATGCACCATTTCATCCAAGGAGGGGGTGATCAGGCCGGAAAGGCCGATGATGTCGCAGTCGTTGTCTTTCGCTGCCTGCAGAATGGTTTCCGCCGGCACCATCACGCCGAGGTCGATCACCTCAAAGTTGTTACACGCCAGTACCACGCCGACAATGTTCTTGCCGATGTCGTGCACATCGCCTTTTACCGTAGCCATCAGGATGCGGCCGTTTGGTTTGCTGTCGACGGTTTTCTCCGCCTCGATATACGGCTGCAGGTAAGCCACGGCCTGTTTCATCACGCGCGCGGACTTCACCACCTGCGGCAGGAACATTTTGCCTTCGCCAAACAGGTCGCCGACGATATTCATGCCGTCCATCAACGGACCTTCGATGACATCCAGCGGACGTTTCGACGCTGCACGAGCCTCCTCGGTATCCTGCTCGATGTAGTTGTTGATGCCCTTCACCAGCGAGTGTGCCAGGCGCTCCCGGATGGGCAGCTGGCGCCAGGCCAGGTCTTCCTTGCGCTCGGCAGCGGCGCCATCACCGCGGTATTTTTCGGCAATATCCAGCAGCGCTTCGGTGGCATCGTCGCTGCGGTTGAGGATGACGTCCTCGACTTTTTCCCGTAGTTCTTCCGGCAGGTCATCGTAAACCGCGAGCTGGCCCGCGTTGACGATCCCCATGTTCAGCCCCGCCTTGATGGCGTAGTACAGGAACACCGAGTGAATGGCCTCGCGCACCGGGTTGTTGCCGCGGAACGAGAAAGAAACGTTGGAGACACCACCGGACACATTTGCCCCTGGCAGGTTCTGACGAATCCACTGGGTGGCCTCGATAAAGTCCACCGCGTAGTTGTTGTGTTCTTCGATGCCGGTGGCAACCGCGAAAATATTCGGGTCAAAAATGATATCGGAGGGGTTGAAACCGACCTTGTCGACAAGGATGTCGTAACTGCGTTTACAGATTTCCGTCTTGCGCGCAAAGGTGTCGGCCTGACCTTTTTCGTCAAAGGCCATCACCACAACCGCCGCGCCATACATCAGGCAGGAGCGCGCCTTATCAACAAAATCCTCTTCGCCTTCCTTGAGGCTGATGGAGTTCACGATGGGCTTGCCCTGGATACACTGCAGGCCCGCCTCGATCACCTCCCACTTGGAGGAGTCCAC
This sequence comes from Microbulbifer sp. Q7, assembly GCF_001639145.1. Taxonomy (NCBI): domain Bacteria; kingdom Pseudomonadati; phylum Pseudomonadota; class Gammaproteobacteria; order Cellvibrionales; family Microbulbiferaceae; genus Microbulbifer; species Microbulbifer sp. Q7. The sequence goes on along the minus strand of NZ_LROY01000002.1, from coordinate 1,197,950 downwards.
CATGAAGGGCACTTTTGAAATGTCCGGCTCGGTGGCGCAGAGGTTCAGAAAGCGGCGCATGGCGGCGACGGAATCCAGCATCGCCTCGTCCATGTTGAAGTCGATGACCTGCGCACCGTCTTCTACCTGGGCAGCGGCTACCTGCAGCGCGGTGTCGTAGTCCTCTTCCATGATCAGGCGCTTGAAGCGCGCAGAACCGGTGACATTGCAGCGCTCGCCCACATTCACGAACAGGGCATTCTCATCCACTACGTAGGGCTCGAGGCCGGACAGACGCAGGGCGGGCTTCAGTTCGGGCAACTTGCGTGGCGGGATATCGGCCACTGCATCGGCGATCGCGCGGATATGTTCCGGGGTGGTGCCACAGCAGCCACCCAGGATGTTGAGGAAGCCACTCTGGGCAAACTCCGCCACGATGGCGGCGGTTTGCTGCGGGGTTTCATCGTATTCGCCAAACTCGTTCGGCAGGCCCGCATTGGGGTGCGCCGAGACGTGGGAGCTACACACGCTGGCGAGTGCTTCCACGTAAGGGCGCAGCTCGGTTGCACCCAGGGCGCAGTTGAGGCCGACAGAGATGGGGTTGGCGTGCGCGACGGAATAGTAAAACGCTTCCGTGGTCTGGCCCGACAGGGTGCGGCCGGAGGCATCGGTAATGGTGCCGGAAATCATGATTGGCAGCTCGTAGCCGCGCGCCTGGAATACCTTTTTCAGCGCATAAATCGCCGCCTTGGCGTTCAGCGTATCGAAAATGGTCTCAATCAGGATCAGGTCGGAACCGCCGTCGATCAGGGCATTGGCGGATTCGACATAGTTGTCCACCAGCTGCTCGAAGGTGACGTTGCGTGCGCCCGGGTCATTCACGTCCGGCGAGATACTCGCGGTGCGGGATGTTGGGCCCAAAACCCCGGCGACAAAGCGGGGCTTTTCCGGTGTGGACAGGGCGTCGGCCGCGCGCCGGGCCACCTGTGCGGCAACCAGATTCAGCTCCGGCACCAGGTCTTCCAAGTCGTAGTCTGACTGGGACAGGCGGGTGGCATTGAAGGTATTGGTTTCGATGATGTCGGCGCCGGCTTCCAGGTACTCCCGGTGCAGGCGTTCGATCAGCTCCGGTTGGGTCAGCACCAGCAGGTCATTGTTGCCCTTGAGGTCGGAGGGGTAGTCGGCAAAGCGCGCGCCCCGGTAATCCGCTTCCCCCAGCTTCTCCTGTTGAATCATGGTGCCCATGCCGCCGTCGAGAATCACAATACGCTCGGCGAGCGCGTCGTGAAGCTGTTGCAGACGCTGGTCACGAGACTGCTGAGACCGATTTTCCGACATGGTCATTTCCTTGTTACCGACTGGCATGTTACCGACTGAATAGTTCCGACTGGTCCGGACTGGCCGGACTGATCCCGACTAAATGGTACCGGGTGATCAAAAAAGGTCGGCAATCTTAGCACAAACAGGCGCCACGGCAGGCCCCCTGCGGGGTACGGCAGGGCACCCGAAAGATCGTGTGCGCATATCCATGTAACCAATCGTTCTACCGGCATTCGCCCGCGCGGGGTGGAAATTTGCCTAACCGATCACCAGTGTGGAGCCTAGAGTTATGGCGTTGCCATACGACCGAGCTATTGCTGACCAATGTTAAGGAGGTCCGATGAAGATCCTGATGGTACTGACATCCCACGACGAACTGGGGGATACGGGCGAGAAAACCGGCTTCTGGCTGGAAGAGTTTGCCGCCCCGTATTACGTATTCGTGGACGCCGGTGCAGAAGTGACCTTGGCGTCTCCCAAGGGTGGCCAGCCGCCCCTGGACCCCAAAAGTGACAGCGACGATGCGCAGACGCCGGCGACACACCGCTTTCGCAGCGACCCCCTCGCACAGCAGGCCCTCGCCAATACCAAGACACTGGATGACGTGGACACTGAAGGGTTCGATGCGCTGTTTTACCCCGGGGGCCACGGTCCGCTGTGGGATCTGGCCGAAGATCAACGGTCTATCGCCCTTATTCACGGGTTCTACCGGGCCGAGAAACCGGTCGCGGCGGTGTGTCACGCGCCGGGGGTTTTCCGCCACACCGTGGATGAAAACGCGGAGCCACTGGTGCAGGGCCGCCAGGTCACTGGCTTCAGCAACAGTGAGGAGGAGGGGGTGCAACTGACCGACGTGGTGCCGTTTCTGGTGGAAGATATGCTCAAGGAGCGCGGCGGCAAATACTCCAAGGGGGACGACTGGCAGAGCCATGTTTGCACCGACGGTTTATTGATCACCGGCCAGAATCCGGCCTCATCCGAAGCGACCGCCCGGGCACTGCTGGGCGCCTTGTCCTGACTGCCGGTTTTACTTGGGCGCGGTTGCGCGTAAAATACCCGACCACACAACTAGGTTATTTGCAGCCCGGTTGCGCCAACCCGGTACGATCGCCCGGTAAATCAGAGAAGGTTTATGTCAGAACAACCGCAAGAATTGAACGTCACAATCACCGACTCCGCCCAGGAGTACCTGCGCGACCTGCTGGCCAAGCAGGACTGCGAGGGCATCGCCATCCGCATGTTCGTCTCCAACCCGGGGACGCCCAATGCGGAAACCTGTATCGCCTACAGCCGCCCTGGCGAGGAGAAAGAGGGTGATCTGGAGATGCAGCTGAACGGCTTCAAAGCCTACTTTGAAGGCCGCAGTATCCCGTATCTGGACGAAGCGCGGGTGGATTACTCCTCAGACAAAATGGGCGGCCAGCTCACTATCCGTGCGCCCAATTCGCGGATGCCCAAGGTCACCGATGACAGCCCGATTGAAGACCGCATCAACTACGTCCTGTACAGCGATGTAAATCCCGGCCTTGCGTCCCACGGTGGCCAGGTGAGCCTGGTGGAAGTCACCGAGGATCACTACGCGGTGCTGAAGTTTGGCGGTGGCTGCCAGGGCTGCGGCATGGTGGACATGACCCTGAAAGAGGGTGTGGAGAAAACCCTGAAAGAGAAGATTCCGGAACTGGCTGGAGTCAAAGACATTACCGACCACTCGGATAAGTCTCAAGCCTACTACTGAGGTGGGCTGGTGCAGAAAACGCGGCAATGCCGCGTTTTTTTATGCCTGCGATTCAATCATTCATGCGCTTCTTGGTCTTGCTGGTGGCCTGTGCCGTCGCCGGGTCGTCGGGCCAAAAATGCTTCTGGTATTTGATGCGCAATTCTTTTTTCACCTCGTGGTAGGTGTTTGCCCAGAAACTGGCCAGATCGCGAGTGACCTGCACCGGGCGTCGCGCCGGTGACAGCAGGTGGATCATCAGCGGGTAGCGGCCATTCAGTATGCTGGGGGTCTGGGCGAGGCCGAACATCTCCTGCAGGCGCACGGCGAGCACCGGGGGGCACTCGTTGTAGTGGATGGCAATGCGTGAGCCGCTGGGCACCTGAATCGTTGCAGGGGCCAGGGCATCCAGCCGTTGCTGTGTGGGCCAGTCGAGCTGGGTGAGCAACAGGCTTTTGAGATCCAGCTGCCTGAGTTGCTCGAGTTTGTTCAGGCCGTGCAGGTGTGGCAGCAACCATGCCTCCATCGATGCCAGCAGCGCGTCCTCGCTCCAGTCCGGTAGCATGACGTCATCGAGCAGGTCGGCAAATTCCGTTTTGTGCGCAGCCAGAAAGCGCACCCGCTCGATCAGGGTTTCCGCTTCCCGGGTCCACGGCAGGGTGCGTAATCCTCGCTGGCGGATGGCGTCGAGCAGGGCCTGGCTGAGCAACTGGGGGGAAAGATCCCTGGCCGGTTGCTCGTCCAGCACCAGCTTGCCGAGCAGAGTCTGCTGGCTGGCGACCGCGCGACCTGCAGCATCATCCCAGCGCACGGTGGTTTGCCGAGCGATCTGTTGGTCGAAGTATTCGTACAGTGCATCCCTGGAGATGCGTGCGGCCAGCTGGATACGGGCATCGCGCCCCTGGCCATCGAGGTCGGCGACAACCAGGTAATCGACATGGGCCAGTTCGTCGTCGTGGGAGAAATGCGCACCGCGACCGTTGGACAGCAGGAAGCGCCGCTCGCGGTCGTGGCGATTTTTTCCGATACGGTCGGGATAGGCGTACCCCAGTAGTACCCCGGTGATGTCGAACGGGTCTGGTGTCTGCGGCCGGGGGCTGTCGATCTGCGGCAGCTGGGCCCGCCAGATTTTGGCCTGCTGGCGAATACGGTGTACCGCACCCTGATCAACGCCGCTGCCCTTGTGGCTTCCGCCGAGGGCTTCCAGACGCTTGTGGAGATCTCTGTCCCAGCGCAGGTCACCGCGGAAAATATCCCGTTCGGAAAGTAGGGCAGCCAGCCTGCAGGCCTGCTCCGCCAGACCAAGGCGGTTGCCCAGCAGCATCATGTGCGCCAGTCGCGGGTGACAGCCCAGGCGCAGCATGGCGTGCCCGTGGTCCGTGATACGGTTTTCCCTGTCCAGGGCGCCCAGCGACTGTAACAGCGCCCGCGCCTGCGCCGTCGGCCCAGGAGGCGGAAGGTCCAGCCAGCGCAGTTCATCGACTTCGGTCACACCCCATTGGGCCAAATCCAGCATCACGGGCGCCAAATCACTCAGAAGAATTTCCGGCGTGTTTTTCGCGGCCATACCCCGCTGTGTGGCCTCACTCCACAAACGCAGGCAGCGCCCCGGGCTGAGACGTCCGGCGCGGCCTGTGCGTTGAGTGGCGGATGCCTGGGAGATCTGCGTGGTGACCAGACGATTCATTCCGCTATTCGGATCAAACCGGGACTCGCGCATCAGGCCGGCGTCTACCACCAGCCGAATACCCTCAATGGTGATGGAGGTTTCGGCCACGTTGGTGGCGAGTACGACTTTGCGCCTGCCATGGGCACAGGGTGCGATGGCGGCTTCCTGTTGCTGCTTGTTGAGGTCGCCATAAAGTGGCGCAATGACGATATCGGTGCGGCCGCCAAGTCGTTCCCGCAAGCTGGTTTCCACCGCGCGTATCTCGCGTACACCCGGCAAAAACGCCAGCAGGCTGCCTTCCTCGTTCGTCATCAATGCTTCAATTTTGCGGCTGACCAGTGCCGGGAGCTGGCGAGTGTCTTCCGGCACCTCCCGGTGGGGTAGATAGTCCACTTCCACCGGAAAGGCGCGGCCCTCGCTGGTGACGACGGGGGCATCGCCCAGCAGGGTGGCGACGGTGTCCGCATCCAGTGTCGCTGACATGACGAGCAGCTTCAGATCGTCTCGTAACACCTCCTGCGACTGCAGGCACAGCGCCAGTGCGAGATCCCCCTGCAGGTTGCGCTCATGGAACTCATCAAAGATCACCAGGGCGGTTGCGGCGAGCTCCGGATCCGACTGCAGCAGACGGGTCAGGATGCCCTCGGTCACCACAAGAATGCGGGTTTGCGCGCTCGACTTGCGCTCGGCCCGGATCTGGTAACCCACGGTTTTTCCTACCGGCTCCCCCAGCAGGTCGGCCATACGCGCGGCTGCTGAACGGGCAGCAAGGCGGCGTGGTTCCAGCATGATGATGTTGCGTTTTCCCAACCAGGGGCTATCGAGCAGCGCCAGCGGCACCGCCGTGGTTTTACCGGCACCCGGCGGCGCCTGCAGTACCACGTTGTTACCCTGCTGCAATGCATCGCACAGTTTGGGCAGGGTTGGGGTGATGGGAAGATGGGGGAGGGTGAAATCTGGCATGGCGGGGATTATAGCGATGCGCGCCATTAACAGACAGGGGAGCGACCGGTGAGCGAGGGCAGCAAAGCCCGGGTGCAGCCTTGCCAAGGGGGCGTGTGTCTCTGATGATATCCGCCGGGCAATCTCCATAATGGTCCGGTGAAAGTACAAATACTCAGAGGGGAAACGTATGGAACCTGAGTTCTGGCACGACAAGTGGCGTCGCAACGAGATTGGCTTTCACAATAGCGAGCCACACCCGCTACTGGTTCAGCATTTTGGCGCGTTGGTACTGGAGAAGAATTCGCGCATATTTCTGCCCCTGTGTGGCAAAACGCTGGATATTCCCTGGCTGCGACAGCAGGGGTTTCAGGTTGCCGGTGTTGAGCTCAGCGAGCTGGCGGTGCAGCAACTGTTCGCGAATCTGGCGCTCGAGCCGGAGGTTGAGGACCTGGGACCAGTGAAACTCTACCGCACAGAAGGTATCGATATTTTCGTGGGGGATGTGTTCGAGTTGACCCGGGAGGTGCTGGGAACTGTGGACGCCGTCTACGACCGCGCCGCGCTGGTCGCACTGCCCGAAGATGTGCGCAGGCGATACACCGCGCATTTACAGAGCATCACCGGTTGCGTGCCGCAGCTGCTGATTACCTTCGAATACGATCAGCGCCTTTTGCCCGGACCACCGTTCTGTGTCAGTAGTGACGAGGTGGCGCAGCACTATCAAGGTCAATACAGGTTGACCCTGCTGGATCGCGTGCCTGTTCCGGGCGGGTTGAAAGGGAAGTGTGCGGCGGACGAGCTGGTGTGGCTGCTCGATAGTCCCTCTGCCGCTGATTGAGCATCCCCAGATTCATACTGATGGAAGGTTCTGTTGCAACCACTGCACAAACTGTGGTCGCGACATCTTGCCGCACCGCTGGCCGGAGCGGTTATTGCAGGGGAATACTCTTCACGGGAGTGGCGTGTGGGACGCCAACCCGCAGTAGGGAGCATTCCGACCGCTGAATGCAGGGAACCGGATGAACCAGAGCATCACTTGGATTGACTGGCTGATCATTGCCGCCTACTGCGTGGGGCTGCTTGTCATGGCCTACTGGCTTTCTCGCCGGCAGGAGAGCCGCGAGGATTACTATGTGGCCGGGCGCAATGTCGGCCCCTGGCCGGTAGGGCTGTCCATCATGGCCACCCAGTGCTCCACCAACAGTATTCTCGGCGCGCCGGCGTTTGTCGCGTTTACCGCGGGCGGAGGGTTGCTGTGGCTGCAGTATGAGCTGGCGGTTCCCCTCGCCATGGTGGTGCTGATCCTGTTTGTGATGCCGCTGTTTCGTCACCTGCAACTGGTCTCAGTTTACGCGTATCTTGAGCAGCGCTTTGACCTGCAGACGCGACTGACCCTCAGTGGGCTGTTTCTGTTTGTGCGGGCGTTTGCGACTGCGGTCACCGTGTACAGTATTGCACTGGTGATCGACCTGATCACCGGGCTGGGGTTTGCCGCTTCGGTGCTTCTTCTGGGGGTATTCACCGTTATTTACGATGTGATGGGCGGGATACGCGGGGTGATCTATTCGGACGTTATTCAGTTATTGATTCTCGCCGTTATGCTGGCATTGGTTCTCGTGTTTCTGGTGGACTCGAGTGGTGGCTTCGGTGCGATGTGGCAGTCGTTTGCCGCGGACCGAAAAACCACGCTGGACTTTTCGCACCACGGATTCGGTGACGGTGAAACCTTTGCCTTCTGGCCCATGCTATTTGGCGGGCTCTTTCTGTACGTTTCTTATTACGGGGTCGATCAAAGTCAGGTACAGCGTCAACTGAGTACCCGCAACATTGATGCCACCAACAATGCGCTACTCATCAACGGGCTGTTGCGGTTCCCGCTGGTATTGTTGTATTGCCTGGTGGGCGTTGGCATCGGTGTTTATGCGGCTCAACACCCAGAGTTTATTGCAGCGCTGCCAGACTCCGGCAATGGGCCGGAATACAACCTCTCGGTGCCACTGTACATGATCAACGCCTTGCCGGTGGGGCTGGTCGGCTTGAGCTTGGTGGCATTGTTTGCCGCCGCCATGTCGTCACTGGATTCTGTGCTCAACTCCCTGAGCGCCACCACCATGGAAGACTTCGTGCGACGCTTTCACCGCGGGCGCTGGAGCGCACACAAAGAACTGGTGTTATCGCGGCTGCTGACCACCCTGTGGGGTGTCACCACACTGGTGATGGCGTTCTTTGTGGATGACATTGCACCCACGGTGCTGGAAGCGATCAACAAGATTGGTTCGCTTGCCAACGGGCCCATCCTTGCGGTATTTACCCTCGGCTTTCTTACCCGTCGCGTGCGTGGGCCGCAGGCTATTGCAGGTTTGTTGGCGGGGATCGGAACGAATGGCCTTTGCTGGCTGTTTTTGCCGGACGTTTCCTGGTTATGGTGGAATGTAATCGGCTTTGCGGTGACAACAATTGTGGCCTGGATGCTGACTGGGCTTTCGGTTGTGGGCCGTGCCGTGGCGTCAGCGACAAATACAGATCTGTATGAGGGTGCCATTCGCCATCACTTGCGCGAGGAAGCCCGGTGTAACTGGTACCGGCGCAGTATCTGGCTCCTGCTTTGGTTCCTGGCTCTGCTGGTACTGCTGGTGCTCATCGGTAGCTAACGAAAAAGCGCTGTTGAGCGACTTTACATCATGCGTGCCGAGTGGAACGCGGCATCAGGTACCAAAGCACCGCCGCCACCAGGAACAGGGCGGGGACATCACCGAGCAGGTTGGCCCGTTCAGTTTCGTCGACAATCGCCTGCACCAGCATAATCCCGCCGTGAACAATACTCGACCATACCGTAAACCAGATAAGGCTGGCATTGGCCATGGGGTCTTTTGCTGCGCGGATTAAAAATACACCGAGGGTCGCATACATCCCCATAATCATCTGCTCGTATTCCGGTTGGCGCGGTGTCCAGCCCCAGCCAGAAGGCCACACCCACATCATCATGGCGTAGATCCCGAAGATAAAAAAGATCCCGAAGGCGACAAGGGCCACTTTCAGGTACTGGAGTTTCTGTGCATCGTTCACGGCAGGGTCCTCACGCAGCACCGTTGATGTCGTCCTCGGTATAGCATTGATGACCTGACTAAGTATTAAATATGGCGACGAAGACACGACATATGCGGTGATTAATTAGTGAGAGGGTTTTTTATGACAAGCAAAGCAGCATGGTGGCTGAAGGCTTGGGTATTGTGCTGGGCGGTTTTCGCCCAGGCAGTGTGGGCCAGCTCGGGTTCAGCCGTCGAGCAGGCAGAGAAGGTAGTTGGGGCGCAACTGGATGCATTTCACCGGGCTGCTGCGGAAGCGGACTTTGATACCTACTTCAATATCTTGAGTAGCGACGGTGTATTTATCGGTACCGATGCGACAGAGCGCTGGCCCGCGGCCGAATTCAAGAAATTTGTCCGGCCCTATTTCAGTCAGGGCAAGGGCTGGACCTATGTGCCCAGGGGCAGAACCATTGTGCTGCACAACGACGTTGCCTGGTTTGACGAGCTGCTCGATAGTGAAGCTTACGGAGAGTGCCGTGGGAGTGGTGTCCTGGTGAAAAAGGACGGGCAGTGGAAGATAGCCCAGTACAATTTACATTTTCCGGTACCCAATGATCTCGCCAAATCGATTACCCAAATGATCAAGGCACATCAATCGAAAGATGGGTAGAAAGTCCGGAATCGCTTCAGTATTCCTGCGGTGAATCCTGATCGGGCTTGGCCTTGCTTGTATGTTGAGCGATCGCCTCGTCTATCGACAAAAATATGCGCTGCTCATCACAGGATATGGTTCCGCCGTGATGCCCTTTCCCTCGATGCGTTTCGATTAAGCCACTTCCGTAGACTGTTGCAGTGATCGATTCAAAATCAATAGTGTCGTAGCAATATCCCTCCGCGCCAGCTGCAGAGGTGCGATTTTCTTGCAACGTTTCTTTGATAATTAGCATCAAGCTGGTCTGACAGAGCGATGCAGCTCCTGACTGGTTCGGTAGATTCAAGGTGAAAGCATCGACGTAGCGCCACCGGGCTTCGGAGTCGCAATGAAAATATATCGATTTTTGCTCCAACACAAAGTCTTCATATCCAAATGCATCATGATCTTCAAGTGCCTTGGATATGGCGGCCTGGATCAACCCAGGAATATCTACGGCGAAGCTACTTTTTGCTGACTGAGACTCCGTTTTTGTAAGGTCCGCAGGTTCTATCGTAGGCTGTGGCGAGGCGAGGACATTCGCTGACATCAGGCTTGAAATGGTCACCGTGATAGCCGCGGCTTTGAGTGATTGAAGTGGGGGCATGGGTAGTTACCTCTATGGCTGCACGGCGGAGAGTTCACGCTCGAGGGCAAGTTGATACACGTGTATGGCTTCCTCTATTTCCAGATAGGGCTTCAGCGTTGTACAGTCACCCTGCATGCCTCCACTGCCGCTGCCCTGGTTCATGCCGACAATGATATCGCCGGTCTCAAGCTGTTCTGCACTGACAAATTCGTAGCTAAAATTAATCTCGCACTGGCTGTCACCCAGCGTGGTGACATCACTTTTGATCGTGGAGCGCAAGGGGTACTGGATGGTGGCGACGCATGGACTGCTGACAACTCGTGGTGCCGGACACTGTGTCTCACTAGGCGTCGGGATGCGTACCTCCCGTTCGGAGCGACAGCTCAACGAAATCATGGTTGTTGTGGCGACGAGCTCATTGTCCTCAATGTCGTCGCGCTCTCTGTAAATCGTATCCGCCGCCGTCGCGATAAGATCTGCGGCATCTATCGCGAACATGCTGTTGTATTCAGCGCCAAACACCGTCATCGGTAAAACGAGTAAACTGGATAGGACGAGTAGAAGCTTGCTCGACGCGCGCCGGGTGGTTGCATACATGTTCATATTCCGAGGGTTGCGAAGGAAAACACCTCGAATCCTAGTCGATAGATTGTTTTACCGTATTAATTTGCTGGGTAAGGGGTGGAAAACCCTGTCAGCTGATTGGGCGCGCGTCGATGTGAGGAGTTAGACGATACCTGAAAGCGGTGCCGCCTTGAGGCCTTATGGTTGTGGTCGGTCTGTGTGCTGGTGGCCGCTGCTCTGATATAGGTAGAAAATCAGCACTAGTAGAGGGATATTTTTGGTCAGTGGACCGAAGGGGTGGAGCCAGAAATCCGGTTTGATCAGCGATAGCAGAATGGTGTAAATAACGATGATAACGATCTGAGCGAAATAGCATAGCTTCAGTTTTTTACCTGAGAGTAGCCAAATCCCAATGCAGAGATCCAGAGCGCTACCCGCCCATATGCAGGTGCTGGCCAGTTTGCCGTGAATCCCTCCGTGTGCCAAAACCTCATAGCCAATATCCCTGGCAAAGAATGCCGAGGTAATGGCCGTAATTAGCCAGAGAAAGCTGAGGCTAAGTCTTGCGGCGAGTTGGTGGTGTGAGGGCATGGGGAAATCTAAACAACCGGAAGCGGCTTGAACACCATCAGCCAAAAAATAACCAAAATTGCGGTGAATGCCGGTACGCCCAATACAACCCAATACTGCATTAACTTCTTGAAGTCTTGATGTAGCTTGCCAGAGGCCAGTGATGTCTCTGCAAGTGACTTCAGCGTATATTGAATCTTGAGCACCGGAAGCCAGCAGATGCCAACAAACAAAAACAACGTAATAACCGCATAAAACCACGTGGATGAAAATGAGTATCCAAGTTTGTGCATCAGTAATACGCCGGTCACAAATTGGATGACCACAGCCGGTGCGGTAAATAACCAGTCAGCTATTACAACATGCCGCGCCGTAACTGCAATTGCGGCAATGTTTGAGGAGCGGTTTGCCATATACATGAAAAAGGCAATCCCGGTGCCTGTCCCCGCGATGACTACAGCACTGAGAATATGTACCATTTTCAGCAAAAAATAATTTTCCAATTTTATCTTTCCAGCTTATGCAGAGTACCGGAGGGCGAGCTTCTCTGTGCAGATGGTACAACGATTCGAGTTCCAGGCAGGGCGCGGTGGTCAACTGTCTTGAAGCGCGGGGTACTCACGCGTGATGTTAATTGTATTAGATCAACTCAAAATACACCGGGCGAGCAAACTTCTATTGGGGAGCAAGGCTTCGCTATTTGATGTTACTCCGAAACTGGCTTGTGGCCCAGTACGTGTGCGGGCAGCATCAGCTCTGCGCGCAAGAAGGCAAAAAGGGCCTCGAAGGTAATACCGATAAGCCGGAAGGGGAGCGAAACAAGCCACACGAATGGCCAGATTAGAAGTGCGAGTAACGCGAGTGGCCAGCAGAGCACAAAGAGCAGCAGCCAGAGCAGAAATTGAAGCATTGGATGTCCTTATCGGCAGTAGCAGTGCGAAGCAGGCTTTTCTGACGTTCCGTCACTTGTGTTGTGCCCGCCCGGCACTCGCATGGGGCGAGAGCTGGGCGGGCCAACAGTTTACGGCCGATTGGGTTTTACTGCACCTCAATCATGGATGGATTTAGGGGCAATTACCTTTCACATAGTAGCCCGCAGCAGTCTCCGCAACGGTGCTGGTCACAAACAGGTTGTACAGACCCAGGTTGTCGCCGGAGCCGGCCGCGTAGGCGTAGCTGCCGTTAGTAGTGGCGCGGCCTGCCTGCACGTGGTTGTAGTTGTTGGCGGTGTATTCGGTACACGCCACATCACCGTCCGGGGTGCTGTCGCAGGCGTTGCCGATACCGTCATTGTCGTTATCCAGCTGGTCCGCATTGGCGATAGCGGGGCAGTTGTCCACGGCATCGGTCACGCCGTCGCCATCCGCATCCACTGGCTCACCGTCCGGGGTGCTGTCACAGGCATTGCCGATACCATCGTTGTCGTTGTCTGCCTGATCGGCATTGGCCGTGTTGGGGCAGTTGTCCAGTGTGTCTTCCACACCATCTCCGTCGGTATCGGTGGTGGGCTCGCCGCCGCCAGTAGAGCAGGCTTGTACCGGGCCGGCGCAACTGCTGTTGCCATCGGCAATCCACTGGCAATCACTGCCAGAAGGGTACTCGCGCATGGTGAACGGGCTGGTGCCAAATGCCAGGTAGCAGGCCGAGTAGCCCACGCCCCAGGTGATATGGCCGGCACTGATGTGGAAGTTGTAATCTCCGGTCTGGCCCGCATCCACGGTGAAGCTCACGGTGTCCTGGCTGGAGAGCGCGGTGGCATCGGTGGCGGTCACAGTGGCCGTGTTTTCACCCCCGGGCAGGTTGCAGCCCTGGGCCGAGTAACTGTTGCCAGAGACATTCGCGTTGACGCTGCCGCTGGCAAAGGCGACTACCACAGTGTCCAGGTTCTGGTTTGCGTCTACCACAGTGCCGGTGACCGTGGCGCACTGGCCGCTAACACTGGCGGCAGTGTCGCTGAGTACCGGCGCCGTTGCGGGTGGTTCCGGGCCTACGCGGGTGGTAATGCTTACCGCATCACCCTCTGCGCCTTCATTGTCGGTGGCAACGGCGCGCACTTCGTAGAGTCCGTCCGCCAGTGTGGAACTGGTTGCGGTGAAGAAGCCGGCAGTATCCACCGACGCTACACTCAGCGTTTCGACGAGCACCGGGGAGCCACCATCGATATTGCTGACGGTGATGACGACACTCGCCACGCTGCCTTCCGCATCCAGTGCATTGCCACTGATGGTGAGCAGACCGCTGTTTTCGCTAGCGGTAAGGTTTTCGATCGCAGGACCGGTATTGCGGTCCACCCGCTGGTTGTTGGCAGTGAAATACTGGCCGAGATAAGCGGCGTAGTTGACGCTGTTCGCTGAAATGTAACCGCCGGAGGCACCTTCACCACCAGACCAGGCGTGGTCCACATCGTTCAACCACAGCATGGAAACTCGTCCATCTTCCCACAGGGTTTCCTCCGCGGTCCGGCTGCTGCCCTCGCTCACGGTATTGGTGCCGGATAATTTCTCTACCCCGTACACCCCGGCCATGCCATCGGAGTTCTGCTGGTTGTAACACTGGTTGACGGTGGTATCCGCATCGCCGTGGGCGATGGAGGCGATTTGCGTCGCAAAGTGGCTTTTGTAGCTGCCGGCATAGCTGTTACAGCGTGCGGTCACATCTGCCTGCTCGCAGGGGCCAAGGGCGCCATTGGAGGAGGTGCCGATGCTCGGCCCCGCGCTGACCCCCATACCGGCAAACACATCCGGCGCCAGGCAGGCGGTGGTGTTGGCAAAGGCGGCACCGGAAGACAGGCCGGCGATATACACCTGGTCCGGGTCGATATTGCGGGCCGTGTCGCCACTCATGGCATTGGCCAGCGAGATCAGGTTCTTGTAATCGCCCGACGAGCGCGACTTGGCACCCTCCCAGTACGACCAGCAGCTAAAACCGGCCTTGTTCATGGCGTCCGGCACGGCGATCACCATACCGTACTGCTCCGCTGCCACTTCCAGATTCGCGGTGAGAAAGTTGTTGATCGGCTGTACGCAGCCGTGCAGTACGATCAGCAGGGCCCTACCGTTGCCAATCGCGGAGACGGAGTCCGGCGTATATACGTGTACCGCATTGAAGCCGCCGATGGACTGGTTTTGTTGCCAGCTACCTGCGCTGCTCATGGCAGCGGATAGCGCGCAAAATAAAAAGACAATTAGGTTAAGGACGCCCGTATTGGACGCTCGTTTATGATTCATCGCTAGTACCTTCATTATTGGAATTATGTTCTGACTGCACAAACGATATACGCGAGCGTGAGTGAGCAAATCGCGCAGAAGACGTTTGCTCACCCAGCTTATGCGACCGTTTCGCGATGGCCACTAGACCAAGGTCGTAGAGTGGGTACAGGGCGATCCGGTCGCGGAGGGGGCTGTAAGGTTTTACATGCAATGCCCAGCAGACTGATGCCAGGCACCTTGGTAGTAGCGATCAATGGTGCCGTGTTGTTTCCAGCTGAACAGGTACAGCCAGTCGTTGTCGATCAGGTTTCTGAGCATGTCATGTTTGGCGACCACCTCGGCAATGGCCTGGCGTGGCGCAGCGATGTAGACACTCAACCGCTCAGGGATGTGCATCCACTGTTCGCCGTTATGCAGTGACTGTTTGGAAAGCCCGATACGCAGGTCTCCGCTGTTTCCTTCAAATACACCAATGTTGTTGCCCACGGCGTTGTGCAGGACTTTGTTGCCGCTACCAAACTTGGTGTTGTCGGTCACCGAGGCGTTGTATTGCATATTGATCCAGTTGGTGACGATCATCGGCGCCGTCATCAGCTGCTCCAGCACCTTGCGCTCATCATCTTGTTGCCAGATGTAGTCGTGCAGGAAGCAGCGCCCATCCAGGTCGATACCCCGTGTCCACGCGCGCGGTGCCATGATCAGTGCGCGGTTGCCGGCCAAACCCCATTCGGGCTGAACCTGCGACCAGTCTCTGCCGCGACGCTTGAACAGGCGGTTGCGTTTTTTATCGGACTCCAGCGCAAGGCCCCCGGGAAAGTGTCGCGCACGCTCGCTTTGCGCCGCGCTGCGGGCACTGGTCAGCCAGTGCTGGAGTTTGCCCGGCAGTGTGTCGTCAAAGCAGGTGACGTCGTCGGTAGTGGTGTTGTGCAATCCAGGAATGAAGCGGGTGTTGGCGGGAATATTGAAGCCCTGATCATTCAGCTGTGCGCGGATGTCCTCGCGGTTCAACAGTGTGGCCAATACCCGCACATTCACTTCACCGGACTGGCCGCCACAGGCCCCGCATTCCAGCCCGGCTGCGTGCAGATTGTTGGCCGTTTCACTGGTGTGCCCGATCAACAGCACCGTCGGCGCAAAGTGTTTGATGCCGATGGTGCGCAAAGCGCCGGCGGCCAGCGCCGTGCAGTGGTCGAGGTCGAGCGGGTTGCCATTCTCGTTCAGTACCCAATCGTGGTGGTGGCTAAGGCGATTCATGGGCTGTTCCGAGGGGGAGGGTAGCCACATGTTTTTCAGCATCTTGAAGGCATACCACCAGCCGGCGGACTCCACCATGGAGAAACCGCCAATAGGGGACTGGCTCCAGCTTTTCCACGCCGCGCCCTGCTGGTACGGTCGGATGCGGGTCGGCGACGTTTGACGTTCGCTGGCAGTAATGCCCGTGGTAATCAGGCCTGGCATTTGTGGCCGCTGGACGCTCGTGTGCTCAGGCTGGTAATGGATGGGCATGCCGAAGAAGCCCGCATAGCCCAGAGTCTGGATGGTCGGGCTCTGTGACTCCAGTGCGCGGCGCACAACTTCCGAACGCACATCGATACAAAACAGCGCCTGCACCTCCACTTCTGAAGTGACCGGGGTGGTCTTGCCTTGTAGTAGCAGGGATTGCATGCGCTGTTGCTGCTTGTATTCAAATGCCTCGAAGCAAATCCACAGCAGGGTTTCGTAGTCGTAATGTTGCTGGATTTTTTGCTCGAGCTGCAGGCGCTCGGTCTGCCACCGCAAGCGCACTTGCGCGGCAATGTCCGGTTGATGCTTTTCCGCGTACTGCCAGATGATCCATTCCCACGCCAGGGTGATCGCCAGCAGCCCCTGCATTTCATCGGTCGCCTGATGCCAGGATCGGTACGCGAGATAAGACGCCCAGCCGTTGATGCCAAATAGCAGGGACTGGAAATAGCACTCCGCATTGTCGGCCTCGATGCCCAGGGCGTCCGTGGCCTGCTCGATCAGCGCTTCCATGGAGTTGGGGAGGGCCTGCAAGATGGGTTTCAGGCTCCGCGTGCCCATGAGGATACCGATACCGGCATCGCGATTAATCGCCAGGCGCCAGCTGCGAAACAGCGCTTCGCCTGCACTGGCATTCTCGACGCGCTCTACCGGACTGTCGGACTGAAAATAGGCCGCGCAGAACTGGCTGGTTTGATACAGCAGCTCGTCACGCCAGCACATTTGGGATTCGTCACGGTGCTGATCGAACAGCGCGGCCAGTGTTTGCCACTGCGCCGGCCGCGCAGGCGGGTCCTCCAGGAGTGCCACACATTGCGCTGGCGGCATTGCCAGTTTGCGTCGCTGAATAACCGCTTTCAGTGCCTGATCGGTGATCTCCCCTTTGCGGTAGAGCGTCAGCCAGTGCGTGTGGGGCATCACCGAGCGGATACCCGACAGGGCGGCAAGTTTGGCCGAGATTTCGCTAAATGGCGCGTGTATCTGTTGCCAGTATGGATTGACCGCGATCATCTGATCGAGCGGCCAGCTGGGTGCCACGGATGCACAGGCACTTTTGACGGCCTGTGCAACCGGGTTCGTAGAAGACGTTCGAGAAATGAGACTGACAACGGACATTATCGGCTCCCGATAGTAGTGACGGAGGCTTTCGCGGCATTGGTTGGTGTGCTTTCACGCAGGTAGACGGGCCAGAGCTTCAGGGTTGCCCGGGTAAACCATTCATCAAGATATAAGCCCGCAAACAGTGTTTGCTTGAGTTTCTGTACCCATGACCGGTGGGCCTGCAGTTTGAGCAGCCAGGATACGGCGAACAACAGAACAAACAGGGTGGAGATCCAGAGATCCATTGCAGACAGGCCGGCTACAGGCGCGGGGAGTTCTTCCAGCAGATAGGTGCCTGCAAGGGTCTTGGCAATGACATAACTGGCGGCAAGGCCCAGCGTGACCGTGATTGCGGACATGAGCGCGGAACGAGAGGGTTGCACGGTGCCGATTGCGAGCAGCGATACCAGAGACAGGGTCAGGAGCACCCAGGGGGCGATGGGGGACTGCCAGTCGATCAGCCAGATCGCCGCGCCGGCACCGAGTGCGGTGATTAGTGCGCTCGCTAGTAGCATCTTGCCCCGTGGCAATTCCATCCCGGCAATGCTGGAGGCAACCTGCTCGCTGACGGCGCTGCCACTGTTCAGGAAGGCGAAGGCCTTATACAGCGCGTGTGCGACGAGGTGGACCAGCGCCAGTGCGTAAAGCCCCAGTGCGCACTCGATCAACATGAGCCCCATCTGCGACGAGGTAGACCAGGCGAGCCGAACTTTAACGCTGACCCGGGTGCTCATAATGAGCGCGGCGAAAATTGTGCTGAGTCCGGCACACACGAGGATTAACCATTGTGCGCTGGGGAACAGGGCAATCAGCGGGGCAAAGGCCAGCAACAGGTAGCCCCCCAGGTTGATAACACCAGCATGGAGCAGTGCGCTGACCGGAGTCGGCGCCTCCACCACGTTGATCAGCCAACCGTGAAAGGGCAGCTGCGCACACTTCAGGATGGCTGCGCTCGCCAGCAAAATTGCGGCGGCTTCAACCAGATGGCGTTGCTGCTGTGGCAGCGTATCAATTTGCGCGAGGGAGACGAGCAGATCATCAATGTAGGGCGTTTGGAAAACCCAGTAGAGCAGGGCAAATCCTGCGAGCATGAGCGTCTCGGACAAGCGCGCTACGAAAAACTTTTTGTGCGCACCCAGCACCGCCCGCGGTCGATCCGGGTAGAGCACCAGTAAACGGTGCAGCGATAAGCTCACGCAGAGCCAGCCCAGCCAGAAGACGGCGAGATGATTGGACATCAACGTGACGACCACGGCGGCCAATGTGAGTTTCATCCAGCGAAAAAATGCCGGGTAACATGTCTCACCCGTCATGTAGTTCCGCGAATAGCGCACGATAACGCCACCAATCAACACCACGACCGTGATTACCGCCGTGTTGATGGGTGTGAGCTTGAACAGGAGCTCTCCGGTAAGCGGCGGTTGCACCCAGAAAATCGCCAGCAGCAGTGCCAGCAGGGTTAACGATCCGACGATGGAAAGCCGAGACAACAGCCAGTTCCGTTTTGCGAAGGATGTTTTATTGCCAAAACGGGCAAGAACCAGCCAGAACAGTGGTAGCGAGATAAGTGACAGTGTGAATGGCAAAGATGACATGAAGACCCCCTGAGTGAGTGGGCGCAAGTAAACCACTCTCAGGGTTATACAGAAAATCGAAAAATTTTCTGTATTCGTTAACTTAAAACGAATAACTGGTGCTCATTACACTGTGTTTTGGTTAAACCTTCGATTTAATTTAACGTAATATTCAATAATATGTAGTGAAAGTGAACTGTCGGGTCGCGGGATTCAGCGCTGGGCGCGCACTTTCTCGATCAAATCCTGTACGTTTTCCGGGATTGCCCTGTTTGCCAGGGTCACTGCATAAAAATGCTCAAAGGCATCCGGAAGACTCTGGTGTACATGCAGGGTGCCCTGGGCGATTTCATCGCGGACCACAACTTCAGGCAGCACCGAGTAGGCGCCGCTATCCCGGGCCAGCAGGCGCAGCATGGCCATATCGTCTGTTTCCGCCTTTATGCTGGGGTGGTACTGGTGCTTGGCACAGAGCACCGTAAATGCGGAACGAACTTCACTGTTTTTGGAGGGCAAAACCCAGTGGGCATTGCGATAGCTGTCCGGGAAGCTGCGCCGGCGGGGTGGTTTGGAGGAGGAAACCACCGCGATGGCCTGACGCGAGAGCAGCTCGCTCCGCCACATGGGCTCCTGTAGCCCCACCTCTACATTGTGGTTGGTGAGAATCACGTCGTACTGGTAGTTTTCAAGCCCGTTCAACAGATTGGGCATGGTGCTGGTATGCAAAGAAAACGTGGTTTCAGCATCTTCCAGCAGGGGCAGGATAAAGCTCTCCACGAAATTACGTGACAGGTTGTTCAGGACACCGATAGAGACATGTTGCCCGGTGGGTGCGAAGCCCTGTGCGATCAGCTGTTCCAGCTCCTCGCCTTTGGCGAATATTTCGTTCGCATAGTCGAGTACTTTCCGACCCTCACCGGTGAGCACCAGTTTCCGGCCCTGACGCTCGAACAGGTCCACCCCCAGGTTATGCTGGAATTGCTTGAGCTGTGCGGAGATCGCCGATTGCGACAGGTGGATGTCCTTGGCTACTTGTGTGAGATTTTCCGCACACGCAACCCGCCAGAAGTAATACAGGTGGTGGTAGTTGATTCTGGACATGCTGGTAGCCCGGACCTTGTGTCAAACGCGATAGCCAGAATCTTACAGCATATCCAACGGCGGGGAAGCGCTACGGCGGAAACACAAAGGGCCAGCGTTGCTGGCCCTTTGTTTGATGGCAAATTCTGCGGCTTAGCCTTGTCTGGCCTTGAGGGGCGTACGCAGCTGTTCCGCCATTTTCAGCAGCAGTGCTTCCGTGGTTTCCCAGTCGATGCATTTGTCGGTGACCGAAACGCCGTATTCCATCTGGCTGCGGTCGCTGCTGATTTTCTGGTTGCCGGCCTTCAGGTTGCTCTCAACCATGATGCCAATGATGGAGTTGTTGCCGTCGAGAATCTGGTGAGTGACGTTGTCGACCACCAGCGGCTGCAACTCGTGATTTTTATTGGAGTTGGCATGGCTGCAATCCACCATGATGTTCGGCACCAGCCCGGCTGCTTTCAGCTCTTTCTCACACATGGCCACACTGACCGAGTCGTAATTGGGCTTTTCGTTACCGCCACGCAATACCACATGGCCGTATTTGTTGCCGGCGGTGTGGATAATGGCCACCTGGCCTTTTTTGTTGATACCCAGGAAGCGGTGCGGATTCGCAGTGGACTGAAGCGCGTTGATGGCGACTTCAAGGCTGCCGTCGGTGCCGTTCTTGAAACCCACGGCAGAGGACAGGCCGCTGGCCATTTCCCGGTGGGTCTGGGATTCGGTCGTGCGTGCGCCGATGGCGGACCAGGAGATCAGGTCCTGCAAATACTGGGGCGAGATGGGGTCCAGCGCTTCTGTGGAGGTGGGCAGGCCCAGCTCGGCGATGTCCAGCAGCAACTTGCGGCCGATGTGCAGCCCATCTTCGATCTTGAACGAGTCGTCCAGGTGCGGGTCGTTGATCAGGCCTTTCCAGCCCACGGTGGTGCGGGGCTTTTCAAAATACACGCGCATGACGATCAGCAGGGTATCGGACACCTTGTCGGCCAGTGCCTTGAGGCGCTTGGCATAATCAATGGCCGCGTCCACATCGTGAACGGAGCAGGGGCCGATCACCACCATCAGGCGGTGGTCTTTGCGGTCCAGAATGTCGCGCACGGCGGCGCGACCGGCGGCGACCGAGGCTTCGGCAACCTCGCTGACGGGCAGTTCCGATTTCAGCGCTTCCGGTGTGATCAGGATGTCCTGGGAGACGACATTCAGGTCGTCGAACTGCTGCGTGGTCATGGTTGAATCACTACTTTTCAAAAATTTAATGGCTTCCGTGCCCACAGCCCGTGTGCTGCGGGGAGCTAATGCTAACCAGTGACAGGGGAGAGGGCTAGGGTTTCATTTGAAACAGTTTTAGGTGTCACCGGTTTGTTCCTGATTCGAAACATTTGTCCGGCTAAATGGCGTATGGCAGGGATGTGGTTGCATGTTGACGGGGCGGCAAGACGCGAAGGGGGATGGGCAGTTCCCTGCTTGCCCATCCCCAGGGCTGCAAAACGGGTGGTGTTCCGCGGTCAATTGGGCAGTTCGGCCATGTGCTGTAGCAGCGGGAAGTAGAGCGCGCAACGCACGGTTTTCTCGCCGCGCTGGTAAAACAGCCGGCGGTAGTTTTCCAGCTGATGGCGGTACTGCTCTAGCTGGTTGGCCACAAACGCTTCCGTAGGCTCAGCAGCGGCGGGTTCCGCGGTTTTATAATCAATGATCCAGCGGCTGCCTTTTGCATCGATAAACGTACGGTCGATGATGCTGCGCCTGAGCTCGCGTCCACCACTGTGCAGCTCGAGTTCCGCAGTGCTATCAGCGTGTTTGGCATCCAGTAGCCAGCGCCCGGTTTTGCAGTCCAGCGTGCGCACAATGGCCTGTTCCACTTTCTCCTGCGCCTTTTCCAGGCTGCTGCCATTCAGTCCAAGCTGACCAAGGCGCAGCTGCCAGAGTGGGCGCAGCTCCTCGATGAGCTGCTGCGCGGGTGTCGCGAGGCGCTCGGGCGATTCGGTGAGCGTGGCCAGGGTTTCGTGGGCGACGGTACCCGCGTGGCGGAACCAGCGCTGTTGCACCTGTCCGAGTTCCGGCAGGTTGGCCTCTTCACTGTCATCACGCTGGAAGTCGCCCATACGATAGCGGGCGAGATAGTCCTCACGCGGGAAGGCGGGCGGCCGCCAGTCCTGGGGCAGGTGCAGCAGGTAACTGTGGTCCCGGTATTCCGTCTGTTGCGTCGGGGTGTCAGTCTGCAGC
Source organism: Microbulbifer sp. Q7 (assembly GCF_001639145.1). NCBI lineage: Bacteria > Pseudomonadati > Pseudomonadota > Gammaproteobacteria > Cellvibrionales > Microbulbiferaceae > Microbulbifer > Microbulbifer sp. Q7. The sequence goes on along the minus strand of NZ_LROY01000002.1, from coordinate 1,176,190 downwards.
CAGTGGCACCAGGGGCTGCCCTGGTTGTCGCTCAGAGTCGGCCAGATACAGGCCAGCAGTGAGGCGGCGGTGGGTGCCTTGTAGTCTTCATTTTTCTTGTCAGAGGATTTTACGCAGGCCAGCAAGTGCAGGCTGTGAATGGCGCGGGTGCAGCCTACATACAGCAGGCGCGTGCCCTCCAAACGCTCACGTTCGCTGTTGTCGTGCTTTACGTGGGCATACAGCGGATCTTTGCCGCTGCGTGGGCTTTTTGGCGCGAGCAGGAAGCGGGTGTGGGCATCGCTGTTGAGCCAGCTGCACCAGCGCAGCAGCTGGTCGCTGCCGCCGGCACCACCGGACTTGTCCAGCCCGGGAATGAGCACGTGCTCGAACTCCAGCCCCTTGGATTTGTGAATGGTCATGACCTGCACCCGCGCTTCCTGTGCTGGGCGGGCGAAGAGCTTTTCCAGTGCCTGCTCGAACGCGGGCCAGTCGGCGATGCCGCCACCGTGGTCATACTTCTCAAGCAGCTGGAAAAAGTCCGCGGCGTTACTCAGCTCGCGCCGGTCGGCGACGGTGGCGGGACCACCGAGGGCGAGCCACAGGCCTTCGAGGAATACGCGCAGTGGCTTGCGCCCCCGTTGCTGCCAGCTTTCCAGCAAGTGCGGCAGGCAGCGCTCCAGCCGTGCGCGACCATCGGTGCTCAGTGCCGCAAGGGCTTGCGGATTACTGAGCGTATTGAGAATGGGGGTTACCCGGGGATCGCGAGGGCCCATTTCGCCCGCATCGAAATTGGCGAGTGTAAACAGGTCCGGTAATGCCAGCCCGCACCAGGGCGCGCGCAGTACGGCCAACCAGCTGGTACGGTCGCTGGGGTCCTGCAGCGCGCGTGTGAGGCTCAGCAGATCAAGCACGACCATTTTGCTGGCGAGGGGGGCCAGGTCCTGGGCCTGATAGGCAATGCCGGCACGGGTCAGCGCGGGCAGAATCTGTTGCAGGTGTTTTTTATTGCGCACCAGAATCGCGATACGGTCTTCTGGTGCCCGGGACTGCAGGTCCTGAACAATAGAAACCGCTTGTTCGGCTTCCTGCAAGCGGTCTTCGTCGTCCACGCAACCGTAGAAACTGACCGGCTCGCCCTCCCAATCCCGCGGTTTGAAGGCGACCGAATCCAGGTAGCGCACTGCGCCGCGGCTGATATTGTCCCGGGGGGGGAACGCGCGGACAAACGTGCGGTTGACCCAGTCCACCACGGCATTGCTGGAGCGGAAGTTCACCTGCAGGTTGAGTGGCGTCAACGGCAATTCGCCGATGCCTTCATTGCGCGCATCGAGAAAAATACCCACGTTGGCATTGCGGAATCCGTAACAGGACTGCATGCCGTCGCCCACGATAAACAGGCTGCGGCCGTCGTCGGGTTCCCAGCCGGCGGTGAGTTTTTGCAGCAGTTCCAGCTGTAGCTGCGAGGTATCCTGAAACTCGTCCACCAGAATGTGGCGGATCTGTACGTCCAGTTTCAGCGCGACATCGGTGGGGGAGTCAGTGTCCCCCAGCGCCGCCAGTGCCGCCTGCGCCACCTCGGTAAAGTCGGTGCTCCCCAGTTGTTGAAAGACCAGCTTGAGTTCCGCCACCAGCAGCGGCAGCACCCGCGCCATGGCGCGCAGGATCTGCCACTGGCTGTCGTCCATGCCGGCGGGCAGGGTGCGTACTTCGGCGATGACATCGAGTACCTCGGGCACATCCTGCATGGACTCCAGTAGGGCGGTCATGCGTTCTTTGTGGGCTTTTGCCCGCTCGGGGTCAGGACAGTTCTTGTCGGCGGCGGGAAAGCCGATGGTCTTGTTGACGGATTTGCGCAGCGTACCGGTGCCTGTTGCCAGTAGCTCTGCCAGTGCCAGCCACTGTGTCAGGCCAGTGTCGTCGCAGGGGGGCAGGGCGCTGATACCGGCGAGGTTGCCGACAATATGCCCGGGCTTCTCTTGCTGCAGGTTGCTGCCGGCGTAATCCGCCAGCTGCAGCAGCTCGCCGGCGAAGCTGCCAAGGCAGTTCTTGAACACGACCAATTGCCCGTTGATTAGCTCCTTGATCACCTGGGTGAAATAATCTTCGGCGACTTCATCGTGTACCGAGAGCAACGGCTCCAGCCATTGTTCCCGTTTCTCCAGCAGGGTTTTCAGCATGTCGCTGACTTGCGGAAGATTGTTGTCCAGATGCAGCAACAGTCGGCCCAGGTCCTCGTCGAGTTCTTCCCGTTCGAGTTTTTTCAGCAGGTTGGCGATGGCCATCTCGTAGGCGATCGCCGGCTGATCCAGTGGTTCACCGGGTGCGCCGAGGCCGCTGTCGATAGGCAGCTGGCTGGCAATATTGCGGCACAGGCCGTCGATGGTCTGGATGCGCAGGCGCTGCGGGCTTTGCAGCAGGTGCCACCCCTGTTGCTGGTCGTGGGCCAGGAGGTTCCGCGCCAGTTGCCAGGTGATTTTGCCGTGGGGATTTTCCGGTTCCGGATTGTCCCGGGCATCCAGCAGTGCGTCCAGCAGGCGCTCGCGCATTTCGCCGGCGGCTTTGCGGGTGAAGGTGATGGCGAGCACTTCTTCGGGCTGCTGGCAGGCGCCGAGCAGCTTCAGCAGGCGCTGGGTGAGCAGGCCGGTCTTGCCGGAGCCGGCGGGCGCCGACACCGCAAAGCTTTCGGTGATCTCCAGGGCTTGCGCGCGCTCATGGGCATCTACGGGTACAGGCGTTGTCATGGTGTTATTGCTGTCGTTCCGGCCAGCGATTCAGTGGCCACAGGGATTTCTGGTTGTCGTTGTCTGCCGGGCGATCGAACGCGAGAATCGCGTGTCCGGTTTTGTATTCGTCCGCGAGGCCTTCCAGCGCCTGTTGCCAGTGCTGTTTGAGCTGGTCCCAGTGGATCAGGTCGGGCTCTTTTTCCTTCTGGCTATCCGCCACGGATTTGATGCCGTTGACCGGATGGGTGAGCTCTCCACAGCCCTGATATTTACAGCTGCCGTTTTTCACCGCGCCAAAGGCGACGGCTTTGGCCTGCGGGTGAAACAGGGCGTAGAGCGGCAGCTGGGGCTCTCGTACACGCTCCTGCAGCCAGTCGCTCACGGAGGTCTGCCCGGTTTTGTAGTCGATTACCAGTTGCTCGCCTTCAACGAGGCTGTCCAGGCGATCCAGACGCAGGGTAAACGTGAGGCCCTGCAGGGTCACCGTGAGGGCGGTCTCCACCTGTTCCACGGTAAAAACCGGCCGCTCCTGCTCGAGGGGCAGCCACTGCTGGAAAATATCCTGCAGGCGCACCTGCTCCAGTTCCCAGAACTTGGGCGGCAGTTCCGGGTGCTTGCGGTTCAGGCGGGCGATGGCGGTGTCGATACTGGATCGGATCTGCAGCGCCCGCTGCTCCGGTGTCATGGCCGCGAGCTGCTGTGAGCTTTTGCACTGAATCCAGAAGGCGGCGAGCATTTCGTGGATCAGGTTGCCCCGCTCAGCAGCACTCAGCCCGAGCCCAGGCTCCGCGTATTCCTCCGCACCCAGTCGATAGCGCAACTGGGCGTTCAGCGGGCAGAGTGCCTGGGCCTTGAGCACTCCGGCACCGCCGCGCACCTGCGCGCAGTCTTCTGCGCTCAGGGGAGGCAGGGTGGCATCCGGGATTTTTGCCAGCTCGGGCGCACCTTCGAGAGTCTGGTAGTGGGCAGCGAGTGAATCCTGCGCGAAGGATTCTGCCGGTTGCGGCGACTCGAACAGGGCGCTGAGCGACTGTCCCACGCCATCCTCCTCGCAGGCGTAGCTAACCACGATATCGTCACTGCTGTTGAGCAGGTCGGCGGTCAACTGCTGGGCAAGTTCCAGCTCGCGCTCGGCACTGGCGCGCGGCATTTTCCATTCTTTCTGCCAGAGGACCGGCAGCATGGGGTTGGGAGAGGGGGGCGGCGGCCACTGTTGCTGGCCGAAGCCCACCAGCCGCAAATGATCGAACGCGAGACCGCCGGCTTCCAGAACGCCGAGAATCTGCAGCGGGCCATCGCGGGTTTCTGCCTGAAAGGGCGTGCGGCTGGCAATTTGCCGCAACAGTTGCAGCGCTTTGCTGAGCGGCTGGGCTCCGCCGAATTCGGTAAGGCCGGCGAAATTTTCCAGCGCCTGCTCCCACAGCATCAGCTGCTGGTATTCCTGGCTGTTTGGGTTGCGGTTGCCCGGCCACTGCAGGCGGGTGAGTAGCTCGGAAAACCGCTGTGCCCACACTTCGGCGGGGGCGCGCTGCCAGCGTCGGGCCCAGTCCCCCAACTGGTTTAGTTGTGAGGGCAGCGGGCTTTCTGGGGCCAGTTCGGCGGCGAGCTTTTCTGCCCAGGTGCGCAGCACATTGCCCGGTATCTCGCGCAGCTCCAGTTTTTGCAGTCGCCGGAACAGGGTGCTGCGCAGATGCAGTTCTACGGGGTCTTGCGTACCCCAGAATGGTGAGAACAACAGGTTGCGCAGCGCGCTGTAATCAAAAGTGTCGCGCAGGGTTTCCAGCAGCTGCAGGGTGGCTGCGCCGACCGGTGTTTTTGCTAGTGGTGTACCGGCAGAAAAGTTGAACGGCAGTGTATAGGCGGGTTGCGCGGGATCGAGCCACTGGGGCTCAAGCACGCGGGCAAACACCCGCTCCACCAGCGGGCGACACTGGCCGAGATTGTTGACCACGACCCCGATACTGCTGTCCGGATTCTGGCGCAACTTTTCCGCGGACCAGCGGGCGGCCTGCACCAGTTCTTCTTCCAGGTTGTGGCATTGCGCCACCCGTACGCGGGCATCGGTATTGTCGGGGATCGGAAAATTCTGCCGCGTGTCACTGGCACGCTGGAAGAGCTGCTCCACCAGCGGCGAGTGCTGTACGAATCCGGCCAGGGAAATCTGCGGCAGTTTCGGCAGCTGATTGTCTGCGAAGGCGCGGCTGATCCGCTGGTCCCGTTGATCCGGCGTGATGGCGTTGCGCTGTTGCAACTGCTGGTGAAACAGCGGCAGTACCTTGAGCAGTGCGTAATCTTCCGGCAACAGCCCGGTCTTTTCCCAGTGCGGTGCCAGCGCCGATTCGATTTCGTCGAGCGTATCGATGCGTTGCCACTGGATCAGCTGGGCGAGGGCGGTATCGCAGTTGGCCGCCAGTTGCTGGGTGTTGATCAGCCCCTTTTCGAGGGTCTCCTCCACGCACTGCTGCCACAAAAGTTGGCGCTGTTCCTTGTTGAGCACCCGGCACATGGCGGGCGGCCACTGCGTTTGCTGCAACTGAAACCAGAGTTTGTCCAGCCAGCCCTGCAGCGACTCTACGGCGGGCGGCGCCCAGTTTTTACTGGCTTGCTGGCCGATACCGTACACCTGCTGGCAGCGGTTGCGCAGGCGGTTGGTCGGGGTAAGCAGCAGGCCACCTTCGGGCAGCTGATCGAGGATCTGCAGCAGGGGGAATGCGGGTTGCAGCATGAAAAACGCTTATTGATTTATCGAATTTGAGGTTGCCGCGAGTGCGCGGACTTACAGTCTAACCGGGATGGCGGTAGCGCGGTATTCCGGGGCGAATTCGGAGAAAGCGCGCAGCATGACGCTGTGGTTGTCGCTGCTACTGGCGAGCAGCAGGCTGTTTGCCGGTGTTTCCGGCAGGGGGATGCTCAGCTCCTCAAGCCACCAGCGCACGCGCCGGGCGATGGCATCCCCGGAATCCAGCCAGGTCAGGGGCCGTGGTGCGGCCGCGGCGAGTTCATCCCGCAGCAGGGGAAAGTGGGTGCAGGCGAGTACCGCGGTGTCTACGGTGTCGCCATCCGGCCCGGCAAAGATGCGCTCGATCACGGGCGCCAGGTCGGCCGCGGAAATCGGCTCGCCGCGCAGCTTGGCTTCGGCCAGGGCCACGAGTTCCGGTGCGGGCACGTTGATGACCCGGTTGCTGGGAGCAAATTCCTCGATCAGTCCACGGGTGTAGTGGCGGTTCACGGTGCCCTCGGTCGCGATGAGGGCAATGGTGCCGGAGCGGCTGGCCGCAGCCGCGGGCTTGATGGCGGGCACAACCCCCACCACAGGCTGCTCCAGAACTTCACGTAGGGAGGGCAGGGCGAGGGTGCTGGCGGTATTGCAGCCCACCACGAGGATATCCGCGTTGCAGGCGGCCATCATATGGCGGGAGACCTCGACGATGCGCGGCCGAAGTACGTCTTCTGACTTGTTGCCGTAGGGGTAGAACGCATTGTCGATGCCGAAGTGCAGGGTGAGGCCGGGTATCTGGCGACGGATCTCCCGCGCGATACTGATGGCGCCGACGCCGGAATCGAATATCAATGCACTGGGCGCCTTGTTAGAATGGCCGCTTCCTTTAGGCATGTAAAAACCTGTCTCCCGATACGGACTGCTGGCCGGCAAGAATACCTCAGCCGGTGCCCTGTAATAAGTTTAAGTGATTTTTTATGACCTGGTTTCCCCTGCAAATCTCTCTCGAACAGGCCATTCTCGCCGGTGTGGCCGTGCTGGCGCTGTTGCTGCTGGTGTTCTGGGCGGGCAGGTCCCGTCTGGTCAGTCAGCTACATCAGCTGCGCAGCGAGCAGCAGGTACTGGCCGCCCAGCAGGAGGCGGGCCGTGAGCGTGAGACCCAACAGAGCTTGGAAATTCAGCAACTGCGAGACGAGCTGGCGAGCAAATCCCAGCAACTGGCGCGCTACCAGGTGCTGGTGGAGAGGAGCGAGGCGGCGCTGGCGGAACAGAAGCAGCAGCTGGAGCAGACCCGCGCATCCATGACCCAGCAGTTCGAAAACCTCGCCAACCGCATTTTCGAAGAAAAACAGCAGATGTTCGTGCGCCGCAGTGAAGACAGCCTGCGCAAGAGCCTCGACCCGCTGGAGCGCCAGCTGGGTGACTTCCGCAAGCGGGTGGAGCATGTCTACGACCGTGAGAACGCCGAGCGCAACAGCCTGCTGGGACAGATCAAGGCGCTGCGGGAGCAGACCCAGCGTATCAGCGACGAGGCCCTGAACCTGACCTCCGCACTCAAGGGCGACCGCAAGATCCAGGGCAACTGGGGCGAAGTGGTGCTGGAGCGCCTGCTGGAGGAATCCGGCCTGCAGAAGGGGCGCGAATACGAAACCCAGGTTTCCCTGAAAGACAACACCGCTGATGGCCGTCGTCGCCAGCCGGACGTGATTGTGCGCCTGCCGGAGAACAAGGACCTGATCATCGATTCCAAGGTCTCCCTGGTGGATTACGAGCGCTACGCGTCTGCGGAAACCGATGAGGAGCGCAGCCAGGCGCTCAAGCAGCACGTCAACTCTCTGCGCGCGCACATTACCGGTCTGAACAAGAAGGCCTACGAACAACTCGAAGGTGTGCGTACCCTCGATTTTGTTTTTATTTTCGTGCCCATTGAGGCGGCGTACATGCTGGCCATGCAGGCCGACCCGGAAATGTTCCGCTTTGCCTACGAGCGCCAGATTGTACTGGTGAGCCCCACCAGCCTGATGGCGACCCTGCGCACGGTAGAGAACATCTGGCGCTACGAGAAGCAAAACAAGAATGCGGAAAAAATCGCTGATGAGGCGGGCAAACTGCACGACCAGTTTGCGCTGGTGCTGGAATCCCTCGACAACCTGGGTGGGCGTATCCGCCAGGCCGATGAGGCCTTTCAGGAAACCTACAAGCGACTGGCCACCGGCCGCGGCAACGCGGTGAAGCGTATCGACAGCCTGCGCAAGCTGGGGGCCAAGACTCGCAAGCAGATTGCCGCGGATCTGCGCGAAAAGGCTGCAGACAGCCACTCGTTGCCAGCACCCGAGCCGGTGGCTGCCGAGAGCGAAGTGGAATAAGTTTTGGACGCGATCGTCGAAACGTTTTCCTTTGCCCTTTCGGTCACCGCACCGATCTTTCTTACGTTGCTGGTGGGTTACTGGCTGGCGCGGGTGAAACTGCTGAGCGAATCGTTTGTCGATGACGCCTCCAGGCTGGTATTCCTGGTTACACTGCCGGCGTTATTGTTTTTCAATATTTTCGCATCCGATGCCCACCTCGGTGATGAGTGGCCACTATTGTTGGCTGGTCTGATCGGCACCATGTTGACGGTGCCGCTGGCGTGGTTACTCGCGCGGCCACTGGAGTACGGTGACCGCAGTGCGTTTATTCAGGGTGCTTTCCGCGGGAACCTGGGGATTATCGGCTTGGCCTGGGCGGCAAATGCCTATGGTGCATCTGGCCTGGCTCAGGCCGCTTTGTTGATGGCCGTGATTACCATCTTCTACAACATCGCCGCGGTGGCGTTGTTTGCGGTGTACAGCCAGAAAGCAAAGTTCAGCTGGAAAAAATTGGGCGTGGACATTTTGCGCAACCCATTGATTGTGGCTATTGTGCTGGCGTTAATCGCGAAAACCGTCGGGCTACAGCTGCCACAAGTGATTGTGCAGACCGGTGATTACCTGGCATCGGTGACCTTGCCGCTGGCGCTATTGTGCATCGGTGCGAGCCTGGATTTGAGCATGCTGCGGCGCAGCTCGTTCGGTGCGTTTGCGGCCAGCGGATTCAAGTTGCTGGTGGTCCCGGTCATACTGGTGGGTGTCGGTCTATTGTTTGGCCTGCATGGGCAGGGGTTGGCGATCTTGCTGCTGCTCGCGGCTGCGCCCACCGCTTCGGCGTCTTTTATTATGGCCCGTGCGCTCGGTGGCAACAGCCAGCTGGCGGCCAACATTATTGCAATCAGCACTTTATTTTCTATTGTTACCGCGAGCCTGGGGCTGGCGTTGTTGAAGGTGTATCTCCCATGACTGAAGTACCTGTATGGATACTGGTAATTGCCGGCTTGATCATTTTCGTATTGTCGGCGGTGGCTACCTATTACTGTCTGGAATTGCGCAAGGCGCGTAAACGCCAGACCCAACAGCTGGAGGAGATGGAGGCTGCCGCAGAGGCGCAGCGCGACCGGGTCAATACCAGCATCCAGATTATCGCCAAAACGCTGCTCGATGAGGGGGTGGGTCTGACGGAGGCCTCGCTGCGTATCCGGGTTTTACTGGATTCCTTGCAAGTGGAGCCGGCGGTGAAAGAGGAGTTTGTGGCGTTTTATCAGGTGTCTGACCAGACCAGCCACATCCCGATTCTGGAAGACTGGAAGAAGCTTTCCCGCAAGGAAAAGTTTGCCTTTGAGAAGGAAATGGCGCGGGTCGAGTCCGAGTACCGGGATTTTGCGCTGGATGCGGCCAAGCGTATTCTCGGCCGCAATTTCTAATGCCTGATTTTATTTCTTGACCAGAAGCACGCCGGATTCGGTGTGATCGGTATAGGGGAATTGGTCGAATATCGCAAAGCGCTCGATCTTGTGGGTTTTGCTCAGTGCCTTGAGGTTTTCCAACTGGGTTTCCGGGTTACACGAGATATAGAGGATGCGCGGATAGCGGGCGACCATTGCACAGGTGTCCGCATCCAGCCCGGCGCGGGGTGGGTCTACCAACACCGTTGAGAAGTCGTAGCTGTCCAGATCGAAGTCCTTCAGGCGACGGAAGGGGCGCACCTTGTCGATGGCCTGGGTGAATTCCTCGCTGGACAGGCGCAGGATATCCAGATTCTCTACCTCGTTCGCGGCAATGTTCTCCTGGGCTGCGTTCACGGATACCTTGGAAATTTCAGTTGCCAGTACCTTGCGGAACTTTTCCGCCAAAGGAATGGTGAAGTTGCCATTGCCACAGTAGAGCTCAAGCAGATCGCCGCTGCTGTCGTCACAGCAGCTTCTCGCCCAGTGGATCATGGCGCGGCAGATGTCTCCGTTCGGTTGTGTGAAGCTGCCTTCTACCTGTTTGTACTGATAGGTACGCCCATCGATTGCCAGCTTCTCGATTACGTAGTCCCGCTCCAGCACCAGCTTTTGCTTGCGTGAGCGCCCCAGAATGGGAACGCCGAGGGATGCCTGCAGTGCTCGCGCTTCCTGCTCCCAGGATTCATCCAGCGGTTTGTGATAGATCAGGGTAATTAGGGCATCGCCGCTCAGAGTGGTGAGGAATTCGGTGCAGAACAGTCGCTTGCGCAGGATCTCGCTCTGGTTGATCGCATCGAGCAATGGCGGCATCAACGCATTGATCCGGCGAGAGCCGACGGTAAACTCGTCGATGATAAACGGCTTTTTGTACTCGCCTTGCTTGTACATGGCGTAGTCGACGCGGCCGCCTTCCTGCCACATTTTGAATTCTGCGCGCAGGCGGTAGTGGCTGGGCGGTGACGGAAATACCTCGGGTTCCAGATCGGTGAACGGGGCGAAATCCGCCCGCAGGCGGTCCACCTTCTGGTCCAGTTGCTGCTGGTAATCGTCAGTATTTACGCGGTGAAGAGCCATGAAAAAGAGCCGTATCTGGTGAAATCAATCGGGCGCGGATTATACGCGAAAGTGATACAGGAGTAGGACAATGGCCGTGGGGCAATTGGAAATTGTAGTGCGCGGGCAGGGGCTGCACGAGTTTACCGGTGATGTGGCCCATTGGCTGGCGGGTCAAAGCTATGGCGGCGATGGGTTGTGCACCCTGTTCATTCAGCACACGTCCGCTAGCCTGTTGATTCAGGAAAACGCCGATCCCAGCGCCCGGGTGGACCTGGAGCGCTGGCTGAACCGGCTGGTGCCGGAGAATGATCCGCTGTACACGCACACCCTAGAGGGACCGGACGATATGCCCGCGCACATCAAGTCGGCGCTGACCGCTTGCAGCCTGAGTATCCCGGTGATCGGCGGGCACCTCGCGCTGGGCACTTGGCAGGGGATTTATTTGTGGGAACACCGCCATCACACGGGCAAGCGCCGGGTGATCGCGCATCTCGGCAACTGACGACGGGCCGAGGCCCAGATGGGGCTAAAGGCAATTGGTGGGTTTGGGCAGTCCGGCGATCTTGCTGCCAATTTTGGCTGGGCTCGGTGGGAACAGTTGCATCAGGAAAATGCTGCGTCCCTTGTCTGGCCCCAGGTGTTGGCCGACATACTTCACTAGCGGGCGCATGGCCGGGGAGAGCTCAAACTCCCGGTAAAATGCCTGAAGCAGGCGTATTACATCCCAGTGATCGCCGTTTAACACGATGTTTTCCTGGCTTGCCAGCGCTTCCGCCACTGCCGGGCTCCAGTCGTCCAGATTGCGCAGGAAGCCTTCCTTATCCAGCGCGATTTCTTTTCCGTCGATAATCAGGTCAGGCATCGGCGTTACTCACCTCTACTACTTGAACCAGCTCACGATGGGCGTGTGCTCGGTACACAAGGATACCCAGTGCGCTTCATCGACTGCCTGGATGGTCCCGGCGATAGTGACGCCACGCGCGGTGGCGTCTGCGCTCAGGCAATAGGTATTATTTTCCGGCAGCACATGCTGGCCGGTCGCCCCGTATACACCATCCTCGATGAGTAATACCGCATCGCCTTCGGCAAATGCATCGAGACAGTCGCGCAAAGCGCTGCCGGCGTGGGGCGATTGACTGACAATATGCAGGGTCATGCTAAAAACTCAGCACATGGTGGAAGTTGCGGATAAAAGCGCCGGTGTCGTTCACCAGCTTCAGCTCTGCCCCGGGGATGTCCAGTTGCTCGGCAGAGAGGCCACGCTGCGCGAGGCTTTCACTGCAGACGTGTAATGCCTCGACGCCAAACATCGGCAGTGCCTGCAGGTTGCGGCGCAGGTTCTTTTCGCCGATGGCTTCGGGGCTCTGCTCCAGTAGCTGGAACACTCCATCGTTGATAAACAGCACCTCTGGCACCTGGTCCATTGCGGCGCAGGCGAGAACGGCCTCCAGCCCCTCGCGGGCGAGGCTGTTGCCGTAGGGCGCGTGTCGGCACAGGGCGAGTACCGTGTTGCGTGAGACCATAGTGTCAGCCTCCAAACGTCACAATGCGGTCGCTGAGCGCCGTGGCCTCAGCCAGCTGGCCTAGCCCCGCCAGTTCAAACCCGGTGGCCAGATTGGCGGAGGGCCTTTCCAGGCGCGACGCTTCACTGGTGCTGAGTACACCGCGGCGTTGGGCAGCGGCGATACAGATGCACAGGTCCAGCTTGTGGTGACTTTGCAGTTCCCGCCATTGAGACAGCAGGTCCTGTTCATCCTGTGGCGGTGCCGCCAGCGCACTGCCGTTATGGACACCGTCGTTATAAAAAAACACCCGGTAGAGGCTATGCCCAGACTGCAACAGCGCACGGGCGAAGCGCAGGGCGGTGGCGGCCCCTTCGGAGGCATGCGGCGCACCGTAAACGACAAGGGTGAATTGCATCTTATACACCGATAAAAAAATGCCCCGCAGAGCGGGGCACCGTGTGAACTTGCTCAGCGGGCTGATCAGTCGTCGCCAGAGGCGAAGCCGAAGATGTGCAGCAGGCTGGTGAACAGGTTCAGGATGTTCAGGTACAGCGAGGTGGTGGCCATGATGTAGTTGGTCTCACCGCCATTTACGATGCGGCTGGTGTCATACAGGATGAACCCGGAGAACAGCAGGGCAATCGCGCCACTCAGTGCCACGCTGGCCAGCGGCAGGTGCACGCCAAAGAAGCTCGCAACGACGAGACCCAGGGCACACACCAGAACGGCGATCAGGCCGACGAACAGGAAACCACCCATAAAGCTGAAATCCTTGCGGGTGGTCAGCACATAGGCCGACAGCGCGAAGAAGATCAGGGCCGTGGTGCCCAGCGCCTGCATGACGATCTGGCTACCACCGGACAGGCTCAGGTAGTGGTTCAGCATGGGGCCGATAGAAGCGCCCAGCAGGCCGGTAAACGCGAATACCACACCGATACCCTTGGCGGAGTTGGCGGTGCGCGGAAGAACGAACCAGACCAGCACAATGGCCGCAATGGAACAGAGCAGGCTCATGCCGCGCCCCATGCCAATCGCCATGGATACCCCGGCTGTGACTGCACTAAACAATACAGTCATTGCCAGCAGCGCATAGGTGTTGCGCAGTACTTTGGCAGATTCTGAGCGATCCAGCGCTCCGGAGGACTGTGTATAGACTTCTTGGCGCATTAGCGTCTCCTGGAAGTGAATATGAAATCTGTCGGGATCATATAACCAGCGTCTTGGACCTTCAAGTGGGCGCTGAGTTCGACGATCTTACGTTGATTGGGGCAAAATAGCGCAAAAACGGGAGAACAGAAAATGAAATTGCCAAAATTGCTGTCTGCACTGTGCCTGCTCACTACCGCCGCCCTGGTGTCCCTTGTGCACGCCGATGAGCCTGCCCAAGTTCCCTTTGGAGACAAGATGGGGGCAGAGGTGGTGAATTACAATCGCCTTCGGCCGCATATCGCCACCGGTGGCAGTATTGATCTCACTGCGGTGGATTCCCTGAAGGCGAAGGGCTTCCGCACAATCATCGATTTGCGCACCCCGGAAGAGGGTACCTCCGAGGAGCGCGCGGCGGTAGAGGCGACCGGCATGACCTACGTGAACCTGCCGATCGCCAAGGGCGCGCCAAGTGATGCGCAGATTGCGCGCCTGACGGAGCTTCTTGAGGACGCAAGCGCGGCCCCGGTGCTACTCCATTGTGGCAGTGGTAATCGCGTGGGTGCCGCCTGGGCGATCTACCGTGCGCGCAAGGGCATCCCGCTGGAGATTGCCATCGAAGAGGGCCGTACCGCAGGCATGCGTGCGTCCCGAGAGGCCCAGGTACGCGCGCTGTTTGAGTAAGCTTTTTGAATAAGTAGTCAACGATTGCCAGTGCGCGGAATCTTCAGGTCAGCGATCAGTGGCAGGTGATCCGAGGCCAGCCGGGTAAGCTCGCTGCGCGGCACGTGGATGTCGTTCACCTGCACCGCCTGGTCGACAAATATGTAATCGATTCGGGCCTTGGGCAGGCGGCTGAAAAAGGTGCCGCGGGGCTTGTGACCGGGCAGTTTTATTTGGGTGTCATCCAGGATGCTGGTTAGCCGTTTGATTTCGGCGGAGCCCGGTAGTGCATTGAAGTCCCCCACGAGAATACGCGGCCGCGGGCAGTGCGGACTGCCCATCCACTCCTCTCCCGTCAGCGCGTCGATCTGCCGCAGGCGCTCGCCTTTGGTCAGTCCGAGGTGGGTGTTGAATATCTGCACCGCTATGCCGTGAAAGTCCACTTCCATCCACAGTGCTCCGCGCGGTTCGGCGCGCTCGTGGTGGCGGGATTTTTCCGACGGGCCTGGCAGAATACCTTTGTGTATCAGGCGCAGGGGGTGTGGCGACAGAATGGCATCGCCGTAGCGCTCGTCTTCGACGTGCATGGCTGGCTGGAAGTGGCAGTCCATCGATAATAATTTGGAAATTTGATGGGCCTGATCGATGCCGCCGGTGCGCTTGCGGCGCACATCGACCTCTTGCAGGGCCACGATATCCGGTGAGTAGCGCGCGATCACGCGCGCGATGCGCTCCGGTGAGATCTTGCCATCCATCCCTTTGCAGATATGCACGTTGTAGGTCATGACCCGCATATTGATGCTGGCGCTGTCGTCGGTATCGGCTCCGCCCTGTAGAGTTTGCTCAGGTTGTTTTGCTTGGGCAGGGGGCGCGGGGCTAGCGTCTGGCGGGGCCGCCATGGCGACCGCCGGTGGCGATTTCAGTTGCTGCGCGGGCTGCGCCTCCAGGAACGCCAGGGCCGCGTTACGAATATCCTTCGGACGCCAGTGCTCCAGGCCATTGTCGGGAAAATGAATGTCTCCCGGCATCAGCGCGAAGGCGTGGGTCTCATTGGGCCCCGCACCGCCGTGACTGCCGGATTCGATGGCGAAGGACAGGCTCTGGTGGCCGGCACACCAACCACTGACAACGAAGTCACCGGCATCCTGGTGGCGGCACAGGTTCGCCAGGTCTTCTACCGCCTCATCCACAAAGGGGTGCTCGTCGCCCATTATTTTGTGGCCGTCTTCCGGCAGAGCGAAGGCGCCATGTCGCCACCAGCCGCGCACTTTGGTTTGTTTCTCGCCGTCTGGTCCCACCTCGAAACTGTGCTTGTCTTCGTAAAGCACCATCGGAGCCTGGGTCTTTTCCACAATCAGCCGAGCGATGACGTCCGGCGCAGTACCCTTGCAATGGATGTTGTAGAGCAGCGCAAGTGGCCCCATAGCTGAAAGCGCCATGGGCGTCTCGCCTTCGCGCCGCTTTTCCGGGTTTTCAATGGGGAAAAGTTTCTGCACCCACTGGCCGCCAAACAGTCGTATCCGTTGCAGCTGTACGCCACCATTGCTGCTAGCGCGATACCCCTGCGGGTTCTCCGGTAATTCCGATAGTGCATCGCTAACGGCATCGGCAAAGCTGCGCCCGTGCAGCACTTCATAGGGCGTGCTGTCTTCCTGACCGTGGTCTGAATAGATCCATACGTCGTAGTGACGACGTGACGATCGGTGCGCTGCCCGCCAGATACGGGCGATCGCGTCATCGATGCCTTTGAGTGTCCAGTGGGCAAACTTGGAGCTGGGCCCGCGCCGATGGGCCTGTTCATCGTAGCCCAGCAAATTGATGTAGATGACCGGCAGACCGCGGGCAATATCGATTTTGACGCCTACGGTGGAGAGTTCCCGCATCAAGATAGTGATGGCAATCCGTGTCGGGATGAACATCAACTCGCGCACGAAATCCTGTCCGCTGATCAGCCCGCGAAAAAAGTCCACCAGCGACAAAATAAACTCAAGCAACAGCAAGCCGAGTGTGCGTATCACACTCCACAGATTCGCCAGCAACATAACGATGAGTGCCAGTGGCCCGGCTTCTTTCAGGGACGGCCCCCAGCCTTGTGATGCCGGGCAAAAATGTGCTTCGTCATGCTCCGCACCTGCCCGGAACACACTGACGTAGCAACTGCCGTGTTTCAGCAGCGGTTCGTGGCCGGCATCGGTGAGGCGCTTTTCGATTTTATTGGCGGCGTTGGACTCGTACATGCGCAGCATTTCCTGCGAGTCCGTTGACATAAAACCGAACGCGGGTACCGCGGCTTTCACGCCGTAAAAAATCTCCGCCTGGACCGCTGGTGTGGTGGCGGGGACGCCGGAGTACATATGATCGAGGTGATAGTGTTCGTGCTCGATCAGCCTTTTCAGAAATGGCATTTTGCCGTCTGCTAGTGCCTTGTCGAGTTGCGGGCGCGCGAGGCCATCGATTTGTATCAGCACCAGCGCGGGCGCATCCGGTTCCCGCTCGTTGATCTGTAACTTGAGCATCCGCGCCAGCCACTCGCTGCGGCTGATACGGCGGCGCCAGCGGCGCAGGGTGCTCTCGATGCGGGTCATCATGGGCCTGGATCCCTTTCGGTTCTAGCACTCGCCATGGTTTACGAGCTGCTTTTTCCGGAGTGATCCGGATCGAGGGCCGCGGTAGCAGCACTGGTCACGCCCTCGAGGATCTCCCACTGTGCACCGATGGTGTTGCGCAGGCGCATCCACTGGGCATAGAGGGAATCGTCCAGCGGCCAGTGCTGATGGACCAGGGATTTATAATGGGTGATTGCGGACGCGGCGCAGTTTTCCATAGAAAAGCGCTCGGCGGTTGCCAGGGCGGCCTTACAAAGTGCGTTGTACTCGTTCTTGGGAAGGTCGTACAGCCACTGCAAGGCGGCGATCAGCTCCCGCTCGGTATGTTTGAGGACCAGGCGCCCGTTGATTCTGTCTTCCACGACTTCCCGGCAACCGCTGGCATCCAGCGCGACAACCGGTACGCCCGCGGCCATTGCCTCCGTGAGCACCATGCCCTGGGTTTCGCTGGTAGAAGAGAAAGCAAACACCTGCATCGCGCTATAGGCATCGCGCTGCGCTTCTCCCTGCAGTGTGCCGGTCAGATGCAGGCGCTCTCCGAGGTTGTGATCATCAAACAGCTGCTTTATCTGTGCCTGCATGGGCCCGGCGCCAACGACCAGAAAGTGAATGTCGGCATTGCGCTTTATGAATTCAAGAACCGCCTGCGACAGAAAGCCCAGGTTTTTTTCTTCTGCCAGGCGCCCGAGGTGACCAATGACATAAGCCTGTTCGGGAATGCCGTGTCGCGCACGCGCGGCGCGCCCATTTCCGTTCTGGTAGTCCTCGAGCTTGACGCCGGTGGGAACCACCTGGATGGGGGATTTGACCCCGCGATCTCGCAGAAGGTCGGCAACACTTTCGCTTGGGGCAAACACCATGCTGGCCAGGTTGCTATAGCGCGTGGCTAATTCTATGACGAACCGCTTGAGGGCTTCTGAGTCTGCTGGCACATAGTGGGTATAGCGTTCGTACAGCGTGTGGTGGGTAAATACCAGTGGCAGTTCCCGGCTGCGGGCAATACGCAGAGCGGTCATTCCCAGCAAAAAGGGGTGGTGGGAATGTACGATATCCGGCTCGAAGAAATCGAGTTGCTCGGTCAGTTCACCAGATAGCGGGAGCGCGACTGAAAAATCACTGCCATTAAAATTCTGGATGGCCGGAATACGCACCACATCTTTTTCGTTTTCGATTTTTTCTGAAAATTCCGGTGCGACAACCAACACCTGGTGCCCGTGCTTGCGGTATTCCCGGCAGAAGGCATCGACCGAACGCGCCACTCCTCCCACGTGGGGGAGGTAGGTATTGGTGAGCATGACGATGTTCACGTAGGTTGTAACTCCAGCATTTCGACCCCGGGATCCGCCACCACAGGCTGATAGCCGAATGCGCGAATCTCAATCGGTGGTGCGGCATCGTGCCACTTGCCAGACCAGGATACACGGGGTTTTTCCCCGGGCGTAATCTCCAGTGAAATGGTGCCAAAAAGTGTAGGGGCCGGACCGAATCGAATCGGCTTCTGCGCGCTGCCATCGTTGAGCCATTCCGGTGGCAGTCCGGACGCGAGTATTAGCGTGTCGCCTTCTTCCCGCACAAAACAATTGCGCTGCATGGTCACCCATTCTGCCGCCGCCCACGCGTGTTGGCCATCCCCCATGCAGCCCCCGAACGAGTGCGGGTGAATGGCTTCGGGCCACTGACCGGTGGGGGAGGCGAGCTTGGCCACGTTGCGCATTAGGTCGATACAGCGTGGGTCGCCCGCGCGCAACAATACCTGGGCAACATGAATGGTGAGATAGGCGTTGATGCCAGAGTGGATCATGTCCTGGAAGAAACCGCCGGACACAAAACAGCTTTCCAGCAGAAACTCCACAAGATCGAGCAGGCGCGGGTCGTCTTCGGGGTAGAGCTTGAGCGGGTACCCCGCGGCAATCGAGCCGATGGCACCGGCATCCAGGCGCCGCTTGGGCGATGCGGGCATTGCGGGTCGGTTGAGGCGTTCCGCGCATTTCGCGAGCGCGGCATCTACGGTCAACATGAAGTCGTCGGCCTGGCGCTGAAAGGTATCGGCATCCTGCGTGTGGCCTTCCCGTCGACACATGGCAACGGCGGCACGCTGCCCGCCAATGCCCCAGAAATCGTCCCAGAAGTAGCAGTCGTTTGGCCCCAGGTGCTCGGCGCTGAACCCAGCCGGCAGCAGGCCGCCGGTGAGGCTGCCGTCTTTGGGTAGTCGTTTGTTATCGATCCATTGGGTTCCGCGCAGTACAGGATCCAGCCACTCCTGCTTGAGTTTGGTGCCGGTGATCTGGCAATACTGGTCGATAATCCACAGGGCCTCGCCGTTGGAATCCCACTCGCCGTCTTGCGAGTGGAAATAGCCGTTGCTCTTCTGACGCGATGGGAAGCGCTCCAGCGCGCGTGCGGCGCGGTCCAGCAGCCCGGCATGCAGTAGTGACTGGATCATGAATGCGGCGTCGCGAAACCAGAAGCGCTTGTAAGTGTAAGGGCCTGGATACACATCGTGCGGAGAATGCAGAATAAGAGTGCGAATTGCGGAGTCGTACAGAAACTGCATTTCTTCGTCGGGTACCGACATGGTGCAGTGGCGGTCCAGGTTCTCTTGCCATGTGGATGTGGCATTGCGTTTGTTCAGTTTGCACGCTTGTGGAATCGTCAGCAGCGTATCGACCGTTTCGCCCGGGTCGAGACGGAAAAGGGCGGCCGCGGTTGCCATGCCCACATCGCACTCCGCATGGCTTTCATTGCTCTCATCGCGCAGGTAGAGCGCAATATCCCCGCGGTGATAGTCGGAGGCGTGGTGGCGGTCTACCGGGCGGTCAAACAGGATTTTGTGTTTGCCATCGACCAGCCAGCGGTCGCGGTTGCTGTGCAGGGTGACCTTGTTGATGAACGCAACCCCTTCCGGGTTGCAGGGGCGCAGGGCAACCACCAGCCAGCCGCCGGTGTTGTGTCGCGCCCGCACTCGCATATGGCAGTTGTTGTGGGCATCGTCCAGCTCTGCCCAGACCCGGTTGTGCAGTTCGGCCTGATCGTCGTGGGATTCGGTCTCGATGGCAATGCCGCCCTTCAGGTCCAGCTTTTGTATGACATCGTCGTGCTGGGAGGGGTACAGGTCCTGGCCGTCGTCGCCGATGATCCAGCTGTCGATCGACCAGCCGTCGTAATGCGGTGTGAGCAGCCCCCGGGGGTCGACTATGGGCATTTCCTCACTGCCGGGCACCCCAACGGCCGTCCAGTTGCGGTGGCTCAGGTTGCAGTGGGTAATGGAGAATGCACGCGGAATGAACGAGACGTCGGCTGGGTCGAACTGCCGCTCGATCCAGTAGGGCCACACCCAGTCGAGGTTGTGCTGGATGACCTTGCTGTTCATGAGCGCCCGCGCGTGGAATATGACACCCGCACGCAGCAGCTCGATGGGCTCGCTAACTTCGGAAGGTTCGGCGAAACGTTGTAGCCGCGCCATCACCGCCAGCGGATCGAGAAAACCGTGGGCGGTGGCGAACTTGCGCACGAAGAACCGCCAGGGAAGCCATTTCATCCAGGGCATCAGAGTTCTCCTTGATCGATTTTCTGATTGAGTGCCCGCCGCGCCATGCGGGTCAGACCGATGATTGCGATGATGGCCAGGCAAAAGCCCAGGCCGTACAGGGTCCACTCGGTGGGCGTGCGGGTGCTGCGCTCGGTACCGATACTGGCGAGATCCGCAGCAATGGAACCCACGTACACGTTGTTGACGGTGATGGGGATAACGCCGAAGAAGTTCCCGATACAGAAATCGCGAAACCTGAGCGGCGTCAGGCCAAAAAAGTAATTGGAAAGTTTGAACGGGAACAGCGGCACCATGCGTGTGAGCATAACCATACGCCAGCCTTCATCGCGCAGGATTTCGCCGAGATTGGCGGGTTTGACTTTCGACATCAGCCAGTTGGACGGGCGCTCCCCAAGCAGGTAACGGGAGATCAGGAAGGCAATCGCTGCACCGAGCACCGTGCCCAGCACCACATAAATCGTGCCTTTTACCACGCCAAACACAAAGCCTGCGCCCATGGTGAACACCACGCCGGGAAACAGCAGAACGATCGCCAGCGCAATCACCAGTGTGAACCAGACACCCGCCTGCCAGCCCAGCGTGTCCATCCACTGCATCAGCTCGATGAGACGGTCATCCAGGTCAAAATAATGCAGGATCGAGAGCATCGCCCCCACCGTGAGGGTGCAGATGACAATCAACCAGATAGGTGAAAACTTCACGCCATAGTGTTCCGCTGGGCCCGCTGAGTGGATGGCTGGTTAACACAGCGCCAACTGGGGTCGGTATCTTTGTATTCCTTATAGACTAGTCAACGGAGTGACGGGTGTGTCGTCCTATTTGGGCGGATATTTCCAGTCGAAATACTCAGGGGATCCCGTATGCAAAAATCACTCGCGCGTGTCGTCATGGCGCCAGCGGTGCGTGGTAATGGATCGCTTGGCAGGTGCTCGGAAATTGGCAGCTGAGGGTAGATGGGTGAGGGGAAATGGTGGGGTGGGTGAGCCGAGCGGAGGCGCTTAGAAGGCTGTGTGCCTGTTGGCACTAATCCGCTTAGCCCCTTCGCTGGTCTCTGCAGGCTGCGCCTGTTTGGGCGGGGTTTTGATCTCAATCTCCCTCGGCGACATACAAAAAAGCCCGGCATAAAGCCGGGCTCTTTAATATGGCGGTGGGGCAGGGATTTGAACCCTGGGACCTGTTACAGTCAACGGTTTTCAAGACCGCCGCTTTCGACCACTCAGCCACCCCACCAAATTGTGCTGCGCATTATACCGGGCTGTTTTGCGGGTACAAGAGCGCAGCAACTTTTTTTAGGAACTTCAATGAGTTAGCTGCATTTTTGAGCAGCTAACCCATTTTGCTCCTGTTACTCCCGCTCAGCCTACTTCGGCGGAACCGGAGTTGCTTTCAACGCTGGCGTTGCGCTTGGTGCGCGGGTCGTTGGCCGGGCGCTGGAGTGGGCGAGGGCTGTGCTCGATGTTGGCCGGTTGGGCGGTGTCGAGCGGGCGCAGTTCGCCTAATTCCGGGCGGGCAGTCACGATCTGTACATCAACCAGAGGCTTCGGGTTGACGCGCGGGTCGTTACTGGCGCGGCCGGGAGTGCCAGATTTCGGTGCCGGCTCCGCTTGTGGCGCCGATGCAGCCGGTTCGCTGGAAGCAACTTCAGCTTCCGCCGCGGCTTCATTCGAGGCCTCGATACTGGTGTCGGCTACCGCTTGAGTCTCGGCGGAGGAATCCGCGTCGTCCGCCAGCTTGGCTGCGGCTTCTTCCTGGCTTCCCGCAAGCAAGTCGCCTTCAGCGTGGGTCTCCTGAACTTCTGCGGTGTCTTCAGCTTTTACTTCCGCGGTTGGCGCTTCGGCGACACTCGCTTCAGCCTGAGCTTCCGGCTTGGCGATTTCCTGCTTGTGCGCTTCCTGTGTCTTGGCCGCCGGTTGTTCCGCGGTCTTTGGTTCGCTGCGTTCTGCAGGGGTGGTTTCCGCGGCTACCTCAGGAGTTTTGCTGGTCTGTTCCGCTGGTGCAGAGGCGGCGGGAGACTCGGTTTCCTGTTTGGCCTTGGGCGCTTCGTCAGTCTTTGCTTCTGCAGGAACCTGTGCATCAGCCCAAGGCTGCTTGGCTTTGGATTCGCTCTCAGGCTTATCCGACGGCTGCTTCTCCACTTTAACCTCGGAAGTCGCTGCCGGCTTGTCCTCGCGCTTGGCGCGGGGTTTGCGCTGTTGCGGTTCGGCAGTCGGCTCAGCTTTCACAGCGACTTCTTTTGTGTCGCTGCCAGAGGACTTGCGGGCTTCCTGCTGCTCGTTTGCGGCTGTGCTTTCCTCAGCGCTGTCGCCACCGCGACGGCCACGACGGCGGGGCTGTGGGCGTCCACGTACGTTGCTGGGGCGACGCGCCGGGCGCTGTTGATCGTCACCGCCAGCGGAGGCTTCCGCGGTGGTGTCGAGGTTGGTGTTTTCGACTTCTGCCGGGCTGCTTTGCGGCTCACTGCGGCGGTCGCCACCACGGCGTCTGCGACTGCGGCGCTGACCTTCGCGCTGCCCTTCGCGGCTACCGTCTCGCGCGCTGTCACGGCTGTTGTCGCGCGCACTTTCGCGGTTGGAGTCGCGCTCGGTGCTGCGATTGTCGCTGCGGCGGTCGCTGCTATCACTGTCGTCGCGACGCTTGTCGCCACGTTTGGAGCGTGTGTCTTCCTTGCGGTCATCGCCGCGCTGGTCGTCGCGACGGCCACTGCGATTGCCGCGGGCACGTCCTCGGCCACCGCGCTGGTTGCGATTGCGCTGCTGGTAGTTTTTACCGCGGCCACCGGTTTTCTTGTGCTTCTTGTCGGTCTCTTCTTCCTCACTGCTGAACAGGGCGGAAATTGCACCGATCAGGCGGCTGAACAGTCCGGGCTTGGCCACTTCTTTTGCTTTGGGCTTTGCCTTGGCTTTGGGCTTGGCCTCCGGTGTCGGGGCGGGCGCGGTGTGGGCGATCTGCTGCACAGCGGGCTGGGCCGGAGTGCGCATGGGCTCATCTTCCTTGCTCTTCTCGACGGTCTCTTCGATGGTGCCGGAGATCTTGTAGGAAGTTTCCAGGGTGGTCTCGTCGTCGCGCAGGCGTAGTACTTCGAAGTGCGGTGTTTCCAGATCGGCGTTGGGCACCACGACCACGCGGGTGTTGTTGCGGGCCTCGATATTGGAAATCGCTTTGCGCTTTTCGTTCAGCAGATAAGTGGCGACATTCACCGGGGTGATTGCGCGAATTTCTGCGCTGCGCTCTTTCTTCGCTTCTTCTTCCACCAGGCGCAGGATGGAGAGGGAGAGGGACTTGGTGCCGCGAATGGTGCCCTGGCCGCTACAGCGAGGGCAGACGCGGAAGGTGGTTTCGCCCAGTGACGGACGCAGGCGCTGGCGTGACATTTCCAGCAAGCCGAAGCGGGAGATGCGGCCCACCTGTACCCGGGCGCGGTCCATGCCAAGTGCCTTTTCCATACGCTTTTCAACTTCGCGCTGGCTGGACTTGTTTTGCATGTCGATAAAGTCGATGACCACCAGGCCACCCATATCGCGCAGGCGCAGCTGGCGAGCGATTTCGTCCGCGGCTTCCAGGTTGATGGTGCGCGCGGTCTCTTCGATGTCGCCGCCCTTGGTGGCGCGGGAGGAGTTGATGTCGATGGACACCAGTGCTTCGGTAACATCGATCACGATGGAGCCGCCGGAAGGCAGTTTCACTTCGCGTTCGAAGGCGGTCTCGATCTGGCTTTCAATCTGATAGCGATTGAACAGCGGGATGTTGTCGTCGTAGAACTTCACCTTGTTGGCGTAGTTCGGCATCACCTGGCGGGCAAACTCCGCCGCCAGCTGGTAAGCGCCGTTCTCGTCAACAATGACTTCGCCGATATCGTCGCGCATATAGTCGCGAATCGCACGAATAATGACGTTACTTTCCTGGAACAGGAAATGGGGGGCTCTGGAGTCGTCCGCCTCTTTTTTGATGGCGTCCCACAGCTGCATCAGGTAGTTCAAGTCCCACTGCAGTTCTTCGCCGCTGCGGCCAACGCCCGCGGTGCGCACGATGATGCCCATACCGGAGGGGACTTCGACGCTGGAGAGCGCGTCGCGCAGCTCGCTGCGTTCGTCACCCTCAATGCGACGGGAGATGCCGCCGGCGCGGGGATTGTTCGGCATGAGCACCAGGTAACGGCCGGCCAGGCTGATGAAGGTGGTAAGGGCAGCGCCTTTGTTGCCACGCTCTTCCTTATCGACCTGCACGATAACTTCCATGCCTTCTTTGACCACATCCTTGATCTTGATGCGGCCTTCGAGCTCTTTCGGCTGTTTCAGAAAGTATTCGCGGGAAATTTCTTTCAAGGGCAGGAAGCCGTGGCGATCAGCGCCGTAATCGACAAAAGCGGCTTCGAGAGAGGGTTCTACGCGGGTGATCTTACCTTTGTAGATGTTGGCTTTTTTCTGTTCGCGGGTGCGATTTTCGATGTCCAGGTCGTACAGCCATTGGCCGTCGACCAGTGCAACACGCAGCTCTTCGGGCTGGGTCGCATTGATCAGCATTCTCTTCATGCGTCTATTTTTTCCTTGCGTTGCGCAAAGGCAAAAACACCGCTGAAGCTCGCAGGCTTTGGGTAGATACGGGGGCAGAAGAGGGCATGGCCTGACATCTGTCGCCGTTTTGTAGGCACTCCCCGCAGGGGCGCCAGTCGCACCTGCGTCGTACATACATTATTAACTCTGGATACCGCTTCTCAGTTCAGGTATCCGATTCCTGCCAGGCCGGCTCCGCAAAGATCCCGGGCGGGTCCTGGCTGTCGCCCAATTAGGGGTGACATGGGTTACATCATCTAGGCTCCGGGGCCGGCTCGTGGCTGGGCCCTCGTGTCGTGTCTAGTAGTTACCGGCGGTGCGAGCGTGCCATTTTGCATCACTCCCAGGGGCCGGGGGCCAGTTCGGTCGCTGGCGTAAAATCACGGAGCGAGATGTAACGAGTAGAGTCTGTTCCAAGCGCTGCGGGCATCAGCCCGTCTTACCTTCGCAAAAATCCCGTTGGTACGGGGTCAGGTCGGCGAGAGCTTCGGGAGTGACCTTTGGTCTGGATCCCTGGGCACCATCTTGCGACGCGCTCTTGAAGAGTCTCACCGACAAAGTTTTGTTGATAACGCGGCCATTCCGCGCACCGTCCTGACTGGCGGTATTTTCTCAAGAGCGGCACCTGGGTTTTTGTATAGCAGAAAAACCGTGCACCACCGAAAACCAGCCCCAATTCAGGCGGGCCGAATATACCACGGTGCATGTGGGGCATCAATCAATCGCTTCAAATGGCCAGCCCTTGGGGCTATCATGCGCCCCATGCGAAGTAGCTCCCCAAACAATCCCCCCAAGTCTGCCGATTCCCGTCGCGACGGTGCCTCTGGTGCCTCCGAGCGACTGGGAAGTGGCGTGCAATTTCTTACTGTGCCCGAGGAGTTGGCCGGTCAGCGGATCGACAACTTCCTGCAGGCGCGCCTTAAAGGTGTGCCGCGCTCTCGAATTTACCGGATTTTGCGCAAAGGCGAGGTGCGGGTGAACAAGGGCAGGGTGAAAGCTGAGTATCGCCTGAAAGGGGGCGATCAGGTGCGCGTACCGCCAATTCGGGTGTCCGAGGAGTCGACGCCGCCGGTGGCGGGGGATTCCCTGCGGCGGACCCTGGAGGCGGCCATACTGTATGACGAGGGTGGCCTGCTGGTGGTGAACAAGCCGGCCGGGCTTGCGGTGCACGGCGGCAGTGGCGTTCGCCTGGGACTGATCGAGGCGCTTCGCCAGATGTACCCCAATAGCCCCTTTATGGAGTTGGTGCACCGGCTGGATCGCGATACTAGCGGCGCCATCCTGGTGGCGCGCAAGCGCGCCGTGCTGCTGCATATTCAGTCGGAGCTGCGTGCCGGCAAGCTCGGGAAGTCTTATCTGGCGCTGGCTGCGGGCAAGTGGCCTCGCGGCCAGAAGGTCGTCGAGGCGCCGCTGCGCAAGAACACGCTGAAAAGTGGTGAGCGGATTGTAACGGTAGACGGTGACGGCAAACCCTCCACGACGCGCTTTCGCGTCGAGGAGCGCTTCAAGGGGGCAACTCTGCTGGCGGCAGAGCCGGTTACTGGTCGAACCCATCAGATTCGGGTGCACGCCCAGTTTGTCGGGTGCCCGCTGGCGGGCGATCCCAAGTACGCCACCGATGAAATCAATGGCGCCTTTCGTGGGTACGGTCTCAAGCGCCTGTTTCTGCATTCGGCTGGGGTGCGCTGTACCTTGCCGGACGGTGTGCGCGTGGACGTGAAGGCGCCGCTTCCGCCTGAGCTGGAGTCGGTGTTGAGTGCCCTGAGGGGCGGGTAGTCCGCTTCCCTGAGTGCTGAATCGGGTAATGAGGGAGAAGGTTGGTCATGCTGGTGATCCTCGATTGGGACGGGACCCTGTGCAATTCCCAGGCGCGTATCATTTCCTGTATGCAGCGCGCGTCGGAGCGGGTTGGTCTGCCTGTGCTGGAGCCTGGCGCCATCGGCAATTATATCGGGCTGGGCCTGCCTGAGGTTATTAGTGCGTTGTTTCCCGAGGCTCACAGTGAGCAGCGTGCGCAGCTGGGCACGTATTATTCCGAGGAGTGGCTGGCGGCGCGCAATGAGCCGCTACCCCTGTTTGATGGTGTTCTGGCGACGCTGGACCAGCTGCTGGGGGCGGGGCACCAGCTGGCGGTGGCGACCGGTAAAAGCCGTCGAGGGCTGAATCGCGAATTTGAAGATCACGGTTTGGGGCACCTTTTCCCGGTAAGCCGCTGCGCGGATGAAACCGCCTCCAAGCCGAACCCCGTCATGTTACGTGAAATCCTGGCTGAAACCGGGGTTGATGTGGCGGACGCGGTGATGGTGGGCGATACCGAGTACGACCTCAAGATGGCGTCCGCGATCAATATGCCGTCGGTGGGCGTGAGTTACGGTGTGCACAGTCGCGAGCGTCTGGACCGATGCGGCCCGCATCGGATTATCGATCACTTCTCTGAG
Organism: Microbulbifer sp. Q7; assembly: GCF_001639145.1. Classification (NCBI taxonomy): domain Bacteria; kingdom Pseudomonadati; phylum Pseudomonadota; class Gammaproteobacteria; order Cellvibrionales; family Microbulbiferaceae; genus Microbulbifer; species Microbulbifer sp. Q7. The sequence goes on along the minus strand of NZ_LROY01000002.1, from coordinate 1,149,453 downwards.
TTGCTGCAGTGGCCGCCGCTGGTTCCCTGATGTAGTAATGGCATGTGGGGTGGATTATTTCCGCTGCAGGGGGTCCAGGCCGTGAGGCTTGAGAAGCTCGATTAGCCGGATTAATGGAAGGCCAATGAGCGTATTGATGTCATTCCCTTCCATTTTTTCGAATAAGGCGATCCCCAATCCTTCGGCTTTAAATGATCCTGCGCAATCGAGGGGTTGGTCGAGCTCTACGTAGCGGCTGGCGGCAGCCGCATCCAGTGGCCGGAAGTGCACGCGGAACGGCTCGCAAATCGTGGTGTGCGTGCCCTGACTGCTATCCATTACGCACAGTCCGGTATGGAAAGTGACGGTGTGTCCCGCGCAAAACAGGAGCTGTTTAATCGCTTTCTCCTGTGATCCCGGCTTGCCTAATTGCCTACCCCTGCATTCCGCTACCTGGTCTGAGCCGATGATGATGGCGTCCGGGTACTGTCCACACAGGGCGCGGGCTTTTTCCGTGGCGAGCCGGCTTGCGAGATCGGGGGCTGATTCACCAGGAAATGCTTCTTCATTTATATGGGGACTTGCGGATTCGAACGGCAATCGCAATTTGTCGAGAATGTTGCGGCGGTAGGGTGAGCTGGAGGCTAGAATCAGTCGACGCATGGGTCCTGGCTTCCTGGTTTGAGGGGTTGCTCTACTGGGGTTGGGGCCGCTGATCATGCGGCGATTGAATTGTTTTGACAAGGCTCAGGTGAGTCCATAGAATTGCGCGCTTATGTCGATACCCCCCCAGAAATCCGCGCTTCCGCGACGCATTGATGCACGAAAATTGGTGCAGCGTGAGCAGCAACTGGACGGTACCGTGCCGCGAGAAGAGCTTTCGCGACTGGTGGCGTCTACTGAGTCGGTACATGGTGATATTGCGGTGAATCTGGCCTTTGCCAGGGATCTGCAGCGAAACCAGGTGGCGACCGGGCATTTCCAGTTGGAGGTGGAGCTGTTGTGTCAGCGCTGCCTGCAGCCGGTCAGCGAGCAGATTGAAGCTGATATTGCCTGGGGCTTTGTGTGGTCGGAAGAGCAGGGCAAGTCATTGCCGAAATCTCTCGACCCGGTGATACAGGACGGTGATGAGCTGGATCTGTATCAGGTATTGGAAGATGAGATTTTGCTCAATCTGCCAATGGTGGCTTTCCACGATGATGAGTGTGTCTCCAAAGAGACATTCCAGAGTGGTGGAAAGGAGCCGGAAGCGGTAGAGCAACAGGAAAACCCCTTTAAAGTACTGGAACAGTTGAAGGGTTCGTCAAACAAGTCTTGAGAATTGTTTGAAGGGTTTGGGCTCGCCGGTAGGCGCCCCGGTTCCGGTGTTAACTGTTAGTTATGTTTAGGAGCACCAAATGGCTGTTCAGCAGAACAAAAAAACCCGTTCCCGTCGCGGCATGCGTCGTTCTCACGACGCTCTGAGCGGACCGACTCTGTCCGTTGACCCGACCACCGGTGAGAAGCACCACCGTCACCACGTGACCAAAGACGGTTTCTACCGTGGTCGCAAAGTGATTGACGTTGGTACCTCTTCCGAAGAAGAGTAAGTTTTGTCCAGCCAATTACGATTGGCCGTGGATGCGATGGGCGGGGACTTAGGTCCCCGCTCTGTCGTTCCGGCCTGTGCAAGATTTCTTTTCCGCTATCCCCAGGCAGAACTCAAACTGTTCGGCCCTCGCTCTCAACTGCAATCCCTTCTGATTAAACAGCCTCCCTCGGTGCGTGAGCGTATCGAACTGGTTGACTGTGCCCAGGTGATTACCCAGGGCTGCAATCCCGTGCAGGCGTTGCGACGCAAGCGGGAGTCCTCTATGGCGCTTGCTCTGAAAGCGGTCAAGGATGGCGAGTGTGACGCAATGGTTACCTCCGGTAATACCGGCGCTTTGCTGGCGCTCAGCCGCAGTATCCTGGGAGCCGTTGAGGGGGTTCGGCGCCCGGCGCTCGGCAAATCCTTGCCCACGGCGGACGGTTCCTGTTTTCTGCTGGACCTGGGGGCGAACATCGACTGCAGCGCCGAAGACCTGGTCCTGTTTGCCCGTCTGGGGCAGGAGGCGCAGCGTGTGTTCTCGGGTAAATCCGATCTTGCCGTCGCGCTGCTCAATATCGGTGCCGAAGAGCACAAGGGGACCGAGGAAATTCGCCGTGCTGGCAAGATGCTGCAGGCGGATCCGCTGGTGCACTATGTGGGATTTGTAGAAGGGCACGACATTTTCACCGGCATCGTGGATGTGGTGGTGTGCAATGGCCTGATGGGCAATGTGGCCATGAAATCTGCAGAAGGTGTGATTCGACTCATAGGTCAAAAGACGTTTACGATTGATAAGAAGGCGCCGATAAAGCGCTTTTTTGGCCAATTAGCCATAAATCTGTTGCGAAAATGGCGCGCACAGCTAGAACCCGGTCGCTATAATGGCGCCAGCTTTTTGGGGCTGAAAGGCAACGTCATCAAGAGCCATGGCGGTGCCAGTAGCGAAGCGTTTTACCGCGCGATGCTTACCGCAAAAGAATGTGCCGAAGCCGACTTGTCCCTTCAATTGGGCAGGGCCATGGCTTTGCAGGCGCAACCGCCGACAGGGTGCGATTAGCCGGCCCCTGATCCGGCAGCGGTCTACGACGTTCAGCCAGGCCCTTATTTCCTAAGGCTTCACCCACTTGGTTAAAGGATGTTCCATGACCAACCCAGTTTTGGCGTTTGTGTTTCCCGGCCAGGGCTCCCAGCAGATTGGTATGCTGGCTGAAGCCGCTCAGGCATTCCCGGAAATCAGCGCAACGTTTTCCCAGGCCTCTGCCGTGCTTGGCTACGACCTTTGGGAGCTTTGCCAAAATGGCGCGCAAGAAGATATCAACCTTACCGAGAGAACCCAGCCGCTGTTGCTGACCGCCAGCGTTGCCCTTTACCGGGCGTGGCAGGCGCAGGGTGGGGTTGTTCCTGCGCGCATGGCCGGCCACAGTCTTGGCGAATGGTCGGCGCTGGTATGTGCGGGCGTGTTGCAATTTGAAGATGCTGTGCGCCTGGTGCGCGAGCGCGGTCGACTGATGCAGGAAGCGGTTCCCGCGGGTGAAGGTGCAATGGCGGCTGTCATCGGGCTGGATGATGACGCCGTGGAATCCGCCTGTGCTGCGGCTGCGGAAGGCGCAGTGGTGAATGCGGTCAACTACAACTCGCCGGGTCAGGTGGTGATTGCTGGCAGTGCGCCAGCGGTGGCGCGGGCGATCGAGGCCTGTAAAGCAGCGGGCGCAAAGCGCGCGCTGCCGCTACCGGTCAGTGCACCCTTTCATACCGAGCTGATGCGCCCTGCGGCGGAAAAGCTGGCATCTCAAATTGAGGCAACAGAGTTTTCCGCGCCTGAGGTCCCGGTTATCCATAATGTGCACGCCCAGGCGGAGAGCGATCCGGCTGCCATCAAGACGCTTATGATCGAGCAGATTTACAGCCCGGTGCGCTGGACGGCGTGCGTTCAGGCTATGGCCGCAGCGGGTACCGAGCAATTGGTCGAATGTGGCCCGGGTAAAGTGCTCGCGGGGCTTGCCAAGCGCATCGATCGCGGCCTGACGGCGCACAATATTGAAACGCCGGCTCAATTGTCGGAAGCCATTAAATCCACCGCACAATAAATACGAAGCCTCGCCCTGTGTTTTACGCAGGCGAGGTATCGGGAGAAATTATGACTATTTCAACCTCACTTGAAGGGAAGGTGGCGCTGGTTACCGGCGCGAGCCGCGGCATTGGCGCGGCCATTGCTGATTTGCTGGGCGCCCAAGGTGCCATCGTCATTGGCACCGCGACCAGCGCAGCGGGTGCCGAGAAAATCTCCGCACGTTTTGCTGAGAAAGGCGTGCAGGGGGCTGGTAAAGAGCTGGATGTTACCAATCTGGAGAGCATCGCTGCGGTGCTTGAGTCGGTCAAGGCTGAGTTTGGTGCGCCCACCATTCTGGTGAATAACGCGGGTATCACCAAAGACAATCTTCTGATGCGTATGAAAGATGACGAGTGGGAAGATGTGCTGAATACCAACCTGACGGCTGTCTACCGTGTGAGCAAGAGCTGCCTGCGGGACATGACCAAAGCCCGCTGGGGTCGCATCATTAATATCAGCTCCGTTGTGGGCAGCATGGGTAATGCGGGCCAGAGTAACTATGCGGCCACCAAGGCTGGTGTTGGCGGTTTTGCGCGCGCACTGGCTGCCGAGGTTGGCTCCCGTGGTATCACGGTGAATACCGTCGCTCCTGGCTTTATCGATACCGACATGACCAAAGTGTTGCCAGAGGCGCAGCGCGAGGCACTGCTGAGCAAAATCCCACTGGGTCGCCTGGGTGCGCCCGAAGAGATTGCGTCCGTCGTCGCATTTTTGGCCAGTGATGCTGGCGGTTATGTGACCGGAGAGACCATTCATGTGAACGGCGGCATGTATATGGGCTAATTTTCTTTCGAGAAAATTACCGTAAGTGATTGATTGGTAAGTTAATTTTTATCATTCATCGGTTGCTGAGAGGCGGTGCATTACATCCCGAAAAAATCAGGGTACAATGCCGCCTCGCATTAACCACAAGCTGTGTTAGCCGGTTACTGAAACACCACATATCGTGGGCAAAATTTAAACAGTAACCAAAACAGATTTTTATCCACTAGGAGTTAAATTGAATCATGAGCAGCATTGAAGAGCGCGTAAAAAAGATCGTTGCTGAACAACTGGGCGTGAAGGAAGAAGATGTAAAACCTGAAGCATCCTTTGTTGAAGATCTGGGCGCTGACTCCCTCGACACAGTTGAGCTGGTAATGGCTTTGGAAGAGGAATTCGAAACTGAAATTCCTGACGAAGAAGCAGAAAAAATCACCACTGTTCAGCTGGCCATCGATTACATCAACCAGAACCTGGGTTGATTCCTGCTGGATAGCTTAAGTAACGGGTAAGTGTTACCCATTACTGTTGTACTGCGAGAGCCGTTCTATGTTGCATAGCGCGGCTCTTCGTCTATTTGAACCTTGTGAAAAACGACCGGTTGACGTGATCTGGTTACCGGCGTGTGAGATTGAGTTCGGGGGAGGCGCAAGTGACGCGTAGAAGAGTCGTTATTACCGGAATGGGCACAGTGAGCCCGCTGGGAAATACCCTGGAAGATACCTGGCCTGCACTGTTGGCGGGGAAAAGCGGTGTCGTTCCAATCGAGTCATTTGATGTCTCGGCGTTTAGCACTCGCTTCGCTGCGACCGTGAAAAATTTTGACCCGGAGCCCCATATCGCGCAGAAAGAAGCGCGCAAGATGGATGTCTTTCTGCAGTATGGCCTGAGCGCCGGTATCCAGGCAGTGGAAGACAGTGGCCTGGAAGTTACCGAAGAAAACGCATCGCGCATCGGGGCCTGTATCGGTTCCGGTATGGGTGGTATCGCCGCCATCGAAAACAATGCCATGCTGATTGCGGAAAAGGGCCCGCGCCGGGTTTCTCCTTTCTTCGTTCCCGGTGCCATCATCAATATGGTTTCCGGCAACCTGTCGATTAAGTACGGTATGAAAGGTCCGAACCTTTCCACAACCACGGCCTGTACTACGGGTACCCATGCCATTGGCCTCGGTATGCGCACCATTCAATATGGTGATGCTGATGTTATGGTTTGCGGTGGTGCGGAAATGGTGACCACGCCGGTGGGTCTTGGTGGTTTCTGTGCGGCACGTGCGCTGTCGACACGCAATGATGATCCACAGGCGGCCAGTCGCCCCTGGGACAAAGACCGCGACGGTTTTGTACTTGGTGAAGGTGCCGGTGTACTGGTACTGGAGGAGTACGAACATGCTAAAGCCCGCGGTGCAAAAATATACGCCGAGCTGAGTGGTTTTGGCATGAGCGGTGATGCGCACCACATGACCTCTCCGCCCGAAGACGGCGCCGGCGCGGCGCTGTCGATGCAGAATGCGCTGAAGGATGCGGGTCTTGAAGCGTCGGCGGTTCAGTACATTAACGCGCACGGCACCTCTACACCTCTGGGTGATAAAGCAGAGATTACCGCGGTGCGTTCGGTATTTGACGGCAGTCTGGACCAGATTGCCGTCAGCTCTACCAAGTCCATGACCGGACACCTGCTGGGTGCTGCCGGCGCTATTGAAGCCATATTTTCGGTCATGGCAATCCGGGATCAGGTGGCTCCGCCCACTGTCAATCTCGACAATGTGGATGAAAACTGTACCGGTGTTAACCTGGTGCCACATAAGGCACAGGAAATGAACATCGACGCGGTGCTGTCTAATTCGTTTGGCTTTGGTGGCACCAATGGCTCGCTGATATTTCAGCGGGTTTAACGCCGTGGAAAGTGCTGGTCGTGAGGTAGCTGAATCCTTCGCGACCAGTGCTGATCGCTCCTTGTGAATTCGCCTGAACCTTTTTGCTATTCCTCTTCCGGTACCTGCGCTTCCTTGCCTGCGGACGAGGTCTATTCCTATGGCGTGCTGGAGACCATGCGGGCGATTGGTGGCAGTATTCCGCTGCTGCCACAGCATCTTGCTCGCCTCACTCGCGCCTCTCACCCAGCCTCAACAATACTCGCACGTATCGAGTCCGCAGCCATGGCGATTGCCCGGGAAACCGCGCACTGGCCTTATGGCGCCAGAGTTCGACTTCGCTATGGCGCCCTGCATGGGGATCCGACGTGGGACTTTTCCGTGGTACCGCTTGATGCAAGCTCCCCGTGGGAGAATGGGGTAGCACTGGTTCGCTGCAGGACCCCGATAACGCCAGAGGCCTCGCGCTCGCCATTTTCTCCCGAGAGGGTGCGCTGTTCGCCAGACACAGGCGGCGTTTTGCAGGATGATCGCCCGCAGGGCTGTAAGCTGTTGCGCCGGGATACGTACCGACGCGGTGAAGCGGAACTGGGGCAATATGCGGCCTGGTTGCGCCCGGATCTGTTCTGCGAAGGCCTGATGCTTGATGCGCGCGGACGTGTCGTGGAAGGGTTGCACAGTAACCTGTTGCTCTGCCGGAGCGGGAGCTGGCGTACGCCTAGTCTGCGTCGTTGTGGCGTGCAGGGCGTGATGCTGAGTTGGCTGGCGAGTCACGCCGAAATCAGGGAAGATGAGCTCTCGCTCGCCGATATCGAACACGCCGATGAGTTGGCGGTTTGTAATGCCGTGCGCGGTGTTGTACCGGTAGCGCAAATACTGCTCGGCGGTGCGGGCAGTGACAGGCCAGCAACCGCACCAGACGTGCATACTTTACCGCGCGGGAAGTCCACGGCGGCGCTTCAGGCGTTAGTGGCCAGCGCATTGTGGTGATGGTATTTCCCGGGAGTCAATGTCCGTGTTTATGTTCAAAGTATACTGCCGCTGCAGTATTTACGGGTTGTAGTTAACGTGGCAAAAAATAACGGTAAAGCCGGTAATAGAAAAACGCCCAGGGGCGCAACGGCAAGTAGTACCCGCCGCTTCGGCAGGTGGTTGCGAGGACTACTGTTGCTATTCGTAGTCGGTGTGGTAGCTGGTGGGGCGGCTTTCTGGTCCGCGCAAAATGCGTTGGTAAAGCCGCTCACACTGCCAGTGGACGGATTGCGCATGGATGTCGAAAACGGCAGTAATCTCTCGCGGATACTTCTGCGCCTCGAATCCGAGGGGGTGCTGCGTTCGCCCCGTTGGGTGCGGCTGTATGCGCGCATCAAGGACGAGAGCAGTATTCATCCCGGCGAATACTTGATCCCCGCCGGAAGCAACGCGATGGACCTGGTGGGCAGGCTCAATCGCGGCGATGTTACGCGCTACCGGGTGACCCTTGTCGAAGGCTGGACCTTTCAGCAGGCGCTGTCACAAATACGCCATTCCAACAAAATCCGGCAGACGGCAGCGGGAGAATCGATTGCCGCTGCGGCGCAGGCACTGGGTATAGAGGGTAATCCTGAGGGCCGAATTTTTCCCGATACCTATGTCTATCGCTCCGGTGCCTCAGATCTGGATCTTCTGCGCCAGGCGTTTGAGCGCATGGACACGGTACTGGCCGAGGAGTGGCAGCAGCGCTCGGAAAACCTGCCGTATAAAGATGCCTACGAGGCGCTGATCATGGCGTCGATTGTAGAAAAGGAAACCGGGGTACCCTGGGAGCGTGATGAGATTGCTGGTGTGTTTGTGCGGCGACTGCAGCGCGGTATGCGTTTGCAGACGGATCCCACGGTAATTTACGGGCTTGGCGATCAATACGATGGCAATCTACGTCGTGCAGACCTGCGCAATGCGACCCCGTACAATACCTATGTGATTGGTGGCATGCCGCCCACGCCGATAGCGCTGCCGGGCCGTGAAGCCATCCATGCCGCGCTGCACCCGAAGGATGGAAACAGCCTGTATTTTGTGGCGAAGGGCGATGGTTCCCATCACTTTTCCTCGACACTGAATGAGCACAATCGTGCGGTGCGGGAATACCAATTGAAGCGTCGCTCTGATTACCGCTCCAGTCCGGCAAAAAGCTCAAAAAACGATTAACGCCATTTGTAATATCGGCAATTAAGATACTGGGCGCAGCTCCGAGTCAGCAGAGATTTCATGTCACAACAATCTTCAGGCAAGTTTATTACCCTTGAGGGGGGAGAGGGGGTCGGCAAGTCGACCAATCTCCAGTTTATCACCCGCTGGCTGGAACACCGCGGCATCGATTACGTGCAGACGCGGGAGCCCGGGGGCACACCCCTCGCGGAGCAGTTGCGTACACTCTTGCTGGAAAAGCGAGACGAAGCGGTCGACCCCACAGCGGAACTGCTGATGGTATTTGCCGCGCGTGCGCAACATCTAAACGCGGTCATCAAGCCTGCGCTCGCCGCCGGTAAATGGGTAGTATGTGACCGTTTTACCGATGCGACCTACGCGTACCAGGGTGGCGGCCGCGGGCTCGATTGCGCGCTGATTGCGCAGCTAGAGCAAACCGTGCAGGGCGCACTTCGCCCGGACCGGGTTCTCCTGCTTGATCTTGACCCTGAGATCGGCCTGCAGCGGGCGGCATCCACGGGCGCCGCGGACCGCTTTGAGAGTGAGCAGGCGGCTTTTTTCCGCAAGGTGCGTGCGGCTTACCGGGCGCGTGCGGACGTCGCCCCCGAGCGCTATGCGGTGATTGACGCTTCACTGCCTCTGACAGATGTGCAGGCCCAGCTGGCGCGTGAGCTGGAAAGCATTGCGAGCGACCAATGAGCAAAGCATCCGCCAAGCCGGAAGTCCAACCTGTGACGCCAATGGCGATACCGTCACCTCTCCCATGGCAGGCGGCGCAATGGCAGCGCCTGGGCGCCCAGTGGACGGCCGGACGTTGCCCGCATGCGTTGCTGGTCAGCGGCCAGCCCGGGCTGGGCAAGCGGCGGTTTGCCGATGCCTTTGCCGCTTTGCTGTTGTGCGACCAGCCGCGGCACGGGCTGGCCTGTGGCGAGTGCCGTGGCTGCCAGCTGCGTATCGCCGGCTCCCATCCGGACTTCATCCGAGTGCTGCCGGAGAAACCGCAGGGGCCGCTCAAGGTTGAGCAGATCCGCGAGCTGGGTGAGTTTGTTGGTCGCACGAGCGCGCGGGAGGGCGCGCGTGTGGTATGGCTGGCCCCCGCCGAGTCGATGAATATCAATGCGGCGAACGCGCTGCTGAAAAACCTTGAAGAGCCTTCCGCATCGGTGATTTTTCTGCTCATCACCGATAATCCCTCCGGTCTGTTGCCCACGATTCGCAGTCGCTGCCAGACCATCGCGTTTCCGGTGCCCCCACAGCAGTCCTCACTGCGCTGGTTGAGCGATAGCGGTGTAGAGGGGGAGCTTGCCAGTAGCGCGCTGACACTTGCCGGTGGGGCGCCCTTGTTGGCCGCGAGGCTCATGGAGCCGGAGGCCAAGGAAGTGCGCGATCAGTTTCTCGCCGATATTACGGCGCTCACGCGAGGCGATGAAAACCCGGTCACCCTTGCCGCACGGTGGGAGTCACCGGGGGAGGGGGCCGATCTCAATCTGCTACTGCAATTCTGGCAGAGCTGGATCGGTCAGATGTTGAGGGTACGCAGTACGGATCAGCCGGCGGATGCCCCGGTGATGGCCTTGCTGCAGCGATTGCCGGGTGCCGGGCCGGAGAGTCAGCGTCCCCTGTTTGCCTTCTATGACCACCTTCTGAAGGCCCGCGGGCTGCTCTCGGGTAGTGGAAACCCGAACAAGCGCCTGCTGATGGAAGAGCTGTTGATCCGTTGGGCTGCGCTTTTTCGCTAGCATCGCCGGTAGTGCGCTGTGCTGGTAACTTGCTAGACAGGGTGTGCTTTGGCGGGTAAGTTAGCCAACGGGTTGAGCGGTGAGGTTGCGCTCTTTTCGGGATACTGGCTTTGCATAAAAAAACGACAATGCTGAACCAGACTAAAGAACGGATGTTTACTAAACGGGGTTGATTATGAAAGGTATGGGGGGCGGTGCCCGCAACGGTATCCTGTCACTGAAAATCCAGGACAAGTCCGTGCTGTATGCGGCCTATATGCCATTCGTCAAAAACGGCGGCCTGTTTATTAACACCGACAAAAGTTATGGCCTCGGCGATGAGGTTTTCCTGCTGTTGAGCCTGATGGATGAACCAGAAAAACTACCGGTGGCCGGTAAAGTAGTATGGATTACCCCGGGTGGCGCCCAGGGCAACCGTACACCGGGTATCGGCATTCAGTTCAGTGACAAGGAAAACACCGCGCAGAGCAAAATAGAAACACTGCTGGCCGGTTCCCTGGAATCCAGCCGACCGACGCACACCCTGTAACCCGCGCCCTTCGGGGCGGTGGCTCCCCGTAAAGCCTGGTGTCGAACCGCGCGCACCAGGCGGTGTATCTGTATAATTCCCCGCGTTCATTTCCGGCCGCTTCATTCGCGCCTTCGTGGCCCGGACCAACCGACCGAACACCAACTGAACCGAACACCAACTGAACCGAACACCAACTGAAAAAGTATCATGCTGGTAGATTCTCACTGTCATCTCGACAGGCTCAAACTCGACAAATTTGACGGCGATCTGGACGACGTGCTGGCGCTCGCGCGCAGTCGTGGCGTGGGCAAGTTCCTCTGTGTCGGTATTAGCCTCGACAATATGGACGATGTGGTCGATATCGCGGCGCGGTACGACGATGTGGTCTGCTCCGTGGGCGTACATCCCCTGGATGTGGACTCCGGGCTGGCGGATGTCGAGAAATTGAAGTCGCTTGCCACCCGTCCGAATGTCGTGGCGCTGGGGGAGACCGGGCTGGATTATTACCACAGCACCGAGACCAAAACGGTGCAGCAGCAGAGCTTCATTGCCCACCTGCAAGCCGCCGCGGAGGTGTCGTTGCCGGTTATCGTGCATACCCGGGATGCGCGCCAGGACACCATCGACCTGATTCGCGAACACGGTAGCCGGGAGCACGCGGGTGTACTGCACTGTTTTACCGAAAGCTGGGAGATGGCGAAGGCCGCCCTGGATCTGAATTACTACATTTCCCTGTCGGGCATCGTTACCTTCAAGAATGCAGAAGAGCTGCGCGAGGTCGCCAGGCAGGTGCCTCTGGATCGGTTACTCGTGGAAACCGACTCGCCCTACCTGGCGCCGGTGCCGTATCGGGGCAAGCCAAACATTCCCGCCTACGTGCGCGAGGTGGCCGAGTTTATTGCCGAGCAGCGAGGTATTTCCTATGCAGAGCTGGCTGCGGCCACCACTGAAAACTTTTTCCGACTCTTTCCCCGCGCCGTCTGAAAAGGCGCGGCTTAACCAGGAAGCACTTATGTTGCAACAGCAATTGCAGACCATGCTGGCGCTGCAGGACGAGATCAATACGCTGGTCAATGATCGCTGGCGCGAGCAGAATTTCGCATGGTACCGGGCAATCTGGGTCGAAAGTGCGGAGCTGTTGGACCACTACGGTTGGAAGTGGTGGAAAAAACAGCAGCCTGAGATGGAGCAGGTCAAGCTGGAGCTGGTGGACATCTGGCACTTTGGGCTGAGTCTCGAGCTTCAACAGGGCAGCCCGGAGGCCGTTGCCGAGAAGATGCAGCAGCAACTCTCTGCCGAGCAACCGGTTGCCGGTGACTTCCGTGAGAATCTGGAAGCCTTCACGCTGAATACCCTCTCCAGTAAGCAATTTGATCTGGTGGGCTTTGCACAACTGCTGGCCGATTGCGCAATGCCGTTTGAGGACTTGTATCGCCGCTATGTGGGCAAGAATGTACTTAACCGCTTCCGCCAGGATCACGGTTACAAAGAGGGAACTTACGAGAAGCTGTGGGCGGGCAGGGAAGACAATGAGCACCTGGCGGAGATTGCCGAATCTTTAGACAGTGCAGAAGAAAATTTCAGCAGTCAGCTCTATTCAGCGCTGAAACAGCGTTATCCGGGGCCCCAGAAAGATTTGGCCTGACAACTTGCGACCAAAGGATAATGAAATTAATTTGTCAGGCCCTATAATGCGGGCGCCTGAAAACAACGGAGATACATCGTGAAAGCACCTGTTCGTGTTGCAGTTACCGGCGCTGCCGGTCAGATCAGCTACTCGCTGCTGTTCCGCATCGCTTCCGGCGAAATGCTGGGCAAGGATCAACCAGTTATTCTTCAGCTGCTGGAAATCACTCCCGCACTGGAAGCGCTGAAGGGCGTTGCCATGGAGCTCGAAGACTGTGCCTTCCCGCTGCTGGCAGGAATCGTGCAGAGCGACGACGCGACCGTTGCCTTCAAAGACGCCGAATACGCCCTGCTGGTTGGCGCGCGTCCGCGTGGCCCTGGGATGGAGCGTAAAGACCTGCTGGAAGCCAATGCGGCTATTTTCTCCGCTCAGGGTAAAGCCCTGAACGATGTTGCTGCGCGCAACGTCAAGGTGCTGGTTGTCGGCAACCCCGCCAACACCAACGCGCTGATCGCCCAGCGCAATGCGCCGGACCTGGATCCGCGTAACTTCACCGCCATGACCCGCCTGGACCACAATCGCGCGCTGACCCAGCTGGCGAACAAGACTGGTTCTACCGTAAATGACATCACCCACATGACCATCTGGGGCAACCACTCGGCGACCCAGTACCCGGACCTGCACCAGGCCAAGGTCAATGGTGAAGATGCCATGGGCAAAGTCGAGCAGGAGTGGTACGAGAGCGACTTCATCCCGACCGTTCAGCAGCGCGGCGCGGCCATCATCAAGGCTCGTGGTGCTTCTTCTGCGGCGTCTGCTGCCAATGCCGCCATCGATCACATGCGTGACTGGGCGCTGGGTTCCGCCGAAGGCGACTGGACCAGCATGGGCGTCTACAGCGACGGCTCTTACGGCATCCAGAAAGGTCTGATCTACTCCTTCCCGGTTGTGTGCAAGAACGGCGACTGGGAAATCGTTCAGGGCGTCGACATCAATGATTTCTCTCGCGAGAAGATGACGGCGACCGAGACCGAGCTGGCCGAAGAGCGCGACGCGGTTGCGCACCTGCTGCCATAAGCTTTTTACTTTTTAATAAGTTAAAAGCCAAAAAAACCCGCATCTGGTTTCAGGTGCGGGTTTTTTCATTTTGGGTCGGTTGTATCTGGTAGATGCGCCTTCGGCTTATCTACCCTACGGGTATGTGGTTGCCCGTTGCCCGTTGCGCGTAGGGTGGATAAGCGCAGCGCATCCACCACAACCGAACCTCAGAACCTCACATTGCGCGGTGTGCGCGGGAAGGGGATCACATCGCGGATGTTGCCCATGCCGGTGACGTAAGACACGATGCGGTCGAACCCGAGACCGAATCCACCGTGAGGCACTGTGCCGTAGCGACGCAGGTCGCGGTACCAGTCCAGGTGCTCTTTCGGGATATCCATTTCGTCCATGCGCGCATCCAGCTTGTCCAGGCGCTCTTCACGCTGGGATCCACCAATGATTTCGCCAATGCCCGGTGCCAGTACATCCATTGCTGCCACGGTCTTGCCGTCGTCGTTCATGCGCATGTAGAACGCCTTGATGTCCTTCGGGTAGTTGAGCACGATCACGGGCTTCTTGAAGTGCTTCTCCGCCAGGTAGCGCTCGTGCTCCGAGGCCAGGTCGATGCCCCAGGATACCGGGAATTCGAACTTCTCTTTGCAGTTCTCAAGTATTTCGATGGCCTCGCAGTAGTTGATGCGTGCGAAGTCGTTGTCGATGATGTTTTCCAGGCGGCTGATGGCTTCCTTGTCGATGCGCTGGGCGAAGAACGCCATGTCATCCGGGCGCTCCTCAAGCACCGCGCGGAATACATACTTCAGCATTTCTTCCGCCAGGTTGGCGCAATCCGCCAGGTCCGCGAAGGCGATCTCCGGCTCCACCATCCAGAACTCTGCCAGGTGGCGCGTGGTATTGGAGTTTTCTGCACGGAAGGTGGGACCAAAGGTGTACACCTTGGACAGTGCCAGGCAGTAGCTTTCCACGTTGAGCTGGCCGGACACGGTCAGGAAGGTCTCTTCGCCGAAGAAGTCTTCGCTGTAGTCCACTTCACCCTTGTCCGTCAGGGGCAGGTTGGCCTGATCCAGGGTGCTGACGCGGAACATTTCACCGGCGCCCTCACAGTCGGAAGCAGTGATGATTGGGGTATGCACGTAGTTGAAGCCGCGCTCGTGGAAGAAGCGGTGGACGGCCTGGGCGATGCAGTTGCGCACACGTGCCACGGCACCACTGACATTGGTGCGCGGGCGCAGATGGGCATGCTCGCGCAGATGCTCCATGGTGTGGCGCTTGGGGGACATGGGGTAAGTGTCGGGGTCCTCGACCCATCCCACTACAGTGACACTGCTGGCGAGCAGTTCAATGGCCTGCCCCTTGCCCTCGGAAGGCTTGATGGTGCCCTCGATATCCACCGCGCAGCCGGTAGTCAGGCGCAATATTTCGGACTGGTAGTTATTGATGGACGACTCCACCACCACCTGAATCGGGTCAAAGCAGCTGCCGTCGTGAACGGCGAGGAACGACAGGCCCGCCTTGGAATCGCGACGGGTACGAATCCAGCCCTGGACGCGGGCGGTCTCGCCCTCGCGCTGACTGGATTTGAGGAGGGTATCAATGGATTCAACGTGCATGATGGTGCTCTTGTTGTTCGCGTTTGCTGGTGTGGCCTTCCCCAGGGCGCCCGTTTGGTGGCCTGGGTACTTACACGCGGCTATTTATGCAGGTCGTAAACGCGGCTTGTGGTCGCGTACGTCAATAAACGCCGGCATCTTGCCCCCTGTGCGCAGGAAAATCCAGTCCCCGCAGGGCCGCAGAGGAGGGCTAGTGTGACCAGCGGGTACGCTATTCGCCTCTGATTGTAGCTGAACACCCAGGGCGGCGGGACAGGGCGCCTGGGCCCTAAACCCCGTAAAACCGTGACCCTTGGTTCCACGGAGCGCTGTCCTACACTAAAAACATCACAGTGATGGATGAAGTACTCATGGTCAAAGAAGTTGGCGGCGCGCGCGGGCGCCGGGCCTGTATCCTCCTTGCACCCAATCAATCTCTGTCGATGGCAGGGAATTTATGGGTTTTCATTTCCCTGGTTGCGGTATCTCTCGGCATTAGCGTGGCATTTGCCCTGGCCGGCGCGTGGATGGTCATCCCCTTTGCCGGGCTTGAAGTACTGCTGCTCGGCGTGCTGTTTGGTTACGTCTATATGGAAGGCACTCGCCGTGAAGTGATCCAGATCAGTGACGAGCGCGTAGTGCTGGATACCAGCCGAGGCAGCCTTAAACGGCCCGTTTACCACACGGAATTTGACCGCGATAGCCTTTCGGTTTTGGTCCGTATGGGGCCGACCCCGACAGAGCCGTCGAGCGTGACGTTTGCGGGGCCAGAGGGCTGTCTTGAAGTGGGCGAGTTTCTCACCGATGCGGAAAAGGCGGCGCTGGTGGAAAAGCTTGGTCACTGTGGACTGCGTGCGCGCAAGGAGCAGAGTTTTACACTTCAGGATTTCTGACCAGAATTTCTGATCCGGCGATTGCAAACGTCCGCCGCAATGCGCTGCTGCGGTTGTACATCAATTGGATATAATGCGCGTGGCCCGCTTCGGCTTTGGTTGAAGCGGGCCTTTTCATTACAACGCTTTAATCAGAACGCAGAATTGTTAGCAGGGGAGAGACTATGGCACATCCTAAAATCGGCAACCTGGCACCGGTATTTACACTCAATAACCAGAACGGTGAGAAGGTGGCCCTCAAGGATTTCCGGGGCGATAAAAATGTCGTGCTGTACTTTTACCCGAAAGCGTTAACGCCTGGTTGCACCACACAGGCGTGTGGCATTCGAGATATTGCCGCCGAGCTCGAAAAGCGCGATACCGTCGTGTTTGGTTTGAGCCCGGACCCGGAGGCCAAACTACAAAAGTTCATGGAGAAACATGAACTCAATTTTGATCTTTTGGCCGATGAGGATCATAAGGTCGCGGATAAATACGGCTGTTGGGGGCTCAAAAAATTTATGGGCAAAGAGTATATGGGGTTGATCCGCACTACCTTTATTGTCGATAAAGACGGGCGCCTGCAGCACATCATGGACAAGTTTAAAACCAAGACCCACCATGAAGACCTGCTGAACTGGTTGGATGAAAACCTGATGTAATACCGTTGGTTGTTTTTGGCTGTGCCGGCCCGATTCAGATTCGCCAGCGTGGCCGCGGAGTGACCCTTTCGAGCCCAGCGTTGAGTGAGGGCGCCGCGAGGAAAGTAGCGTCATCTGACAGGTGGGGCAGGATTGGGATAATTGCTAGCGTGGCGGCGAGTTCTTTTTGTGCATGACTTAAAAAAATTTCACTGTCGTCCCTTGCATTATC
Source organism: Microbulbifer sp. Q7 (assembly GCF_001639145.1). Classification (NCBI taxonomy): domain Bacteria; kingdom Pseudomonadati; phylum Pseudomonadota; class Gammaproteobacteria; order Cellvibrionales; family Microbulbiferaceae; genus Microbulbifer; species Microbulbifer sp. Q7. The sequence continues at coordinate 1,132,708 of NZ_LROY01000002.1, read as the reverse complement.
CCGATATGGTCTATACTGGCTTGTGTAAAGGAGCGCCGCTCAACCGTTTGGCCCAGAGCGATTGGGTGTGGTGCGAGGAAGTAGTACATAAAACACTCAATCTGGGTAGGCTTCGATGCCTGTTTTCAAGTGCGCCCCCGCACTCAGGTAGTAGTCAGCAGTAACGTGCATGCACAATATTGCTGGCAGTGGTAAATAGGGACTCGCAGGAAGCGGGCGTAGAACAATAACCGCGGCTCAAGGAACCCATCAAGGAGCAGCTCAATGAACCATATTCAGCCAGACCCGGCTTCGCTCTCAGAAGACAAACCCCTGCAGCAGGCAAGACTGTCCGGAGATCCGAACATTCTCGACCAGTTGCTGGCGCCACCGGAAGCAACCAGTTTCGGTATCGCCGCTCGAGTCATTGACGTGCTGGAACAACGGATTGGAAAGGCATCTCTGGCAATTCGTCCGGTGGCATCTGATCTCAGTATGTCGACTCGGACCCTGCAGCGCCGCTTGCAGGAACATAACCTGAGTTTTGCCTCATTACGCGATCACGTGCGTTTCCGTCACGCCGTACACTTTTTGAAAGATACTGCGTTGAGCGTGGATGGCATTTCCCGCATTCTCGATTTCTCTGACAGAACCAGCTTCACCAGCGCTTTCAAACGCTGGACCGGGATGTCCCCAACGGGCTATCGGCGGCAGGTTCGCCAGCGTTACTAACCCGTCTTCATAACACCCCTCGCATCACGTAATCCAGAGTTCCGGTTAACACCGGTGCTCTGGATTGCCTCATCCTGACAAAGCCGTTAGAGTTGGCCACAGAATTTTTGTTGACTCTATCGAGGTTTAGATCATGGATTTCTTTATTCCTGCTGCAATGGCGCAAGAGGCTGCTCCGGCTCCCCAGAGCAACCCACTGATTACCCTGTTGATGTTCGGTGGCCTTTTTGTATTCATGTGGCTGTTCATTATTCGTCCGCAGCGCAAGCGTCAGAAAGAGCATCAGGAGCTGGTGGGCGGCCTGAAAAAGGGTGATGAAGTGGTAATGACCAGCGGCATGCTGGGTCGTGTAGAAAAAGTGGACGACGACTACCTGATCCTGGAAGTGGCTGACAACATGAAGCTGAAGTTCCAAAAGGTCGCCGTGCACGCGGTGCTGCCCAAAGGCACCATCAAGAACATTTGATCCGGCGCCAGCGCGCGCACTGCGGTTGCACCGTTTAATACTTGTGCAATTTGCGGTTTGCTGAACAGGCAAGCGCGACCAGAGACGAAACCCGGCAATTGCCGGGTTTTTTGTTGAGCGAATACCTGACCCCGTGGCGGGGCAATTAGGGAGGCAGTGTGAAGATTCAATATCCGGCGCGCGAACGGTTAGCGCACCTTCCCACACCACTACAGTCACTGGACAACATCAGTGCGCAGTATTCTCTGCCCTACGGTGGTCCCAAAATCTGGATCAAACGGGATGATCTCACCGAGAGTGCCATGTCTGGCAACAAGCTGCGTAAGCTTGAGTTTATTATCGCTGAGGCCCGCGCCCGTGGCTGTAATACACTGATTACCTGTGGCGGCGAGCAGTCGAATCATTGCCGCGCTACTGCGCTGGCCGCCGCCAAGGCCGGACTAAAGGCGCACTTGATCTTGCGCAAGGAAACCGCCGGCAAGCCCGAGCCGGATGCGGTGCCCGATGGGAACCTCCTGGTGGATTATCTGGCCGGTGCTAAAGTGTCGCGCTACCCACTCCGTGAGTATCTGAAGGACCTTCCGCAGCTGTTTGAATATTGGTCAGCACATTATCAGGAGCAGGGTGACCGCGCATTGTGCATCCCCACTGGTGGCAGTGATGGCCTGGGTATCTGGGGCTATATACTGGCCACGGAGGAGCTGCTCGAGGATTGCGCGGGGGCGGGGTTTCGGCCAGAGCGTATCGTATGTGCCAGTGGTAGTGGTGGCACCCAGGGTGGCCTTACCCTGGGATGTCAGTTACTGGGGAGTATGGCGGAAGTCACTGGTTATGCCGTGTGTGATGACGCTGCTTATTTTGTGGACAAAGTGGCTGAAGATGTCCGCGACTGGCAGCGTCGCTATCCGCAGTCCTTTACCTTTGACGAAAATCGCATACACGTTGTTGACGACTATATCGGTCCCGGCTATGCAATTGCGACGGAAGCGATCTACGAGACCATTGCAATTGCTGCGCAACTGGAAGGAATTTTGCTGGACCCGGTGTATACCGGAAAGGCCTTTTACGGAATGTTACAGGATATCAAGCGCGGACAATTCGCCGACTGTGAGAATCTGGTGTTTGTGCATACTGGCGGACAGTTTGGTGTGTTTCCCCAGCGCAGTGGTTTTCGCAACAGCTGGTCCTAGTGGCAGTGAGAGCAGCCGACCCATACGTAATATCGCTTCATTTGTTGCGGGGCAGGGTGGAAATGCGAGATAAGTTTTGCGACAGAATTGTCTGTTTTGGCAAAATTAATAGTGAAATGTTCAAAGCGTGGCAGAAATAAGGACTATGCTGCTGATAATTGGCGGATTACTGTTCTCACAGGAATGAAGCTGCTAATCTGCGCGGCACTGAGTGGCGCCCGCTATCTCAAGGATGCCTGCACGCGAGTGAAATACTCGCTGGCACGGCGACGCGGGTGTAACTGCGACTACGCCATTCTGGTGGTAATTTAATCAAAAATAATAGGCAGTGGGGGTTGGTTTGGAATCATTCAATCAGTTGTTGTTGTCCCTGGATGGGCTACTGGGCTCGGCGGCCTGGTTTCCATGGGTGCTGTTGGGGGTAGGTTTCTTCTTTACCCTGTACCTTGGATTTCCGCAGGTGCGCTATTTCGGTCACGCGATCAAAATTGTGCGAGGTAAGTATGACAAGCCGAGCGATCCCGGTGACACGTCACACTTCCAGGCGCTGGCCACTGCACTTTCCGGCACCGTCGGCACCGGTAATATTGGCGGGGTAGGTCTCGCTATTTTCCTGGGTGGCCCGGCGGCACTCTTCTGGATGTGGGTCACAGCCTTTCTTGGCATGACTACCAAGTTTGTCGAGGTAACCCTATCGCACAAATACCGGATTAAAGCAGCCGATGGGTTTTATGCGGGTGGCCCCATGTTCTACATGGAGCGGCGCCTGAACATGAAGTGGCTTGCGGTAACTTTTGCCATCGCCACGGTCATCTGCTCTTTTGGTACCGGCAGCCTTCCGCAGGTGAACAATATTGCCCAGGCCATGCACGACACATTCGGCCTGAGCAAAATGGTTACCGGCGGTGTTCTGGCTGTCCTGCTGGGCATGGTCATCATTGGCGGCATCACTCGTATCGCGAAAGTGACATCGACCATCGTTCCGGTAATGGCGGTGCTGTACATTGTGGGCGCGCTGGCGGTTATCCTTTATAACTACGAAAACATCATTCCCTCGTTTTCTGCCGTATTCGCTGGAGCCTTCAACGGAAGCGCTGCCGTTGGCGGATTCCTGGGGGCAAGCTTTGCCTATGCGTTTAACCGTGGTGTGAACCGCGGGCTGTTTTCCAACGAGGCGGGGCAGGGCTCTGCACCGATTGCGCACGCCGCGGCGCGCGCGGATGAGCCGGTATCCGAGGGTATGGTTTCCCTGCTCGAACCTTTCATCGACACCCTGATCATCTGTACCCTCACCGGTCTTGTGATTCTGTCGTCCGGTGTATGGACCGAAAAGCACATGAACCGTTTTGAGCGCGCGGACATGCGTGTGCTTGCCGGCACCTATACCGACAAAGACGAGGCGCACGTCAAGCAGCTGTTCGGATTCCTCAGTGGTCTCGACAGCGAGGTGGAAACCTACACCGGGACGATTGTGGTGGCCGATGGCCAGCCACTGAACAACAATGAGTTCACACTGATCAACTCCCGCTCTGTGGCAGAAGGGGTGGAGTTCCGGGTAGGCGAAGATAACTACTCCGGTGTGCTGAACGTGAGCGATGGCCGGCTGGTCAATCCCAATGTGGAGGTGTGGGGCAACTCCCTGTTGCACTCGGTGGCGTTGACCAACCGCGCCTTCCAGAAAGGCTTCTTCGGCGAGTACGGCAGTTACATCGTGACGCTGGGCATTTTGTTATTTGCCTTCTCCACGGCCATTGCCTGGTCGTATTACGGGGACCGCTCGATGATTTACCTGTTCGGTCCCAAGGCGGTCATGCCCTACCGCCTGGTGTATGTGGTGGCGTTCTTCTGGGCGGCCATCGAAGACACGACAATCATCTGGAACCTCTCAGCGGTGGCGATCGTCTTGATGACATTACCCAACCTGTTCGGTATCTCGATTCTGGCGCGGGAAATGAAAGACACCGTGAAGGACTACTGGAAAGACCCGGAGCATCGAAAATAGCGCTGTGTCACCCCAATAAAAAACCCGGCAGTAGCCGGGTTTTTTATTGCGTATCGAACCAGTGCGTTACACGTTGAGCAGCAGATACTCTCTTTCCCAGGAACTGATCACCCGGTTGAACTCTTCGTACTCGTCGCGCTTGATGGCCGCCCAGGCGCGCACGAAAGTATCGCCAAACATCTCAACCGCTTCAGGGCACTCGGCCAGCAGGCTCAGGGCGTGCTCCTGTGTGCGCGGCAGCGTGATGGGTTCGGAAGAGCAGTCGCCGGTATAGGGTTCACTGGGCTTGACCTTGTTCATCATGCCGAGATAGCCGCAGGCCAGCGAGGTGGCGATGGCCAGGTAGGGATTGCAGTCGGCGCCCGGGAAACGATTCTCCAGGCGCTTCGCCTGCGGCGAGCTATCGGGAACGCGCAGACCCGTCGTACGGTTGTCGTACCCCCAGTGCAGACTGGTGGGTGCGGCCATTTCCGGGGTAAAGCGCCGGTAGGAATTCACATTGGGTGCGAAAAAGGTAATGAAACCCGGTGTGTATTTCTGCATACCGCCAATAAAGTGCAGGAAGCGCTCGTTTTCCTTGCCGTCGTCGTCAACGAAAATATTTTTCCCGGTCTTTGCGTCGATGATGCTCTGGTGCAAGTGCAGGGCGCTGCCCGGTTCATCCTCCATGGGCTTTGCCATGAACGTGGCATAGATCCCGTGGCGCAGGGCGGTTTCCCGTACCGTGCGCTTGAAGGTGAATACCTGGTCCGCAAGCTTTAGCGGGTCTCCGTGCAGGAAGTTGATTTCCATCTGCGCGGTGCCGGACTCGTGGATCAACGTGTCCACATCGAGACCCTGCGCTTCACAGAAGTCGTACATGTCCTCAATGATCGACTCGTATTCGTTGGCCGCATCGATACTGTATGACTGGCGTGTTTTCTCGGTACGGCCAGAGCGCCCTACAGGTGCCGATAGCTTTTCGTCCGGGTCCAGATTCCGTTTGACCAGGTAGAACTCGACTTCCGGTGCTACCACCGGCTGCCAGCCCTGCTCGGCGTATTTATCCAGTACGAACTTCAGGATGTTCCTGGTGCTGATGGGGTGGGGCTTGCCATCGCGGGTATAACAGTCGTGAATGATCTGGGCCGTGGGCTCGTTGGCCCAGGGGTTCAGGCGGATGGAGTCCGGGTCGGGCACCAGTAGCATGTCGGTATCTGCGGGGTCGACCAGCTCATTGTGTTCGTCGACATAGTCGCCGGTAACGGTCTGCACCAGAATACTCTCGGGCAGGCGACTGTCTTCCGTTAGAAATTTATCGGTAGGGGTAAATTTGCCCCGTGCGTTTCCGGACATGTCCGGTACCAGGCACTCGACCTCAGAAATGGAATGTTCTGCGAGCCACTGGGTAATCTTATCCATGGTACACCTTGTTTATAAAAGGCCTTTGCCCCGGATGGGGTTATTAGTATATATCCCGCCTAAACAACCTAAAGAGCGGATGATGGTGGGCGCAGGGTGAGAAACTGAAGGTTTTTCGTCCCGCGGGCTTTGATTATGGCAAAAAACCGAATTATCATTCAAGAAAAATTGAATCATGCTTCGGTTTTTAACCTGAAGCCAGAATCACGGCACCGGGGATGGGCTTGAAAACAACAGGTCACCTTGGCTTTTACCGGTTTGTATTGGAGAACGTCCATGTCTGAGAGCGGAACAGTCACCAAGCTGCTCGGCCACATCGATTCCTACTACGCGGCAAGCGCAACCGAATCGCCCCTTTATGACGCGCTGGCGGGGGAGGTTGAGGCCGATGTGTGCATTATTGGTGCGGGTTACACCGGCTTGTCCTCGGCACTGCACCTCGCCGAGCGCGGTTACAAGGTGGTCGTGCTGGAGGCCGAGCGTATTGGCTGGGGGGCGTCCGGGCGCAATGGCGGCCACGTGGGAGTGGGGCAGCGCAAGGGACAGGAAGACCTGGAAAAGATGCTGGGCCTGGATGTGGCCAAGTCCCTGTGGGAGATGAGCGTCGAGGCGGTGCAGCTGGTGGAGGACCTGATCGGAAAGCACGGCATCCAGTGCGACCTGAAGCGGGGCATCATGCATCTTGCGGCAAAGCCCAGCCACGACCGAGAGTTGCAAGAGGAGGTTGAGCTGCTCAATACCCGCTATGGCTATGACCAGATGCGCTATGCCGACAAGGACGAGGTGCGATCACTGGTCGGGTCCGAGCGCTTCTCAGGCGGGCAGATCGATGACGGCTCGCTGCACCTTCACCCGCTCAATTACGCTCTGGGGCTGGCCCGGGCAGCGGCCAGCGCCGGGGTGCAGTTCTATGAATACAGCCGGGTCACCAGTTATACCGGCGGTAGCCCCTGCGTAGTTAACACGGCAAAGGGTAGGGTGCGCGCGCGCAATGTCGTGCTCGCCTGCAACGGTTACCTGGGTAACCTGGAGCCGCGGATGGCCGGTCGCATTATGCCGATCAACAATTTCGTGCTTGCCACTGAACCGTTGCCGGAGGAGCTGGCACGGGAATTGATAGCGAACGATTACGCGCTGCAAGACACGCTGTTTGTGATCAACTATTGGAAACTGTCCGGTGACAACCGGCTGGTTTTCGGCGGGGGAGAGAATTACACCTCCCGTTTCCCTCAGGATATTCGCGCTTTCGTGCGCAAGTACATGCTGGAAGTCTATCCGCAGTTGGCCGATACCCGCATCGATTATGGATGGGGCGGGACGCTGGCGATCACCCTGAACCGAATGCCGAGTATTGGTCGCCTGGAGCCCAATGTGTATTACAGCCAGGGCTACTCAGGGCACGGGGTGCCCACGGCGACCTTTGCCGGGAAAATTATTTCGGAAGTGATTGCGGGCACCGAAGAAAGGTTTGATATATTGTCGCGCATTCCAACGCGCAGTTTCCCCGGTGGAACACTGCTGCGTTGGCCTGGGCTGGTAGCGGGAATGCTCTATTACAGCTTGAAGGACAAGCTGGGCCACTAATTAGTGTGATAAAAATCAACTGCTTGCACAGTTTGCGATTTTTATTGACGCTGGAAATTGAATAATTGTTCGGTTTGTGGGATAACAGATCGGTCGCTTTAATCCCGGGTCCGTCCTGAGTGGTAATGAATGGGCAGCAACCCGATAAAAATAACCCACGGGGAGTAACGATGACGCTATCAGACCAGCCATTTGTGGCTAAAAAGAACCTGCTCGCTACAACTATTGGCGCGGCCGTAATGGCTGTCAGTAGCGTAGCGCTCGCGGCAGACCAGATTGAAGAGGTGACGGTTACCGCGCAGATGCGTGCCGAGTCACTGAAAGACGTACCTGCGGCGGTTACCGCATTCACCGGCGATACGGTCAAGAACAGCAACTTGAGTGACTTCAAGGACCTGTTTGCGCTGACCCCGGGTGTGTCTGGCGAGACCAACGACTCCTACTTCGACTCCGTGTCAGTGCGCGGTGTGAACAACAACAGCTTCGGCAGCGGCAGTGACCCGGCCCTGGGTATTTTCCTGGACGGCGTCTACCAGAGCCGTACCGGTGCCACCCCGAGCATGTACGATCTGGAGCGCGTGGAAGTGATCAAGGGCCCGCAGGGCACCCTGTTCGGCCGCAACACCGCCTCCGGTGCCATCTCCATGGTCTCCAAGAAGCCAGGTGAAGTATTTGCCGGCGACATCTCCGTAGGCGCCGGCCAGTACGGCCGCACCGAGCTGGAAGGCGGTGTGGATGTTCCGGTCAGTGAAGATTTCTCCGTGCGTATTGCCGGTAAGCACTTCTCTGAGGACGGTCACGTCAAGAACCTCACTACCGGACGCGACCTGGGTGCGAGCGAGCTGAACGCCGCGCGTATTACCGCGGTGTACGACGTGTCTGAAGCCACCACTGTTACCCTGTTGGCACAGTACGAAGATCGCGAGAGCGACGGCACTATTTACCGCGCCTTCGACAATGATGCTGGGTACAACTACGACATTCCGGAAGGCGCCTACGACGAGGTGTACAACGACGAGGAAGGCCTCGATCAGTCCGAAATCGCCGACGTTGTTCTGACCGTGGAGCACGAGTTCGCCGGTGGCAACACCCTCACCTCCATTACCGGCTACAAGTCCCACAAGTATTCCTACCGCGAGGACTTCGACGGCACTCCGCAGCCGATCGACACCTACACCCGCGAGCAGACCGGTGATTTCTTCAGCCAGGAATTCCGCATCGCTTCCAACAGCAGCGGCCCGTTCAACTACGTACTGGGTGCTTCTTACTATCAGGAAGAGCTTGACGCGAACTTTGCCGGTATCGATAACGAAGACTTCATCTGTGACGGTATCTACGCGGATGAGTGGGAAGAGGGCCTCGACAGCTTTGTAACCTGTGACGCTCTGCCGCAGGACGTCCTCGACGAAGCCTTCGGCTTTGAAGGTGAGCCGTGGGAATACGCCACTGACAAACTGTCCATTGAAGCCGCTGACACCCTTGGCGACTACAAGGGCTGGGGTGTGTTCGCCAACACGACCTTTGACATCACCGAAGCGACTACTCTGGGCCTGGGTGTGCGCTACACCGAAGACCAGAAGACTTACCACGTAGTTTCTCCGTGGCCGGAAACCTGGACGGGTGGCTGGAACTACCAGGCCATGTATACCGATGAAGACGGTATCACCGGCGACAACACCTGGAGCAATGTGTCTGGGCGCGCAACCCTGACCCACGTGCTCAGCGACGAACTGACCACCTACGCCAGTGTCGCGACCGGCTACAAGTCTGGTGGTTTCGACTACCTGTCCTACAACATTACCGACCCGGCGTACGGCGACACCTATGAGAGCCAGGCTGACTGGCTGTGGGAGCAGGGTTATGAGGTCAACGCCAGCAATGCCGAGCCGAGCAAGTTCGACGAAGAAACCGTGCTGTCCTATGAGCTGGGTGTGAAGGCGCGACTGCTGGACAACCGTCTGGCCCTGAACGCCGCCGCGTTCCAATACACCTACGAAGACATGCAGCAGGCATTCTGGGTGGGTGCAGCGGCGATCACCCGCAACGTGGGTGAATCCGAAGGTCGCGGCCTGGAAGTAGACGCTCGCTGGCTGATTACTGACAACCTGGACCTGTACTTCGGTGCGGCACTGCTCGACACCCAGTTCAGCGGTGCACCGGAAGAACTGTGTGATGCATGTAACGGCAACGAGATGGCGTTCTCTCCGAAGTTCTCCTCTGCCACCGTACTGACTTACACCCAGAACACCAGCTTTGGTGAACTGTCTTACTCTGGTGAATACACCTACACCGGTGAGCAGTGGTCCGAGCTGGAAAACACCGAGGCAGTGAAGCTGGATGCACGCAACGTGATGAACCTGCGTGTGGCCCTGACTTCTCCGGAAGACAGCTGGACCGCAGGTATCTACGCCGAGAACGTGACCGGCGAAGAGTACTACCACTGGGGTTACGCAGATGCGCTGTACAACCTTCCGGCCACCAAAACCGACCCGTCGCGCGATCGTGTTGTAGGGGTCAATCTGGATTACCGCTTCTGATACGTTTCCTTTCATCTCACAGGATGAGCAAAAAGGCCGGCTTTCATAGCCGGCCTTTTTGTTAATGAGTGGGCGGTCCATTTATGTTAAAAATGGCGCTCGGACTAAAAGGATGACCACGTGTCGAGTGCAGAACAGAACCGCCGAAAAAACCATCTCGCTCCGCGACGGGAGCCGGTGCAGGCGCGCGCCCGGGAACGGGCTCGCCAGATACTGGATACCACTGGGCGCCTGCTGGAGCAGGTGGGCCTCAACGACCTGACCACAATCCTCATCGCCAAGGAACTCGGAGTTTCCGTTGGCTCGGTATATCACTACTTTCCCAACAAGCACGCGATCCTTTACGCAATGGGTGAGCAGTGGCTTGCGAGCCTCACCGAGCGCCTGGATGACCTGGCCGCGAGTGGCCTGGAGCAGTTGACTCTGAAGGGCTTTCTCGACGAGTTGTTGGAACGCTGGGTCTCGGTATATCGCGAGCAACGGGGCTTGCTGCCACTGGTTCAGGCCATGTGGGGGATTCCCGAATTACATGAGCTGGATGAGCGGCACGACGAGCTGGTCATCAATCACCTGGTCGACATGTTCCGTCGCCTGGGCTTCACCACACCACCCAATGAGACCAATCGCCTGGCGCGGGCGACCCTTGAGACCTGCCACGCGATGCTTCTCGTGGTGGTCAATCAGCAGGGCGTGCGTTCAGGGCGCACACGTGCCGATCTGCTCAACATGTTGCTGGTGCTCCTCGAGCCCCACCGCAATGATGTGCAACCCTCCGGCCTGGACGACGTAGAGGCGCCTTGAGCGCGGAAATGACCATGAGTGAGAACCGCCCGTCACCTGCCAGTAATCGACTGATCATCGCGATTTCTTCACGTGCGCTATTTGATCTGCGTGAAAGCCATCAGGTGTATGAGGAGCAGGGGGTAGAGGCATTTTCCGCGTACCAGGTCGAGCGCGAGAACGACGTGTTGCCCAAAGGCGAGGCCTTCTCGCTGGTAGAAAAGTTTCTGCAGATCAACGAGCGCCTGGGCGGCGCACCGCGGGTCGAGGTGATCCTTCTCTCCCGCAACAGTGCTGATACCGGCCTGCGGGTCTTCAATTCCATCGAGCACTACGGGCTGAATATCAGCCGAGCGGCGTTTTGCAACGGCGGTAGCCCGTACCGCTATATTGCGCCTTTTGGTTGCCATCTGTTTCTTTCCACCGATGGCGGTGATGTTCGACGGGCGCTGGAGCAGGGGATTGCCGCGGCGACGCTGATTCCGGGCGGTGCCCGCCAGCGTGGTGACGAAGTCCTGCGCTTTGCCTTCGATGGCGATGCGGTGCTCTTTTCGGATGAGGCCGAGCAGATTTTCAAGCGGGAAGGGCTCGCCGCGTTTACCACTGCGGAGCGCGCCTCCGCCAAGCAACCCCTTCAAGGCGGCCCCTTCAAGGGTTTCCTTGAGGCCCTGCAACAGCTGCAGGCGGAATTCAACGCGGACGATTGCCCCATCAGAACTGCGCTGGTTACCGCACGCTCTGCGCCGGCCCACGAGCGGGTCATCCGCACCCTGCGGGCGTGGAATATACGTATCGATGAATCCATCTTTCTCGGCGGGCTCCCGAAGGGCGAGTTTCTGCGCGCATTTGGCGCCGACGTGTTTTTCGATGATCAGCCCAATCACTGTGCCTCCGCGGCCGAACATGTGGCAACGGGGCACGTACCCCACGGCATCGCCAACGTGGAAGAATAGGCACTCGCCTGCGGGCTCAAGTTGGGCTGCGTTGGCTCTGGCTGGCGCAGCAAGCCTTCTCGTTGGCCACTTTTAGTAACATTTTCCTCGTTTTTTCTCCGCCTTTATAGCCAGATGTTGGCTCACTAGTCATTTCACTGCTATGCTTTTCCCGCATAAAGTCGTCTAGCTTTATAACTAATTGCTGGCGTATAAATAGGCGCTTCGCTGTTTGTTCAACCATTGCCAGCCGTCGACAGGGAGAGATTATGAAGCTGCAGCAGTTGCGTTATATCTGGGAAGTGGCCCACCATGACCTCAACGTCTCAGCCACGGCGCAGAGCCTGTTTACCTCGCAGCCGGGGATCAGCAAACAGATTCGTTTGCTCGAGGATGAGCTGGGTGTGGAGATCTTTGCCCGCAGTGGTAAACATCTCACCCGGGTGACGCCGGCAGGGGAGGCAATCCTGAAAACCGCCGGCGAAATCATGCGCAAGGTGGAGAATATCAAACAGGTTGCGCAGGAGTTCAGTAACGACAAGCGCGGCAGCCTCGCCATCGCCACCACGCATACCCAAGCGCGTTACGCGCTTCCCACCGTCATCAAGGGGTTTATCGCTCGCTACCCGGAAGTCTCCCTGCATATGCATCAGGGGACGCCGATGCAGATCTCGGAAATGGCGGCAGACGGTACCGCAGACTTCGCGATTGCCACCGAGGCGCTGGAGTTGTTCAGCGACCTGGTAATGATGCCGGTATACCGCTGGAACCGCTGTATTCTTGTACCCAAGGGCCATGAGTTGGCCCAGCTTTCCAAGCTGACACTGGAAGACGTTGCCAAGTATCCCATCGTTACTTATGTATTTGGTTTTACCGGGCGCTCCAAACTCGATGAAGCCTTCCTGGAAAAAGGCTTGTCACCCAAAGTCGTGTTCACCGCAGCCGATGCGGACGTGATCAAAACCTATGTGCGCCTGGGCCTGGGAATTGGCATTGTGGCGGATATGGCAGCGGTAGAGGATGAGGATCACGATCTGGTGGCGCTGGATGCGAGCGAGCTGTTTGAAAGTAGTGTGACCAAGATTGGTTTCCGCAAGGGCATTTTCCTGCGCGGATTCATGTACGAGTTTATCCAGCAGTTTGCGCCACACCTGACGCGCGAGCTGGTGGACCAGGCTGCGCAGGCATCATCTCGTGCCGAAGTGGACGAACTGTTCTCCCATATCGATCTTCCCGTTTACTGATACCGCCGTGTTGCGCGCATTCAGAAACAAAAAGCCCGGCGTTTGCCGGGCTTTTTGTTTTGCAGTGCAGTGAGCGCTCGGGGCCACCAGGCTACCGCAGTGCATTCAGCACTTCTTTTGCAAATTTGAAATACACGGTGTACACCTCGGGTTCCTGCCCCTCTTTTTCCACGACGAAAAATGGTGCCCGCTGCACATTCAGGCGCTGTGCCAGCTGCATGCCGGCGCTCTGCGGATCCCGCTCATCCGCGATCAGTGTTTGGGTAAGGAATTTTTCCTGATCGTTCTCCCGGAGCTTTTCCAGGACATCATTGCACTTGGCGCACAGTGAGCCGTCGGCCAGCACTTTTTTGACCAGGGTGATTCGCATGAGACAACGCCTTATGTTGCACGCCCGCGCACAATGCGGGCGGTACCGGAATTATGGATGGCGCGCAATCTAGCAGAGTGATGGTTGCGGTGGAAATACCGTTGGGAAATAGCACTATAACCCCGCGCCTCCTCGTGCGGCCCCGCCGGGTGGTACGTCAAGAAAACCGTTGTTCCAGCGTATCCAGCAGCACGCGCACTTTGTCGAGGCATTCCCGATGTTCGGCTGCAGGATCGGAATCCGCCACAATCCCGCCTCCCGCGGCACAGGTAATGCGGCCATTACTCGCGGTCAGCGTGCGAATCGCGATGTTGGAGTCGGCGCGCCCACAGCTACTGATATAGCCGATACTGCCGCAATAGATGCCCCGGGGACTGCGCTCCAGCTCGCGAATAATTTCCATGGCGCGTCGCTTGGGTGCACCGGTAATGGAGCCCCCGGGGAAGGTGGCTTCCAATACCTGCGCGAACTGCAGGTCTTCGGGAATCTGGCCGGTGATGGTGCTCACCAGATGGTGCACGTTGGCAAAGCTCTGAAGCTCGAACAGATTGGGAACCCGCACGCTGCCGCGCTGGCAGATTTTTCCGAAATCATTGCGCAACAGATCCACAATCATCAGGTTCTCGGCGCGGTCCTTGCGACTGGCTGTCAGCGCGCTTGCCTGCGCCTGATCCTGAGAGGGATCCGGGCTTCTGGGTGCGGTGCCCTTGATGGGCTCCGTCTGCAAGAAGGTGCCATCCGCAAGGATAAACCGTTCCGGCGACAGGCTCAGAACCTCACCCTGCGGTAGCGATAGGAATGCGGAGAAGGGCCCCGCAGCCGCTTCGCGGAGTGCCAGGTAGGCGGCCAGTGGTGACCCCGCGTATTCAGCGAAGAAGCGCTGGGTAAAGTTCGCTTGATATATGTCGCCGGCACGGATGTATTCGAGAATACGCTGAATACGCGCGTGATACTCGTCCGGTGTGAATTCGTGGCGGAAGCCCGCCGTGAGCTGGAAGCTTTCGGTTCGGGGTGCGGTATTCCAGTCCACCGCACGGAAGCGCGCCTGCAGGTCTCGCTTCTGCATTTCCGTGCTCGCAGGGTGGAAGATCAGGTGGGTTGCCTGCAGTTGGTGATCGACGATCAGTGCCCAGGTGTATAGCCCAAAGAAGCCGGCGGGTAGTGGCGTCTCGCGATTATCCGTCGGCAGAAAATTACTGCGGCTGCCAAGTTCGTATCCGGCGTAGCCGATTGCCCCCCCGCAAAAGGGTAATTGCTGGTCGACTTCCTGCGGGGCCAGCTCACACAGGAGGTCGTCGAGCACATCGAAAGGCGCGCGATCCGCCGCATCGAGGGTGAGGCTGTTGATCGGGTCTGCACTGAGGATGTCAAAGCGTCCACCGCGTGCGCGCGGCTGTCCGGAGTCTAGCCAGACCGGGCAGGGCAAATCCGCGAGCGCAGCATACGCGACCGCAGAATTGGGAGAATAGGGCAGAGAAATTATTTGCAAAACGTCAACCAAACCTCTGTGCGGGTTGTCCGCACTGCAACCACGACCAGCAGCGGGGGCTGCCAGGTGAAAAGGGCCTTCAGGCCCGGTTGAGGCCTTTGGCGTGGCCCAGGTGGTGCGGGCCAGTGAGCCCACGCATTTGGGCGGCGCTACTTTACTGCAAAACGGGCGCGTATAGAAAATCTAGCTGATTCTGCGCTCAATCCCCGCCTGGGACATCAGGCGGGTGGCGAGTTCTTCGACCGACAGCTCGGTGGCGTCGAGATAGGGAATCTGCGCACGCCGTAGCATTTGCTCCACTTGCCGCACTTCGAACTCGCACTGTTCCGGGGAGGCGTAGCGGCTATTGGCGCGGCGCTCCTGACGGATGCTCATCAGCCGGCGGGGGTCGATGGTGAGGCCAAACAGCTTGTGCTGGAAAGGCCGCAAGATTTTGGGGAGGGCCGTGGAGTCCATGTCCTCTTCGGTGATGGGGTAATTGGCGGCACGCAAGCCAAATTGCAGCGCCAGATACAGGCAGGTGGGGGTTTTACCGGATCGTGAAACACCCACCAGTATGATATCGGCGCTTTCAAATTCGCGGGTGCGGCGCCCGTCGTCGTTGTCCATGGCGAAATGCACCGCATCGATACGCGCGCTGTAACGGGGGTTGTCGGCGATGCCATGGGATACGCCCACGGTGCGCACGGGATCGGTCCCAAACAGGTTGGCCAGTGGCGCCAGATAGCTTTCAAAGACATCCAGCATGAGTGCGGAGCTCTCGTGCAGTCGCTTGCGAATCTGATCGGAGACAATACTAGTGATGATGATCGGCTGCAGGCCGGATTCCTGGGCCGCATGCTCAATCCTCTGCAGCACCTGATTAACGCGCGCATCAGAATCCACGTAGGGCAGGGTGACCTGTTCTACCGGCTGATCACGAAATTGCGCCAGCAAGCTGTGGCCAATGCCTTCCACGGTAAGCCCGGTGCCATCGGAAATAAAAAATGCGGTGCGTTTTTTGCTGGGGGGGTGACCCGGCATCGTGGCGTCTTGCTGCTTTTCCATGGTTTCTTCCCTCGGTTGCCGTGGGCATGGTATCCCAAAGCGGGGCCTTCCCGGAATGCTCTTCTGCCCTGGTTGTACGGGGCCCGTGGCGACGCGGCGGTGATTTCAGGTTTTGTAGAAAAATTACAACAGAAATGGGCCGTTTTTGCCTGATTTTGCGGGGTATTATTTACAAAACCCTTCCTTATAATCGGCCGCCACTAATGCAGTTGCAGAGGGCAATCCATTGACCACTTACACTCTCGAATTTTCGAAGCTGGGCATGGCGGACGTCGACAAGGTCGGCGGAAAAAATGCTTCACTGGGGGAAATGATTTCCTCCCTGTCTGGCGCTGGTGTCAGTGTCCCCGGCGGCTTTGCCACGACTGCAGATGCATTCCGCGAATTTCTCGCCGGTTCCGATCTCGATACCCGTATCGCCGATCGTTTGAAAGCGCTGGATGTGGACGATGTCACCGCCCTGGCGGCGGCTGGTGAGGAGATCCGTCAGTGGTTGCTGGACACGCCCTTCCCGAGCCAGCTCGAAGCCGAGATTCGTGCCGGCTACGAAGCGCTCGGTGGCGGTGAAACCGCGGTGGCGGTGCGCTCCTCCGCTACCGCCGAAGATCTCCCCGACGCCTCGTTTGCGGGCCAGCAAGAGACGTTTCTGAATATTCGCGGCATCGACACCGTTCTGCAGGCGGTCAAAGAGGTGTTTGCATCGCTCTACAACGACCGGGCCATTGCCTATCGGGTGCACACCGGCTACGCCGATGTTGGCGTTGCCCTGTCGGCGGGTATCCAGCACATGGTACGCAGTGAAACCGGCGCATCCGGGGTAATGTTCACCCTGGACACCGAAAGCGGCTTCCGGGACGTTATTTTCGTGACCGCGGCCTATGGCCTCGGTGAAACCGTCGTTCAGGGCGCGGTCAACCCGGACGAGTTCTACCTGTACAAGCCCGCGCTGGAAGCGGGGCGCCCGGCGATTTTGCGTCGTAACCGCGGCAGCAAAGCGATCAAAATGATTTACGACCAGGGTGGCGAATGTGGCCGATCGGTCAAAACAGTGCCGGTGGCGGAGGAAGATCGTCAGCGCTTTGCGCTGAGTGATGAGGAACTCACCGAGCTCGCCAACCAGGCGCGCAAGATTGAGGCGCATTATCAGCGTCCAATGGACATCGAATGGGCGAAAGACGGTGATACCGGCAAGTTGTTCATCGTCCAGGCGCGTCCGGAAACCGTGCGCTCCCGCGACACTGGTACCAGTATCGAGCGCTACAAGCTGCACGAGCGCAGCGACGTCCTGTGCGAGGGCCGTGCTATCGGCCAGCGTATCGGCGCCGGCAAGGTGCGGGTGCTCGACAGCGTTGAAGATATGGCGAAGATGCAGGACGGTGAGGTCCTGGTCACCGATATGACCGACCCGGATTGGGAGCCGGTGCTGAAAAAAGCCAGCGCGATTGTGACCAATCGCGGTGGGCGTACCTGTCACGCGGCGATTATTGCCCGCGAGCTGGGCATTCCGGCAGTGGTTGGCTGCGGCGATGCCACCGACAAACTTACCACTGGCACCCCGGTTACCGTCACCTGTGCGGAAGGGGATGCCGGGTTCGTAATGGCTGGCGAGCTGGACTTCGAGCGTTCTCTCACCGAGGTGCAGGACATGCCGGAGCTGCCGTTCAAGATCATGCTCAATGTCGGCAACCCGGACCGCGCTTTCGCGTTCAGTAACTTGCCGAATCAGGGCGTTGGTCTGGCGCGCCTGGAGTTTATTCTGAACCGGATGATCGGTATCCACCCCAAGGCGCTGCTGGAGCTGGACAGCCTGCCGCTGGATCTGCAGCGGACTATCCGCAGTCGCATCGGTGGCTACGCTTCGCCCGAAGATTTTATCGTTGAGAAACTGGTGGAAGGGATTGCGACACTGGCTGCTGCCTTTGCGCCCAACCGAGCCATCGTGCGCCTGTCGGATTTCAAGTCGAATGAATACGCACACCTGCTGGGCGGGCAGATGTACGAGCCGAGCGAAGAAAACCCGATGCTTGGTTTCCGCGGTGCGGCGCGTTACCGCTCCAAGGACTTCCGGCAGTGTTTCGCGCTGGAGTGTAAGGCCCTGAAAAAAGTGCGCGATGAAATGGGGCTGACCAACGTAGAAATTATGGTGCCGTTTGTACGCACACCCGATGAGGCTCGCCAGGTGGTTGAGCTGCTGGAGCAGAATGGTCTGAAGCGTGGAGAAAACGGGCTCAAGATCATTATGATGTGCGAGCTGCCTTCCAACGCGCTGCTTGCGGAGGATTTCCTGCAGTACTTTGACGGGTTTTCAATCGGATCCAATGACCTTACCCAGCTCACTCTCGGTCTGGATCGAGACTCGGGTCTGGTGGCGGAGCTGTTTGATGAACGTGACCCGGCGGTAAAAATGCTGCTGTCTCGGGCCATCCAGGCGTGTAAAAAAGCCGGTAAATATGTCGGCATCTGTGGCCAGGGGCCATCCGATCACAAGGACTTTGCCCAGTGGCTGATGGACGAGGGCATCGACAGTGTATCCCTGAACCCGGATACCGCGGTGGATACCTGGTTGTACCTGGCAAATAAGGAGGTGTAGTTGCGCCGTACACGGGCAACTCACAGAAAATTTACACCGGCTACGGCTTGACTCAGAAAAAAGCGACCATTTTGGTCGCTTTTTTTCGTTTGGTAGCAGAAATAACGTTCTATTTTCGTGGGAAATACTGCGAACCCGGTACTGGCGGCCCGGCGTCCACCCCCTTGTGAGCGCGAACGACATACCCTAAGGCGATTGCCAATTTCCATAAAAGGGCGAATGCCTCAACTAAATCAATCTAAGCATGTGCCCCCCGGTCAATAGAATCGAACAGGCTTCCCGTGTTTGGATCGGTTTCGGGAAGTTTCCGGATTAATCCGGAAAGATAAGCCGTGTTCTCACAAGCTTCCCTATAGGTTTCTGACAATGCGGTTTTGAAAAAACGGATCTTCGATTGAAGTACTGATTGAGGTACCGCTATGCAACATCCACTGTCATCCTCTCGAGAAATTCCCACTCACCATTTTTCCGCCTCAGCCGTACAACGAAGTTGTGGCTATAAGGAATCCGGAGCGGGGAGCGCGGCGGCCGTACACGCGCACTCCGGGCTCCGGTACTTTATGGCTTCGGTGATGTTATTTGTCGGTGCCCTGGTGGGAAGCCTGTGGCCATCGCTCGCTGACGCGCACAATAGTGCTAACTGGTTCGATGACCAGGCTGCCATGAGTTCTTCCGGTGCGCCGTCAATTCGAATTAACCTGTCCGAGCAAAAAGCGTATTTCTACAAGGGCGGGCGCCTTGTCGGGGTATCTTTGATTTCTTCAGGCAAGCAGGGTTTTCGTACCAGCCCGGGGAAATTCCGGGTGTTGGCCAAACGCCCCAACCACCGCTCGAGCATCTACGGTAGCTATGTAGACCGCAATACTGGTCGTGTGGTGAAGGCGGATGTGGATACCCGCAAACATCGTCGCCCGGCCGGCACTTACTATCGCGGAGCGAAAATGAATCACTATATTCGTTTTAATGGCGGTATCGGTTTGCACGCATCCGGGCATGTACCGCGTTATCCGGCTTCTCACGGCTGCGTGCGTATGCCGCCGCACATGGCGCGCAAGTTCTACCAGTATGCTCGGGTAGGGATGCCGGTACATGTGAGCTATTGAGGCCGTGTATTCGAATCAGCCTTGAGTTAGGCAAGCCCGCTTGTCCGCAGTTTGCATAGGGGCAAGCCATTTACCGGGTATTATCCATTGGGGTGATACCCGGTATTTTTATGGATGGGCTGATGTTGGGAACTGCGCTGGTTACCATGTCGAATCAGGCACATTTACCATTCCTTTTGTTGATCGATTGAAACAAGGCGCAGGAACATTATGACCGCTCTCATCATTTCCACCCCCGATCTCTGTGATGAACATCCCGATCTTGTCAGCGTGGTTGAGCCAATGTTTGTGAACTACGGCGGACGTGAACAGTTTGGCGGTGAAATAGTCACCATAAAGTGCTTTGAAGATAACTCGCTGGTACGGGATCTTGTGGCGGAACCCGGGCGCGGAAAGGTGCTGGTGGTCGATGCTGGAGGCTCCATGCGCAGGGCGTGTCTGGGGGATATGCTGGCGGAAAAGGCCACCGCAAACGGCTGGGAAGGCATCCTGATGTACGGGTGCATTCGCGATGTGGATGCGATTTCTGAACTAGAGTTAGGGATACAGGCGCTGGGAAGCCACCCCATGAAAACCGACAAAAAGGGACTTGGGGAACGCAATATTGCGGTGACTTTTGGCGGCGTCACCTTTAAACCTGGAGAGTATTTGTACGCCGATAATAACGGTGTGATAGTTTCTCCCCAATCGCTTATGTAAATTGGTAATATCGGAATCTGTTCTTTTTGCGCTGGTCCTGCTGTCTGCGCTTGCTCACGCCGTATGGAATGCGGTGGTCAAACACAGTAAAGAAGGTTTCCTGCAGCTGGCGATGATCCGCAGCGTAGGCCTGCTGGTCGGGGCGGCGCTCGCCACCCAGCTGCCATTACCGGGCAAGGGCGCCCTGGCGTTTCTCGCCGGAGGTGCCTTCTTCCAATATCTCTATTTTTTCCTGCTGTCGCGCTCTTACCGGGCTCTGGACTACGGTACCGCGTATCCCATCGCCCGCGGTGTTACACCATTGATGGTGGCAACTGCCGCGCTGTTGTTCCTGGATGAATCCCTCGCGCCACTGCAAATTACCGGCATCCTCCTGGTCACCTGCGGGATCTTTTCCCTGATCATGAAAGAGCTGCGTGTCAGTGGCCCCGGTATTTTC
Source organism: Microbulbifer sp. Q7 (assembly GCF_001639145.1). Taxonomy (NCBI): domain Bacteria; kingdom Pseudomonadati; phylum Pseudomonadota; class Gammaproteobacteria; order Cellvibrionales; family Microbulbiferaceae; genus Microbulbifer; species Microbulbifer sp. Q7. Next base: position 1,112,124 of record NZ_LROY01000002.1, on the reverse strand, counting down.
TATTCACTCGGTACCGGCATTGCCATTACCGGCTACACGATTGTTGGCGCCGCCGGCGTGCGCCATGTGGCCAACCCCCTCAGTTATGTGGCATGGCTTGAAATATTGTCCGGAGGCGGGGTGATTCTGGCGGTGCTGTTGACCCGTCCACTGAAGGGCCTGGCGTTTGCGCGCGCGCATTTCATCCGCAGCTCGCTGTCTGGAGTGCTGGCCACCGGGGGTTTTGGTATCGCCCTTTGGGCAACCTCGATGATGCCGGTGGCCGCGGTTGCGGCCACCCGCGAGGTGAGCATTCTTTTTGCCTCGATCATTTCTGTCGTGTTACTGAATGAACGATTTTCCTCGCGCAGGATCATTGCTGCATTGATAATTTTCTGTGGCGTTGGCACTCTGGCATTCGCATAAACACAATTGCCTCTTTCTATTGCCTATAGTTGCTGGCATATCTCTCAATTTTTTCTGGTCTGGACTCATACTTGCGCGAGTCCGGGCGCGAATTTCAGCCAAATTTTCAGTACAAAAGGATAAGTAATGAGTAGCCTGCGCCAGAAGTGGATTACCGCGCCGCTGTTGAAATGGATCAAAAAGGTCTTGCCGCCAATTTCCGATACCGAGCGTGAAGCGATGGAGGCGGGCGAAGTGTGGTGGGATGCCCAGTTACTGTCGGGCAAGCCGGACTGGGACCAGTTACTGAGTATGGGCGCGCCGGAACTGACGGAGGCCGAACAGGCGTTTATTGACGGGCCGGTAGAAGAGCTCTGCCAGATGGTGGACGACTGGAAGATTTCCTATGAGGATCACGATATTTCGCCGGAGATCTGGGAGTTTCTCAAGAAAAAGGGCTTTTTCGGCATCATAATTCCCGAAGAGTTTGGTGGCCTTGGATTCTCTCCGTCGGCGCATGCGCAGATCGTTACCAAGATTTCCACTCGCAGCACCAGCGTCGGTGTCACGGTGATGGTGCCAAATTCTCTCGGGCCGGGCGAGTTGTTAATGGCGCACGGAACCGACGCGCAAAAGAAACATTATTTACCCAGGCTGGCCGATGGGCGTGACATTCCCTGTTTCGGTCTCACCAGCCCCGAGGCGGGGTCGGACGCCGCGGCAATGGTGGACAGCGGCGTGGTCTGCTATCAGGAATACAAGGGCGAAAAGACACTGGGCATGCGGGTAAACTGGCACAAGCGCTATATCACCCTGGGGCCGGTGGCCACCGTACTGGGGCTGGCGTTCAAGCTCTACGACCCGGATCATATCCTCGGCGAAGAGGAAGAGCTGGGGATCACCGTTGCGCTGGTACCCACCGATACCCCCGGGGTCACAATTGGGCAGCGCCACATACCCGCCATGCAGGCGTTCATGAATGGTCCCAACTGGGGTAAAGACGTCTTTATCCCGATGGACTGGATTATTGGTGGTCAGGAAAATATCGGTCACGGCTGGCACATGCTGATGAGTGCACTTGCTGCCGGTCGCGGGATCTCGTTGCCGTCACTGTCGACTGGCGGCGCCAAACTGGCCGCACAGACCACCGGTGCCTATGCCCACATTCGCGAGCAGTTCGGTATTCCCATCGGCAAGTTCGAGGGCGTGCAGCGTCGCCTGGCCGAGATTGCCGCGATCGCCTATGTGCTGGATTCGGCGCACAAGACCACCACCAGAGCGCTGGACCAGGGACGCAAGCCGGCAGTAATCTCGGCCATCATGAAAGCCCATGCGACCTATGGGCTCCGGCAGGCCATCAATGACGCCATGGACATTCATGCGGGCAAGGCCATTATTGATGGGCCGCTGAATTATCTGGGTAACGTGTATCGCGCAGTACCGGTGGCAATTACCGTGGAAGGCGCCAATATCCTGACCCGCAGCCTGATGATCTTTGGCCAGGGAGCGATCCGCTGCCACCCGTACCTCCTGCAGGTGATGGAAGCGGCCACCAATCCGGATGAAAAGGCCGGGCTCAAAGAGCTGGACGCGATCCTGCCGAAACACTTCTTATTCCAGGTGAAAACTTTCTGCCGCGCAGTACTGCATGGCTGGACCGGTGGTTTGTTCGCCAGCAGCCCGCGGGGTGTGGGCGACGCGGCGAAATACTATCGCCAGATGAACCGCTATTCTGCGGTGCTGACGCTGGTAACGGAAATCTCTCTCATGTCCCTTGGTGGCGAACTCAAGCGTAAGGAGATGATATCCGCACGGCTTGGCGACGTGTTGAGCGAGCTGTTCCTGATGAGTTCCACCCTGAAGCGCTTCTATGACGACGGCAGCCCGGCAGAAGATCGCCCGCTGCTGGAATTTGCCATGCGCGCGGGATTCCACAATATCGAAGTCAGCCTCATCGAGGTGTTCCATAACTTCCCCATTCGCTTTGTGGGGCAGATCATGCATTTCCTGACCATGCCGTGGGGGCACAGCATTCGTGCAGCCTCAGACCGCCAGGCCCGCGCCTGTGCCAATCTGATCATGGCACCATCGGAGACTCGGGACCGGCTCACCAAAGGAGTGTTCATGGGCAACAGCGGTGATGGTATCGACATTGTCGAGCAGGCTTTCCTGAGCACACACAAAACCGAAGCCATCCGGGAAAAAATGAAGACGGGTGGCTTGCGCGCACTCAACGACGACACCATCGACGAAGCGTTGTCGAAAAAGCTCATTTCAGAAGAGGAAGCAGAGCAGATTCGTGCGACCTACGACCTGGTCAATAAAGCTATTCAGGTCGATCACTTTGAGTCGTTGCCCAGCACATCGCTCGAGCATGGGTCTAGCGAAACGCTTCAATAACCTTCCAATAAACCCCCAGTAGCCGCCAGTATCCCGCAGCGTAGTAATGCGGTGCGTTAACAGGGAAAACAGGTTCCCGGCGTTTTTTTGAAGCAGGTGGAGTAGGCGCGATGGCACAACCGGAAGTATTCGCCGCAGCGGAGCAGTGCGTGGATGCTGTTCTCGACAGGGTGGGTAAGCGAATCGTGCTCGGCCTGCCGCTGGGCATTGGCAAAGCCAATCAATTTGCTAATGCCCTGTACGCGCGCGCCGAGCAGGATGAGGCAATTTCCCTCACCATCTACACCGCGCTGACGCTGGAGCGCCCTTCCGGCGGCAGCGAGCTACAGCGTCGATTTGTACAGCCACTGCTGGACCGTCTGTACAGCGACTATCAAGACCTTGCCTACAACCAGGCGCGGCGCAAGGGCTTGCTGCCGAAGAATGTCGAGGTGTGTGAATTCTTCATGCAGCCCGGGAGCTTCCTGTCGAACCCGACCGCTCAGCAAAGCTACGTCAGTGCCAATTACACCCATGTTCCCAGAGACCTGCTGGATCGCGGGGTCAATGTGATTGCACAAATGGTGTCCCCGGCCGGGGACGACAGCGGGGACCTGAGTCTAAGTTCCAATCCAGATCTGACCCTGCCACTGCTGGCGCAGGCCAGAGAGCGGGATTACTCCCATATTGTCATGGTGGGGGAGGTCAATCCGCGTTTGCCTTTTGTGGGTGGCGATGCGCGCGTGCGCGACAGCCTGTTCGATTTTCTGCTGCGCGGCGAGTCCTGCGAGCGGGAAATTTTCCCGGCGCCTAACCCACCGGTGCGATTGACGGATTACGCCCTGGCTTTTCATATTGCTGGTGTGATCAAGGATGGCGGCACCCTGCAGATTGGTATTGGTGCGCTCGGTGATGCGATCTGCCACGTACTCAATTTGCGACAGGTGGAAAATGCAGATTACCGGGATATCTTGCAGTCACTGCACGAAGATCGGGATTGCGAATTAAGTGGGCTCCCGCTCGAACTGGATCGATTCGAAAAAGGTCTTTACGGCGCAAGTGAGATGGTGCCGGAAGGTTTTCTGCATCTGCGCCGCTCCGGGGTGATGACTCGCGAGGTGTTCGCGGATGCCACCCTGCAGAAGCTGTTGAATGAAAACGCGCGTGCGCCGTTGGTGACCGAGGAATTGTTACTGGCACTGCGTGACGCCGGGCGTATCCAGTGCCCCCTGACGGAAGCGGATACCGATTTCCTGCAGCGCGCCGGTATCGTCGACCCCAGTTACAGCTGGCGTGGCCACCGCTTTCTCGACAAGCACGGGGAGCTGGAAGAGTGCGATCTCCACAGTCGTGCCGGCCGTCAAAAGCTGCTCGGCAGCCAGGAGGGTCAGAAGCTGCCCGGCGGCACCTGGCTGCACGGTGGTTTTTATCTGGGTTCCAGCGCCATGTACGAAGCCCTGCGGCAGATGCCCGAGTCAGAAATGGCTGGCATCAACATGACGGCGATTGACTACATCAACGAGCTGCAGAAAGGCCGCGCGCTAAAAATCGCTCAGCGGCAACACGCCAGATTTGTTAACTCGGCCATGATGGTGACCCTCAATGGTGCCGTCGTTTCCGATGGCCTTGAAGACGCACAGGTGGTCAGTGGTGTAGGAGGGCAGTACAACTTTGTTGCCCAGGCACATGAGCTACCGGGCGCCCGCTCCGTCATTGCGCTGGCGAGCACCCGGCATACCGGTGGACGGGTGCGCAGTAACATCGTGTGGCAATACCCCCATTGCACCATCCCCCGTCACCTGCGGGACATGGTGGTTACCGAGTACGGGATTGCCGATCTGCGCGGCAAGACGGACCGGGATGTGATTGTGGCGATGCTGTGTATTGCAGACTCGCGTTTCCAGGCGGAGTTGCTGGACAAAGCCAAGTCGGCTGGCAAGGTGGAGTCCGATTACACAATCCCCGAGGCGTTTTGCAACAACACCCCCGAACGCGTTCACGCGGTATTCGCCCAGGGGCACCGCCGGCAGCTGTTACCCTACTATCCGTTAGGTACCGATCTCACTCGGGAGGAAGCACAGTTGGCGGTGGCGTTGAAGGCCGTCAAGGAGGAGGGGCGCAAAATCTGGGAGCTGTGGCCGATCCTGCGCAAGGGGTTGGTCGCGTGCAAGAGCAATGCGCCCGAATTTAGTGACGTGCACGCCTGCCTGGAACGTATGGGCTTCAGTAACAGTGATACGTTCGAGCACCGCCTTGAGGCGTATGTGGTCGCCGGCGCTCTGCTGCGGTTTGTGGATACGAATCGCCCCCTGGGCGAAGTGGCCGATGCCCGCGGTATTCGCTCAAACCTGCCCGAGGTATGACAACGCGTAACGCCTATTGCAGCTGACTCGCCTGAATTGCGGTTAACGCAATGGTGTAGATGATGTCGTCCACCAGCGCCCCCCGTGAAAGGTCGTTCACCGGTTTACGCATCCCCTGCAGCATCGGCCCGATACTGATCAGGTCTGCACTGCGTTGCACGGCTTTATAGGTGGTATTGCCGGTGTTCAGGTCGGGAAAAATAAACACCGTGGCACGCCCGGCAACCGGGCTGCCCGGGGCTTTCTTCTCGGCGACGTTTTCCATGATGGCCGCGTCGTATTGCAGTGGCCCGTCAATGATCAGGTCGGGACGTTTTTGCTGGGCAATTCGGGTGGCCTCTCGCACCTTCTCGACATCCGAGCCGGTTCCCGATCGGCCCGTGGAATAGCTGATCATGGCGACCCGCGGCTCGATTCCGAAGGCTGCGGCGGAATCCGCCGACTGAATGGCGATGTCGGCCAGCTCTTCAGCGTTGGGGTCCGGGTTGATGGCACAATCGCCGTACACCAGAACCTGGTCCGGCAACAGCATGAAAAACACCGAGGACACCAGGCTCGCACCAGGCGCCGTCTTGATCAGCTGCAGGGCAGGGCGAATGGTATTGGCGGTGGTGTGTACCGCCCCGGAGACCAGGCCATCCACTTCGTCTTCTGCGAGCATCATGGTGCCGAGCACCACATTGTCCTGTAACTGCTCTTTGGCGACGATTTCCGTAAGCCCCTTGTTTTTTCGCAGCTGAACCATCGGCTCCACGTATTTGTTACGCGCGGTTTTGGGGTCAATGATTTCCACCTTATCCCCGAGCGACAGGCCCTGTTGTTCGGCCACCCGATGAATTTCCTTTGGATCCCCAAGTAGCACCGGCCGCGCAATACCGCGCTCGGCGCAGGCGAGGGCGGCCTTCACGGTGCGGGGTTCGTCACCTTCCGGTAACACGATGCGCTTGTTGGCGCGGCGCGCGAGTTCGGTGAGGTGAAAGCGAAAGGCGGGTGGTGACAATCGTTTGGGCCGGTTGGATTCACTGCCGAGGGATTCGACCCAGTGGTTGTCCAGATGGCCGGCAATGAAGTCCTGCACTTTTTCGATGCGGTCCAAATCGTCGCTTGGCGTTTCCGTATTGAAAGTCTGCAACTGCAGTGCGGTCTGCCAGGTGTTGGTGTTGACGAGCACCACCGGCAAACCCGTTTCCATTGCCGGTGCACAGAGTTTGCGCACCATGGGTTCGATATTGAAATTCCCGGTCAACAGCAGGCAGCCGATCTTTACCCCATTCATCGCGGCGAGACAGGCGGCGACAATCACATCGGGGCGGTCCCCGGAGGTGACGAGCATGGCCCCTGGCTCGAAACGGTAGATCATATTGCTGAGGGAGCGGGAACAGAAGGTGACACTGTGCAGGCGCCGTGTATCCAGTTCTCCATAATTGATGATTTCCGCCTGGAAATGATCCGCCAGATCTTTCGCCCGGGGCGCGACGAGTTCGGCATTCCAGGGAATACAGCCGATGATCGGGAGGGGGCTTTTTCCAAAAAGAGAAAGAATTTCCAGGTTACCGCGCCGCACGCCGGGGCCTTCGAAGACTCCAGTAATATCGGCGCCGGGCGCATCGGGTACCTGCGAAGGTGCGCCGACCTTGTTGACGATACAGCCCACCACACGCCCGGAGCGCGCACCGCCAAAGGTGGCCATGGCCACTTCCAGGCGGTCCTTCAGCTGCTGGGTGGAATCCAGGTCCGGACACACCACCAGCACGATCTCCGCATCCAGCGTCTTGGCGATCTGCAGATTGAGCTGGCTGGCGAACTGGTTCTCTGCATTCGGCACAAGTCCTTCCACGATGGCAACATCCGCTTTACTCGCGACTTCCTGAAAGCGCGCAAGAATGTCCTCCAGCAAGTCTGGCAGGTCGCCGCGCCCGATCAGGGACTCGGCGTGCAGCATGGTGAAGGATTCCGGGACCTTCAGGCTGGCCGCGCGACGCAGGATCTCATTGCTACGATCGCGGTTTTTTTCATGCTTCACCGTTTCCGAGATCGGCTTGTAAAAACTGACACTCACCCCGTCGCGTTCCAGAGCGCGCAGGGTGCCGAGACTCACGGACGTAATGCCGACACCGGCGCTGATGGGCACAAGCATGATGGTGCGCGACATTGCTTACTCCCTGGTGCTGGGGTCGTGGTTCGGGGTAGTGGGCGGCACCAGTGCCGCCGCGTCCCGTGCGATGACCCATTCTTCATTGGTCGGTATCACCAGGGTCACAGCGGACTGGGCGCTGGAAATCGGGCCTTCGGCGCCGAAGCGCGTCGCCGTGTTTTTTGCGTCGTCCACTCCATAGCCAAGCCCCTGTAGCTGCCGCAGGACGTTTTCCCGCACCAGCGCGGAGTTTTCACCGATGCCGCCGGTAAATACCAGCGCATCCACTTGTGGCAATACGGCGTGATAGCTGCCGATGTACTTGGCCAGCCGGTAGCAAAATATGTTCAGGGCCAGGCGTGCACCCTCGTGCCCTTCAGCGGCCGCCTGCTCCAGGGCCCGGCAGTCGTTGCTGAGGCCTGAAATGCCCAGCAGGCCGCTTTTTTTGTTGAGCAGGTCGTTGATCTCCTTCAGGCCGTAATCCATGCGGCTGCCCAGATGCATTATCAGACCCGGGTCTACATCCCCACTGCGTGTGCCCATCACGAGGCCCTCCAGGGGCGTCAAACCCATGCTGGTATCCACGCTGCGCCCGTTGTGCACGGCGGTAATTGAAGCGCCGTTGCCCAGGTGTGCGGAGATGATATTGACCTCGTTGGCGGCAAGGTTCAGCAGTGACGCAGCCCGTTCGGTCACGAAGCGGTGACTGGTGCCATGCATCCCGTAGCGGCGAATACCGTGCTCCTGATACAGGGCATAGGGCAGCGCGTAGATATAGGCGTGTCGCGGCATGGACTGGTGGAACGCGGTATCAAATACCGCCACCTGCGGAAGGGTTGGAAAAGCGGCCCTGGCTGCTTCGATGCCAGCAAGATGGGCGGGGTTGTGCAGGGGCGCGAGGGCAATACATTCCTGGATAGACTGGATAACCGCGTCGTCTACCAGCACCGAGTGTGAAAACTTTTCTCCCCCGTGTACCACCCGGTGCCCGATGGCCACCAGTTGCTCGCGCAATACAGCTTCCCCACTGAGGATTTCCTCAACCAGAACACGGATGGCCTCGGTGTGACGGGCGGCTTTTGGCAGTGGTTTGGTATATCGCTCGCCATTTTGTCTCCAGCTGACCCGGGGTTCATCTTCGCCCAGGGCTTCCCCCAGACCACTCAAGGCCACGGTGCCATCGTGGGGATCCAACACCGCAAATTTTAGCGATGAGCTACCGCAATTCAGTACGAGGACTTGGCAGGTGGACGACATAGACAGGCCAATTTGTTGCAGGCTTGCCATAAGCCTAGTTCAAATCGGCGCCACTGCGGGAGGCCGTGCAATACCGGCGGGAAGGTCAGGGGGGAGCGTAGGGATGGGGCCGCGGAAGACTGAGTTGGTCTGCTCCCGGAAAGATTCGGGCCCGGAAATAAAAAAGGGCCGCATAATGCGGCCCAAGATGAGTGAAGCGATTTCTCAGGGACACTCGTTGAAAGGGATCAGCCAAACTGGTTCATGGTGTTGTCTTTACCGGCGGCTTTCAGAGCGGCTTCGCCAGCGAAGTACTCTTTATGGTCGTCGCCCATATCGGAGCCCGCCATGTTCTGGTGTTTCACGCAGGCGATACCCTGACGGATTTCCTTGCGCTGTACACCTTCCACGTAACCCAGCATGCCTTTCTCACCGAAGTACTCTTTGGCCAGGTTGTCGGTAGACAGTGCCGCAGTATGGTAGGTGGGCAGAGTGATGAGGTGGTGGAAGATACCGGCCTCGCGGGCAGCGTCTGCCTGGAAGGTACGGATCTTGTCGTCCGCCACCTTGGACAGCTCGGTGTCGTCGTACTCGGCGCTCATCAGGTTGTCGCGGTCGTAGGCGGATACGTCTTTGCCTTCTTCCTTCCAGGCATCGAATACCTGCTGGCGGAAGTTCAGGGTCCAGTTGAACGACGGGCTGTTGTTGTACACCAGCTTGGCGTCGGGTACCTGCTTGCGGATCTCGTCCATCATGGCACCGATCTGGCGAACATGAGGCTTCTCGGTTTCGATCCAGATCAGGTCTGCACCGTTTTGCAGGGAGGTCACGCTGTCCAGGATGCAGCGGGCTTCACCGGTGCCTTTCTTGAACTGGAACAGGTTGGACGCCAGGCGCTTCGGACGCAGCAGCTTGCCGTTGCGGTTGATGATGACGTCACCGTTGGCCAGGTCGCCCGGCGCCACTTCTTCGCAGTCGAGGAACGCGTTGTACTGGTCACCCAGGTCGCCGGGTTCTTTGGTCACAGCGATCTGCTTGGTCAGGCCAGCGCCAAGGGAGTCGGTACGGGCCACGATCACACCGTTGTCCACACCCAGCTCCAGGAAGGCGTAGCGTACGGCACGAATCTTCGCCAGGAAGTCTTCATGGGGCACCGTTACCTTGCCGTCCTGGTGGCCGCACTGCTTCTCATCGGAAACCTGGTTTTCGATCTGGATACAGCAGGCACCCGCTTCGATCATTTTCTTCGCCAGCAGGTAAGTGGCTTCTGCGTTACCGAAACCGGCATCGATGTCGGCGATGATCGGCACCACGTGGGTCACATGGTTGTCGATTTTGTTTTGTACGGCCTTGGCGGCCACTTCGTCACCGGCTTCGCGGGCTGCGTCCAGCTCGCGGAACAGGCCGCCCAGCTCACGGGCATCCGCCTGACGCAGGAAGGTGTACAGTTCCTCGATCAGTGCCGCAACCGATGTCTTTTCATGCATGGACTGGTCGGGCAGGGGACCGAACTCACTGCGCAGGGCGGCAACCATCCAGCCAGAAAGGTAGAGGTAGCGACGGTCGGTTTTGCCTTCGAAATGCTTCTTGATGGAAATCATCTTCTGCTGGCCGATAAACCCGTGCCAGCAACCCAGGGACTGGGTGTATTTTGAAGTGTCCTGATCGTAGGCCGCCATGTCCTTGCGCATGATATCGGCGGTGTACTTGGCGATATCCAGGCCGTTCTTGAATTTGTTCTGCAGACGCATGCGTGCCACAGATTCCGGGTTGATGGCATCCCAGGCGCTGCCGTTCTTGTCACAGAGCTTCGCTGCCGCTTCGATTTCTTTAGAGTAATTGGACATGGCTGTGTTTCCTCAATTTTCCTCGAATTTCTTCGGAAAGGTGACTGCGGTTAGGTTGTGCGTATCGTAGGAGTGCTGGCATAATTTGGCTAATTTATTGTCCTGATTTCCGCTATACAAACTGTGAATGTGGCTGCAAGCCCCGGAAATCATGACCTGCCATCCACCTGAAAACCGGCGCTACCGTGCCGGTTGAGAGTCTGACGCATGAATCTCGAAAGAGCCGATCTGAACCTGTTGGTGTATCTGGATGTACTCCTTCGCGAGCGCAACGTGACCCGCGCCGCCAACCAGCTGGGCCTGTCCCAGCCGGCCATGAGCAATGGCCTGAAACGCTTGCGCGAGCTGTTTGGCGACCCGTTACTGGTGCGCACCCGGGAGGGGATGATGCCCACCGAGCGTGCGCTGGAGCTGCAGCCGATGGTGCGCGAAGCCCTTGCCGCGATCGATCAGGTGATCCAGCCAAACCGGGACTTCGCACCATCGGATGCCCGCCGTACTTTCCGCATCATGGCCAGTGACTACGCAGAATCGACGCTGATTCCTCCGCTGCTGAAGCAATTGCGCGTCAGTGCCCCTGGTATCAGTCTAGACATCATGACGCCCAGTGATGTGAGCTTTGTGGATGTGGAGCAGGGCAAGGTGGACATGGTGATCAACCGGTTTGACTCCATGCCGCAGAGCTTTCACCAGGCGACCATCTGGAGTGACACCTTCTCCTGCGTCATGCGTGCGGATAACCCCATCCTGCAGGACTACAATCTGGACAGTTATCTGGCCGCGCAACATATCTGGGTCAGTAAAACCGGGATGGGCGTCGGTGTCGGGGTCAACCCGGAGGACGTGCAGCGCCTGGGCTGGGTGGATGAGGCCATCGGCCGTTTGGGGCAGAAGCGGGATATTTCCGTGTTTACCCGCCATTATCAGGTGGCCATGCTGCTTGCGGAACAGAGTGACCTGATTGTTACCGTGCCCACGCGCCTTGCGCAGCTGGCGACCAGCAACCCGCGTGTGGCACTGCGGGAGCCGCCGCTACGCATTCCACCACTGGAGCTGAAGATGGCCTGGAGTCCCCTGTTACAGCAGAGTGCTCCCCATCGGTGGATGCGCCGCCTGATTCTGGATGTGGGCCGCCAGCTCTGATTTCTCCCGGCCAATAATTCATCTTAAGAATAGTGAAGATATTGGCTATAAATTGGCGATATGGGATTACCGGTGTTTAGAATGCCGCAATTCTCCCAAGACAATTACCCGCTCCAAATAACAACAGCAGTACCCATCACAAGTACAAGAGGTCAGATATGACGGAAAGAGTCCGTATTGGCGGTCTGCAGGTCGCCACAGAACTCCAGGCATTGATTGCGCAGGAAGTCATCCCGGGTACCGGGGTGGACGTCGATGTGTTCTGGGCGGAATTTGAGAAAATCGTCAATGATCTGGCCCCGGTAAATCGCGCATTGCTGAAAAAGCGCGATGAGATCCAGGCCCGCATGGATCAGTGGTACAGCGAAAATCCCCAGGGTTATAAAAACCTGGATAGCTATAAAGCCTTCCTCCACGACATCGGTTATCTCGTGGACGAGCCTGCGGACTTCCAGGTGAAAACCGAGGGCGTCGATGCGGAAATTGCCACCATGGCAGGGCCACAGCTGGTAGTACCGGTGATGAATGCCCGCTATGCACTGAATGCCGCGAACGCGCGCTGGGGCAGCCTGTACGACGCGCTCTACGGTACCGATGTGATCAGCGAAGAAGGGGGCGCGGAGAAGACCGCCACCTACAACCCGGTGCGCGGCGAAAAGGTCATCGCCTACGGCCGCGAATTTCTCGACCAGGCCGCGCCACTCAACGGTGCCAGCCATACCGACGTGCGGGAATATCGCATCAATGGCTCCCTGTTCGAAGTCGTGCTGAAAAGTGGCAAGGTTGCAGCGCTCAAGAATAGTCGCCAGTTTGTTGGCTACCGCGGACCGCAGGAGGCGCCGGAGGCTCTGCTGCTGGCACACAACGGCCTGCATTTTGAAATCCAGATTGACCGCGAGAGCCCCATCGGCAAAACCGACAAGGCCGGTGTCAAGGATGTGCTGGTAGAGTCGGCCCTGACCACCATTATGGATTGTGAAGATTCGGTCGCCGCAGTCGATGCGGAGGACAAGGTGGTGGTTTACCGCAACTGGCTGGGCCTGATGAAAGGGGACCTGCAGGAGAAGGTCAAAAAGGGCGGCAAGGAAATTTTGCGCACCCTGAATCCGGATCGGGAATACGCCGGTGCCGAGGGCGGCGTGGTGACATTGCCGGGGCGCAGCCTGATGTTCGTGCGCAATGTGGGTCACCTGATGACCAACGATGCGGTGCTGGATAAAGACGGCAATGAGGTGCCGGAAGGTATCCTCGACGGCATGATCACCAGTCTGATCGCCATGCACGATCTCCGCGGTAACGGCAATCTGCGCAATTCACGCAGCGGCAGTGTGTATATCGTCAAGCCAAAAATGCATGGACCGGAAGAGGTCGCCTTTGCCAATACGCTGTTTGATCGCATTGAAGATGCGCTCGGTCTCGCGCGCAATACCGTGAAGATGGGAATCATGGATGAAGAGCGCCGCACCACCGTCAACCTCAAGGCCTGTATCGCGGCCGCGCAGGATCGGGTGGTATTCATCAATACCGGCTTCCTTGATCGCACCGGCGACGAAATTCACACCTCCATGCTGGCCGGCCCGATGATCCGCAAGGGCGACATGAAACAGTCCAAGTGGATTGCGGCCTATGAAGACTGGAACGTGGACACTGGCCTGGCCACGGGCCTGCAAGGTCGTGCACAGATCGGCAAGGGTATGTGGCCAATACCGGATCAGATGGCGGCCATGATGCAGGCCAAGATTGCTCATCCCCTGGCCGGGGCCAATACCGCCTGGGTGCCTTCACCCACGGCGGCGACGCTGCACGCGCTGCATTACCACGAGGTAGATGTTGCCGCTGTGCAGGATGAGCTTGCCGCGCGTAAGCCTGCGAACCTCGACGATATCCTCACCGTGCCCGTAGCGGAAAACCCCCAGTGGAGTGCGGAGGAAATCCAGCGGGAGCTGGATAACAATGCCCAGGGTATTCTCGGCTATGTGGTGCGCTGGGTGGATCAGGGGGTCGGCTGCTCCAAGGTTCCGGATATCAATGATGTGGGATTGATGGAAGACCGCGCGACCCTGCGGATTTCCTCGCAGCATATTGCCAATTGGCTGAAGCAGGACATCTGTACCCGCGCACAGGTGGAGGAAACCATGCAGCGTATGGCGGCGGTGGTTGACCGCCAGAATGCGGGCGACCCGGCCTACTGCGACATGGCGCCGAATTTTGACCAGAGTATCGCTTTCCAGGCGGCGTGCGAGTTGGTATTCGAGGGCTGCGAACAGCCCAATGGCTATACCGAACCGGTGTTGCACCGCCGTCGCCGCGAGTTCAAGGCTCGCCAGCGCTGAGCCTGAGTTGGCTGTAAAAAAATGAACAAGCCCCGCCGCGCGCGGGGCTTTTTATTTGTGTAAGCTGGACAATGTTTGCTTTGATTGCGTTTTTTATCCCAACAAAAGGAAGTGATGATGCTTAAAACAACAACCCCTACCGTAGAAGGTCGGCCAATTCAGGAATATCTTGGTGTTGTGGTCGGTGAGGCGATCCTTGGCGCAAATATCTTCAAGGACATTTTCGGTTCCATCACCGACATCATCGGCGGCCGCTCCGGTTCCTACGAGCGGGAAATGGGCAAGGCGCGCAAGATCGCTATTGCCGAAATTGAAGCCCAGACCCGCGCCCTGGGTGGCAATGCGATTGTCGGCATTGACCTCGACTATGAAGTGGTCGGTGAGAAGGGCGGCATGATGATGGTCAGCGTCAGTGGCACCGCGGTCAGACTTGGCTGAAGCCATGGGTTGCCGGCTTTTTCGAGCGCGCCTGCAATGAGCGCGCGGCATCCACGGCCACCCGCTGAGGTCGCCTACCTGACGCTCTCTGGTAGCGAAGAGGCGCCACTGTTGTCCGCGGCCTGCGACGCTCCCCAGCACCAGGTTTGCCACCAATTGCTCGCACAGGAAGTGGCTGTGGCGTTCTGCTACAACGGAATCAGTCACGCGGTAATGATGGCAAGCCCCGACGGCCTGGAAGACTTCGCCTACGGCTTCAGTTTTTGCGCTGGCGTGATCGAGCATCGCGATCAGATTCTGGATCTGGAATTGACGCGGGATGCGTATCCGGATCCAGGCCTTACCCACGATCCAGAGGGTCGCGAAGACGCCATTCAACTCAATATAACCCTCAGCCAGCGCGCGGCCAGTGCGTTGCGCGCGTCGCGTCGGTCTTTGGCCGGCAGCAGCGGTTGCGGGGTGTGTGGTAGCGAAGCGCTGGCGCAGGTGCTTGCCCCGCCCACAGGGCAGACTGGCGACCGTTTCGCCCCGTTACCACCGACCGCCTTTATCAGCAATGTGCGGCAACGCTTCCGGCTGGTTCAGCAATCTCGCCATGCCAGTGGCGCCATGCACAGTGCTATCTATGTGGATGCCGACGGCACAACCCGGCTGTGTCGTGAGGATATTGGTCGTCACAATGCCCTGGATAAATTGATTGGTGCCTGCCTGCGCGAGGGTCTGGATTTGACCGTGGGCTTTGTGGCGCTGACCAGCCGCTGCAGTCACGAGCTGATTCAGAAAGCGCTGCGTGCGCGTATCGGCACGCTGGTGAGCCTCGCCTCGCCCTCGGATATGGCGGTGCGCTGGGCGCGTCGCCATTGTCTTAACCTGGTGCACCTGCCGGTGCAGGGGGCAGCGCGCCTGTACAGCGGGCTCCGGGTCGGAGATCCGCGCTGTGAGCACCGAGAACACGAGGGAAGTTCATGAAAACGCCTGTAGACCGCTTTCGTTTCCGTCCCTACCAGCGGCCTGCGGCGGGGTGGGGCGCACTGCGCAGTGTTGCACACGCCTGGCTCGACAGCCGCCAGCCGTTCAAAAACCTGTGTGCGATGTTGCAGACCAATCAGCACGGCGGGTTTGACTGTCCCGGTTGTGCCTGGGGTGAGGCGCCGCAAGAAGGCCGTATTAGATTTTGTGAAAACGGCGCCAAGGCGGTGAACTGGGAGGCCTCGGGAAGAGGCGTGGATCGCGCGTTTTTTGCCCGTCATACACTTGATGACCTGACTACCCATGACGATTACTGGCTCGAGTATCAGGGGCGCACGGTCGAGCCCATGTTTTTTGACGGTACCAGCGACCATTATCAGCCCATATCCTGGGATGAGGCCTTTGCCCTGATCGCCCGGCACCTGAAATCGCTGGATTCCCCGGATCAGGCCGCGTTTTATACTTCCGGGCGGGCCAGTAATGAGGCGGCCTTCCTGTACCAGCTTTTTGCGCGCGCGTTCGGCACCAACAACCTGCCGGACTGCTCGAATATGTGCCACGAGGCCAGTGGCGTCGCCCTCAAGCAAAGTATCGGTACCGGCAAAGGCACCGTTACTTACGAGGACTTCGCCAAAGCGGAAGCCATTTTTGTCATTGGTCAGAATCCGGGCACCAATCACCCGAGAATGCTCGAGCCGTTGAGTGAGGCGGTTGCCCGAGGGGCGCAGGTGGTAGTGCTGAACCCTCTGCGGGAGCGAGGCCTCGAGCGTTTTCAGGCGCCGCAGGATCCGGTGCAGATGTTGACCGGCGGTGAATCTCCCATGAACACGGCCTATTTGCGGCCGGCTCTGGGCGGTGACATGGCCGCTATACGTGGGATCGCCAAGTTTCTGCTGCGCTGGCAGGCGGAGGCTGAAGACCGCGGAAGAGGAGACGATGGCCCCCTTGATCGGGCATTCATCGCCGAGCATTGCGCGGGCTTCAACGATTATCGCGCAACGGTCGATGCCACCACCTGGGCGGAGATCAGCGCGTTCAGCGGTCTGGGAAAAGACGAGCTGGAGCGGGCCGCGCATATTTTCTGCCGCAGTAACGCGACCATTATTTGCTGGGCCATGGGGATCACCCAGCATCGTCATTCAGTGGCAACCATTCAGGAGATCACCAACCTGCAACTCATGCGCGGCCAGATCGGCCGACCGGGGGCAGGGCTGTGTCCGGTGCGCGGGCACAGTAATGTGCAGGGCGACCGCACTATGGGGATCGATGACAGCCCATCACCGCAGCTACTCGATGCCCTCGAGGCCCGCTTTGGTTTTTCGTTGCCTCGAAAGCCGGGCTATAACGTGGTGCAAACCATAGAAGCCATGGCGGCTGGCAACATCAAGGTGTTTATCGGCCTCGGCGGTAACTTCGCACAGGCGACTCCGGACACCAAGCGTACCCACAGGGCGTTACGTAACTGTGAGCTGACGGTTCAGATCAGCACCAAACTGAACCGCAGCCACTTGGCCACGGGTAAGAGCGCCCTGATTCTGCCCTGCCTCGGCCGCTCCGACATGGATGTACAATCGGCGGGGCCACAGGCCGTTACTGTGGAGGACTCCTTCAGCATGGTTCATGCCTCCTATGGACAGCTGAAGCCACTGTCACGGGAGATGCGCTCGGAACCTGCCGTTGTTGCAGGCATTGCCCAGGCGACACTGGGCGATACCCCTGTACCCTGGTGCACGCTCACAGAGGATTACCGCCGGATCCGGACACTCATCGGGGATGTGATCCCCGGCTTTGAAAACTTCGAACAAAAATTGCAGCAGCCGGGCGGGTTCTATTTACAGAATCCGGCGGCACAGCGCCGATGGCATACCGATAACGGCAAGGCCAATTTCATCAGTCACAGCCTGCCAGCGCCGTTGCCCCCGGAGGTACTGGAAAAAATTGGCAGGAAGGGTGCACGCAAAGCCGATCTCGTGCTGCAGACGCTGCGGTCTCACGATCAGTACAACACGACGGTGTACGGGCTGGACGACCGCTACCGTGGTGTGAAAGGCGGGCGGCAGGTGCTATTTGCCCACCTGGAAGATATTCACCGGCTGGGTTTTGCCGACCGCGATCGAGTGGATATTGTTTCCCTGTGGAGCGACGAGGTCGAGCGCCGAGTGGTGGGCTTTACCCTGATCGCGTTTGATATACCGAAAGGGCAGGCCGCGGCTTACTACCCCGAAGCCAATCCGTTGGTACCCTTGGAGAGCTACGGGGTCGGGAGTTTTACACCGACGTCAAAATATATCGCCATCCGCCTGGAGCCAAGCTCGGCACTGCAACGAATCGTGTAACAGAAGATTGCTGGTAGGCAAACGCCGTGAACCCGCTAAAGCACGAATTGCCTTAATTCAGGGTCCGGGCGCGCGTGCAGCCAGGCTTGTGCAAATACTTCCTGAAGCTGCCGTACCCGCACCGGGTTGTCGGAATGGTAGTGGCCCTGCCATTTGTCGTGATCGGCACGCAGCAATGCCTGCGTGGTGTCGCCCAGTGCGAATTCCCAGTCGGAGGGCTCGGTGGAGGGCTGAATTTTCTTGAGTGCAATCCGGCTACCCAGCCGTTGCAGCACCGGCAGCAGCGGGTGGGGGCGACGCAATACTGGTTCGCTGTCGGTAATCAGTATCTGCACACGCGCATAACGGCTGCTCCGCGCGAAATCCGAGAGTTTCTGCACGATTGCGGGCTCACCGTAGAGGGCGTGCGGGAGATGTTGAGAGTAGATGTGCAGGTGGCGGCGGGTGCTGTCGATCAACTGCACCAGCGCATCGCGAAAGCTGTCGATATCCGCAAGTGGGGTGCCCGTGGCGCCCGGCACGGGTCGCTTACCGCTCGCAGTCGTCGGCATTTTCACTGGGCTCTTTGTCGCTCAGGGTCAGGTCCATCCGCACATGGGGAATACCCGCTTCCATAAACTCGTCGCCAGACTTGGCGAACCCCGCTTTTTCATAAAAGGGGACGGCTTGTACCTGGGCGTTAAGGTAGACGTTCTTCTGGCCGGAGACACGCGCGAATTTACAGATTCGTTGCAGCAGTTCCAGGCCGGCTCCCAGTCCTCGCGCCTCTTTCAGAATGGCCATGCGCCCGATCTTTCCGCCACCGGTGAGGCGACCGGTACCGATAGGCTTGTTGTCATGGTAGATGAGGAAGTGCTGGGCACTTTCTTCAAATTCATCCCACTCCAGCTCGGGTGGAACCTGTTGCTCTTCAACGAATACCTTCTGACGGACGCTGCGAATGGCATCCCGGTCACTCTGCCAGTCGGCAAGACGTACAAACAGACTCATGAACCGCGCTCCTACCTATTATTCGTCCTGATCGTCTTCCTGATCGTAATCAGTCAGGGCCTCAGGGTAAATGAGGCTGCCCTGGGATACCAGCAGGTCGAGTAATCCACCGGACGCGGCGAGCTCCGGGTAGGCGTCGATGTCGTGTTGATCCAGGGTTCGGCTTTGACAAAAACCTTCGGCAAACAGCAGTGGCGCGGGGAAGGATTCGCCATCGACGAACAGGCTGGCCGGTTCCCTGGCGAAAGCGCAGCGGGAACCCGGATTCAAAATCAGGCTGCCGCCGGCGGCCAGTTGCTCACGCCAGTCGTCGGCGCTGCCCGCGTCCAGTGCCACCGTATCGGGATATTTTGCCTCGGTCATGATGGCCCCGAACCACTGGGCGATGTTCTGCGGCTGCTGTAGCCAGTCGGCCAGATGCCGCTGCACCCGGGCGACGGTAGCGGCATCAATCTCAGAAGGGTTTGCCGGCAGCGCAAGGTCAGGATCGGTGTAGCGATAGTGGTCCGGCAGGCCCGCGGCCAGTTCCGCCGCCAGGTCTTCCAGCATGGTGCTGGCCGACGGTGCACGGAACCCGATCGAAATCGTGGTACAGCCGCCTTCGGCAATGCCCCAGTGGCTGTATTGCGGGGGCAGGTACAGCATGTCGCCCGGCTCTAGCAGCCAGCTGGCCTGTGCTTCAAATTCCTTCAGGATATTGAGCGGGGTACCCTCAACACGCGGATTGCTGGCATCCGCCTTGGCCCCCAGGTGCCAGCGACGCTTGCCCTCTGCCTGCAGCAGAAATACATCGTAAAAATCGTAGTGGGGTCCGACGCTGCCCTGATCAGCGGCGTAGCTGATCATGATGTCGTCGAGCCGCCAGTCAGGGAGAAAGCGGAAGCGCTCCTTGAGAGCGGCCACCTCGGGGATCCACTGATCCACTGCCTGCACCAGCAAGGTCCAGTGGCTGTTTGGTAGCGAGAAGAAGTCTTCCTCGGTAAAGGGGCCCGTGCGCAATTGCCAGGGGCCTTCGATACCATTTTCTTCGATCAGGCGGGATTCAATCTGCTCTTCCAACGCCATGCCAGCGAGCTCTTCGCCGGTAATGGGTGTTTCAAACTCTGGAAACGCGTTGCGAATCAGCAACGGCTTTTTCTGCCAGTAGTCCCGCAAGAAGGTTTCCACCGGGATATCGCCGAGGTGGGTCAAAGGTTCAACCGTGTGGTGTTGGCCCGGCTCGGTCATGGCGAATTCTCCCGGTGTATTGTGTAGTGGGACGCGCTCAGATTTTATTGGCTTGCGCGACGGCGTTGCCAATGTAGCTGGCGGGCGTCATCTCGCGCAGGGATTGCTTCGCTTCTTCCGGCATATCGAGGCCATCGATAAACACCGCGAGGGTTTCCTTGGTGATTCCCTGGCCACGGGTCAATGCCTTGAGCTTTTCGTAGGGCTCTTCGATGTTGTAGCGACGCATGACGGTCTGGATCGGTTCTGCGAGCACTTCCCAGGCGTTGTTCAGGTCTTCCTCCAGGCGCGCCCGGTTGATTTCCAGCTTGCCGAGGCCTTTCTGGGTGGCAGCATAAGCAATGACGGAGTAACCGGCGCCAACGCCCATATTGCGCAACACGGTGGAGTCGGTGAGGTCGCGCTGCCAGCGCGAAACAGGCAGTTTGGCTGCCAGGTGCTGGAATACCGCGTTGGCGATGCCGAGATTGCCTTCGGAATTTTCGAAATCGATCGGGTTCACCTTGTGCGGCATGGTGGAGGAGCCCACTTCGCCGGCCACCACTTTTTGCTTGAAGTAGCCGAGGGAGATATAACCCCAGATATCGCGGTCGAAGTCGATCAGGATGGTGTTGAAGCGCGCGATCGCGTCGAACAGTTCGGCGATGTAATCGTGCGGCTCGATCTGCGTGGTGTAGGGATTCCAGGTCAGGCCCAGGGAAGTGACAAAGTCTTCGGCGTTCTTTTCCCAGTCCACACCCGGATAGGCGGACAGGTGTGCATTGTAATTACCCACCGCACCATTGATTTTTCCGAGCAGTTCCACATCGTGAATCTGCTTCACCTGACGGCGCAGGCGCGCCACCACATTGGCCAGTTCCTTACCTACGGTGGTTGGGCTGGCGGTCTGGCCGTGGGTGCGGGACAGCATCGGTACGTCGGCAAACTCTTTTGCCAGGGTGGCGATTTCATTGACGATCTGGTTCATCGCTGGCAGCAGCACCTGATCGCGCCCCGCGCGCAGCATCAGCGCATGGGAAAGATTGTTGATGTCTTCGGAGGTGCAGGCAAAGTGAATGAATTCACTGACCGCGGCCAGCTGCTCGTTGCCTTGCACTTTTTCCTTGAGGAAGTACTCCACCGCTTTTACGTCGTGGTTTGTGGTGCGCTCGATTTCCTTGATGCGCTCGGCATCTTGCACTGAAAACTGGGCAACAATATCGTCGAGGACCTGGTTGCTGTCTCCGGTGAATGGCTTTACTTCGGCGATTTTTTCATGGCGCGCCAGCTGCTGCAGCCAGCGTACTTCCACTTCCACGCGGGCGCGAATCAGGCCGTATTCACTGAAAATATCCCGCAGGCTTGCGGTTTTGCTTTCGTAGCGTCCATCAATGGGGGAAACCGCAGTCAGTGCGGATAGCTCGACGGTCATTGTATCTCTCCGAGGGTTAAATTCGGCCGCGATACCCGACGGGCGTGCGGCAGAAAATTAGAAATCAGTCAGTGTTCCAGTGATTCGTACTTGGATATCAAAGCATCCAAGGCCGCAATCAGTTTCTTGCGGTGAAACAGCAGGTGCAGTCGGCGCCCGCCCAGTTGCCGCCAAAGCATGGCGGAGCGGACGCCCGCGAACAGCATGCTGCGAATCTGGTTGGCGATGCGCTGCTGCTGCAGATAATTGAAGTCGCCAAGTACCTGTATGCGGAAGCGGAAGGTACTCAGGGTATCGCTGTAGATGCTCGCCAGATTGGCGTACACATTTTCGTGGCCGACACCGAAGTGATCGGTTTGCAGTTGCGCTTTTTCCAGGCGGTTACCGATGATCGACAGCAGATCCGGCTTCTTCGCCAGTTGGCGCTGGAGGTAAAGAATGGAGAGCACATAGCGCAGACAGTCGGTGTATTCCGGGTGGTTGCGGGTGGCAATCAGTTGGCGCGCGGCGCGCAGGCCGGGCAGCAGTTTCTCCACGCCGCCGAACACGTCTTCAGTGGTCTCCGGGTTTTGCTGGAACAGACTGTAGACCGCAGTCTCCAGCTGTTCCGCTGGAGCGGTGCCGGTCTTGGCCAGTCTTTCCACCAGAATCGCGGCCTGAAAAACCCCGGCGAGTGCCAGGGCCTGATCTCGCCAATTGCTCAAGAGTGACTCCCTTTGGCGCTGTGCTTGTTGGCGCTGTGCTTGAGATAGTTATCCGGGTCGACTTCGCCCACACCGGTGGCCGCGTCAATGACTGCACCGCCCAGGCATACATCGCCCTGATAGATCACGACGGACTGTCCGGGGGTAACCGCGCGCTGTGGCTCGGCGAAGGCGATGGTCAGCTCTCCGCCGTCGCCAACGGTGATTTCACAGGCCTGATCCGCCTGGCGATAGCGCGTCTTGGCTGCCGCGCGGAAGTGCGTCGCCGGCGGGGCACCATTGATCCAGTGCGCCTGGGTGGCTGTTAAACCGGTGGAGTAGAGCAGGGGGTGGTGCTTGCCCTGGGCCACAAGTAATACGTTACGCGCCAGGTCCTTGCCCACCACATACCAGGGCTGGTCGCCGGCACCTTTTACACCGCCGATACCGAGTCCCTGACGCTGGCCGATGGTGTGGTACATGAGGCCGCTGTGCTGCCCCATCACTTCTCCGTCGGGCGTTTGCATGTCGCCTGGTTGCGCGGGCAAATACTGCTCAAGAAAGTCCTTGAAACGTCGCTCGCCAATAAAGCAGATGCCGGTACTGTCTTTCTTGCCGGAGGTAATAAACCCGTTTTCTTCGGCGATGCGGCGTACCTCGGGTTTCTCCAGCTCGCCCAGCGGAAATAGTGAGCGGGCAAATTCCGCTTCGCCGACGGCGTGCAGGAAATAGCTTTGGTCCTTGTTGCCGTCGAGGCCTTTCAGCAGGTACGTGCGGCGGTCTTTGTCACAGCGCCGCGCATAGTGGCCGGTGGCGATGGCGTCGGCACCCAGCATTTCCGCGTACTCGAGGAACACTTTGAACTTGATTTCGCGGTTGCACAGAATATCGGGGTTCGGGGTGCGGCCAGCCTTGTACTCGGCAAGGAAGTATTCGAACACATTATCCCAGTATTCCGCGGCAAAATTGGCGGTGTGGAGCTTGATGCCCAAACGCTGGCACACGGACTCCGCGTCCGCGAGGTCCTGTTTCGCGGTGCAATACTCGGTGCCATCGTCTTCGTCCCAGTTCTTCATGAACAGGCCTTCGACCTGATACCCCTGCTGAATTAACAGGTGGGCTGCGACCGAGGAGTCGACGCCGCCAGACATGCCGACAATGACACGGGTGGGCGCGGCCGCAGAGCGACTGGCATCGTTGGGCGTTGGGGACACAGGCAAATCCGAAGCTGACATGAAATACCGGTTGTAGAGTGAGGGGCGTCCGCAGGTTTTCAACCCCTGGTCGCGCCGCAGTTCCGCCCGGGGGCGGGAAAATGGGGGCGCATTTTACCCGCGATTCGTGTTGCTGACCAATTCCCCGGGTTTTTACCCGGGATTTCGATCGCATTCGGTCGCTGGCGGATTTCGCCGCCAGCCTGACTTTCAGACTAGCTGTGTTGTGCCGAGCTTTCCTCCCCGTGAACCCCGGCGGGTCTTGCGCGGGCCGAAAGTTTGGGGGCGGCAAGTCAGCGCCTTGGTCCTCGAGGGGGTGTCTTGCGCGCTCGCCTGGCGCCCGCCGCGGACTTTCTGTCTGGGTGATGGCCGCGGGCACTACGTGGCTTTTGTTTTGCGGGCGTACTTCGCGGCAGGAACACCTCCTCGGAGCGGTGCTCCCCGGGCGCAATACCATCGAGCGTCCAGTTACCGATGGCTCGGCGCACAAGGCGGAGGGTTGGGTGGCCCACGGCGGCGGTCATGCGCCTTACCTGCCGGTTGCGGCCCTCGGTGATGGTGAGCTCGATCCAGCTGGTAGGGATCGACTTCCGCTCCCGGATGGGGGGTACTCGCGGCCAAAGCTCGGGCGCTTCGAGGCTGCGGGCACGGGCCGGGGCGGTGCGGCCATCTTTCAGTTCCACCCCCTGCCGCAGCCGAGATAGCGCTTCTTCTGAGACTTCCCCCTCGACTTGTGCCCAGTACACCTTGGGGAGTTTGTTGGCGGGGTGGGCAATCTGGTGTTGCAGCTGCCCGTCATCGGTCAGCAGAAGCAGCCCCTCCGAGTCGAAATCCAGGCGGCCAGCCGCGTAGATTCCCGGCTTCCTGATGTAATCCGCAAGGGTGGGGCGCCCCTCCTGATCAGTAAACTGGCAGAGAACGCCGTAGGGTTTGTTGAACAAGATCAATTGGCTCATGGGAACGGCTGCCGCAAAGTCCTCGTGCTTTAGTTGTAATCAAACTACAAAATTGGGCGGATGCTGATATAATCCCGCCGATTTTTAGCCGCCCCCCTGGTTACGAAGGCGTAAACAACGGGTGGCAACCATGACCGGCAGTGGAGTTTTCGGCGCATTATGCCGGTTTTCCAACCATAAAGCCGGACGTTTAGTCAAAGAGTTACGGGAGTCAACTTAATGGGTCATATCCAAGTGCCGGCCAACGGCGAAAAAGTCACAGTCAACGCAGATGGTTCTCTGAACGTACCGAACACCCCGATCATTCCGTTCATCGAAGGTGACGGCATCGGCGTGGATATCACCCCGGTAATGCGCAAAGTCATCGACGCTGCTGTGAACAACGCGTACGGCGGCGAGAAGGCGATTGCCTGGATGGAAATCTTCTGTGGCGAGAAAGCGGCTGAGACCTACAGCGGCGACTGGTTCCCGGCAGAGACCCTGGAAGCGATCAAAGAATACGTTGTAAGCATCAAAGGCCCGCTGACCACCCCGGTTGGCGGTGGTTTCCGCTCCCTGAACGTTGCCCTGCGTCAGGAGCTGGATCTGTACGTATGTCAGCGTCCGGTGCGCTGGTTCAGCGGTGTACCTTCCCCGGTAAAAGAGCCGAACAAGGTAGACATGGTGATCTTCCGCGAGAACTCTGAAGATATCTATGCAGGTATCGAGTGGAAAGCGGGCACCGACGAAGCCAAAAAGGTCGTCAAATTCCTGCAGGAAGAAATGGGCGTTAAGAAAATCCGCTTCCCGCAAGAAGTCGGTATCGGTGTTAAGCCGGTTTCCGAAGAGGGCACCAAGCGCCTGGTGCGCAAAGCACTGCAGTACACCATCGATCAGGACCGCGACTCCCTGACTCTGGTGCACAAAGGCAACATCATGAAGTTCACAGAAGGCGCCTTCGCTGACTGGGGCTACGAGCTGGCCCGCGAAGAATTCGGCGCGCAGCCTATTGATGGCGGCCCCTGGTGCAGCTTCAAGAACCCGAACACCGGCAAGGAAATCGTGGTCAAGGACGTGATCGCCGACGCGATGCTGCAGCAGATCCTGCTGCGTCCGGCGGAATACGATGTAATCGCCACCCTGAACCTGAACGGTGACTATCTGTCCGACGCACTGGCGGCACAGGTGGGTGGTATTGGTATCGCACCGGGCGCCAACCTGTCTGACGACGTTGCCCTGTTCGAAGCTACCCACGGCACCGCCCCGAAATACGCGGGTCAGGACAAGGTCAACCCGGGCTCCCTGATTCTGTCCGCAGAAATGATGCTGCGTCACCTGGGCTGGAACGAAGCGGCCGAGCTGGTGGTGAAGGGTATGGAAGGCGCGATCGAAGCCAAAACCGTCACCTACGACTTCGAGCGTCTGATGGACGGCGCTCAGCTGAAGTCCTGTTCCGAGTTCGGCGAAGAAGTCATCAAGCACATGGCTTGATCGCTTAATCCCAAGCGAAGAACCTAAAAAGCCCCGCATCCGTGAGGATGCGGGGCTTTTTTATTTCCTGTTTTATTCCTGATCGGCGTCAGGGAGCGTTACTCAGGTGGTACGCTCGTTCCAGCCGCAGCGCGGCCGGGTGTGGGTAGGGCAGGGCTGGTCACTGCGCAAAAGCACAGCGTCATCGCGCCCTTGATATGGCCCTGTGGGCTTGCGGGTGGCTCTAGCGCCCGCCAGATCCGATCACCCCGGCTGGGGTGCGCGCGTCAATCGAGCGCTTCTGCGGTCTCTTTTTCCCGCACGGGTGCGGCGGCTTCCTGGGCGGCGGCTGTGGGTGCCTTTACGCTGTCCGCGACATTGTCTGCGGAGGGAACGCTGATATTGGCGGCGTGGTAGCCCTTGTCGCCCTGAATAATGTCGAAATTGACCTGCTGGCCGGCTTTCAGGGTTCGGTAACCCTCCATCTGAATCGCCGAGTAATGTGCAAACAGGTCTTCTCCACCCTCATCTGCAAGAATGAATCCATATCCCTTGGCATTATTGAACCACTTAACGGTACCGGTAGGCATGGCGAAATCCCTCTAAATTGCCGGGGCGACTGCTGGCCGCCTAGAACTGTCGTAGTTATTGTTATCGCGCTTCATGCGCTTGGACTTTCGTACAACATCATATGCACGATCTTTTTAGCAAGTGCCTTTTCACCGCTTGGCGCGGTTAATACCTCTTGTAGCCAAGACGCTCGCCCTTGTCAAGGGAGTAGGCTTCGAGCGACTGTGTCGGTTGCCGTTTACGGTTACAATGCGCGTTCATTTATTTCACGGCAGTGACTGGCACCGGTATTTCGTACTTGTAATGCACCGGGATATAACCGTGTATACGTCAGCACTGTGAACTGATTCCTGAATTCTGATTGATTAGCGCTATGGGAAAATCACAAATCATTAAACTACACTCCAACGAAGGTGAAGATGGTGATGACTACCATTTTCATGGCGCTGGAGGGGATACCGCGCTGGCGGAAGCGAAACCTCGCCTCAAGCGTCCGCCGATGTACAAGGTGGTCATGCTGAACGATGACTACACCCCGATGGAGTTTGTCGTAGAGGCTCTGGAACTGTTTTTCTACGTCAACCGGGAACGCGCCACTCAGTTGATGCTGCAGGTGCACACTAAGGGAAAAGCCATCTGTGGTGTCTATACTCGAGATATAGCGGAAACAAAGGCCGCGCAGGTGAATCAGTTTGCGCGGGACAACGAACATCCACTGCTTTGTGAAATCGAGGCAGACGAAGAAGACGAAAATGGCGAGGAGGGTTGAGGTTAGCAGTTCTGGCACCTATATGGACGTAGGTGTGGCTTTGGCGGCCGGAGTTCCGGCAAAAAATCAGGAATACCGGGTGTTGTTCACTACAACCCGGATGACATTGGCCAGTAAGGTTTGAGGTTTAAATGCTCAGCAAGGATTTAGAAGTAACGCTGAATCTAGCGTTCAAAGGTGCACGGGCGAAACGCCATGAGTTTATGACCGTGGAGCACCTGTTGCTGGCGCTGCTGGACAATGAATCGGCGGCCGATGTTTTACATGCCTGTGGTGCCGACCTCAGTGCCCTGCGCCGCGAATTGCTCGAGTTTGTCGACTCGACCACCCCCCTGATACCGGAAAATGACAGCGAGCGTGAAACCCAGCCCACCCTGGGCTTCCAGCGTGTATTGCAGCGTGCGGTGTTCCATGTGCAGTCGTCCGGCAAAAAAGAAGTCACCGGAGCCAATGTGCTGGTGGCCATTTTCTGCGAACAGGAAAGCCAGGCGGTTTACTACCTTAAGCAGCAGAGTGTCGCCCGGATCGATGTGGTGAATTACATCACCCACGGCATTTCGCGGGTGAGTTCAGGTGGCAACAATGCCCACAACAGCACGGATCCATCACCGGAACAGGTCGATGAAGATCTCGGCAGTACTGCTGAGCCCGGCGGTTCCGATCCCCTGGAGAGCTACGCGACCAATCTGAACCAGGAGGCCATTCTTGGCCGCATAGACCCGCTGGTGGGGCGCGCACCGGAGGTGGAGCGCGTCACCCAGGTGCTGGCGCGTCGCCGTAAGAACAACCCGCTGCTGGTTGGTGAGTCCGGTGTCGGTAAAACCGCAATCGCCGAGGGGTTGGCACGCCGCATTGTGGACGGTGAGGTCCCCGAGCCGCTCAGGGAAAGCACCATCTATTCACTGGATCTCGGCTCGCTGCTGGCGGGTACCAAGTACCGTGGCGACTTTGAGAAGCGTTTCAAGGCGCTCCTCGCTGAGCTTAAAAAGCGTGAACACGCGGTACTGTTTATTGATGAAATCCACACCATTATTGGTGCCGGGGCGGCATCCGGTGGTGTGATGGATGCCTCCAATCTGCTCAAGCCGCTGCTTTCCAGTGGCCAATTGCGCTGTATAGGCTCCACGACGTTCAATGAATATCGCGGAATTTTCGAAAAAGATCGCGCCCTTTCGCGTCGTTTCCAGAAGATCGATGTGCACGAGCCTTCGGTAGAGGAGACGGTGCAGATCCTTCAGGGGCTTAAAACCTGCTTTGAAGATCACCACAAGGTCCGTTTTACGGATTCGGCCCTGGAGGCCGCTGCACACCTTGCCAATCGGCATATCACCGAACGCTTTCTGCCGGATAAGGCCATTGATGTGATTGATGAGGCGGGGGCGTACCAGGCGCTGCTTCCCGCAGATCAGCGTACCGACACCATTTCAGTCACAGAGATCGAAAACATTGTGGCAAAAATGGCTCGAATTCCCGCGAAAAGCGTGTCGGCCTCCGACAAGGCTGCGCTGTCCAAGCTCGATGAAAACCTCAAAATGGTCGTGTTCGGTCAGGACAACGCGATCGAAGCCCTCAGCACGTCGATCAAGCTGGCGCGTGCTGGTCTCGGTGCGGAAGAGAAGCCCATCGGTTCCTTCCTGTTTGCCGGTCCTACCGGCGTGGGCAAGACCGAGCTGTGCCGTCAACTGGCGCAGGTAATGGGCATTGAGCTAATCCGCTTCGACATGTCCGAATATATGGAGCGCCACACGGTTTCCCGCCTGATCGGCGCGCCGCCAGGGTATGTCGGTTTCGACCAGGGCGGCCTGCTCACCGATGCAGTCACCAAGCACCCGCACAGTGTTGTACTGCTCGACGAGATTGAAAAGGCCCACCCGGAAGTGTTCAACCTGCTGCTGCAGGTAATGGATCACGGCACGCTGACCGACAACAATGGCCGCAAGGCGGACTTCCGCAACGTGATTCTTATCATGACGACCAATGCCGGTGCCGAATTGATGAGCCGCCGCTCCATCGGGTTCTCCACCCAGGATCACAGCAGCGACGGGATGGAAGAGATCAAGAAAATGTTCACCCCGGAATTCCGTAACCGCCTCGACAGCATCATTCAATTTGGTGCGCTGGATATCGCGGTGGTTAAAACGGTGGTGGACAAGTTTGTGGTGGAGCTGCAGGCACAGCTGGATGAGTCCCGCGTGACCCTTGAGGTCGACGACGAAGCCCGCGAGTGGCTGGCGGTGAATGGCTATGACGAGAAAATGGGTGCCCGACCCATGGCGCGGCTGATTCGAGAAAAGCTGCGCAAGCCGTTAGCAGAAGCGGTGCTGTTCGGCGACCTGTCGGAAGAGGGTGGCCGGGTCGAGGTGACGGTAGAAAACGATCAGCTCAAGATCAATACAGCGGTCCCCGTGCACTGACGGGGATGTACCAGCACGCTGCGGGCGCCCTCAGCGAGAACGAAAAAAGCCACCTTCAGGGTGGCTTTTTTCATGCGCCCAGTATTTTCGGACGCCGATACCGGCAATACGCCGGGTGAAGCACTTAGCGGGCGCGGTAGGTGATACGGCCCTTGCTCAGGTCGTAAGGGGTGAGTTCCACCTTGACCTTATCGCCGGTGAGGATACGGATGTAGTTTTTGCGCATCTTGCCGGAAATATGTGCGATTACCACATGTCCATTTTCCAATTTCACGCGGAATGTAGTGTTGGGCAGGGTGTCGATCACCTCACCTTCCATTTCAATGTAATCGTCTTTTGCCATGCGGCAGCAACCTTTGATTAATGTGTACTAGCTTGTCCGCCACGTTTGTATGGCCCCTGCATTGTCATTTTAGGGGACCCGGCGGTACGACGGGCGAGCATTTTGCACGAAAAGTGGGGCAAGGCCAAGTGGTAGCGCGGCCTGAGGGGAGTTTTCCGCTGGCGGTACTGTAGGCGACAGGCTTCCGTCAGTCGGACCGGAGAACCCAGCGGTTGCCCTGAAGGGTTTCCAGTGGCTGGAACTGGCTTTTGTAGGCCATTTTCTGGGACTGGGCAATCCAGTAGCCCAGGTACAAACTGGGCAGTCCTAGCCGACGCGCCCACTCTACCTGATACAGGATCGAGTAAGTGCCGAGGCTGCGCTTGACTTCATCCGGGTCAAAAAATGTGTAGATCGCGGAAACCCCGGCGGAGAGTACATCGGTGACCGCGGTGCCCAGGAGGCGGCCCCGGGCTCGGAATTCCAGATAGCGTGTACTACCCCAGGCTCGGTTCAGGAAGCTGCGGAATTGCTCGCGGTTGGGCGGGTACATCTCCCCATCCTGATGTCGCTGCTCAATGTAGCGCGCATAGAGCGCATAGTGCTCATCGGTGTCGATCGTGCGCTGGTGGAATACGTCGAGGTCGCGATTGCGACGCCAGCAACGACGTTGATTACGGTTGGGCGTAAACAGCTCTACCGGGATCCGCGCGGGGATACAAGCCTGGCAATGGGTGCACTGCGGGCGATAAAGGTAGCTGCCACTGCGACGAAAACCGAGCTCCGAAAGGCGGCTATACAGGCGCTGGTCTACCTGGGTTTGGGGATCCACAAAAACGGTGGTGGCTTCCTGATCGGCCAGATAGCCGCAGGGATGGGGCAGGGTAGCGAGCAGGCGCACCGTATCCAGAGGAGAATGCTGGCTCATGCCGGGTGCGCCCTCCAGTGCCTGTATGCGGTCTTCACGGCAGTGCGCCCGACGGACTTTGTAGTCAATATTTTCATGGCAAATGCCTGTTGCCCTGTCGCCCAGGAGAGAAGAAATCCTGTCCCGAGGGTAAGTTGTGCTTGCGCAAAACACAATCTCCGGCAGTTGCGTGGGGCAGCGCCAGGAGCAGCGCGCGAGGAAAGGCGGTGCAGCATTCGCGAGGAATCATGGGTGGGCAAGCAGTTCCGTTGCCGGCGCTGCAGGCCAGGGCGAGGGAAAGGCGGGCGCGGCAATCCCGGCGCTCAGAAGGCGCTCGAACGCATCGCGGCTGACCTCGATTGCCCCCAGGCTGGTGAGATGCGGGTTGCTAACCTGGCAGTCGATCAGCTCACAGCCCCAGCTTGCCAGCTGCCGTACCAGACCCGCAAAGGCGACTTTTGAGGCGTCTGTGGCGCGGTGAAACATGGATTCGCCGAAAAACACGCGGCCAATGGCCAGCCCGTAGAGCCCACCCACCAACTTGCCATCCAGCCAGGCCTCCACGGAATGCGCGTGTCCCAAGTGGTGCATGGAAAGGTAGGCATCGTGCATTTCTTCGGTAATCCAGGTGCCAGACTCCTCCGCGCGCGGTCCCGCACATCCCTCGAGTACTTGCTCGAAGGCCTGGTCGAATGTCAGCTGATAGCGCCCCTGACGGATGACCTTTCTCAGGCTGCGACTGAACCGGACAGTATCCGGGCGCACGATACAGCGGGGCGAGGGAGACCACCAGAGGATGGGCTGGTCGTCTGAAAACCAGGGAAATATCCCCTTTCGGTAGGCGGCAATGAGCCATTCTGGGGTGAGATCACCGCCGATCGCCAACAGGCCATTGGGGTCGCTCAGTGCGGCGGACGTGTCCGGGAAGGTGATGATGTCCGGGTCCAGCAGTGACAGGGTCTCGTCCGTATCGTTACTCAATCTTGCGCCTCACTTGCGGCTGGCGTTTTGAGGATTCTGAACGAAAAAAGGCGGCTCTGCAGCCGCCTTTTTCGGGGATTGGACGGGCCTTACTGCGCGTCGAGGAAGCGCTCGGCGTCCAGTGCGGCCATACAGCCGGTGCCCGCCGAGGTCACCGCCTGGCGGTAGATATGGTCGGATACGTCACCCGCCGCAAAGACGCCAGGGATGGACGTCTGGGTGGCGTTACCCTGCAGGCCACTTTCCACGATGATGTAACCGCCGTTCATTTCCAGCTGGCCCGCAAAGATGTCGGTGTTGGGCTTGTGACCGATCGCGATAAACACGCCGGATACGTCCAGCTCCTTGGTGGTGTCGTCCTGAACGTTCTTCAGGCGAACCCCGGTAACCCCGTTGTCGTCACCCAGCACCTCGTCCAGGGTGTGGTGCCAGCACAGGTTGATATTGCCGTTCTCGGCCTTATCCAGCAGTCGATCCTGAAGGATTTTTTCCGCGCGCAACTCGTCGCGGCGGTGTACCAGAGTCACTTCACTGGCGATGTTGGAGAGATACAGGGCTTCTTCCACAGCGGTGTTACCACCACCCACTACCACCACCTTCTGGTCGCGGTAGAAGAAACCGTCACAGGTGGCACAGGCACTCACCCCGCGGCCCTGGAAGGCCTCTTCCGATGGCAGGCCCAGGTACTGCGCCGATGCGCCGGTGGCGATAATCAGTGCGTCGCAGGTATAGGTTTCATTGCCTTTCAGGGTGAAGGGGCGCTGCTTGAGGTCCACTTCATGGATGTGGTCGAAAATGATGTTGGTGTCAAAGCGCTCCGCGTGTTGCTGCATCTGCACCATCAGATCCGGCCCCTGCAGGTCGTGTACACCACCCGGCCAGTTCTCCACTTCGGTCGTTGTGGTCAGCTGACCACCTTGCTGCATGCCAGTGATGACGACAGGATTCAGGTTGGCGCGCGCCGCGTAAATGGCGGCGGTATAGCCGGCAGGGCCGGAGCCGAGGATGATCAGGCGGTGGTGGTTACTCATGACTGGACTCACAATACTTCGATGTTGAAATTGGGTGATTCTTTAGCGGCTTACAGCACCTGGCGCTGCGCGCGGCGAATAATGTTGCCTGCGCGGATCATGGCCTTCCCACCATGAATGTTCAAGGTGCGCCCATTGGCGACGGGGCCTTTTCTCGGTTCTGAGCAGAATACAGCCCGTGAGGGAGTCACTGGCAGAAACCGTAATATGACCCGGCGGTGCAAAAATTGCCGCAATGATAGGAGATGCACGTCAGGCGACCAAATAGTTTGACCTTATTTATCTCATTGTCCGTGTTTATAGGTTCGCCAAATGAACAGAGTTGGGTGGCGGCGTCAACCAGGAGGCAAGCCCTTACCGCTTGCGCGGTTGATTTAAACCTACAAATTGCGTGAACAGATCTCTATAAGTCATTGATAATAAATGTAACATTGATTCTTAAAGTGAATTCTACCATGCGCGTACGGTAGCATTTGCCCGGCGGCTGTAGTACACAGAAGCCTGAAAATGTCGTCCCAACTATATAAGAGGCGACTCAACAGAACTTGCTGCCGAGGTAAGCCATTGAAGGCTGATAGCGAATCCGAATCATCACCAGCCATTCCCGACTCCCTGATCGCGAGAATTGTCCGGGAGGGCGCCTTGATCACGCTGCTGGCTGGTGCCTTGCTGGCGGGTATCAGCTTGCTGAGTTATAGCCCGAGCGACCCAGGCTGGTCGCACACCGGCAGTGGCGGGGCGGTAGACAATGCCATTGGCCCCACTGGCGCCTGGTTGGCAGATGTGGGGCTCTCCCTGCTTGGATGGATGGCCTATCTGTTCCCGGTTTTGATTGGCTGGCGGGCCTACCGGATTTTGCGGGACAAAAACGCCCGCTTCCACGGCCCGCTGTTTGCGCTGCGGGTTGGGGGGCTGTTGCTGCTGCTGGTAGCCGGCGCGGCGATCGCAACCCTGTGCTTCAGTGAGGCGTCACCGCCGCTGCCATTCTCCAATGGCGGGATTGTCGGTGCGGCGATTTCCAGTTTTATGGAGAAGGGGCTTGGCTACGTAGGTGCGACTATCCTGCTGCTGGCGATGTTTGCGATTGGGGTCACCGTGTTTACCGGTATGTCCTGGCTCAAACTGTTTGAGGACATCGGCCGCAGCGTGCTGTTCGTGTTCAGCTGGATTGGCACGCGCATGGCGCGAGCGCGAAAACAGCGAGAAGAGCAACGGTTCGCCCGCGAAGCGGTGGTTGTGCGTAAAGCAGCCATTGAAGAAGAAAAGCAACGCACCGCCAAGCGCCAACCGCCCCAGATTGCGCAAGCAGCGCCGCCGCCGAAGCAGAGCCCGCGCGCTGTGAAAGAAAAGCAGGGTGAGCTGTTCAAGGGGCCGGTTACCGGCACCCTGCCAGCGCTCTCCCTGTTGGATGCAGCCGACACCAACAAGAAGGCGGGTTTCAGCCGTGAGGCGCTGGAAGCACTGTCGCGTCTGCTGGAGCTGAAGCTGAAGGATTTCGGCGTGGTGGCCGAGGTCGTGTCCGTGTTGCCTGGCCCCGTGGTTACTCGCTTTGAGATACAGCCGGCGCCCGGGGTGAAAGTCAGCCGCATCACGAACCTGGCCAAGGACCTGGCGCGCTCACTTGCCGTGATCAGCGTGCGCGTGGTGGAAGTCATTCCAGGAAAATCGGTGGTGGGTATCGAGATCCCCAATGAAAACCGCCAGATCGTGCGGCTCTCCGAAGTCATCGGCGCCGAGGTCTACGACCGGGCCAACTCTGCCCTGACCCTGGCGCTCGGCCACGATATTTCCGGCCAGCCGGTGGTGGCGGATCTTGCCAAGATGCCGCACCTGCTGGTGGCCGGCACCACCGGCTCCGGTAAGTCTGTGGGCATCAACGTAATGCTGTTGAGTCTGCTGTACAAATCCACCCCGGACGAAGTGCGCCTGATCCTGGTAGACCCCAAAATGCTTGAGCTCTCGGTGTACGAGGGCATCCCGCACCTGCTGACGCCGGTGATTACGGATATGAACGATGCGGCCAATGGCTTGCGCTGGTGTGTGGGGGAGATGGAGCGCCGCTACAAGCTGATGGCGGCCATGGGTGTGCGGAACCTTGCCGGCTTCAATCGCAAGGTAAAAGAGGCGATTGCCGCGGGTGAACCGCTGATCGATCCGATCTGGCAGCCAGACCCCATGTCCAGTGTGCCAGAGGCGGAGCAGACCGCACCGCACCTGAAGCACTTGCCGGCCATTGTCGTGGTCATCGATGAATTTGCCGACATGATGATGATCGTCGGTAAAAAGGTCGAGCAGCTGATCGCGCGGATCGCGCAGAAGGCCCGTGCCGCCGGGATTCACTTGCTGCTGGCTACCCAGCGCCCGTCGGTGGATGTGATTACCGGCCTGATCAAGGCCAACGTGCCCACGCGTATGGCGTTCCAGGTCTCGTCGAAAGTGGATTCACGTACCATTCTGGATCAGGGCGGTGCGGAGCAGCTGCTGGGGCACGGCGACATGCTGTACCTGCCGCCGGGCACCGCGGTGCCTATCCGGGTACACGGGGCCTTTGTGGACGATCATGAGGTGCATCAGGTTGTGGCGGACTGGTGTCGTCGCGGCGAGCCCGAGTACATCGACGGTATCGTCGATGACGCCAATAACAGTATCCCGGTACCGGGCATGGCCACCGAAGGTGGGGAGGACGACCCGGAAACCGATGCCCTGTACGACGAGGCCGTTGCCTTCGTGACCAAGTCCCGCAAGGCATCCATTTCATCTGTGCAACGACAGCTTCGCATCGGCTACAATCGCGCCGCGCGCATGATCGAGGCCATGGAGGCGGCAGGGGTTGTATCGGCGCAGCAGGCCAATGGCAACCGGGAAGTGCTGGCGCCACCTCCGGCATAAGCAACCGCACCACCTCACCCAATTGAGCCCGGTTCAGGCCGGGTTCACCTGTCGCCGACTAGGCTTTAGGTACATTCCCCGGAATCGCAAACTGGAAGGCACATATGAAGCGCACACTGAGTATTTTTCTTCTCGCATTCGGGCTCGGCGCGGGCTCCGCTGGTGTCCAGGCGGATGCCAGTGACGAGCTGAGCCGGCTGCTGCAGCCGCTGGGCGCCATCTCCGGCAACTTTCGCCAGACCCTGAAAGACCAGAAGGGAAAAACCCTGCAGAAAAGTAGTGGCAATTTTTCCGTGCAGCGCCCGGGGAAATTGCGCTGGCAAACCGGGGAACCGTTTCCCCAGTTGCTGGTGACCAACAACAAGAAGTTGTGGCTGTACGATCCGGATCTGGAGCAGGTCACCATTCGCCCGGTGGACAACCGCATGAAGGAAACCCCGGCGCTGTTGCTCGGCGGTAAGGTTGAGGATATTCGTGGTTCCTTCAGCGTTGAAAGCAAGAAGGGGGCTTATTACCTGACGCCAAAGCGTGCCTCTGCGCCGTTCAAGTCCATGGTCATCCGTTTTGACAAGCGCGGGCTGCCCGCGGCCATGACCGTGCGCGATGGCATGGGCCAGACTACGGATATCCGGTTTAACGGTCTGCAGGCGAACCCGAAGTTATCTTCACGCATTTTCGACTTCAAGCCACCCAAAGGTACCGACGTTATTCGCGATGAGTGATCTGTTCCAGTCGCCTCCACGGCATCAGCCACTGGCCGCGCGTATGCGGCCCCAGACTCTGGCCCACTATGTGGGCCAGACGCATTTATTGGGGCCGGGCAAGCCCCTGCGGGAAGCGGTGGAGCGTGGCCAATTGCATTCTATGGTGCTCTGGGGGCCACCCGGGGTAGGCAAAACCACCTTTGCGCGACTGCTGGCGGAAGAGTGCGATGTGCGCTTCGCGACGCTGTCTGCGGTGCTGGCCGGGGTCAAGGAAATCCGCCAGGCCGTGGCCGAAGCCGAGCAGCATGCGGCCCAGTTTGGTCGCGGCACCATCCTGTTCGTGGACGAGGTACACCGGTTCAACAAGGCCCAGCAGGACGCTTTTCTGCCGTACGTGGAGGAGGGCACCGTCACCTTTGTGGGCGCCACCACGGAAAACCCGTCGTTTGAGCTCAACAACGCGCTGCTCTCCCGCTGCCGCGTTTACCTGCTGCGTAGCCTTTCCCAGGCGGAGCTGCAGGGTCTCCTGCGTCGCGCGCTGCAGGACGACGAGGAGCTCAGGGCTCGGCGTATCGAATTGACGGACGCCGTGCTCGATAAAATCACCCTGAGTGCGGACGGCGATGCCCGCAGCGCGCTCAACCTGCTGGAAATTGCCTGCGACCTGTCGCGGGAAGAAGGTGGCAAGCAGGTCATTGACGAGGGGGTGCTGGCTGAGGTGCTCACCGCCGACGTGCGCCGTTTCGACAAGGGTGGCGACTATTTTTATGACCAGATTTCGGCGCTGCACAAAGCCGTACGGGGGTCGGACCCGGACGCCGCCCTGTACTGGTTTGCGCGGATGATCGACGGTGGCTGTGACCCGCTGTACGTGGCCCGGCGTGTGGTGCGCATGGCCAGTGAAGATATCGGCAACGCGGACCCCCGGGCCCTGGAAATCGCTCTGAATGCCTGGGATGTTCAGGAACGGCTTGGCAGCCCGGAAGGAGAACTGGCGATTGCGCAGGCGGTGGCATATCTCGCCGTCGCGGCCAAGAGCAACGCGGTCTACAGCGCGTACAAGCGTGTATTGGCGGATATCCGCCGCGAGCCCAGTTACGAGGTGCCGACGCATTTGCGCAATGCGCCCACCAAATTGGCCAAAGAGATGGCGCATGGGGCGGACTATCGCTATGCCCACGATGAGCCCGACGGCTTTGCGGCAGGAGAGAATTACTTTCCCGAGGCCATTGCCAATCGCCGTTATTACCATCCGGTAACCCGGGGGCTGGAGCTGAAGATCCACGAAAAGCTGGAGCGATTGCGCGCGCTCAATCAGGCCAGTGACGTTCAGCGCTACGCAACCGGCCAACACGCCACCCCAGAAAAACGCTAGAATCCCCGCAGTTCATAGTCAGACCTTTCTGGGAGCTCCCATGCAATGGATAGCGATAGCAATCGGCGGTGCCATTGGCGCCATCCTGCGGCATCTGGTCGGGGTCTGGTCCTATCCGGTGTTTGAGAACCGAATCCCCCTGGGTACATTTATCGTCAATGTGGTGGGCTCCCTGCTCATCGGTTTCGCTTATGTGCTGATTGTCGAGCGGGGCATGCTGGGCCAGGAGTGGCGACTGATGATCATGACCGGGCTATTTGGCGCTCTCACCACCTTCTCGACTTTTTCGCTGGAAACAGTGCTGTTGTGGCACAATGGCCAGCCTTTAACAGCGCTGGCCTACGTGGTTGCCAGCATCCTGGTCTGCCTGGCTGCCACCGCAGCCGCTATCAGCCTGGGAATGAAATATCTGTAACGCGGTAATTGAATACACATGCTCGATCCAAAACTAATTCGTAACCACCTCGACGACGTTGCGGCGGCGCTCACCAAGCGCGGCGTGCAGCTGGACAAAGCCAAACTGGAGCAGCTCGAAGAGCAGCGCAAAGAACTGCAGATGCGCACTGAATCCCTGCAGAGTGAGCGCAACAGCAAATCCAAGAATATCGGCCGCGCCAAGGCCAGCGGCGAAGATATTGCCCCGCTGCTGAAAGAAGTTGAGTCCCTCGGTGGCCAGCTGTCCGAAGCCAAGCAGGCACTTGGTGAGCTGCAGGCGCAGCTGGACGATCTGCTGCTGGCGATCCCCAACCTCCCGGATGAATCGGTACCGGAAGGCAAGGACGAGGACGATAACGTCGAGGTGCGCCAGTGGGGCACCCCACGTAGTTTCGACTTCACCGTACGCGACCACGTGGACCTCGGGGCCAGCCTGAACGGGCTTGATTTTGAAGTGGCCAGCAAGATCACCGGCTCCCGCTTTGCGGTCATGACGGGCAAGGTCGCCAAGCTGCACCGCGCTCTGGCACAGTTCATGCTAGATCAGCACGTAGAAGAGCACGGCTACCAGGAAGCCAATGTGCCGGTCATCGTGAATAGCGATTCCCTGTACGGTACCTCGCAGCTGCCCAAGTTTGCCGAGGACCTGTTCAAGCTGGAGGATGAGCGCGGTTTCTACCTCATCCCCACGGCGGAGGTACCGCTGACCAATCTGTACCGCGATGAGATCGTCGAGGACGCCGCGTCGCTGCCGCACAAGTTTGTCAGCCACACCAACTGCTTCCGCTCAGAGGCCGGCTCCCACGGGCGCGATACCCGCGGCATGATCCGACAGCACCAGTTCGAGAAGGTGGAACTCGTGTGGTTCGCCCGCCCGGATCAGTCCATGGAAGCGCTTGAAAAGCTCACCAGCCATGCAGAAAACATTCTGCAGAAGCTGAATCTGCCATACCGCACCGTTGTGCTGTGTGGTGGCGATATGGGTTTCGGTGCAACCAAAACCTATGATCTGGAAGTGTGGATCCCATCTCAGGAAAAATACCGGGAAATTTCATCCTGCTCCTCGATGGGTGACTTCCAGGCCCGGCGTATGAAGGCCCGCTGGCGCAACCCGGAAACCGGCAAGCCAGAGCTGCTGCACACCCTGAATGGATCCGGGTTGGCGGTAGGCCGTACGCTGATCGCGGTGCTGGAAAACTACCAACAGGCCGATGGTAGTATTGAAGTGCCCGAAGTACTGCGCTCCTATATGGGAGGCGCATCAAAGATCGGCTAAGCAGTATGGAACAAGAACTTGCGTTACCTGCCTCTCGCGTTTGATTTAAAAAATCGCCCCTGTCTGATTGTCGGGGGCGGTACCATCGCCACGCGCAAAGCGCGGCTACTCAGCAAAGCGGAGGCACGGCTACTCGTTGTGGCTCCGGATATCACCGATGAGCTGCGCCAGCTGGTGATGGGGAGCGGCGGTGAGTATATCGTCGGCATCTATCGCAAGGATCTGCTCGACCGAGCGGAAATCGTCGTTGCCGCAACGGCCGACGAAAACGTCAACGCGCAGGTATCCGAGGATGCCCGCGCACGCCGGCTACCGGTCAATGTAGTGGACTCGCCTGCACTCTGCACCTTCACTTTTCCCTCCATTGTTGAACGCGGCCCGCTCTCTGTCGGTATTTCCAGTGGCGGCTCCGCCCCAGTGCTTACCCGAATGTTGCGCGCTCAAATCGAGACATTGTTGTCGCCGGGACTCGGTCTGATTGCCGAGCTCGCCGGCCGCATGCGCGACACAGTGAAAGCGGCGTTGCCGGAAGCCCAGCGCAAGGATTTTTGGCACTGGGTCTTTAATGGTCCCATCGTCGGTGAGATTGAGCGAGGGCATAAAGCCCAAGCCGAACAGTTACTCCTGGATGAGCTGCAGCGCTGGGAAGCCAAGCCCGCACCGAGCGGCGAAGTCTACCTGGTGGGCGGAGGCCCGGGCGATCCGGACCTGCTCACGTTTCGCGCCCTGCGCCTGATGCAGCAAGCAGATGTGGTTCTGTACGACAGGCTCGTATCCACGGAGGTTCTGGAACTGGTACGCCGGGACGCCGAGCGCATCTATGTCGGCAAGATGAAGCAGTTCCACTCCGTGCCCCAGGACGATATTAACCAGCTACTGGTCGATCTGGCGAAGGAGGGCAAAAAAGTCCTGCGCCTGAAAGGCGGCGACCCCTTCGTGTTTGGCCGCGGGGGCGAGGAAATCGACAAACTGGCGGAAGCCGGTATCCCGTTCCAGGTTGTACCGGGTATTACGGCGGCGATTGGCTGCTCGGCGTATTCCGGCATACCGCTTACCCACCGCGACCACGCGCAGTCGGTGCGGTTTATCACCGGGCACCTGAAAGAGGGGGAGCTGGTGTTGCCCTGGAAGGAGCTGATCGCCAAAAGTCAGACCCTGGTGTTCTATATGGGCCTCACCGGCTTGCCGACCATTTCCGAAAAGCTGATTGCCCATGGCATGGACGCAGAGACGCCCGCCGCATTGGTGGAGAAGGGCACCACACGCGATCAGCGGGTCATTGTAGGCACCATCGCCACGCTGCCAGCGTTGGCCGAGTCTCACAAAGTGGAAGCTCCCGCCCTTACCATCATTGGCGGTGTGGTGAAGTTGCGCGAAAGCCTGGGCTGGTATCAGTAACGCGAACACAGACTGCAAGGATGATGTTCGGCATCCCTGACCCCCTCGACTGACAAACCCCTATCTATACTGAAAAAGGTGTTTGCCAGTGGTGGTTCTATGTTGTGGATGTTGCTTCGTTTTTATTGCACTCTTCTGGTGCGCAGCTTTTTGCCCCGGGAAAGTGAAATCCTGCTGCCAGATGAAAACGACAGTCATCTGCGTCGCTATACACGCAGTTATCGCATCAAGCGCAACTGGGTCAAAAACCTCTGGATTGGCTCATCG
This sequence comes from Microbulbifer sp. Q7, assembly GCF_001639145.1. NCBI lineage: Bacteria > Pseudomonadati > Pseudomonadota > Gammaproteobacteria > Cellvibrionales > Microbulbiferaceae > Microbulbifer > Microbulbifer sp. Q7. The sequence continues at coordinate 1,071,294 of NZ_LROY01000002.1, read as the reverse complement.
CTGCTGATGATCTGCTTTCCGCTGCTGCCGTTCATACTCATCTTGGGACTCCTCACCTCTTTCTTATCGTTTGCAATCTTGGATGAAACGGCCTGAGCGCTCGGTGCTCGTGCTCTGCCCAGCCTGCATGATAGGTCGCACAAAATCTGTGCGCGGAACGCACGCGCAAACCAAACTGGTGCACGAATATAGTCGGGACACAAAAAAGGGCGACCGCAGTCACCCCAAGCTTACAGGCTTAAACGTTTAAACGGCTGGCATCACGCGAGCTGAGAGAGTTGTTCCCGCGCCGCATTCAGTGCCGTATCCCTGGAATTGCCCCCCATCGCCAGGCCTTCCGCGTGGATAAACTCCACCTCTTCAATTCCGATAAACCCGAGAAACTGCCGGATGAAGCGGGTTTGCGCATGGTCCTCACCGTACAAGCCACCACGGGTAATTATGACGGTGGCGCGCTTTCCGGTGAGCAAACCCTGCGGGCCATTCTCGGTATATCGGAATGTCACACCGGCCCGGGCAATATGATCAAAGTAGGAGTGCAGGCTGGAGGGCACAGTGAAGTTGTACATCGGAATACCGAGCACCAGTGTGTCAGCCGCTTTAATTTCTTCGATCAGCGTGTCTGAAAAATCGACCACGGCCTGCTGCTCTCGTGTGCGTTCTGCGGGGTCACTGGTAAAGGCTTGAAAACGCGCGAGGTCCAAGTGGGGAATTGGGCTAGCGGCGAGGTCACGAGTGAGGATCTCGCCCTCGGGGTTGGCGGTGAGCCAGCGCTCGGCAAACTGATTGATCAGCTGGGTGGACTGCCCATCATTCTGGAACAGGCTGGTCTGAATTTTGAGAAGTTTTCTGGTGTGATTGGTCATCTGTGCGTCTCCAATGAGCGGCGGTTAACCCGATGCGCTCATTGAAGCATTGATGAATCAGATAGAAAATTATAAATAACCGCTCAAATCTATCTAAAAAACCGAAAATATCCTGGTTTTTAAGCAGCAAATTCGTGACTCGGGCATGAACTGCCACCGTTGGCGGGTAGCGCGGCACCGGAACGCGCAATAGAGAACGAGTTTCTCACAGAACGAGTCCGCAACAAATAAGAACGCGCTCCAGTGAGCGCGCTCTTCAATTACCTATTTGATTCGCAAGTGTCCAGGTCACCGCAAGGTCAGCGTGTAGGTGGTGGCCTGTTCTTTCATCGGCGAGGGATTACCCTCCACCCAATCTCTGTGGCCATTGCCGAAAAATGGCGACAGCGGATGGGCGCTTTGTCCCGTCGCCATATGAAAAATTCCATACTCTTCCCGACCGGGGGCCACCACCATGCGCTGGGAAGCACCATTGGTGGACGACTGGAAGCGGGGCATATGGGAATCCCCGGGGAGGTGATCCGCGGGCATGGCGGTAAACCAGTTCACGGCAGCGACCGCACGGCCAAGTGGGTGCTGGATTTTTGCCGCGTTTTGTACGCCCCATGTTTGCTGTGATAGGGGCTGGCCGCCTTTCGCCATGTCCTCCAACACCGCATCCAGCGCGGCAAGCTTGAGCGCGCTCCAGGATTCGAATTCTGGATTGAGGAGATGTGCAGGCTCGTTCACTAGCATTTCCCAGGCCGGGTATTCGATCTGACGATTGACTCGTCGGAACTTGAAGTCCGGGTCCTGGCGCTGCATGTAGGTCAGCACCGGCGCGATAGTGAGGTCGATAAAGCGCAGGCGGAAATTGCGTACGATGCGATAACCAACGGAATCGGCACTGGCACGGCCACCCCAGTTGGCCACCTGATCGCGGACGTCGTCATAGCCCTGGCTATTGCCCAGTAATTCTTGCAGCTGCGCCTGCCAGCGCTCGAGGAAGATGGCGCGATCATCGAGCTGCAGGTCCAGCAGATCCTGTTCGCTGAAGTGTTGCCGTGCAAACAGCGCATCGCGAATTTGTTGCTGGCGGGCGCCCAGTGCATAGCCGCCATCGCCCATCACACGCAGGAAGTCTCCATCCATGGTGCGCGAGTTGGCGGTCCAGATACGATGGGACGGGGGGTTGTAAATGCTGGGGTGCTGATCCAAAGGCAGGTAGCCGTCCCAGTAAGCGGTGCCATCCGCCCAGCTCACGGAGCGGCTGCCATCGAGCCCAATGCGGCGAGGGATGGGGCCGGCTACGGTCCAGCCGATATTGCCCTCACTGTCTCCCAGCACAAAATTCTGGTGGGGAATACCGAATTCCGGGGCGAGATCCATCGCGGCCCGTGTGTTTGCCGTGGTTTCCAGTTTGATGATGTTCAGGTTTGCGCCGCGCGCATCGTGGGCGACCCAGCGATAGGCGAGGGGCTTGCCTAAATGGTTTTCGCCAATAACCGGCCCCCAGATCGTCTTGCGAACCTCGAGTATTTCTGCAGGCTGCCCGCTGATCGCAATCTCTTCGCGCTCCACCTCAAATGGCGTCCAGCCATCGGGCGTGCGGTATTGTTCGCCGTTGGCGGACACTTCCAGAGGAATCAGGTCGCCCCAGTCTGCGGTGGTATTGGTGAAGCCCCAGGCGAGCTTGCCATTGCTGCCGGCAACAATGATCGGTCCGCCCGGCAAGGTGGCGCCGCGCATCTCATGGTTTGTGCCCGGGACATTCCAGCCGGCTCGAAACCAGATATTGGGCACCGTGATTGCCAGGTGCATATCGTCCGCCACGATCGCCGCGCCGTGTTCGGTCAGGGCGCCACCAACCACCCAGTTGTTGCTGCCGAAGATCATGTCCTCGCTTTCCATCTTGCCGTAGGCCAGCGGCTCCTGCGGGTCAACGAGCGCCGCAATATCGGTTTGCGGCAGTGATAGTGGCCCACGAGCATCGCCGATTAACGGTGCATCCCACATGCCACCCTTTGGTGCAAAGAATTGATACAGGTCCCCGGGCAGCAATTCCGCCAGTGCGTTGTCCCTTGCTTCAAATTCGCCGGTGTGGCTCTGCAGGGTCAGGTACATGCTGAAGATGGTGAGCAGACTGTCGGCCGGCTGCCAGGGGCGCGGAGTCTGGCGGAGGAGAGCGTACTCCCAGGGGGCGCTGCCCAGTTGTGACAGGCCATAATTCACCCCGTCCGTATAGCGTTCCAGAATCTTCCGGTGGTGCTCAGGCATCGCCGCAATATTGCGCTCCGCGCGTGTGCGGAACTGATGGCGGCGCACGCTCCGGTCGTGGGGCAGGGCCGCGGAGCCAACCAATGCCGCTAGCTCGCCGGCCGAGTTGCGTCGTAGCAGGTCCATCTGGAAGAAGCGTTCCTGAGCGTGCAGGAAACCGAGGGCAAACGCGGAGTCGGTACGGGATTCGGCGCGGATAAAGGCGATTCCCTGGGCGTCGCGCTCGATCGTTACCGGTCGTTCGAGCTGACCGGTGGCGAGCTCACCGCTCAAAACGGGCAGGCTCTGGCGCAGCCATATCCAGACGGCAAATATCACTAGTAATAAGAGGACAATCACGGCGCTAAAGCCGTATAAGGCGCGTTTAGGCCAGGGCGTGCTGTTGTTCATCGAGGCGCTCTCAACTGCATTGGGAGATTGTTATTTTGGGACTTCACGCCCGTGGTGGCCGGCAGGCACAGGCGACCAGTGTACCAACTTGAAGGGGCTGATAATGGTTACCGAAGGACTTTATCCGGTCACAAAGCGTTAGTTTAGGATGATCGTCGTGCCATTATGGCGCACTACTTCACATTAGCGGCCAGCGAAACTGACCAGTCACAATAAAAAGGTCACGACAACCTTTTCTTGGGCCACGCGTCCCCGTAAGATGGCCGAACTTGACTATCAATAATGATTCTTTTCCATCACGCTTTTCATATAACTAAAAACGCGAGGACGCGATGATGTACAACGCCGATCCGTCCGGTAAAAACCGGGCCTTCACCCTGTCCACCCTGTCTGCCGCTATTGCGGTAACCACTGCACTCAGCGGCGCCGCTTCCGCGGCTGAGATTGAAGAGGTTGTGGTAACCGCACAGAAACGTGCGGAAAATCTGCAGGACGTGCCGATTGCCATCTCTGCCTTTACAGGCGACAGCATGAAGGCCATGGGTGTCAAAAACCTGACCGACCTGGGTAAATTTACCCCGGGCGTGGAAATGAACAATGATACCCCGCTGCAGCCGACGTACAGTGTGCGCGGTATTGAAACCGGCGATTTCACCGTGGGTTCTGACCCCGCGGTAGCGGTGTACGTGGACGGTGTGTACACCGGTCGTGGCGCTGGTGCCGAGATTCCGCTGGCCGATATCGAACGCGTGGAAGTATTGAAGGGCCCGCAGGGAACCCTGTTTGGCCGCAACGCCACCGGCGGCGCCATCCATATTATTTCCAAGAAGCCGCAGGCCGACGACACCGCCGAATTGAACTTCACCGCAGGTAACTACGGTCGCCAGTCCACTGACCTGCTGCTGAACCGCCAGTTCGCGGATAACGTTTATGGCCGCTTCACTGCGTCCACTAATCGCCGTGATTCCTTCGCCGATAACCTGGCGAACGACTTCGAAGTCGGCAACATCGATACCCAGACCTACCGCGCCTCGCTGCTGTGGGAGCCGACCCCGGATACCGAAGTTCTGGTTCGCGCGGAGTATGGCATCATGGACCAGGGCAGTGCCCTGCGTAGCTCGATTGTGCCTTCCCTGCAGGCGGCCGACGGCGGCAGTGACGTGTTCGGTGACTACGCACTGGACACTCCGACCATCGAAGATCGCGACTCCTGGGGCACCTCTGTTTCCATCGTGCACGACTTCGATAACGTGACCTTCACCTCCATCACCGCATACCGTGGCTTTGAAGCGCACCTGCAGCAGGATGAAGACGGTACCGCCAACCCGGATTACATGTTCGGTTCTGCCAACCTGGATGACCAGACGCAGTTCAGTCAGGAATTCCGCCTGAACGGCGCCACCGATACCCTCAAGTGGACCCTGGGTGCGTCCTACTCCCGCGAGCAGCTGGAGCACACCACCGAAGCTTACTTTACCGGCGGCTCTCTTGAGTCTTTTGCGGTCTACAAAGGACTGCAGTCTGATTCCATGGGCCTTCTGGGTATCCCGCAAGACGTGTTCGACGCCATGCCCACTACCCAGCAGGAAGAGCTGGCGGTGGCTGCCCGTAAAGCTCTGAAGGACTCCGGTCAGGAAGGTGCGGCCGTCACCCAGTTCATGTACGACCTGTTCGTGGCACCGGGCGGCGTTGAAGATCAGCTGTTCACCAGTGTTGGCCTGCCCACTGCATACCAGCTGCAGCGACAGCAGCTTTTGGGCTCCATTTACATGGGCGTCGCGCCCTTTGTTGCCGCTGACACGCCCTGGACTGAAACCGTATTCAACGAAGGCGACTACCGCTCTACCGCAATTTATGGCGATGCCACCTGGAGCCTGACGGACAAGTTGGACCTGACGGTGGGCGCACGCTACACCGCGGACGAGAAAGACTTCTCCATCGTCAGCAGCTACCAGAACACCTTGCCGGTTGCGGACATGGACATTAACGTCATGGACGATAGTGGCAATCCGGTAATCGTACCGGATGGTATGGGCGGTTTCGTTCCCCTGACCATCAACCTCTCCCAAATCCCCCTGCGTTTTGGCCTGGCGTTTAACAACAGCGGTAACCCGGACCTCAATGAGCAGCTGAATGACACCTGGAATGATCTGTCCGGCCGTGTGGTTCTGGATTACCGTTGGAACGATGACGTAATGACGTTCATCTCCCTGTCTGACGGCTTCAAGGCGGGTGGTTTCAACAGCTTTACCGTTGCCGAAGGTATCGACCCGTCGTTTGACCAGGAGGGTGTGACCAACCTGGAAATCGGCATGAAGAGCAGCCTGTTCGACAACGCCGTACGTTTCAATGCGTCTGTATTCGCGTATGACTACAAGAACCTGCAGCAGCTGGATCTGGTGGGCGATCCGATTCCGAATTACTACCTGCGTAACGCCGATGCAAAAGGCAACGGCGCCGAGATGGAGCTGCAGTGGGCTGCCACCGATAGCCTGTTCATCGCCGGTAACTATTCGTACCTGAAGACCGAGTACACCCGTTATCAGATCATTGAATCCATTGGTGAGACCGTTGAGCGAAACTCCCGTGTTGGCCAGCCCCGTGTCGGCACACCGGAGAACAAGTTCAACCTGATGGCCGAGTACACCTTTGATCTGGCCGATGGTGGTGACGTGGTGCTGCGTGGCGATTACAACTGGACCGACGAGCGCGTTGGCTCCATCAGTGATCCCGCGCGTGTTATCCCGGATTACCAGCTGATGAACCTGCGTGCTGGCTGGAACAGCGCCTCTGACCGTTACTCTGCCGCCCTCTGGGTGCAGAATGTGACCGATGAGGAAATCGCTGGTGGGTACGGTGGTACCGGCGCTGCGATCGGCGCCAGCCCCGCCTGGCGCTACATGCCGCGCATGTACGGAGCGGACTTCACCGTTCGTTTCTGATCACATTCAGCGTGTGATAACCGAAAAGGGTCGGCAGTTGCCGGCCCTTTTTTTATGCGCAGAAAACCGGCGTGGGGGTAAATTGTTGGCGTCAGATTCCGCAACAGTCCGCGCAGATACATGGGAAAGCACCACAATGCATGTATGATCATTAACAGCCAATGCAGTCGACGGACCAGAGAATGATTCTGACTTCAGACACGGATTCGCCGATCTCGTCACACAGAAGAGAAGAGCAGGGGGTATCCGAGGGGGCAACCGCAAAAAGCGGCGCGGCGGGAAAATCTGAGCACAGTTACTGGCTTGAGCCGGAGCGCGAGCTTTCGCTCGATGAGCGCGCCGGGCTTCTGGGGCGCTATCAGGCCGTGCGCAGCCAGACAATGGCGCTCGCTGACCCACTCAGCGCAGAAGATATGCAGCTCCAGTCGATGCCGGATGCAAGCCCCAGCAAGTGGCACCTGGCCCACACCAGCTGGTTTTTTGAAACTTTTATCCTGCAATCCTCTTTGCCGGATTACCAGCCATTCCACCCCGCCTATCACACCCTGTTCAACTCCTATTACAACTCTCTGGGAAAACCCTTCTCGCGGCCGCACCGCGGGCTGTTATCGCGCCCATCTATCGAAGAAATTTTCGCTTACCGCAGTCGTGTTGATCGGGCCATTGAACAGTGGCTTTGTGAGGAAGAAGTGTCCACTGAGCAGGCAAAACTGCTGATACTGGGGTTGAACCACGAGCAGCAACATCAGGAGCTGCTGCTGACCGATATCAAGCATGCGTTTTCGATCAACCCGCTGCTACCCGCCTACCTTGAGTATGCTGAGGCAGACGGCGAGACTGAAGAAACGCCACCGCAGGTATGGCTCACGGTGCCCGAAGACAACTACACCGTGGGCAGCGATGGAGATATTTTCTGCTTTGATAACGAGGGGCCGGCGCATCAGCGATTCCAGCCGGCATTCCGTCTGTCATCGCGACTCGTTACCAACGGTGAGTATCTCGAGTTTCTCCAGGATGGTGGCTACCAGGAGCCACGCCTGTGGCTATCGGATGGCTGGAGCAGGGTGCAGCAAGAGAGCACCCGGGCACCGATCTACTGGACGCAACGGGATGGGGAATGGTTCCAGTTTACCCTCGCCGGTTTACAGCCACTGGATTTGTCCGCGCCTGTCTGCCACGTGAACTACTACGAGGCCGATGCCTTTGCCAGCTGGGCCGGTCAGCGTCTGCCTACGGAGTTTGAGTGGGAGATTGCTGCGTGGCTACATTGCCACAAGGATGCGGCAGATAATGCCAACATGCTGGAGTCACAACAATTTCAGCCTGTTGCCGAATGGGAGGCGGGGGCCGGTGAGGCCCAGTTGCTCGGTAACCTGTGGCAGTGGACCTCCAGTGCGTATCTTCCGTATCCCGGATTCCGCGCGAGCAAGGACGCCGTAGGCGAATACAACGGAAAATTCATGTGCAACCAGATGATCTTGCGTGGCGGTTCCTGCGTGACGCCCCGCGATCATATTCGCATCAGCTATCGCAATTTCTTTTACCCCCACCAGGCTTGGCAATTCACCGGTATTCGACTGGCAGGAGAACTATAGTGAACATGGCAGTTCAGGCATCAATCAAGGGAAGGGGTGGGGATCATAGCGCATCTCAGAATAATCACCTGAAGGCATTCCAGGCCGATGTGTTGGCGGGGCTGTCGGGCAATCAGAAAACCCTGCCGTGTAAATACCTGTACGACGAAGCCGGCTCAAAACTGTTCGAGGCGATTTGTGAGCTGGAGGATTATTACCTGACACGCACCGAGGCGGATATTTTCCACTCCAACCTCGACAGCATGGCGGCATTACTAGGGCCATCTGCTGTGCTTGTGGAGCCGGGTGCCGGGAATTGCGAAAAAGCAGAGCCACTATTGACGGCAATGGCTACGCCCCACGCCTTTTACCCGCTCGATATCTCTCCGGAAATTCTGCTGAATGCACAGCAACGCATTCAGGCCCGGCTGCCCGATCTCACGGTCACACCGGTGGTGGGCGACTTTACCGGCGCGGAACCCTGGGGGGAAATCCCTCCGTCGTCTCACAGAAAAGTGATCTTTTTTCCCGGATCGACCATCGGTAATTTTTCGCCCGACCAGGCTGCGGCTCTGCTTGCGCAGTTTCGCAGCTACCTGTCTACCGGTGATGGGCTGTTGATTGGCGTTGACCTGGTGAAGGACTCGGTGGTGCTGGAGCGCGCTTATGCCGACAGTGATCACGTCACGGAACAGTTCAACAAGAATCTGTTGTCACGCATCAATAGTGAGCTGGATGGAAATTTCGACACAGAGGCGTTTGCACACCGCGCCTTCTACCATCAGCATCGGCAACGCGTGGAGATGCATCTCGTGAGTCTGTGTGACCAGAAAGTACAGGTGGCTGGGCAGACGTTTGACTTCGAGGAAGGCGAGACCATTCATACAGAAAACAGCCACAAGTATACCCGGGCGGGGCTGGAGGCTTTGTTGCGGGAGAGCGGGTTCAATCCAATGCAATTCTGGACGGATAATAAAAAACACTATGCGATCTATTATGCTGAAACTCTTTGAGCGAAACGGCTCCTGTACATTCTGGCGTATTGCAGCCTCGCTCTGTATCGTCGCTACGCTGGCCGCCTGCAGTACAACCGATACCCGCCAGGAGCAGGGCGCGGACAGCGAAATCGTGGTCTACAAGTCCCCGTTATGCTTGTGTTGCAATGATTGGATTACCCATCTGGAGCAAAATGCGTTCACCGTGAGTAGCGAAAATGGCCTGGATACCGCCGCGGTAAAACAGCAGTGGGGCATTCATCCCAGTATGCAGGGCTGCCATACCGGGGTGTGGAATCGGCAGTACGTATTTGAAGGGCATGTGCCGGCGCGCCTGATACGAAAATTCCTCGCCAATCCACCCGCAAACAGCATTGGCCTGGCGGTACCCGGGATGCCCCAGGGCAGTCCTGGCATGTACCGCGGGAAAAACTTTTCTCCGTATGTGGTATACGCTATCCAGGCCAATGGCGAATACCGGTTCTACGAAAAAGTGACTGCGCCGGAGCCCTCCTGAGCGACGGTTTTTGCGGCTGGTAATGTGCGCAGGGCACGGTTAGTCTTAACGCCTTTCTGAATAATGCGAAGGGCGTTCCTCCATTGAGTATTCCACCGTTCGAGCCCGCCATCGGGCTCGGCAACTGCCACCTGCAGACCCTGTTTCCCCGATACCACCGACCCAAGCCCTGGATCAGAACCCAGGGCCAGTGGCTGACCACACCGGATGGCGACCGCCTGGCCCTGCATACACCCGCACCACTGCAAAACGATCCCGCGCGCCCGATCGTCCTGGTACTGCACGGCCTCGAAGGCTCGGTCGAGTCACCGTATGTGCAGGGGCTGATGCAGGCGCTTTTGGCAAAGCGCTTCCAGGTTGCAGTCATGCATTTTCGCGGGTGTGGTGGCATCCCCAACCTGCTGCCCAGGGCCTACCATAGTGGGGAAACGGGCGATGCCCGCTGGCTCGCCGGCCGGCTGCGTACGAAATTTCCAATGTCGCCGCTGATGGCGGTGGGATATTCGCTTGGCGGCAATGTGCTGCTGAAGTGGCTGGGGGAAGATGGCACAGACAGCCCCCTGAGCGCCGCCGTTTCTGTTTCCGCACCGCTCGACCTGCACCTGTCCAGTCGGCGGATGGATACCGGGTTTTCCAAGGTGTATCAGAAGCATCTATTGACGAGCCTGCGCGACAGCCTCGGCCGCAAAGCGAAAGACCCCGCGCTGGCCGCTGCGATGCCGCCACTGGGCAACACCCGCTATTTCGATAATTTCCGCAACTTCGACCATCACTTTACCGCGCCCCTACACGGGTTTGATGGCGTAGATGACTACTACACCCGCGCTTCCAGCCGGCCCTATCTCGCCAGCGTAACCAAACCCACATTATTGATTCATGCAATGGACGATCCTTTCGTATGTCCGAACGCGGTGCCCGCGCCATCGGATGTGAGCGGCGCGGTGACGCTCAAATTGAGCAAGCGGGGCGGACATGTGGGCTTTGTTGCGGGCAGCCTGTGGCGGCCGGAGTACTGGCTGGAGCGGACGATCCCGGCGTTCCTGCTGGCCCACCGCTAATCGATGTGGCGGCCGTCAGTCGCACGGCTGCCTTCCTCCCAGTAGCCCCCCCGCAGCACCCTCCACAACAGCGCAGTTGACTTTCCAGTATCGTTCCCCTAAGTTCGCTCCGCGATCCGAGGTGCCCTCTGCGCGATTCAACTGCTTTACTGAATCACGCTGAGAGGGTTAAACGGGAAGTCCGGAAATCCGGCGCTGCCCCCGCAACGGTGATCTGCTCCCCCTGGCAACAGGTGGCGTAGTAAGCCCGATACCGGCCTGAGATCGAATCATGATGGAGCGGAGGGCTGCCATCCTGCAATACGACCTCTCGCGCCCTGGGCGCGCCGCATTGCTATTCCTCCCTCGATCCCATCCGAATTTTCCGAGGGGTTGAAACTTGAACAAGATTTTATTGAGCTGCGCTGTCGCATCAGCAGTCAGCGGTCCGGCGTTTGCCAACAGCAGCACCAACAGCACCAACAGCGAATCCGCAATTCCCGATCTGGAAACGATCATTGTCGTGAGCGCCCGACAGGGCGAACCCCTGCGCCGTGTGGCTACCTCGGTGACAGTACTGGACGAAGCCGATATCAAGGCCCGTGGCCTTGCCTCGCTGGCGGATGTGTTGCGCAGCGCACCTTCCGTCTCCGTCTCCAACTCCGGAGGCATGGGCAGGGCAACAGCGTTGCGCGTACGCGGCGAAGACGGCTTCCGCACCCTGGTGCGTATCGACGGGGTCGAAATCTCCGATCCCACCGGCACCCAGGGCGGTGCTCCAATCCAGCATATTCTGAGCAACGGCCTGGCGCGTGTCGAACTGCTGCGCGGTCCTCAGGGTATGCTGTATGGCGCGGATGCGGGTGGCGTACTGGATATTTCCACACGCCGTGATGACACGGGGCACAGGATCGATATCGGGGCTGAGGGCGGTAGTTTTGACACCAGACGCTACAACGCGAGCGCCGGCGGCGCTGCCGGGGCGCTGGATTACTTTGTTACCGCCAGCAAAGCACATACCCGCGGCTTTAACACCAGCACCTTCGATACCCAGCTTCAGGATGACGATGGCTACAACAATACGACCCTGCACGGTCGCGCTGGCTGGAATGTGTCGGAAGAATGGCGTGCTGAAGCCATCGTGCGGGACACCAAAGCCAGCGGCGAATTCGATCGCTGTGGCTGGCCGGTTACCCAGGATGCCTGTACCGAAGACTTCCGCCAGCAAAACACACGGGTCAGCCTCGCTCGCGATAGCGAAGGTGGCCAGCAAACCTTGTCCTATTCCCGTGCGGACCTGAGCCGCACCAACTATGCAGCCGGTGCTGTTTCGTACGATACCGAGGGTGACATACAGACGCTGAACCTGAACGGCTTCGCGGACCTGGCTGAATCTCAGGCGTTCATTTATGGTCTGGAGCGCCGCGAAGATACTGTGCGCGACCTCAATCGTGATCGCTGGGCGGCATACTCGGAGTATCAGGGCGCTTACGCGGAACAGGTGTTTTTCACCCTGGGCCTGCGCCATGACGATAACTCAGACTTTGGCGGCCACAACAGTTTCCGGGCGAGTACGGCGTACCTGGTCGATCCGTTTGCCCATGGCTCCCTGAAACTGAAGGCGAGCTACGGCACCGGCTTCCGTGCGCCGAGTCTTTTCGAGATCAACTACAACCGCTCGCAAAATAATCCCGATCTGCCACTGCTGACCCCGGAAGAAAGCCGCGGTGTGGAGTGGGGGATCGAATATTTTGGCGATAACGCGCTGCACCTCGAATTCGTGCAGTTCGATCAGATCATCGAAAATGAAATCGGTTTTGATCTCGTCGACTACACCGGCTATCTGCAAAGTGGTGGCCGCAGCCGTTCCCGCGGTGTGGAACTGATTGCCAACGCCCAGCTGAGTGACACACTGCGGGTTTCCGCGAACTACACCTATACCGACACCCAGAACACCGGTGATACGCCGCGCGCCCGACGCCCGAAGCAGCTTGCGAACCTCGGGGTTAGCTACCAGCCATCCAGCGCGCTGAGTATGGCGCTGAACATCCGCTCCAGTGCCGATGCGGTGGATATCGATGGATCGACGATGGACGATTACCAGGTGCTGGATGCGAGTCTGCGCTATCGAGTGAGCGCGGCGACGACCGTGTACCTTCGCGGTGAAAACCTGACCGACAAGGCGTATTACGAGGTGCCCGGCTATAACACCGCGGGTGCGGCAGGATACGCCGGTGTAGAATTCACGTTTTAACCAGCCCGAAGTACGCTATCCACTGATGAGGTGATCATGTCGGACGACCAGCAGAAAAAAAATACGCGGCACAAAGAAGTCATGCAAAAGCAGAAAGCCAAGGTGGATGCCAATATCGCCGCGGCGGATACCGAGCGTGGTGTCGCAGTTCTGCTCACCGGTAACGGCAAGGGAAAGTCCAGTTCGGCGTTTGGCATGGTCATCCGTGCACTGGGATACGGTCACAAGGTGGGAGTCGTGCAGTTTATCAAAGGGGCGCAGCTCTCCGGTGAGGAACTCTATATCAGGAACCAGTGCCCACAGGTTACGCTGTACCAGATGGGCACCGGCTTTACCTGGGACACCCAGGACCGCACCGGCGACATCGCGGCAGCGGAAAAAACCTGGGCTGAAGCGCGCAAAATGCTCACCGATCCCGGCTACGACCTGGTGGTGCTGGACGAGCTCACTTACATGCTCGCGTACAAATACCTCGATGAACAAATGGTGCTTGACGCACTCGCACAGAGACCGATGGAACAGAGTGTGGTCGTCACCGGACGCGGTGGCGGCAGTGCGTTGCAGGCAGTGATGGATACGGTGTCTGAAGTGAAAGATATCAAGCATGCGTTCAAGGCCGGCATCAAAGCCCGAAAAGGCGTGGACTACTAAAAGGTTGATTCCACCATGTCGGTATTGATGGTTCAGGGCACCACATCGGATGCGGGTAAAAGTACGCTGGTGGCGGCGCTCGGGCGCTATTTCGCCCGTCGCGGCGTGCGGGTAGCGCCGTTCAAACCACAAAACATGGCTCTGAACAGCGCGGTCACAGCTGATGGTGGCGAAATCGGCCGTGCCCAGGCACTGCAGGCGTTGGCCTGTGGATTAGCACCGCACACGGATATGAACCCGGTGCTGCTCAAGCCGGCGTCGGATACGGGCGCGCAAGTAATTATCCAGGGCAGGGCGATTGGCAATATGCAGGCGCTGGATTACCACCATTACAAAGTGACTGCGCAGAATGCGGTGCTCGATTCGTTCACCCGCTTGCAAGGTCAGTATGACCTGGTACTGGTCGAAGGCGCCGGCAGCCCGGCGGAAATCAATCTGCGCGAAAACGATATCGCCAACATGGGGTTCGCCGAGGCGGTGGATTGCCCGGTCATTCTGATAGCCGATATTGATCGCGGCGGGGTCTTCGCACACCTGGTCGGTACCCTTGAATTACTTTCCGCGAGCGAACGTGCCCGTGTGGTGGGTTTTGTGATTAACCGATTTCGCGGCGACCTGAAGCTGCTGCAGTCCGGGCTCGATTGGCTGCAGGACTACACCGGCAAACCCGTACTCGGTGTACTGCCGTACCTGCACGATCTGTATCTCGATGCGGAAGACGCCATCAGCAGTCAGCAGGTAGCACCCGTGAATGCTAGCGATCGCGGGCTGAAAATTGTTGTGCCCGTTTTGCCCCGGATCAGCAATCACACGGATTTCGATGCGTTGCGGTTGCATCCCAACGTCGACCTGCAGTTTGTCAGTGTGCGAGCGCCAGTCCCACCCTGTGACCTGATCATTCTCCCCGGCAGCAAAAATGTCCGTGCGGATCTCGCTTTCCTGAAAGAGCACCACTGGCCTGCGCAACTGGAGCGGCACCTTCGCTATGGTGGCAAACTCATCGGTATCTGCGGCGGAATGCAGATGCTTGGGCGCGTGCTGCATGATCCCGAGGGTATTGAAGATACCGCCGGGAGTGAAGCGGGCCTCGGTTATCTTGATTTCTCCACCACGTTGCAGCCGGTCAAGGCGTTGGAAAATGTTGCCGGTACACTGCGGCTCACCGAGGGCGGGTCGCCGGTTGCAGTCAGCGGCTACGAAATTCACTGTGGCACGAGCGAAGGGCCGGCGCTGGAAAATCCGGCGCTGTGTCTGCGCGACGGCAATGGTGCTGCGAGACCTGATGGCGCCATCAGCGGCGATGGGCAGGTACTGGCCACTTACGTGCACGGCCTGTTCGACGCCCCATCGGCACAAAGCGCGCTGCTTCAGTGGTGTGGTGTTGTGGACGCCACGGCGGTGGATCTCGATGCACATCGGCAACAGCAACTCGACCGTCTGGCGGATACCGTGGAAGCGTATCTCGACAAATCCTGGCTGGCACAGTTTGAGGTCACCTCGTGACCACGGCACGTCTTCGCGCGCTGCGCGCTGCCTGGTCGCTGCTGCCACTACTGCTGGTGGCCAGCTTTCTGGTGGCGATCGCCATTGGGGCCGTTTCGCTGTCGCTGTCTGACGTGGTCAGTGCGCTCACTGGATTGGGGGAGGCCGGCCTGGCTACGGATATCGTGCAGGCCATACGCCTGCCGCGTGCCATATTGGCGGCGACCGTCGGCGCAACACTGGCGATCTGTGGTGCCCTGTTGCAAGGACTGTTTCGCAATCCGCTCGCGGATCCTTCGTTAATTGGTGTTACCGCCGGCGCGTCTTTCGGTGCGAGTCTCGCCATCCTGCTCGGTGCATCCGTGGCGGCTGCATTCGGTAGTTTACCGGTGGTTTCCATCGCCGCCTTTTGTGGTGGCCTGATAGCCGTAGCGTTGGTCTACCAGGTGGCGCGGGGCATCAATGGGACTTCGGTGGCGACCATGCTGCTGATGGGCATCGCCGTCTCCGCATTTTCGGCCAGCCTCACCGGGCTGATGGAGTACTTCGCGGATAATGAAATGCTGCGGCGTATCAGTTTGTGGCGGATGGGCGGGCTGGATGCGGCCAGCTACCCGCGCGCGTTGCTGATGCTACTGGTGCTGTGCGGCCTGCTTGCGACCATGTTTCGTTTTGGCCCCGCGCTCAATGTTCTGCTGCTGGGCGAGTCCCAGGCCCGGCATCTTGGGGTTGATGTGGAGCGGGTGAAAACGGGCCTCATTGTGCTGGTCGCCGCAGGGGTCGGCACCTCCGTGGCGGTGGCGGGCAGTATCGCCTTCGTCGGCCTGGTCGTGCCGCACATGGTGCGCCTGTGGGTAGGACCCGATCATCGCCAGCTGTTACCGCTGTCGGCACTGGCCGGCGCCGGGCTGCTGCTGGTGTCTGACACCCTGGCGCGCACGGTGATTGCGCCGGTGGAAATCCCGGTGGGCCTGATTACCGCGTTGATTGGTGTCCCATTCTTCGTGTCGCTACTGCGCAAGAGCAGGGAGTCCCTGTAATGTCCATGTTGCAGGCAAAAGGTGTGACCGTCTGCGTCGACCGGCGTGCGCTGATCAGCGATATCGACTTTGAAATCGCGGCCGGTGAACTGGTGTGTATCATTGGTCCCAACGGTGCCGGTAAATCGACCTTGCTCAGGGCACTGTGTGGCGAGTCGTCCCTGGCGGCGGGACAGGTGTCGTTCAAGGGCGAGCCCATCAGCGGTTATTCGCCCCAACGCCGTGCCCGCCAACTGGCCGTTCTCCCGCAGCACAATCCACTTTCGTTCGCGTTCACCGGTTTTGAGCTGGTGGCCCTTGCGCGCAATCCACACGGCACCGGTGTTGTCCGCGACCGGGAAATTTGCCAGCAAGCCATGGCTGCGCTGGATGTCACCCATCTGGCCGAACGACTGTACCCGACACTCTCCGGCGGTGAGCAGCAACGCTTGCAGCTCGCGCGGGTAATGGCCCAGATCTGGAGCGGGGAGGAAGAGGGCGACCGACTGCTGTTGCTGGATGAGCCGGCAACCAGCCTCGATATTGCCCACCAGTACGAAATGATGAAAGCGGTGCGCGCCTTTGCGCGCAGTGGTGTGGCGGTGGTGATGACGGTGCACGACCTCGCCCTGGCCAGTGGCTACAGCGATCGGATTCTCGCACTCAAGGACGGTCACAGTATGGCTTACGGCGATGCGCATTCCGTATTGACCGCGGAAAACATGCAAGCGCTCTACGGCTACGGTGTCACCGTGGTGCCGCATCCCGTTACCGGTAAACCTCTGGTGTTGGCAGATGAATAAGACCCATGCAGGCTTGCTCCTCGTACTTGGTGGCGCACGCAGTGGCAAAAGCCGGCTCGCCCAGCAGCACGCGGAGCAATGGTTACAGCAGGCGCAGGGATTAGAGCAAACGCAGATTGTGCCAGCGAAGCCGTCATCAACCCGCCTGGTTTATGTGGCAACGGCCACCGCCGGCGACGATGAAATGTCGTCCCGTATCGCGCAGCACCGCGCCGATCGGGATGAGCGCTGGCAGACTATTGAAGTACCCATCGCACTGGCGGAGTCGCTCGCCGGTATCGCCGACAGCCGTTGTGTCCTCGTAGACTGCCTGACGCTGTGGCTGAGTAATTGTCTGCATCAGGGCACCTGGGCACGCCAGCGCCAGGCACTGTTGCAGTATCTCGATACACGATCGCGCAGCGCGCCACTGATTATGGTCAGTAATGAAGTAGGCTCGGGCATCGTGCCTCTCGGGCAGCTCTCCCGCGAATTTGTCGATGCCGCCGGCTGGCTGCATCAGGCACTGGCTGCGCGGGCCGAAAGCGTCACCCTTGCCATTGCCGGGTTGCCGCTAAAAGTGAAATGACGTGAGCTGGAGAAGTACATCGCAATGTCACAAGAATTGAAATGGCTCCATGAACCGGCGCCGGTACCCGATGAGGCCGCACGCCGTGCAGCGATCGCGCACCAGGCGCAGCTGATCAAGCCACCGGGTGCGCTGGGCCGGCTAGAAACCCTAGCCGTGGATTTTGCCGGATATCAGGGCAGGGCTCAGCCGCAGCTGAACCATCTGGCTGTGCGCGTGTTCGGCGCCGACCACGGCATCGCCCAGCGCGGTACGTCGCGGTTCCCACAAGCGGTAACGTCGGTGATGTTGCGCATGTTCTGTGAGGGCGGTGCCGCCATCAATGTATTGAGCCGTGAGCACGATGCAAACTTTGCCGCAATCAATCTGGGATGCGTGGTTCCCGCGCAACACCCGGATCTTATTGACGAGCTCATTGCCCCCTCTACCGCAGATTTTTCCCGCGAATCCGCCATGACCGAGTCGCAACTCCAGCGCGCCTTGCTGGCCGGGCAGCGTCAGGCGGTCGAGTGCGACTGCTTCGTGGGCGGTGACATGGGCATCGGCAACACCGCCTCTGCCGCGGCGATGTTCGCGGCGCTGTTCACGCTCGATGTTGCGGACATTACCGGGCGCGGTACGGGTATTGATGATGCGGCACTGAAGCACAAAATCGAGTTGATCGAATCGGCGCTGGAACTGCACCGCGAAGCACTGCATTCGCCGTTGGAAATCCTGCGCACTCTGGGCGGCTTTGAAATCGCAGCGCTCACCGGTGCCTTTATTGCCAGCGCACAGCGGGGCACACCGGTACTGGTAGACGGTTTTATGGCAACCGCGGCGGCGGCCATCGCCGTGGCGGTGAACCCCAGCGTGAAGCCGTGGTTGCTGTTCGCGCATCAGTCGGATGAATCCGGGCATCTACTGGCCCTGGAGTGTCTGGGTGTGAAACCGTTGCTCAGCCTGAATATGCGGCTGGGGGAGGGCACCGGTGCGGTACTCGCTGTGAGTGTCATCAAGCAGGCACTCGCACTGCACAACAGCATGTTTACCTTCAGCGAAGCGGGTATCCCGGTTGAGGATTGATCTGCTGCGCCACGGCGCCTGCGCGGGTGGCCGGGTATTCCGCGGGCATATTGATGTGCCATTGACCGATGCGGGTTGGCAGCAAATGGAAAAGGGTCTGCAAAACTTGAGCGCACCCTGGACCCGGATCATCAGCTCACCGCTACAGCGCTGCCACAAATTTGCCGCACAGGTGGGGCTCGACCGGGACCTGCCGGTGCATACCGAGGCAGGCATCCGCGAGATCGGTTTTGGCGATTGGGAGGGGCAGCCTGTGGATCGTATCTGGCACGAGCAGCGCGCGCTGTGCGAAGCCTGGAGTAGCGACCCGGAGCGCCATTCACCGCCGGGGGGAGAGCCTTTTGCGTCCTTCCGCACACGGGTGCTCGCTAGTATTGATGGACTGGCGAAACGCTATGGCGATGAACCCCTGTTGCTGGTGACTCACGGCGGCGTGATCAAACTGCTGCTCACTACCGCGCACCAGTGGCAACCCGCTCGGATGATTGCCCTGACCGTGGGGTACGGCTTCGGTGCATCGCTGGAGTACAATCCATCGACTCGAAAATTTTCTATCCTTCATCCCCCGCAGAGCGCCTATGTCTACCCCGCGTAATAGTGTTGTACACAGCGTAACTGGTTTCATGCAGCCGTTTCTGTATGCGCTGGTGTTCCTAACGCGCCTGCCCGTGGCCGGTCTGTTGCGGAACGTGGACGCGGAAACGGCGAAGAGATCCGTGTATTACTATCCGCTGGTAGGGCTGATTGTCGGCGCCCTGCTGTGCGCGGCAACGTATGTTCTTTCGCCATTGCCCGCCCAATTGCAGGCAGCGTTACTGCTGGGTTTCTGGGTGTTGGTCACCGGTGCACTGCATCTTGATGGTCTCGCCGACTGCGCCGATGCCTACTTTGCCGGGCATAAATGCATGGACACGGAGGAGCGCCGCACGCGGATACTTGCCGTAATGCACGATCCCCATTGCGGTGCCATGGGAGTGATCGCACTGGTGATTTTCCTGCTGGTGAAGTTTGCCGTATTGAGCGCACTGCTTGAGTGGCTTGCCACCACAGAGCAGGGGACTTGGATCTACCTGCCACTGTTACTGGCCCCGGTACTGGCGCGGACCGCGGCACTTTTTTTAATGAGTCTTTCCAGTTACGCACGCGCACAAGGCCTGGTGCCGCCCTCCAACTCCCAACGCAACCGCGAGCTGTTACCCGTGGCAATATTGGTAGCGGTTGCGGGGATTGCCCTGGCACCACTACCGGTTGCAATCGGCTTGGCCGCTGTACTGCCTGCAGTCATTTTGCTGTGGCGCCAGCTATGGCAAAAACAAATCGGTGGCTACACCGGCGATTGCTTGGGTGGCCTGGTGGAAATCACCGAGTTGTCAGTGCTGCTGCTGTGGGTAGCACTGGCGGCCAACGGAATAGCCTGAGTAACACACCATGTATCACGCCATATCTAACACCATGCAGCGCGCACAAAAACAGTCGGATACGCAGTCCCTATACGCTCGAATCTTCACTCTCCTGACGACCGTTGTCGCACTGGTCTGGGCCACAGCGGTAACCGCAGACAATCCTGTGCGCGTACAGGATGCGCAGGGGCACTGGGTGGAGCTGGCGGCGCCGGCAGAGCGCGTTGTGGCGCTGGCCCCGCATATCGTGGAAAACTTTTACAGCGCGGGAGCAGGGCACACGTTAATCGCTGCGGTCAGCTACAGCAATTACCCGGAACAGGCCAAAGCGCTGCCACAGATCGGTAACTACAAGTCCGTCAGTTACGAGCGCCTGCTGGCATTAAAGCCGGACCTGATTGTTGCCTGGGGTTCCGGCAACGGCGATCAGATGGTGCACAAGCTCCGGCGTTTGGGGTTTCAGGTATTTGTTACCGAATCCCGCACTCTTGAAGATATCCCGCGCAATGTGCGCCTGTTCGGGCAGCTGGCCGGCACCAGCGCGATCGCCGACCAGGCAGCGGCCCAGTGGCTTGCCCGCTTGAGCACGCTCAAGCGTGACCATGAGCAACAGGCGCCACTGAGCGTCTTTTACCAGGTATGGAGCGATCCACTGCAAACCCTGAATGGCGAGCACCTGATCAGCGATGTAATCCGAGCCTGTGGCGGCCGCAATACGTTCGCGGATGCGCTGGTACTTGCGCCCAAAATCAGTATTGAGTCGGTGCTGGAGCGCAATCCCGACGTGATCATTGCCAGCGGTATGGGCGAAACCCGCCCAGATTGGCTCAATGACTGGAAAGCGTATCCGGGCCTGAAAGCGGTGAGCAACGGCCATCTGTTCTTTGTGCCACCAGACCTTATCCAACGCCACACATTCCGTGTGCTCGATGGCATGGAGATAATCTGTGCAGATTTACGCAGGGTACGGGCCAAGTCGGCGCGTAGCGGTGCGGATGGTTCGGATGGTGCGGATGGTGCGGATGGTGCGGATGGAAAGGCACTGTAAACGCCTGCAATCCTTGTGAGCCGGCACCACAGGCTCAAACCAGGAGACGCTGGCCACACGGGGGAGTAGCCAGCACATATGAAACAATCGGGATGTCTCAATATTATCAATTTAACATAATCTATATTATGCGAACTCATGGGTGTTGCGCAGGGCTGGAGAAAAGCCTGCGCCCACATCTGTTTTTGCGCGTTTCAGCAGATTCTCGGCAGCTGCTCACCGGGCAACCGGCACAGTAGCCGTTCGCAGCCAAGCGCGTTGCTGAGTATGACGTCCGCGGTGTCTGCGTCGTCAACCCGATCGCATACCTCACCAATGACCCGACTCGCGACGGATACATCAAAGGCCTGCAGAATCTCAAGCGTGGCCTGTTGTTGATCTGCTGGTACAAACAGCAGAAAGCGGCCTTCGTTAGCCACGTACATGGGATCAAGGCCAAGCAATTCGCAGGCGCCTTGCACACACGCGGTAACCGGGATCTGGTCTTCGTGTACCTGCATGTCCATACGGGATGACTCGGCCAGTTCCACCAGCGCCGTTGCCAATCCACCCCGCGTCAGGTCGCGCAGACAATGCACATCGATTTTAGCGGCCAAAAGTGCCATGACGGGATCGCACAGCGGCGCGCAGTCACTGTGCAGCGGGTTTTCAAAGTCGAGACCTTCCCGTGCTGCCATCACCGCCATACCGTGTCGGCCAATATCACCGGACAGAATGATCGCATCGGACGCCGCGATCTGGCGGGGGTGGATTGGCTGTGGGGCCGCGAGCACACCAATTCCGGAGGTATTGATGTACACACCATCGCCCTTGCCTTTCTCCACCACTTTGGTGTCACCGGTGACCAGTTGTACGCCTACTTCGGCTGCCGTTCGGCCCATGGACTGCATGATGCGCACAAGGTGTTTTAGCGGCAGCCCCTCCTCCAGAATAAGCCCGCAGCTCAGGTACTTTGGGCGGGCGCCGCTCATGGCCAGGTCGTTGACGGTACCGTAAACCGCCAGCGTCCCAATATTGCCGCCGGGAAAAAACAGGGGAGACACCACAAAAGAGTCAGTGGTAAATACCAGCCGGGAGCCATCCAAGGGCAGGGTCGCGCTGTCGTGGCCCTGCCGAATCCAGCGGTTATCAATATACGGAAATACAAAGTTCTGTAGTAATTGCTCGGTCAGCTCTCCACCACTGCCGTGGCCAAGGCGGACCACCCCTTCTGAATCCGCTTCAGAATCCGTGGCCAGTGTCTCCATTGGCAGCGGGCACTCAATATTCATTGGGCAGCTCCTGTTTTTTATGATCCGGTCCGCTTGCCCCTCGATTTGCATATCGATAGTAGGCC
This sequence comes from Microbulbifer sp. Q7, assembly GCF_001639145.1. NCBI lineage: Bacteria > Pseudomonadati > Pseudomonadota > Gammaproteobacteria > Cellvibrionales > Microbulbiferaceae > Microbulbifer > Microbulbifer sp. Q7. The sequence continues at coordinate 1,049,091 of NZ_LROY01000002.1, read as the reverse complement.
GCACAGGGGCCTTCGCTGGATACCATGGGGGCACCGAGCGGACTCTGCGGGCGACAGGCCTTGCCAAAGTGCGGACAGTCATCCGGTTTGCTGCGCCCCTGCATGATCTGCCCGCTGATACAGCCACGGGAATCGTCGCGACCCGTTGTCACGCGGGGAAATCGTTGGTCCGCATCAAACGCCGTATATTGCGGGCGCAGGCGCAACCCGCTGCCGGCGATTTCCCCCACACCGCGCCAGTGCTGGGGCGAGATTTCGAATACCTGCTGCAGCATTTCCCGCGCGGGCCTGTTGCCCTCACGGGATACGGCGCGGGCGTATTGGTTTTGTACGTCACAACTGCCCTGCTCCAGCTGGCGCACACACATGAGAACCCCCTCGAGAATATCCAGGGGCTCAAATCCGGTAACCACAATGGGACGGCGGATGTGCTGTGCCAGAGGCTGGTAGGCTTCAAAACCGGTAATTGCACACACGTGTCCAGCGGCGAGAAACGCCTGCACACGGGTGTCCCCATCGGCGCAGATCGTTTCGATCGCCGGTGGCACCAGAAACTGGGAGACCAGCAGCGAAAAGTTGCCGAGCCCTTTTCGTTGCGCCTGGAACACGGCCATGGCGTTTGCCGGTGCGGTGGTTTCAAAGCCAATGGCAAAAAACACCACCTGCCGGTCCGGGTGTGCCTGCGCCAGTGCCAGGGCATCCATGGGTGAATACACGGTGCGCACGTCACCGCCGGCGGCTTTCACGCTCAGCAGGTCACTGTGGCTGCCGGGCACCCGCAACATGTCGCCGAATGAGCAGAAGATCACCTCCGGTCGTGTAGCAATGGCGATCGCCTGATCAATAATCGCCAGTGAGGTGACACACACCGGGCAGCCGGGGCCATGCAAGAGCTCAATTTCATGGGGCAACAGCTGTTGCAGCCCGTATTTAGCGATCGCGTGGGTCTGGCCGCCGCAGACTTCCATAAGCGCCCAGGGCCGCGTGGTAATGCGCTGTATTTCCGCAGAAATCTTCTCAACACTGGCGCGCTCGCGATATTCCGTCAGATACTGCATTGCACCCTCCGAACTACACAGGTTTCCATTGGGACGCCTCGCGGTTTGACTCAAGATCCTGGAGATCGCCGAGCTCTTCGAGATAGCGAAATATCCGGCGGGCTTCCTGTTCGTTTACCACGCTGATGGCAAAGCCCACGTGCACAATTACGTAGTCGCCAACATTTGCTGAGGGCACATAGGCGAGGTTGATTTCCTTGCTGATACCTCCAAAGCGGACCCGCGCGCTGCGCTCAAGCGGAGCACTGTTCAGTATTTCTTCGACGAAACCCGGAATTCCCAGACACATACTCAAGTGCCCTCTTCTTGTTTGCGGCGCATGGTCACGTTTCCTGGCCTGCGTGTTCGCTGTGCGCGGGGCGGTGCTTCGCGACCTGCTGCATACAGCGCGCGTAGTAGATCTGTCCCACCGCTATGCCGCCATCATTAGGCGGGATGTTGCGATGGCAATGCACGTCAAATCCGGCCGCACGCAATAGCCCGGTTGTGGTCTCCAGCAGACGTTTATTTTGAAAAGCGCCCCCGGACAAAAACACGCACTTCTCGCCGAGGGCTGTGGCCACCGATACGGCCATCTGTGCCAGCGTATTGTGAAAGGCGGTGGCCATCCAGGGGACGGGCCGCCCTTCTCTCACATCTTTTAGTAATGCACTCAACAATGGCTCCCAGTCGAGTGTCAAGTGGCCCAGCGCCTGACGCAGCACAAACGGATATTCCATCTGGTGATGGCAGTCCTGCGCAGCATTTTCCACAGCCATTGCCCCCTGCCCTTCAAAGGTCGACCGTTGCACCAAACCGAAAAGTGCCGATACCGCATCAAACAAACGACCAATACTGGAGCACACCGGGGTATTCAGTTTTCGCACAAGAATTCGTTCGAGATTGAATAGCGAGCCGGAGCTAAATGTTGCTGCCAGCCTTGCGCCGGATGCGCTGACCGGCCACAACGCGCTGCTACCGAAACATGCAAATAACAGCCCGGCCAAAGCAAGTCGTGGCTGGCGCATGGCTTGCTCGCCACCGGGCAGCGGAAATTCCCGCAGGCTGGCCACGCGCCTGACCTGCGCGGCGCCGTCCCAGTGCAGAAACTCACTGCCGCGCAGTACGCCGTCGTCACCGTATCCGGTGCCATCCCAGCAGATGCCCAGTGCCGCGCCCCCGTGCCCGTGCTCTGCCAGACAGGAAAAAAAATGGGCTACATGATGTGGCACACGCAAGAGCTCGCTGCGGTCTCTGTTATTTGCGTGGTTCTCGCTCCAGCGCGTCGAGAAAAAGCCCGGGTGCTGGTCACAGATGATTTGTCCCCACGGGCGGGTATTCCCATTGCCCAGATACAGCTCGGCGAGCTCAGTAATAGTCTGTGTAAAGTGCCCCATGGTGATACGGTCTTCGAGGTCGCCGATATGCTGGCTAGAGAGCACCGTATTCCCCCGCGTGGTGGCCACGCTGTTTTTCAGGTCGGCGCCCACGGCGAGCAGCGTTGTCGCGTTGGACGGTGAATCAGGCAGTACCAGCGGACGTGGCACGTATCCGCGAGCGCGGCGCAATAACACCGGCTGGCCATCCATTACTCGGGCAACGGAGTCATCCAGTGGCCGCAGTATGCGCCGATTATGCAGCAGAAATCCGTCTGCGATTTGTCCCAGCCGTTGCAGTGCGTCTGCATCGTCAATACAGATCGGCTCTCCGGCGAGATTGCCGCTGGTGGCAACCAGTGGCTGCTGCAGCTCATGCATCAGCAGGTGATGTAACGGCGAGCTGGGCAACATCACGCCCAGGTTGGGATTATCCGGTGAGACTTGTGGTGCAATCTTGCCCTGTACCGCCCCTCTGCTGCGTAAAATAACGATGGGGCGCTCCGCAGCCAGCAACAGCCTTTCTTCCTGCGCTGATACAAAGCAATCCCGGTGTACGCTTGCCAGATCGGGATACAGCAGGGCAAAAGGTTTGTGTGGGCGCTGCTTCCTTTGCCGCAGCAGCGCTATGGCTGCGTCGCTATCGGCGCGGGCCATCAACTGGAAACCCCCGATGTTCTTGATGGCAATGATCTTGCCACCGCGAATGTCCTCCACTGCGCGGCGCAATGCCGCCTCCCCGGCAGCAAGCCGTTTACCATCGGCAGCACAGAAGCGAAGCTGTGGACCACAGCTTGGGCAGGCCGTGGGTTCCGCGTGAAAACGCCGGTTGTCAGGGTCTTTGTATTCCGCCATGCAGTCTGCACAGAGTGGAAAAGCCTGCATGGCCGTGTGCGCGCGATCGTATGGTAATCGTTCGACGATACTGAACCGGGGGCCGCACTGGGTGCAATTAATAAACGGGTAGCGGTAACGGCGATTGCCCGGCTCAAACAATTCCTGCACACACGATTTGCATGGGGCCAGGTCCGGCAAGATGAGTGCGGATTGCGCACTGCCAGCATCGCTCTCGCGGATAACAAAACCGCGTGCGTTCTGCACTGGAATGGCTTCACAGGTCAGCGAGTGGATTTCCGCGTGCGGGGGCAATGTATGGGAAAGAAACTTCTGAAACTGGAGCAAAAGGTGTGCCGGGCCCTGCACTTCCACGCACACGCCTGCGCGGTCATTGGCCACCCAACCGCTCAGCGTAAAACGCTGCGCGAGGCGAAACACAAACGGCCGGAAGCCGACTCCCTGAACAATGCCAGTGAGTTGCAGCCTGTGTCGCTCAGGGCGCGCTTTGTTCATCGTTTGCCCGGAATTCGAGGCTTTCCAGGATGATGTCCTGCGCCTCGGGGTGGTGGATATCAGACTGCTCTTCAATATCGAGCCGCAAACCTTGCAGCGCCGTGCCCTGGGTTTGCTGGGTAAAGTGATCGCGCAGGTGATCTGCCGAAATATGCGCAAGAGCGCCTAATCTGAGCTTGGCTGCCAGCACCGTGGCATTCTCTTCCGCCGCCAGCCCTTGAATCTTGTCCACCAGATTGCGGATAAGGGATTGTTCGTGCATTACACACCTCCTGTGTGCAGACTCAGTTTTTCAAGAATTTCACGCTCCACCTGCCGCGCGGCATCCTCCACCGCCGCCGAAAGGCTGGCATTCGGGGAAAAGTCCTCGCCGCAAATGGCATAGAGGTCCAGTCGTTCCGGCAGCGCATCCAGCGCCCCTGCCAATGCCAGGGCTTCGCCCAGATTCAGGCCGTGGCTGGAGGTGCGGCACAGTGTGGGGGGAATCTCTTCGGCCAGGCCGTTCAAACGCAGTATGGCACCGGGGGCTTGATCTTCAGCCTGAAGCGCGTCGATCAGGCATACCCGCCGCTGGCGCCATTCATCGAGGAGGCTGGTCATATCGCCGTTGTTTTCGATACAGGGCGTGCCGGATGGAAGCCGGCTGCGCAGGCGGTCGATCACATAGGGGCCGACGCTGTCGTCCCCGCGGAAGCGATTGCCGACGCCGATAATGGTCCAGCCGCTCATGGCGCTGCCCCCACAGGATCCAGGTGCAGTTTGAGGAAGTGGGTGGAGCAGGAGATACACGGGTCGTAATTGCGGATCGCCTGTTCACAGCGCGCCTGCAGGTCGTCCGCGGCCAGATGCATAAACTGCGGCAGCATCAGGCGCAGGTCGTCCTCAATGGTTTTCTGGTTTTGCGATGTAGGAGCGACGATTTTGGCATTGCTGATCTTACCCGCGGCATCGATCTGGTAACGATGGTAAAGGAGACCGCGCGGGGCCTCGGTAACCGCGCAGCCCTGAGCGGGACGTGGTTCTGTTTCTTCAAACGGGCGCTCAGGTGCGCAATAGTGGTCGATGATGCGCAAGGCCTCATCAAACGCATAGAGCACTTCCAGGCTGCGCACCACAATGCTCTGAAACGGGTTCGCACAAAACGGCGGGAAGCCCACCTCTCGAGCCACCTGCTGCACCAGCGGAGACAGCCGTGAGTAATTCAGGTTGTAGCGCGCCATAGGCCCAACGAAATAGGCCCCACGCCCTACGCGCTCGCTGTGCAGCGCGGTACTGTGTTTCACATGGGTTTCACGAAAATGCTGATCGTAGTCGCTGACGGGTATATCCAGGCCCTGCGTAGAGCGAATACGTCCGCGATTCATGGGATATTCATCCGGGTCTGACAGCGCAACAAACTCATAGGCGTCGTCCGCAGATCGTTCAAACTGTGGAAAGGACAGCGCGGCCGCCCAGCGTACGGTGGCAATGGCGATATCGCGTGCCGGCAGCAATGTTTCCCGCAGCGCGCCCAACTCGGTGGCGGTGGGCAACCGATAGAATCCCCCCACCCGTACATTGATCGGATGGACCTCGCGTCCGCCCAGTAGCCGCACGATTGCGTTGCCCGCCTTTTTCATTTGCAGGCCATCCTGCACCCGTTGCGGATGGTCCTTGGCCATGGCCACGCCACTGGGGTAGCCGAGAAAATCCGGCGCGTGCAGCATGTAGATATGCAGCGTATGGCTCTCGATCCATTCTCCGCAGTACATCAAGCGGCGCAGGGCATGTAATTCTGCCGACAGAACCAGCCCAAGGGCATTTTCCATCGCGTGTACTGCACTCATCTGATAGGCGACGGGACAGATCCCGCAGATACGCGCGGTAATGTCCGGTGCCTCCCGGTAATCCCGTCCACACATGAACCCTTCAAAAAAGCGCGGCGGCTCAAATATCTTGAGCTGTACATCGTGCACTTGCTGGTCGTCGTAGCGGATGTACAGTGCGCCCTCCCCTTCGACGCGGGCGAGGTAGTCAACCTTGACGGTCTTATGCTTACTCATCCCGGGGCTCCCGGCTGCGGCTCGCGGCCTCAAAATCCGGTGCCGCCGCGTTGAAGTTGCGCAGGTTCTCGATCACCGTGACCCTGTCCGCCCCCAGCTCGGTCTCCCACCAGTGGCACAGGGAGGTGGTGTTGCTGTTTTCCTTCGGGCCGTAGCAGCCATAGCAGCCGCGGTGGTAGCTGGGGCAAATTGCACCACAGCCCGCCTGAGTCACTGGCCCCATGCAGGGAGTGCCGTGGGCCACCCAAACACAGACGTTGCCGCGCTGTTTGCACTCGATACACACCGAGTGTGCCGGGACCTGCGGCGGACGACGGTGTAGAAACGCGCTGATAACCTCGAGCAACTGGTGCTTATTGATCGGGCAGCCATTCAGCTCAAAATCCACCGGCACATGGCTGCTCACCGGGGTCGATGTTTTGAGGGTGTCGATATACTCGGGCTGGGCATACACCGCAGAAATAAAATTGTCGACGTTGGCGAAATTGCGCAGCGCCTGGATTCCGCCCGCGGTGGCACAGGCGCCAATGGCGATCAGTGCGCGAGATTGGGCACGAATGTCGCGAATACGTCGCTGCTCTTCCGGCGTGGTAATGGAGCCCTCGACCAGGGAAAGGTCGTAGGGGCCAGGCAGCTGGGTGCTGGAGGCCTCCATGAAATAGGCAATTTCGATGGTGTCCGCGAGGGCCAGCAGCTCGTCCTCGCAATCGAGCAGACTCAACTGGCAACCATCGCAGGAAGTAAACTTCCAGACCGCCAGCGTTGGCTTGCGTATGTCCTTCCCTAAAGTGCGCGAATCTTGAACCAAGGTCTCACACTCCCGTAATTGAATACCGGCCCATCCTTGCACACGAACTGCGGGCCCCACTGGCAGTGGCCGCAGTGTCCCGTCGCACACTTCATATTACGCTCCATCGACAGGTAAATGCGCGATTCCGACAGGCCTTTGGCCAGCAGGGTCTGCACACAGAAACGCATCATGACCTCGGGTCCACAGAGGAAGACGATGGTGTTGTCAGCATCGATGGTGCTGGCCGCCAGCGGCCCGGTAATCACCCCGACCGCGCCATGCCATTCGTCATCTGCCTGGTCTACGGTGAGTACTGCCGCGACTTGTGTTTGCCAATGGCGCAGTTCGTCGATGTAGAGCATTTCCTGTGGGCCCCGGGCACCATAAAACAGGCGCAGGCTGCGGCAGGGCTGAGCGCCCGAGAGCAGGCTGTAGATCGCCGGGCGCAGTGGCGCCAGACCCAGGCCGCCGGCGATGATCAGCACATGTTTGTCTGCGACTTCCTGCATCGGCCACCCCTGGCCGAATGGGCCGCGAACCCCCAGTTCATCGCCGGCACGCAGGCGCTCCAGCGACTGCGTTGCCAATCCATGGGCGCGTATCGTATGCACATAAGTGCCGGAATCTTCCACCCTGCCGCTCATGGATATCGGCACTTCCCCGCTGCCAAAGGCATACAGCATGTTGAATTGGCCGGGCGCAAAACTCGCCAGCGGTTTGCCCCCCTTGTGCTCAATGTGCAGGGTAAAAGTGCCCGCATACTCTTCACTGCGGCGCACCACCCGGAATGCCTCCGGAATCATTGGTCGCCTTCGAGGGGCGGACGTTGCTGTCCGTAGACGTCCATCAACTGTACCCGCGTTGCCCGTACACGGTCGCTGATGATCTGGGCGAAGCGCTTCATCAGCTGATACCCCAGAGCAGGATCGGCCTCGCATTTTTCCCGCAGGCATTTCCCATCGAGCCGTATCGCATGTACTTCATCCATGGCCTTGGCATCAAACGTCCACAGATAGGGAGGGAACAGCCATGACCAGCCGAAGATGTCGCCGCTGTTCAAGGTTTGCAGACAGAGCGCGCCGTGGTTCGGCACAAAGCATTCCACCGCGACCTGCCCGTCCCGTATCACATAAAACTGATCCGCCGGCGCATTTTCACGGGCAATGTATTCACCGGCGTTGTAAATATGGTTTGCGCCGCAGTTGGCAACAATATCAAGCTGGTTCGCATCCATGCCGCTAAAGAATGGATGCTCGTGCAACAGTTGGGACATACTTTTCATGGTTTTTCCATCTCCCGTAGCGTGTGTATCTCTTCCGTGAAATCGATGCCCACCGGGCACCAGGTGATACAACGGCCGCAACCCACACAGCCCGAAGTGCCAAATTGATCGTGCCAGGTGGCCAGCTTGTGGGTCATCCACTGGCGGTATCGGCTTTTTGTATCCGGTCGCACGGAGCCACCACTGATATAGCTGAACTCCCCGGTAAAGCAGGAATCCCAGCGCTCCCAGCGCTCTGCGTGCTCACCACTGAGGTCTGTGCTGTCTTCAACCGTGGAGCAGAAGCAGGTGGGGCAAGCCATGGTGCAGTTGGCACAGGACAGACAGCGGTCTGCGACTTGCTCCCACAGCGGACTGTCATAGTTGCGATACAGCAGGTCCTTGACGTCAGCGCTATTAAACTGGCGAGGCCCGCTTTCCATCTTTTGCGCGGCACCGCGCACAGCGCTCTCTTCTGCGTTACGTTGTGCTTCTGTGGCGGGTGCCAGCGGCAGGTCGCCGAGAATGTCGCGGCCTTGTTGCGAGCCGCTCCCGATGAGGAAGTAGTGTTCGTCAGCACCGATCACCTCGGTCATGGTGAGGTCCGCGGGTAACGTCACTCTCGGGCCGGTGTTCATCGCGGTGCAGAAACAGGTGGCCGCGGGCGCAGTGCAATTAACGGCGATCAGCAGCGCGTTGTCCCGTCGTTCGCTGTAACTTTCGTTTTGGAATGACCCGCCGGAGAATACTCGGTCCTGAATTTCGATGGCGTGTAGTTCACAGCTGCGCACGCCAAGAAAGGCCACGCGCGGTGCGACGTCAATGACTTCCACAAAGTTCAGGTCGCCATCCGATTGCCGGGCCTGCCACACCTGGCGTCGCGGCAACTGTAGGAACTGTTTCCATGCGCCCGCGCCTACGGCATAGGCGAAATAGGCTGGCGTGTCATTACGCACCAGGCGGTAGTGGCCTTTTTCCTGCTGATCCGACCAACCCTGCGGTAGATCGGCGCTGGTGTGAATTTCTCCATAGGTGATGGCCCCGTCTTTGACAGTTGGACCGATTACCTGGTGCCCACGCGCACGGATGGCCTGGATAAGTAACTCCAGATCCTCTGCCCGTAGTACACAATCTTGTGCGGTCACATGGCCCCCAGCGGAAAGGTCTGCGCGCATAGTCCGCCGTTTGCCTGGCTGGACTTAATGTAGGCACACCAATTATTTACTCAGAGTGTAGGAACCATCGGTCACTCTTGGGAGGAAATAGATGACAATGTGCCTGCGATGGCTAACGCCAGCTGCGGGTAAAACGTAGCAGCAGCTCCATCGCCAGCACTTGCAGTAGCGCAATCGCCAGCAATGCGGTCCACTGCACGGCACTGACCGGTGATACACCGAGCACTTCCTGCATCAAGGGTGAATACAGGCAAAGGATGTGGATGCCCTGCGCAGCCAGGGTGCCCAGCAACAAAATCGGGTTGGAAAAAAATGGCTGATGAAAAATTGAACGGTGCTCTGACCGGCTATTGAATACCTGTACATTTTCAAACAGTACCATTAACAACAGGACACTGTTGCGCGCCGCCTCCACCTCCCAACCGTGCTGTAGCAGCCAGTAAAAACTGGTGAACGCAAGCCCGCCCATCACCACGCCCGACACCAGCACACGACGTAGCATCACGGGATTGAACAGGGATTCCTGCGGCGGCCGTGGTGCCCGTCGCATTTCATCGCCTTCACCCGGCTCCAGGGCGAGCCCCACATTCTGAATACTGTTGGTAACCAGGTTCAGCCACAGCAGCTGCACCGCCGTCAGCGGCAGTGGCATGCCGAAAATCGTGCTGAGAATAAACAACACCACTTCGGCCGCGCCGGTAGAAATCAGGAAGAAGATCACCTTGCGGATATTTCGGTAGGCAATCCGGCCCTCCTCGATACCCGCCACCACCGAGGCGAAGTTATCATCGGTCAACAGAACGTCAGCGGATTCTTTCGCCACTTCCGTGCCCTGCTCCCCCATGGCCACACCCACGTGCGCGCTGCTTAGTGCCGGTGCGTCATTCACGCCGTCGCCGGTCACTGCCACAAACTGCCCCTGACGCTGTAGCGACTGGACGATGGTGAGTTTCTGTTCCGGCGACACCCGCGCGTAAACCCGCGTATCTGCGGTGAGCGCATCCAGTGCCCCTGCTCCCTGTGCCTCCGCCCGCGCCAGCTCTATGCCGGTCACCGGCTTGTCTTCATTGTCAGCCAAGCTCAATTCCTGCGCGATGGAGAGCGCCGTGCGCGGATGATCGCCGGTGACCATACACACATGAATACCGGCGGCCCGGCACTGGGCGATTGCGGCCGCAGCCTCCGGGCGCAAGGGATCGAACATGCCTACCAGTCCCAGCAGACATAGCCCGCGCAGGTTTTCCGGGACAAAGTGATCGGCCGCGCCGCCCTCCCCATCGGCAAATGCCAGCACCCGTGCGCCCTGCTCGGCAAGGCGTGCCATCGCCGATAGCGCCAGGTCTGCATCCAATGGTCGATCACCATCGATTGTGGCCATGCGCTCGCACATGGGCAGCAGTTTCTCCAGCGCGCCTTTGACGCAAATCAACGTACCTTGCCCCTGAGCTTTGGAATGCAGTGTCGCGGCAAAGCCGAGCGCGGGTTCGTAGTGTATCTGTGCCTGCTGCGGCCACTGCGCTTCGAGCGCGCGGCGCGTCAAACCCACCTTGTGCGCCATCACCAACAGGGCCTGATCCACCGCATCGCCACTGCTGTGCCACTCCCCATTTTCGAGTGGACGTAACTCCGCTTCGTTACACAGCGCCGCCACCGTGGCAAGGCGTGTCACACGGGTATCGCCATGCTCGGGTAACTCCGCGGCTGAGGGCAATTTACCGCCATCAATGGTGACGCTCACATCGTCACAGAACGCAATTTTGCGTGCCGTCAGATGGTTCTCGGTCAGGGTGCCGGTCTTGTCCGTTGCGATCACGGTACAGGAGCCCAGGCTCTCAATCGCGACCAGCTTGCGCACGATCACATGGCGCTTGACCATGCGCCGTGTGCCGACCGAGAGCACCAGTGTCAGGGCCATCGGCAGGCCCTCGGGAATTGCCGACACCGCGAGGGCCACGGCCGTCATAAAGATCACCATTGGATCCGTATTGCGGGCAATCTCTATCGCCGCCAACACGGCGATGGCCACCAGTAGTGCAATGGTCAGCTTTTTACTGAAACGATCAATACGCTGGAACAGGGGTGGCGTGGCTGCCTGTGCGACTTCCATGGTCTGGCTGAGCTTGCCCATCTCTGTGCGCAAACCCGTAGCGGTCACCAGCGCGCGGCCACGGCCGGCGGCAACCAGGGTGCCCGCATAGCAGAGGTTGATTCGCTCGGCTATCGGTGAGCGCGGGTCGCAGAGCAATTCGCTATTTTTGAACACCGGCAGGGACTCGCCGGTAAGTACCGATTCGTCCACTTCCAGGCCATCCGATTCCAGCAAGCGCATATCCGCGGGGACCCGGTCCCCCGAGCTCAGTAAAACCTGATCACCCGGTACCAGATTCTCCGCGGAAATTTCCGAAACCTCGCCGTCGCGTACCACCCGTGTACGAATGACCATCAACCTGCGCAGGGCCTGGGCGCTGCGGTTGGCGTGGCTTTCCTGCAGCGCGCCGATCAGTGCATTCAGCAGCAGAATCAACCCAATGAAAGAGGCATCCGCATACTTTCCGGCCACCAGTGATACCACCATCGCCGCCAGTAACACATAAATCAGTGGGCTGATGAATTGGCGGACGAACAGACGCAGGAATCCCGTCAGCCGCGGATGAGGCAGTGTGTTGGCACCGTATTGATCGAGGCGCAGGGAAGCTTCGGTATCACTCAACCCCGACCGTCCACTGTGCAGGCGAGTTGTGGCCTCCTCTGCGGTCAGGTGATGCCACGGATCCATGTGATCAGAAACGGGATTACGCATTATGTTGTTGTTAGCTAGGTGTCACAGGCGGCAGGAACCAACCATTACCTGCAAAAATAGCAGCACCCGGATCATATACACGGTCTTGTAACCCGAAGGTGTGCTGCCCCACCCTATATTCTTTGGGCGGCTTGCAGTAACCAGGCCGCATATACTGATATAACTGCTGGGTGGTGCACTGGACTATTCCGACAATCGGAGCCCTTGATGAAAGAAGACAAGTATCCAGCGATTCGCGCAGAGGGCCTCACCAAAACCTACGGAAGTGGCGAGTCCACCGTATACGCGCTGCGGGGGGTGAGCCTTTCCGTGTTGCGCGGCGAGATGGTCGTGCTGCTGGGCCCTTCGGGCAGTGGCAAATCCACCCTGCTGAATATCCTCGGGGGTCTCGACTCACCTTCTGCGGGCCAGGTATTTTTCGACCAGGACGAGTTGACCGGGTTCGATGATCGCCATCTGACGCAGTTCCGCCGCGAATATGTGGGCTTCGTCTTCCAGTTTTACAACCTGATCCCGAGCCTCACGGCACGGGAAAACGTCGCGCTGGTGACCGAAATCGCGCGGGAGCCGATGACGCCGGAGCAGGCCCTGGAACTGGTGGGGCTGGGCAAACGAATGGATCACTTCCCCGCGCAGCTGTCCGGTGGTGAGCAACAGCGTGTTGCCATCGCCCGCGCGATCGCAAAGCAGCCCCGCGTTCTGTTGTGCGACGAGCCCACCGGCGCACTCGACAGTAAAACCGGCATTGTCGTGCTCGAGGCCATCGCGCGGGTCAACCGCGAATTGGGCACCACCACCATGGTGATCACCCATAACGCGGCCATCGCGAACATGGCGGATCGAATCCTGACCATGGGAGACGGCCAGATACAGCACACCGCACTCAATGCGCACCCCTGCGCGCCGGCAGAGCTCAGCTGGTAACGGTCGGTGATCGAGTTTCTGCGACCACTGGACCGCAAGCTCGCGCGCGACCTCTGGGCCATTAAGGGCCAGGCGTTGGCCATTGCGGTTGTGATTGGCTGCGGTATCGGCATGTACCTGATGTCGAAAGGTATGTTGGCGTCATTGGCCGATACCCGCGCGGCCTACTACGAACGCTACCGCTTTGCCGACGTGTGGGCGCCGGTGAAACGTGCGCCGAACGCACAGCTCTCCCATATCACCGAACTGCCCGGTGTACGGCGCGCGGAAACCCGCATCCGCGCCGGTGTGATTCTCGATGTCACGGGCGCTGCCGCGCCGATCACCGGTGAAATACAGTCCCTGCCGGTCATCCGCGGGCCCCATATCAACGACTTTGTGTTGCGTCGCGGGCGCTATCCCGATCCGGTACGCGAAGAAGAAGTGCTCGCGCTGGAGGCCTTTGCGGAGGCCCACAATCTGCAACCCGGTGATCACGTCCATGCGATCCTCAATGGCACAAAAAAACAACTGACCATCAGCGGTATTGCCCTGTCCCCGGAGTACGTCTACGCGATTTCGCCGGGAGAAATAGTGCCCGACAAGAAACGCTTCGGGGTGTTGTGGATGAACCGCGAGGCGCTCGCCAATGCCTTTGATCTGGACGGCGCATTCAATGAAGTGGTGCTGCTGACCTCGACCGGAGAACAGCAGGACGCTTTGCTCGACCAGCTCGACTTGCTACTCAAACGCTATGGCGCCACCGGAGCATACGGGCGGGATCAGCAGATTTCCGACCAGTTCCTCACCAATGAGATCGACCAGCTGGAAACCATGGGGCGCCTGTTGCCGCCCATCTTTTTATTGGTGGCTGCCTTTCTTCTGAATGTGGTCATTGGCCGGCTGGTAGATACCGAGCGGGAGCAGATCGGGCTGCTCAAGGCCTTCGGCTATAGCAACCGCACCGTTGCCCTGCACTACCTGAAAATGATCGGGGCCATTACCGCTCTGGGTATCGTGATCGGCATCGCGCTGGGCTTGTGGCTCGGGCACGGTCTGGCGCGCATGTACATGGACTACTTCAAGTTCCCGTTTCTTCTGTTTCGCGCGCCGCCCGATGTCTATCTGGCAGGTATCGGTTTCAGCGTGCTGGTTTCTGCCGCCGGTACCTTTACCGCCGTACGTAAGGTGGTGCGCTTGGACCCGGCGGTGGCGATGGTGCCGCCGCCGCCACCGGATTACAGCCGTTCCGGCCACTGGTTTGGCGCGCTCACCCACCGTCTCGAACGGGCGGCCCGCGGTATCGACCAGCCTTCGCGGATGATTCTGCGGCACCTTTATCGCTGGCCAAAGCGCGCGGCCATGACCTGTATCGGCATCGCTATGTCGATGGGGCTACTGATCGGCTCCAGCTTTTCCCTCGACGCGATGATGGTGATGGTGGACGTCAGCTTTAACGTGATTGATCGCCAGGATGTGACGGTCAACTTCGTCGAGCCGCGCAATATCCGCGCGGTCGAGGATGTGCTGCACGCCCCGGGGGCTCTGAGTGCTGAGCCCTTCCGTGCCATTCCCGCGGTATTGCGCAATGGCCCCCGCAACCGTCGCGAAGCGGTTATCGGGCTCACACCAGACGCGGAGTTGAGCCGCGTGGTGGATACCAATTTGAACCCTGTCCCGCTGCCGGACTTTGGCATCGTGCTGTCAGACAAACTGGCGGAGCTGCTGGATATCACGACCGGTGAGACCCTGCGGCTGGAGGTGCGTACCGGGCGGCGCCCCGAGGTCGATGTGGTAGTGAGCGGGATCGTGAAGACCTATATGGGCACCAGCGCCTACATGGACCTTGCAGAAATGAACCGGATGATGCGCGACGACGCAATAATTTCCGGCACCTACCTGCTTATTGACCCTGAACAGACCGATGCGTTTTACCGCGCACTCAAGAACACCCCGGTGGTCGCCGGGGTCAGTTTGCAGGAACAGGCGCAGGATGCGTTTTACGAAACACTGCAGGAAAGCCTCGGCACCTTTGTGTTTTTCAATACCCTGTTTGCAGGCCTGATCGCGCTTGGGGTGGTGTACAACAGCGCACGGATATCGCTCTCGGAACGGGGGCGGGAGCTCGCCAGCTTACGGGTGCTTGGACTGACCCGCGGGGAGGTTTCGTATATTCTGCTGGGAGAACTGGCATTACTTACGGTGTGCGCCCTGCCGTTGGGGGCGCTGCTGGGCTACCTGCTCGCCTGGACGCTGGTGCAGTCGTTCAGCACCGAACTGTTCCGAATTCCGTTGATCATCAGCCCTTCTACCTATGGGTATGCCGCGCTGGTGGTGCTGCTTTCGGCGCTGGCCTCGAGTCTGCTGGTGCACCGACGTATTCAGCAGCTTGACCTGATCGCGGTACTGAAAACCCGGGAGTAAGCTAGCGGTGCTTTGTAGCGGGACGGTAAAGAATCAGGCACCCGGCAAAAAAGTAGGACCAAGGGGGAAAACACAGAAGCGCTATGGGCCACAAACTGTTCAAACGTATCACCGGTCTGCTGATTGTACTCGGCCTGCTGGCGTTCTTTATCTACGCATTTTCCCCCAAACCGGTACCGGTCGATATGACCGAGGTCTCCCGCGGGCCGATGCAGGTTGCCGTTTCCGATGAGGGCTACACCCGGGTGCACGATGTGTTTGTGGTGTCGGCACCGGTCACCGGCTACCTGCTGCGCATACAGCGCGAAGTGGGCGATGCAGTAGAAACCGGCGCTACACCACTGGTGGAATTACTGCCCACACATCCGCAGTTCCTCGACGAGCGTGGGCGCAGCCAGGCGCAGGCGGCAATCCGCAGTGCCGAGGCGGCTCTGAAGCTTTCCAGCGCGGAGCGCCGGGATGCGGAAGCCCGGCTTAATTTTGCCCGCGCTGACGCCAGGCGCGCGCGCAAGCTGGCGACCAAGGGTCACATATCCCAAGTGGAAGTCGAGCGCATTGAGCTGGCACTGGACAGCGCCGAGGCTGCCCGGGATACCGCCCGCGCCGCCGAAGGGGTAAGTCAGAGCGAGCTCGAAAATGCCCGTGCGGCCTTGATCGAGCCCCAGCCGGGGGCACCCTTGATGCGCAAGGAAAAGCTCGTCCAGGTTACCGCCCCGGTTTCCGGGCGTGTACTGCGGCTGCTGCAGGAAAGTGAGCGCGTGGTACCGGTGGGCACACCGCTGCTGGAAATCGGCAACCCCGCTGAACTGGAAATTGTCATCGACCTGCTCTCCCGGGATGCCGTGCGCGTGCAGCCGGGCGCACCGGTCAAGATCACCAACTGGGGGGGCGATGCGCCACTGCATGGGCGGGTGCGGCTTATCGAGCCCTTTGGGTTTACCAAGATCTCGGCACTGGGTATTGAAGAGCAGCGGGTCAATGTGATCGTGGATTTTGTGGACCCGAAAGACACCTGGTCACGGCTGGGACACGGTTACCGGGTGGACGCTGCCATTGAAACCTGGCGCGCTGACGATGTGGTACAGGTACCGACTGGCGCCCTCTTCCGCCACCAGAAATCCTGGGCATTGTTTCGGGTCATCGGTGGCCGCGCGGTGCGCACGGAAATAGAGGTTGGCCACAATAACGGGCAAATGGCCGAAGTACTGTCGGGGGTGACCCCCGGCGAAGTCGTCGTCCTCCACCCCAGTGAACGGATTGCGGACGGTGTGAAGGTGGCGCGGCGCGCGCAGCCAGGGTCGGCGTTGTAATATCAGGATAGTACCGCTGCATTATCGCGCCGCCGCTTCCGTTGGGTCCCCCGGCCCGGGGTTGATCCACAAAACAGGTCGCTCCCGGTTGCGGCAATTTCATCGACTCGGATACACTCCCGCCAAATTTCACCCGGACCTGGTTCCGGCACGCCATAATTTTCAAAGATTCCGCCGTTCGGGATACCCGCGAGCCTGCGCTTGGCGCGGGCGATAACGGCCGTCCCCTGCACAGCATTACCGAGCCCCCGATGAATACTGAAGTCTTGCGCCAATTCCTCGAAAACAAACTGGCCTGGAGCCTGCTGCTCCTTGTGGTGGTTCTGGTGTTTCGCTACCTGCTGGCGTCCCTGTTTCGCCGCTCCAGCTGGCAGCGGCAGGATATTCGCCGCCGGGTGCATATGGTGCACAACTTCGCCAACCTGGCCATTGTCATCGGCCTGTTTGCCATCTGGGTTTCCGAGCTGCGCGACTTTGCCTTATCCATCGCCGCATTCTCCGTGGCGATCGTGATCGCCCTACGGGATGTGGTGGCGTGTCTGGTCGGGGGTATTTACCAGGCGAGCATGCGCTCGTTTACCATCGGCGACTGGGTGCGTATCGGCGATCAGTTTGGGGAGGTCATCGACAATAATTGGCTGAGTACCACGCTGCTGGAAATCGACCCGCACGGTCTCGGTAACGGCTATACCGGTACCACACTGTACGTGCCCAACAATGTGTTCTTTACCCAGCCGGTGAAGAACCTAAACTTTATGCGGCGCTATATCGAGCACAAGTTTTCCATTGTGCGCGAGAGCAAGGGCAAGAATCCGTTCGACATCAAACCGTTTATTACCGAGCGGGTGCTGGAGCACTGCGAATCGTTCAAAGAGGTTGCCGAGCGTTACTGCAAATTGATCGAAAGCCGTATGGGGGTCGACCTGGCAGGCACCGAACCCAAGATCAAAGTCAGCACCAGCGAGTTAGGCCACGATGTACTGACCATTACCCTATTCTGTCCGCGGGAAGACGCCTCAGAAATCGAGCAGAAAGTGACGGAGGATTACTACCGGTTCTGGTACGGGGATGCCGACCAGAGCCTGGAATCCTCCGCTGGCATCAAGGCGGGTGCCAAGGCCGGGTGAAAACACGGTTTCCGCTCAGTGCGATTCACGGTCATCGGATGCGGGGGGCTCGCCTTTGGCATAGCGCCTGGAAATCGTGCGCAGGGAATCCATCTGTGTCGAAAAGTTCCTGCACGCTTTGCACAGCATCAGGTGAAACCGCAGGCTGAATTTTTCTCGGCGGCTCAGTGGGCGCTCCTGCTGCAGGGACAGTAGCTGCGTCGCCTGTTTACAATTCATCACTGGCGCTCTCCTTGTTTCGTTAGGCCGGTGTCGCTTGCCTTCCCGCTGGCCGACGCCTGGAACCAGCTGTTTTCCAGACACTCCCGCAAACGCAGCCGCGCGCGATACAGCAATACGTGAAGATTGCTGGTGGAAAGGCCCAACTGATCGCAGATCTCATGGGACTCCAGCTCGATGAACTCGCGCATCATAAATACGCGGGCCTGCTTCTCGGGCAGCCCGTTCAGGCAAGCATCAAACACCCGCCAGAAGTGGTCGCTCTGAACACCGCCCTGCGGACCGCTCCAGCTGGTGGGACGCTCGGCGCGGTGCCAGTGCCCATTGGCGTTGAACAGGCCATCCATCATTGCCTGATCCTGCTGCTCGGTGTCGCCCAGCTCGCTGGTGGCGATGACCCGCTGACGGTAGCGCAAGATGTCGGCAATCTTGTACTTGAGAATTGAAAATACCCAGGTGCGCAGGGCCGACTGGCGAGCGAACGAATCTGCATTCTTGAGCGCCCCCGCGAGCGCTTCCTGTACCGCGTCTTCCGCCTGGTGCTCATCGCGCAGCTGGAGCGTGGCAAAGCGGATCATCTGATTGCGTAACGCCTCCAGAAATTGCGGATCGGAAAGCGACTGGGCATCGGCATTCTGGGCAGCCCCGCCGGCAGAGTTTGCTGAACGGTCGGGCGCGGAGCTACCGGGCGCAGAAGAGTTGTCGGGCATCGTTTGTTGGCTCAGTCAATACGCAACAATATCCATGCACGGCTCTAAGGCCGCATATAGATGGCGACGATAAGGATGAGTCGATCGACTCGCGGGTTTCTTACAACCCGCGAGCCGTGACTTACCTCACCGGGATGCGGGCCATTAAAACCCAGACACTTTCCCACTGTAAACCGCGCAGGCAGCTGTTCCATGACACGTGCAAACAGCGGCGCGCAGAGGTTGCGAACTGCCGGCGCATCGTCAACCATAGAGCCAATGCCGGGTGCACCGGCTTCTCTTGTGGTCAATGAGTAGATCGATGGATAGGCAGCTCCACACCCACCGACGACGTCCCTTGTGGGGCAAGCGCAGCATGAAAGCGCGAATGGTAGCCTTGGTTGCCGGCGTGTTAACCATGCTCTCCGCGGCTGCAGCCCACTCGCGGGAAGTGACCATCGCGGTCGCCTCCAATTTCACCGCGCCCATGCAGGCCATCGTCGCGCGCTATGAGGCACGCAGCCAGCAACGGATAAAACTGGTCTTTGGTTCTTCTGGCAAAATCTACGCGCAGATTCGGTATGGGGCACCGTTCGATGCATTTTTCTCCGCCGATCAGGAGAAGCCCGAGCGTCTCATTGATGAGGGGCTGGCGGAACCCAATTCGCGCATCACTTACGCCGAGGGGAGACTGGCGGTGTGGTCCCGGCATGAGAACCTGCCAGAAAACATTGAGGTACTCCTGAAAACCGCGCAATTTGACAGGCTCGCCCTCGCCAACCCGAAACTCGCGCCTTATGGAACCGCAGCCCGGCAAGTACTGCACAACCTGCAGCTGGACGCGCGCACTCGCAGCCGCTGGGTACAGGGGGAGAATATTTCCCAGACCTACCAATTCGTCGCCAGCGGCAATGCCGATCTTGGGTTTGTTGCACTGTCTCAGATCATGCGCGACGGTGAGATAGTCGTGGGTTCTGCCTGGGTGGTACCGCAATCGCTGCATACACCCGTCAGGCAGGACGCGGTCATTCTCACGCGCGCGGCCGACAACTCCGTGCTGGCCGATTTCTGGCGCTATATGCAGGGGGCTGAGGTGGAGACTCTGCTGGCTTCTTACGGATACGCGAGGCGTCAGGCGGCAACGCCTTCTCGGAAGGAAGACACCTATGCTGAGTGAGTCTGACCTGGGTGCGATCTGGTTAACCCTGCGTCTCGCTACCACCGTCACTATCCTGTTACTGCTGCTGGGCACACCGCTGGCGTTATGGCTGGCCCGAACCCGTTCGGTAATACGAGGACCGGTGAGTGCGCTGGTGGCATTACCTCTGGTGCTACCGCCCACCGTACTGGGCTTTTACCTGCTGGTCTTTATGGGCCCCGATGGGCCCATGGGAAAACTGACCGAAGCGCTCGGGCTGGGTACGCTGCCATTCACTTTCTGGGGGCTGGTTATTGCTTCCCTGCTCTACTCGCTGCCGTTCGTTGTGCAGCCTATTCAAAATGCCATCGAGGCACAGGGGCAGCGCCACACGGAGGTGGCAGCAACATTGCGGGCCGGGCCATGGGATACCTTCTGGCATGTCACCCTGCCCCTGGCAAGGCCGGGCATCATTACCGCAGCCGTGCTGGGCTTCGCGCACACCGTGGGTGAGTTTGGCGTCGTACTGATGATCGGCGGCAATATTCCCGGCAAAACCCGGGTGGTTTCAGTACAGATTTACGATCACGTGGAAGCACTGGAATACACCCAGGCACACTGGCTCTCGGCCACGATGGTCGGATTTTCCTTTGCGGTGTTACTCCTGCTGTATCTGCTGCAGCACCGCAACGCTGCCCGGGGATTGCGCTATGGCGTCTGAGCCGATGTCGAGCAGAGGGATTCGCGGGCATTTTCACCTGCCACGGGACGCCGGTGGCGGCCGCGCGCCCTTCTCCCTGAATGTGCAGCTGAATCTGCCGGGAAGTGGCGTAACCGGGATCTTCGGCCCCTCCGGTTGCGGCAAAACCACCCTGCTCCGCTGTATTGCGGGGCTGCAACCCTGCGCGAACGGCAGTCTTGCCGTTAATGGTGAGGTATGGCAACCCTCGGACAAACCAAAGGAGGCGCTGCCGGTGCACCGCCGGCCACTGGGATTTGTGTTTCAACAACCGAGCCTGCTCCCACATTTGAACGCCGAACAAAACCTGCATTTCGCGCGCAAGCGTGCCTGGCAAACCGTATCCGATGCCGAGTACCGCAACACTATTGATCTATTGGGGATTGAACACCTGTTGTCGCAGCGACCGGGCGCGCTGTCTGGCGGCGAGCAGCAAAGAGTCGCCATTGCCCGCGCGCTGTTGATCAAACCCCGCGTACTGTTGATGGATGAGCCGCTGGCTTCTCTCGACCAGATGCGCAAGCGGGAAATTCTCCCCTATCTCGAAAAGCTGCACCGCGCGCTCGACATCCCGATTCTGTATGTGAGCCACTCGATCGAGGAAATCGCGCGGCTCGCCGACCACCTTTTACTGATGGATAACGGAACCATCACCGACGAAGGCCCGGCCACTACGTTGCTGTCCCGCGAGGATTTTCCGGCACCGCTCGGAGACGATCTGGGTGTGCTGCTGGAAGCCAACATCGCGCAGCGGGACCGCCAGTGGAATCTGCTCAGGGCAGATTTTGACGGCGGTAGCCTGTGGCTGCGGGATAGTGGCGAAGCCGTTGGGGATTCGATTCGGGTGCGCGTGCTCGCACGGGACATCAGCCTGACCCGGGGCGAGGATACGCAATCCAGTATCCTCAACCGCTTGCCGGTAGAGGTAGAGGAGATCTCTGCCGATCGTGATCCAGCTTTGGTACTGCTTCGTCTGAAACCACAATCCACCTCCCCAGGGCCCAGCGAAGCGGCGGTATCACGCCTGATCGCACGCATCACCCGCCGTTCCGCCCATCAGCTGTCCGTATACCCCGGAAGTCGATTGTGGGCGCAGATCAAATCTGTGGCCATCGTGCGTTAATCAGTCATCAACAGAAGCCAGCCTCACCTCGATTGGCCCATGGTGACTCGTCGGACTCGGGCTAGAGCGCGGCTATTGAGCGCAAAATAGGGGCAATTGGCCGCTATAGCCGGTGACTGTCCGTTTTATGAGCGATTTTTTGTTTCACCTGTTGCGGGCATTCGGCAACCAGTGATTCGGTCATCGTAGTTTGACGGGTAAAGCATCCTTAAAGTCACCGCATTGAGGGCACCTTTCGCCTTGTTAATGAAGCAATTCATGCCTTTCGGAGCTTTCAGCCTTTATACTTGTCCTAAGCTATAAGTCGCCACTGCTCCGGAAGACCACGTCCGGCCGAGAATAAACAGTGGGACGCCTTGATGTAGGACGTATAAAGAGACTCCTTATGCTTAGCAATCGAATAGCCGCACTGATTTCCGGCCTTTCCTTCTCTCTCCTGGTACTGGTTTCGCCAGTTTCCCTGGCCGACAACGAAGATCTCAAGCCGCACGAAGACCATGGTGCCACGGCCCGTGAGATCGTCAGCAAGCTCGAGATGCTGCACTACAACAAGCTCAAGGTGGGCGACGAAATGTCCACCGGGCTGTGGGACGAGTACATTGATGGTCTCGACCCGACCAAAAGTTACTTCCTGTCATCAGACATCAGTGAGTTTCGCCAGTGGCGCAACAAGCTGGATGACGATCTCAAGGCCGGTAACGTGGACCGCGGTTTCGAGATCTATAACCGCTACCGCCTGCGCATTTCTGATCGCCTGAACAACATTCTCTCGCAACTGGAAAACGGCCTGC
Source organism: Microbulbifer sp. Q7 (assembly GCF_001639145.1). Lineage (NCBI taxonomy): Bacteria > Pseudomonadati > Pseudomonadota > Gammaproteobacteria > Cellvibrionales > Microbulbiferaceae > Microbulbifer > Microbulbifer sp. Q7. The sequence goes on along the minus strand of NZ_LROY01000002.1, from coordinate 1,026,797 downwards.
CGAAGTTCGACTTCACCAAGGACGAGTTTCTGGAGCTTGATCGCGAAAAGAGCGAATGGCCCCAGTCCATCAGTGCCGCGGACGACCTGTGGCGCAAGCGCCTCAAGTCGAGCGTGCTGAACCTGCGCCTGACCGGTAAGAGCGATGACGAAATCGCCGATTTGCTGAAGCGCCGCTATAAAGGTCAGCTCAAGCGCCTCAGCCAGCAGAATTCGGACGATGTGTTTGAGTTGTATATGAACTCCCTCACCCGCCTGTACGACCCGCACAGTAATTACCTTTCCCCGCGCTCGCTGGAAAACTTCAACATGAGCATGTCGCTGTCCCTTGAGGGCATTGGCGCTGTATTGCAGATGGAAGATGAATACACCAAGGTTGCGCGCCTGGTGGCTGGCGGACCGGCGGATCGTACCGGCAAAATCAAGCCGAACGACAAAATCGTGGCCGTTGGCCAGGATGAAGAGGGTGAGATGGTGGATGTTGTGGGCTGGCGCCTCGACGACGTGGTCGACCTGATTCGCGGCTCGGCGGGCACGTTTGTACGTCTTGAAACCATCCCCACCGGTGGCGATGGTACCCATCGCACCATCCTGATCAAGCGCAGCAAGGTAAAACTCGAAGACCAGGCGGCAAAGAAAGCCATCTTTGAGTTCTCCGACGGCGAGGAAAACTTCAAGGTGGGGGTGATCAATCTGCCGACCTTCTACATCGACTTTGAAGCCTACCGACGCAGAGACCCGAATTACAAAAGCACCACCCGCGACGTGGCCCGGTTACTGGACGAACTGCAGAAAGAAGGCGTGGACGGCATTATTCTCGACCTGCGCAACAACGGCGGCGGCTCCCTGCAGGAAGCCACCATGCTCACCGACCTGTTTATTGACCAGGGCCCGGTGGTGCAGATCCGGCACGCCAACGAGCAGATTTCCCGCCACAACCGCTCGCGCTCGCGCGCCATGTACCGCGGCCCCCTGGTCGTGCTGATCAACCGCCTCTCGGCGTCGGCTTCGGAGATTTTTGCCGGTGCCATTCAGGACTACAACCGCGGTCTGGTGGTGGGCAATCAGTCTTTCGGTAAAGGTACGGTGCAGACCATGGCACCACTGAAAGACGGCCAGCTGAAAATCACCCAGTCCAAGTTCTATCGCGTATCTGGCGACAGCACCCAGCACGCGGGCGTATCGCCGGACATCAGCATGCCCCAGCTGATCGATAGCGAGAGCGTCGGCGAGAGTGCGTACGACACCGCTCTGCCCTGGGATCGTATTCACGCCGTTCGCCACGCGAAATATTTCAACCTGAAAGAAATGGTGCCGGACCTGGTGCGCAAACACGACAAGCGCACCGAATCCGATCCAGATTTCATCTACCTGCGGGCACAGTTCGATCATCAGACCGAGCGCGCCAATCGCAAGTCCGTTTCCCTGAATGAACAAGCCCGTATTCAGGAGCGGGAACAGATGAATCAGGAAATGCTCGCGCTGGAAAATCGTCGCCGTGAAGCCAAGGGGCTCGAACCCTATGAGAGCTTTGAGGCGCTGGAAAAGAGCGAGTCCGAAGATGTAGAGCCTGTCGGCGGCCCCGTGGAAATCACCCTAGAGGACGACCCGGTGTTGAATGAAGCGGGCTACATCATGGCGGACTTTATCGGCCTAAAAAAGCGCGCTAGCTCACCGCAGGTTGCGAACTTCGACTAACCGCCTGCGCTGAGCAAACTACAGGCCGGTCACTTTACTGGCCAATAATGATTGCAAACCGAGCCCGTTATTTCCTGGAATAGCGGGCTTCGGTTTTTATGATTTCCGGGGAGGGAAAATGAAAGTAGTATCCTTTAACGTCAACAGCATTCGCGCACGCTTGCACCAGATGGAAGCGCTGGTCGAAAGCCAATCTCCCGATATTATCGGGCTACAGGAAACCAAGGTCACCGACGAAGACTTTCCTGTCGACGTCATTCGCGACCTGGGCTACGAAGTCATTTACTTCGGCCAGAAGACCCACTACGGGGTTGCCCTGCTCTCCCGTTATCCGTTTATCAAGAAGCAATACGGTTTCCCAACTGACCCGGAAGATGCACAGCGTCGCATGGTGGTCGGGCAGTTTGATATCGGTGCAGACCAGCCGCTCACCGTGCTGAACGGCTACTTTCCCCAGGGGGAAAGCCGGGAGCACCCGATTAAATTTCCGGCCAAACAAAAATACTACGCGGATCTCGAAAGCTACCTGAATACCGAGTGCGACAATCAGGCACCCGTGCTGTTAATCGGCGACATGAATATCTCGCCTACGGATCTCGACATTGGTATCGGCGAGGCCAATCGCAAACGCTGGCTGCGCGATGGCAAGTGCAGCTTCCTGCCGGAAGAGCGTGAGTGGCTGCAAAAAATCCACGACTGGGGGCTGGTGGATACCTTCCGTGCCCAGAACCCGGAGACTGACGACCTGTTTAGCTGGTTCGACTACCGCAGCCGCGGGTTTGACCGGGAGCCGCGCCGCGGCCTACGTATTGACCTGATTATGGCCTCGAAAGTACTGGCCGATAAGTGCGTTGCCACTGGGATCGATTACGATATCCGCGGTATGGAACGCCCTTCGGACCACGCACCGGTATGGGCAGAGTTCGACATCTGACCCCTTTCGGGTCCATACCCTGTTGAGGCGGATCGTCGATCCGCCTCGGCGCCTTCTCTCAACACCAGCCTCGCCTCCCGCCAAACCTGCGTCCCCCTCCAATAAGCCCCAGCGTCCCGGGCCAGACACAAAAAACATACGATATTCCATATATTCGATTTTTCGAATATCATGCCGCTGGACCAACCGGAGCCACGCTTTGAATCCTGTCGCCTTTTACAAATGTCTCGCAGATGACACCCGTCTACGCAGCCTGTTGCTGATCGCCCATGAAGGGGAGCTGTGCGTTTGCGAGTTGATGGAAGCCCTGTCGCTAAGTCAGCCAAAGATCTCGCGGCACCTGGCGCAGTTGCGGCAATGCGCACTGTTGAACGACCGGCGGCAGGGCCAGTGGGTGTTCTACAGCCTCAACCCATCACTACCAGAATGGGCCCGGCAGGTGCTGGAAACCACCCTTGCCGAAAACGTTACCTTTATTTCCGATAACGTCCAGGCCCTGGCACAGCTACAGCAACGCCCTGCGCGGGAAGCGCGGTGCTGCCCATCGAGAGAGAACAATGAACAATGAATGAACACGGGAAATCCATGAAGCTTCTGTTTATCTGCACCCACAACCGTTGCCGCAGTATTCTGAGTGAGGCCATCACCAATCACTATGGACAGGGGCGACTGGAAGCGCGCAGTGCGGGCAGCCAGCCCTCCGGTGAGGTACACCCCCTGTCCCTGCAGTTTCTCGCAGAGCAAGGCATTCCTACCGACGGTCTTGCCAGCAAGTCGTGGGACGACCTCGATGGCTGGACACCGGATGCGGTCATCACCGTGTGCGACAGCGCCGCAGGCGAGGCCTGCCCGATCTGGCTCAACGATACCGTTAAAGTGCATTGGGGATTGTCCGATCCTTCCAAGCTCGAAGGCAGTGATGCGCACAAGGCCGAGGCGTTTCGCCAAACCATTGGAAAAATTAAGCACCGTGTAGAACGGATGCTGGGCGCACGCGTCGATGAGCAACGAGGTAATAAGTTGCGTGAAGCACTGACCGGACTGTCAACAGAGGAAGAGTGATCGTGGGTATTTTTGAACGCTATCTTTCCCTCTGGGTTGGCCTTTGTATTCTCGCAGGGCTTCTGCTCGGCAATCTTGCGCCCGACGTATTCCAGTCCATCGCAGGCCTGGAAGTCGCCCATGTCAATCTACCCGTGGCTATTTTTATCTGGCTGATGATCTACCCCATGATGGTGCAGGTGGATTTTTCCTCGATCCGCCATGTGGGCGACAAGCCGAAGGGCCTCGCGCTCACCCTCGTGGTGAACTGGCTGATCAAACCGTTCACCATGGCCGCGTTGGGCTGGCTGTTCTTTCGCGTCATTTTTGCCGATCTTGTGGATCCGCAAACGGCGCAAGAGTACATCGCCGGCATGATTCTCCTGGGGGTAGCCCCCTGCACGGCCATGGTATTCGTGTGGAGCCAGCTTACCCGGGGTGATGCGAACTACACCTTGGTGCAGGTCTCGGTCAACGATGTGATCATGATCTTTGCGTTTGCACCCATCGCAGCGCTGCTGCTGGGCGTCAGCGATATCACCGTACCGTGGGATACCTTAGTGCTTTCTACGGTGCTGTACGTTTTGCTTCCGCTGATTGCGGGTGTACTCACCCGCCGCGCACTGGATTCCGCCAATGATCACAGCCGGTTGAATGCATTTTTGGCGAAAGTAAAACCGCTCTCCATCGGAGGGCTGTTAGCGACGGTCGTACTCCTGTTTGGGTTCCAGGCGCAGACCATCATTGAAAACCCACTCGCCATCGTACTAATCGCCATTCCATTATTGATACAGACGTATGGCATTTTTGCCATCAGCTATGCAGCAGCGCGCAGTATGCGGCTCCCGCATAACATTGCGGCACCCGCCTGCATGATTGGCACATCCAATTTCTTTGAGCTCGCCGTCGCCGTCGCCATTTCCCTGTTTGGCCTGCACTCGGGCGCGGCGCTCGCGACAGTGGTTGGGGTGCTTGTTGAGGTCCCGGTCATGTTGTCGCTGGTCGCTTTTGCCAATCGGACGCGCCACTGGTTTAAACAGAGTGAAGAATCCTATGAACACTGACCAGATGCCAAATCTTGATAACACCTGTTTCCACCTTACTGATCACGAGCAGTTGCAGGCACCCATTCGCGATACGCGGCCGAAAATTCTGCTGCTGTATGGATCCTTGCGAAAGCGCTCGTTCAGCCGCCTGGCGGCGGAAGAGGCACAGAGAATTCTCGAAGCACTCGGCGCGGAAACCAAGATTTTCAATCCGTCTGGATTGCCACTGCCGGATGATGCCGATGCGGAACACCCGAAGGTAAAAGAGTTGCGTGAGCTCGCCAGCTGGAGCGATGGTATGGTGTGGTCATCCCCGGAGCGGCACGGTGCCATGACCGGGATCATGAAAACGCAGATTGACTGGATCCCACTGGCGCTGGAAGGTGTTAGGCCCACCCAGGGAAAGACACTCGCGGTCATGCAGGTGTGCGGTGGCTCCCAGTCGTTCAATGCGGTTAACCAGATGCGCATCCTCGGTCGCTGGATGCGGATGGTTACCATCCCCAACCAGTCATCCGTGCCCAAGGCGTGGCTGGAATTTGATGATGATGACCGAATGAAGCCGTCCTCCTTCTATGATCGTATCGTGGACGTCATGGAGGAACTGATGAAGTTCACCCTGCTTTTGAAAGACAAGCGAGACTACTTCACTGATCGGTATTCCGAGCGAAAGGAAACCAGTGACGAATTCCGCAAACGCATCGACCAGCGTGCGCAAGAGAAATAAAAAAAGGCCTGTCGATCGACAGGCCTTTTGATTTTGTCCCTCTAGCGCGCGTCAACAGCGCGCCCTGCTCAACCGTCGCGCCCCCAGTCTACTCTCCCAACCATCGCTCGAGGGTTTCCGCGAGACTGTCTTTACTCAAGGGCTTGGTGAGGTAGTCGTCCATACCCGCAGCCAGGCAGCGCCCTTCAAACTGTTCTTCCGTGGTACTGGTCAAGGCTACAATCGGCAAGCGATCGTCCGGAGAATACTCACTCTCCCAGTGCCGCAGCTGCTCAATAATTTCTGCGCTGTGTACGGTATTCTGCTGGCAATCCACCAGCAACAGGTCGTAGCTGTTATCCGGCAGGCGGACCAGCGCATCTTCTACTGCCGCGACAACTTCCACCTGATAACCAAGTGTCTGCAGCATTTCTTCCGTCACGCCGAGGTGCTGCCGGGATTCCTCAATCAGCAGGAGCCTGCGCTTGCGGTTCACTTCTGCGTTAGAGCCCACAACCCGGCGACTGGCCTTCTTGATGCCGCCGAACAAGCGGATTACCACCGCGTCATGGACCTCCTTGCGAGTTACCGGGCGCGCCAGATACTGCGCTTCAGGCTCAACCGCCGCCAGTGGGCCAAACTCCAGTTTGTGGCCATAACCACCCAGGCACAGCAGCGGGAATTTCTTGGGTGCACTTCCCGTCGAGCTGATCACCTGGGTAACGCCACTCAGCATACGGCCGTCGCCCATCGCGGGGGCCAGCACAACAAGCTGCCCACGGTCCATCGCTTGCAGGAGGTGATCCATGGGCTCGGTACTGCCGTCATCCCAGTGCTTGCTGACCACTTCCATACCGAAGGACTGAAGCATCTGCACGATACCGCTAACAAACAGTCCCTTTTGGTGAAGAACCAGAACCTCAGTGTCCTGCAACCGGCGATCGGGTTGCAGGTAAATGCGCTGATTGGGCTCAATCGCAAATTTAATCACCGCCTGATAGCGGTTGCCGTCCGCAGAAGAGTGCAGTTGCAGATACCCGCCCATCGCCTCTGCGAGCCCCTTGGCGATGTTCAGCCCAAGACCGGTTGTGACCTGCGTGGTGTCCATGCGCGAGAAGGCACCAAACAGTTCGGATTCATCCGGCAGAATCTCACCATCACCGCTGTCCACGAGCTTGAGTGTGAGCTGCCCTTCTTCCGCGCTGAGTGGCTCAAAACTGGCTTCGCCCCAGAGCTCGCCACTTTGCGCGATGACTGTAGCGGAATCTACCAGGTTACGAATCAGCTGCGCGGTTTTGCGATTGTCCCCGGTGACCATTACCGGCAGGTCGTCACTGATCTGGAAATTGAATTCCAGGCGCTGTCGCTGGGCGGAACGCGCGGCAAACTTGAACGCTTTTTCCATGGTGCGCACCAGATTGAATGGCGCGTGGCGCAATTGAATGTCCTTGCGGGCAACCCGGGTGAACATTCCCACGTTATCGACAAGCTTCAACTGCTGGTTGCTGGCATTCTTCGCAAGACGCACCCATTCCCGCTGGCGATCCGAGAGCCGGTCACCCTCCAGCAGCGCCAGCGCGCCCAGGGTATCGGATAGCTGACTGCGGAACTCCTGGCCGACGTTGGCCAGAAACTCATTCGTCACCTCAACCGCGGCCTCCGAGTGCTTGCGGGCAGCCGCCAGATTGCTGGCCTTCTGCTGCAACGCCTGCATCGCCGCCACCCGGTCCCAGTAGTTTTCCGACTCGCGCCGCGCCTGGTGGGCCATCAACCAGACAAATGCCAATGTCAGTGCACCGTAAATGGCACCGAGTATGTCAGCGGTCAGGAATCCCTGTATTGCGGCTGGGACCAGTGATCCGGCAAGGAACCAGGTGAGAAAACGGTGATAGGGGGAAAACACCGAAGCCACACTTGCGCAGAAAACAACCGTATAGATCCACAAAAACTGCGTTGCCGGCGCAAAACCGAGCAGGAAAACGTGACAGAGCAAAATCAGGCCCCACCACACCGCGCCCAGGGTGGACGCCAGGAAATAGCGATGGCGCCAGCGCTTGGGGCCGGTCGCATACAGGTTTTCAAAGCGAAAAACGTAGTAACCCCGCACCATGGTCAGGAGTACCAGCACGATAGCCAGCACCAGAACCAACTTGGGGTGTGTGGTACGGAGATCGCTGATCGCGATCGCTACCGCGAAGGCCACCAGGCTGAATAACATCCCACGACGCGAATACTTGGCAATGCGCGTATCCGTGTTGCGACAGACCCGCCGATCCTTCTGGACCTTGAGTTCGGGGTGATCAAATAACGGCATAAGAAATTCCGGCAAACGCTCCCTGTGACCGATGGGCTTGAGGAGGTGCTGCGGGCTTACTGGCCCAATCCCATGATTTCGACCAGAACGGTTTTAAAAACAAAGCCCAGCAAACCTAGACCAAGGGCGATAAACAGAATGAAGGTACCAAAGCGGCCGGCCTTGGACTCTTTCGCCAGATCCCACACGATAAACACCATGAACAGGATCAGGCCACCGATGCCAAGTACCAGGGAATACTCTTCAAACGTCTCAAAACTCATGACACAAGTCTTCCACTGCTGCATTTACCGGCGCCCCAAAGCAAGTGAGCCCTGCCCCGGCACTTCCGGTGAAAAATTGGCGCGTATTGTATAGGAGGTTAGGAGGTATTGGTACGAAACCACGAATTAGGGGCCGCACACTCTGCGACCGGGCCTGCCGCGGGGAATGTGCGGCGGCGCCGCTAGCCAGATTGCTCGTTCAGCGGGGAATACGACACAAGGCCAGAGCTCGGCCTTGCTGATCGCCCGGGCGCTTTGGACCGCGGAGGGCAGCGGACCAAATACCCTGCTCGCTTCAGCACCCCAAGCCCTTAATATCGAGAGCCATGATGGGCCTTAAAGCGATCGCATCTGCACCCAGGCTCGCGAGACGCCTCGCAATCAGGCGGCCCTACCGCACTTGGCAAGTAGAAGCCACGTCAGCCTCCCACTCTCAGGCGCCCTGATAGTAGTCGCTGTCTTCGATGCGGGTTCCGCACTTGATACGGCGAACTTCCCGGTCACGGTAACGACTGTCGTGCCAGCAGCGCGGTAGCGCCTCACCGGAGAGGAATTCCAATTGCGCCTTGTCGAACACCTCCGGATCCTGCACTTCCTCACCCCAGAGAAATCGACCGACCACCGTCAGCTCGTAAGGGTTGGCAAGGGTAACGATGTCGGCGACATCAATCAGGTGTTTACTCTCGGCATCGCGAAGCAGCATGTTATCGCCCCTGTTTCTTCTCAATACCCTTGAGTATAGGGAGAAAATGACGCCATTCATGTGCGGATTTACCGCCGCGGTGGATGCCGGGAAGACGCCGGCACAGGCGTTACCCACGACAGATTTCGATATTCACACTTTAAACGCGAGATTTTTCCCGAAAAATATCGGAAAAATAGAATAAAAGAGCAAAATTCAGTCTAAACATATCGAATCGTTTGGCGCAGCGGCATTGACTGCGTTTGCCCGGGGCAATCCCGCCCCCATCACCGCTCCAGAGTCAGCCGCGCGGACACCATCCCCTCTTCGCCCAGCGCATCGACACTGACCGAACGGATGATGAAACGCTGCTGCAGCAGGGTGTTCAACCAGGGCTGCAAGTCCTGATAGCGCGCCTCATCAATCCACAGACGGATACGACCATCGCCCTCCGGCTCGAACCGCTTGATGGTCACCTTGTGATTGTTCGCCGCGGCAGTGACCCGCTGCAAGAGCGTGCCCTGTGCCTGCGACTGCCCCCCCATATTGCGCTGCACGCGCTCAAGCTGGGGACGCTGCTGTTCGATCCAGGTGACGAGTTCCCGGGACTGTTGCGCTTCTGCGCGGGCGTTGTCGAAATAGGCCTGCGCCGGCTTGAACAGCCCGAAGACAATAAAGATCGCTCCGAGAAACAGGGCCAGCATAGCCAGTGCACGCTGGTCGCTGGGAGGGAGCGCCACCCATTTCTGACGCCACTGTTCGATCGTTTGCTTCATAGTATTGGGTGCATTTTCTCTGGTTATGCCGCTGCTGGATTGCAATTGGAGTCGACTCATCGCAGCCGGATCCGCCCGGAGACGCCGTCTTCGAGCTCATTGGCCGCCAACAGCTCTGCCTTGAACTGGCCACTGCCCAGCTTTCCGACCACCGCATCGAGCTGACCGAGGTTGGCAGCACGCAGCTGCAACACCAGTTCGCCCCGATTACCGTCAAACCGCAGAGACTGCAGCTTGAGTTCACCGGGCTTTGCGGTCGTCCAGACCTGGCTCAGCTGTTGTAACTGGCCGGCAAACTCTCCGCCACCACCGGATGTTTGATTCAGGTAGCCCATGATCTGGCGACGTAAATCGGCACTGGGGCGATCGCCTGGGAAAATCTCGCTAAACAGGGCACGAGCGGACTCGTCGGCGTACCCGGCCTGCACTTTGTAATAGGTGCCCGCACCGACATAAAACAGCAGCTGCAACACAAAACACGCCGCAACGGCAATGGCCGGCTTTCTCCACCAAGGGCCGGCGCCCGACGCGAGAGTGATCTGGTAATCCCCGGTGAGCAGGTTACCCGGCGTCTTTGCGACCAGCGGTGGGTTAAACAAAGCCTCCGGCGCATCATTGACCGGCTCGAGCACGGTCAGCTGTTCCAAGGTGGCCAGTTCGAGCGCGGTGGGGTCACCGTACACGCGCAGCGGTGCGACCTCCTCTGGCTGTGCTGGCCCTGCCTCTTCCGATTCCGCAACATCCTCGGCAAACAGACTCTCTGCAATAACCCCAGCCAGCGGTCTTGCTACCGAGAGGCCTTTCCCCACGGACAGCCAGAAATGCGCGCGCTCGCCCTCAAACCACACCGCCGAGGTAGCGCCGGCATCGCCGAGAATCCGATACTCCGGTAAGGCGGCCACCACCGGCCACCCGAGGCGATCTATCTGCCCCTTCAGTGCGGCGAGCTTGTCACTGGCGATGGCCATCACGCTGCACAGGTCACCGGCAACGGGCTCGCAAACAAAGTGCAGCTCGTCCACGTCATCCGCGAGCTGCTCCTCCACCATGTACCCAACCGCGCTGCTCTGACGGCGCGCGGCACGGGGTACGTTCTCAAGTCCGTTCCACACCCAGCTGCCGGGCAGCAGCAATACCACACGATCTTGCGGGGCGAAGGTCAGGGCATCCGCGTCCGGGCCATCTGACGCCGCTGGGTGCTCGCCGTGGCCAGGGTACGGCATAGACTCCCCGTAGCCAGGCTCAGAGATACCATTGCGAAATGCTGCCTGGAAACCCGCATCCGTGGCCACCGCGTGCCAGGCGTTATCGCGCCAGCATTGCAACAGCAGGTTGCCGGCTGTCTGCACCTGGTCGCCACTGTGGGATCCCGCGACAGGCTCACGCAGCCTTAGTAATTTCAATTCCTGGCTCAATTAATCCCCCAGTAATTCCTGCAAATATTGCCCGGAAAATTCGCGCCGCTGACGCTGAATGACCTCCACCGCACCGGTGGTGGTGTCAAGCTTGAGCATCGATTCCCAGTACTGTCTGTTTTCGAGGCCCAGCTGCACCGCTATATGCGCCACATAATACGCGCTGTTGAAATCCAATTCTGCACCCCCGGTGATACCAAACGCGGAGAGGTCACCCATCTGGACAAAGGGTGTGCTCTCGCGCTGACTGATGAGCCCCGGAATATTCGCCGAGGGGTACATTGCTGAGAGCAGTTCCTGGGAAGCCGTATTCACGTTTATTTTCGTTCCGGACTCCGGCAGCGCACAAAGCTCCGGCGCTATTGCGCTCCATTCTTTTGGCTCGATACCCTGCCCCGCACTGAGCTCGGAAATGTCGGTGATAAAGGTATCCGGCGTACGGTGGGCCACTTCCTGGCCCAGGTAGCCCGTGTCCTCAGTGCCGGATGAAAGCGGGGTATCCCCCGGGTCCACCCAGTCCTCGATCGCCAGCGCAGTTTCCCGCCTGCCCCCGAGATTGCGTACCAGCCGCTGTAGCACTTTGCTATCGGTGGTATCCGCCTCGGCGGAGGCCCCGCCCGAATCGCCTCCCGCCCTGCCCGTGGCAGCTAAATTATTTACGTTAAAACAGGAATTTAAGTCTTTGATTTGAATGCGAATTTTTCCGTTATCCGGATTAAACTCCACCAACTTTTGCGCCCAGGCCTCGAGCAAATTGTCACTGGCCGAGCTCGCGGTGCGGTCCTCCTCGAAATCCTTCTCCAGCGCGATAATGGCCCAGGCCTCGGCACCGTGCACGAATTCCGCGAGCTGGGTGTTGGCCAGAATGGCACTGGTCCGGGAAATGGCCAGGCGATTGCGGGTAACCGCATGGGTCACGGCAGCCACGGCTATGACCATGACCAGCAGCACCGTGATCAAGGCCACTCCTCGCTGCTGCGGTAAACCGACCTTGCTCATCGGTCACCGCCCCGGCTGCGATCATCAGAGCCACTGCTGCCACCTCGATCGTCGCCGCTGCCGTCGTCGCCACCCCCGTCATTCCCAGAGCCGTCATTCCCAGAGCCGTCGTCCTGGCCTCCGCCGCTACTGCTCGAACTGCCACCACCGGCAACCACGGTATATTCGGGTAACGAAAACACTCGGCGTATCTCGCCACCGGTGCGTGTTACCAGAGTCACCTCCAGCGCTCGGGGCAGGCGAAGATCGACTGCCCCAGGAGTGGTCGCAGACGAGGCCGGAGGCCACTGGGCGAGCCAGGCCTTGGTATCCCGGTCGTAATAGCGAAAATTGAGATCAATGACCCCATCGAGTATCGGCTCCGCGATGGGTTCGGAATCGGGCCCCCGATCCAGCACTTGCCAGCGGCTGCGCAATAGCAGGGCAGTATCGTCGTCAATAGCAGGGGCAATCCGGCTGTCTGAATCCTCGTCGGCGTAGCCAATTCCATAGCGCAGACGCTGCACGTTGCCACGAGGCTCGCCCGTCAGGTTTGCCGCGCCCAGGCGGGTAAATTCAAACTCGCTGGTTACCCCAAGGAAAGCAGGCTCGTAGCCGCTGTAGGCATTTTTGACCGGTCGTACGGTGAGCTGGCGCAGATCATCGTCCATGCGGTACATGGCCATGGAAAGGCGGCGCATCTCATCAGCCCGCGCCGTGAGCACCCGATCGGTGGTAAAGAAGGTTTCGAGCAGGGAATAGGAGCCGATGCCGATGATTGAGACGATCACCAGCACCACCATGATTTCGATCAGGGTAAAGCCCGCGGCAGGTTGTTGTGGGCGCGTCATGACCGCCCTCCCCCAGCGCGTGCACTGGCAGACTGCGCCATCCAGGAGTCGATGGTGAGAATTGGCTGCTCCGCTTCCGGCCAGCCTACCTGCACGATAATGTGCCGCATCTTCGGCTCATTGGTGCTCTTTACTTCAGCGGTGACCTGCCACTCACGGTCACCCAGCAGTACTTTTTCCGTCTTTTTGCCCAGCGGCGGCCAATCCGTACGCAAACGGATTTCGGCCAGTGCCTGCTGCGCCACCCAGTTTGCGGTGAGGCGCTCTTCCAAGGCGACCTGCTGGCGCACACTGTCTTGAAGGGTTTTCAGTACGCTGGCGGCAATCACTCCGAAAATCACCAGTGCTACCAGCACCTCGACCAGGGTGAACCCACGCTGGCTGCGCAGGCGTGAATGGTGTGCGCGAGTATCAGTACTCATCGCTCTGCCACTCCAGTTGCATGCCGTAGAGGCTGCTGTAAGAAATGATCGCGGCGCGTGCGATATCGCCGTTTTTCATCAGGAAGAAGCCGATTTCGACCGGCAACACCTCGCCGCTGGAGAGCGCCGCAAACTGGGGAAGAATTTCTTTATCAGCGCCATTACCGCCCTTGCCCGAGCGGGCGCGATCCCCCTCAGCGCCGCGACCGGCACCGCCAAAACTGCGGTCGTCGCCATTGGCACCGGGCAATTCGGTCTGCGAGAGGACCTCAAGGCGCATGATCGGAGGAAGCTCGTGGGCCGTAAAGCGGCGGGCATTGGCCCCCGCGGGTTGACCGGAAAAGTCCATTTCCTGCCACTTCATGCTGCCGGAATCGTAACGGACTACCTGGTAGCCACTTTCTTCGAACACCACTCCGTAGTGGGCCTTGTCGATCAGGGCACGGTCGGCCACCAGCTGCAGAAGATTCGCCAGGCGCTGTACCTCACCGGTCCAATTGCGGCCATCGGTATTACGCAGAGACAAAGTCGCCATGCCTGCCAGTGAGGCGATGATGACCATCACCACCAGCAGTTCGATCAGGGTAAATCCCCGTTGGCGGTGCGCTGCTCTACGCATATCAGCGGTGACCTGGGCCTGCCTCAGAGTTCAGAAGCAAAAAGATCGGCGGCTTCGCCTTCACCACCCGGCTTGCCATCAGCACCCAGGCTGAACAGATCATAAGGGCCGGAGCTGCCCGGGCTGATGTACTGGTACGCGTTGCCCCAGGGATCCTTCGGCGCTTTTTTCAGGTAGGGTTCATTCCAGTTTTTGGCTTCCGGGAAGCCAGAGGGTTTGGTTACCAGCGCTTCCAGCCCCTGATCGGAACTGGGGTATACGAAATTGTCCATGCGGTACATATCCAGGGCAGTGGAAATCGCACGCAGGTCCACGGTGGCCGCTTTCACACGCGCCTCACCGGTACGGCCCATGATATTGGGAACCACCAGTGCGCCCAGCACGCCCAGAATCACGATGACCACCATGATTTCGATCAGGGTAAAACCCCGACTGTTATGTAGTTTTTTCATCTTGCAACCTCACAAAAAGAGTTTGGGGCCACTGCCCTCAGTCGTTTACCAACCGTTGTCATCAAACAACCAGCTGGTTCATATTCATAATTGGCATCATGATGGCCATCACGATAAACAGCACAATACCTGCCATCACCAGCAGCATGATCGGTTCAAACAGGCTCACAAATGCGGTGACGGCACCTTGCAGATCCCGCTCCTGATTTTCCGCTGCCCGAACCAGCATCTGGTCGAGGGTGCCAGAAGATTCACCGCTGGCTACCATATACGTCATCATCGGCGGGAAGTATTCAACATCTTCCAGCGCCCGCCGCAGGCTGCCCCCTTCACGCACAAACTTCTGTGCAATCTGCAGGCGCTCCTTCAGGTAATCGTTGCTCATTACACCACTGGCAATACCCATGGCCTGCACCAGCGGGACGCTACTACCGGTGAGAATCGCCAGGGTTCCCACGTAGCGGGCACTCTGCCCTCCCCGCACCAGCCAGCCGATGGCGGGCATGTCCAGCAAACGGTGGTGGAACCGGTACCGAAAGCCCGGTCTGCGCAGCAGCAGTATCCAGCCAATCGCCAGTGCCAGGATCGCCGGTGGGATCAACCAGCCCCACGCCGCAATAAAGTCACTGATCGACACCAGTATCCGGGTAGCCAGTGGCAACTGCTGCCCGGTACCGGTAAAGACCTCGATTACATCCGGCACCACATACACCATCAGGCCGGTGACCACGAGTACACAGATCACCACCAGCACCAGGGGATAGATCAGGGCCAGCTGGACCTTTTGCCGAAAGACCTGCTGGTTTTCGGTGTAATCCGCCAGGCGCTCCAGAACATCATCCAGGTGACCGGAGTGCTCGCCGGCTTCCACGGTCGCGCGGTACAGTTTGGGAAACGCCCGTGGGAAACTGGCGAGGGCCTGGGCAAAGCTGTGCCCTTCCAGCACTTTGGCACGCACCGCCAGAACGATACGCCGAACTTTCTGGTTGCGGGATTGATTGGCAATAGCGCCGAGGGTTTCTTCCAAGGGTATACCGGCGCGCAACAAGGTGGCAATTTGCCGGGTCAACAAGGCAAGCGCCTTTACGCTGAGCCCCGGGCTGCCGGACAGGATGCTGGCACTGCCGGCGCTGCTCGATTCGGAGGCGGCATTGACTTCCAGCGGGATCAACCCGCGGGCGCGCAGTTGCTGGCGGGCCGCTTTGGCACTGTCGGCCTCTAGCGTTCCCCGATTCTTGCGCCCACCACTGTTGAGCGCGGTGTACTCGAAAGCACCCATCTCAAGACTCCTGGGTTACTCGAAGCACTTCTTCCAGTGAAGTGATACCGGCAAGGACCTTGGCCATACCGTCGTCGCGAATACTGGGGCCGAGCGTGCGGGCCTCCTGGACCAGCGCACTTTCCGATGCGCGATCATGAATCAATTGACGCAGCTTCTCATTCACGGGCACCAGCTCATAAATGCCGACGCGCCCGAGATAGCCGCTGTGATTGCACTTCTCGCAGCCACCGGGGCGATAAATGGTTGCCCCCTCGCGCTCGTCCACGCCGAGCATTCTGCACTCGAAGCTGTCGGCCGCATGGGCCTGGCGGCAGTCCGGACACAACACCCGCACCAGGCGCTGGGCGAGCACACCGATCACACTGGACGACAGCAGGAAGGGTTCAATCCCCATATCCACAAGGCGCGTAACGGCGCCGAGGGCAGTATTGGTGTGCAAAGTGGAGAGCACCAGGTGGCCGGTCAAACTTGCCTGAATGGCAATCTGCATGGTCTCCAGGTCACGGATTTCACCCACCATGACCACATCCGGGTCTTGCCGGAGAATGGCTCGCAGGCCGCGCGCGAACGTCATATCCGCTTTCGTATTCACCTGGGTTTGGCCGACACCTTCCAGGTTGTATTCCACCGGGTCTTCGACGGTGAGAATGTTCTTTTCGCGGTTGTTGATACTGGCGAGGCCCGCATACAGGGTGGTGGTTTTACCGGAGCCGGTCGGCCCGGTCACCAGCAAAATGCCGTGTGGGCGGCCGAGCAGCTCCGTCATGACCTTCAGGTCGCCTTCGGCCATTCCCAGCTGCCGCATATCCATCTTGCCCGCCTGCTTGTCCAGCAGACGCATCACCACCCGCTCGCCGGCGGAAGATGGCATGGTTGAAACACGTACATCCACCTCACGGCCGCCCATCAGCAGGGAAATACGCCCGTCCTGCGGCACGCGCTTCTCGGCGATATCGAGCTTGGCCATTACCTTGATACGGGAAACCAGCAGTGGCGCCAGCGCCCGTCGTGGCTGCAGCACTTCGCGCAGTACACCATCCACGCGGAAGCGCACCACAAGGCGCTTTTCAAAGGTTTCAATGTGAATATCCGAGGCGCCCTGCTTGAGCGATTCGGCAAAGATGGCGTTGATCAGCCGGACGATGGGTGCATCGTCTTCCTGTTCCAGCAGATCCTCTGTTTCCGGCAGAGAGTCAGCGACGGCAGCCAGGTCCAGGTCATCCCCCAGGCCTTCCACATCGGACAAGTTACCGCCCTCGCGGTTCTCGTACTGGCGCTGCAACGCTTCCTGAAAGGCTTCCGCTTCAACCGCGGCAATTCCCAGCGGCATTTCACACAGTCGCTGCACTTCCGCCAGCACCGTGGGGTTCAACGGTGCCACGTACTGGCACACCGGCGTGCCATCCACCTCAGCCAGCAGCACCTGGTGGCGCTTGGCGAACGCGTAGGGCAAACGTTTGACCGCGAGATCCGTCATCACTTGACGTCCTCAGGCTCCATGGGAAGAGGCTCCGCCTCTGGCTCGATGGCCGTAGCAGGCGGCAGCAGATCCGGTAGGGTTTCGCCGCGGTTCCAATCCCAAATCCGGCTGGTGTTATCGCGCAGATGCAGCTGTTTTTCCTGCATGTCGCGGTAGCGCTTGCGGGTCTCCTCGTAACCGGCGATCTGGTTACTGAGGATGCGCGGGCGCAGGAAGACCATCAGATTGGTTTTGTCGACGTCTTTCTTCGAATTGCGGAACAGGCGGCCGATGCCGGGGATGTCGCCGAGCAGCGGCACCTTGTCATTGATCTCCGTAACCTTGTCTTCAATCAGGCCGCCCAGTACCAGGATGGCACCATCGTCGATCAATACCTTGGTGCGGATCTCGCGCTTGCTGGTAATGATGTCCGCTGCCTGGCCGGTAACCGGCAACACGTTTTCCACTTTCTGTTCGATTTCCAGTGTCACCGAGTTGTTATTGTTGACCCGGGGGGTAACCTTCAGGGTCGTGCCTACATCCTGGCGCTGGATGGTGGTGAATGGATCGTTGTTGCTGCCGGAAAGCAGCTGCTCACCGGTAATAAAGGGTACGTTCTGGCCAACGAGGATTTCAGCTTCTTCGTTGTCGAGGGCCATAATGGTCGGCGTCGAAAGAATATTCGCATTGTTTTCACTGGCCATGGCATTGACCGCCACGCGTACATCCGTGCCACTCAGAAAACCCAGGTTCAAGCCGGAGCGGACCAGGTTGGCAGGATTCAGGGAAAACGGATTGACTTCCGACAACACGTTGCCGTCATCATCGATGATCGGTGTTTCCGCAAAATCGTTGTCAAACCCTGCAAAGACATTGTCATCGTTGCCGGCAATCCACTTTACGCCAAGGTTGTTGCCGGTGCCTTCAGTGACTTCCACAATAATCGCTTCAATGAGCACCTGGGCACGGCGCACGTCCAACTTGGCAATCACACCTTTCATGGTCTCCAGCAGGGAGGGCGGTGCGGTAAGCACCAGGGCGTTCAGCTCCTCGTTGACCTGGATGCTGACCTCAACATCGGCGATCTGCTGGTCTTTTTCCGTTTTTTGAATACTGCCGCTCATGCCCTCGAGGATCGGTTTCAGATCCGTGGCGCTGGCGTACTGCACGTAAACTACGGCGGTATTGCCCTCACCAGCCAGAGGCTGATCAAGGCGCTCGATTACTTTCTTGAGCTGTTGGCGGGTAACCGGGTCGCCGGTCAGCAGGATACTGTTAGAGCGCTCGTCCACGGCAATACGTAGCGGCTGGACATCGTTCCCCGCCTGCTTGCCACCGCCCTGAAGCAACTCATTGATCACCTGCTTGACCTCTTTTGCCGAGGCAAATTCCAGGGGTACCAGTTCAATGTCAATCGCACCGGCGCGGTCCAGTTGCTTGATCAGCAGCACGATCTGGTCGATGTTGGCAGCGCGGTCTGCGACGATGAGGGTGTTGGTGTCCGCATAGGCGGCGAGATGGCCCGTCTGCGGGATGAGTGGGCGCAACATCGCAATCAGTTGTGCCGCGGAGATATTCTCGACACGAACGGTGCGGACCACGAGCGCTTCGCCGCGGGCACGCGTCTGGTCATCAATCACCGGAATTGCCTGTTGCTTGGCCAGCGCGTCCGGAACCACTTTCCAGGCATCGCCCTGCTCAACCAGGCTGAAGCCGTTCACCTGCAGCACCGACATGAAAACGTCGAAGGCCTGTGCATGGCTCATCGGGTCGCCGGCGACAACCGTGACCTTACCTTTGACATTCGGGTGGACAATGATGTTTTTGCCGGTGAAATCCGCCGCCCAGTTAATCAGGTCGCGAATATCGGCATTGTCCAGAGACAGAGTAACCCTCTCCGGGGAAGACTGAGCCAGCACCGAAAACGACAACAAAAAACCCAGGGCGGCTGCTACCAGCCGTCGGTGAAACACGCTCATCATTATGTAATTGGCTCTAATTCTTATTTAGTCAGTAACTATTTAGGTCTTGGAAGCGCACCCTTCCCCCGGTGCACACAATACATCCCCGCGTCAGCGCTGGTTACCCCCCTGGCGCTGGCGTGCCATTTCGCGTAGCTGCTCCAGGCGCTCACGAATTGATTCCTGCTTTTCGGTGCGGCTAGCGCCCGAATTGGCGCCAATGACCTTGGCAGCCTGCCGAGCATAATTTGCGTACTGCTTAGGAACCGTCGGGCGCCCATCTGCATCCGGATAGGTCAGCTTTTCCATCTGACCGTTGCGTCGAAGGATAATATGATCCACCTCGACAGAATAGACCTCTGCCCCGCCGGGTAGTTTCTGGCCAACAAACACGCGCTCGGCCGGTTTGCCGCGCTCGGCCACCAATGCGCTGGCTTTGTCATCCACACTGCTGCTGAGAACACCGGACAGCACAAGATTCAATTGAGTAATGGGGATATTGGCGAGATCGATTTCGGGCTCCGCCGCAGGTTTGACCGCAGCCACACCAAAAAATGCCGTGGAAGGAAGCGATACCGCCTGACTGTTGCCCGCGGTATTGCGGTTGCTCCGCTCTGCGAGAAGGCCATCATCTGGCTCCCCAGGAGCGATCAGCGGCCCGTAGGCCATCGCGTTCACCGCCAGCCAGCCAGCCACGACCGCAAGCGTCGCCATCAGGCTACGTCGTGCCGCAGTACCACCCGGGGCGACCGGGGCCTGCAGAGCGGTAGATAAAGTGCGCTTTACCAAAGACATGATGAAATCCCGTCCCGGCTGTACCACAGACAGCATGTTTCTACTTATTGGGGCGCCTATTCTCGGGGCTTGCACCGGGAAAGGCAATGTTATCGACCGGAAAGGTTAAAATTTAACCGCCACACCGGCGTCACCCGGTGCCGATCACCGCGCCCGAGGCACAAAAAAGGCGGCTTGCGCCGCCTTCTATTCCCTACCGCATATTACCTGCAGCTTACAGCTTTGCGTCCAGCTCCGGAACGGCATCAAACAGGTCGGCCACCAGGCCGTAATCCGCCACCGAGAAGATCGGTGCTTCCTCATCCTTGTTGATGGCCACGATGACCTTGGAGTCCTTCATGCCTGCCAGGTGCTGGATCGCGCCGGAGATGCCAACAGCAATATACAGGTCGGGGGCCACAATCTTGCCAGTCTGACCAACCTGCATATCGTTGGGAACAAAGCCAGCATCCACCGCGGCGCGGGATGCACCAACCGCAGCGCCCAGCTTGTCCGCAACCTTGTTCAGCATCTCGAAGTTTTCGCCGTTTTGCATACCGCGACCACCAGAAATGACCACGCGCGCTGCGGTCAGCTCAGGGCGGTCAGACTCTGCCAGCTCCTCGCCCACAAACTTGGATAGCGCTGCATCATCCACAATGTCTACGGTTTCCACAGAGGCGCTGCCACCTTCGCCTGCCACCGGATCGAACGCAGTGGTGCGCACAGACGCCACTTTGATGGCATCCGAGCTCTGAACCGTGGCGATCACGTTGCCGGCATAGATTGGCCGCTTGAACGTATCCGGGCTTTCAACCGCGAGAATATCGGAAATCGGTTGCACGTCGAGCAGTGCCGCGGCGCGCGGCAGCATGTTTTTGCCGGTGGTAGTCGCCGGAGCCAGGATATGGCTATAGTTCTTGCCCAGGTCAGCGACCAGCTTGGCCACGTTTTCTGCCAGCTGGTGTTCGTAAGCGGCATTGTCTGCCAGCAGTACCTTGTTAACACCCTCCGCCTTGGCCGCTGCTTCGGCAGCCGCAGCACAGCCACTACCAGCCACCAGTACGTCGATTTCGCCACCGATCGCCTTGGCTGCGGCAATGGTATTCAGGGTCGCGCCTTTCAGCTCGGCGTTGTCGTGCTCTGCAATTACAAGAATACTCATCAGATTACTTTCGCCTCGTTTTTCAGTTTTTCGACCAGTTCCGCAACGTCAGACACCTTGATACCCGCCTGGCGCTCGGCTGGCGGCTCAACTTTCAGGGTCTTGGTGCGCGGTGCGATGTCGACACCCAGCTCTTCCGGCGTGGTGGTATCCAGCGGCTTCTTTTTGGCCTTCATGATGTTGGGCAGGGAGGCGTAGCGCGGCTCGTTCAGGCGCAGATCGGTGGTGACCACCGCCGGCAGTTGAAGCTCGACGGTCTGCAGGCCACCGTCAATCTCACGGGTAACCTTTACCGAGCCATTTTCGACGTTCACTTCGGAAGCGAAGGTGCCCTGCCCCATGCCGGTCAGCGCGGCGAGCATCTGCCCGGTCTGATTGTTGTCACCGTCGATAGACTGCTTGCCGAGGATGACCAGTTGCGGCTCTTCCTTCTCGACGATGGCCTTCAGGCACTTGGCGACCGCCAGGGGCTGGAGTTCGGCATCCGACTGAACCTGGATACCGCGGTCGGCGCCCAGCGCCAGCGCGGTACGAATTTGTTCCTGACACTGTTTCGGGCCCATGGATACAGCGATGATTTCACTGACCACACCCTTTTCCTTCAGGCGCACCGCTTCTTCTACGGCGATTTCACAGAAGGGGTTGATGGACATTTTGACGTTGGCAGTGTCCACGTCTGAACCGTCCGCCTTTGGGCGAACTTTCACGTTGTAGTCAACAACGCGCTTCACAGCTACAAGAACTTTCATGAAAATCCCGTCTCAGTAGTCTATTTGTAAGTCGCTGCCCTATCGCCAGAGTGGCTCCGGGGCGCCATGGGTAACTCGGGCAGCCTCCCAGCCGAGTGCTGTGGCGGATCTGCCAATCCCCGCGTCTGAGCGGACATTCGTCGGCAGCTGATACCGGCCACAAGTTCAAACAGTTGTTTGAGCGGCGTGTATGTTGGCCCTTTCACCAGGCAAAATCAATAGTTGAATAGCAAGCGTAGCAGCCATTCACAGGATCAATTTCAGGCCATAAGCACACCCTATTCCGCCAGCAAAAATCCGGGGATTTGCGCCGCTTTTGCCAGCGGAAATGAAAACTTCCGCAATTGGTTCAGTCACGCAATGCCCGATATAATCGAGAAATCTAAAAATTACCTGTCATAATTCGGCCGGTGAATAATCAAACACACTTTGAGGAGAGACCTGTGGAACGCGAGTCAATGGAGTACGACGTAGTCATCGTCGGCGCGGGCCCTGCCGGACTTAGCGCGGCGATCAAACTGCGCCAGATCAACGAAGACATTAGTGTATGTGTCGTAGAAAAAGGCTCTGAAGTCGGCGCACATATTCTCTCCGGCGCGGTGTTCGAACCCACCGCACTGAACGAGCTGTTCCCGGACTGGAAGGAACGCGGTGCGCCGCTGCAGACCCCGGTTGAAGGCGATGACATCTACGTCATGCGCGGCCCGGAAAGTGCCCTCAAAGTCCCCAATATGCTGGTCCCGAGCACCATGCATAACGATGGCAACTACATCATCAGCCTCGGCAATCTGTGCCGCTGGCTGGCCGAGCAGGCCGAAGCACTGGGTGTCGAGATTTTCCCAGGATTCGCCGCGGCAGAAGTTCTGTACAACGAAGACGGCTCTGTCAAAGGTATCGCCACTGGTGATATGGGCGTTGGCATCAATGGCGAACACAAAGACAGCTACATGCAGGGCATGGAACTGCACGCCAAGTACACCCTGTTTGCGGAAGGCTGTCGTGGCCACCTGGGCAAGCAGCTGATTGCCAAATTCTCCCTCGATGCCGACCGCGACCCACAGCACTACGGCATCGGCATCAAGGAAATATGGAAGGTCGACAGCGCCAAGCACAAGCAGGGCCTGGTGGTGCACACCGCAGGATGGCCACTGGACGAATCCGGCTCGTTCGGCGGCGGCTTCCTGTATCACCTGGAAGACGACCAGGTCGTGGTCGGCCTGATCACCGACCTGTCTTACAGCAACCCCCACGTGAGCCCGTTCGACGAGTTCCAGCGCTACAAGCACCACCCGGTGATCAAGCAATACCTCGAAGGCGGCCAGCGCGTGGCCTATGGCGCGCGCGCAATTACCAAGGGCGGCCTGCAGTCCCAGCCGAAGATGACCTTCCCCGGCGGCCTGCTGATCGGCGACGACGCCGGCACCCTGAACTTCGCCAAGATCAAGGGTAACCACACCGCGATGAAGTCGGGCATGGTGGCGGCGGAGTCTGTGGCGGAAGCCCTCTCCGGCGAACGCGCCAGTGACGAGCTGACGGATTACAGCGAACGCTACAAGAACAGCTGGGCCTGGAAAGAGCTGCACACGCAGCGCAACTTTGGACCGGCGCAACACAAGTGGGGCAATATCCTTGGCTCCGCCTACGCGTTTATCGATATCAACCTATTCAAGGGCAAGCTGCCCTGGACCCTGAGCGACAGCAAGGCGGATCACGCGCAGCTGAAGCCCGCGGCGGACTGCAAGAAGATCAACTATCCGAAACCAGACGGTGTGCTGAGCTTCGATAAGCTTTCCTCGGTGTTCATCTCCAACACCAATCACGAGGAAGATCAGCCCTGTCACTTGACCCTGAAAGACAGTGACATTCCACTGAACCACAACCTGCCGATTTACGACGAACCCGCGCAGCGCTACTGCCCTGCCGGGGTATATGAGGTAGTTGGCGAGGGCGACAGCAAACGCTTCCAGATCAACGCACAGAACTGTGTGCACTGTAAGACCTGCGACATCAAGGACCCCACCCAGAATATCGTCTGGGTCACACCGGAAGGTGGCGGCGGCCCCAATTACCCGAACATGTAATCGGGAACAGTCAGTTTTCAAGGGCACCTGTGGTGCCCTTTTTTGTTCCCCGAATACCAGAACGAAAAAACCGGACACTGATTCCAGTGCCCGGCTGATCACGTGATGCCCTGTTGGTTTGGTCGCTCTGCTGCGTCGAGGGTGCTTACGTTGTGTGATAACAGGTTAAAACGTGTACTGGGCACTCAGCGCAAAGGACTGACCGGGCTTTTCCTCAAACACGATCACATTAGCGCGCTTGATTTCAATCGCCTCATCCAACAGGTTCTGCATCTTCGCCTTGATAGTAATCTCCTCGGTCGGATACCAGGCGTAGGTCAGATCCAGAGAATGGAACGGAAGCTCGTAAGCATCCGGCGCGCCGTTGCGGCCAGCCAGGTACAGCCGATCGCCGAAAACGTTGTAACCGAGCGTTGCAGAATGCGCACCATCCGGTGAGTCAAACCCAACCAACATGTTCACGACATAATCAGAAGCGCCGGACATATTCCGTACCGGGTTGGTTGGCGCGTCTGCTTCAGTGCCAGCGACCAGCTCGGTTTCCTGAACAGTCAGATTGCCCTGTACAAAAAAGCTATCCATGAATTGCCCCAAGAAACCAAGCGCCTTCAGTGCCTCGAGTTCAACACCAGTTATCTCACCAGATTCCGCATTAATGATTTCGCGGGCTGTATTGGTATCACTGGAGGCCAATTCAAAAAATTCGATCGGATCCATGATGTCCTTGTAGTACGCCGTTAGCGTCAAGCTGTCGCCATTGTCGAAGTACCACTCACCGCGAACATCGAAGTTGGTGATTTCAGATGGGCGAGCATTGGGGTTCCCCTTAATCTGCTCGTCAGTAATCGGGTCGATATAGATTGCGTCAGTAATCTCACGCAAATCCGGGCGCACAGCGGTTTTACTCGCGCCGAAACGCAGCTGGAACGTTTCCGCCCACAGAGACCCCATATAGGTCAGAGACAGCGACGGATAAACCGCGTCATCCGTATAGGTCGCGTCCAGTAGTTCGTCGGCATCGCTGGTAATCTGCGGATCATCCAGAGTATATCCGTAGGGGTTCCAATCCAGTGCCACCTGGTTGTACTCCTCCCAACGGGCACCGGCAGACATGCGCCAGGTCTCATTCAGGGTCCAGTCCACCTTACCGAAGGCAGCATCCGTTAACGTTGCTGCAATGTAGCTCTGGTTGTTTGCGCCAGCGCGGTCAAATATATAGTTGTTGTCCGGGTTGGTGACCTGGCTATCGCCGAAAACATCGCCCAGGCTCCCCCCCAGGCTGCCAGCGTCATCCGCAGACAGCACGCCAAGGCGGAATTCTGTCTGCTTATAGGTGCGCGCCTTCTCGGTGCGTGCGAAGCCACCACTCAACTCGAGTGTCGAACGGCTAAATACCAGAGGAAGCGCGGTACTCCAACCGTAATTGAGCACCTGATCTTCAAGCTCGGTAAATCGGAATCCGGAGCTGTTAACACCTGTGCTGACACTGGACGCCAGGGTTTCTCCCTGCGCATTGGTCACTGTATCTGCGTTAACTGTCACCTCATTCGGAATGTCAGTCTGCGCAGTAGCATCCGAGTAGAACCAGTCAATAGTCAGCGCTTCAGGTGCCCAATTGAGCAGGCCACCCGGAATCAGTGCTTTGGTGGCGGGACCAACGGAATGGCGACCCTTGGCCTGGTGCACCAGCAGATCGCGCTCTTCGTATTTAATCGTGTATTCACGGAAGCCGCGGCCATCGGATACCTGACGGTTCTCGTTGAAGAAATCCCGAACCGCGGTGTCGTCGTCCGTATTACGCAGGTACAGGTTGGTTAACGAGACCTCCTGCTCATCCGCAAACCGGATTCCCACATTGACGTTACCGCTCAAATCAACGGAGTAAGTAGAGGTGCTTTCTACGTCAACAACCTCTTCTGGCAAACCGTAGGAGCGCTTGGTGGTCTCTTCTTCACGCCAGCGATTCTTGTAAGAAGCGCCCGCCAGAAAACCAATTTCCCAGTCATCCCCCATGTAGAAGCGGTTACCGACACTGCCTTTCACATCCAGGTCAGGGGTACCGGATTCTTCCTCGATGGCAATGTCACGATTGAGGTTTAATGCCAGCTCGCGATTCAACCGTTG
Organism: Microbulbifer sp. Q7; assembly: GCF_001639145.1. NCBI lineage: Bacteria > Pseudomonadati > Pseudomonadota > Gammaproteobacteria > Cellvibrionales > Microbulbiferaceae > Microbulbifer > Microbulbifer sp. Q7. The sequence continues at coordinate 1,001,006 of NZ_LROY01000002.1, read as the reverse complement.
TGCAGCGGAAATTGCTTCGGCGGCAGACCCGAATTCATTTCCCTCCAGCTCCAGCACGTTACGAATATCCTGTACGCCGAGACGGCCCTTGAAGCGCTGCAGCGCTCGCTGGAGTTCCGTGGGCAACGCACGGGTACCGTCGTCGGTGCCGAAGCTGTCGTCGCCACCGCCGTCATAGGACAGAACATCACCTTCGGTTTCCGAGTTCATGCCACTGCCAATTTCGATGGAATAGGTCAGCGCGTCAGGGATACCCTTGGTACGGATATTTACATTACCGCCACCAAAGGTTGCTGCCTGGTCGGCGGAATAGGATTTCTGTACGGCGAGGGAGTCCACGACAGACGTCGGGAAAATGTCCAGCGGAATCACATTGCGCGTCAAATCCGGTGACGGTACGGTAGCGCCATTCAATGTGGTGCTCGAATAGCGTTCGCCCAGGCCGCGTACGTAAACAAATTTATCGCTGATCAGGGAAAGGCCAGACACACGGCGCAGTGCGGCGGCAACGGTGGAGTCCCCTACCCGACCAATCATTTCGGAACCGAGGATGTCGGTGACCACCTCCTCTTCCAGGCGCTCGCTCACCAGCATTTCTGCTGCGTCCTTCAGGCGCCCCTGGACCAGTACTTCTTCAAGCTGCTGAGCCTGCGGCCCAGCAATCGTATCCATTTCTACCTGTGCAATCGCGTTAGGAGCAATGACGGAGGCCGTGGCGATAGCCAGTACCAGCGGCGCTCTCTGAAACATTTCATTCTTTTTCATTCCCCAGGCCTCTTATCGTTCCTGAACTCAAAATCAAGCAGGGCGCCGACTCCAGATTGTGAAGGCGGCGCCCCTCAGGTCAGGTGCTAAACCCCTGACCAGCCAAGCACTTACTGCTGTTCGAACCAGAGCGGCTGCGCACGGCTGCCTTCATGCAGTCCATAGGTCCAGCCAACTGTCCAGTCGGTGTCACCGGCACTCAGGGCACCGAGGTAGGCGCGCTCGATCGGGGAAATACCAACCGCAGCATCGTTCACCATCATGCTGGCGGTATCGATGGAGAATACAGACAACGGGCCCTCCAGCAGCTGCAGGCCGGTATCAGCGGCAGCAGTCGGGTTCAAGGCAACGTCACCGGGAACATTAGCGAAAAGGTTGCCATTGGCAGTTGCCCAGGTTTCCAGATCATCTGCGCCGATCGGACCGCCCTTGGTCTTGTCGGCACAAGCGAAGATGTTGGAAGTAATGGCGGCTTCGGTACCCGCCTCCAGCGCTGCAGCAGTTTCTGCACTGTCAACGCGCAGGCAGTAGTTGCTGCCTTCCGCACCGTTTTCGTCGGCGGCGAAGGAACCAATAACCATAGAATTGGTGATCATCGGGAAGATGCCGTCGCGGAAGCGCCAGCCGGCGCCCGGGTCGTGCGTACCTGCAGACTGGGCAGAGATGATGCAAGTCAGACCATCAATGACCGGGCGGCTGTTCAGGCCAGCAGCGATGAGCGCCGTGTAATCGTTGGTGTCTTTGTAGGAGCCGATGCCGTCAGATTCGATACAGTGGTTGCCATCGGTTTCGCTCTGGATTACCAGGGCATTGGTGATGGAGCCACTCCAACCTTCATCGATATCAATGGAATCGTCACGGACGTACATAGCCAGATAATTTTCGAAACTGACCGCACCACCAAACATTTCGATGCCGTCGTCGTACGTCGAGTAAACCTGCAGGTTTTTCACAATGGTACCGGCACCAACAGAGCTGAAGGTGATACCGTTCAACTCGTCACCGTTAGCAACTTCCGCGCCGGTGTGTTTAACACGTACGTATTCAAGGTGACCAGAGCTATCGTCGTTGTTATCACCGCCGTAGTTCGACTGGTCTTTACCGGCAGCCCCTTCGGCGAGTACGTGGCACTCGGAAGTTGTCATTTCAGCGTCGTAGGCACACTTGTTGGTGATACCAAAGCCGTTGATCACCATCCCGCCCCACTGCTGAACGTCTTCAGGTCCAACAGTGCCTTCCACATCGGACAGAGAGGTAAAAGTAATTGGGTCCTGGGCCGTGCCTACCGCATTCAGCTGAGAACCGCGGTTCACAACCATGAACTTGGTGCTGTTGGGGAACGCCAGGGTAACGCCAGCCTGCACGGTCAGCTTCGCGCCGTCACCACCCTCGGCGATACCGGCGGCGGCCATAGTGGTGTCATCGTCGTAGTTGTTACCTACGAACAGGCTGCCTTCGAAAATGTGTGCTCCACCATTTTCAAGTGCCGGGATAAACAGATCTACCGTAAGAGGATTTCCAGAATCAACAAACGCTGCCGAATAGGTGCAATGGCCTGTATCAGCATCGAATTCGCCTTGCTTAACGGAGCCGGCCTTTTCATAGGAGGCGCAAGGATTACTCGTAGCCGGCGGCTGTCCAGGTACTGGGTTGGTGACTGAATTGTCGTTGTTTTCCGGAGCAATATTGATACCGCCGCTGTCACAACCAGCCAGTACCGCAGAGATCGCAGCTGCGAGCAGCAGCTTGTTGGATGCAAGTTTCATGAATCCCCCTAACAAGGATGAAGTATTGTATTTCGCAATTTAAAAATTCTTATGCGCCAAGGTGTTTCGGCGAGGGGGAGTCTAGGAAGCGACTATTTCGAATATGTTACAAAATATTTCAGGGTGCGCAAATGGCAGGAAAATCGACCAATGAGCTTGCAATATGAAGAATTTATTTCTGAAGCACTGCAGGTTTATTGCAATGTGGAAGTAGTTTTTTGGTGACTGCAGGTATATGACATGAATGGTGTACCGCACGAAAGCAGGACGGGCGGCACCAACCGCGGCAACTGACTCTGAGAAAGAAATTTCAAGGGATAGATAGGCGCGGCCGAACGGCCATCAATACTCGCCGAGCAAGAACTCTTCCCCGTCACTTTTCAACCACATTTGGCACAAGCGTGCGGGTGGCTCTTGCGGGGATCGGGGATCTGCCCAATCGATCAGTTGGTAGTACACATCGCGAGACATGCGCGCGAGCAAACCGTCGCGCACTTCAATATAGGGAATTGGTTGGGGAGGGTCGCCGAAGGGTTTGAGTATCAGTGGGTGTGCCTGGTTGAGAGCAACAATATCACCGGTATTGGTCGTAAACAGAATTTTGTCGTCTTCACGAGCGGCCTGGGTAATCAAAAACGGCACATCCTCGACACGGATGCGCCACTTCTCCACTGGGGTGACCAGGTAATAGTGGCGCCCTTCCCGCTTGAGAATACTGGCAAAGAGATTGACCAGCGGCTGGCGCTTGATCTCTGTGCCCTCATGGATCCAATGGCCATCGGCCTGTATCACCAGATCCATATCACCACAAAGGTCAGGATTCCACTTGGCCACCGGCGGGTGGCCACGGAATTCCTGCTGCAACTGTTCAAGCTGTTTGAAGAGTGGTTCAGCCAAAGCTGCTACCCGGTGTATTGGATGGCGCCGATGACTGCTCTTCTACGGGGGATGAGCCCGTTGCCCGGCGCCCGGACATGTCGCCAATATGTACACCCACGTCCATGATGAATTCCATCAATCCTTCACGATCTTCAATGACGTCTGCGAAAGACTTGGAGTGGTAAAGCTCGACCGCGCCCTGCACCAGGGCCCAGTAGGTGGAATAGTAATAGTAGGCAGGTACCTTCTTCAGTACCCCCTGCTCCATCCGTCGCTCGAACACTCGATTAAGCGCCGACGCATTGGAGTTTCGCAGTGCGTGCAGCTCGGCAATCATCTCCGGCGCAAGGTTCAGGGCAATGATCTTCTCTTCAAGGCGCTGGAACAGCCGATCCCGTGCCGGGTCAGCCATGCGAGACTCAAAATAGGCGCGCGCGGGAGCGGTAATATCGCCTTGCTCTGCGGTAGCCACCGCACTTTTGAGGCGCTCGGTCAGCGACTTCTCATAGTCCATCAGCAGTCGCATGTAGATCTCGGTCTTGGAGATAAAATGCTTATAAATGGTGCCTTTACCGATGTCCACCCGCTCAGCGATCTGTTCCACGGTTACCTTTTCTTCACCGTGTTCCAGCAGTAGCTCCAATGCCGCATCCAGAATACGCTGCTCTCTGGCGCGAAAACGCTGAACCTTCTCTTTTGCCTTATCCATACTTCCGACCTTAGCTGTCCGTGAATTTGTAGACTGAAATTGACCGTTCATTCATGAATGATAGGCAATTCCCCCGGAATGGAAAAGGAATTCCATAACTCAACAACGGACTTTGCGCCTAAATAATGCACAAAATTGGCGCGTCAGGCCCCACCAACTGCCACTGGCGGCCGGTGTAACGACTTTTCACAGGAATCCTTGCGCGCGCCTGCCTCACCCCGTCAGTCCACCCCCTGCTCACTTCTTACCCACCCGCGCCACATCGGTGGGGCGTTCCCACTTAAACAGGGCTTATCACGCCAGTCGCCACCGAAACTGTGCACTGCAGCATAAATCTTATTGACGTCAATGTTATGTTTTTGCACGCACAATAATAAATGGAGGCAGGATGACGGAATCGGCCTAAAAGGCCAGCAACACACTTTATGAAATCTAAAACAGCCACAGCGCTGAAAAATTCTGATAACGAAGGGAAAATATGAAAAATAATCACCCGAGACCATCGATACACCGTATCGCTACCGCATTTGCGGTCGCACTATTTGCGACTGCCGCACAGGTAAATGCTTCACCCATGCCAGCCACCCCCGCCCTCAGCACGGCTGACAGGGCCACGGTAATCGCGCCGGTTGAACCAAAATTCAACCCCCAGAACAATACCCAGGACAACAGTCAGGACAACACCCAAAAGAATACACAGGTTTCGCCCTTACTGTTTTCGTCCATGGCCGTAGAGCCGCTGGCGACCTGTGACACGGAAGGATATGCACAGAAAAGCGGCCAGGCACTGGTCGATCACATATTGACCCTGGAGGGCAGTTGCATCAACGACCTCTACGACGGCAACAGCACAAGTTTTGCAAGCTTTAGCCCACAAAAAATGGTTACTGTCGCCAATGCGGCGCAGCAGATGGCGGCAGACTACCGTGCGTCGAATGGTGATACCCGCATTAACAAACTGTTCTACTTTCTGCGCACGGGCTATTACCTCGAATATAACTATCCCAACGACGTGAGCATCCCCAGTAATGCACACGCTTCTGTTGTGAATGCGCTGGATACTTTCGTTGCCAATCCGGATTTCTATGTGATATCCAGCAGTAATGGAAGTGCCACCGTCGATGCGATTGTGCTCATCGATAGTGCGGAAGAAAACGCCCGTTACCTACCCGTGGTCAAGGAGTGGCTCCAGCGATGGAATCAGCAGGCGGCAGCCATCTCCAGCATGCGGGCGTCCGTTAATGGCATTTTTACGGTACTGTTTCGCGGTCATTATTCGAGCAGCTTCATCGAAGCCACAAAAAATGATACTGAGTTGATGCAGCTACTGGGCAATTTTGCCCGCTCTGACTGGATGCTGGAATCCGATGCCCTCTTCATGCAGGAGAACGCTGCGCGTGAGCTCACACGGTTCCTCCAGCACACCACAAGCCCGAGCTACAACACCGTCGTAGAAGAAACGCAACAGGTGCTTAACCGCTACGACATGCAGGGCACCGGTCAGAGTGTGTGGATCGAAGCGGCGCAGAACGCCGACTATTACGGTGATTGTGCTCAGTTTGGTATCTGCGGATTCAAGGAAGACCTGCAACAAAGTGTCCTTGCCGATCGCCATACATGCAGCAGCACTGTGAAAATCCTTGCCCAGGATATGAATTCATCGCAGTTTGCGGACTCTTGCAGCCAGCTTTCCGATCAGGAAACCTACTTTCATCAGCTACTCAACACCAATTACAACCCCGTTGCTGACGATCTGAATGCGGATCTTGAGGTAGTGGTATTTGATGACTGGAATGGGTACAACACCTACGCTTCACTGTTTTACGGTATCGATACCAATAACGGCGGCATGTATCTGGAGGGCAATCCAGCCGTCGAGGGTAACCAGGCACGGTTCATTGCCCACGAGGCGGACTGGTTGCGCCCAGACTTTGAAGTGTGGAACCTGACCCATGAATATGTGCACTACCTCGATGGCCGTTACAATCTGTACGGCGGCTTCGGCGATGCCAGGACGGGTAGCCACAAAACCGTGTGGTGGATTGAGGGACTTGCCGAGTACGTTTCCAAAAAGAACGACAACGATACCGCAATAGAAATCGCGCGCACAGGAGCGTTTAACCTCAGTGAGATATTCGCAAACACCTACAGCAGCGGACAAGATCGTGTCTATCGCTGGGGTTATCTCGCCGTGCGCTTCATGTTCGAAAAGCACCACAGTGAGGTGGTACAGATTCTGGCTTACCTGCGTGCGGGCGACTACGACGCCTACCTGAATTACATCAACAGTATCGGCACCAGTTATGACAGCGAATGGCAATCCTGGCTACAAACCGTGGAAAGCAATACTGACGGTGGCGGCAACACCACCCCAGTCATTCTCAACAACCAGGAAATTAGCGGAATCGGAGTCGCTACCCAGGGAGATGACACTCTTTACTATATCGACGTCCCTGCGAATACCGACAGCCTCAGTTTTGCTATTGAGGGTGGTACCGGTGATGCAGATCTGTACGTACGCCACAACGAAGCGCCGACCGATAGCGCGTACGATTGCCGGCCCTACATCGGCGGGAACGTGGAGCTCTGTGATATCGCTAACCCGCAACCGGGTCGCTGGTATGTTCGCCTCAAGGCCTATCGCCCATTCTCCGGCGTAAGCCTGCTCGCCAGCTATACCGTAGCGAATACGCCAAGCTGCACAGGGTCACCAGTGGACTATGGCAATCTGGAGCTCAACGCAAGCACCTGTATTACGGTCGGCGGCACGATCAGCTACTTCTACACCTACATACCAGCAGAGACCAGCACATTGACGGTCACACTATTTGGTGAAGCGGGTAATGGTGACTTGTATCTCAATGACGCGACCTGGGCAACCGAGAGCGACTTTGATCAGCGCTCAACGAACGATGATAGCAACGAAAGCATTACAGTAAGCGCCCCTGAAAGTGGCTGGTACTATATTTCCGTCGTCAACAGCGGTGGATTTACCGGCGGCGGGATTCAGCTGATGACCAACTGATCGAGCCTGTCACCCAATCCCGGCCCACAGGGCCGGGATCCAGGGCCGCTTCGTCCGTGCGCTCTGACGTGGGGGGGGGGGCGAGATTCCCATATGTCTGGCTACACGCAGGGGTAAACTTTTGTTATTGTGCGCACAATAACAAAAGGAGCACTGCGAATGCCAAACAATCACCGACCCAGAATCCGCACACTCACCCTTTCCATTGCCGCGGCCATTACGAGTCTTACACTCACCAGCGGGTGTATGCAGAAACCCGAAGCCACAATACTTGGCCAGCTGACCAGCCCGGATACCGAACTCTGGGCGACCGGTGACCTGCATCAGCCACAGGTATTCATGGACGCCCTGGACCAGCTCCTGATGCTATCGGCCGATCAAACGACGGACGCCCGCGATCTGGATGCCCTGCTCTACTACCTGCGTGCGTACAGCTATTTTGGTTCGCTGCAGGGTATCGACGACTTACATTGGTTTAAGCTCGATACCGCTCTGACCCAGCTGCGACAGCACCACCTGTTTGCGCAGCAAGGCGATGACGCGGCACGCTTGCAAGAGCACTTTGTGGTGACGCTCTACCGTTACTACAACCGAGCGCCGCTGTCGGCAAGGGTTACACCCCATCTCGATTCACTGTACGCCATCCTGAATCGTCACGGTGCCCCTGAGGCCGTCATGGAATTGAGCCCGCAGGCGCAATACACGCTCTGGGAAAGCTACCGGGCCGTTGGCTTTCTTGCTTACGAGGCGCGCCACAAGCCGCTGATAAAACAGGCGCTGTTCGCCAACAAGCCATCGACCGAGGTACTTGTTCGCAATGCCCAAGCCACACCTGCCGATGCCAATACCGGCGAATGGCGGTTACAACATGCGCTGTGGGCACTGGGGAATCTTCATGTACTTGAAGAGGATGACGAAGCACGCACAGGACTGGACGAAACCGTTTGGGATCTCTTATCAAAAGACCTTCCCTTTCTCTCTCCAGAAGACCAACGAAAGCTTTACACCCGTCCTTACCTCGTTACCTCTTTCCGTGGTAAAAGCGCCTGTGAGGAAACCTTTCCGGGAAGATGTCACTTTCCCGCGGAGGAAATGGCACTGCCTGTAGAACACAGTTGTTCGCCTTCCTTGCTCATTCGCGCCAACAGCATGAGTGAGCCCGCGCTGCACAAGGCCTGTAAAACCCTGCTCGCCCAGGAGGGAGACTTTCACCTCAAGCTACAGAGCGGGCAAGAGCCGGTCGCGCAGGATTACAACGATCAGCTGGAGGTGGTGGTCTTCGACAACTACAGTCAGTACAACGAATACGCAGCACTGTTGTTTGACATCAACACCAATAACGGCGGTATGTTCCTCGAGGGTGACCCCGGTGAGCAAGGCAATCAAGCCCGCTTTATTGCTTTTGAGGCCTTCTGGAAAGACCCGGATTTCAGCATCTGGAACCTCGAGCACGAATACGTGCATTATCTCGATGGCCGCTTCAATAAATGGGGTGGCTTTGGCCACTTCCCCAGCCACATGGTCTGGTGGTCTGAAGGTCTCGCCAATTACATCGCCCAGGGAGAGCGCTATGACAGCGCCGAGCGCGACCTGAACAAAACCCGCCCTTCGGAATACCCTACCCTGGAACAAATCTTCGCGACCACCTACGACGACGGTGGTGCGCGGGTGTACTCCTGGAGCTATCTGGCGATTCGCTTCCTGTATCAACAAGATCCCGACAGCCTCGCGCAGCTGGCATCCCACTTGCGAAAGAATGACTTTGATGGGTATCGCAAGCAACTTGATCAATTCGCCGGCCAGTGGCAAGAAGCGTTCTTTGTCTGGCTGAGCGACATCGCATCATCGATAGATAGCGCTCCGGCGGAACAAACAATCCCTCGCACGCTGTATCGCTACCTGTATCGGGACTACCTGCAACCAGCGGATCTGCCAGAAACAGCCCGCCACCGCCACTGGCACTGAAGCTTCCGGCAGCGCGTCAGAGACGCTACTTCCAATAAAAAATCCCGGCTTGTGGCCGGGATTTTTTGTATTACCTGAGAGATATGGTCAGGCTTTAGAAGTCGTAGCGCGCCACGAGGCTAAAGTAGCGCGCCCGGCTGCGCATTTCCGTCAAACCATAATCCGGGTTCACCACCAGTCCATCGCTACCCTGAGTAGAACGGATTTCGTTCACGTCCAGGGCCGCATCATCATTCAATGCGTTATAAATGGTGCCTTTCAATACCAGGTCGCCCTCAAACAACGGCATCCGGTACGCCAGGGAAAGATCGAGTTGCTTCGTCCATGGCAGGTTGCCAACAGATCCCCGTGGTGTGGGATTGCCCTGCTCATCGTAGAAGGAGACCTCACCATAGTACTGACTGATACAGTCGCTCCATGGGCTACCCTCGGCACAACTGTCTACACCAACCGGATGAATACTGAAGTAGTTTTGCGGGCGACCGGATACGAGCGAGGTCACAAAGCCAAACGTCAGGTCATCGGTAAGGTCGTAGTAGCCGTTCAGCTTGAAGGCATGACGGTGGTCGTTGGGCAAATCGCCGTAGCCGTGATCCATCAGATCCGCATAGTCGTAGGAGGTCGTCCAACCCGGGTCCGCCTGATTGTTGTCGGTTCTTACCAGACCCTCGGTATTGCCGTAACTGTGCGACCAGGTGTAAGAGGCATCGAGGAATAAGCGATCGGTATACTGACCGCGCAGTGATGTCTCCAGTGCGAGATAACGTCGCGATGCCCTGGGTAGGGCAAGCTCTTCGCTCGACAGGCGCACGTCATCCACCTGACCATCACCGTCGAAATCGTAGCGGATGTTAACGTCTTCACCCGGGTTGAGCAGTACGTAATAGCTGCTCTGCCCCACATTGTCCTCGATACCATTGGCCTCCAGGTAATTCTGCAATACTGGTCCGATATCCGTGTCTTCCACAGAGCGCTTCAAATCGCGGAATACACCGCGAATACCGAACACCATTCCGTCCAGCACCAGTGTTTCCATACCCAGGGTGAACTCGTCCGAATACATGCCCTCCAGATTACTGCTGGCAATCAATTCCGGCTCAACAATACCCTGCTGGCGGACCCAGCTATGCAGCAATTCACCGCGGCTGGGGGATCCATCGTCGTTCAGCAGCACCCGGTCATTGGCATCCGTGGCGCCCGGCGCATAGTAGTCGAAGGTTTCCCGCGAGTAGGATCCCTGGGTGATATTCATGTTGGCGGACACTGGCTGGTAGTAGCGGCCGAAGGTCGCAAACAGCTTGCTGTTGCCGTCGCCGTTGAAATCCCAGATCGCCTGAATGCGCGGTGAGAGTCCACCGTTTTCAACAAACGCCTCGCCTCCGGTTACCGTGTTTTCAAACTGCTCGTACCGGGCGCCCAGATTGAGCGTAACGTCATCGGTAACGGACCAGGAATCCTGCAGGTAGAGCGCCGTTGCACTGACCGTAGAATCGGTGCCGCGCACCCGAATCCTACGCTGTACCAGATTGGTGCCTTCCGGCTGCAGAGACGGGTCGTTTACTGACGCCAGGCGTTGCTGCCACCACCCGCGGGCATCCCCTTCACCATTCTGGTTTTCCTGATAGAACACATCCACTTCACTGTAATCCACCCCAACCTTGATGGCATGGTCAAGCAGGTCATAGCTCACATCCAGGCGCACCTGGTCCCGTACATAGTCCTCATCATAGATCGTTGAATCACTATGATTACTGAAGCTGACACAGGTCGCACGGCAATCGTACACCGAGGGCAAGCTATTCAGCGCGGAGTTGTACACCGTTTCCTGCGTACGGCCCGCCGTAATGTCAAGAATCAGATCATCAGTCAACCGACCGTTATAGTGGGCACCAAAAACCTGCCCACCCTCACGACTTTTGGTTTTTCCCAGTCCACTACCGACTGCGTTGCTGCTGGGATCATAGGCAAAGCTGTTGTACTGGCCGTTTTCTTCGTTATTGATCGCGGTAAAATCGACTGCGTGATTCTCGTTAATAAACCAGTCGAGCTTGACCAACCAGCGATCTTCTTCGCGGGTGCGGTCATAAAAGCTTGAGCCGCTTGCCCAGGTATCGTCTGTTTTTCTTGGGCTGTACAGTGCATAGAAGAACGCCTTGTCGGGCACAATGGGGCCGCTTGCCCAGACCTGTGCCTCCTGGAAGTCCATAGCACTTTGACGGGTATTGATTGTGTACTCGCCGGCTGCATTGGTTACTGAGTCGTGCTGGCTACGGAGCGAGTCGGGGTCCATTCGCAGCTGAGAGCCGAAATTGAATTCATTGCCACCCGATTTTGATACGGCATTGATAATCCCCCCCAGTGCCCCGCCGAATTCCGGGTCAATTGCGCCAGTTTTTACCTGCGTCTGGCTGATGGCCTCCCATGGCAGGGCGATTGAACCCAGGCCCGTCTTGATATTGGAGACGTTCAGTCCGTTCAGGTAGTAGCCGTTCTCCGCTGAGGAAGCCCCACCGAAACTGGAGGCACCATTAAAGTTGCTGCCACCGGGCGTAACCACACCCGGGGCCAATTGTGCCATCGCCTCAAATCCGGTGTTCACCGGGAGCAACTCCAGTTTATCCTGGGTAATTACCACACCCGCGGTTGAGGATCCGGTATCTACCGGACGTTGCATGCTACCGGTGACTTCCACAACCTCCAGCACCTCTCCCGGTACCCCCAGTGTGGTGTCATACACCACGGCCTGGCCGACCTGCACGAGAACTTCAGGTGCCATAGCGCGGCTATACCCGTCTTTCTGAAAGCTCAACGCATATTCACCCACCGGAAGATTGCGCAGGTTATATTCGCCCTTCTCGTTACTAGTTACCGTTCTGGTAAACCCCTTGTCGAGGTGCGTGACCGTAATCTCCGCACCGGCCAGTGCTTTGCCTGTCGCACTGACTACCTGTCCTTTCAATGTCCCGCCGGAAGTATCTGCAGCCAGAACGCTGGTGCTGGCCAGCGCTGCACTCACGGCGAGTGCCAGCAGCTTTTTCTTGATTTCCATGGTCTCTTAGCCCTTTTCCTAGTTGGCATTATTATTACGCGCCAAATATCATTGCACGCAATGTCAACTTAAACATATAGTGTGTACAATAACAATATTGCCTAAGGGCTAGATCGATCAAAACAACAAGAAGAGACGAAAGATGGCGCAAGTATCAACAGTTCCGGGTGGGTCAGAGTACTCAGACCTAATTTATGAAGAAAACCCATCAGTCCATGACAGAAAGTTTTTTCCACAAAGTTTCTATATCGCCAATGTCATGGAAATTTTTGAGCGGCTGGCCTGGTATGGGTTCTTCACTGTCTCCTCTCTCTATATGAGCAACAGCCAAAGTCAAGGTGGACTTGGCTTCAGTGACGCCCAGCGGGGTACCATTCAGGGCGTTATCCCATTTCTTTTGTATCTACTGCCGGTATTCACCGGCGCACTGGGAGATCGCCACGGTTACAAGCGCATGTTTTTTATCGCGTTCGCAATCATGACCCCGGGCTATTACCTGCTTGGTCAGGTATCCGGTTTCTGGCCCTTTTTTGCAACCTTACTTTTTGTCGCTGTGGGAGCGGCGATTTTCAAGCCGCTTGTAGTTGCCACCGTGAGTAGAACCACCAATGACCGTAATCGGGCAATGGGTTTTGGTATTTTTTACACGATGATCAATATTGGCGGCTTTGTGGGAGCGATGGTAGCGGGTGTGGTGAAGGGTATCAGTTGGGATTATGTATTCACCGTTGCGGCCTGCTGGATTGCGGTAAATTTTCTGCTGCTGCTTTTTTACCAAGAGCCTTGCGCAGCCGCATCTACAAGGTCGCAGATCGTTTCCAAAGCATCTCAGAAAAGTGTGTTTAGGGATATTGCATTGGTGCTTAAGAACCGGCGCTTTGTCATTTATCTGCTGATAATGTCAAGCTTCTGGGCCTGCTACAACCAGTGGTTCCTTACTGTGCCACTCTATATTCGCGACTTCGTCGATACAGCACCACTACTCGCCCTTGTTGCGTCGTTCAGCCCGGCGGTCGCCAACGCCATCAGCAAGGGAAGTCCGGGTCAGATTAGTCCCGAGTTCATTACCGCCTTTAACTTCTTCAGTATTCTGGTGCTGCAGATCGCCATTAGTCACCTGAGCAGACGGTTCGTATCACTCCACGTGATGATTGCCGGAACCTGTGTCATGGCAGCCAGCTTTTTGTGGATAGGATTTGGCCCGCTGTTTGGTGGTTTTGGCATCGTGCTCGCCGTAGTGGCGTTTTCCATCGGAGAAATGCTTACCTCCCCGAAAAGCCAAGAGTATGTGGCGGAGTCCATGCCAGCGTCACAGGCGGCACTCTTTATGGGCTACTACTTCCTGTCGATGGCACTCGGCTTCCTGCTGGCCGGGCTGCTATCGGGGTGGGGCTATGGATACCTGGCTAAAACCCTGGGTAGGCCCGACTGGATGTGGGCGGGTTTCGCCGCTTTGTCTATTGGTTGCGCCGTTGTCCTGAGCCTGTATCACAGAACGCTCTCCCGTTTTGATAAACGCGCAAGCACCGCCAACACCAAGAATATTGCATCTTAATTTGTCCTCGTTTCGGAAGAACACACCATGACTCGCTTGAACCAACTGCAAACGTCCTTTCCTGACCTCGGCATTGACGGCATCCTGATAACCAGTATGCCGAACATCCGTTACCTGTCTGGATTCTCCAGTGATGAGGCCGGGGTTGCGAGTCTGCTGGTGACAGACACCGCTGCATTTCTCATTACCGATTACCGGTTTGATGAGCAGGCGCAGGAGCAATGTGCCGCGAGCGGTACGGAAGTAGTGGTCAGAGATCGTGCCCGCGAAACTCTCGGCGCAGCCATTCGGCGATTGACCAGTGATGCCGGCACAACACGGTTGGGCTTTGAGCAGGACCGGCTGAGCTACAGCCAATGGCAATCCATCACTCAAGACCTCAATTCGGGCACGGCAGGTTTTCATCCGCTCAGTGGCGTAGTGGAGATGTTGCGCCGGAAGAAGGACCCGACCGAACTCAAGTATATGCGCAAGGCCGCGGCCCTTGCCGATGCCTCTCTCGATCAGCTGATTGGCTTACTTCGCCCCGGCATGTCTGAGCGGGAAGCCGCCGTTGAGCTTGAGTACGCCCTGATGAAGCGTGGCTCCGAAGGGTTTGCGTTTCCAACCATCTTCGCATCCGGCCCACGCAGTTCCCTACCCCACGGCATGCCCAGCAACCGGGTCCTGCAAGCGGGTGATATGGTCACCATTGATTTTGGCGCTGTGGTTGAAGGGTATCGCTCCGACATGACCCGCACCCTTGTGATCGGCAAGGCGAGCGCCCAGCAAAAAGAAGTCTATGCACTGGTACAGGAAGCGCAGCGGTTGGGCGTGGAGTCCGTGGCCGCCGGCATCCCCTGCTCCGAGCCGGCGCAAATTGTGGCCCGCTTCCTGGGCCAGAGTCCGTATGCACGCTTTGCCGGCGATGGTCTGGGGCATGCCATCGGGCTGGAAACCCATGAGCGCCCCTACTTCACCGACACGGAAGAAACTGTTCTGGAAGCCGGGTTTGTGATGACCGTTGAACCCGGAATCTATATTCCGGGCTGGGGGGGAGTACGTATCGAAGACGATATCCTGGTGCAGGCGGCGGGAAGTGAAAGCCTGACAACCTTCACCCGCGAGCTTATCGAAATCTCGTGATAGCGTATGGGGAAAGGTCAACTTCGGGGGCCTTTCCCTGCAGCTGATCCGCAAGCAATTCGGCAGTGATGGCCGCCTGTGTCAGCCCCAGGTGCTGGTGGCCAAAGGCAAACGCCACGCTCGGATTATCCGCCGCAACCCCGATTACCGGCAGTGAATCCGGCAGGGACGGCCGGAACCCCATCCAGCGGGTAGCCCCCTGCTGCGAGATGCCCGGCAGCAGGGATTTCGCATGGTCAAACAGTACATCGGCGCGTGCGTAGTTGGGCTTCGCCTCAAGTCCACCGAGTTCCACTGTGCCCGCAAGGCGTAACCCCTCTTCCATTGGCGTCATGACGAATGAACGCTCAAAAGACACCATCGGCCGGGTCAAGTCACATCCCGCATCGGGCAGCATCAAGTGATAACCGCGTTCGGTATCCAGCGGAACACGGTATCCCAGCTGGCCTGCCAGTGCCTTTGACCATGCCCCGGCAGCAATCACCAGCTGCTCCGCCGATAGGACCCGGCCACTGGAAAGCCGGACATTTATCTTCGACCCTGCGGGTTCGAGGCCCACAACCTCCTCTCGCAGTATGCCTCCACCAGACTGCACGAATTTCTCAGCCAGTGCAGTAACCAGGCGATAGGGGTTAGCGGTATGTGCAGTGCGGGGAAAGAATAGCCCCCCGGCGATATTCGGGCCCAGCACGGGCTCAAGCACGCGCAGCTCATCGCCCGAGAGCGCTTCGATCTCAATACCATATCCCCTGAGGAGATCGACGGTGGACTGGTTTTTACGGACGGAATCCAAACGCTCGTAAATAGTCAGGGCACCACGACTGGTCATCAGATCACCCAGGCCCGTACGCCCCAGCAGACGCTGATAGCTTTCTATAGAACGACTATTGAGCGCCCGTAAATGTCGGCAGGATTTTTCTACATTCCGCGGCAGTGCCGCCACGCCAAATCGCATCAGCCAGGGCAATATCTTGAGTAGATAACCCCAGCGTAATGACAAGGGACCGAGAGGATCCATGAGCAACCGGGGCACAGAAAGGATCGTTTTCATATTCGCCAGTGGCAGCACAACATCCGTTGCGAAATGCCCGGCATTGCCAAACGAACAGCCGTGACCGGGTGACTCACGATCAATCAGCGTGACGCGGCGACCGCGGTGCTGCAGTTGCTCTGCGACCGCGACACCGACAATCCCGGCTCCGATCACGACCACTTCTTGTGCTCGCTCTTGCGGGGAGTCTGTTGACATATGGTATACCCGTTGGATTATTTTCTTCGGCGATTTCATATGGGGCCTGCAGCCGGCCCCGATGTCACTATCAGCTACGTCCGCTACTCAGAGAATTGTCTCCGTAGGGTTTACCACCAATCGACTCACATCCTTGCCACCCGCCGCGAGTGCAGCAAACGCGTCTCGTGACTGGTTTTCCACCCGGTTTTCATGCACCAGAATACAGTCTTCCACTCTCACGCCGCCATACGGTCTAAATGCATCAATTTTATCCCAGTTGACTTTGTAGCTGTGCTTACTTCTCGAAAGTTCGCGTAACAGCATATCCATGAAATAAATGCCCGGCTCAATGGTCAGTGCCTGCCCCGCTTCTACCTTTCTCGCCAGACGCAGATAAGGAGCACGCGGGTCGCGTAATTGTGGCCGCTCCCGCGGGGCCATCAAATACCCACCAACGTCATGCACCTGAAGGCCGATAAAATGACCAAGCCCGCAGGGGAAGAACACCTGGGTAATACCCTCGGACACCATATCTTTGGGCGACATCATGACGAAGTCGAAGTCCTGCAGGATTCCCGCAATCAGCGTATGGGCGCGCCAGTGTAGATCCGAAAATTTTTGCCCAATGGTGACCTCGCTCACCAGGGTCTGCTGCGCCGCGTCCAGCGCCCCGAGCAGCTCAGCGTACTCACCGCGACGAAAAGCGTAGCTGCGCGTGATATCACTGGCATAGCCCAGGTAGTCCGCACCTGCGTCAATCACCAGCGAGTGTACATCTGCCGGCGACATACGAATCCGGTCTGCGCCGTGGTAATGCAGTACCGAGCTGTGTTCATTAACGGCGACGATATTGGCATAAGGGAGTTCGGCCTCCAGCACACCTGCTCCCCTGAGGTAGGCATGGTGGATATCAAGCTCCGTGCCGCCCGCCAGAAATGCGGCCTCTGCCTCGAGGTGACCGGCCGCGCTCATGCGGTTGGCCCGGCGCAGGCACTCTGCTTCGTAGTCGGTCTTGAAGGCGCGATGGTAGTGGAGTTCGTCAACCAACCCCTGCGGGTTTAGCTGCGATTTTGGCAGTGACGGCAGGCAGCTGGACTCGTCACCAATGAGCGCGCAGCCACTGACATCGCCATCGAGTGCGTGCACGACGTCTTCAAACGAGGTAGCCAGCTCAATGTCGAAGGCCGCCGTCCAGTAGCCTTCCGGATCCGCCGGGGGCTTGTGCCAGTAATCTTCAGGCTGGAAGTAGATCAGGCGAGGTTTCTCACCGATACGGAAATCGATCGCACACTGGGGATGCTCCAGCAGCGGCACCCAGTGCTTGAAATGCGGGTTCACCTTGAAGGTGTAGTGATTGTCATCGAGAAACGGCAGCTTGAGCGCGCCGGAATACACCACCAGCCGGCGGTAGCCATGGAACTCCATGGCGCGCGTATGCCGCTGAATGATTTCCTCAATATGCTGTTCGTACAGGTTTGACAGTGCCATCAGTCGCTCTCCCATGTCATCGTTCTTGTGTACTGGTGTCACCGCCGTGCATCTCGCGCCCCACGGGGGCAAAAAACAAAATTACGGTTGACAGCCCGTGAAAACTTTATTTATTGTACACAATAACAACTAAACGCAAAGGGCTTTCTGCATAAATTGGAAATTGCTCCCCCCTTTGCCCCAAGACCATGATGAGGAAGTCACATGCAAATCAACTGGAGCGGCGTATTCCCCGCAGCAACCACGCAGTTCAACGCCGATGAAAGTCTGAACATCCCCGATACCCTCAAGCACCTGGACGTGATGCTTGATGCGGGAATCAATGGGCTCGTCATGTTGGGTACGGTGGGAGAAAACTGCTCACTGAGCCAGGAAGAGAAAATCGAAGTGCTTGCCGCAACGGTCAAGCACGTCAACGGCCGTGTACCGGTACTCACCGGGGTGTCTGAATACACCACCACCCAGGCCTGTAATTTTGCGCGCGCCGCCAAGGAAGCCGGTGTGGATGGTCTGATGGTGCTGCCGCCCATGTCCTACAAGGCGGATGCCGATGAGATCGTCACCCATATCCGCGGTGTCGCCGCGGCCACTGACCTGCCGGTGATGGTGTACAACAACCCGGCCTGCTACGGGGTGGATGTGTCCGCGGAAGCCGTTGCCGAGCTGGCGCAGGTGCCAAATATCGTTGCGGTAAAGGAAGCCTCCGACGACCCCCGCCGCCTGACCGACATTGCCAATCTCGTCAGCGATGATTTCGTACTCTTCTGCGGAGTTGACGACCTGGCCCTGGAAAGCATCGCCCTGGGCGCACACGGCTGGATCTCGGGCCTGGTCAATGCGTTCCCACAAGAGAACCGGCTGATGTGGGATCTCGCCACCAGCGGCAACTATGAAGAGGCGCGCAAGGTCTACCGCTGGTACACCCCCCTGCTCCACCTGGACACAAAGCCCAAGCTGGTCCAATACATCAAGCTCGCCGTGCAGGAGTGTGGGTTTGGCAGTGAGCTGTGCCGCAATCCGCGCCTGTCACTGACCGGTGCTGAGCGAGAGTCCGTGCTCGATATCATTCGCACCGCAATCGCCAACCGCCCGACCATCCGGTAATACCATGAGTGGAGAATTCGCCATGTACACAGCTCCCGTACTGATCGCGGGCGAGTGGCGACAAGCGGCCGAATCCGGCCGCTTTCAGCCCACCAACCCAACCACCGCCACCGGTATTGATCGCTGGTACCCAATTTCCAGCTGGCGCGATTGCGACGCCGCTCTGGACGCTGCCACCACAGCCGCCGAAGCCTTGCGGACCTCCCCAGCCGAGGCCCGGGCACGCTTCCTGGAGTACTTTGCGGACGCGATCGAAGCGTCTGCCGAAGAAATATGCAGCCTTGCCCATGAGGAAACCGGGCTTCCCCTCAGCCCGCGCCTGTTGGACGTTGAGCTCCCGCGTACCACCGGCCAGCTCCGCGCCGCGGCAACAGCGGCCCGAGCGTCCAGCTGGGCCCGAGCCACCATCGACACCGCCAACAATATTCGCAGCATGCACGCGCCGATTGGACCGGTTTTGATCTTTGGTCCAAACAATTTCCCACTGGCTTTCAATGGCGTTGCCGGAGGCGATTTTGCCGCTGCCATCGCTGCGGGCAACCCGGTCATCGCCAAAGCACATTCTGCCCACCCGGGGACCTGCCAGCAGCTGGCGGCATTGGCTGCTGAGGCACTAGCCGAAGCCGGGCTCCCCGCCGCGACCCTGCAAATGATCTATGCAACCAGCCGTGAAGATGGCTATCGCATGGTGAGTGACCAGCGCCTCGGCGCAGCGACCTTTACCGGCTCCCGCACCGCAGGTCTCGCCCTGAAGCAAGCGGCCGACGAAGCCGGAATTCCGTTCTATGCAGAACTTTCCAGTATCAATCCGGTGGTGCTTCTACCCGGGGCATTGCGCGAACGCGGTAGTGAACTCGCCGAAGAGTTTGCCGGAAGCTGCCTGATGGGGAGCGGCCAGTTCTGCACCAACCCGGGCCTGGTGATTGTGCCCGCCAGTACCGAGGGCGAGCTGTTTATCGAGCGAGCCGGCGAGCTATTCGATGGCGCCACTCCAGGCACGCTGCTGAGCGCAGGTACCCTGCAGGGACTGCAGCAGGCGGTCGCCCAGCTGGAAGACGCCGGTGCTACGCGGGTGACGCGCAATACCGAAAGCGATGAACATCGCTTCTGCCTTCCCAATACGCTACTGCATGTCTCTGGGGAAACGTTCCTGCAGCATCCCACTGCCTTCCAGACAGAGGCTTTCGGTAACGCAGCGCTGGTCGTATCCAGCCAAAGCACGGAACAAACCGCCGCAATTCTCACACATCTCGAAGGCAACCTGACCGGCTGTATCTATTCCTCATTGGCCGGTGACGACGATGAAGACTATGCCCGTCTTGCCCCGGTGCTGCGCGCAAAGGTGGGCCGGCTGCTGAACGACAAAATGCCGACCGGGGTGGCCGTATCACCGGCAATGAACCACGGCGGCCCATTCCCGGCTTCGGGCCACCCGGGGTTCACCGCCGTAGGTGTACCGGCATCCATGATCCGCTTCAGTAAACTCGACTGCTACGACAATGTCCGTCCACAGCGGCTGCCACCGCTATTGAGTGACGCCAACCCACTGGACGCCTGGCGGTGTGTCGACGGGAACTGGACCCGGGAACCGATCTGCTGATGTGAACTCGCACCCTTCGCACACGGACAACATTGCCCGTAAACTATAAAAAGAATCTGGAGAATAACTGTGTACGGCGATAATAACGATCAACAGGTACAGGTCGTAGACTCCCATACTGGCGGTGAACCCACGCGGGTCATCGTCCGTGGTGGCCCCGACCTCGGCTCGGGCAGCATGGCCGAGCGGGTCAACGTCTTTCGCGAGAAGTTCGACTATCTGCGTGCCGCGCTGATCCGTGAACCCCGCGGATCCGACGTGATGGTCGGTGCGCTCCTGTGCGCCCCACAAAATCCAGACAATGCCGCCGGGGTGATCTTTTTCAATAATGTCGGCTACCTGGGTATGTGCGGTCACGGCACCATCGGCCTCGCTGCGACCCTGGCGCGTATGGGCAAGATCGCACCGGGCCTGCACCGCCTGGAATCCCCGGTGGGAGACGTCAGCTTTGTGCTGCACAACAACCACCGGGTAAGCGTGGAAAACGTACCAAGCTACCGCTATCGTAAAAGTGTGCCGGTCTATGTTGATGGAATTGGCGGGTTCAGCGGTGACATCGCCTGGGGGGGGAATTGGTTTTTCCTGATCTCCAATCACGGCCAGCATATCAGCCCGGACAATACCGACCACCTGACCGAGTTTTGCTGGCAGATCCGTCAGGCACTTCGCGAACAGGGTATTACCGGAGCCAATGGCGAAGAGATCGATCACATCGAGCTCTTCGCAAAGCCCTCGAACCCGGACATGGCCGATAGCAAGAACTTCGTGCTGTGCCCGGGAAAAGCGTACGACCGATCGCCCTGCGGCACCGGCACCAGCGCAAAGCTGGCCTGCTTATACGACGATGGCGTGATCAAGCCAGGCCAGACCTGGCGGCAGGAAAGTATTATCGGAAGTATTTTCGAGGGCAGCATTCAGCCCACGGCAGACACGAACGCCGGACTGAACGCAGTGATACCTACCATCACCGGGAGTGCCTATATCAGTGCCGAATCCACGATTATCTTCGACCCTGAAGACCCCTTTGCACACGGCTTCTGAAAAAACACCTGTGATGAAAAAAGGCTTGCCGGGATGGCAAGCCTTTTTAACGATCGGTTAGGCGTATTTTTTCTCATTCAGGTATTCGATCATGCGCGATACCGCCTCTCGCTGATCCCGAATATGATGACTGAGCGCCTTGCGCGCACCCTTCCAGTCTTTCGCCAGCAGGCACTCGACAATCTCGCAGTGTTCTTTTGCCATTTCTCGCTTCACACGTTCATCAATCACCGCGTAATTGAACAGTGCATTGTAAAACGGGCTGTAACGCTTGAAAAATTCCGCGATGTACCGGTTGCCGCAGCGCTCGATCCAGTAATCGTGCAAGTCGAAGTCAAGCTCTGACTTGGCACCACCGCGCCCCGGCTTGTTTGCCTTGAGCAGCTTTTGTAACTCGTCATCGGTGAAGTGGCCCCGCGCGAGGTCTAGCGCCTTCAGCTCGAGCATTTCCCGAATGTCCAGGTAATCGTGCATATCCTGTTCGCTGAACGGGTGTACACGCCAGCCACAGCGGGGAACATGCTCAATCAGCCCCGCCCCAGCCAGACGAGAAAAGATCTGCCGCACGACGGTGCGCCCAGCGCCATACTGCTCGGCGGTCGCATGTTCACGGAGGTATTCGGTATCTTGTTGCAAACTCCGCACGATGACATCCTGGCGGATGGTTTCGTACAGTTTTCGCTCGGTGGCATCTTCCTTGGGGGCCTCAAGCTTCATGCCCTTGAGCACTTCCGGCTGCGCCTCCAGTCGTCCGTTGTCTTTCCGGCGGATGACACCTTCCTCAACCAGCTCATCGACCGCGTGGCGAACCGGCGTCAGGCTAACCTTGTAGTGCTCAGACATAGCACCCAGAGTGAGCTTGTACGGTAGACGACCCTCCGCCTGGAGAACGGCTTTTACATCGGATTTGATAAATTCAGTAATGGTCATTTAGCCAGCGCTTGCTATTATTTTGTGCCCGCCTGGCAGCCTTAGGCCCCCAGGTAATACAGGTATCACGTAAAAATTTTACATAAGATAGGCAGTATCGCCCATGTTGGAAAAGTTGAGCAAGCTTCTCGACGTCGAACAGTTGGATACCAATCTGTTCCGCAGCCAGGCTCATGTCGAGAACTATCGCAAAGTCCTCTTTGGTGGGCAGGTACTCGGCCAGGCACTGATGGCCGCAGCACGCACGGTCGAGGATCGACTCCCCCACTCCCTGCATGCCTATTTCCTGCGCCCCGGCAGCAGCGAGAAACCGGTGATCTATGATGTCGACCCGATCCGCGACGGAGGCAGCTTTACCACCCGCCGCGTGGTGGCCAAACAGAACGGCAAGGCAATATTCAACATGTCCGCGTCGTTTCAGATCGACGAGCCGGGCTTCAATCACCAGGCCGACATGCCGACAGAAGGCGTGATTCAGCCGGAAGACCTGAAGAACACCCAGCAACTGGCGGAAGAAGCCGGCATGGAGGGGGCAGCACAAAACCAGCGACGCTATATGGTCGATTTTCGACCAGTCGACCCCATGAGTTACTTTGATAATGCCGTGCGCGAACCCCGTTGCATGTTCTGGTTCAAGGTTGACGGCAAACTCTCCGATAGCCCGATCGAGCATCGCAGCGCCCTGTGCTACGCATCCGATATGGCCCTGCTCGGCACCGCCCTGCAACCGCACCCCATCAGCCTGTTCGACCCACACCTGATGCCGGCCAGCTTGGATCACGCCATGTGGTTCCACCGCCGGTTTCGCGCCGATGACTGGCTGCTATACGTGACCGATAGTCCATCAGCCAGTGGCGCACGAGGCTACTGCCGCGGGCAGATCTTCTCCCGGGATGGCAGGCTGGTCGCCTCAACTACCCAGGAAGGCCTGATACGCCAAATCAAGGGCTGAGCTGGCACGACATTGCGCCCTTGGCACAAAGTGCTAAATTTAATGAAATCAGTGGTTTACAGAGGCGGTGCGGCTGCTATAATGCCGCCCGCTTCACCACGAAGCACAGAGCAAAACGTCTGTGGCAATCACAGAATTCACACGCTCAAACTGTCGGTGAGTAGCGCAGCCTGGTAGCGCACTTCGTTCGGGACGAAGGGGTCGGAGGTTCGAATCCTCTCTCACCGACCATTTCTTTTCTCTGCTCGTTTTTTTCGCTGCTGTCGCCACTATCCCAGTGAAAGTTCGGCACAAATTCCCCCCTCTTTTCACAGTCGCTTATGAGTCAGCTTTAGGCGCCCCACATTCTTTAGCGCTTGCACGACGGCTTTCGGCAATCCGTTCATTGCATCCAAAAACATTAATTGTTATTGTCGGCAAAGACATACTTTTGGCAACACTCCAATCTCAGCGCCCTAAGGTCCGCCAACAAACCAGGTTGGCAACACACCTGGGCTCTAAAAACCTCTCATCGAAATAAATACGATTTTATCGGATACCGCCGAAGCCAACCAATAACGTCAGTACAAGTACAATGAAGTTTATTACCGCCGAAACTATCCGCAGTGCCATCGAATACCCGCATTTAATTGCCGCCCTGCGGGATGCTTTTCGCAATCAAACCATTGAGGTGCCTCAGCGGCATCACCACCATTTCCGATATTCCAATGCACACCACAATGAAAACACGCTACTGCTCATGCCCGCGTGGCAGGCGGATGGGTTCCTGGGTGTCAAAACGGTGGTGGTTGCGCCCGATAACCGGGAGCAGCCATCTATTCAAGGGCAGTACGCATTGTTTGACGCTGCCACCGGTACGCCTCGGGCGATCATGGACGCTGCAAGTATTACCGCCATGCGCACCGCGGCCGCATCGGCGCTGGCCGCGGATTACCTGGCACCGACGGATGCGAGCGTGCTCTTGATGGTGGGCACAGGGACACTTGCTCCCGAGCTGATCCGGGCGCACGCTTGTGTTCGTCCCATTAAGGAAGTACTGCTATGGGGTCGCTCCGCCGCCAAGGCGCAGCGAGTTGTTGATTCCATCTCGGATCTGCCGTGCTCGGCCAAAGTGTGCGAAGACATCCAGCAAGGCATGGCACAGGCAGACATTGTGAGCTGTGCAACCCTGAGCAAAACACCCATCATTCGGGGGGAGTGGCTACGACCAACACAGCACATTGACCTGGTCGGCGCCTACCGGCCGGACATGCGAGAGGCCGATGATGCGCTGATCAGGCAGGTAGCGCTGTATGTCGATGTGATGCCACATGCGCTGTCGGAAACCGGCGATCTTTACATCCCCCTAAACAACGGCGTGATTACCGAGTCTTCGGTACTCGGGCACCTGCCCTCACTGTGCCAATCGACGGCACCGGCCTCCCGCGAAGGTGTCACCTGCTTCAAGTCCGTCGGCCATGCACTGGAGGACCTGGTGGCGGCGACACTGGTTCATGCCATGGAGCGAGCGTCGGAAGGCCGTCAACCGACTTCTTCGCGGACCAATTTGTGACGTGCGAACAACTTGGCGCAGACCGGGGTCGCACACCGGCCACTTGAGCGGTAATCTCTGGCACTGTTATCAAAATACGTTGTCATATCATCACTGCATGACATCAAATCAGAGCCAGAAGTTTTATGCTGCACATTTTGAAAGCTTGGCGTTCCTGCAAGCTTGTCATCCTCGGTCTATTGTTGGCGTCTCTCAATAGTTGGTCACCGGCTGCCTACGCGGACAAAAACAAGAGCGTTTACGATATCGACTACCGGGTTCAACTTGACCCGGGTGACGATTTTGCCCAGGTGACGATAGCCCTGTCGGGGAGCGCCCTGCCCAGCCAGTTGACACTGCACTTCAATCCCGAGCGGCACATCGATATCACCGGTGAACACCTTACCCAGAAAGGCGACCGTACCGTCTGGCAGCCGGAACCCGGACGCGCGCAAATCACGTATCGCTTCAAAATCGACGAAAAACGGTCGTCTGGCAGATATGACTCACTGATGACGGAACGCTGGACAATTCTGCGTACCGATAAGCTGATCCCACCGGTCTCCACACGAGCCTCCAAATCCCTCAAGTCCCGGGCAACCCTGCGGGTCAACACACCGAAAAACTGGAACACCCTCGCCCCGTATGCAAAAGACGAGCACGGGGTTTTCCAGCTGAAAGATCCGGGCCGTCGCTTTGTTCGACCGAAAGGCTGGATGATTTCCGGGCGCATCGGCAGCCGCCAGGATGTTATCGACGGCACAGATACCGTGGTGGCAGCCCCGCTGGGTAAAGGCGTGCGCCGACAGGACACCCTGGCATTTTTAAGCTGGACGCTGCCCGAGCTTAAAAAAGTATTCCCGGAGTTCCCCCAAAAGCTGCTTATCGTCATGGCCGGCGATCCCATGTGGCGGGGCGGACTTTCCGGTACCCGCTCCCTGTTTATGCACGCCGACCGACCTCTCATTTCCGGCAACAGGACCAGCAGCATGTTGCACGAGCTGGTGCACGTGGGAACCGGAATTCGCGGCGACAAAGAAAGCGACTGGATTGTCGAGGGTATCGCTGAGTACTACTCACTGGAAACACTGCGCAGGACCGGTGGTATCAGCGAGCGCCGCTATCAGCAGGCACTTGAGGAGCTTGCTGATTGGGGGAAGGAGTCGCCGAACCTGCTAGTCAGACGCTCTTCAGGGCCGATTACCGCTCGGGCCACGGTTGTGCTGCACCAGGTGGACCAAGCGATTCAGAAAGCCAGTAAGGGTCAACGCAGCCTTGATAACGTAGTAACCGCGCTGGCCGCCAACCGCGGGGAAGTAACCCTGCAGAAGTTTCGCGCACTGGCAGAAGAGGCCGCAGGTGCACCCTTGCCCCAGCTGGAAAGGACATTTCTTTCAGGCAAAAAAAAGCCCTGACGTCGGGGGGGGGGGAGAGCGTCAGGGCCAAGACCATTAGGAGTGAAACTTGGAGGATTTCATCCTTACAACACACTGGGTGCCCGTATGGAGGAAGGCACCCGGCCGGCACTACTAAACACGACGTGGGGGAGATGTGTGCTAGCCAGCTACTTTGAGTATTAGCCACACCCGGTGGATTGCCAGTGGATGCCGAAAAAACTTTAGAACGATTGGCAATAGAAACGGCCTTTGCAATACCTCAGGTTATTAGTAGACCCGGAAATGCTCACGCTGATCAAAATAACAGCAACGAGACAATCAACAAGACTGCCCCTTGACTAATCCCCGGCAAACCCTAGAATAGCGCCCTCTTACACGCCAGACGGCGCGTAAGTATCAGAAAATGCTAGGATTTTTTCAGCTTATCCGCTAGAATCCGCGGCGTTTTCACCGCTATCACAGCGGCACCTTGGCTAGGTGGCAGAGTGGTCATGCAGCGGACTGCAACTCCGTGTACGCCGGTTCGATTCCGACCCTAGCCTCCATTTTCCCTCCCGGTCTCACTAGCAGACTGGCTTAGTCGACGGACCATTCTGAAACCGTCGACCGCCCTATCCGCCCGGATGGTGGAATTGGTAGACACAGGAGACTTAAAATCTCCCGTCCTTTGGGACGTGCCGGTTCAAGTCCGGCTCTGGGCACCACCTTCCGTTTTATTCTGAACCTCTCGGCAAATTCACAACTGACAGACAGACCGCTCCCGCAGCAGCTGGCGCAACAGGAATTCCCTGTCACACCATACCCCTTAGCCGATCGAACAGCGCTTTGGCTAATTCTCGATACTCTGTACCGCCCCCCTACGTACCGCACCCCTACCCTGCTGAGCTCAGCCGCGATACGGACTTTCCAGCATCGCCAGAAAAATTCGGGACTCCGCCGGGGTCGCTTGCAACCCATACTTTTCGGCCACCGCCATAAACCGTCGCAAGTAAAATTGCCGAACCGGACCGTACGGGGGCATCCATTCATCCGGGCCCCGATGGCCCTTGCTTTGATTGCGCCCGTCATCCACCAGCCAGAGATTGTCGGGGTCCTCCGCAAATGCCCGCTTCTGTGCGCGGGACCAGTGTGCGCCGCCGCGCTCGTGGGCCCACTTCAGCGGCACGATATGCTCGACGTCGAGATCCGATGCCAATTCAAAGAAGCTCCCCGTATAGGGGTCCATCCACAATCCACTTTCCACCTTGCAACTACTGCGGTCGGTGTAGGTGACCGGCGCCAGCGAATAACGAATCAATAGCTCGTGGCGCGTATCCTGGCAATCACGGTCTGTATCCGACCAGCGCGGCAGCCACTCGCTGCGGCGATATTTATCGCTCTCATCCGCGAGCGCACTCGCCATTGGCGCCGCCAGGATCAGCAAAGACAGAAGAACGAAAACAGGCGAGGTAACAAAATGCAGAGAAGGTTTTAGACGCGGCACGACAGCTCCATTGGCGCGAAAAATCTCAAGTGAGACTATCGTACCGGAAGCGGTGTGACGTGCAAATCCTCAGTTTGCCGAAATCGTGAAAGGCACGGGAGTTGCTGACCACGAAAAAAACCACTCACTGTGGAAACCAGCAAAGCAAGATGTCGATTTCACTGAAATATTATTCCCCGCAGCAATGAAGCAGATGCCAACTGTGCACACTTTTCGACAAAATCGCCCATATATGCCGGAGACATTGCTTTTGCCGGCAGCCCCTTTACTCCCCGGCCATGTCGGCGTTTATATTGTCCCTTCGCCAGGATTGGCGAACACAATAACCGGCAACCGGTCGCGCTGCTCTTCGGGGATTCTTTGCGCGGTTGAGTTGCTTTCGCTTCCCAGATTTAGCCGTAGGGAAATAGGCATTTAGACCAAGGGGGCAATTCATGCTTCTAAGTTGTATTCGTAACTTCTTCGCTGTCATCACCGTTGTATTCTGCTTTTCTGCCGGGGCCGTCGCCGAGTCCTGGGTACTGGTGGTACATGGCAATAAAATTCACCAGAAAACATTGGACGATATTGCTGCCGCAGGCGGAAAAATCACCCTCACTGTGCCTGAGATCGGCGTATTGCTGGTAGAAGGTGACAGTAGCTTTGGCGAGAGCGTCAACACCCTTTCCGGTGTTAAACACGCGGGCGTCAACGCATCCTTCCAGTTCTATGAGCCGATTGTCGCTGAGGGCATGACACTCGACGCCGCGGCGAACCCACCGCTCAGTGGTGATGATGATTTCTTCTTCGACCTTCAGTGGGGGCATGTCGCCGTGAATGCGGTGGAATCCTGGAACGCTGGAAACACAGGCAAAGGCGTACGGGTAGCCATTATCGATGGCGGCTACGACCTGGATCACCCGGATCTGGCCCCCAATATCGACTACAACGCCAGCATGGATTTCACCGGTGAAGGGCTTGCCTACACCCTGCCAGACACCTTCAGCCACGGCACCCAT
Organism: Microbulbifer sp. Q7; assembly: GCF_001639145.1. Lineage (NCBI taxonomy): Bacteria > Pseudomonadati > Pseudomonadota > Gammaproteobacteria > Cellvibrionales > Microbulbiferaceae > Microbulbifer > Microbulbifer sp. Q7. The sequence goes on along the minus strand of NZ_LROY01000002.1, from coordinate 972,413 downwards.
GTTGCGGGTACCGTTGCGGCTGCCGACAACGGCATTGGCACCATCGGTGTGGCGCCCGACGCGACGCTGATCTTGCTCAAAGCCCTGGGTGATGCCGGCTCTGGCTCATTTGGCGCTGTCGCTGCGGCGATTGTGCATGCGGCCAATCAGGACGCAGACGTCATCAACATGAGCCTGGGTGCTGCCTTCCCCGCGAGCGAGCCCGGCGCTGCGGCACTGCGCACCATGATGTCTCGCGCTACCAACTACGCCTACCAGGCGGGGGTGACCATCATCACTGCCGCGGGCAACGACTCAACCGATGGCGACAAAGACCGCAACAACCTGAATCTGCCGGCTGATTCGCCTCACGCCATTTCCATTTCCGCCACTGGCCCGCAGGGCTGGGCTGCAGGTAACGGCAACCTCGACAATCTGGCGATTTACTCCAACTATGGTCAGTCCTTGATCGACTTCGCGGCGCCGGGTGGCGACTACACCTATTACCTAAGCAATAACGATGTGTGCACCGTTGGCCCCATCACCAATCTCTGCGGTGTCTTTGATTTTGTGTTCAGTACCGGTAACGGTGGCTGGTACTGGTCGGTCGGCACCAGCATGGCATCGCCGCATGCGGCGGGCGTTGCAGCGCTGATCATCGGTGCAAATGGTGGCGACATGCACCCTGCCCAGGTTGAGGCAGCCCTCGCCCAGGGGTCACTGGATCTGGGCAAGCCCGGCAATGACGATGTGTATGGCGCAGGCCTGGTTCAGTCTCCCAAATAAGGAGAGAGTCAAAAAAACGCCTTACTTCAGAAACAGCAAAGCCCCCTGACGGGGGCTTTTTTTGTGGGGCTGGCGAGCTGCGTTAGGCCTCTGCCGGTGCCGGCCCTACGAGGTGTACTACCAATCAGCCTTCAGAATCATCGACAGGGTCAGCGGTAAGTGCCGGCCAGGCAGCGCGAATGTACAGCACCATGGTCCAGAGCGTCAGCGCAGCGGCGATGTACAGCAACACATAACCGATGGTTTCCATGATCGGGAACTCCCGCACATCAAACGCCAGAAGTACGATGATTGCCGCCATCTGGGCGGTGGTTTTGATCTTACCGATAAATGAGACCGCGACACTGTTGCGCTGCCCAAGCTCGGCCATCCACTCTCGCAGTGCCGATACAGCAATCTCCCGGCCAATAATCACCGCTGCCGCGATGGTAAACAGACGGTGATTATGCAAATCCACCAGCAAAACCAGAGCCGTAGCCACCATCAACTTGTCAGCGACGGGATCGAGAAAAGCCCCGAACGGCGTGCTTTGATTCAATTTGCGGGCGATGTAGCCATCCAGCCAGTCCGTCGCGGCGGCAATGGAAAATATGAGCGCTGAGGCGATATAGCTCCAATTGTACGGAAGATAAAATACCAGCACGAAAACCGGAATTAGCGCTACGCGCAGCAAGGTCAATTGATTGGCTAGGGTCATGCTGGTCCTTCTACTGTCCGGGAACACACATCGTCGGCAGTGCGTAACTTAGCAACCTGAGACAAAAAAATAAACGTCGGTGAGGTATTTCCGCTGCTCTATTCGTTGTGCAGGGTCGAGTATATATCCTGAGCAAGTTTGCGGCTCACGCCCTCAACACTGGATAGCTCATTCACGGAAGCGCGCATAATCTCTTGCAGCCCCCCAAAATGGCGCAGTAGCGCCCGCCGCCGCGCTGGACCGACACCCGGTATGCCTTCCAGCGGGGATTCGCGACGCTTTTTGTCACGGCGCTGCCGGTGCCCGGTGATAGCAAACCGGTGGGCTTCGTCCCGCACCTGCTGGATGAGGTGCAAAGCGGGAGAATCGGCCCCCAGTACCAACTCACGGCCTTCGGCAACCACATGCAGGGTCTCAAAGCCCGCTTTCCGGGTGGTCCCCTTGGACACGCCAATAATCTGCACACCGGTGACGCCGAGCTGGTTCAGGGCATCCACAGCCTGGGTCACCTGCCCCTTGCCTCCGTCGATGAGCAGGATATTCGGAAACCGCCCCTCACCATTCGACAAGCGGGTGTAGCGACGCTTCAGGGCCTGGCTCATTGCCGCATAATCGTCGCCGGCGGTAATGTCCTCAATATTGAAGCGGCGGTAGTCGGATTTTACCGGGCCACCGGTGTCAAACACCACGCAGGACGCCACCGTCGCCTCACCACTGGAGTGACTGATATCGAAACATTCGAGGCGCTCGGGTAGCCCATCGAGCCGCAGTACTTCCTGCAGGTTTTCGAACCGGTCTTGCAGCTTTTGTTGTGATGCGGTGCGGCTCTGCAGGTTCTGGCTGGCCGCCTGCTGCGCCATCTCGACCCAGGTAGCGCGATTACCCCGCAGGCGATGCACGACTTGGATGTCTTTCCCCGCCTGCTTGGTCAGTGCCTGCTGCAAAGCCTCTAAGTCGTCCAATGGCTCCGACACCAGAATCTGGCGGGGAAGCTCCCTACTGGTGCCCAGGTAGAACTGGGGAATGAAGGCAGACAGCAAGGCGGCATCATCCAGGCCGAGCTTTTCGCTGGGGTAGTAACTTCGGCTGCCGAGGATTCTTCCCTGGCGTACAAACAACACATGGACACAGCAGATCCCGCCGGAAGTCGCGACCCCAAGCACGTCCACATCTGCACCGCCGCTCTCGGCAACCTGGTCGGATTGCAATCGCCGCAGCGCAACGATCTGATCCCGCAACCGCGCCGCCTTCTCAAACGCCAGCTCCATGGATGCCTTCTCCATCTCATCGGCGAGCTCGCGGATAATGCTGTCGCTTTTACCGGCAAGAAACATCTGCGCGTGCCGCACATCCGCCTGATAATCTTCCGGGTCTATAAAGTCTACACAGGGCGCGGTGCAACGCTCGATCTGATATTGCAGGCAGGGTCGGGAACGGTTGGCAAAAACACTGTCTTCGCAGGTCCGGATCCGAAAGGTTTTTTGCAGAAAATTGAGACTGTCTCTCACCGAGGATGCATTGGGAAACGGGCCAAAATAATCGCCCTTCTTGCGTTTGGCACCGCGGTGAAAGGCAATGCGCGGAAAGGTATCTTTGCTGGACAGAAAGATATAGGGGTAGCCCTTGTCATCTTTCAGCATGACATTGTAGGGCGGACGCTGAGACTTAATCAGGCTTTGCTCAAGTACCAGCGCCTCTGTCTCACTGCGCGTTACCGTAACCTCAATGTCCGCAATCTTTTCCACCAGTGCCATGGTTTTTGCGGTCAGCCCGCTGGCCCGGAAATAACTGCTGAGACGATTACGCAGGTTTTTGGCCTTACCCACGTACAGCACCTTACCCTGGTCGTCAAACATCTGATACACACCAGGTTTGCGGGTAACAGTTGTGAGAAAGCGTTTGCTGTCGAACATTGCGTGTACTTATGCCAAAACAAAACAGGGGCCGTTCAGGCCCCTGTTAGAAAAAACGATCGCGTTGTCTGGGTTCAGGACCGATTATGCCACGGTTGCGGCATGCCCAATCGCAGTTTAAGGCAAATTAAACCGCCTCTTCCGGGTCCAGGACGTTGTGTTTGACCGCCAGAAGCGTGAGCTCCACATCAGAATGCAAGCCGAGCTTCTCAAAAATTCGGTATCGGTAGGTGTTGACCGTTTTCGGACTGACCGAAAGTGTCTCAGCAATCTCTGCAACCTTGTTGCCATTCACGATCATCACCGCGGTCTGCAGCTCTCGCTCCGAAAGATCCTCAAACGGGGATCCGCCGCCACTCACACTGCGCAGAGCCAATTTGGTGGCCATGGAGCTACTAATGTAGGTTTCCCCGGCAACGACCGAGTGAATCGCCCTGACCATCTCCTCGAGATCGGCACCCTTGGTCACATAGCCAGAAGCACCAGCCTGAATCAGGCGACTCGGGAAGAGGTCGTCGTCGAGCGCACTCACCGCGATAACCTTCGCCTGAGGAAAGCGAGGAATGAGCTTGCGGGTGGCTTCGAGCCCTCCCATGCCGGGCATGCGAACGTCCATGAGAATGACGTCTACCGCTGTCTCCCGGACGAAGGCAATGGCGTCTTCACCACTCTTGGCCTCGCCAACTACTTGGATATCGTCGACGTCACCTAACATGCGCGAAATACCCATTCGCACCAGGTCGTGATCGTCTACCACTAAGACTTTTATCAAATTAGCCCCAACCACGGATTTTCAGTCAGCCTTGCGCAAGAATTTCCTACTAAATCTGTCCTGCACAAAACCGTGTTTTTTGTTATTGCTCAGCGGGTTAAGCCCGCAAAGATCCATCCACAGAGCCCTCCGTGAACATACCAGACAAACGTCGTGGTGCAAAGCGGGTTCGCCGATGGAGCACGGAGAGGAAACAGGAAAATTTTGCCCATTCTGCAAAATAAAATAACGCCAGCAAACCAGAACCAGTTGAATCATCCGCGCAGTTCACGCGTGCCGGCTTTGGCTCCGGTTCAGCGGCGAAATTCGTTGGGGGAAATAATGGCGGTGCCGTGACTCTCGGTAATGGGACTCATTTTCGTTCCAAAAAAACCGTGGAAAAATAGTCCAAAAGGGTCATTCAGCCTGAGATTCGAAAGACACCGGGTCAGGGATAAAACCTCGGCTCGGGTTCAAGAGTTACGCCAAACTTTTTTTGTACATCACGGGCGATCTCTCCGGCCAGGTTAATCACTTCGCTGCCACACCGGTGCCCGGGGTTGACCAGCACCAGCGCCTGGCGATCATGCACCCCTACCCCATTTCTGGAAAAGCCCCGCCAACCGGCCTGATCAATCAACCAGCCGGCGGCCAGCTTCCAACCGTCTGCGGCAGTGAAAGCAACCAGTTCCGGATGCTCGGCCTTGAGCGAATGATAGAGACTTTCATCCACTACCGGGTTCTTGAAGAAACTGCCAGCGTTGGGAATCTCTACCGGATTGGGCAACTTGCTGTTGCGGATATCGATCACCGCGGCGGCGACCTGCGCCGGGGTAAGCTGATCAAGTGGAAAACCATGTTCGGAAAAATACTGCTGCAACGCGGGGTAGGCAATGTGACGCTGCCAATCACCGGGTAGCTTGAGCACCACCTCGCAGATCAGATACTGGTCTTTCGCCGGCCCCTTAAAAATACTGTCGCGATAGCCGAACTTGCACTGCTCAGCCGTGAAAGAAACAAGCTCGCCGGTGCGCACATCGATTGCGGTGAGGCGTTCAAAGGTATCTTTCAACTCGACGCCATAGGCACCAATATTTTGAATGGGGGCGGCACCAATATTGCCGGGAATCAACGCGAGGTTTTCCAGCCCACCGTAGCCAAGCTCGACACTTTTCATGACCAGCTGATGCCAGTTTTCCCCGGCGGATGCGCGGATTCGGACACCATCACCGGCAGGCTCAAATTCGAGCCCCTGCATACCAAGATGCAGCGCCAGGCCTGGGAAGTCAGCGGTTAATACAATGTTGCTGCCACCGCCCAGGGGCAATATCGGAAGCCCCTGCTCGCGGGCAAACTGTAACGCCTCCCGCACTTCATCCAATGAGGTTGCTGCGCAGAAGTACTTCGCACGCGCGGCAATCGTCATGGTGTTATAGGGCTGTAAATCTACGTCAGGCTGAATCATTGGATACCGGTCTAATCCCAGGGGCGGATTGGCGTCGCCGCTACGGCCGCTGCCATACAGCTGCGAAGACAAGGCGTACTGCAGTCATTCGGTCAGCCAAAGTACGCTTGCATCCGCTCGAGATCCTGCGCGGTGTCGACGCCGCCGGGTACCTCTTCGCAGGCATCGGCCACATGAATCCCATGGCCGTTGTACAGGAACCGCAGTTGCTCCAGAGCCTCGAACTGCTCAATCGGCGCCATCGGCCAACTGACAAACAGGTTCAGCAAACCCGCCCGGTAAGCATAGATGCCAATATGGCGGCGCGGATTCAGCCCGGCAGGCAGTGACTGCCGGTCCACCGAAAATGCGTCTCTTGGCCAAGGGATGGGCGCACGGGAGAAATAGCGTGCGAGGCCGGAACCCTCGGTCACCACCTTGACGATATTAGGATTTAAAAAATCGTCTGCCGACAAAATAGGTTCCGCTAATGTGGCAACGCCCGCGGCGGTGTTTTCTGCCAGGTTGCGCGCCACCTGATTGATTACTGCGGGCGGAATCAAGGGTTCATCCCCCTGCACATTCACCAGAATACGATCATCTGCGACCCCGAGAATGGTCGCCACTTCCTGCAGGCGGTCAGTACCGGAGGCGTGGTCAGGGCTGGTCATGCACACCTCACCACCAAATCCCCGCACGGTATCCGCAACACGCGCATCGTCCGTCGCCACAATCACTCGCTGAGCGGCACTCGCCTGCGCACGCTCAAATACCCGCTGTACCATCGGCTTGCCGGCAATGTCTGCCAACGGCTTGCCCGGCAGGCGGCTGGAGCCAAATCGGGCGGGAATGATGACGTCAAATTCAGGGTTGCTGGAATCGGTCATGCGGGCTGGAAACTCTCAAGGTGATGGTGAATGCGTTGATAAAACAGGTCTGGCAGCTGCGCCCTGGCCTCCAGGGCCCACCAGTGGCTTTGCCAGAAGTCGCGGCACTTGACCGCGTCTTTCATGGTCATGATGACCGGGGTCTCCCCGTCCAGTTGCAACTCCTGCTGGGAGTACTGGTGGTGATCGGGAAACGGCATTTCCATTACCGCGTAGCCAAGCTGCCTAAGCGCGTTAAAGAAGCGCTGGGGGTTTCCGATGGCGGCGACGCCATGGCAAGGCCCAACCTCCGGCCCGGACGCCAGTTTGAGCGTCGATGTCTGATCAAGATTGAATTGATGCCACAACGCGGGCTCCAACTCCATCACGAAGTCCGCCTTGTCACCGCACTGAGATTCTGTCATCGGGACGGGCGCCCCATTGACGACCACCATGTCGACACTGTCGAGTCTTTCCGGGGATTCACGCAGGGGCCCACGGGGCAACAGATGCTCGTTGCCAAGCCCACGTTGGCCGTCCACCACGCAAATTTCCATGCTGCGCCACAGGCCATAATGCTGCAGACCATCATCCGACAGAATCACGTCGCAACCGTGCTGATCGATCAGCGCCCTCGCCGCCTCCGCCCGCTTGGGCGAAACCATCACCGGCAGGCCGGTCATGAGGTGCAGCATCAGCGGTTCATCACCGGACTCCAAAGGGTGTGACTGAGCGGTGACGTTGTAGGGGTAATATTTGGCGCGCCCGCCGTAGCCACGGCTGATAATTCCGGGCTTGTGTCCGCGCTCCTGTAGCCAGCGGCCGAGCTCGGCAACCAGCGGGGTTTTCCCTGCACCGCCCACGGTGATGTTACCCACCACAATCACTGGTACCGGCAGTGGCTCCGGCGGATTGCGCAGCTTGCGCAGGCGGCTACCGTGACGAAAAACCAGCTCCAGGGGCGCGAGCAGGGGCAGCGGCATGCTGCTGTCACTGCCGCCGTCTACGGCGGGATACCAACGTTTGTTTAACCAGTTTTCAAGCGACATGGCTCGATGCGCTCCTGTCCCTGTTATGAGTTATATCGTCCACCAAGATGTCATTCGAGCACACCGCCGGACTGCTGCTGCAGCAACGCCGCGTAGCGGCCACGCTGTGCCAACAGCTCGCGGTGGGAGCCACTTTCCACGATGCGCCCCTGATCCATCACCAGGATGCAATCCGCATTCTCGATCGTACTCAGCCGGTGCGCGATCACAAAGGTGGTCCGGTTCTTCATCACTTCCGTCAGCGCCGCCTGGATATGCCGCTCCGACGCGTTGTCCAGGGCGGAAGTGGCCTCGTCCAAAATCAACAGCGGGGAGTCTTTAAGCAGTGCCCGCGCAATCGCCAGGCGCTGGCGCTGGCCGCCCGACAGTATTTGGGCATTATCCCCGAGCACCGTGTTGAGCCCCTCGGGCAACTCGTCGATGAACTCCCGTGCGTGGGCCAGATCGACCGCGCGCTGAACTTCGGCTTCCGACTTACCTTCCAGCTCACCGTAGGCAATGTTGCGAAAGACGGTATCGTTGAACAGGACAATATTTTGCGAAACCAGGCTGATCTGCGCCCGCAGCTCAGAAACCGGCACCTGGGTAATATCGACACCATCCAGCAGAATCCGCCCCGCGGTGGGCTCGTAAAACCGTGACAGCAGGCTCACCAGTGTGCTCTTGCCCGAGCCGGATGCCCCCACCAGTGCCACTGTCTGCCCCGCCTGCACAGTGAAGTCGATATCGGCCAGCACATCCGGGCCGTCCTCGTTATAGCGGAAGACCAGGTGCTCGAAGGTGACTGTTCCAGTAACCGGCTTGGGCAATGCCAGCTGGCCACCTGCCGACTCTTTGGGGGTATCAAACACTTCAAAAATACTTTCCGCGGCGGCGATCCCTTTCTGGATTTCCGCATACACCTCGGACAGGTTGCGAATAGGTTTCGCCAGCGACGCCGCCGCCCCGATATACGACGCGAACACCCCCGCAGTCATGGACTCCACCATGCCGGGTGCCAGTGCAAACCACACCAGTACGGCGGTAGCCAGGCCCACCAGGGTCTGGATGACCGAAACACTCGCATTGTCGGCCACAACCAGCTTCATAAACTGCTGGCGATTGGCGTTACTCGCCGATTGAAAGCGCGCGTTCTCGTACTTGCGGCCGCCGTACATACGCACCACTTCATAGCCATTGATGGCTTCCTGGGTGACGTGAGTAACATCGCCCATGGTGTTCTGGATACGGTGACTAAGTTTCCGAAAGCGCCGTCCGACAATGGCGACGATCACGGCGATGATCGGCACGAACAGAAAGAAGGTGAGCGTGAGCTTCCAGTTCACCAGCAGCAGGTAGGTTAGAAGACCGATGGCCGTGAACGACGAGCGGATCAGGGTCCGCAGCGCCTTGGTGATCGAGTTGGTCACCTGCTCGACGTTGTAGGCAACCTTGGAAATCAGGAAAGCGCCGGTGTAACGGTCAAAGTAGCTACTGGGCAGCTGCCCGATATGCTCGAACAGCTCGGAGCGAAGCTGGTGAATGACCGCCCGGGCCACATAGGCGAGCCCGTAGCTGCCGATGAAATTACCAATGGCCCGCAGGATAATGATGACCAGCATGGCCGAAGGCACCAGCCAGCGCGCGGTTTCCTGCGGCATGATGCCACCGGGGAAGAATCCGGCCACATAGCGGGAGAGAAACCCTTTGCCCTGCTCAATGCCGGCACCCACGGCATCCAGCAGCAGCTCGGTGACCGCGATCAGCACCACTTCCATACTGGAAAACAGCAGGAAGCCGAATACAGCGACCACAAACAGCGGCCACTGGGGGATGGCATATGAGAGGAGACGGCGATAGGTCTTGGCACCGTGCCGGGGCTTCAGCACCGGCTGGGAAGATTTATCCATAAATATCTTGGCAGCGTGTTCTCTGCTCAATGCAACGGCGAGCGGCCTGTCTGCCGCCCCGAATGCACCGCACACGCAGCATGTGCCACGCCCGGCAGTTAAACACTTTATAGATTACTGTTCGTCCGGCTGCCGGGTAGTAATGCTGAGGTGTACAAATCCCAGCTGCCCCGCGGCATCCATAGCACGAACCACCGCCTGATGTTGAGCGGTGGCATCTGCGGTAATGATCAGCGGGCGATTGTACTCGCCGCCGGACACTTCCGACAGTGCAGATTTGAGTGTGGCCAACTTCTTGTTGATCAGGGCCCGGCCATCCACGGAGTAAGAGCCGTCGGCATTGATCAGCACTTCGATGGTGGAAGGCGGGGTTTCTGCCTGCGGACCCGCGGCCTCCGGAAGATTCAGCTTGAGATGGCTTTCCTTGGTAAAGGTGGTAGACACCATAAAGAAGATCAGCAGCAGGAACACCACATCAATCAGTGGTGTGAGGTTTACCCCGTCCTGCTCGGTATTCTGGCGGCGAAATTGCATTGAGCGCTCCTGAATCTGTCGTCGAGCGCGCTCAGGCCGCCGCTTCGATGCGGCGGTCGCTGTGCAGAGCATCCACCAGTTTGACGGCTTCCTGCTCCATGGTCACCACGATGGAGTCCACGCGGCGCTGAAAGTAACGGTGCGCCATAAGGGCGGGAATCGCCACACTGAGCCCCGCTGCGGTGGTAATCAGGGCCTGCGAGATACCGCCGGCCAGTACTCCAGCGTTGCCGGTGCCCTCGAGCATAATCGCGGTAAATACCTGGATCATGCCGACGACGGTCCCCAGCAGGCCGATCAGCGGTGCCACCGCCGCGATGGTGCCCAGCACATTGAGAAAGCGCTCCAGCTCGTGCACCACCTGGCTGGCGGCCTCTTCGATACTGTCTTTCATTACATCGCGGCCGTGCCTGGAGTTCGCGAGCCCGGCGGCAAAAATACGGCCCAGAGGGCTCGAATCACGCAGTTCCTTAATCTTTTCCGTGGTGAGCTGATTGCTTTTCAGGCTGGTCCAGACCTCTCCGAGCAGCGCGCGTGGCGCGATCTTGCGCTCGTTGAGCGTCCACAGACGCTCGATGAAAATGGCGATGACAGCGACAGAACAAAGCAGGATTGGCAGCATCAGCCAACCGCCGGATTTGATGATTTCTAACACGTTTGTGCCCCAGACTGCGTACGGGATTTTTATGGTTTCTTAGTGTTCGGCGACCGAGTCAATTGCAGCGGGCACCGTGGCCTGAAACTCTACCACAGCTCTGGTCGGCAGCTAAGTGCCTGATTGTTATCTTTTTTTGTGGCTGTGAACCCGGTGGCACAATGGTGCCCGGATGTGCACAGCCCAAAACGCAGACAGCCGCCCGAAGGCGGCTGTGCAAACTACAGGTGCGCGCGGCTTACTTGCCGGGGCGCTCAGGGCGCTGGGGCTTCTCCGGGCGCTCCGGCTTCTCGGGACGCTCGGCCTTCTCGGGGCGCGCCGGTTTCTCCGGGCGATCCAGCTTGGCCACACGTTCGGCGCGGGCCATCTCACGCATTTCCTTCTTCTCTGCGCGCGCCGCGTCGCGACGCTCCAGCTGCGCGGTGCGATCGGGGCGGTTGGAATGGATGCCGCTCATGATCTCACCCAGGTTTACACCCATGGATTTGGCGATCTGCCCCCAGCCCATGCCGTCCACCTGACGCATTCTCAGCACCTCATTCAGCGACTCCTGGGCAGACAGCCCCTCCTCGCCTTCAGCCGCGTCTGCCAGAGAGATACCGGCCAGTTGCTCAGCAAGTGCCATGGTAATCAGCACATTGCCATAGCCCATACCGGTGTTCGCTTCCGCACCCTCTTCCACATCCGGTACTTCATCCGTGCCGGCCTCTACCGAAGAGTCGCTGCCGCCGTCCGCCTCAGTACCGTCTCCCTCAGGGAGCGGCTCCACGTACTGGATACTGCCGTCGCGTAGGCCAGACACGATACTTTGGGATTCTTCACCAAAAAAATCTGCGAAGATGCCGGCAATACGCTCGGCAGGCACGGTTTCAGCTACCTCAACCACTTCAACATCACCGGTGTCTGGCATGTCGTCATCGGCCCAAACCAGGGGTACGGTCGCCATCGCGGTAAGTGCTGCGGCCAGCGCTGTGGACTTAAATGGAATCTTCATCGCTTATTCTCCTTGATGGAAGACTGTTTCGGCACCGCGAGAGGCCAGCCCTTTGGACTTACCACTCCCCCCGCGCAACCGGGGAATCAATTAATTTGCCGGGCGGTAACTGACCTGGATACCGAACCCCTGATCCGGGCTGCCGTCCGCAAGCCCGATGTAGCCATACAGCATGCCCGTCCACTGGTTACTGAGTTTATGACTGTAGTAACCAAAGATTTCGGTTTGCGGGTCACTGGTGTCGGTGGCGGCCTGCTGATAGTCGAGTGAAGCGCCGATGCTGGCGGCATCGCTCAGGCGGTAGCCGGAGCCAATAGAGGTGTACCAGACGTTGCGTAACTCGACGTCCGGCAGATCACCCTTGATCTTTCTAGCCACGGTGACGAAGGGGGTGAAGTTGTCTATGGCGGTGAACACCTCCGCCTGCAGGGTGTAATCGGTCTCACCCGTGCCTAGCCCCTGGTCCTCATCGGCAAGAGGCACCTTGTACTTACCAGAAAGGTCAACGAAATAGCGGTTGCCAATGGGCTCCAGGCTGTAAGTGCCGGTGAGCCAGAGGTCACCCAACCCGGATTGCTTGGTGCGCAGTGGCGCATCCGGCGTCTGATTGCCACCGTTGCCGTTCCCGTTGCCATTACCGGGGCCAACCACAAAACCGCCATCCCCGCCCGGGATCACGCCACCAGGGCCCTCGACCGAAATCCAGGGAAGTGACGCCTTGAATGTCCAGTTGGCCGAGGGGGAGTAGCTGGCAGTAAAGGGCACAGACACGATATCGGTCGCAGCCGTATCACCGTAATCGCCACTGCTCACATCGGTACCCAGGGAGTACTTCCAATCTGCCGCATTCACGGCAACACTCACAGAAATACTCACAGAAACGCCACTGGCAATGACCATTGCCTTCGCGAGCCGACTAATTTTCATACAATACGCCATACATCCGGGATTCATTAGTGATGGAACCGTACCAGTTTATGCCTATGGCACAGTGCGCGATCTCTCAAAAGTCAGCGGTAACCACTCGCGCGCCGAAATTCTAGACTCGGTCCGCATTTACTCTGTGCATTCCACGACATGTAGGACGTGTGCTGCTGCAGATCAACCTGGCCGATCAACGGTCTGAACCTGACTGCACCCGTCCTCCACTCGGGATGGGCGCCAGAACTTCGCAGTATCACGAGCACAGGCCACCCGCGGCTCAGTACTGCTCTGTTGCCAGTAAAACTGAACGGCCCCAAGGTCGGCGGTATTGAAAAGCTCGGCACCCAGTGCGCGGTATCGGGATACAACCGCCGGATGGGGATGACCAAAATGGTGTCGATAACCTGTGCTGAAGACCACCCGCTGCGGGGCCGCCCAGTTGAGCAGTGCCGGCGAGGAAGAAGTGCGCGAGCCGTGGTGCGGTGCCACCAGAACATCAACGGGGAGAAAGTCGGGATAGAGCGCAGCCAACTGGATTTCTACCGCGCGGGAAATATCGCCGGTCAACAGTACTCGGGTATCTCGCCAGGTCAGCAGACCGACACAACTGTGGTCATTCTCCTCACCGTTGAGCGCAGGTGACAGCGGCCACATCCAGCGTACGGTGAGCTCACCAAACTGCACCGAACCGCCCGCCACACAAGGTTGCATGCCGGTAACAAGCGGTAGCGGTTCCGCAATATCCGGGGTTGCGCGACCCAGCAGCCGCTGACCGAGGCGCCCCGGCGCAAACAGCTGGTCTACTGCCAGCATTGCCATTACCCCGGCAGCGCCACCGGCGTGATCACGATCCCCGTGACTGACAATCAATCCGTCGACGCTGGACCGCCCCTGCGCCCGCAAATACGGCGCGACAATACCGGCGCCGGCACTCCAGCCGCTCGCGGTACTGGCGCCGGTATCAAAGATCACGGTGTGCTGGGTGGTGGTCGCCGTCACCGCGAGCCCCTGCCCCACATCCAGTACCGCGAGCTCGAACGTGGCCGGCGCTGGACGCTGCCAGGGTGTGGCGCCAACTGCGATCACCGGAAAGCACAGCAGGCCAAGCCCCCTGCCCGGCACGCCCTTCGGCAGCAGCAACGCCAGCGCACTCAGCACCAGCAGTGCCGACAACCAGGGGCCGGGCACGGGCAGCACCTGCCAGCCCGGCGCAATGCCATCAAGCCATTCGAAGAACGTCAGCAGCCAGGAGAGCTGCATATCGGCCAGTGTCCAAAGCACCGTCTTCAGCGGCACCACCGGACACAAGGCACCCAACAGGATCAGCGGCAGGATCGACAGTCCTACCCAGGGAATCGCCACCAGATTGATCAGCAGGCCACTCAGGCTGATGCCATGGAAGATCAGTACGGATGGCACCAGCAAGGCGAGGAAAATGGCCCACTGGCTGTGCACCCCATTAACCATCCAGGTGCGCAGCCAGGTGCGCAGCGCTTGCAATCGTGTTCCCGCACCTCTCGTCCGAGCGCCCGCTGGACTCGCGCTGGTACTCGCCGATTCGCTGACCGGCCCCAAGTTCAAACGCCCTTGGAAACGTAACAGCAGCGCCGCAACGGCGATAAACGACAGCCAGAACCCGGCATTCAATACCGCCAGTGGCTGCCACAACAGAACGCCGCATACCGCCAGGGCAAGCGTCAGTTGCCCATCGATCCTCCGTCGGAAAAGCAGTGTAACCATGGCCACTGCCGTCATCAGCAGCGCCCGCTGGGCAGACAACGGGGCTCCGCTAATCAGTGTGTAGCCGAGAGCCCCCGAGAGCCCGGCAAACCCGGCGATGGTCAACGGGCTGCACCATCGTCCACCAGTAAAGGCACCGAAAAGTCGCCCGAAGAACCAGCCGAGCAAGAAGAAAGCTCCAGCCACCATACCCACATGGAGTCCGGAAATCGCCAGCAAGTGGGCCGTGCCGGTACGCTGCAACAAGGCTTGCGTCCGGGTGTCGATGTCACTGCGGTCGCCGAGCAGCAGTGCGCGGATAAGCGGCGCCTCGGTGTATCCCGAGCCCTGTGCGGCCGGTTGCGATAGTTGGCGACGCAGGCTATCGCGCAGCGCACCCACCCCGGATCCCGGAGCGATATGAATGGGTGATTGGTCCCGATCGCGCACGTAGCCAGTGGCAAACAGCCCCTGCTCCAGTAACCACGCCTCGTAATCAAAGGTATGCGGATTAACGCTGCCCCGTGGCTCCTTCAACCGCACACGCATTTGCCAGCGGCTGCCGCTGGTAAGGCGCGCGGCATCGGCCGGCGCTACCCGATACCAGCCCAGTTGCAACGTGCGGTTGTGCAAACGCGGGTCGTCTGCATGGACGATCCGCGCCCGGAAACGCGCATCCTGATATCCGCTGGCCCCCGCAACCGGCGGTCCGAACCGGGAGGCGGCAGGCGTAGCCCTGACCAGGGAAGTCAACTCAACGCGCACGTCGTGATCGGTACCGTGCAGATCCGGAGGCAACCGCTGGTCCAGCGCCCGGTGGTTCGACTGCAGGCCCCAGCAGCTACCCAGTAAAAAAGGCAATAACATTCGGACCGCACGTGTTCGCCATCCGCCGCAATGGTCCCTTCCGCGGGTAGTCAGGGCGAGCAGGCCAATGGCGGCCAGCGCCAGTAAACCGCCGCCCGCCAAGTCCGCGGTGCCCGGCAACCGGGGCCAGAAAGCCACCTGCCCGATACCCACGGCGCAGGCCCAGAGTGCCGCGGAAACACCTGTGCGAACACCCGGATTCATCCCTGTCACTGTCGACTGTCCATGTCGATCAACCCCCCTTTCCCTGTGGATTTTTGCTGATTCAACCACGCCAAACAGCCATTACTGACTATTTTTCGACCCTTTCGTCACAAAAGATTCAAATCTTTTTCATCTTTCACATCTTTGTAACATTCGTACAGCAAACTGCGCCGCATCTGAAGAACACACAACGTCAATTCTTTTTTCAACCCTTGGTTACGAGAGCAATCATGAAAAAAACCGCGATTTCCCTGGCTATGGCTGCAGCACTTCCGACCTTCGCCCAAGCCGAAGTCTTCGATTATTACGGCAAGGCCAACGTGTCTTTCCAGTCTGAAGACGAGGGTAACGGTACCGTTACTGACGTATCCAGCAACGCATCCCGCCTGGGTGTGAAAGGTGAGCTGCCTCTGGAGAGCGGTATCAAAGGCATCTACAAAATGGAATTCCAGGTCAACATGGACGGTGAAGGCGACACCTTCAGCCAGCGTAACATCTACGCCGGCCTCGAAGGCGGCTTCGGCCAGATCATCGGCGGCAAATTCGACTCCCCGCTGAAAGTCGCACAGAAGAAAGTGGACCTGTTCAACGACCTGGAAGGCGATATCAAGAGCATGGTGTCCAAGAGCGACAACCGTCCTTCCAATGCCATGCAGTACACCACCCCGTCGTTCGGTGGTTTCAAGGTCGCTGCAGCCTACATCAGCAACAAAGAAGCCGAGCTGCTGGATGACGAAGGCAACGTAATCGACACCCGTGACAACGGCACATCCATCTCCTTCGCCTACGACAACAACGGCGTGTACCTGGCCTACGCCTACGATCAGGACGTTGAAGGTAACGACTGGAGTGTTAACCGCGTAGTTGCACAGTACAACTTCGGCAACCTGCAGGTTGGCGGTCTGTACGAAGAGCAGGAAAAAGCCGACAACAGCACACAAGACGGCTGGGTTACTTCCGTAGCCTACAAAATCGACAGCTGGACCGCCAAGGCACAGTATGGCCAGTCCGACATCGTGAAAACCGACGGCGAAACCTTCAGCCTGGGCCTGGATTACAAACTGTCCAGCGCCACCAAGGTGTTCGGTTTCTACACCGACGAAACCGCGGCTGACGATTACGAGCGCAGCTACTTCGGCGTAGGTACCGAGCTCAAGTTCTGATTCAGACTCGACTCAGGCAACCCACAAAAAGGGCGCACTAAACAGTGCGCCCTTTTTCTATTTTCGGGGGTGACTGCATTCCCGAAGGGCCTCGTTTTCCGGTGTGACTGCGTGTAATCAAAGCGGCGCCGTGTTGCGCGTTGAGCTGTGGTAGCATCAGGGCGTTTTCACAGCACATGGAGTCACCTAATAATGGATCGAACAAAATTCGCCCTCATTTTCGCCGCTGCGCTACTGGTAGCCTGCGGCAAGGACGTGGGCACCACCCAGTCCTCCACGGAACCATCCGCTTCGGCATCCGCCGAGACACTTCCTGCAGGTGTCACCCTGGTTGAAACCTTCGACGGCGATGGCGCCGAGATCGCCATTCCCTACAGCAAGTACAAGCTTGCCAACGGCCTGACCGTCGTCCTGCACGAAGACAAATCCGACCCTCTGGTACATGTAGATGTCACCTACCACGTGGGTTCCAACCGTGAAGATCCGGGTCGCTCCGGCTTCGCCCACTTCTTCGAACACATGATGTTCCAGGGGTCGGTGAACGTGGCCGACGAGGAACACTTCCGCCTCATTCAGGAAGCCGGCGGCACCCTGAACGGTACCACCAATACCGACCGTACCAACTACTACGAAACCGTGCCCGCCAACCAGCTCGAAACCGTGCTGTGGCTCGAGGCCGACCGCATGGGCGTGTTCCTGGATGCGGTGACGGAAGAGAAATTCGAAGTACAGCGGGAAACCGTAAAGAATGAACGCGGCCAGCGCGTGGACAACCGCCCCTACGGGCGCGCCCTTGAAACCATGTACGCGGCCACCTACCCCGATGGACACCCCTACTCGTGGCCGGTTATTGGCTGGATGGAAGATCTCAACCGCGCAGACCTCAACGACCTGAAGCGGTTCTTCCTGCGCTGGTACGGCCCCAACAATGCAGTACTGACCATCGGCGGTGACGTCGACAAGGCGAAAACCCTGGAATGGGTGGCCAAGTATTTCGGTCCAATCCCCGCAGGCCCCGAGGTAGAAAACCTGCCCAAGCAACCGGCCACGCTGGATAAAGATCGCTATGTCACACTGGAAGACAACATTCATCTGCCCGCGCTGGCGATGATGATTCCGACGGTGTATGGCAACCACGCGGATGAGCCCGCGCTGGATGCCGCCGCTGAAATTCTCGGCCAGGGCCAGGACTCCATGCTGTACCAGCGACTGGTGCAGACCGGCCGCGCGGTGCAGGCCTCGGTGAATCATTCCTGTAAAGAACTCGCCTGCGAAATGTGGTTCATCGTCATCCAAAACCCGGCCTCCGGTGAAAGCCTGGCGGAGATGGAACAGGCTGTGCGCGATACACTGCTGGAATTCGCCAAGCGTGGCGTGAAGGAAGATGACCTGCTGAAATTCAAAGCGGGCTACGAATCCAACCGCGTATTTGGCCTGCAGTCTGTTGCCGGCAAGGTATCCACCCTGGCGGCCTTCGAAACCTTCACTGGCAGCCCCAAAGGTATCGACGATGAGATCAATGCGTATCTCGCGGTAGAAACGGACGATGTGACCCGCGTATTCGACCAGTACATCGCATCCAAACCCGCCGTCCTGCTGAGCATTGTTCCCAACGGCAAACCCGAACTCGCTGCCGCGGAACATAACTACGAATGGAAACGCACCATTCCGGAAAGCTATGGCGATGACGACGAAGCACTGGCCCTGCGCCCGGTAAAAGACAGCTTTGATCGCTCGGTTCAGCCCACCCCCGGTGTTAACCCACAGGTAGAGCTGCCCAAGATTGCCGACGGCAAGCTGAAAAATGGCGTGCGGCTACTGGCGGTACAAAATGATGAAACGCCCACTGTCACCGTTCAGGCGGTATTCGGTGTGGGCCAACGGGATGAGCCCCAGGGCAAAGCCGGCCTGACCTCACTGATGACTTCGCTCATGACAGAAGCCACCACCGAGCGCAGTGCCGCGGAGTTCGCCGAGGAGTTGAAGCGACTGGGTGCTTCCATCAGTGTCAGTGCCGGTGATTACGACACCACCGTGACCCTCAGCGTGCTGGCCAAGCACCTGGACAAAGCGGTACCGCTGATGATGGAGCGCATCCTCAAGCCCGCGTTTACCGAGGAAGATTTCGCCCGTATCAAGCAGCAGACCATTGAAGGCCTGCAGCAGGCACGCAAGACCCCGCAAGGCCTGGCAACCCGCGCGGTGGGTGCAGTGATGCGCGGCCCCGAACATCCGCTCAGCTTCCCCACTGGCGGCCTGCCGGGCACCGTGGCCAGCATCACCCTGGACGACGTCAAGGCGCACTACAAGGCGCACTTCCCCGTACACTTTGGTGGCGTAACGGTCAGCACCAGCCTGCCCCATGAAACCATTGTGAAGTCGCTGGACGGTCTGGCTCAGCTCAAGGTATCGGAACCGGTACGACCGGCTATTGCGCTGGAAACGCCGGAAATCAAAGGCCGCACCGTATACCTGGTCAACAAGGATGGTGCCGCACAATCCAGCGTCCGCGTTGCCCAGCACGGCCTGCCCTACGATGCACTGGGTGATTACTACCTGGCCTATCTCGGCAATTTCCCGCTGGGTGGCAATTTCAACAGCCGTATCAACCTGAACCTGCGTGAAGATAAGGGCTACACCTACGGTGCGCGTACCTACTTGCTGGGTGAACCCCAGGAAGGCATGTACATGTTCAGCTCTGAAGTGAAGAAAGAAGCCACCGCAGACGCGTTGAACGAAGTGCTTACCGAACTGGAAACCTTCGACCGCGAAGGCATGACGGAAACCGAGTTCAACTATCTGCGCTCGGCGATCGGCCAGCAGGAAGCACGTAGCTATGAGACACCCAGCGCCAAGCTGGGCCTGCTCAACCGCATCCTGCGCTACGATCTGCCGCTGGATTATCGCAGCCAGCAAAATGCGATTTTGCAGGAAACCGACCGCAACAAACTCAACAAGGTCATTACCGGACTGCTGACGCCGAAGGACATGTCCATCGTCGTGGTCGGTGATGCAGCGAATATCCGTGAAAGCGTCGAGGCGCTGGGTATGCCGATTGTTGAGCTGGACGAAGACGGTTACGTCATCGAAGACAAGGAGCCGGCGCAACCGGAGTCAGCGAGCCTGTAAACGGGCTTGGCCCCAAACAAAAAAAGCGGCCTCGGCCGCTTTTTTTGTGTCTGTCTGCGCACTATAACGCGCCCTTTTTCCCGTCAGACGGCGTGGGCGCGCGCCGCACGGGCGGCGTGCAGCTTCTTGTAGCTGTCGATCAGGCGCAGGTGCTTGTCCAGACCTTCCAGTTGCATGTTGGTGGGTGTGAGGCCGTGGAAGCGCACGGTTCCGTCCACCGACCCAATGACGGCCTGTAAGACATCCTCGCCGTACATACGGCCGAGGTTGAACGTGAAGTCTTCCAGCTCGAGTTCATCGTCCAGGGTTATTTCCAACACCGCCTGCACCGCGCGGTAGAAGAGCCCCCGCTCCACGGTGTTGTCGTTGTACTGCAGGAAGGCTTCAACCAGTTCCAGCGCTTCCTCGTGGCGTTGCAGGGCGAGATAAACCAGTATCTTCAGTTCGAGTACGGTCAACTGGCCCCAAACGGTGTTCTCATCGAACTCCACGCCGATCAATGTGATGATGGTTTCGTAGTTGTCGATCTGGCTCTCTTCCAGACGCTCAACCAGGTCTTCCAGCTGCGCGTCGTCCAGACGGTGCAGGTTCAGGATATCCTCGCGGTAATCCAGCGCCTTGTTGGTGTTGTCCCAGATCAGGTCTTCTACCGGGTACACCTCGGAATAACCCGGCACCAGGATCCGGCAGGCCGGTGCACCCAGTTCGTCGTAAGTTGCTATGTAAACCTCTTTACCCATCTCCTCGAGAATCCGGAATAGGCGGTCGGCCTCGCTCTTATTGATATGAGTATTGGTATGGGTATCGACATTGGTATCGGTATTGGCATGGTTGCCTGACGTCGTTTCCGGGGTAAAGTCCCATTCGACGAATTCGAAATCCGCGCTGGCACTGAAGAAACGCCAGGAAACCACACCGGTGGAGTCGATAAAGTGCTCGACAAAATTCTGCGGCTCTGTGACTTCAAGACTGTTAAACGTGGGCGGCGGCACATCGTTCAGGCCTTCAAAACTGCGCCCCTGCATCAGTTCGGTCAGGCTGCGTTCCAGCGCCACGTGCAGGCTCGGGTGTGCACCAAAAGAGGCAAACACACCGCCGGTGCGCGGGTTCATCAGGGTCACACACATCACCGGGAACTGGCCACCGAGCGAAGCATCCTTCACCAGAATCGGAAAGCCCTGTTTTTCCAGTTCGTCGATGCCCTCGACAATATCCGGGTACTTTGCGAGCACCTCGGCCGGCACGTCGGGCAGCGCCAGCTCCTGCTCCAGAATCTGCTTTTTGACCGCCCGTTCGAAGATTTCTGATAGACACTGTACCTCCGCTTCCGGCAAGGTATTGCCCGCGCTCATGCCATTACTCAGAAACAGGTTTTCAATCAGGTTGGAGGGGAAATACACCACCTCGCCGTCGGATTTGCGCACGAATGGCAAAGAGCAGATACCGCGGTCCCCGCGGCCGGAGTTGGTGTCAATCAGGTTGGAACCGGCCAACTCTCCTTCGGGATTGTAAATCGCCCGCGTGTAGTCATCGAGAATGCCCTCTGGCAGCGCATCGTCCTCCGGCACCGCAAACCATTGCTCGTTCGGGTAATGCACGAATGCCGCGTTCGCGATTTCTTCACCAAAAAACTGATCGTTGTAGAAGAAGTTGCAGTTCAGGCGCTCGATAAACTCCCCCAGTGCCGAGCACAGCGCACTTTCCTTGGTGGCGCCCTTGCCGTTGGTAAAGCACATGGGTGAAGCCGCATCCCGAATATGCAGCGACCACACATGCGGCACGATATTGCGCCAGGAGGCAATCTCGATCTTCATCCCCAGATCCGCAAGGATCCTGGTCATGTTGGCAATGGTCTGTTCGAGCGGCAGGTCCTTGCCCTCAATAAACGTCTGCTGCCCGGCTTCCGGCGTCGCCATCAGCAGTGCCTGAGCATCCTCCGCCAGGTTTTCCACCGTCTCGATCTGGAAATCCGGCTCAGTCTGGATCACTTTTTTTACGGTACAGCGATCGATAGAGCGCAGAATCCCCTGGCGATCTTTTTCCGAAATATCCTCCGGCAGCTCCACCTGAATCTTGAAGATCTGGTTGTAACGGTTTTCCGGATCGACAATGTTGTTCTGCGACAGGCGGATATTATGGGTAGGGATATCCCTCGCCAGACAGTACACCCGCACAAAATAGGCCGCGCACAGGGCGGACGACGCCAGGAAGTAGTCAAACGGGCTCGGCGCCGAACCGTCGCCCTTGTAGCGGATCGGCTGGTCAGTAATGACCGTGAAGTCGTCAAACTTGGCTTCAAGACGCAGGTTTTCAAGGAAGTTGACGTTGATTTCCATGGGAACTACCGGATTTGGAGAGTGTGTGGTGTCCTGCCGTATCGGTCAGGCGACGGCGCGGCATTATGCAGAATTTAGGGTAGCTCGTCTGCCGCAAACTCGATCATCTGTGCTCGCGGGAGCGTTTTCACAATAATCGCCGCTCGTCGCACCGAATAACCCTGTGGTGAATATCTGGTATAGGATATCGCCAGTCGCGGTATAACGATAAACATCACCCGGAGCTGCTATGAAGCCTCATATTGCCTTCCTCGCGTTTACTATCTTCGTCACGGGCTGTGGTAAGCCTGCCGACGAGGATAAACCCACCTCGCCAGATAGCAGCTCGCTGGCGCCTAAAGTCGCCCCACCAGTTGCCAAAAAAGTCCCTCACAAGATGGTAATACATGGCCATGAGCGCATTGACCCCTATTATTGGATGCGTGACGATTCTCGTAGCGACCCTGAAATACTGGGGCACCTGGAGGCAGAGAACCACTATGTCGACCAGATAATGGCCCACACAGAGACGCTGCAAGATGGCCTGTACCAGGAAATGGTTGGACGGCTGGAGAAAGACAAGTCTTCCGTCCCGGCTAAGGTGCGCGGGTATTGGTACTACACCCGCTATGAGTCTGACGGTGAATACCCAATACATGCGCGCAAGAAAGGTAACCTGGAGGCAGCCGAAGAAATCTTGCTTGACGTCAACACGCTCGCAGTAGACCACGCCTTTTACAATGTGGCGCGCACTGCGGTCTCTCCGGATAACACGCTCCTCGCTTATCCCGAGGACACAGTGGGCCGAAGAATTTACAGTATCCGCTTTAAAGATCTGAGTACCGGGGAGCTACTGCAGGACACGCTGGAAAACGCTGAGGACACTGTGGTCTGGGCGAATGATAACCAGACCGTATTCTACATTAACAAGGACCCGCAGACCCTGCTCGGCTATCAGGTGATGCGACACAAACTGGGTACGCCGCAAAGCGAAGACCAGGTTGTCTACGAAGAAAAAGACAGTAGTTTTTTCACCTTCATCTCCAAGTCGCGTGATGATTCAATGATCTACATCCACCACTACTCGACGTTGGTAAAAGGTGTTTCCGTACTGGACGCCGATACGCCGAATGGTGAATTTCTACCACTTCATGCACTCGAACCCAAGCATGAGTACTTTGCGCAAAAGCTCGACGAAGAATATTTCATCCGGACAAACTGGCAGGCCGAGAACTTCCGCCTGATGAAGGCCACCGCTGAATCGGTCAACGATAAATCCCAGTGGCAGGAAGTCATCCCGCATCGCGAAGACGTATTGCTGGAGGAGTTCGTGACATTTGATGGTCGACTGGCCGTTGTCGAGCGAGCCAACGGCCAGTCCGCGCTGCGGATTATCGGATTGACAAACGAAGATGATTTCGAGGTTGGATTCAACGACCCGGTCTACCAGCTCTCTCTGAGCAACAATCCAGGCGTCTCGTCGAGTACCGTCCGGATTTCCTACTCTAGCCTTACCACGCCTAACACCATTTATGATGCCGACCTGCGTTCTGGCGATCTTAAATTGATGAAGCAAGACAAAGTCCTGGGCGATTTCGACCGCACCCGCTACAAGGCCGAGGGTATTCGTGTAACGGCTCGGGACGGTAAGCAAATCCCCGTGTCGCTGGTTTACCGTCAAGATCTGTTCAAGAAGGACGGCTCCCATCCACTATTGCAATACGGCTATGGGTCTTATGGCAACACCATAGACCCGGTGTTTATTCCCAGTATCTTTTCACTTTTGGACAGGGGCTTCGTGTTCGCCATTGCGCATATTCGTGGCAGTCAGAAACTGGGACGGGGCTGGTATGAAGACGGGAAGATGTTCAATAAAAAGAACACCTTTACGGACTTTATCGATGTCACCAAAGGGTTGGTTAAGCAGAAATACGCCGCTCCTGACAAGGTCTTCGCTTCCGGTGGCAGCGCGGGTGGCCTGCTGATGGGTGCGGTGATAAACATGGAACCCGATCTGTATCGCGGAATTACTGCGAAAGTACCTTTCGTGGATGTGGTGACTACCATGCTGGATGAATCTATTCCGTTGACCGTGAACGAGTATGATGAATGGGGCAATCCCAACAACAAGGATAGCTATGAGTATATGCTGTCCTACTCTCCCTACGACCAGGTAAAAGCACAGGACTACCCGAACATTCTGGTGACGACCGGGCTTCACGACTCGCAGGTACAGTACTTCGAACCGATGAAGTGGGTGGCAAAACTGCGCGAACTAAAAACCGATCAGAACCAGCTGCTGTTCTACACCAATATGGAAGCGGGTCATGGGGGGGCCTCAGGCCGCTTCCGTCGGAATAAGGAGCGCGCGCTGGAATACGCCTTCTACCTGGACCTCCTCGGCAAGGGGCACCTGGAAAATACCAATCAGTGAGCGCACTGATTGAACTGGCAATCTTCTAAGTTTGCTGAGAAACGTTGTTATCTGGCGACCACCAGATAGCAACGGTTGACAGACATACTCCGACAACAAGGGCGCGCAACCCGCGTCCTTTGACACTTTCCCCAAATGTGACCTACCGCAAAGCACCGCAGACAAGCCTATCTATACTCGCGCCCCGTCCTGATTTACTGAGATGTACCCATGAAACTGTCTACAAAACTGAACAAGTATGCCCTGGCCCTGCTGGTCGCCGCATGCAGCATGCCGGCCCTCGCTAAAACCAACAACGGTGTGGGGCTGGGCGTGGCCTACGATCTGGGCCTGGGTGTGACCGCGCAATTCCGCGGTACATCCGTATTCGTCAACAGCGATTCGCTGGCCGTCGATATGCGCATCGAGAACTTCAGTAATGACCTCCGCACCGTACACGCCTATATCGACGCCGGCGGTTTTTATGAAGACGGTGGCAATAATGCCGACAACGACCGGGCTGGCGTTCGCCTGCCTTTGGGACTGAGCTTCGGCATCGCCCCCAGCCTGCAGGCCTATATCCAGGCCGTGCCCCATTTCGCGTTCAGTGACAACGAGAGCAATGAAGGCTTCGGCATCGACGGTGCGCTCGGCGTTCGCCTGCGCTTCTGATGCGATCTTGATACGCTTCTGATACATAAGACCCCGGCGGCAGTAATACGAACACTGCTGCCGCCCCTGAATACGAACACTGCTGCCGCCCCTGCCCGCTCAACCCCCGTAGCCGGTCATTTCCAGGTATCCCTCACCCCCGTGGCTGCCCGACACCTCCACTGGCCCCTCCCAGTAGCGCAAGCTGCCGGGATTCCAATAATCGCCGGGCCACGACTGCACCTGCAATTTGAGCGCCGCCGAGGGAACCTCAATGTCCCACACAACCGGGACCCGGCCAAACCGGCTTTTTCGAAACCCGGTGGGCACCAGCTGGAACTCGTCCGCGGTAAGGGTGCGAGCACTGCCTTGTGCAGACACGAGCGTGGCGGAATAGAAATCTTCTTCACCGCGCACGCGGAACAGCATCAGGTGGCGACCATCGTCGAGGTGCAGGGCCATCCAGTCCCATCCCTGCTGATCCGCTTTCAGATACTGGCTACTCCACTCGCGGTCGAACCAGCCCTGCCCGGTTACG
Source organism: Microbulbifer sp. Q7 (assembly GCF_001639145.1). Classification (NCBI taxonomy): domain Bacteria; kingdom Pseudomonadati; phylum Pseudomonadota; class Gammaproteobacteria; order Cellvibrionales; family Microbulbiferaceae; genus Microbulbifer; species Microbulbifer sp. Q7. The sequence continues at coordinate 946,933 of NZ_LROY01000002.1, read as the reverse complement.
GCAAACGTTTCCCCGTTAAATTCGACTTCACCACCGGTAATTGCCAGCGGGTAACTGAAGTACATGGAGCCACCACCCCCCGCCGATTTGGCACTAAAGCCCTGCTCGCCATTGAGCACCGGCGGTTGCTGTGGCCGAAGCTGCAGCCGATAGCGAAAGTCTTCTCCTTTCACATCCAGCTCCCAGGCATTTTCTCCGGTGGCGGAGAGCTGCCAGTGATCAATCCACGCGTTGAACGGCACAGGAGTGACCCCCGCCTGGCCGGTGCCGCCACGTCCGGCGCGGTCTTCAAAATGGTGGGTGCCGGGGCCACTTAACGCCGCGTGAGCCAGCCACAGCTCGTCGCGATGCCAGCCGGGCCCTGCAGAGGGAAACGGCCCCGGGCGTACCCCATTGCGAAACAGGGTCCACTGCACACCAAACCGCTGGCCATCGGCGGTTTTCAGGTTGGCGGTGAGATACCACCACTCCAGCCGGTACTGCGGGTGCGGCCCCATATCTTCGGGCAGCTGCACCGCCATCCCGCGGGCCGCCTGTGCAAACCCGGCCGGAGGCTGGTTGAGTGCCGAGAAGCCCGCAACTACGTCGGCTTCTCTCTCCCCCTGACAAGCACACAGGATCGTTAGAGCGACAAAACACAACGCCAATCTCACGGTGAGGCGGTTACTCATTTTTCAACCCCTCCAGCCGCACCGGATTACCCGCCAACACGCCCACCAGCGCCCCGATGCCGAGACACGCGGCCCACACCTGCAGCCAATAAGCGGGGTAAAGATGCAGGGACAAAGCCCAGCCAAATGCCGCCGGGTTCACTTTTGCCACCAGCACCCAGCCGAGAAATACGCCCAGCGGGATCGCCAGTACCGCCAGCAGCCCCGTGACCAGCATGCTGTGCGCAATCAACCGCCGGCGCAGGCTTGGGCGGCTGACACCGTAGACATGCAGCAGGGTATAACTTCCGTGCCGCAGGCGGAAAATAACCAGCCCCATCAACGCCAGTGCCACCCCGGCAAGGGTCAGGGTGAGCAGATTCAGAAGCCGAGTCATGCGGAAGGTGCGATCAAACGCGTCGTTGGCCGCCTGCTTGAGCCATGCCTGATCCCGCACCCGGCTGCCGGCCAACCAGATGTATTTTTCTGGCCAGTCGCGCCAGGCGGTATCGGTGGGTGTCCGGGTGGCCAGTACAAAGGTGGTGTATTGGGACGGTATGGAAGCGGGCAAGGCAGCCAGGGCTAACACGATTTCCCCCTCTGGCCGGCCATAGTCTGCATAAATTCCCACAATCTCGCGGGTCTGCTGCACGGTGCCCAGCTGGAAAGTCACCGTGTCACCGAGCGTGAGCCCTCGGCGTCGGGCCAGCTGTTCATTCACCATGACGCCGTTCTGTTCCATTGCTCGCCAGTGCGCGGGTGCCGCCTGTAAAAATGGCCAGTCCTGTACCAGTGGCGAGGCAGGATCAACTGCCATCACATCCACCGGTAAAGCGCCCAGCACACCGCGCCCGCGCACCATCGGTAATACGCTGGTGACACCGGGCAATGCAGATAATTGCCCCGTGAAGCCTTCCGGCGCCACCGACTCGCCCGGGTCAAGGTAGAGGTCGCCCTGCAGGCGCTGATCGAGCCAGCGGTCAAAAGTCGTTTCAAAGCCCGTCACCATGGATTGCACAGCGATCGCCGTGGCAATCGCAAACGCCAGCGCAATCAGGGGTAATTGCAGTAGATGGCACAGTGCGCGCATTTCCGCGCAAGACCACTCCAGCAGTGGCCGCTGGCGCCCCATCCATGGCTGCCGGCACCGACGTTCCAACCAGCCAAGAATGCGCGCCAGCATATCCGGCAACAAAAGCCCTGCCCCGACCAGACAACCCAGGGTGGCAGCAAAAATGAGCCACAGGGTTTCGGTGAATAACAAGCAGGTCACCGAGCCGGCCAACACCACCAATGCCAGCGGCCACCGCCAGGTCGGGTTGCCGTGCCATTCCCACTGCGCGTCCGTGCGCGCGGTCATCAGCAGATCCGCGCCGGCCCAGGCAACTACCAACGCCAGGATCAGGACCATGCCGAGCCAGGTTGCCGCGCCCGGAGAGCGCTGGGCATAGAATTCGACGCTGAACAGCCCCTGCAGCGTGCCCTGGAAACCCGACGCCATCGCCCCGGCCAATAGCTCGCCCAGCCACAGGCCCAGTGTGCCGCCCACCAGCGCCACCACAACCACCTCAACCAGCAGCGCCCGGTTAAGCTGCCCCTTAGGCACGCCAAGTCGCGCCAGTATTTGCAAGCTGCGCCGACGCTGTTCCAGTGCGAAGCGATACACCGCACGCACCAGCAGTCCCGCTACTAATAGCGCGAGCACGCCCAGCGCGTTCAGGCTAAGTAGAAAGGCATCCACCAGGGGATCTGGCTCCACCCCATATTCCTGAACGTCGCTGCGATACTCCGGTGGCAAACCCACATCCTGCAGCTCGGCCGCGGGTGTCAAAATCGCAAGAGACTTGCGCCCCACGGGCGCCAGTTCGGCCGCAACCGAAATGTCCGTAAGCAATTCCCCGCGCGGCAACCCCGATGCTTCTCGCAACAAATATGGGGCGGAGGTTGTCACTGTGTGCTGTTCCCAGCGCGCCAGATCTGTGGCATTGCCGAGCAAGGTGGGCCGGTCAAATTCCTCGATCAGCCGCCCCACCGCTTGCGAGGCCCCGGCCGCGTTGCCGTCGCGCTCTCGGTACTGGCGCAGGCAACCAGCACTGAATGGATCGATACCCACCACCACCGGTGCATTCTCCGCCGCAACACGCACTTCCAGTCTTGGGGAGACGCAGATGCCGAGCCTGCGCAGGCGCACAAAGTCCTCTACCGTCAGCGGCTCGCCGTCCTCGCGCACCACACTCAACAAGGGTTCCAGCGCCGCCCGGGATTCATTGACGGCATCCGCCGCAGACCCGGTTAGCGCGCGCACGCCGCTCCACAGCATGGCCGCGCAGACGAGAATCAGCAGCAGGCTCACCAGTTGCCCCGGGTGGCGGCGATAGTGGCTCAGGAAGACGCCGGCGAGACCCATGGGCTCAGGACTCCTTCCCGCAGTTCAAGAATTCGGTCGCAGCGCTGGGCCAGTTCCGGGTTGTGGGTGACGATGAGTGCGCCGAGCTGACGCTCACGCATGGCATCGAAAAACAGCGGCACCACACGTTCGGCGGTCGCATAATCCAGGCTACCGGTGGGCTCGTCCGCGAGCATCAGTTCCGGTTGCATGGCAAAGGCACAGGCAAGCGCGGCCCGTTGTCGCTGGCCGCCCGAGAGTTGATCGGGGTAACGGTGTGCCGTGTCGGCAATGCCGAGCTGTTCGAGCAGTGCGGCGCCATCATGCGCCTGCAGGCCCGCAAGCCCGGCGCGGAATGCAATATTGCGGGAAACGGTGAGTGTGGGTATCAGGTTGCCATCCTGAAACAGCGTGGCGATACGGGTGCGCCGCAGCTCGGCCCAGTCGCGTTCGCTTAGCTCGGAATGCGCCCGACCAAATACACGCAATTCGCCACTGTCGGGCTGTAACAGACCATTGAGCAGGTTGAGTAGCGTGCTTTTGCCCGAGCCTGACGGGCCGATGACCGCCACCGCTTCGCCCCGCCGCAGTTCCAGCGACAGTCCGTGTAACACGCTGATCTGCTCGCGGCCGTTTCGGTAGCAGCGGTGGAGGTTCTGTGCCTGTATCAGGGCATCATTCATAGCGTGGCGGACACGGCTGGTGGCTAGGGGTATCAGCAAGTCTATCGCACCGGGCGCCGCGCATAAAAAAGGGACTGAATTTTCAGTCCCTGTTTCGTCGCAGGCATTAATCTCTAGCCCCGAACCCCTAGCCCCGAATCCCTCGCTTAGAGATTAGCGATCTCGATCATCATCGCCGTGTACATTTTCAGGTTCAGGCGCAGCTGATCCACGGTGATGAACTCGTGTTCGGAATGACCGGTGTAGGCCTTGTCCGGCATCGACGGGCCGAAGCTCACGGCATTCGGCAACAGTTTGGCATTGGTCGAACCACCAATAGCTACCGGGCCCGCGCCCTCGATACCGGTGAAGTGGCGAAACACCTCCAGCAACGGCTCCACATGAGGGGCATCATCTGCTCGGTACGGCTCACCCAGGGTCACGTCCACATCGGCCATCTGGATACCGGTCTTTTTCTGCCAGCGGTCGATGGCGGTGTGGATCTGCTTGTCGAGAAGCTCAGCGCTTTTGCCGGTAGGACGGCGCAGGTTCAAGTAGCTGGTCAGCCCCTTGTCGTCGGCCTTCACCATGGTCAGGGCGCCGGTCATCGGCCCCATAAAGTCATCGCGGTAGGCAATATCGCCGAACTGCTCAGCGAGGATGCCGGTGCCGATCAGGTCGTTGATATAACGCACGGTGGCACCGGGGGCATTGGCAGGCCAGTCGTAATCGTCCAGCACATCCGCCAGGAAGGCAATGGCATTGATGCCGTGATCCGGCTCGGAGCTATGGGTGGCCACACCGCGCGCGGTGATTTCCAGTGCACCGTCTTTTTTCAAGAACTCGAACTTCACCTTCGGATGTGTCGCGGCGCGGGCACGGATCGCCTTCTCCAGTTCGGGGGTCGGGTTGGCGATACTGGCATGGGCTTCGTCTGGCACCTGACTGCGGAAGTAGCCGCCGTGGAAATCACGCAGGTAGGGCTTGTTCTTTTCCGCCACGGCGGAGCCCCCAAAGGTGGCGCGGACTTCGCTCCAACCCTTCTCTGCCGTCACCACCGGATAATCAGCGTCGATGGTGATGTTATACGCGGGCATATCGTAATCTTTCAGGAATACCTTGAGCGGCTCCCAGTCCGATTCCTCGGCCATATAAACGATCAGTTCCACGCGCCGCTTCATCGGCACGCCTTTGTCCTTGATCGCTTTCATCGCATAGAGGGCCGTGGCAATCGGCCCCTTGTCGTCCTCGCTGCCGCGGGCGATGAGCTTGCCTGGTTCACTGGTGCGGTCCAGCTCAAACGGGCTCTTTTTCCATTTGGCCGGGTTGGCGGGCTGCACATCACCATGGGTGACGATACCGATCTTCTCCTCGCCCTGCCCCATGGCAACAATGACCACATAGCCGTGGTCCTCGCATTCCAGACCCAGTGCCTCCGCCTTGCCACACAGGGTGCGTTTGAAGCCGGAAAATTCCGGGTTCTTTTCCAGCGGCAGGTCTTCCCGCGCCACAGTTTGGAACTGCACCAGCTCGGCGAGAGTGTCGGTCATCGCCGCTTCGTATTTTTCCACCGCGTAGTCTGCGGTCTTTTGGGCTACCGGCGACACATCCGCGGCTGCAGCCAGCGGCAACAACAGCAGCGGCGCCGCCATTCGTGCAATTTGAGATCGGAAATTCACAAGTCACTCCGTTGGTGAGGGAAAGGCGCAGTATACCGTTCACGCGGTAGACAAATTCAAACGCCCACGATGCGAGCGCGGAACTTGCGTCCCTTAAGCTTGCCACTGGCGAGCTTGTTCAAGGCTTTTTGGGCCACCGGGCGCTCTACGGCAACAAACGTGGAGAAATCGAACAGCTGGATTTTGCCGATCTGCTTGCCGTCGATACCACCCTCGCCGGTCAGCGCGCCAACTACATCGCCGGCGCGAACCTTCTGCTTTTTGCCACCGTCGATCTGCAGGGTCGCCATAACCGGGCGCGTCGGGGCGAAACCGCGGGGCAGTTCCGGCACTTCCTGCAGGGTAATTTTCTGTTGCATCTGCTCTTCCAGACGCTCCAGTTTGTAAATTTCCTTCTTGCTCACCAGCGAGAGGGCTACACCCTTCTGCCCTGCCCGCCCGGTGCGACCGACCCGGTGCACATGCACTTCCGGGTCGCGGGACAGGTGATAGTTCACCACCACCGGCAGCTCTTCGATATCGAGGCCACGGGCGGCAACGTCGGTTGCGACCAGAATCGACGCACTGCCGTTGGCGAAGAGCGTCAGGGTGCGGTCACGATCCTTCTGCTCCATATCACCGTGCAGTGCCAGCGCCGCAAAACCAGCACGTTTTAGTGCCTCCGCCGCTTCGTCGGTTTCTTTTTTGGTATTGCAGAACACCAGTGCTGAAGACGCATCGTAATTGGCGAGCAGCTGATACAGGGCCGCGGGCCGCGCCTCATTGTTTTCTACCCGGTAGTAATGCTGCTGGATGGAACTCTGGGTGTGCCCTGCAGCCACCTCCACCTTGACCGGATCGCGCAGTACACGGGTTGCCAGGGCATCGATGGTTTTGGGGTAAGTGGCGGAGAACAGCAGCGTCTGCCGTTGCTGTGGCAACTCTGCCAGGATCTGGTCGAGCACCGCCTGGAAGCCCATATCCAGCATACGGTCGGCCTCGTCCAGCACCAGGGTATCCACATTGCTGAGGTCGAGATTGCCCTTGCGCAAATGGTCTTCGATGCGCCCCGGGGTACCCACCACAATATGGGCCCCGTGCTTGAGCGAGCCAATTTGTGGGCCGAACGGCATGCCACCGCACAGGGTCAGTATCTTGATGTTGTGAATCGCCCGCGCCAGCTTGCGCAGTTCCCGCGCCACCTGGTCCGCCAGCTCGCGGGTGGGACATAGCACCAGCGACTGCACCCGAAACTGCTCTACCCGCAGTTTATGCAGCAGCCCCAGACCGAAGGCCACGGTCTTGCCCGAGCCGGTCTTGGCCTGGCCGATCACGTCTTTGCCATCCACGATCGCCGGCAGTGCGGCGGCCTGGATTTCCGTCAGGCGCTCGTAACCCAGGTCTTCGAGGTTCTTGAGGAGAGAGGGCTGCAGCGGCAGGGACTGGAATTCGCGGGGATGATTGGTATCAGCGGTGGTCACAACGGAGGCTCGGTTAGAGAAATAGCCGCGTATTGTAGGGAAGCCGGGAGCCGTTTCCTATCGGAAACGGCATAACCCCACATTAAGTGTCAAAAGCTGGTTTGGCCGGCTGTGCTGCAGGCAACCCGCTACAGCGGGCGACACATAATATCGACGGTGTCACCGTAGTATTCGCAAGACCGGATGGTCTGCCATCCCAGGCGCTCGTAATACGCCCGCGTCTCTGGGGTAAACAGATACAGATTGGGAATGGCGTGCGCTGCACAGTGCTCCAGCAGCGCCTCAATCAGTTGCCTGCCCACGCCAATGCTGCGGTATTCCGGCAACACATAAAAGTTGGCCAGCCACGGCCCCCAGGGCTCTTCGATCTCCATATCCCTGGGCAGCACGCTGATCGAACCCACCGGTATTTCACCGACCAGCGCAATGAGCGTCGTCGGCACCGGCTGCGCGCCGACGCAGCTTTCGAGTTCAGCGGCAAAATCCTGCAGCAACTGCTCCGGATACAAATGACTCCACTCGGCAAAATGCCAGGCCGCGAGCACGGCAACCGCATCGGGCCTTTCGGACAAATTCACGACTTCTATCGCTTTCAATGGTTCAACCACGGGTAATACTTCGCTCATGCACTCTACGATTGTTCGTTAACCCTGCTGCGCTTGCAGTGCAATCATTTTTTCAAAGGGCTGCAGAATCGTCTGAAAATCGGTATCAGGCTCCAGCACCTGCATCGCCTTCGCGATACTCTCAATCGTCGACAGGCTATTCTCCAGCGAGGAATGCCGCACCTGGTAGTTGGAGTGCAGCGCACCCTCAAAACTGACCCGGGGCAATTGCTGCAACACCGGGTGCAGATGGAGCATTTTTTTGGACTTCCGCCAGGTCGCGTCGATCACCACCAGCTGTTCCAACGCCTGTGCCTGCGGCGTACCCGGTTCCACCTGAGACACTTCCGGCAACCAGCTCAGGGACGGATATAGCAGCGCCGAGTGAGGCTTCAGCAGTTCCGCCAATGCAGCGTCCGACAGGCTCTCCGCCACGACCAAGTTACTGTGATCCAGGCACAGGTGCGCCATACGGCCGGTATTGAACGGGTGCTTCTGTTCCTGCGGGTGCTGTATGATCAGCACCTGAATTCGATTGGGAATACGCACCAGCGCGCTGCAATAGCAGACCTTGAGGGGGCGCTGGCACGTTGGGCAGATTTCGCGTGGCATAGAGAGTTATGGACCCGGATTTTTCGACTGATTCATTGACTGCCCAGTGGCTCTCCGATGCGGAGATGCCGTTAGCCAACAAATTCTACCGCACCCACAAATTCCGCGGCAAAGCACGGCGACACGACCCGTGTATGGTGATCCGCGATAGCAAGAACCAGATAATCGCCTGTGGCTCCCTGCGCAAACTCACCGACAGTCAGCTGCTGGCCGGCGTTGCGGTGGCAGAGGAATTCCAGGGCCGGGGTGTGGCGCGGCTGTTACTGGGCCGTATGGCAGAAGCCTACGACGACCACACCTTCACTTTTCCCTACCGCCACCTGGTGCCGTTTTACCAGTCCCTTGGATATGCAGAGGTCACGGAAGCGGGGCTACCGTCCGCCATTATCGACCGGTTTCACACCTACCAGAAACAGGGACGCGATATTGTGCTGATGCACTATCAGTCGAAACAATAGCGAGTTTTGCGTCCTGAAAATCTGGTCGGCGGCGCCATTATTCACCGGTAACCGGTGATTGGCCGTAGAGCAGTGGCCACACTACCCTGATGTAATTTCTATAACCTTTCCAGCCTACTTTTCAGACTCGACTTAGACTCGACGGAGGCTCCATGGACGCTTTTCCCCACCACTATAAAGTCACCGCAAGTGCGGCCAGTGAAGGCAATGTGACGCTCAGCGCCGAGGGCGTGCCCGATCTGCCATCGGCCCCACCGGCGCAATTTGATGGGCCCGGCGACCAGTGGTCACCGGAGGATTTGCTGGTCGCGGCAGTGTCGGACTGCTTCATCCTCACCTTCCGCGCCATCGCCAAGCACTCGAAGCTCGACTGGACGTCACTGGAGTGCACAACCACCGGCACCCTGGACAAAGACGGCCGCACCACCTGTTTCACTGCGTTTACCATTGAGGCCACCCTTGTGGTGCCCGAGGGCACCGACACCGACAAGGCACAGCGCCTGCTCGAAAAGTCGGAACAGGGTTGCCTGGTGACCAATTCACTGAAAGCGGAGGTTTCCTTGAGCGCGGAAGTCACAACCAGCTGAAGCCAATGGCAGCTTTAGACACCGGGTTATGCCTCTCCCTCTGCCCCGCTTGAGGCGCCAGCCCCTTAGCCACCAATAATTTGATCTAGACTTGGACTGGCCGCAGTTCGGGCCGATCTCACCGTCGGAGGGGCCCCTTATGACGACCAGCACAGCGAGCCGGGCACGATGGGCCTTTATGGCCATGGTGCTTGCAGCCGTCATCGCGGGTGCGATCTGGTACTACCAGACCGCCGGCCGCTTCACGACCTATCAGATCCTCACCGAAGATTCCGTATCCGGCCTGATTGCCGGTGCGCCGGTGGAGTTCCATGGGGTGGACGTGGGCAGGGTCACCGAGGTGGAACTCATCGGGCCCAGCTCCGTGCGTATTCTGCTGGATGTCGAAAACGACGCACCCGTGTCGAAGGCAACCGTCGCCACCATCACCGCCCGCGGACTCGCGACCCGCGGATTCACCGGCTATGTGTACGTACTGCTGGAGAACTCGGGTACCGAACAAGGCCCACTCTCCGCCGCCCCAGGCGCGCCCTATCCGCGCATACCCAACGCCCCTTCCCGCTCGGTCAACCTGGATACGGCCATCAGCCAGGTCAACGAGAACGTGCAATCGCTGACCGAACTGCTGCGTACCATGCTGGATAAAGACACCATCGCTGCCTTCCAGCAGGCGGTCGCCAATCTGCAGCAAGTCACCCAGATGCTGGCAGAGAACCAGCAGCAGCTCAGCACAATCATCGCCAATACCGAGCATGCCAGTGGCCGACTCGGGCCGCTGCTGGATTCGAGCAGCGATACCGTTAACGCGTTAAGGCAGGTCAGCCAGATGCTCGCGGGGAATCAGCAGCGGCTCGATACAATCATCACCAATACCGAACAGGCGAGCGGCCAGCTCGGCCCGTTACTGGACGCGAGCAGCCAGTCCGTCAATGCACTCCAGCTGCAGGTGCTGCCCGAGGCCTACCGCACCATGGCCACCCTGAATCAGCTGACCAATTCCATGACGCGATTGACAGACAAGATCAATCACAACCCATCCGTCCTTCTGCGCGGCAGCACGCCCCCGCCCCTTGGCCCGGGCGAAACCGAATGAGTGAACGGGGCTATGGGCGTGCGCTATCTCATCCCGGAAAAACCATACGCCTTGTGGTGGCGACTGCCTTAATATTTTTTTCCGGCTGCTCACTGTTCTCCCCGGTGCAAAGTGACATACGGGTATCTGTCGTCGACAAAGTTCCCCGTGAAGTGCCCCAGAGACAACGGCATCCGGCAACGCTGCTGCTACTGCCTCCCAGCATCAACCCCATTTACGACACCATCCGCATGGCCTATCGCACAGAGCCACATCAGGTCGGTTTTTACCGCCATCACCAATGGGGGGCAACGCCGGCACAGATGCTCCTCCCGTTACTGGCGCGGACACTTGAAAACACACACTACTTTGATGCAGTAGCAACCCCACCCTACTTCGGTCCGCACAGCTACGCGCTGCAAACAACGATCTTAGACTTCGTACAGGACTACACTTCCACACCAGCGACCTTCCAGCTTTCCCTGCGGGTGCAGCTTATCGAGGGCACTTCAAACCGGATTGTTGCAAGCAGAACCATTTCACTACGCGAACCCATACTGCAGGAGTCACCTGCTGCAGGCGTAGTAGCAGCCAATCAAGCCGCCGCAAGCGCTTTACAACAGGCAACGCAGTTTGTACTGGAAAGAATGCCGTAGGCCGGATATCAAAGACGGGAGCCCGGGAGGATTTTCTTCAGGGTGTTATCTCGGGAAATGAAGTGGTGCCGCAGTGCGGCACCGGCATGTAGCAGAATAAAACCGATCAGGGCATATCCCAGCCATTTGTGCACCTCGACCAGTAATGGGAAGCGATACTCGTTATGCGGGATCAGATCCGGTAGCCTCAAGCCAAAGAAATACACCGGAATACTCGCGGCGGAAGACATCAACCAGCCGCTGATCGGTAAGGCAAACATCAAGGCGTAAAAGCACAGGTGCACAAAGCGCGCGGCAACCTTCTGCCAATCGGGGAGTTCTTTTACCAGTGCCGGTAACGCGTTACCTACACGCCACGCCAGCCGCAACAGCGCCAGTCCCAACGCCAGTATGCCGTATTCCTTGTGATACACGATCAGCGTCAGCTTTATCTTGTCGAACCCGACATCCGGCAGACCGCTCATGTACACACCAAGCACGGTGAGCCCGATAAGCAATACCGCCATTAGCCAGTGGAGCAAAATGGCGACGGCGCCATAGTCCCGCTCCGTGTTCGTGAGCCTAGTCATTCGTCGCGACAGCCAGTCAGACACTATTCAATCATAATAGGCTCCCCGGCAAGCTCACATGCGCGGCAGCCAGCAGGTAGCCCTACTCTTCCCAGGCCGGCGCCATGCGCTCGGCCTCTTCTTCGCGAACATCCTCGATCACGGCCATCAGGTCCGCGACGTCGACGCTGCTCGCGTCCTGTTCGAACAACCCGGTCAGGGTAATTTCCGGGTGCAGTTCACCCGCTTCATACAGCGCCCAGATTTCCCGGCCGTAATCGGTCGTTAATAATTCCGGGGCGAAGCGGCCGAAATAGGCGCGCATGTTGTCGACATCGCGCTGCAGCATCATCGCGGCGTTGTTGTTGCCGGCCGCATCCACCGCCTGAGGCAAATCGATGATCACCGGGCCGTCAGGGTCCAGTAGTACGTTGAACTCGGACAGGTCGCCGTGAACCAGGCCTGCACACAACATCCGCACCACATCGCCCATTACCTGGTCGTGATACTCGCTGGCCTGCTCCGCGGTCAGTGTGACGTCATCCAGCCGCGGGGCCGCGTAGCCATCCTCATCCGCCACCAATTCCATCAGCAGTACACCGTCGACGAAACCGAAGGGCTCGGGGACGCGCACGCCGGCTGCCGCCAGCCGATACAGCGCATCGACCTCGGCACTTAGCCACGCCTGCTCCTGCTCCTTCTGGCCGTAGCGGGTCTTCTTCGACATCGCCCGCGCGCGGCGGCTGTTGCGCATCTTGCGACCTTCCTGGTACTGCACCGCCTGCTTGAAGCTGCGCTTGCTGGCTTCTTTGAAGACCTTGGCACAACGCAAGCTGTCGCCGCAGCGCACCACATACACTTGTGCTTCCTTACCGCTCATCAACTGGGCCATGACCTCGTCGATCATGCCGTCATCGACCAGCGGTTGTAATCTCTTGGGTACTTTCATAGGCCTTCTTTTGATTATCGGCGGAGGCGACTTGCTACTGCACAACCGCCGATTTGTTGTGCCTGCTAGCCATGCGCCAGCGCGTAGTCGACGGCCGCACACACGGCAACCGCCTGCGCGGTATTGCACTGCTCGGGCGTGGCGCGGGGGCTATCGGGATAGACTTCGGTAGTGGTCTTGTAGGTGGCATTCGTGACGCTGGCGCAGAGGCCCAGCTTCTTGAGCGGATACTCGATAACACCGCGCGCAACCACCGGCGAACCGATGATTTCGTTGTTGTCGTCGGCCGGGGCGATATGGGTGACCTGCTCTACTGCCGCGATGACGGCCTGCTGGAACTCCGGCTGCGGCTGCTCACTGTCATCCACCAGATAGAAGCCGTCGGGAATGCCACCCGGCGTGAACGGCTTGCCATCGCGGGCGGCCAGTGCGGGACGAAATTCGGTTTCGTCGGTATCAGTGGTCTCGTGCAGGTCGATATGCATCACTACGCGATCAACCAACGGCGCCACCAGTCGCATCAACGCCGCCGACTCTTGCGCGGGACTGTTATCGTAGAACGAACGATTGGGGTCGATCGCATTCGCATTCCAGCGGTGGATGCGCTCATAGCCCCAGGGGCTAATACAGGGGGCCACCAGCAGGTTAGCGCGGCCGGCGTAGCCCGCCGCATGCTGATCCACGAACTCCAGCGCACCGTGTACACCACTGGTTTCGTAGCCGTGTACCCCACCCGTCACCAGCATCACCGGCAGGTCGTCATTCCAGTTGCGGCTGCGGATCGCCAGCAGTGGAAAGCGTTCGTCGCCGTATTCCAGGCGGCCGTACTCCTCCACGTCGAAGCGATCACGCAAGCGCTCGATCTTGCTGACCACCTCAGACTCGTAACTGCGGTGACGGGTCTGTCGCGACAGCCATTCGGCCCGCTCCGCATCGCCCCAGGGTGTACCGGGGGTGCCGATCGGATAGAAGTCGAGGGACGTGGTCATAGCGCGTGTTCTCCAGTGATGAGGATGCTGGCGCGCATTCTAGCACCCGGACCGAAACATAGTGGATAGGACGGGTCGCCAGCGCATAGACTAGGAAGTCAGAAGGCTATAGTTGATCTTGACCTTAGACTGAACGCCAAGGTTACAGTCAGCCTGGATCAGACAGAGCGCCACAATGGCATGAACACCGGCGAATTGGCAAAACGTACCAGGCATGGGCAATGAGCACACTATTGGTTACGACAGTTGTCGCTCTGACGGCCCTCCCTGCAGGAGGTTTAGGGCAAAGCCCGCTGGCAGATACCCGCTGGCGGCTTATCGAGATCCAGTCGATGAGTGTGGAGCGCGGCTCATAGCGCCCTGATGACACGTCGAAATACCCCCTTGCGCTGTATCGCGACGGCGACGCCACAAGGAAGGCGACATCAACTTTATTCGCATAGGCAACATTCGCATAGGCAACGCGCGTTACGAGATCCCGGATGCCGCTATTCTGAGTGGCTGATTTTTAGCGGCGCCCGGTAAACGATATGGAATTCCTGGCCTCATTATTTGTTGGTAAACCTCAAAATATCCTGGCGGTAGCCGCGGTATTTTTCCTCATCTATGTGACGTTGCGGGTGAGCTGGCCGGGCGCAGGTGGGGGGCACCGCTCGCTCCTGATTGCCTCCTTCGCCTGGGGTCTTTACGCCATCTGGGAATTACTTGTGCTGGCCATAACCCCGGAAGCCAATATTCGAGCCGATCTTCTCGTACTATGGCCCGTACTTGGAGTTATTTCAGCCTGGGCGGTTTACAAAATTCTCGATAAATGAGCGTCCGGGGTCCTTTCTATACATCTCTGCACATTTCTTGAGAAAATGCTGGATGAAACAATTTCTTCACTCCAGAATTCATCTCTGAAATGGCTAACTAATGAACTCCATACGCACTTCAACATAACGAGTGCCTACGTATAAAATCACACAGACGTTTCGTACAAAATGCTCTCTGAAACGAGTAGTGCCGTATGGTAAGAAACTTTATCTATCGTCTATTGATCATCACGTGGATAAATCTATCTATTGGATGCACACAGAGTGATGAATCGAGCGAGATCGTAATAACCGAGGTCACCGGTTCAAAAACAGACAAAAACAAAAAAGCGTTATGCTCAGATTTCAGCATTTCGCAGGGTGCGGCAGAGGATTTCTTCAGGAAGTCAGGACCAATTTCACTTAAGTAATTACACGATGAGCACCACTACCTGCCCTGCTATTCATTTGGAACAGCCAGCGTAGGAAATAAAAGTTGCTCATGGGAAATAAGAGCGGGAAACACCGCAGAGCTGAAATGCGGTGACACAGTACAGCACTTCGCCTGTGACGATTGCCTGACACCGCAATAATCAATGCGGCCAATGTCTCGGAAATTATTTTTTATCCCAATGTTTAATCAGACACCCCGAACAGTCCCAACTGGCCATCCACCAAGCTGTCAAAATCCAGATCGATAAACGGCAATATGGCATCGGCCACAGGCTTAAGTTGCTTATCGATATAGTGCTGGTAATCGATCGGTGACTGACGGTAATCCATGGGCTCGGGACCGTTGAGGGTGATGACGTAACGAATCCAACCCTTGTTCTGGTAGCGGGGTGCCAACCCCTGCTGCTGGCGGATTTCATCGGCCATTCGCGCGGCGCGTACTTGGGGCGGGACGTTTTTTATGTATTGTTCCAGCTTGCGCCTGAGCCGCTTGCGGTACACCAGCTGCTCGTCCATCTCCCCTGACCGGGTTTTCTCCACCGTCTCGCGGATATAGTCGGACGGGTCTTCACCCTTAAACACCATTTCGTAGAGCTGGGTCTGGAACTGCTTGGCGAGCGGCGTCCAGTCGCTGCGCACGGTTTCCAGTCCCTTGAAGACCAGCTTTTCCTCATCCCCGTTCACCACCAGGCCCGCATAGCGTTTCTTGGAGCCAGCCTCCGAGCCGCGAATGGTGGGCATCAAAAAGCGCTGGTAGTGGGTTTCAAATTCGATCTCCAGTTCGCACTCCAATGCCAGCTCGTCTTTGAGCTTGTTCTGCCAGCGCGTGTTGATCTCGCTCGCCAGGCCCCTGCCGATCGCATCTGCTTCGTCCGGGCTGGGTTGGCCGCTCAGCCAGACAAACGTCGAATCGGTATCGCCGTAGATGACCTGGTGACTCCCTTCATCCATCTCCTCAATCCAGCGGGCCGTCTGCTGCATGATCTCGTGACCGCGCAGGGTGATGGAGCTGGCCAGGCGCGTGTCGTAAAAGCGGCAGCCGCCACTTCCGAGTACCCCGTAGAAGGAGTTCATGATGATCTTGATGGCCTGAGAGCGGGCGGCATCCTGCTCCCGCTTGGCGATGTCACGCTCGGCCCAGAGACTGGTAATGATGTCTGGCAGGAAATGCTTGTCACGAGAAAAGCGCGCGCCGCGAAAACCGGGGATGGTGTTGTTCTCCGTCCCACCCTCTTCCGATTCCCCTTGCGCCTCCTCAGCCAATCCTTCAATCAAACCCATAGGATCGATCTTGAAGGTGCGGATAATGCTGGGATACAGGCTCTTGAAGTCCAGCACCAGCACGTTGTCGTACAGGCCCGGCCGGGAGTCCATCACATAGCCGCCGGGGCTGGCGAGGCCGCCGTCGGCCGGCAGGTTGGGCGCCACATAGCGGCTACGGTGCAGCTTGGGCAGGTAGAGGTTGGTAAAGGCCGCCACCGAGCCGCCGCTGCGGTCGAGCTCAAGGCCCGTGAGCTGGGCCCGCAGGCGCAGGTAATCCAGCAAGCGGGTGTGCTGGTATATGTCCCACACCAGGCGGCAGTCTTCCAGGTTGTAGGCAGCCAGCTTGGGTTTGTTGTGGCAGAAGTCGTGCTCAATCGCCGCCAGGCGGTTGTCCACGTCTTCGGTGTCCTTACCCCTGCCCAGCAGGGTCTGGGCCACGAACTCCAGACTGAAGCTTTCAAAGCTGTAGGTGGCGTTCTTCAGACCGTCGATGCCGTCCAGTACTACCCGGCCCGGCAGCGTCACGAAGCCTGGGTTGCCTTCCCGGCCATCCCGCCAGCGGGCATCGGTGCCACCGCGCCCGAGCTTCAGGCGCAGGCCATGACGCCCTGCCCGCTTCAGCAGCAGCCGAAAATCAAAGTCCACCACAGCCCAGCCGATGATGATGTCCGGATCCAGGCTTTGGATTCTGGCCTCAAGGGCCTTGAGTAGCGCCCGTTCGTCCTCCACCCAGTGGATGCTGGTGTCAGCGGCCTCCGGTTTGCCGACCATCAACACCTCTTCCACCCCATGCCCGTAGAGACCGACCGAATACAGCTCCCCGTGGCCGGAGCACTCCACGTCCAAAGACACCACCTTGAAATCCGGCTGCACCTCGGCGCCCTTGAGGCGCACGTTGCGATATTCCGTATAGCCGTCTTTGGCCCGGGCCACGCCTTCAAAGTAGAGGCCACCGCGGGCAAACCGCTCCATCAGGTAACGATCGTGAAGACGAAAATCCGCCTCGAATACCTCGATGCCTCGATCTTTCAACACAGTTTGAGCCCGGCGGTGGGCGTCGATGGCTGGGAAATACAGCATGGCCGCTTCCTCGCGGCCAAAGGTCTGGAAGCCCAGCTGCTGCCATTCGTAAGGCACGCCGGCCAGAGCCTCAGTCACTTGCGCGCGGTCCGCGACCTTTACCATAAACACCGGGCGCTCACCCTCAATAACCAGCTTGACCGGCCCCTCGGGCGTGGCCAGCCAGTAGTGAATGCAGGTGCTGCCGCGCTGATCAAAGCTGTGGCGGGTGAGAAGGAATCCTTGGGGCAAGAGACTGTTCTGAGTTGTGGCTTAGATTGGAGATGCCGGCCATTCTACTGGATAAATACACAGAGGTCAGCAATCGCGAGATATGGGCGAAAGGAATCTAGCGGCTAGAGCTAAGTCGAGAGAAAGGAAGAAAGCACAACCGGCTCAACTAGTGCCATATACTGCTCTGACCTAATTTTCTCTACTATTTTTTTGGAATAATTTTTGAACGATACCATTCACCATCAATTCAGCCTCTTTGACCTCCTCATCGCTCATGAATTTAGCTACGTAGTCGTGACCTTCGCCCGAAACCTTATACCATGCGTATGCCTTCACATAATCGCTAGGCACACCTCTACCATAGAAATAGTTGGCAGCGACTTGGCCCTGTGCAGCCAGCAAACCTGACCACGCAGCCTGAAGAAATAAATCAGACGACTTCTCCAAATCTTTTTCCAATCCTCTTCCTAGTCGGTATGACAAAGCCAAATTAAATGCAGCATTCATGTTGCCCTGATCATATGACTTTTGTAGCCACTTAATAGAATCCGCATAATCTTTTTCGACTTTACCCCAGCTAAACTTTCGCATAGCACCTAAAAAATTTTGAGCCTCGGCGTTTCCGGATATTGCAGAGGCCAAGACCCACCTATGAGCCTCCAAATAGTCTCGCTCCACCCCACTACCGTCAAAAAACATTTTCCCATATTTAAATTGCGCACCAGCTTCTCCTCTCGCGGCCAAGAGCCTCACGCCTTCTAAGGAGTGACTATTGGCTGCAAAGTGCTGACACAATGGTTCAATTTTTTTAACCTTCACATAGGACATCTCTACAAACTGATTATTTTCCCATTCCTGCCCACCACGCATTTCATTACCAGCGAGGGAGACGATGCTCTCCTCAACGATTGTCATTTTCTCAGATTGACCTAAAGCATCAACTACAATCCTTGGTGCATTATCTATATAAAACTTTTTCCCAAACTCCTCCTTACTCTTCAACTCCTGACGAATCTCCGAAAGCGACTTTGCACCACCCTGGTTCGATTCATAGCCCAAAACTGTTGTTATGATTTTCTGTTTATGTACTTCCCAGCGCCCCTCTGAATCAAGTTCGGGTTTTCTTTCAAAACCACCTTTGCCATCACAAATGAACACTTTCAGCTTGTAGCTACCGTCATCACGATATTCAGTGATATTCGCAGCACCAGCTACCGGCCACGCAACCGGAAACATCGCCCATTTTCCAACCAAATTTTCTTCGAGAATACTTTTATCTTTAGAAATACAGCTAGCGCTGAAAACAAGAGCCCATAAAAGCAAAAAATGTCTACTCATAAAAACTCCACCTGCAAACCGTAAAAAATCAAAAACCATCGGGCCCTCGCATTTAATTCTGGCCTAAAGGACCTTAGGCAGGGCTCGTTCGTCATCCACCCTGAGGAGGAAGCTGTTCGCTCTGGGCGGTTGCCCCTCGGTTAACCCAACTATTATGACCATAGAGCCCAATGGAATACAGCTCACCCTGGCCGGAGTACTCCACATCCAGGGAAACTACCTTGAAATCCGGCTGCACCTCGGCGCCCTTGAGGTGCACGTTGCGATATTCCGTATAGCCGTCTTTGGCCCCGGCCACGCCTTCAAAGTAGAGGCCACCGCGGGCAAACCGCTCCATCAGGTAACGATCGTGAAGACGAAAATCCGCCTCAAACACCTCGATGCCACGAGTTTGCAACAGGGTCTGGGCCCGGCGGTGGGCGTCGATGGTGGGGAAGTACAACATGGCCGCTTCCTCGAAGCCAAAGGTCTGGAATCCCAGCTGCAGCATTTCGCAAGGCACGCCGGCCAGCCAGTAGTAGACGCAGGTGGTGCTGCGCTGATCAAAGCTGTGGCCGCCGAGAAGAAATACTTGGTGCAAGAGGCCGTGCTGCGTTAGGGCTTGGGCCCGTGAAAAAAGCGCTACGCTGGACGCTGCCAGAGACTGCTACATCTTGGCGACGGCTGGTAGCAGCGAGATGCTAGCGCCTGAGCGAGTCCCTGCCCCAGCAAGCGCGCCTTGTCCACCTTGGTGGTCGAGATGCGCGAGTCCCAGGCCCGGGCACCGTGCGCTTTGACCTTGATGCCGATTTCCCGGTAGACGCCGCGGGCGGTGGCGATGGCCCAGGCGCAGCGAGGCGGCAAGGCCGACAAGCCACCTTGTGCGGAGTCATAGTAGGGTTCCGCCAGATCGATGAGTTGTCGGGCCAGACGGGCCAGAGCCTCACGATGCTGTGGCGCTGTGATCTCTTGGCGTGGAATGCCGGCTTCTTCCAACCATTGTTCCGGCAGATAGCAGCGACCGATCTGTGCATCCTCGATGATGTCGCGGGCGATATTGGTCAGCTGGAAGGCCAGCCCCAGGTCGCAGGCGCGATCCAGGGTGGCCTCATCTCTCGTGCCCATGATCCAGGCCATCATGACGCCCACCACACCGGCCACGTGATAGCAGTAGTCCACGGTATCGTCGATGGTGACATAGCGTCGCTGTGCCACGTCCATGGCGAAGCCGTCCAGGTGGGCCTGGGGATAGCACTCGGGAATCCCATGGCGGAGCGCGACTTCCTGAAAGGCGGCGAAGGCCGGACTTTGCATGGGCTCCCCCGCATAAGCGCGACGTGTTAAGTCTCGCAGCTCGTTCAGGCGCGCCTCGCTGCTTTCGCTCCGAGCTTCGTGAGCTTCGTGAGCTTCGTGAGTTTCATAAGTTTCCTGCGCAGGAAAGCCCAGCTGCTGGTCGTCGATCACGTCGTCGCAGAGGCGGCACCAGGCGTACAGCATCATGGCGCTGCGCCGTGTGGCCGGAGCGAACAGCTTGGCGGCGGTGGCGAAACTCTTGGAGCCCGCGGCGATCGTCTGCGCGGCGTGCTGTCCCAGCTTATCCCTCATTGAGTCCCTCCAGCATCAGCCCCGCAGTGGCCTTGGCGGAACCGATCACTCCCGGCACCCCGGCGCCGGGATGGGTGCCGGCCCCCACCAGATAGAAATTGTCGATCCTGGCGTCCCGGTTGTGGGGCCGGAACCAGGCGCTCTGGGTGAGTGTCGGCTCAAGAGAAAAAGCGGAACCCAGGTGGGCGTTGAGCTCCTCGCGAAAGTCCACGGGCGTGAAGTGCCGGCAGGTCACCAGATGCGCCCGAAGCCCGGGAATATAGTGACGCTCGAGATAGTCGAGAATGCGGTCGCGGTAGATCGCACCCTGGGTTTCCCAGTCGATGTTCGCCTTGCCCAGATGTGGCACCGGCGCCAGGACATAGTGCGCGCTGCAGCCTTCCGGCGCCAGGCTCGGATCGGTGACGCAGGGGGAATGCAGATAGAGGGAAAAATCCTCGGCCAGAGTGTCCGCATTGAAGATTTCGTGGATCAATTCCCGGTAGCGCGGGCCGAAGCACACCGTATGGTGCTCGAGGCCTTGCGGTGGCCGGTCCAGACCGAAATAGATCACGAACAGCGACATGCTGTAACGCTTGCGGCCCAGGGCCCGGCTTTTGCGGGCGCCGCGGGAGTGCCCGCTCAACAGCTTGCTGTAGGTATGCATTACGTCCGCGTTGGAGGCCAGTGCATCCGTCGGCACAAGCCGGCCATCCGTCAGGGTGACGCCGTTCACCCGATCCCCCGTGGTCTCGATGCGCTCCACTTCCGCGTTCAGTTCGAGGGTGCCGCCGAGGTCCTCGAACAACTGGACCAGGCCCCGTACCAGGGCGCCGGTGCCGCCCCGCGGAAACCATACACCCCACTCCCGCTCCAGCGCGTGGATCAGCGTGTAGATCGAAGAGGTAGCGAAAGGGTTGCCCCCGACCAGCAGGGAGTGAAAGGAAAAGGCCTGGCGCAGGTGCGGGTCTTCAATGAATTTCGACACCATGGCGTAGACGCTGCTCCAGGCCTGAAGCCGAGCCAACTGCGGCCCGGCGGCGAGCATGTCGCGAAATGAGAGAAACGGAACGGCACCGAGCTTGCGATAGCCCTCCTCGAACACCGCCCTGGAGTAACTCAGAAACCGTCGATAGCCCTCCACGTCTCGTGGGTTACGCTCGGCGATCTGTCGATCCAGTGCGGCCTGATCGTTGACGTAGTCAAAGGCCGGGGCATCTTCCCAGCAGAGACGGTAAAAGGGCGCGACCGGTAGCAGTTCGACATAATCCGCCAGGTCCTTACCCGCCAGTTTAAAAAGCTCTTCCAGCGCGGAGGGATCGGTAATTACCGTGGGGCCGGCATCGAAGGTGAACCCTTTGTCCTCATAGACATAGGCGCGGCCACCGGGCTTGTCGCGCTTTTCCAGCAGAGTGGTCTGGTAGCCGCCCGCCTGCAGGCGAATTGCCAGGGCCAGGCCGCCGAAGCCGGCACCGATCACCAGAGCACGCTGGGGTTGGGATACGGGTCGTGTCATGTGCGTATTCCGAAAGAAGTGGATGCGATCTTTTGTGGTGAATTCAGCCACACCGCCTTGAGTGCTTCGCCAAGGGGCACCGGCGGTTTGCCGATCAATATGCGCGCCTTGTCGGCCGGGGTCAGGCGTCCGGCGTAGAAGCGTTCGATGAGCGGTTCCGACAGGCCATAAAAGCGCTGCATGACCTGCCAGCGTCGCTCCGGGCGGCCAGCCAGAAACAGCATGCGATTGAGCAGGCGAAAGTAGCCCTGGCGCCGCCATTCACAGGCGGCGAACGCATGGATAGTCTGGAACAATGACGCCGCATCGAGATTTCCAAGCTCGGCGATGCACTCCGCCAGTGCCATGGCCTGGGGCAATGAGTAACCGGTGGTGGGGTGAAATAGACCCGCGCGCAGGCCACTTCGCGGTTGGCCCTGGGCGCTCTGCCAGAAGGTATCGAAATCGCCCGCCAGGGTAATCGGCAGCACGCCGCTCTCCTCCCGCAGGGTATCGACGATGTGCCAGTCGCGATCCCGCGCATAGGCCTCGATATGCGCACGCAAGTGGGATGCGTCCACCTCCGGGCGGTCCACATAGTGGGTATCCTCGATCAGCAGGGTATCGTGGCTGAACGGCAGCACGTAGACGAACCGGTAGCCGTCCTGTTGAGGCACGCTGGCGTCCATGAGGATCGGCTCTTCCAGGCCATGGGGCTTGTCCAGGCGCACTTCGCGACCGAGAAATGCCTGATAGCCCAGGGTCAGATGCGCGCTGTCGATGGGCCCCCGGCCGTCGATCACCGCATGCGCGTGCAACACTCGGCCATCCTCAAGCTCCACGCAGTCCGGAGAAAGACGGGCCACGCGCGTGTCGGTCCACAATCTGTCGCCCAGGGCTTCCTCAAGCACGCGGGCGAAATCCCGGGAAAAGATGCTCGCATAGCCTCCGTTCAACAGGCGCTCGCGGTGCGGAAAAATCACCCGGTGCTGCTCCCAGCGGCGGCCAACCAGGGGCGCCAGCCAGGCATGTTGGGCTGCAGAGAGATCACCCTCGTGAAACGACCAGGTGTGCTCACCACCAGGGCGACGCTCGCTTTCCAACATCAGCAGACGCAACCCCGGTTGCGCCTGTATCAGGCGCAGGGCGATCAGGCCGTTGGCCAGGCCGCCGCCCACCAGTATCAGGTCATGGTCCGGCGCGTTCACGGGCAATACCCCTTGGCGACAAACCTAGTCATGGGGCTCTCCGAGAGGAACACCGCGATCATCCAGCAGTACCGCCGCGCGCAAGGCATGCAGATCCGCACTGCCGCTACAGAAACAGGCGATACGCAACTGCTGGATGACCACCTCGAAGTGCTCGACCACTGCCTGACTGGAATCGGTGGCACTCTCGAGCACTGCAGCGGCCTGCCCCACCAGATCCGCGCCCAGGCGGATTGCCTTGGCCGCGTCCACCCCATCGCGAATACCGCCGGAAGCAATCAGCGGCGTATCCGGCAAGGTCTTGCGTACCGCCCGAATGGCCTGAGCGGTGGGGATACCCCAACCGGCGAAAGCCATGGCGACCCGGCGCCGGGTCTCATCTGTCGCGCGCTCCGCCTCCACCGCCGCCCAGCTGGTGCCGCCGGCGCCGGCCACGTCGATCATCGCTACCCCCTCTTCCACCAGCGCCCGCGCCACTTCGGGGGAAATACCCGCACCCACCTCCTTAACCACCAACGGCACCCCGAGGGACGCAACCAGCGTACCGATGGCCTGAAGCACGCCACACCAGTCGCGGTCGCCGCCCTCTTGCACCGCCTCTTGCAAGGGGTTGAGATGGACGATCAATGCATCCGCCTCGATCATCTCCACTGCCCGCAGTGCCCATTCGATCCCCCGGGGTTCCCGCAGCTGACCTGCGCCGATATTCCCAAGCAGGGGGATATCCGGGGCGATGCGTCGCAATTGCCTGGTCAGGCCGTGATCGCTGCCAGACTGCAGCGCAACGCGCTGGGAACCGATGGCCAAAGCGATACCCAGGTGCTGGGCGGCTTCTGCCAGGTGATGATTGATATCTTTGGCCCGCGCGGCACCGCCGGTCATCGAACTGATCAACAGCGGCGCGTTTAAGGGTTTATGGAAAAATCGTGTACTGAGATCGATATCGTCCAGGTGCAACTGTGGCAAGGCACAATGGGCGAAGCGATAATCGGCGAATCCGGTAAGGGCCGAAGTCTTGGCCCGACGCGCGTCCAGCACGATATCGAGATGATCATTCTTGCGTTTCACCAAATCGTCATCGGTCATGCCGCGCTCCCGCTAGAGATGCAGCCTGTTGCTGCTTTAGGCGTTTCTTGAGTTTTCTGACATCTGGTGCATAGAGAAATCCGAAGGACACCGTACCCTCTCGGGTGCGTACCGCATGATGTATTCGGTGCGCCTGGACCAGACGCTTCAAGTAGCCACTCTTCGGCCGCCAGCGAATCGGCCAGCGCCGGTGAACCATTCCGTCGTGAAACAATGAGTACACTACGCCGTACAGCGTAATGCCGGATGCGATTGCCATGAGTGGCTTCCAATAAAGGTCACCCACCGCAAACAGTCCGATCACGACCAGTGAAAACACAACCACATACAGATCGTTTTTCTCGAACACGCCGCCAGTGTTTTTAAGATGGGGTTGGTGATGGGATTCGTGATGGGACTTGTGCCAACCCCAGCCCCAACCGTGCATGATGTACTTGTGGGCGTACCAGGCGAACACCTCCATGCCCAGGAAAGCCACGACCACAAGTACGAGCGTCCACAACCATTCCATCATGGATTAGGCCTCCCTTATGCCGGCGTCTTGAATAGGGGTACGGCCGCTAACAGCAGGCACACCAGGCCAACCGCAGCCAGGATGCCGCCGGGCTGAGCCAGCTGAGCCCAGCTGTCGCCGCGAATCAACGCTCCGTAAAAACCTTCGATCGCCCACGCATTGGGTGTAAACAAGCTCAGGGTCTGCAGCCAGTCAGGCATCATGAAACGTGGCACCATCGAACCGCCGACGGCGGAAATAATGAGCACAAAAAATGACGAAAAGGTCGTCGCCTGCTGGGTTGTTCGACACAGCGACAGAAGTAACAGCGCCAGCCCGGCACTCGCGGCGGCGCAGGCGAATGCCATCACAACAACTTGCGCCAGCGCGCGCTCTATCTCCAAACCGAACCCAAACCTTGCGACCAGAAAAATAGCGCTGGCCTGCAAAAATCCCACGGTTAGCAAAAACAGAAACCGTCCCAACAGCAACCGAGCGTGTGCCGCTTTGCTCAGCAGCAGGCGTTCGGAGATACCGTTTTGCCGCTCTTCCAAACTGACCATGCCGGCATTCACGGCGGACAATAACAAGAACAGAATCGTGGTGGCGCCAGCATAGTAAGCAATGCCACTCAGCCCAGAGACTGAAGCTGGCGCCTGGCCATAAACCGGCTGAAACTCGATAAGCGCGTCATCGGTGATTGCACCGCCCGTCTCGCTCGCCATCGAGTCCAAAGCGGCATCCAGGCGCGCCTGCTGTTCCGGGGTGAAACCATCAACCAATGCTTCTGTGCTTTGCGCAAGACGTTGCGCAAGCACCTGTGGTTGTTGGGCGGCGAGGCTTTTTCGCAGCCAGCCCTGTAAAGACAGCGCTGCAATTTCACGGGTCGGCTCGCTGACGATGGTAAACAGCGGCCCCCTGTTAGCGCCTGCCTGTCCGTGGATGATTACCGCTGTATCGAAATTGCCCTGTCGCACCTCTTCCAGCAGTTGAGCACGGTTTGCATCGGGCAGTGCCGTGATCTCCACTTCTTTACTTTGTGTCAGGTACTGCGCGAAGTCTTGCATTACCGGATCTTCCGATTCCAGCGCGAGCCCTACCCGCAAGTGCAAGTCGCCTTCCGCGGCGCCAGAGAAGATACTGGCAAAGATAGCAAATACCAGGCTGGGCAAAGCAAAGGCCAAAAGTAACGCACCGCGGTCACGCCACAAGCCCAGGGCCATCACTCGGAAAATTGCCCTCATGATTCCTGCTCCGACTCAGACTCCACCACAGAATCGGTGCGGTTAACGGTAACGTGCTGCATCACGTGTTTTAATCCGGGCCGGCGTACCGAGACCTCGGCAATGGCATCACGCGCTCCCACAAGGTCGCGATAGAGATGATCGATCAGCTTATCCAGCGGCAGGTCACTTTCCAGACACCACTCACTGATCTCTTTATCACTCTCATCATTACTCTCATCAATACTGTCATCACTGCGACGGCGGAATCCGATCTCCCGCAGCCGATCACCGAGTGCCGGGGGAACCATGGGTACCGTGCGTACAACGAAAAGCTGACGGTTACCAAAGGTTTCGTGTACCAGTGTCTGGGGCTCGGCCAAGGCTCTCAGCTGGCCTTGATGAAGAAGCGCTACGCGGTGGGATAGCACTTCCGCTTCATCTAATTCATGGGTAACCACGACCACGGTCGCACCCTGCTCGGCGCGGCGGCGAATAAGGTCGTGGATTGACATGCGCACGCCCAGATCGACCCCGGCGGTGGGTTCGTCCAGCACAAGTAGAGCGGGCTGCGAGACCAGGGTGGCTGCCAGGTGTAAGCGCCGTTGCATACCACCGGACAGCTGGTCGACCCGCACATCGGCCTTGTCTGTTAACTCGATTTCTTCCAGCACCTGACGAACCCGTGCGCATATTTTCTGGCGACGGACACCGGTGCAGCGCGCAAAAAACGCCAGGTTCTCACGCCCCGTCAGGTGCCGGTATAAACCCAGAAACTGAGGGGTGAAGCCGATGGAATGCTGATAAGCCTTGCCCGGAAAAAGCGCCTTCCCTGCGATGAATATTTTCCCAGAGGTAGGACGCAACTTGCCGGTGATGGCGCGTAACAACGTCGATTTTCCTGCACCATTCGGTCCCAGGATGCCGAGTATTTCACCGGGTTCCACCTGCAAAGAAACATCGCCCAAGGCGCGGTGGCTGCCGTAAACGACCTGCAGTCGGTCAATGGTGAGTGCTGCCGTCGCCGTCATTCGCTCGGTTCAACTCCAGAGCCTTTGCGCCGCACCGTTGAAGGTGACGAACTGTTGTTCCACGAGCGCTGCGAGTGACGATTCCTCGTGCCCTGCTCTGCGTAATTGCTCTCTTGCCAACGCTTGTGCGTCGTTCAATGCGCCACGAGCTTCCTCCGGTGTGTAAAGCGAAAGCAAAGTGGTTTTCCCCACATCCTGCTGCGTGTCCTTACCGGTCTCTTGTGCAAAGGTACTGTGGTCCAACATATCGTCGTACAGCTGAAACAGCAGACCAAAGGCACGAGCAAAGTGCGTGAATGCCTCGATCGCATCTGCGTCCATCCCCCTGAGCCGCGCACCGGTGACGACAGCAAACTCAATCAGACACCCTGTTTTCTGGTGATAGTGCTGCTCAATTTCGCTCTTGGCGCCCACAGGCTGATCCTGCAAATCAGCGATCTGCCCGCCAACTAATCCCATAGAACCAACAACATGACTGAGATGCGCGCTGATGGCGACTTTGGTGGAGGCGTCGACGTTGGGGCAATTCGCGACAACGCCGTACGCAAGATTAAGGAAGTTTATTGACGCAAGAATGGCGGTGCTTTCGGAAAAACGTACGTGTGTGCAGGGGCGACCACGGCGCATCGTCGCATCGTCCATACAGGGCAGATCATCGAGAATCAGCGAAGCGGTATGCACCATTTCCGATACGCAGGCCATACGGAGAAAGTAGCTGTCAGTGGCGCCGTTCGCAGCCAGAAGCGTAAGAAGCGGACGCAAGCGTTTGCCGGGACCCAGCAAAGCGTAATGCATGGCTTGATGCAGATGCGTGGGCGATGCCTCTTGCGCTGGCAGAAGTTCCAGCAAGGTTGCATTTATCAGGCTCTTTAAATGGACCACTTCCATCATTGGCGCCGATACAGCAACTGGAGCCTGTCTCTTACTGGCTGGAGGCGCGACAATCGCGGGATCTGCGACGGACGCTTGCGGATTGTGTGTAAAAGTCACCCTATACCCTCGGTTGACTACCAATGCGACAGCAATAAAGCCAGGACTGACTCCATCGAACCGCAATTTGAGAAATTATATTGTCGTTGCCTATTTTGTAGACCAGAACGCCGGCGATATTAGAGGTCAGAACCTCCTTTCTTATAAGTACGCCGATGTAACGAGCCAACTACACGTGACAGCATAGACTACGAACGGCGTGCCAACCCCTGACTGGGCTGCGCATATTGCGATCCCCATTTGTTATCCCCACAGCCATCTGCATTTCCACGAAGAAAGCGCCTATACCTGCCATTTGGCACATAAAGTAAGTTGTGCACCCCTTAAGCCGAAAATGCGTGTATTACACTTTTTGTTCCATGGGTATAAAAGGAGTTACCTTAAATGAAACGGATTTTGAAATTTTCGCCTATCCTCGCGCCATTGGCTTTGGCGCTGAGCAGCACCGCCTCGGCGAACCCGCTAGGCTTGACCGGACCACAGGACTTTATTGTCCGAGTGGGCGGCTATTACATTGAGCCCAATACAGACCAGGTTAGCTTTGTCGACGAGACCTTCGAGTTCTTCGATGCGTTTCGCTCGACCGTTGACCCAGGTTCCGAGTGGGGCTGGTATGGGAACCTCGAGTGGAAAGCGAACGAACACTGGGGCATCGAGCTCGGCTATATGGATGGCGACAACCATACCAGCAGTCACGGTGACCGCTTTTTCACCTTCGGCTTCGACGATGTCGACTATCGCGACGTGGTCAGTTTTGATGCCGACATCACTACCCTAAGCCTGAAATACTACCCCCTGGATGAGACCTGTATGGTTCAGCCCTATATAGGTGGTGGGATTAGCTATACCGACTTCGGCGACGGCAGCCTGAGACGAGAGCTGCGGGACGACCTGGCAGACTTTGGCCTGCGTGGCGACTTCAACATGGGGTATGCCTGGGGCTATACCTGGCAAATGGGTATGGACTTCAACTTCGGGCGCGATAGCTCCTGGCTGGTCAACGTCGCCGCAATGTACGCCAGATCCGAGACAGATCTGCGGGTACGGGTTTTTGACGACGTACCGCCGCCCCCGGATGTAGATCCCATTTTTGAGTCCTATTCCGGGGACTACAGCTATGATCCCTGGATGTTCAATCTGTCAGTAGGCTACAAGTTCTCCTTCTGACACTCGGAATTCGGCAGGTTAAATCGGGCGTTTCGGCGCCCATTTTTTTGGACAGGATCAATCGATCTGACGGCGGGCGCCATCGGTCCGGCGGGGCAGCGGCTCACGAACCCGGCGTGCCTGATCGCGCTTATCTGCTTTCTTTCTGGACCTCTTTTCCTTTTTCTTTGGTTGCTCGCGCTTTGCTTGCTCACGTTCCTTACGCGGAGCTGGCTTCGCAGCAGGAGCGCGCTGCTCATCTGACACATTGCGCTGGCGCTGGGGCTTGCCGCGGTGGTTTTCTGGTTTGGACCTGTCGCGTACCGCGCGGCGATCGATTGCCGGGCGTTCCACTGCAGGAACGACTCGCGGACCGCGGCTACTGGCCGGCTTGTCCGTAACTTTAACTACCCGCTCGTCCTTGGTTAATTTTCGGTCTGGATTCCGGCGCTCATAACCGCGGTCATTACGGCGATCCCCACTCCGGTTATCTGCCTGAAACGCCCGCCCCTTTGGCTTGGCTACACCAGCAAACCCATGCACGCCGTCTCGGCCAAGATCCTGGCGCTCCTCACGACGATCCTGGCGTTCCTCACGACGCTCCCAGCCCTTCTCACGACGATCATGCCGATACGCCTTGCTGTCATACCGATCCCGCTGCTTGTATCCGTGATCATGACCGTGCCGGCGCGGCGGTCTGTGGTGGTGACCTCCAGCGTAGTAATGGCCGTGACGACGCAAGCGCGTATGCCAGCGATCATTGAAGTTTACCGAGAACGTGAGATTCCGGGCCGGATACCAGGGGCCACGCCAGTGGCTGGCACTGATCCAATGGTCCTGATGCCAACGATAGTAATGCCCCTGTCGATAGAAAACGTCACTGCGGTCGTAGAACACATAAACGCCGAGGGTATCGTCGTAGTAGCGATAGCCGGGGTCGGTGATCACTGAATAGGAGTAAACCGGAGGAGCCGCGCGGACATAAGTGCTCCCGCCGATGACCGGCGGAGCTACTGGGTAAGTGACACAGCCACCGAGCGTCAAAGTGATGGTGAGAGCGGCGAGTAATCGGTATGGGAGCTGGCGCATGGTGCGTTTTCCTTGGATTCACACCTGCTTTTTAACCCGGCGCAACTGAATCAACCCTGAATCAGCGCACAAAAGAACAGAAAACAACCAATAACGAGAAATGCGTACAACCCCACAAATCAATTATCATCCAGAGAGCTCAATTTTTATACGCTCATCCTCATTGGTAATAAATGGCAACATACGGCTCGCCGTCATCCATGCAACACCAAATGCCATCAATCCTGTTGCTTCGACATAGTAAGTCACCCGCTGGGTAATACCGCTAAAGTCTACCCCCAAAATATCGAGCAACTGCACGGCCATAGCGCCAACCATGGCTACTGCGCAGATTCTATAAATTCGCCCCCTAACCTTCGCCTCTTTAGATTTCTTACCTTTAGCTCTCAGATAAAATAGCCAACAAAAAATTGCGAGGATAATGAACATTGAAATTGCCGAGGCGGTATGGAGAATCCCAGTCAACGAGGGTTCTGCAGCTGCTCCCTCAACACCCCGACCTGTAAAGCAGTCGCACGGGAAAAATGCCACGGCTGCGACAGCGACTGCTGCAACTTTACTTAAGACAGCCTGAAACAAAGAGTAGCCATTGTACGACCAGAGAAAAGCCGAGATAACGCAGAGAGAGCCAACGAATACATTTCGGGCATTATCCGTTAAATGATAGGACAGACTTATCGAGCTAATACTGACCCCAGGCGTCAGTAAGTCCGTGAAAATCGCGAGTGACAAAGCGATAAACCCCACGATGAATTTAGCCGTGTGGTGATCAATTTCGGTGTCTAACGGTTTCGCTTCCATGATCCCAACCTCATACGATTGAATTCACCAGCAGGTGGACGTGGCTGCTCATCAATACGAGGCATGTACTTGGATATCGAACTGCCTTGCATTCTACTTGAGTCACCCGGGCAGGCGATTATGGCCTGACAAGTCGAGAAGCAAACCTGCCGATTGCTACCCTGGTGTATTACAGGCTGCGGAATCGCGGCAGGCCCGAGGCGCGGCAATCTGGCCCTTCGAGATTTCCTTTTCTCTTAGCTTTGACCAAAGTCTAATGGACCGGAAAGCGCAGCCAGTGCAAATGGGTGCCACACTGGTGATTCGACCACATCTATTCCAATTATGGCGTCGAACGCACTCTACCCGATTTATACCACGATGATTCATTAACCAATTTGGACGACGCTGCACCTGCCTGATCTAGCATCCCGAGGCGTCTTTTCTACTCGAATAAGCTAATAATCCTATCGACTCCCAATAACTTTGCCCTTTTGTCTTCTAATTATTTTTTCCCGATTGATAAGATGCCAAACATATAAATATTAACGACATTTCGATTGAGCTGCGGGATACTACTGTCCTCGCCCCGCCACTCGGACTCCATTTCCGGGGACATAAAACGAATAACAGGCACGGGGACATCTTTTCGGGAAGCCGAAAGCAAACTCTTTCAGAACCCAAGCCATCTACAAGAGCGTCCAGGCTCAAGACACACGCTTTCGATAATTGCATCTACTAAAAAGGAGGAAATTAATCAAATTTAACAATAGCCATACTATGTGAGCAGTTTTGGAATACTAGAAAATACTTCAATAAGGACATTATTCAATGAAGCTAATAAACAGGACTGGGCAAGTCATCACTATAAAAACCTACAAATGGGAAGACGGCTTGAAATCTTACGACAAAAGCTATGAATACATACACAAGGACCAACACTGGAGCAGCAATCAAGGATTTGCAAACGCCGCCGTTTCCGTTTGGCATGGAAGGGTATCCCCATCTGACTTCTTCTTGATGGCAAAAAATACACTCGACCCAAACCGACTAATTGATGCCGGCCCGTGCTCTAACACAGAAGCTCACATAATTCGCAAAAGCGGAAAAACCTTTAAGATTATTCACTGGAGCAAGGTGGAAAAGAAGTGGAAAGGCAACTCAATAAAGCTGGGTGGTGACAACGACGGCAATAATGCAAACATTGAGAAAGGACTACAAGCTGGAATGATCTTACTCAGCGGTCTGGCAACGGGAATCGCTGCTTTAGGGCCCGTTGGCGCTGCCCCCTCTGGATTAATCATGGGATTCGGTAATTTAATTCTTTTTGCTTTCATGCCTGACAACATACAGCCGCCGCCCCCACCAAACCTGGAGGAAATCCAAGACGCGGTCAGGAAGGTGGTAAAAGAGGAATTAGATATCACTGAAGCCGAAAAAGTAGCCACCAGTTTCGAGCAAACTTCAAACTGGTTTTACAATCTCGGCAACTTGGCTCACTCTCAACTTCAAGGGAGAGGCGCAGGAGAACCCCTAACTGAACTCTCTCAACACGACAAACAGGATGCCATCAACAAGATTGAAAACATTATTAGCGGGCTCGATCCTTTCGAAATCAATCTAGCGCACATGAACAGGTATCCAGAAATAGCCCGTGCTATTCTTCCCGCTTACATTAGTGGAATCGCAAGTAGCCTACACATTCGCCGATTACATGAGTGGCTACGTCGGAAAGACGGATCAAGAATTACTGACGATACATTAACTGCCTACCTGACTCATTTAAATAGCTGTATTACCGGGCTGGATAAAGCACGCACTTCCTTTGTCGAACATTGCAGCGCCTTGATTGCAGCAGACGGACTCGATGGAATTGCCGAAGCAGAAGTGCTCAAAAAACTATACAACAAAACTCGTTGCGGCGAAGAGACACTGGACTTCGTAGATAAAGCAATAGGTTTACTAGACGGTATCCGCCAGGATATTCAGTCTGACATTGACAGCCTGAAACGCGGCGAAAACCCCATTCACTTCTGGAAGGAAGAGTGGTTCAAGTCAGCCGAAACTGAGCCTGCATAATTGTTTAGAGCGTCACGCATTTGTTGTTTACCAATTATTGGCAGACCAAAATGAGCCTCGTATGAGGCTCACTTTCCTACTGCCGATGTCAGTTTAGGCAGCTTTCAACTTGATTCGTGATTTTTACAATACAGACTAAAAGCAATCACCAGGCACCCGCACCCACCCCTCCATCAAAACCCGCGCACTGCGGCTCATAATGGCCTTGGTGGCAGTCCACTGCCCATTGACGATTTCCGCTTCCGCGCCAACCCTTAAGGTGCCGGACGGATGGCCAAAGGTCACGGCATTGCGCTCCCCTCCCCCAGCAGCCAGATTGACCAGGGTGCCGGGAATGGCGGCGGCGGTGCCGATGGCTACCGCAGCGGTGCCCATCATGGCGTGGTGTAGTTTGCCCATGGACAGGGCGCGCACCAGCAGGTCGATATCCCCTGCTGCCACTTCCTTGCCGCTGGATGCCGTATAGCCCTCGGGTGGCGCGACGAACGCGACCTTGGGGGTATGCTGGCGAGCGGCGGCCTCTTCCACCATTGCGATCAGGCCCATCTTCACCGCGCCATAGGCTCGGATGGTTTCGAACATGGCCAGCGCCTTGTCGTCACCGTTGATGGCCTCCTGCAGTTCGGTGCCGGTGTAGCCGATATCCGCGGCGTTGACGAAGATGGTCGGGATGCCGGCGTTGATCATGCTGGCCTTTAATATACCGACGCCGGGCACTGCCAGGTCGTCCACCAGGTTGCCGGTGGGGAACATGGCCCCTTCGCCGTCCGCCGGGTCCATGAATTCGATCTGCACTTCCGCCGCCGGGAAGGTGACACCGTCCAGCTCGAAATCACCGGTCTCCTGCACTTCCCCATTGGTGATGGGGACGTGGGCGATGATGGTTTTCTTGATGTTGGCCTGCCAGATGCGCACGGTGCAGATGCCATTCTCTGGAACGCGCGCGGCATCGACAAAACCGCTGTTGATGGCGAAGGCGCCGACGGCGGCGGTGAGGTTGCCGCAGTTGCCGGACCAGTCCACGAACGGCTTGTCGATGGAGACCTGGCCGAACAGGTAATCCACGTCGTGCTCCGGCTGCTCGCTCTTCGACAGGATGACGGTTTTGCTGGTGCTGGAGGTGGCTCCGCCCATGCCGTCGGTCTGCTTGCCGTAGGGATCGGGGCTGCCGATCACCCGCAGCAGCAGGTTGTCGCGCGCGGCCCCAGGAACCTGTGCGGATTCCGGGAGGTCCTGCAGGCGGAAGAACACGCCCTTGCTGGTGCCGCCACGCATATAGGTGGCCGGCACTTTGATCTGTGGGGCAAAAGCGGTCATTGCGCGGCACCCTCGGCTTCAAGGAAGTCGTTGGCGAAGCGCTGCAGTACGCCGCCGGCGTCATAAATGGAGACTTCTTCTGCGGTATCCAGGCGGCATTTCACCGGCACTTCTACTGTCTCACCGTTTTTGCGGTGGATCAGCAGCGTGAGGGTTGCGCCCGGGGTGCGGTCGCCGAGTACGTCGAAGGTTTCGGTACCGTCGATGCCGAGGGTCGTGCGGGTGGTGCCCGGCAGGAACTCCAGCGGCAGCACGCCCATGCCGATCAGATTGGTGCGGTGAATGCGCTCGAAGCCTTCCGCCACAATCGCTTCCACACCGGCCAGGCGCACGCCTTTAGCGGCCCAGTCGCGGGAGGAACCCTGGCCGTAGTCGGCGCCGGCGATAATGATCAGCGGCTGCTTGCGGTCCATGTAGGTTTCGATGGCTTCCCACATGCGGGTGACCTTGCCTTCCGGCTCGATACGCGCGAGAGAGCCCTGCTTCACTGCACCGTTTTCGTCACGCACCATTTCGTTCAACAGTTTCGGGTTGGCGAAGGTGGCGCGCTGGGCGGTGAGGTGATCGCCCCTGTGCGTGGCGTATGAGTTGAAGTCCTCTTCCGGCAGGCCCATTTTCGCCAGGTATTCACCGGCGGCACTGCTGGCCAGGATCGCGTTGGACGGCGACAGGTGGTCGGTGGTGATGTTGTCACCCAGCACCGCCAGCGGGCGCATGCCTTTCAGCGCGCGCTCACCGGCCAGCGCACCTTCCCAGTACGGTGGGCGGCGGATGTAGGTGCTCTGCGGGCGCCAGTTGTACAGCGGCTCGCCCTTCTCTGCTTCGGCCTTGTTCAGGTCAAACATCGGGATGTAGACCTCGCGGAACTGCTCGGGCTTCACGCTTTGTTTGACGATCGCGTCGATCTCTTCGTCGCTCGGCCAGATATCTTTCAGGGTGACCGGGTTGCCGTCTTTGTCGTGGCCCAGTACATCTTTTTCGATATCGAAGCGGATGGTGCCGGCGATGGCGTAGGCAACGACCAAGGGCGGCGAGGCCAGGAAAGCCTGCTTGGCGTAGGGATGGATACGGCCGTCGAAGTTGCGGTTGCCGGAGAGTACGGCGGTGGCGTACAGGTCGCGGTCGATCACTTCTTTCTGGATTTTCGGGTCCAGCGCGCCGCTCATGCCGTTGCAGGTGGTGCAGGCAAAGGCGACTACGTCGAAGCCCTGTTGCTGCAGCTCCGGCAGCAGGTTGGCTTCTTCCAGGTACATTTTTACGGTCTTGGAACCGGGAGCCAGGGAGGTTTTTACCCAGGGCTTGCGGGTCAGGCCGAGCTTGTTGGCGTTGCGCGCAATCAGGCCCGCGGCAATCATGTTGCGCGGGTTACTGGTGTTGGTGCAGCTGGTGATGGCGGCGATGATTACCGCGCCGTCGGGCATCAGTCCTTCTTCTTCCTTCCAAGCCTTCGCTATTCCACGAGAGCCCAGTTCGGATACCGGCAGCAGTGCGTGCGGGTTGGACGGGCCGGCCAGGTTGCGGCCTACGGAAGAGAGGTCGAACTTGAGTACGCGCTCGTATTCGGCATTCTTGAGGGTGTCTGCCCAGAGGCCGGTTTCTTTTGCGAACTTTTCTACCAGGGCTACCTGCTCGTCGTCGCGGCCGGTGAGTTTCAGGTAGTCGATGGTCTGCTCGTCGATGGCGAACATGCCGGCGGTGGCACCGTATTCCGGGGTCATGTTGGCGATGGTGGCGCGGTCGCCCAGGCTCAGGCTGGAAGCGCCTTCGCCGAAGAATTCGAGATACGCACCCACCACGCGCTCGCGGCGCAGGAATTCGGTCAGGGCCAGCACCATGTCGGTACCGGTGATACCGGGCTGCAGTTTGCCGGTCAGTTCGACGCCGACGATGTCGGGCAGGCGCATGTAGGAGGCGCGGCCGAGCATCACGCTTTCGGCCTCTAAACCGCCCACGCCCACGGAGATTACGCCGAGCGCATCCACCATCGGGGTGTGGCTGTCGGTGCCGACGCAGGTATCCGGGAATACCACTGTTCTTCCGTCTGGGCCCTCTTTCTTCTGCACTACCGGAGACATTTTCTCCAGGTTGATCTGGTGCATGATGCCGTTGCCGGGCGGAATGACGTCGACGTTTTCAAACGCGGTCTTGGTCCAGTTGATGAAGTGGAAGCGGTCTTCGTTGCGGCGCTCTTCCACGGCGCGGTTCTTTTCGAACGCGTCTTTTTCAAAACCGGGGTGTTCGACGGCCAGGGAGTGGTCGACGATCAGCTGGGTGGGCACGACCGGGTTTACTTTGGCGGGGTCACCGCCCTTTTCGGCGATGGCGTCGCGCAGGCCGGCGAGATCCACCAGTGCGGTCTGGCCGAGAATATCGTGGCAGACGACGCGCGCGGGGAACCAGGGGAAGTCGAGGTCGCGCTTGCGTTCGATGATCTGCTTGAGGGCGTCGGTGAGCATTGCTGGCTCGCAGCGACGCACGAGGTTTTCTGCCAGGATACGGGAGGTATACGGCAGTTTTTCATAGCTGCCCGGCTGGATGTTTTCGACCGCTTCTCTTGTGTCGAAATAATCCAGGTCTGTGCCGGGGAGTTTTTTTCGGAATTCGGTGTTCATTTGGGGTCACCCAGTCGGGTCGTTGAGTGGCGGCTCTGCTGACGGGTAGCCCTTTGCTGGACACGCCGTGAACCCATCCATGGGGGCTTGGCTGCGAGATCCCTCTCGCAGACAGTCCAGCAAAGGGCTACCCGTCATCAGCGCCTTAGCATCATACTTTCCAGGAATCTTTGAATAACGTAGCGAGCGGGTGGCTGGTGGTGGCCGCCTGCGCGGAGGAAGCGGAGCGTACTTAAAGTACGTGAGCATTCTGACCGGGCTGGCGCACCAGCACAGCCGGACGCCGCCAGGCGCCCGCGCAGTAGTTATCCAATGGTTCCTTAGCGTTCGGCGATCGGGGTCACCTTGCGCGGTTCCGGGCCGACGTACTCGGCGCTCGGGCGGATGATGCGGTTGTCGGCGCGCTGTTCGAATACGTGGGCGGCCCAGCCGGTCAGGCGGGACATAACGAAGATCGGCGTAAACAGTTTGGTGGGAATGCCCATGAAGTGATACGCGGAGGCGTGGAAGAAGTCGGCGTTACAGAACAGCTTCTTCTCGCGCCACATGACTTCTTCGCAGCGTACGGATACCGGGTACAGCACGTCGTCGCCGACGTCGGCAGCCAGCTTCTCGGACCACTGTTTGATGATGGCGTTGCGCGGGTCGGATTCGGTGTAGACCGCGTGGCCGAAGCCCATGATTTTTTCCTTGCGCTCCAGCATGCCCAGCAGTTCTTTTTCGGCTTCGTCGGCAGAGGAGAAACGCTCGATCAGTTCCATGGCCGCTTCGTTGGCACCGCCGTGCAGCGGGCCGCGCAGGGAGCCGATGGCGCCGGTGATGCAGCTGAACAGGTCAGACAGGGTGGAGGCACAGACACGCGCGGTGAAGGTGGAGGCGTTGAACTCGTGCTCTGCGTACAGGATCAGGGAGACGTTCATTACCTGTGCGTGCAGGTCATTGGGCTTTTCGCCGCGCAGCATGTGCAGGAAGTGGCCGCCGATGGAGTCGTCATCGGTTTCGGTTTCGATGCGCACGCCGTCGTGGGTGAAGCGGTACCAGTAACAGATGATGGACGGGAATGCGGCCAGCAGGCGGTTGGCGCGGTCCTGTTGCTGGTCGAACGATTCTTCGCCTTCCAGGTTGCCCAGCATGGAGCAGCCGGTGCGCATGACGTCCATGGGGTGTGCGTCGGCGGGGATGCGCTCCAGCACTTCGCGCAGGGCCTGCGGCAGGCCACGCATGGTTTTCAGCACGCCTTTGTAGTCCGCCAGTTGGGCGGTGGTGGGCAGTTCGCCGTTAAAGATCAGGTAGGCAACTTCTTCGAACTCGCAGTTTTCTGCCAAGTCTTTGACGTCGTAGCCGCAGTAGGTCAGGCCGGAGCCGGATACGCCTACGGTGGACAGTGCGGTTTTACCAGCGACCTGGCCACGCAGGCCTGCTCCGCCAACTTTTTTCTCTGCCATCTCTTTTTCCCTTTTCTCTAATTTACGGAAGGTTTATGTCTTGAACGCTTACTTCTTGAAGAGCGCGTCGAGCTTGTCTTCAAACTCGTGGTAGTTCAGGTAATCGTACAGTTCGGCGCGGGTCTGCATGGTGTCGACCACCGCTTGCTGGTCGCCATTGGCCAGGATACTGGTGTAGACGTTTTCCGCGGCCTTGTTCATGGCGCGGAAGGCGGACAGCGGGTACAGCACCATGTCGGCACCGGATTCGCCCAGCTCGGCCTTGTTGTACAGCCTGGTTTTGCCGAACTCGGTGATGTTGGCGAGGATCGGCACATTCAGTGCGTCTTTGAACGCGCGGTAGTGTTCCAGTTCGGTCACGGCTTCGGCGAAGATGCCGTCGGCGCCGGCTTCGATGCAGGCCTGGGCGCGTTCGATAGCGGCTTCCAGGCCTTCCTGCGCGAAGGCGTCGGTGCGGGCCATGATGAAGAAGTCGTCGTCGGTGCGCGCGTCAACGGCGGCCTTGATGCGGTCGACCATTTCCTCTTTAGAGACGATCTCTTTGTTCGGGCGGTGGCCACAGCGCTTCTGCGCAACCTGGTCTTCGATATGTACCGCGGCAGCGCCGGCGCGGATCATTTCCTTGATGGTGCGGGCGATGTTGAAGGCCCCACCCCAGCCGGTATCGATATCCACCAGCAGCGGCAGGCTGGAGGCGGCGGTAATACGGCGTACGTCTTCCAGTACGTTTTCGAGGCTGGTCATACCCAGGTCCGGCAGGCCGTAGGAGGCATTCGCCACACCGGCACCGGACAGGTAGATGGCCTGGTGGTCGATGCGCTCGGCCATGATGGCGGTGTAGGCGTTGATGGTGCCCACGACCTGCAGCGGCTGGTTGTCTTTCAGGGCCTGGCGAAAGCGTGCGCCGGCGGATTCTGTTCTGCTCATAGGCTGCCCCTGTTCTCTCATTTAATCGGTTTGGGAAAGTTTCTTTTCGATGTTGCTGCGCGACGCCCGAATGTGGCGGCGCATCAGGATTTCGGCCAGTTCGCCGTCGCCGGCTTCGATGGCTTCAATAATGTGGCTATGTTCGCGGAAGGCGCGGTGCGCGCGCGGGCTGGCCATGCCCAGCTGGTAGCGGTACATGCGCACGCGGTAGTAAAGCTTGTTGCACAGGGTGTCGATCAGCAGGTCATTGTGGGAGGCCTGCACGATGCGGAAGTGGAAGTCGAAGTCCCCTTCCGGCTGGAAATAGGCGGTGCCCTTTTGCAGCTCTTCCTGCTGTTCGTGGCGGGCGAGCATCTGGCGCAGTTCGGCGAGGTCTTCCTGCGAGCGGTTTTCTGCCGCCAGGCGACAGGCCATGCCTTCAAGCGCCTCACGCACGTCGTAAATTTCCAGCAGGCCGCGTTCGGTGAGGTCGACGACCCGTGCGCCTACATTGACCCGGCGCTCGATCAGGCTGAGGGATTCCAGGCGCATCAGCGCTTCGCGCAGGCTACCGCGGCTGGCATCAAACCGACGCGCCAGTTCCGGCTCGCTGATTTTGCTACCCGCGGCGATCTGGCCCTCGACAATCTCACTGCGCAGGGTGAGGAACAGCCGGTCGGCAAGGCTCTGGGAGCCACGGGCCGCTCTCGCGCTGCCAGCGGTGCTGTCCGCGTGACCCGCGATGTCGCCGCTACCCACGGCACCCTCTGCCGATGTTTTCTGCCCCTGCCCGTCCATTCTCTACCGCCCCGGTCGCGAGACCACTCGTCCAATTCTTGCCGGTGTTGTACAAACCACACCAGATTGTCGACACTTTATAGGAGAACAGAGCTTAAATAGCCAATTTTTCTGCGTCAACCTCAATTTTTGTCAACACATTGCGACTTGATGGCTGACTTATCGGTCATGATTCTGCGCGGGAGCAATTTATTGCGTCACTGAGGGCGAGAGCGAGAATAGTAGTCTTGAAAAAGTGA
The DNA here is from genome assembly GCF_001639145.1 of Microbulbifer sp. Q7. Lineage (NCBI taxonomy): Bacteria > Pseudomonadati > Pseudomonadota > Gammaproteobacteria > Cellvibrionales > Microbulbiferaceae > Microbulbifer > Microbulbifer sp. Q7. The sequence goes on along the minus strand of NZ_LROY01000002.1, from coordinate 906,979 downwards.
TGTAGGCATAATAGCGCCGGCGTTGGCTGCATTGGCTGCTGCGAGGCATCAAGCAGCGCTGATCACTCTATTCTTAATAGGGTAACCGGGGCGCGAACTGCCAGGGTCGAACGTTCCCGGTCGAGAAGATGAGTCGCGATTCTCATTCGCGGAGATTAATCGAGAGTATCGAGCAGATTTGAATCATGCCTAAGAGTGTTATCAGGCGCTGGCTGCCAACTCCCGAACAAGTGCGTGCAAATAACGGCCTGAAGATACTCGGCACCCTGCTGCACGACCCCAACCTGTTCCACCTCAACCGCCACTCTGTGTCTGTCGCATTTGCGGTGGGCATCTTTACCGCCTTCCTTCCCCTGCCCGGCCAGATGCTGATTGCCGCCCTGCTGGCACTGTGGTTCCGCTGCAACCTGCCGCTGTCCATGGCGCTGGTATGGATCAGCAACCCGGTGACCATGCCGGCCATTTTTTACAGTACCTACAAACTCGGTGCCTGGTTGCTCGGCACGCCACCCATGCCGTTCAAAATAGAATTGTCGTGGGAGTGGCTGACGGAGGAAGTAGGAAGAATCTGGCTGCCGTTGTTTTCCGGCTCACTGATCGCCGGCATCTTTTTTGCTGCCGTGGCCTACTTTGTTATGCAGGCGATCTGGCGCTGGCAGGTGGTCAAACGCTGGAAGGCTCGCCTGGAACAGCGCAAGACGCAACTCGGTGAAGATAATTAATTCGTCGCAGAATTAAACCCCCCGCTTTTTTCAATTCAAATTCCCGATTAATCACTCTTTGCTCCACAACCCGCATGGTAGTTCGTTGCCGTGCCGGCCAGGCATTTATTGGTCGACCAATTTCTGCATTTTTTCTTGATTTTCATTGACGAAGTATTTTTTGCTTCAGTAATGTGACCCCCGGTTAAACGAAACACACATAATAATTATCGGTTTAATCTTTATTACATTAACCACGTTCGTGGTTTCGCAGTTTGTAATAATTTCTTCAATCAATTCATCGCGCGGCACACTCGTTCGGCAAGCCTCTATATGGCTCGCCTGTGGGATCGTGCGCGCCTTGAAAATAATAACGCAAGGAATTATGTAATGAATGCGCAAAAGTTTTCGCCTATGAAGTGGGCCGCAGCCCTGCTGATTGCATCGCAATCTGCACTGAGTTTTGCTGCCGATCCCGTAGGTGTTACTGCCTCTAGCGATGATGGCAATGCACCCGAAAACACACTGGATAACAGCCTGTCGACACGCTGGTCTGCCCAAGGTAACGGTCAATGGATCCGCTATGACCTGGGAAGCAGCTATACGGTGGAGGCTCTGGATATCGCGCTGTACAAGGGCGATCAGCGTACTGCCACGCTGGATATCCAGACGTCGTCCAACGGTACAGACTGGCAGACGGTTTTTTCCGGCAACCAGCCTTCGAGTACCGCAAATCAACAAACCTTTGACGTGAGCGACTCCGTTGCACAGTTCGTACAGATTGTTGGGTATGGAAATTCCTCCAACGACTGGAACAGCATCACGGAAGTGGATATCACCACCTCTCCAGCGAACGGTGGTGGCCCCGGTGATCCACCGGACTGTACCGCCTGCGTACCCGCCGTGGTGGCCACCGCCAGTAGTGACGACGGCAACGTGGCAGACAATGTGCTCGACGACGATCTCAACACCCGCTGGTCCGCCAACGGCAGTGGCCAGTGGTTGCAGCTCGACCTCGGCCAAAGCCAAGTTGTGGGCAGCGTAAATATTGCGTTCTACAAGGGCGACCAGCGGACTTCATCGTTCGATATTCAGACCAGTGATGACGGCACAAGTTGGGAAACCGTCTTATTCGGTGGCGTCAGCAGTGGCAATTCCACCTCACTGGAAAACTTCTCACTGTTTGAAACCGAAGCGCGTTATGTCCGCTATGTTGGTTACGGCAATAGCGATAGCTCGTGGAACTCGCTGACCGAAGTGGGCGTGAGTGCCGATAACGGCAACTCAGACCCAGTGGGTGGTGGCAGTAGCAGTAGTAGTAGCGGCGGCAGCAGCAGTGGCGGGTCCGGCAATTGCGAAACCTCCAGCACGTCCAGCAGCGTTACCGTGGGCTGCCTGGAATATGGATCCGGCGGCACCTTGCCCATGGCCAACCTGAACCCCGCCAATGATCCTGGTGAAAATTTCGACCTGAGCAACTGGAAAATTACCTATCCCGACGCCAGTGAAGAATTCCCGCCACAGGTGAGCAACAACGAGTTCTACACCGACAGCTCAACGGGCGCGATGGTCTTCCAGTGTCTCAATACCGGTGGTTCTACCTCAAACTCGTCCTACTCACGCAGCGAATTGCGCGAAATGCTTAATGCGAGCGCGGGTACCACGAGCCTCGGCAATAACTGGGTCATCTCCACCGCGTCCAGCTCTGACCAGAGCGCTGCGGCGGCGGTTGACGGGAACATGAAGGCCACCATTTCCGTGGACCGTGTTTCCGATACTTACGACTCGGGTTCCGAGTGGCGTGTTGGCCGAGTGATTGTGGGGCAGATTCATGCGTCCAACGACGAGCCGCTAAAACTCTACTACCGCAAGCTGCCGGGGCACACCAAGGGTTGGGTCTATATGGCCTATGAAGACTCGGATACCGAAATCTTTATTCCGCTGTTCGGTGAGTCTGGAACCGATCAATACGGTCTCACTTCCACCATTGAACCAGTTGAAGATGGTATTGAGCTCGGTGAAAAATGGGGTTATGAAATCGACGTGGTTGGCCGCGAGATGACGGTCACCGTCACTAAATCCGATGGCACCTGGGCTCGCCAGACCATTTTCTGGGCCAACGAGTACGACTCGGACTGGTTCTACTTCAAGGCCGGCGCTTACAACCAGAACAATGGTGGTGAAAGCGGAGACTACGCACAGGTTTCGTTTTACAACCTTGAAGTTTCCCACGGCGCTGACGGCGGTTCAGGTTCGAGTTCCGGTGGCGGCTCCAGCTCAAGCTCCAGCAGCAGTTCGTCCGGCGGCAGCAGCGGTGGCTCCTCGGGTTCAGGCCCGGTTCCATCGGATTTGATGGATAACTGCAACCAGTGGAAGATTACCTACCCAGACGGTGTCGAAGACAAAACACTTTGCGGCGAGAGCAATAACGAGTACTTCTATGTCAATGCGGAAGGCGATGGCATGGTGTTTTATGCCCCCATCCGCAGCGACAACGGTACCACGCCGAATTCCAGCTACATTCGCTCCGAGCTCCGTGAGCGCGAGCCGGACGGCAGTGTGGATGTCTACTGGACGACAACAGGCCAACACACGGTTTATGTAAACCAGGCCATTACCCACCTGCCGATGGTGAAGAACCATCTGGTAGCCACTCAGATTCACGGCAATAAATCCGCAGGTATCGATGACGCACTGGTACTACGCCTGGAAGGTAGTCACCTGTTCCTGAGCTTCAATGGCGGCAAGCTGAGAAGTGATGTCACTATCAAGGAAGACTACGTGCTGGGCACCCGCCACGAAGTAATGTTTGAAGTGATCGATGGCAAGCACTACGTCTACTACACCGAAGATGGCAACCTGGCCAACGCTTACGCGGCGGGTAACGCCGATCAGTATCTGGTGAGAGACGGCTCCAATGACTACGTCATGGATCGTGACTACGGGGAAGCCTACTTCAAAATCGGTAACTACACGCAGAGTAATGCCGACCGCGAAGGTGAATTCGCCGACCACCCCGACAACTACGGTGAAGTTGTGGTGTACGATTTCTGGATAGACCACCAGTAACGGATTGGCTTCCCCATCGCCACAAGGCGATGGGGAAGTTTTCACTGTGTGATTACTCGTTGCGCAATGCCGCAGCCGGCTGTACGCGGCTGGCCTGAAAGGCAGGATAAAGCGTGGCGATCAAACTGAGCAGGAAGCCTGCACCCACCACCAGGGCGACATCGCCCCACTCCAGTTCGGACGGCAGGTAATCGACCGGATAGACGTCGGACTTGAGGAACTGGATACCGAACAGCGATTCCAATCCCGCCACCGCATCAGTGACCACCAGCGAGCCAAGCACACCCAGTGCGCCCCCCACCAGCACACCGACCAATCCAACCAGCGCCCCCTGGCTGACAAAGGTGAGCAAAATCTCACGGGTACTCGCCCCCATGGTGCGCAAAATGGCAATGTCACCGTGTTTGTCGATGACCACCATGACGAGGGTGGAAACCACGTTGAATGCAGCAATCGCAATAATCAGAAATACCAGCAGGCTCACCAGGTTGCGCGACATCTGTATCGCCTGGTACAGGTTGCCGTGGGTACCGGTCCAGTCATTGCCGTAAAAACCTTCCACCGGCAACTGGCGCAACAGCTGCTGGAATACCGCAAACGAGCGCAGCATGTCGTCCACACGTACCTGTACGCCAGCGCCGCCCGCGCCACCGGCCAGCGCTTTCGCCTGCGCCCAGTCCACCAGTGCGAGGGAGTGATCCAGTGCGGTACCGGAGTGGAAAATATCCACCACGCGGAAGCCCGCGAGCTGCGCCGCCGTACGTCCGCTGCTTTGCGGTGTGCCGCTCTGGGGAACGATGACGGAGAGCTGCTCACCCACCACGATACCCAGCTTGTCCGCGATCCCCTTACCGAGAATGATGCCGGGTTCTGCCGGGTCACTGGTCAGCGCGGTGAAACTTCCCGGCTGCAAAAAATCGCCAATGGACGACACATCGACAATGGTTTTCGGATTCACGCCCTGTACCAGCAGCGGCGTCACCTCAAGCCCGTTACGGGCCAGGCCGTTGACCTGCCACACTTCGGCAGCAGCAGTGACACCCGGTTCTGTAGCGATCTGGTCGCGCACCTGTGTCCAATTGATATCGGGACTGGCGTTGTACACCGTGGCGTGAGGCATGATGCCCAGAATACGCTCGCGCAATTCGCGGTCGAAGCCGTTCATCACCGACATTACGACGATCATCAGCGCCACGCCGAGGATAAGCCCGATCATGGATAGCCCGGAGATAAACGACACCAGCCCGGCGGAGTCCTCGCCGCTGCGTTGCGCGCCCGCGTAACGCAGGCCGATAAAAGCAGGTAATGGTCTAAACATGCTTCACCTTAGGCGCCGCCGCTCTGCTGCCCGTCGGGAACCAGGTCCCCGTCCACCAGATGCAGGCAGCGGTCGAGTGCGCCGGCAAGGTCGGGGTCGTGGGTGACGATGACAAAACTGATTCCGGTTTCACTGTTCAAACGGTCCATCAGCTTGTGAATGTCGCGGGCGGTGGTGCGATCCAGGTTGCCCGTAGGCTCGTCCATCAACACGCAGGCCGGCCGCGCCACCAGCGCGCGAGCGATTGCCACCCGCTGGCGCTCGCCACCGGAGAGCTGTGCCGGCTTGTGCGTGAGGCGCTGGCCGAGGCCTACGGCCTCGAGCATTTCCTGTGCGGCAGCGCGAGATTCTGCAATCGACTGCTTGCCAATCAACAGCGGCATGGCGACATTTTCCAGCGCGTTAAATTCGTTCAGCAGATGGTGGAACTGGTACACGAAGCCCAGGCTGCGGTTGCGCAACCAGCCGCGCTCGTTCGCGTTCAGGGCGGCAAGGTTTTTGCCCTCCACCCAGACCTCCCCGGAAGTCGGTGTATCCAGCCCGCCCAGCAGGTTAAGCAGTGTGGACTTGCCCGAACCCGAGGCGCCGACAATCGCCAGCCGCTCGCCTTTGGGGACCTGCAGTTCAACACCGCGCAACACGTCCAGCTGGTTGGCACCCTGCCGGTAGGTTTTGGTGAGTTGATGGCAGGCCAATACCACATCAGCGGCCGCCTGCGGGCGGGACTCTTCCGGGTGAATTTCCACTTGGCTGTTCATCTTATGCTTCATTTACCTTGTGGCGTGCAGACGTATCGGCACGCCGAATTATTTGGGTTTATTCGTAGCGCAGTGCTTCTGCCGGCGCAATCTGGGCCGCGCGCCAGGCCGGGAACAGGGTTGCCAGCAGGCTCATGATGACCGCGGCACTCAATACCATCACCGCATCCCCGACACGAAACTCCGAGGGCAAAAAGCTCACGAAAAATACCCGCGGGTCGAAAATCTGTGCGCCCACCACCCCCTCAATCCAGGAAACCAGGTCGGTGAGATTGAGCGCGATCAGGGTGCCTAACAGGCCGCCTATCAGTGCGCCGATAATGCCAATGGCGCTGCCCTGCACCACGAACACCGCCATAATCTGCCGGGAGGTCAGGCCGAGCGTGCGCAGCACCGCGATATCCGAGCGCTTGTCCGCCACCATCAAGACCAGTGCCGAGACAATGTTGAAGGCGGCCACGGCGACAATGATCATCAGCATCAGGGTCACCACGGTCTTTTCCATCTTCACCGCCTGGAACAGGCTGCCCTGGGAATGGCTCCAGTCTTCGCCGGTAAACCCGTCTCCCAGGGACTGGGCGTAACCTTCCACGCGCCCCAGTGCGTTGTTCATGTCATCAAACTTGAGCTGCAGGCCCTGCACTTTGCCGCGCATGCGCAGCAGGCGCGCGGCATCGTCCAGATGCATCAGCGCCATATTCTGGTCCACCTGCGCACCGACAGAGAATACGCCGGCGACGGTGAAGCGTTTGGTGCGGGGAAAGATACCGGCGGGCGTGATGACCACTTCCGGCAGGGTGAGAATGACACTGTCGCCGGGAATCACGCCCAGCTGACGGGCGAGAATACGCCCAAGCACGATGTTGTAACTGCGCGACTGCAGGGCATCCAGACTGCCCATCAGCATGTGTTCGCCAACTTTGGAAACTTCGCGCAGGGCAACCGGGTCCACGCCCTGAAACTCAACCCCCTGGGACTGGTTGTTGGCTCCGAGCAGCGCAAAGCCGCGTACAAACGGGCTGGCGGCAACCACGTGGGGCTTCTGGCGCAGCGACTCTGCAGCGGCATTCCAGTCTTCCAGGCCACCCTTTTGTTCCACAAACCCGTGCGGCACCACGGACAGAATCCGGGTTTTCAATTCCCGGTCAAAGCCGTTCATCACCGAGGTCACCACGATCAGCGCCAGCACGCCCAGTGCCATGCCCAGCAGGGAGAATCCATTGATGAAGGAAATAAACTGCTGCCGACGGCGGGCGGCCACGTAACGCAGGCCGATATAAAGAGGAACTGGTTTTATCATGGGTTGATTTAAGCGGAAAAACGCCAAGAAATCCAAGTATTTACGCACATCCGGTGCAGGGTATGGCTACTTGGACCACAGCGGTCACTTGGGATTCCACTTGAGCAACTTTTCATTCAACCGCTCGATCCTGGCTTCGTCCCAGCCCTCAGGCTCGGTCAGTCGTTGCCAGGCGCGCACATAGTCCGCCGGCGCGTAGCTGTGCCCATACCCCATGGGTGCAATACCGGCGTGCATATCCATCGCCAGCTGCAACATGGTGACGATGGGATACCACTGGAGGTCCGGCGAAACATCCTGCGCCCGCGGCTCGGCCATCCACGCCGGCCGGCGCCAGGCTGCAGCGGGGTCAAAGAACACGATGGGATCACTGCCGTGCTGCAGGTAGGCAATGCGGAACCGGCCCCAGGGTACGCTTCCCTTGTCGTACCCGCCAAAATGGTTGCCAAAGCGCACCATCGCGCCGCCACGAAATTCCGGCAACCAGGCGGGCGAGCCCTCATCCCGGTGGGCAGTCACCTGGCGCCAGGTGTCACTGCGGAACGGCGGGCCAGTCCACAGGGCACCGTGAAACGGGTCGTCGAGGATGTCGTAGAAATCGAAGGAGCGGTCCGAGTTGAGCGCGCCCAGGCTGAGGCCGAACAGATACAGCTTCGGCCGCGTGGCACGCGGCAACGTGCGCCAGTAGCCGTAGATACTGCGAAACAGCGCCTGGGCTGTTTCGCGACCGTAGGCGTCTTCGGTCATCAGCGCAATCGGGCTTGGCAGGTAGGAATACTGCGCGGCGACGCTGGCGATATCACCGGCAAACAGGTATTCCACGGAGTTGATGGCTCCCGGGTCCACCCAGCCGGTGCCCGTGGGTGTGATCAGCAGGAGCACCGAGCGCTCGAAGCCCCCGACCCGCTTGAGCTCTTCCAGCGCCAAGCGCGCACGCTCATCCGGTGCATCGGCGGCATTCAGCCCCGCGTATACCCGGATGGGATCTTTTGCCTCACCGGTGACCTCCGCGATGTCCTTGGCCGTGGGGCCAAGCGCCAGATACCGCCGCCCCTGATGCCCCATATCCTGCCAGCGCAACAGGGAGTCAGGCCCCCCGGCTTTCAAACTTCCCTCGGGCGCCTTCATGTCGGGCACAATGCGCGCGTCGAGCCGCTGGTATATGCCATCCACCTGGTGGAGCGCTGCGGTCAGCAGCACATCATTGAACACTGCCCAGAACAGCCAGAAGGCAGCAAACAGGCCGAGGATACCCGCGATACGCCGGGGCACGCGGTGCGCCAGCTTGCCGAAGACGAACGAAAACAGGAGTTTAAAGAGTTTGCCCAGCAGTAGAAACAACAGAAACACCAGGCCGGCGACCAGCGCGATGGTCAGCGGCCGCACCCCGGAAACGGTTTCCAGGCCCATCAGGGCGCGCACCGAGTTCTGCCATTGCGTGGCCTGCCAGAGAAAGCTGAGCGCCAGCAACACACAGAATCCGGCTGCCAGCCAGCGCAACAGGCGCGCGGTTTTCGCACTGACGGAAGGCAGCTCGAAGAAATGCCACAACCACACCAGCAACACGCCTACCCCGTAGCCCGCTGCCAATGAGGCACCGGAGATCACGCCCTGTACCACGCCTTCGCGGGGAATGAGGGAGGGGGTAAGCGAAAGCGCGAAAAAGAGCGTACCGACCAGCAGGCCCGCTGTAGAGAAAAAGTGCCGCCATTGCATGCGTGACTGTCCAAAGAGTCAAACTCCTAGCAGCCTAGCACAAGCGGGTTTGCCGGCCCGGTACCCGCGCAGATACGCCATCAGACGGTAGCCACCAACAGCACCGTGCAGCAGGAAAAACGTGAAGAATTCCGCATGTTTGGGCACAATATCTGCTTTAATGTCTGACACTTAGAACAACATAATTCGGAGAAGGACCATGCTCAGCAGACTCCGCAAACAGATTCCCGCACTGGCCGGCGCCGCCTGCCTTGCCCTGTCTGCAACGGCCACCACCAGCATCCACGCGGAGACGCTTGAAGTACCGGTGGGTAGTCAAAGCAGCGACACTTATGTGGAGCAGGTGCGTGGGCTCAAGAAAGACGAGGTGACCGCGCGGCTGGGCGAGCCACTGGGGATTCAGGGGCCGGTGGGCGAACCCGCCATCACCCGTTGGGAGTACCCGGAGTTCTATGTGTATTTTGAGAAGGATGTTGCCCTGCATACGGTGAAAAAACACCGGGGCTGAAGGCAGTTCGGGCGGATCACGTCATGGATCCGCCCTCTTCCGCGATCGAAACAGGGTTCGACGCCGATTGATAATCAATAAAGGAAGGTAGCGGTTCCGGTAGAGATCAGCTCTTCACGGTCGTTATGTAATTCCATCCGCGAAACCACCAGCTTGTTGCCGACCCGCAAGATAGACCCGCTGCAGACAAAGTGCTCGCCGCGGCCAGGCTTCAGGTAATCCACCCGCATATCCACAGTGCCAAGGCGCATCAGGCGTTGCACCTTCTCCTCCCAGTCGATGGCACCTCCCATACGCTGATAGGCCGCCACCATCGCGGTAAACCCACCCACCGTGTCCAGCGCCGTGGCAATCACGCCACCGTGCAGAATATTGTGAAAGTGGTTGCCGATCAGCTCCGGCTTACGGGCAAATTCTGCCGACAGCGTCTGCGCTGCAAAATCGAAGGCGTGAAGCTTGAGGCCGACTTCACGCACAAAGGGCACCTGTTCGAAGACGCCCTGCACCAGTGTGCGAAACTCTTCCGAGGATGGCTCCGTCACAGTCGGGTAATCCGGTTGAGACCATCCAGTGCCGCGCTGCGGTACGCTTCCGCCATGGTCGGGTAGTTGAAGGTGGTGTTCACGAAGAAATCGATCGAATTGTTCGGCGCGGGCTGTTTCATGATGGCCTGCCCGATGTGCACGATCTCCGCCGCCTCAGCCCCGAAACAGTGGATGCCGAGAATCTCGCGGGTTTCGATGTGGAACAGAATCTTCAGCATGCCCACACGCTCGCCGGAAATCTGCGCCCGTGCGGTGTGCTTGAACAATGCGCGACCGACTTCGTAAGGCACCTTGGCGTTGGTCAGCTCGGTTTCGGTTTTACCTACGGAAGAGATTTCCGGCAGCGTATAAATACCGGTCGGGGCATCTTCAATCACACGATGACCGCGACCGACGATGGCGGCCGCCACTGCGCGGCCCTGGTCATAGGAAGCGCTGGCGAGGCTCGGCCAGCCGATGACGTCACCAGCCGCATAGATATTTTCCACCCCGGTGCAGTAGTGGTCGTCTACTGCCAGCTGGCCCCGGTGATTGGCCTCGAGGCCGATATTTTCCAGCCCCAGTGAGCCGGTGTTACCAGAGCGGCCGTTACACCACAGCAACGCATCCGCTGAAATCCGCTTGCCGGACTGCATTTCCATGGTCACACCACGGTCGGTGCCGATCACCTTGGCATACTCCTCGCGGTGGCGCACGGTAACGCCCATATCGCGCAAGTGATAGCTCAGGGCATCGGAGATTTCGTCGTCAAGAAATTCCAGCAGGTGGCCGCGGCTGTTGATCAGGTCCACTTTCATGCCGAGAGCGGCAAAAATGGAGGCGTACTCACAGCCAATCACGCCGGCACCGTAGATGATGATCGCCTGCGGCGTGTGCTCCATATCGAGAATGGTGTCACTGTCGTATACCCGCGGGTGGTCAAAATCCACATCCGCCGGACGGTATGGACGCGAACCCGTGGCAATGACAAATTTTTCGGCGGTAACAATTTCCTTGGCGCCGTCGGTCAGCTGCACTTCAACACTGTTGGCATCGCGGAAGCTGGCTTCGCCGACAATCAGGTCGACCCGGTTGCGCGCATAGCAGCTGGTGTGCATTTCCACCTGGTAGGAAATGACTTTGTTCACCGTCTGCATGACCTGCGGGAAGGTCAGGCGACGCGGTTCACCGAGGGCGCGGAACACACTGTGGGTGTTGTAGCGCATCAGCTGCTTCACGGAATGCCGCAGCGCCTTGGAGGGAATGGTGCCCTTGTGGGTACAGTTGCCGCCCACTGCGGAACGCCGCTCAATTACCGCCGCACGCAGCCCCTTCTTGGCCGCGCTCATGGCCGCGGCTTCCCCCGCCGGACCGGAACCAATTACTACCAGATCGTACTTGGAATCTGCCATTGATTTACTGTCTTTGTATTTTTAGTGGAATCAGGCTTGGATAACTCAAGACTGCTTGTTGGGCTTTTGGGTTGCATCGTACGCGAGGTCAGACGGCGCAGCGGCTTTTGCCAGTGCGGCCTGGCGCTGACGCTCCTGCTCTTTCTCGCACTCGTCGTCGTCACCACCACAAACTTCGCAGTCTTTCTTCATACCCAGTGTGTTCAGACCACCGCAAGTGCCTTTTATCGGCTTGTTTTGCAGGATGGCACCAATAGCCATACCGGCCACCAGCAGCACCATAAGAAAGAATGCAAAAATATAAATAGTCACGGTTACCTCCCCTGACTTTCTAGATAGGGCTGAAACGCACTACTGGCGCGCTCTTCGAACCCGGAATCGGTTTTTACCAGCAGGAACACCGCCAATTGCCGCTGCTCTGCCAATTTTAACGCTTTATCGGCGCCGATCACATTCAGCGCTGTGGCGTAGCCATCCGCCTCCGCACAGGTGTCGGCGATAACCGTGACCGAGGCCAGGCGGTGCTCTACCGGCCGCCCGGTGCGCGGATCTATGGTATGCGCATAGCGCTTGCCGTCCCGCTCGTAGTAATTGCGATAGTCACCGGACGTCGCCACGGCCTTGCCACTCACCACAATCGGTTTCTGCACCACCTGCCCCGCCGTCGGGCGCTCGACGCCAATGCGCCAGGGGTTACCCTCGGGGTTTACCCCCGCGGTGCGCAGCTCACCACCCACCTCCACCAGGTAATTGACGATACCGCGCGAGGACAGCAGCTCGGCCACACGGTCAACGCCGTGGCCTTTGGCAATGGCCGACAGGTCAATCTGCACCGGGCGGGTTTTGGTGAGCGTCGAGCCCTCAACAAGCAAGGCATCCGAACCGATCACATCGAGCAGCGCCGCAATCTCGCCATCATTGGGTATGGTTTCCGGCTCCGGCTGCGGGCCAAAACCCCACAGGTTCACCAGCGGGCCCACGGTCACATCAAACGCGCCGTCGCTGTGCTGATAGATCTCCAGGGCGCGTTCTACCACCTGGGCAAGATGCGGTGACACGGCCACCGCTTCGCCCACCGGTGCGCGGTTGAAACGCATCAGTTCCGAGTCGGGGATGTAGGTCGACATCTCCTGATTGACCGCAACCAGCTCCGCATCAATGGCACCCTGCAATTCTGCACGCTGCACCCCTGCGGGCACATCCACCACGGTAACGTGGTAGGCGGTTCCCATGGTGGGGCCGGTGAGCTTCCAGGTCTGCTTCTGCGGACTACAAGCGGCCAGGCTGACGGCAATGACCAGCGCCAGGCCGAGCCCAAGCAGCCCGACCAAGGAAGAAAACCCGCGCGGCACAAACAAAAACAGGGCCGAAAGGAGCGGCCCTGTTTTTGTGGATGTATTGTCACGTCCAATCATGCGTGATCAGCCACCGAAGTCGTCGAGCAGGATATTGTCATCCTCTACGCCCAGGTCTTTCAGCATATTGATCACCGCCGCGTTCATCATGGGCGGCCCACACATGTAGTACTCACAGTCTTCCGGCGCCGGGTGGTCCTTCAGGTAGTTTTCGTACACCACATTGTGGATGAAACCGGTGTAGCCTTCCCAGTTGTCCTCCGGCTGCGGATCAGACAACGCAATATGCCACTGGAAGTTGTCGAACTCTTCCTGCAGGCCGTTGTAGTCATCCTCGTAGAACATCTCGCGCAGGGAGCGCGCACCGTACCAGAAGCTGATCTTGCGGCTGGAGTGCAGACGCTTCAGCTGGTCAAAGATGTGCGAACGCATGGGCGCCATGCCGGCACCACCACCGATGAAGACCATTTCGTTGTCGGTATCCTTGGCGAAGAACTCACCGAAGGGACCGTAAACGCGCATGGTGTCACCTGGCTTCAGGTTGAAGACGTAGGAAGACATCTGACCCGGCGGAATACCTTCGGTACGCGGCGGCGGTGTCGCGATACGGATGTTGAACTTAACAACGCCCTTCTCTTCCGGGTAGTTGGCCATGGAGTAGGCACGAACCACCGGTTCGGTGACTTTGGACTCCAGCTTGAAGAAGCCAAAGTGCTCCCAGTCACCGCGGTACTCTTCTTCGATATCGAAGTCGGAGAACTTCACGTGATGGGGCGGCGCTTCCAGCTGAACGTAACCACCCGCACGGAAGTCGACGTTCTCGCCTTCCGGCAGCTTCAGGGTCAGCTCTTTAATGAAGGTGGCCACGTTGGGGTTGGATTCCACAGTGCATTCCCACTGTTTCACACCAAACACCTCTTCAGGCACTTCGATCTTCATGTCCTGCTTGACCGCAACCTGACAGGACAGACGCTTGCCTTCTTTGGCTTCACGCGGAGTGAAGTGTGCCGCTTCGGTCGGCAGCATGTCGCCACCGCCCTCTTCAATCACACACACACACTGTGCGCAGGAGCCACCACCACCACAAGCCGAAGCCAGGAACAGGTTGTTGGCAGCCAAAGTCTGCAGCAGTTTACCGCCGGCCGGTACGGTGAGCGTTTTCTCACCGTTGACCACGATATTGACGTCACCGGTGTTTACCAGGCGAGAACGGGCAACGAGGATAACCGCCACCAGTGCCAGCACAATCACGGTAAACATCGCAACGCCGAGAATAATTTCCAGATTCATCGTATTGCGCTCCCCGATTAGATATCGATACCACCGAAGGACATGAAGCCAAGCGACATCAGACCAACGGTGATAAAGGTGATACCCAGACCTTTCAGGCCATCGGGTACATCACTGTACTTAAGTTTTTCGCGGATACCGGCCAGTGCGGTAATCGCCAGTGCCCAGCCGATACCGGCACCAAAGCCGTAGGCAACACTCTCACCGAAGTTGTATTCGCGCTCGACCATGAACAGTGACGCACCCAGGATGGCGCAGTTCACGGTAATCAGAGGCAGGAATACACCCAGGGCGTTGTAGAGCGCCGGTACATACTTATCCAGGAACATTTCCAGGATCTGCACCAGAGCCGCGATTACGCCGATGTAAGACAGCAGCCCGAGGAAGCTGAGGTCAACGTCGGGATAACCCGCCCAGGCGAGCGCACCATCTTTCAGCAGGTAGGCGTAAATCAGGTTGTTGACCGGTACCGTAATGGTCAGTACCACAACAACTGCAACACCCAGACCGATCGCCGCATCTACCTTCTTGGATACCGCCAGGAAGGTACACATCCCGAGGAAGAAGGCCAGCGCCATGTTTTCAACGAAAATGGCGCGGATAATTAGAGAAATATAATGTTCCATCTATCAGGCCTCCTGCTGCGCCAGCGGCACTTTGGAATTGGACGTAATCTTGAATTCGTCCTCTTCCACCTGCGCAGGCTTCCAAGTACGGATCGCCCAGATGAACAGACCGATCAGGAAGAATGCGCTCGGCGGCAACAGCAGCATGCCGTTGGGGACATACCAGCCACCGTTATTAATGGTTTCGAGAATCGGATAACCAAACAGGGTGCCGGCACCAAACAGTTCACGAATAACCGCGAGACCGATCAGGATCACGCTGTAACCCAGTCCGTTGCCGAGGCCGTCGAAGAAGCTCTCTTTCGGGCCATGTTTCATGGCGAAAGCTTCCGCGCGGCCCATCACGATACAGTTGGTAATAATCAGACCAACGAATACCGACAGCTGCTTGGAAATATCATAGGCAAGCGCCTTGATCACCTGGTCCACCAGAATTACCAGCGAGGCAATCACGGTCATCTGCACGATGATACGGATGCTGTTGGGGATCTGGGTACGGATCAGGGACACCAGTACGTTGGAGCAGCAGACCACTACGGTCAGTGCCACACACATTACCAGTGTCACCTTCAGGGAGCTGGTTACCGCCAGCGCGGAACAGATACCGAGGATCTGCAACGCGATAGGGTTATTGGTAAAGATCGGCTCCAGCAGAGTATCTTTCAATTTCATGATGTTACGCCTCCCCTGCTTTCAGGTTTTTCAGGAAGGGGCCGTAACCTTCACTGCCGAGCCAGAACTCGACCAGGTTATCGACACCCTTACTGGTCAGGGTTGCGCCGGACAGGCCATCGACCTTGTACTCGGCATTCGGAGTGTTTTGATCAACACTGCCCTTGATCACGCTCAACGCCACGTCACCATCTTCGGCATAGACCTTCTTGCCTTCCCAGATCGCTTTCCAGTTGGGGTTGTCAACTTCGCCACCCAGTCCCGGTGTTTCCTTGTGCTCGTAAAAGCCCAGGCCGGCAACGGTATTGAGGTCATTTTGCAGCGCGAGGAAGCCGTACAGCTGACCCCACAGGCCGTAACCGCGCACCGGCAGAATCACCTTCTGCAGCTCGCCGTTCTCTTCCACCAGATACACTTCTTTGATGTGCTCGCGGCGGATGATTTTGGCAACGTCCTGCTCCGGAGTCAGCTTGTCGCTGGCGGAGGGGATTTTCGCAGCGGCGCGACCGCTGCCGCCTGCCGGCGCCTCATCGGTGAACTTGCCAGTGCGCAGGTCCACATACTTGATGGTGACATTGGCAAATGCGGACTCAACCGCATCCTTACCAGCCTGGTTCGGATCGATCAGGTCGCCAGCCAGCAGCACGTTGCGCTTGAGGTCCAATGCAGCATTTGCCTGCTGCATGGGCTTCAGCATCACCGCGGCGGTGGAAACAATGACGGAACAGACGATACACAGCACCAGGGCTACGATCAGTGTTCCCTTGACGGAATCTTTATTAGCCACGTGCCAACCTCCGTTTGATATTGGACTGCACCACGAAGTGGTCAAACAGCGGCGCGAACAGGTTGGCGAACAGGATCGCCAGCATGATGCCTTCCGGGAAGGCCGGGTTCACGACACGGATCAGGACGGTCATCACACCAATCAGGATGCCGTAGTACCAGCGACCCATATTGGTCATGGCTGCGGACACCGGGTCGGTGGTCATAAAGATCAGACCGAACGCAAAGCCGCCTACAACCAGGTGCCAGTACCAGGGCACATTGAAGAAGACGTTGGTCTCGGAGCCGATAAAGTTGAACAGCGTCGAGGTAGCCATCATACCCAGCAGGGTACCGGCCACGATGCGCCAGCTGGCAATCTTCATGCCCATCAGGATGACGCCGGCGATCAGGATCACAAAGGTGGAGGTCTCACCGATGGAGCCGTGCATGTTGCCGAAGAACGCATCCCACCAGGTCAGCGGGCCCGCTGCGGCATTCACCACACCGTTTACGACACCTTCGTTCGCCAGAACGGACAGCGCGGTAGCGCCGGTATAGCCGTCGACCGCGGTCCACACCATGTCGCCAGACATGGAGGCCGGGTAGGCAAAGTACAGGAAGGCACGACCAGTCAGCGCCGGGTTGAGGAAGTTCTTGCCGGTGCCTCCGAACACTTCCTTACCGATCACCACACCGAAGCTGATGCCCATGCCCACCAGCCACAGGGGCAGGTCCGGCGGACAGGTCAGCGCGAACAGGATCGAGGTCACGAAGAAGCCTTCGTTGACTTCGTGGCCGCGTACCGCTGCGAACAATACTTCCCAGATACCGCCGACGATGAACGTCACCAGGTAAATTGGCAAGAAGTACATGGCCCCGTAGACGAAGTTGTCCCAGACGCTACCGGCATTGTAGCTGGTGAGCGCGCCAATAATGGCGTGGCGCCAGCCTTCAAACTCGGTGGTGCCCATATCGGCGATGATCAGGTTGGACTGATAACCGATATTGTACATACCCCAGAAGGCCGCCAGCATGGCACAGGCCCAAACGGTGATCATGATGCGCTTCAGATCGATACCGTCACGTACGTGAGCGGTAGTCTTGGTGCGATCGGCCGGCTGAAACAGGCCGGTATCAATCGCTTCGTATAGCGCGTAGAACTTTTCGTATTTGCCGCCCTTGTGGAAATGCGGCTCGATGGAATCGAGGAACTTGCGCAACATCCTTAACCCTCCTTCTCAATACGGGTCAGGTTATCCCGCAAAATGGGACCGTACTCGTACTTGCCTGGACACACGAAGGTGCACAGGGCCAGATCTTCCTCGTCCAGCTCCAGCGCGCCCAGCTGCTGGGCGGTCGCGGTGTCACCGACAATCAGTGCGCGCAACAGTTGCGTCGGCAGCACGTCGAGGGGAACCACGCGCTCGTAGGCGCCGATCGGCACCATGGCACGCTCGGAGCCATTGGCACTGGTGGTGAAATCGTACAAACGATTCTTGAACAGGCGCGACAGGTAAATCGGCAGTGCAGAGAAACGCTTGTTGCCCGCCCGCAGGTAGTGCAGGAACGGACGTTCTTTGCCTTCCACCAGCACGCTCACCTGATTGGCGTAGCGGCCGAGATAGGCCAGCGGGCCGGTAGCAGTAAGCCCACCGAACACAGAACCGGAAATGAGACGGTTGTCGCCGTCTTTCAGTTCACCCGCAGTCAGCGCTGTCAGGTCGGCGCCCAGACGGGTGCGGATCAGACGCGGA
The DNA here is from genome assembly GCF_001639145.1 of Microbulbifer sp. Q7. NCBI lineage: Bacteria > Pseudomonadati > Pseudomonadota > Gammaproteobacteria > Cellvibrionales > Microbulbiferaceae > Microbulbifer > Microbulbifer sp. Q7. Next base: position 889,208 of record NZ_LROY01000002.1, on the reverse strand, counting down.
TTGTTGACCTGAGGGCCACCCAGGGCAATCACACGGTCGGTGAACAACTTGCCGGTTTCGAACAGTTTGCCCACGGCAATCACGTCCTGGTAACCGATGGTCCATACCTGACGGCCGGGCTTGACCGGGTGCAGGAAGTGGATATGGGTTCCCGAGAGACCTGCCGGGTGCGGGCCTGCAAAGGCTTCGCGCTGCACGGAAGCCGTGCCCGGCACCGGAATGTCAGCATCCGGCGCGGTGCAGACAAAGGTCTTGTCAGCCAGCTTGGAAAGGATCTCAACACCCTGAGCGAACGCATCGCGCTGCTCGGCGATGACCACAACCGGGTCAGCGGCCAGCGGATTGGTATCCATGGCATTGATGAAGAGCGCGGATGGCTGGGCATCAAGTGCCGGCACCTTGCTGAAAGGGCGGGTACGCAGAGCCGTCCACAGGCCGGACTCCACCAGGTTTTCACGCACCTGCTCCGCAGTCAGGCTGCCCAGCTGGTCAGCGCTGTAGCTGGCAAACTGCTCGGCCTCATCACCTTCGACTTCGATGACCACAGACTGCAGCACGCGACGGGCGCCACGGTTGATGGCAACCACGCGACCGGCGGCCGGTGCAGTGTAACGCACGCCTTCGGTTTTCTTATCGGTGAACAGCAGCTGTCCGAGTTTGACGCTATCCCCTTCCGCAACCGCCATGGTGGGCTTCATCCCGTTGTAATCGGGACCGACCACCGCAACAGTTTTGGCAGCAGGGCCATCGTGGATGACCTGCTCGGGCGCGCCGGATATGGGTAAATCCAATCCCCGACGGATCTTTCTCATACGCCTATGCCTAAGTTCTAAGTTGGTAGGTTTATAAAAATCTAGAGTTAGAAAACACTAAAAATGAAAAGCAGAAACCCATGGCGGGGACTTAGGCCGTGGTACTCCTGAGGATAGCCCCGAACTACCGGCGCTATGGCTCCCGCTCGCCTGGCGACCTCTGTGGCGCTGCAGGCAGCGGCTGCTGCACTCCGGGGGGCGTAAAGTCTCGCATTGCGACCGCAACACGCGGCCTTCACGCAAACACACTCCCGGCGCACGGCGGCCCCGCAAAATCGCGCGCATTATAAGGATGGGGCCGTGGCTTTACCAGAGCAGATAGAGCCAAATCGACTCAGGATGAGGAAAATTTTGCTGAAAAAACAACGACTTTAGTTGGAGGCGCCGACCGGGGAACCGGCTCGGCTGGCGTGAATGGCGTGGCGCGGAATTGATCTGCCTGACCAATCGACCGCGCCACGGGCACCACAGAGAAGAGCCAGCGCCCTCCCCTGCGGCATCAGGACCCGTTAGTCCTTCTTCGGGAACAGCTCGTAGCGTACGCCAGCCATGTCTTCCAGGCAGCGCACCACCTGGCAGCTGTAGCCGAATTCATTGTCGTACCAGCAGTAGAGAACCGCATTGTCCTCTTCCACGATGGTGGCAATGGAGTCGAATACACAGGCGCGACGGGAGCCCACGAAGTCACTGGATACCACTTCCGGGGAATTGGTAAAGTCGATCTGCTGACGCAGCGGTGAGTGCAACGCAACCTCGCGCATGTACTCGTTCAACTCTTCCTTGGTGGTGTGCTTGCCCAGGCGCAGGTTCAGGATCGCCATGGACACGTTCGGGGTCGGTACGCGGATCGCGTTACCGGTGAGCTTGCCTTTCAGCTCCGGCAAGGCCTTGGACACCGCTTTGGCCGCGCCAGTCTCGGTCAGTACCATGTTCAGCGCAGCGGAACGGCCGCGACGCTCGCCCTTGTGGTAGTTGTCGATCAGGTTCTGGTCATTGGTGTAGGCGTGTACCGTCTCCACGTGACCGTGCTCAACGCCGTATTTGTCCATCATGGCCTTCAGCACCGGCACAATCGCGTTGGTGGTACAGGAGGCCGCCGACAGGATCTTGTCTTCCGGCTTGATCTCGCCGTTGTTGATGCCGTACACGATGTTCTTCAGGTCACCCTTGCCCGGTGCGGTCAGCAACACCTTGGCGGCACCCTTGCTTTCGAGGTGCTGGGACAGGCCCTCTTCATCGCGCCATACACCGGTACTGTCGACAATCAGCGCATTGTTGATACCGTGCTGGGTGTAATCCACTTCCTGCGGGGAGTTGGCGTAGATCACCTTCACTTCGTTGCCGTTGCAGATCAGGGAGCTGGTCTCCTCGTCTACACGGATGGTGCCGTTGAAGGCGCCGTGTACGGAGTCGCGACGCAGCAGAGAGGCGCGCTTGACCAGATCGTTGTCGGCCTTGCCCTTGCGCAGCACGATGGCGCGCAGACGCAGCACATCACCACTACCTGCTTTTTCAATCAGCAAGCGGGCAACCAGACGACCGATACGTCCGAAACCGTAGATAACCACGTCCTGGGTTTGCGGCAGCGGCTTGCCCGCGCCCCCGGCGTCGGCGAGTTCTTCGCGCACGAACTCTTCAATGGAGAGGCCACGCTGGTCGCGCATGTACTTATTGGTCAGCGTACCCAGGTCGATATGTACGGGACCCAGATCCAGCTTGCAGATAGCCTCGAGCACCGGATAGGTTTCAAACTCAGACAGCTCGTTCTCTTCCACCTGACGTACAAAACGGTGGGCTTTCATAATGCTGAGTACGGAGCGGTTCACCAGGTTTTGGCCGTACATATAAATGCCGACGTTGCTTTCCCGGTTGAGCTTGCCAATCATCGGAATCATGGATTCCGCCAGCGCTTCACGCGCTTTCCAGTCCTTGAAGAAGTCAGCGGGCTTCGGTCGCTTCTGAGTCACAGTCGGACACCTCTGCAGAGTGATAATGGGGGTCGCGCCTCCGCCCGGCCCGGACGATCAGAACGGCTCTGAATCTCGCCTCGGGGGTGAAGGCCGGCGCATTATGTGTATTCACTTGGGGCCACGCAACCGCGTAAAAAATAGGCTAAAAACTGTAGTTAAACTACATTTTCCCGACGCCGAAAGCACCGGAGAATCCGCTCTCCGTCCCGCGCTCATAACCGCAAATTTTGCCCCGCGCGGAGCCCAAACCTGCACCGGCCACGTTTCACCGCTACAATAGCCGCCCCCGGGCCGTCAGCGGTCAGAAAGCACGGAATTATAAGGAAACATGAGTCAATTCCCCCCTTTGTCACCCCCCGCCTTTCGCGCACCCAATGACCGCCAATTCTGGGGCCAGCTGCACGGCGCCAGCGCTGCCCTGGCCATCCTGACTGCCGCGAGAAACAGCAGCGCCCCCACCCTGTTGATCGCGCGCAACAGCCAGGAAGCGCAGCAACTGGAACTGCAGCTGAAATTTTTTAACAAGCCCGGGCGAGATGACGGCGCCGAAGCGGCGCATTCAGGGTTACCGATTTTCCAATTTCCGGACTGGGAAATTCTGCCTTATGACACCTTCTCTCCGCACCAGGACATCATTTCGGACCGACTGGCGACGCTCTACCGGCTGCCACAGATGCAGAGCGGGATTGTCATCGCGCCGGTCAGCACCCTGTTGCACCGGCTGGCCCCCAAAGATTACGTCGCGGGCAATGCCCTGATTCTGCAGGAGGGCCAGAAATTCGACCTCAACAAGCAGCGTCGACTGCTCGAGCAGGCCGGTTACCACTGTGTCGATACGGTATACGAGCACGGCGAGTTTGCGGTGCGCGGATCGCTCATGGACATATTCCCCATGGGTAGCAACCTGCCCTACCGGATCGACCTGTTCGATGACGAAATTGAATCCCTGCGCACATTTGACCCGGAAGATCAGCGCACCATCGACACGGTGGAGCGCATTCACCTGTTGCCCGCACGGGAATTCCCGATGCACAAGCCAGGCCTGGCAAAATTCCTCGAGCGGTGGCACGAGCAGTTCGAGGTAGACCCGGGCCCTGTCTCCATCTACCAGGACATCAGTGCCGGCATTGCACCGGCGGGTATCGAATACTACCTGCCGCTGTTCTTCGACCAGTGCGCGAGCCTGTTCGATTACCTGCCGGAGGGCAGCCAGGCGTTTATCCAGGGCGATTTGCAGCAGCCGGTCGAATCATTCTGGCGGGAAACCGATAACCGTTACCAGAGCCGCCGTGGCGACCTGACACGGCCGATTCTGGAACCGCGCCAAGTGTTGCTGGACATCGACGAGTTCTATGCCGCATTGAAGTCGCTACCGCGCGCCTTCTTTTCCCCGGAAACACTCCCGGATACAGCCGGCAACTACAACTTTGCCAGTGCCGTGCCGCCCAACCTGCCCGTCGACGGAAAATCCGAGCAGCCGCTGAAAGCCCTGGAAGCCTACCTGATGGAATACAGTGGCCGCGTGCTGTTTTGCGCGGAGAGCGGGGGCCGCCGCGAGGCATTGCTGGATCTGCTGAGCGGCATCCGCCTGGCTCCCAAAACCTTCGACAGCTGGCAAAGCTTCCTCACAAGCGATGCCCAGTACGGCATTACCGTAGCCGCCATCGACAAGGGGCTGTTGCTGGAACAACCCCCGCTGAACCTGATCGCCGAACCCCAGCTGTTTGGCGAACGGGTACTGCAACAACGCCGCCGCAAAAAGGCCAAAGACGATGCCGACAACGCGGTAAAAAACCTCGCCGAATTGCGTGTGGGCGCACCGGTTGTGCATATCGATCACGGGGTTGGGCGCTATAAAGGCTTGCAGAGCCTCGACATCGACGGCCAGCAGGCGGAGTTCCTGACCCTAGAATACGGCGATGGCGCCAAGCTCTATGTGCCGGTGGCCAGCCTGCACCTGATCAGCCGCTACTCTGGCGCGGACGAAGAGCTGGCGCCGCTGCACAAGCTCGGCAGCGAGACCTGGCAGAAGGCAAAACGCAAGGCCGCCGAAAAAGTGCGTGATGCCGCGGCCGAGCTGCTCGACATTTATGCCCGCAGGGAGGCCCGTGTTGGGCATGCCTTCGGTGACCCGGGCCTCGCTTACCGCGAATTCACCGCCGGCTTCCCCTTCGAGGAGACACCGGATCAGCAGCTGGCCATTGAATCGGTGGTTGGCGATATGCTGTCGGACAAGCCGATGGACCGCCTGGTATGCGGCGATGTCGGTTTCGGTAAAACCGAAGTTGCCATGCGCGCTGCGTTTGTCGCGGCACATGGCGGCAAACAGGTGGCCATGCTCGTGCCCACCACCCTGCTCGCCCAGCAGCATTTCCAGTCGTTGCAGGACCGCTTCGCGGACTGGCCTATCACTATCGAAGTCATTTCCCGCTTCCGCAGTAACAAGGAAGTGGATGCGATCAAGGAGCGTGTGGCAGCTGGTAAGGTGGATATTCTTGTGGGCACCCACAAATTGCTGCAGAGCGACCTGAAATTCAAAAACCTGGGCCTGCTGATTATCGACGAGGAACACCGCTTTGGCGTGCGCCAGAAAGAAAAGCTGAAGAGCCTGCGCGCCGAAGTGGATATCCTCAACCTCACGGCAACGCCGATTCCACGCACGCTCAATATGGCTATGGCGGGGATTCGCGATCTCTCGGTCATCGCCACGCCGCCCGCGCGCCGGCTCTCGGTAAAAACGTTTGTGCGCGAGCGCGACGAAGCCCTGATCAAGGAAGCCATCCTGCGGGAAATCCTGCGCGGCGGTCAGGTGTACTTCCTGCACAATGAAGTGAAAAGTATCGAGCGCCTTGCCCGTGAGCTGGAGGCTTTGGTTCCGGAAGCCCGCATCGGCATTGGCCACGGGCAGATGCGCGAGCGCGAGCTGGAACAGGTGATGAGCGATTTTTACCACAAGCGCTTCAATGTGCTGGTGTGCACCACCATCATCGAAACCGGTATCGACATTCCAAATGCCAACACCATCCTGATCGAGCGCGCGGACAAGTTCGGGCTCGCCCAGCTGCACCAGCTGCGCGGCCGCGTGGGGCGTTCTCACCACCAGGCATACGCCTACCTGCTTACGCCCAACAAGCGCGCCATGACGGCGGACGCGGTGAAGCGCCTGGAAGCCATCAGCGAGGCCCAGGACCTGGGTGCCGGATTTACCCTGGCCACCCACGATTTGGAAATCCGCGGTGCGGGTGAACTACTGGGCGAGGAGCAGAGTGGCCAGATCCAGAGTGTTGGCTTCAACCTGTATATGGAAATGCTCGATCACGCGGTAAAGGCCATTCGCGAGGGGCGCACCCCGAACATCGACGAGCCCCTGGAATCCCCCGCGGTCGACGTTAACCTGCGGGTACCCGCGCTGATCCCGGAAGACTACCTGCCGGACGTGCACAGCCGCCTGATCATGTACAAGCGGATCGCTAATGCGGAGGACAAGGCGGCCCTGAAAGAGCTGCAGGTGGAGATGATCGACCGGTTCGGACTGCTGCCAGAACCGGTGAAGCACCTGTTCCGCATTACCGAGATCAAGCTGCAGGCCAACCGCATGGGCATTCGCAAACTGGAGGCCTCGGCCACCGGCGGACGCATCGAGTTTTCCGAAAATGCCAAGGTCGATCCGCTGACCCTGGTGAAGATGGTGCAGACCCGCCCCACCACCTACCGATTGCAGGGCGCCAACCAGTTGAACTTTACCCTGGATGAGAGCGGCCCGGAGCAGCGCTTGCAGCAGGTCAATGAGGTTTTGCAACAGCTGTCCCAGTAACCACAACCCCACGGTCGACAAGCGCCGCCAGCGGTGGCGCAGTCGACACATTCGCCAATCAATCAATGTTAATATGGGCGAATTCGTCGCCATCACGCGGCTCGGACAGCCCGGTACCAGACCGGGCGTCCACACCTATGTACATCGGCACAAAGAATAAGCGGTATCAACATGACCCTTAACCACAAGCAGGTCGCAGCTCGCCTGAAACAGCTGACCGGAACGGCTCTCCTTGCCCTGTGCGCTGCAGGCGCGGAGGCGGCGGGCTATGCGGGCACCCAATTCGAGGTTGAAATGGTGGTGTTCAGTCGCGAGAGCGGTATGAGCCAGTCGCGCGAAACCTGGCCCGCGACCCCCCGGCTTGCTTACGACAGCCACTGGGTGGACTTTGACACCCCCTCCAAGGCCGACCCGATGATTCCCGCCCTGCAGCCAGCGCCCAACCAGCTGGACAACAAGGTGGCGGCTTTGGCGCGCAGCGCGGGCTATGAGGTCCTGTTCCACAAGACATGGCGCCAGGTATTACAGACCGAGCGCAATGCCCCGGCCATCCTGATAAACGGTGGCCCGGTGGACGGCAATCACCACCAGCTGGAAGGCAGCGTTACCCTGAGTGTATCCCGCTATCTGCACCTGAGTACGGATCTGTGGCTGAGTGAATGGCTACCAAACGGAAGCGACTCGTCCAGCTACGGTGCAATCGCCCCCATGACCAACACCGACATCCCGGCGCTGGCCGCGCCCGCCGCACCAAAGGGTATTTCTGTCCCTACGCGGCCGCGCGCGCCCGTCGACCGCACCGCTGCCGCGCTGGCCGGTGACGAGCCCATGGACCTGGGCAACCTCGGTGGCGCTACCGCGCAGACTGACGATTATGAATTCAGCACCACCAGCGGTTACAGCACAGCAGCCGATGCCGCGGTATTTCATGGGGAAGACGCCCAGCAAGATGCCGCAGCGGCCGAGCCCGCCGCGAAGTTGGCCGCGCGGGTTGCGGTGCTCAACGAGGAGCGCCGACTGCGCAGCGGCGAGCTCCATTACATTGACCACCCCAAGCTGGGCGTGTTGATCGAGGTGCGGGCCATTGAACAGATCGAAGAGCCGGCAGCGCAGGAAGGCGCCATCGACATCACGCCCTGAGCCTGAAAACGCATTCTCCACAGCGGCCCGCAAGGGCCGTTTTCCGTTGTAAACAGCAATACGTTCAGACACACACTAATAACAATCGGATTCAGCATGATAACGAATGACGCAATTATTCTGGGGATGCTCGCGGCCATCCTCGGCCTGGTGTTTTATACGGCAAGCAGCGAGCAACGCTTCTGGAAGCGTTTCTACCGCTTTGTGCCCGCCCTGTTACTGTGTTATTTCCTGCCTTCCCTGCTCACCACCTTCCACATTATCGACGCGCACAATTCCAATCTTTACTTCGTCGCTTCACGCTATTTGCTGCCGGCCAGCCTGGTACTGCTCACGCTCAGTATCGACCTGAGAGGCATCGTCAATCTTGGCCCAAAAGCGTTGATCATGTTTTTAACCGGTACCGCCGGTATCGTTATTGGTGGGCCACTCGCCCTGCTGATCATGTCTGCGATCGATCCGGGTATGCTCAACGGTAACGGCCCCGATGCCATCTGGCGCGGGATGACCACGGTTGCCGGCAGCTGGATTGGTGGCGGCGCAAACCAGGCGGCAATGAAGGAAATCTTCGATGTCGGCGGCAATGTTTTTTCCGCGATGGTGGCGGTGGATGTCATCGTCGCCAACCTGTGGATGGCGGTGCTGCTGATTATGGCCGGTAATGCGAAGCAGCTTGATGCGCGCCGGGGCGCAGACACCTCCAGCATCAACGCGTTGCGCGAGCGTGTGGAGACCATGCAGCGCAAGCACTCACGCAACCCCAGCCTGCAGGACCTGATGCTGATTGCCGCAGTCGGCTTCGGCATTACCGCCATCGCTCACGCCTGCGCCGACTTCCTGGCCCCGTGGTTCCAAACCCATGCGCCGCACATGGCCCGCTTCAGTTTAACCAGCCCGTTTTTCTGGCTCATTGTTGTGGCAACCACCCTGGGCATTGCCATGGCGTTTACCCCGGCGAAAAAACTGGAGGGCGCAGGCGCGGCGAAAGTCGGGTCGGTATTTATCTATTTCCTGGTGGCCACTATTGGCACCCACATGGATATCACGGCGCTGAAAAACAGCCCGGAGCTGTTTGTGCTCGGCGTGATCTGGATGAGTATCCATGCCGGACTGATACTGCTGGTTTCCAAGCTGATCAAGGCACCCACCTTCTTCATGGCCGTGGGCAGCCAGGCAAACGTGGGCGGTGCCGCTTCCGCGCCGGTGGTGGCCGCCGCCTTCCACCCATCACTGGCACCCGTAGGGGTACTCCTCGCAGTAATGGGGTATGCCCTGGGCACCTATGCGGCATGGTTCTGCGGGCAGCTGTTACGCATCGTTGGCGCCGGCTGACCGATACCGGCAAGAAAGACACAAAAAAAGCCCAGGCGGCTTCGGAATCTACCCGAGCCGCCTGGGCTTTTTAGTTGCCGGTGTCACTCAACTATCGCTGTCATTGCACAAAGCACTTGCTTTGGCTAACGACGCAACCCGCGATATTCCATCGAGGCCGACACGGCCAAAATGTCTACGGAATCGAGTGTGCGATCAATTGCGAATTACTCGCAGGGCACTACATCTTCCGCGAGCAGGCCTTTATCCCCCTGCTGCATTTCAAACTCGACTGCCTGCCCCTCGTTGAGGGTTTTGTAGCCGTCACCGCGGATGCTGCGGTAGTGAACGAAGATATCCTCGGAACCTTCAGCGCAGGTGATAAAGCCATAACCCCGGGCATTGTTAAACCACTTCACTGTACCCGTAACGCGATCACTCATTAAGCCAACCTCATTTATTGTTATTGCGCTCACCCCGGTTGCGGGCAATACGCCTACCCCAATTGCCGAAAGCCACCAGTCGACGGTGGCCTGCAGTCTCGAAGCGCCTGTGCGGTCATCCGCAGAGGTCGTTACCGATTCTTAGATAAAACAGCGCCACTGTCTAGGTTTCCGCGTGAAATTAATGTTACTTGCCGCCTGCGATGCGCAATAAATCACCAAAAATGCAACAAAAGGGTCACATGATTTGACAATGTATGCCGTTGCGGAAAATGTCACTTAACTGTCATTCAGGACCCAGCCGGCACCTCCCGCGCTCCGGCGATTGCCAGCTCCGGCAAATCGGCAATATGCAGGGTGGAGGTCGGGAAGGCACAGGAGGCGCCGTGCTGCTCGATAATCTTCAGAATCTGCAACAGGATATCCTGCTTGATCTCGTGGTAGCGCACCCATTCGGTGGTTTTGGTAAACGTGTAAATAAAGAAGTCGAGCGACGACGGCGCGAAGGAATTGAAATTCACAATCAGCGTCTGATTGGTATCGATTTCCGGGTGCTGCTCAAGCATCGCGCGCACATCTTTCACAATGGGCGCCATCAGGTGTGCGTCGTCGTAGCGGATACCGACCGTTTCGTAGATCCGGCGGTTCAGCATACGCGAGGGGTTTTCAACGGAAATCTGGGTGAAGATCCCGTTGGGAATGTACAGCGGACGCTTGTCAAAGGTGCGAATACGGGTCAGGCGCCAGCCGATGTCCTCTACCGTGCCTTCTATTTCTTGGTCGGGAGAGCGCACCCAGTCGCCCACCTTGAACGGGCGATCCAGGTAGATCATCAGCCCACCAAAAAAGTTGGCCAGCAAATCTTTTGCCGCAAAACCAATCGCCAGGCCGCCGATACCGCCAAACGCCAGCACACCGCTGATGCTGTACCCGAAGTGCTGCATGATCACCATGGCCGCGGTAATGATGATGGAAGCACGCACCAGCTTGCCAACGGCACGCACCGTTGTGGCATCCATCGGCTTGCCCATGAAGCGCGGGTCCGCAAGGTTCGTTTCTACCGCCTTGGCAAACCGCAGGGCAAACCAGGTAATCAGTACAATGAAGCCGATTTCACGCACGGTACCGGCGTAACTGAAAATTTCTGCGCTCGTTGCCTTGCCGGCACGCGCCGCTGCCAGCGACAGCCCCACCAGCCACACCACAATGGATGCGGGTGGGTTGATGGCCCCGCACAGGGCGTCATCCCATGGGTTGACAGTGCGTTCCGCCCTCGCCTGCAAGCGCGCCACAAACAGCGCCAGCATCCACGCCGCAAAGGCGGTGGCGAGAACAATCAGAAAAACTTCAGCAATCCAGAAACGATCTTCCCCCACCAGGGAGCGTATAAACGCCTTAGCCTGCTCCACAAATCACTCCATACGTCGACGATGTTCAAGGTTTATAAGTTTCTGCCGGTTTCTGCCGACTTAACGTTATCTGGCAGAGTCAGCAATACGGCTCATTATTCTGCGCATTTACATCCAGGATGCCAGCCACGCCCGGGTGGCCTGCCAACGGGGTGACTGTTCGAGCGAAGCCCAGTTTTCAATGACCGGCTTACCGCGCATGCGCTCGAGCCGCCGGCTGGATTCTGGGTTTGGTTCGTAACCTTCCAGTGCCGAGAGCACTTCCAGCGCACCCTGCCGGTTGTTGCACACAACCCCCATATCGCAACCTGCCTGCATCGCCGCCCGGATCCTCTCGGCATACCCACCGGCCGCGCCGGCGCCTTCCATGGTGAGATCATCACTGAAGATCACGCCGTCAAAGCCGAGCCGTTTGCGCAGGATCTCCTGCAACCAGAAGCGTGAAAAGCCCACCGGGTTCTCATCCACTTTCGCAAACCGGATATGCGCCGGCATGACCGCTTCCAGTTCTCCAGCGGCAATACTCTCGGCAAATGGTTGACCATCGGCCGCCAGCACCTCTTCCAGCGTGCGATGATCCACCGGCAGCTCTTCGTGACTGTCTTCAAGGACCTGCCCGTGTCCCGGGAAATGCTTGCCGGTGGTGGCCATACCAGCCTCGTGCATGCCCGCCATAAACGGGCGCGCTTTGGCCGCGAGTGCCAGCGGGTCACAGGCGAAACTCCGGTCGCCAACAATACGGCAGAAGTTGTCATCGGCATCCAGCACCGGCGCGAAACTGAAGTCGACACCCACCGCCAGCAACTCGGCCGCAAGCAGCCACCCCACGTCTTTCAGCTGTTGCCTATCCGCCCGCGCACTGAGTGCCTGCATGGACGGTAAACGGGTAAAGGAATCCCGGAAGCGCTGCACCCGCCCGCCTTCCTGGTCCACTGCCAGCAGAATCCCTGGCCGCACACTGCGGATGTCGGCCACCAGCGCCTCCAGCTGCGGACGATCGTGGTAGTTGCGCGCAAAGAAAATCAGTCCGCCAACCTGCGGATGACGCAAGAGTTCACGGTCTTCCGTCGTGAGTTCCGTACCCTCGACATCAATCATCACCGGACCAATCTGATCGGACATGAATTCCAGCTCCCACTCTCAGTCAATGTTGTTGCCGCGAAGTTGTTGCGCCGAAGGCCCGCAGTATCGGGTCCGTTGACTTCCACAAGTCGCAATGAGGGATTATGTATCTTTGGGCTCCGCAGCCGTCAGCATCGCCGCTGCGGCGGGGGCCAGCCGCGCCAGGGTCTCGTCGAGACTGCTCTCGGCACCGAAGTCTTCCCGAAGGATAGCTTCGATTGCGTCGAAGCTCGACAGGGAAAAGATGGTCGCGCCCAGCATGAAATACAGCCGCCAGTAAAAAGTGACCGGATCCACGTGCGGCAAGGTATTGGCGAGCAACCCGGCAAACCGACGGTAGCTGGCCCCGTAGCGGGACACGATGAACCTGCGCAGGTGTCCCTGTGACTGGGTGTAGGCCAGGCCCAGCAGCCCCATAAAACGCTTGGGGTCTCTCCCCTCCTTTGCCAGGCCAGCAAGGGCCACGCTGTACAGGCTGTCGAGCAGGTCATCTACCTGCAATTGCTCCCCCGGGGACGTTTCCAGCTGGGCCTGCCGGCGGCTGAGCTCTTTATCCAGGTTCTCCGTAAACGGGGTCAGAAAGCGCTCGAATACCGCCTGTATCAGTTCCTTTTTCGAACCAAAGTGATAATTCACCGCCGCCAGGTTCACGCCCGCCGTGCTGGTGATGGTCCGCAGTGAGGTCTCGGTAAATCCGCGCTCGGCAAACAGCACCTCGGCGGCATCCAGTATACGGTTGACGGTGTCCAGCTGACTCATGCCCTACTCACAGTTTCAAACTGATAATTAAAACGTTTGTTTAAACCGAGAGACTAGCATAGTCATCCCCGCGCGGCAGCCCACCAGCGCTCACTGGTCGACACAGAAAGATCGCCACGGGTGAAACCGACCTCTCACCGTCACGCGCCAAGGTAACACTGCATGCCATTTGCGACCTGCCAGTTACCGAGACTCCCGCCTCCACACTAGATTGAGTGCAGAGGCTCTGTTAATCCGAGCCACAACGCATTGACCCGGGAGGGCCACATCATGGCTAGAATTGCTCCTGAAATTGGTAGCTGGTTTGAAAATTTCGACAGTGGGGACTTGTTCGAAGTGGTGGCCGTAGACCATCCGTCCCGCACCATCGAAATCCAGTACCTGGACGGTTCACTGGGGGAAATCGACTTTCAAAGCTGGCCAAGGCTGCCGGTGATTGGCGCCGCGGAACCGGAAAATGCCAATGCCGGTTACGGCATCCTCGCGGAAGAAATGCAGGACGAAGAAGACTCAGGGTTCCGCAGCCCGATTCTTTCGCCGGTGCAGAGCGCCATCGACAGGTTGGAGGGCGACTCGTTTCCAGGGACCGACGATTCCTTCTGATCTCGAAACCGGTGATCGCGAAACCGGCCGCAGGCTTGCAGCCTCCCCCAGCAGATAGTGTCCGCAGACAGGGGCCGTTGAAATACCGATAAATGGGCGATGGATTAACGGGCTTCCCCGTCACACTCGCGGATAAACTCGATTATGATCTGTGCCGCTTCATCGACGGTGTCTACCAGCGTAAACAGGCTCAGATCGTCGGCATCAATACAGCCGCGCGTCAGCACGGTATTGCGCATCCAGTCCACCAGCCCTGCCCAATATTGTTTCCCCACCAGAACAATGGGGAAGCGCCGGACCTTGCGCGTTTGCACCAGCGTAAGTGCCTCAAATAACTCATCCAGGGTGCCATAGCCGCCGGGCATGGCAATAAAACCCATCGCGTGTTTGACGAACATAAATTTACGCACAAAAAAATAGCGAAAATTCAGGTTGATATCGAGATAGGCATTGGGCAGTTGTTCGTGCGGCAACTCGATGCTCAACCCGATGGATTCCCCAGACTGGCAAAACGCACCGCGATTGCAGGCCTCCATAATTCCCGGCCCACCGCCGGTTATCACCGGCACCCCTTCACGGGCCAGCAACTCCCCAAGGCGTAGGCCCTCCTGATATTCTGCGGCTTCTTCGGGAAACCGCGCACTCCCGAACACGGTCACCGCACCCTTGAGGGTAATCAGCCGCTCGATGCCATCCACGAGTTCAGACTGAATACGCAGCACTCGCCATGCTTCGGGCATTTTTGCATCCAGCATATGCCTGCTCCTTATCCGTATGCCTGGCGAAGCGCATGGGCAATGTCAGCGATACACACCAAACCCCATACACCAAACCCGCTTACAGTCTAGCAGTTCCCGCAATCCACCCGGCGTTTGCGGCTTCAGCAAATCTGTATATAATCACAGCAACTGTATAAAAATACAGACCCCGGGAAATCGGGATGGAAGATCTCGAATAACAGGAACTGCCCATGACAAACCTCACTGCCCGCCAGGCCCAGGTACTTGCGCTGATCAAAACGTACCTGGACGACACCGGTTACCCCCCCACCCGCGCGGAAATTGCCCAGGAACTCGGCTTCCGCTCCCCCAATGCGGCGGAAGAACACCTGAAGGCGCTCGCGCGCAAGGGTGCCATCGAGATGGTCGCCGGCGCCTCCCGTGGTATCCGTATCCCCGACCACCACACCGGCCTTCCCATTGTCGGCCGTGTTGCCGCTGGTAACCCGGTGCTGGCAGAGGAAAATATTGAGGAATATTGTGAGATTCCCGCCGAGTTTTTCCACCCTCCGGCGGATTATCTACTGCGGGTGCACGGTATGAGTATGAAGGATGCGGGTATTCTCGACGGCGACCTGCTGGCGGTGCAGCGGACTGACAACATTCGCAACGGCCAAATCGTGGTGGCGCGAATCGAGGACGAAGTGACAGTGAAACGATTCAAGCGCCGCGGTAACCAGGCGACGGTTCAGCTGTTGCCGGAGAACGAAGACTTCAATGTAATTGAAGTTGACATGCGTGATCGCAACTTTGCCATTGAGGGGTTGGCTGTGGGTGTTATCCGGCAAAACCCGGTTTGATAAACGTGCAGCGCACTACGGCAAACGCCGACGCATAAAAAAACAGGGCCTTGGCCCTGTTTTTTTATGCGTCCGAATCAACCGGCATCAATGGATCGTGTGCTCGGTCAAATCCACGTCCTCTTCTTCAAAAGGCTCTGGCTCCAGGGCATTGATTTCCTGTACCGCTTCGATACCTGCCTCCAGCATGGCGCGCGCAATGGTCACTTTGTGCTCACGCAGAAAATCGAGGCTCTCGGCAGAAAAATGGATACGCACCAACGGATCATCTTTGTGACCAGCACGCCGCAGCGCCACATCACCATTGGACAACTCGATGATTTCGTAGGTCTCAGAAGACATTCATCTCTCCACTTATCTTCCCGGGAAGCGCCTGCCACCAGCCGGCGCGATTTTTGGCAGTGTATCACAGGGAGGGGTGATTAATCAGAGGACAGACCCGAATCCAGCTCGGGTGGGCTTACCACTCCTGCCCGTGGGCCCGCTGGCGCACTACCAGCTCGTTCAGCGCGCGCAGCCACTTCATCAGCAGATCCCGGCTCAGGGGCTCAGGGGCTGCTCGGTCAAGCTGCTGCACAGGGATCAGGGTCTGCACGCCCGCGGCGCCTTCAGACTGAGCCGCTTCCGTACCTGCCGGCCGCCACAGGGCCTCCCAGGCGGCCTGCATGCCCTGAAACCAGCTTTCCGGGTTTTCCGACAGGCTCACCAGCTCATTGACTTCGGCGCTGAACTTACCGCGCGCTGACACCAGTTGCGCCAGTGCCTGCGCAGTATCCGGCTCGGCCCCGGCTCGGAACCCCAGCTGGAGCTGCTGCCCCTGCTCCGCAAGAAATGCTTTGTAGGCCCGCCACAGCTGCATCAGCGCCGCTTCCTGCAAAGCACTTTCCAGCAGCGCCTGCTGACTGTCTGCCGCCTCACCCGGGACGGGGGCCTGGAGGATCAGCTGGGCTTTGCGCAGTGCTGACGCAACGCTACCGGTATAGGGATTACTCAACCTGCATACTCCCTATTTCTCCCTGTTTCTTACAACGACCTGCTGAGCAGAGTAACCGGCCAATTACTTGGCCGGGGATTTTTTAGTGGTGGCCTTTTTCTTGGCTGGTGCCTTTTTAGCGGCCGCTTTTTTAGCCGGTGCTTTTTTCGCCGCAGCTTTCTTCTTGGCGGGTGCTTTCTTCGCCGGCGCGTCTACCTGCCATTTGCCATCGCGATAGAAGGCCTTCCAGCCGGTGGCCTTACCCTCTTCCTCGCTCTGGACATACTGCTCCTGAGTCTTGCGGCTGAACCGCACCACCGTGTCGCGGCCTTCGTTGTCTTCCGTGGGCGCCGAAAACAGGAAGCTGTATTTCGGGTCGATCTCGTCCTTGTGTGGCAGCAGTTCCTTCACCAGCGGGGCGCGTGTCTCACGGTTTTTCGGGAACTGGCTGGCCGCCAGAAACAGACCGGAGGCACCGTCACGCAGAATGTAGGTATCGTCCACTTTTTCGCAGGGCAGCTCCGGCATGGGTACCGGATCCATTTTGGGCGGTGCCGGCTGGCCGCTCTTCAGTAGCTTGCGGGTGTTCTTGCAGGTCTCGCTGGTACAGCCGAAGTACTTGCCGAAACGGCCGGACTTCAACTGCATATCCGCCCCACACTTGTCACACTCGATCAGCGGACCGTCATAGCCCTTGATCTTGAAAGTGCCTTTTTCCACTTCAAAGCCGGGGCAGTCCGGGTTATTACCGCAGATGTGCAGCTTGCGCTGTTCATCCACCAGATAACTGTCCATTGCCGTGCCGCACTTGCCACAACGGCGCTTCTCGCGCAGCTGGCGTGTTTCCGCCTCTTCATCTTTATCGGCGTCAACGGCTTCTTCACCAGACACCAGGTTCATGGTGTTGGTGCAGCGCTCCTTGGGGGGCAACGCATAGCCGGAGCAGCCCAGAAAGACGCCGGTTGAACCGGTGCGGATCTGCATATGGCGGCCGCACTGGCTGCACTCAATGTCCGTATCCGTGGGCGAATTACGGCGCATGCCGCCTTCTTTATCCTGCGCCACTTCGAGACGCTTGCTGAAACCGGCATAGAAATCATTCAGCAGGTCTTTCCAGCCCCGCTTGCCCTCTGCAACCGAGTCGAGGGACTCCTCCAGGCTGGCGGTAAATCCGTAGTCCATCAGGTCGGTAAAGCTCTCGCTGAGGCGATCAGTGACGATGTCACCCATTTTCTCCGCGTAGAATCGACGGTTTTCCAGACGCACGTAACCGCGATCCTGGATCGTGGAAATAATGGATGCGTACGTCGATGGACGGCCAATACCGCGCTTTTCCAGCTCTTTTACCAGCGCCGCTTCGCTGAAGCGCGCGGGAGGCTTGGTGAAGTGCTGCTTGGGATCGAGCTTTTTCAGGTTCAGCTTTTCACCGACCTTGATGTCCGGCAATACCAGGTCTTCGTCTTTCTTGCTCTGCGCCGGCGCCACCTTCAGGAAGCCGTCGAAGCGGATAACGCGACCGCGGGTGCGCAATTCGAAGTCCCCTGCCGTGACCACCACAGACGTCGAGGTAAACTGCGCCGGTGTCATCTGGCACGCCACAAACTGCTGCCAGATCAGGGTGTACAGGCGCTCGGCATCCCGCTCCATGCCCGACAGCATGTTGGGTTTCACCCGCACATCGGACGGACGAATCGCCTCGTGCGCTTCCTGTGCGCCCTCTTTGCTGCTGTAGCGATTCGGATTTTCCGGAAGGTACTTGTCACCGTAATTTTCTTCGATGAACTCGCGCAACGAGGACACCGCTTCCGCACTCAGGTTGGTGGAGTCGGTACGCATGTAGGTGATGTAGCCCGCCTCATAAAGCCGCTGGGCCATCATCATGGTTTTCTTTACGCTAAAGCCCAAACGATTACTGGCAGCCTGCTGCAGCGTAGAGGTGATATAGGGTGCGCTAGGCTTGGAGCTGGTGGGCTTGTCATCCCGCGCGCTCACCGTGAAGTCGCTGGTCTGCAGCGCCTTCAGCGCCGCCATGGCGTGCTCTTCGTTGGTGGGCTTGAAGGCCTCACCGGCCTGCTTTTTCACTTCCAGGCGCAGGGCGTCAGATTTGGCGGTTTGCGTATCCGCAAACAGGGTCCAGTACTCTTCGGGAATAAACGCCCGAATTTCCCGCTCGCGCTCCACTACCAGTTTCACTGCCACCGACTGAACACGGCCTGCCGACAGTCCGCGCGCGACCTTTTCCCACAACAGCGGGGAAACCATGTAGCCCACGATGCGGTCGAGGAAACGCCGCGCCTGCTGTGCATTCACCCGATCGATATCCAGGGGGCCCGGATCCTGAAACGCCTCCTGAATCGCCGATTTGGTGATTTCGTTGAACACCACCCGGCGGTACCGTTGCTCGTCACCGCCAATGGCTTCCCGCAGGTGCCACGCAATGGCCTCCCCCTCGCGGTCCAAGTCCGTTGCGAGATAGACGTGATCAGCGTTGGCGGCGAGTTTGCGCAGTTCATCCACCACCTTTTCCTTGCCAGGCAGGATTTCGTAGTGGGCTTCCCAGTTGTGGTCGGGGTCGATCCCCATGCGCCGGATCAGCTGCTCGCGGCTTTTCTTGCGCTTGTAGATCTCTTTCTGTTCGGGAGAAAGCTTGCGGGTTTCCGCAGCGCGGCGCGCGCGCTCCTTGGCGTCCACCGGCTGCTTGTTCGATGCCCCAGTGGGAAGATCCCGGATGTGACCAATGCTGGACTTCACCACAAAGTCTTTTCCGAGATACTTGTTGATCGTTTTCGCCTTCGCCGGCGACTCGACGATGACCAGTGATTTACCCATAAGCTTTTGATTTTTAATAGAAAATTTACTGCTTTCGCACCGGGGGCTGCAGCCGTTTTCAACGGTGCGCTGCGCGAATATATATGCTTCGCCCCCGGTGCGGTCAAGCAAGCGTCACAAATTGATGAGCCAATTGTGTGTTGATTAACCGTCTGTGCCCGCCTCTCTGACCGGCGATTCAGTACTACTGCGGCAGCGCTCGGCACGGCCAACGGAGGTGCCAGAGCGCGAGTGGTCGGTAAAAAATAGACCACTCCGGCAAGGCGCAGCGTTAACTCAGGGAATCGCTCTCATCGCCGGCATCCTCCGAGCGCGATTGCTGCTGCCGAATCGCTTCTTCTATTACCGGCCGCATGGTATCCAGCGCCTTCTGCAGCGCCGCCAACCCGCCGTTCCCACTGCGTTCGCGCCACTGCACACCCAATCCACTGTCATTGGCATAGACTGCCGTGGCATCTGCCGGCAGCATTTCAAGAAATTCTTTCAGTGGTGGCTTGGCCACCTCCGGGGCTTCACGGCCGTTGCGCCAGTCCCACACGCCGTTGAAGTTCATCTCGTGGGACATGCGCTGCAATTCCAGTCCCCAGCCCGTTTGCAGCCGTCGCGGATTGCGCCACTGGGCGGAATACACCGCCGCGTTACCCGCGTCCTGGGATTTCGGCAACGGCTGCATTTGCACTTTGAGTCCGGAAGCTGCCGCGTGCTGGCGAAGCTCTGCAAGCTTGCGATCCCGGCTACTGGGCTTCAGCCAGACCACCGGCCCGATCACCAGGGCAATCGCAAATATTATGATGACAATAGGCAGCCAGCTGGCCATGAGCGTAATTCCATGTCAAATTGAGAATTGTGGTGCTAACGACCAATAAACCGCCGCTAAACCCTTGTGCAGGCGCGCATTTCCCTGCAAGTCGGCGGTTGTGTCAAGTCTGTTTTTTTTAAAGTAGACTCAATAGAAGCACCGGGGTTTCAATATTTCCCGGTATTTTTTGATATCTAACCAGACCGCGGGAGCCCAAATGTCAGGGTATAACAACATATTGGTGGGACTGGACCTCTCTGAAGAATCCTCTCAGGTATTGGATCGAGCCGCCCAGCTTGCCGCCCATAACAACGCGAAGATGAGCCTCGCCCACATCATCGAGCCACTGACGTTTGCCTATGGCGGCGACGTACCAATGGACCTTTCCGAGGTGCAGGAGCAGCTGCAAAACCAGGCCAAGGAGCAATTAAGCAAGGCCGCCGCCAACCTCAACATTCCCCCTGACCGCCAACATGTGGTGCTGGGCCAGCCCGCCACGGAAATTCACCGTCTGGCGGAGGAATCCGGTTGCGATTTGATCGTAATCGGCAGCCATGGCCGCCATGGACTGGCGCTGCTGCTGGGATCCACGGCCAACGGTGTTTTACACGGTGCCGGTTGTGATGTGCTGGCAGTGCGGGTGCACTCGCCCAACGAATAGCGCGGAGCGATCGCAAAGCGGGGGCAGCTGCGCCCCGCTTGTGCATGCCCCCACCTGTGCACAGGTCACCCCTGATGGCTTACAGGCTGTCCAGCTCTGCCCAGCGCTCAAACGCGTCATCAAGCGCCTGCTGCAAATCGGTCAGTACTTGCAAGCGGGCCTGCACCTTCTCGCTGTCCTGCTGATAAAAATCCGGCGCCGCAACCTCTTTTTCCATTGCCGCTATTTCATTTTCCAGGGTTTCAATTTTTGCGGGCAGCGCGTCCAGCTCGCGCTGCAATTTATAACTGAGCTTTTTGGCTTTTTGCGCCTTGGGCGTTGCCTCAGGTGAAACCGCGGGCGGACTGTCGGCCGGGCCGGCTGCCTTGGCCTCCGCGGCCTTGCGCGATTTCAGCTGGTCTTCAGCACTGATGAAGCGCCCCCCCTGGCGCACAAAATCGTGATAGCCGCCCACATACTCGCGCACGATGCCATCGCCCTCGAATGCCAGGCAACTTTCCACCACATTATCCAGAAAGGCCCGGTCGTGGCTCACCAGCAGCACGGTGCCGGAGAAATCCATCAGCAATTGCTCCAGCAATTCCAGGGTTTCCACGTCGAGGTCGTTGGTCGGTTCATCGAGCACCAGGATATTGGCGGGCTGGCTGAAAAGCTTTGCCAGTAGCGCGCGATTGCGCTCTCCCCCGCTCAACGCACTCACCTTGGTGCGCGCCTTGAGACCAGTGAACAGAAAATCGCTGAGGTACGACATCACGTGGCGCGTGCTGCCCCCCACTTCGATGTTCTCCCGGCCCTCGGCAATGTTGTCGACCACGGTCTGATCGGGGTTCAGGGTGTCGCGACGTTGATCAAAATAGGCCACCTGCTGCTTGGTGCCCAGGCGAACCGTTCCGCTTTGCGGCTGAAGGTCGCCCAGCAGCAAACGGATCAGGGTACTCTTGCCGGCACCGTTGGGGCCGATAAGCCCGACCTTGTCGCCGCGCATCAGGGTGAAATCCAGGTCGCGAATCAATGGCGTCGCATCCCCGTCAAAGCCAAAGGTGACGCCCTTGAGCTCGGCGACCAGCTTACCGGAGCGTTCGCCGGCATCCAGCGCCATCTTGGCCACACCCTGGCGTTCACGCCGGGCCATGCGCTCTTTGCGCAGGGACTGCAGTGCCCGCACACGGCCTTCATTGCGGGTGCGGCGGGCCTTGATCCCCTGGCGGATCCAGGTTTCTTCCTGTGCGAGTTTCTTGTCGAACAGCGCGTCATTGCGCGCCTCTTCCTCCAGCAGCTTTTCTTTTTCCTGCTGATAACGGTTGAACGGGCAGTTGAATACCCGCAGCGTGCCCCGATCAAGATCCCACACCGACGTGGCAAGACGCTGCGCCAGGGCCCGGTCATGGCTCACGAACAGCAGCGCGCCGCGATAGCTGGCGAGGAAGTCTTCCAGCCACTCCACTGCGGCAATATCCAGGTGGTTGGTAGGCTCATCGAGAATCAACAGATCCGGCTCGGTCACCAGTGCCCGCGCCAGCGCCGCCCGCCGTTGCCAGCCGCCAGACAGGTCGTTCACCCTGGCGCTCTCATCCAGATCCAGACGATCCAGCACGCTGTCGATGTTCGCCAGCAATTCCCACCCGTGCGCATTTTCGATCTTGGCCTGCAGCGCGGGATCCTGATGGTCCCGGTACTCCGACAGCCAGACGCCAACGTCGCCCAACCCCTCGGCTACGTAGCGATACACCGTATCTGTGCAGTCTTCCGGCAACGCCTGCTCCAGTGTGGCGAGCACCATGCCACTCTGGCGAATAATCTCGCCATCATCCGGGTCCCCCTTGCCGCCAATCAAGCGCAGCAAGCTGGACTTGCCCTCGCCATTGCGCCCAACGAGGCAAATACGATCCCCGCGTTCGATCTTGGCATTCACATGATCCGCCAATACCTGAACGCCATAGCGCAAACACACGCCATCCAACTGAAGCAACATAAATACGCACTACAATGTTTTTGGAGTACCTCTTGAACTTTCCTTGTGAAAATTTTGAAGGTGCTCGAGTGAAAAAGGACATTTTACGCTTTATTCTCGTCCCTTCGAATAAGCGATTTCTCAATCGGGTTGTAAGTATGTCGATTGGCAGCACAGGACTCGCCCTAATCTCCGCAGCACTGCTGGTCTCGGGCCTCGCAGCGACCAGCCTGGCCGAGGCCCAGCAGGCCGCAAAAAGTGGCCGCTCGACACCGACGGCGGCACTGCCACTCAAGGCCGAGAGTAAAGACACCAAAGCGGCGCGGGCGGCCGTTGCACAACGCGAGAAGCTGCAGGAAGCGCGGCAGGCCATTGCGAGCAATGACCAACGCCGACTCAAGCGCCTCAGGAGAGAGCTGGAAGACTACCCACTGCTCCCCTACATCGACTACTGGGCCATCAGCAAGAAGCTCTCGCGCCTGCCGTACGACGACATCGACCAGTTTCTGGAAACCTATGACGGTACCGCGCTCGGCGACTGGATGCGAGTGCGTGTACTGCGTGAGCTTGGTGGCAGAGAACGCTTCAAGGCCTATCTCAAATATTACGACCCGGAGAAAATCCGCCGCACCCAGCTGCGCTGCTATTACGCCGATGCGCTTTCCCGCCACGGTGACAAGCAACAGGCTTACGCGCTTATCGAAGAACTGTGGACGGTCGGCGCCTCTCAACCAAAAGAATGCGACCCCGCTTTCAGTCGCTGGATGCGGGATGGTGGACTCACTCAAGAACGCGCCTGGAAGCGCCACACCCTTGCGGTGCGCGCGGGCAACCTCGACCTGGCGGACTTTATCGCGCGCAAGCTGGACAGCGACCGCGCCAAGCGTGCGACCCTCATGCGCGCGGTCTATCGCAAGCCGGACCAGATAATGGATTACGACCGGTTCATCCAGCAAGAGCCGGAGTATCGCGACATCATCACCATCGGCCTGCGGCGCCTCGCGTCTCAGGACCCGAACAAGGCCAGCGAAGCATGGCAGCGCTATCGGGCGAGCTACCTGTTCAGCGACGAGGAACGAGACACCTTCCTGCGCTACGTGGCGCTGCAGTTCGCCCGCAAAGATGACCAGAAAGGGCTCGAGCAACTGATCAAATCGAGCCCGGGCTTTTTTGACCTGCGCACCTCCGAGTGGTTGATCCGCCAGTCCCTGCGAGAAATGGACTGGGCCCAGGTGGAGTTCTGGATCGACCAGCTGCCGGAACCGGATCGCAACCGGGACCGCTGGCTGTACTGGAAAGCCCGCGCCATCAACGAGCAACTGGCCGACAGCAACAACAATACCCCCCAGCGCTCGGAACTCTCGCGCCAGCTCTTGAAGAGCGCGGCGCAAGAACGTAGTTACTACGGCTTTCTCGCCTCGGATACGCTGGGCAAGGACTACAGCTTTGTGGACCGCCCTGCCCCGATCACACCCGAACTGGTGGAAAAGGTCGCGGCACTGCCGGGCATGCAGCGGGCGGAAGAATTACAGGCTATCGGGGAGTTCTATCACGCCCGCCGGGAGTGGGACTACGCCACCCAGGACATGACCACCGAAGAATTGATGAGCGCCGGCAAAGTCGCCAGCACCTGGGGCTGGTATCACAAGTCCATCCAGTCGATCCTGGCCGCGGATTATCTCGATGACCTGGAGCTCCGCTTTCCACTGGCCTTTGGCGACATTGTCAGTGACGTGGCCGGACGCATGGGCAAGAAAACAGCACTGGATTCGTATCTGGTACTGGCGGTGGCGCGGCAAGAGAGCCATTTCAGCCACGATGCCAAATCCCACGCCGGCGCCATGGGCCTGATGCAGCTGCTACCGTCCACCGCGCGAGCCACGGCGCGCAAAGCGGGCGTGCCCTACCGCCGCAGTTGGGACCTACTGAACCCGAACACCAACATCAGCCTGGGCGCATTCTACCTGAATTCACTACTGAAGCGTTTCGATAACAATCGCTTCCTGGCGGCGGCGGCCTATAACGCTGGCCCCACGCGCGTGTCCCGCTGGCTGAGGGATACCGACAAAAAGCTCCCGTTCGACGTGTGGATCGAAACCATTCCATACAGCGAAACCCGCAAGTATGTGCAGAACGTGTTGTCGTATTCGGTGATCTACGCGTACCGCAGTGGCGACAAGGCGCCACTGCTCAGAAAGAACGAAGCGGAAGCAAAACTGTAACCGGAAGATGGGGCGGGATGGCGCTCACGCGCCTAGTGTCGTGAAACCGAGCGCTTAATCAAGGCGTGCGCGGAGCCATCCTTCCAGCTCATGGGAGTTGAATGGCCAGCACAGCACATCGTCAACATCGCCGAGGCCGACCACGGGGATGCTCCAGCCGAACCGGCGACTCAGCTCCTCGTCATCGGCAATGTCGACCGACGCAAACCGCAACTGAAATGCCTCCAGCTGCGGCCAGATTTCCACCTTGGCTTTTTCGCAGAGGCTGCAGCCAAGGGTGGTGTAAAGAATAAGGGTGCGATCAGACACACAGGCTCCTCAGCGGGGCAACAAGAAACAGGGCTAAACCAGGCCCTGACCCTGGGCCCAAAAATAACCAGCCACCGCAGCCCCGGCTACCAGCAGGCCTGCCCACATCCAGCCCCGGCTACCCGCCGCAGCGGAGTCGCCCGCGTAATCCTGCGCCGGCGCCGGCTCTTTTGAGGACGCCGCCTTGGCGCTGTCGCGAATACGGCCCCGCTGCATGGCCTGATCCAGCGCCGCACTTTGCCGCGCGGCCTCCGGCAGGGTTACTGCCTGGCGCACGGTGGTTTTATCGATATCGTCCGCCGGGCCCACCACGCTGAAGCTGAGGCTGTCGAAGCGCAGCTCATCCCCGCGGCGCACCCGCGATTCTGTCACGCGCTGGTTGTTCAGGAAGGTGCCATTGGCGGAGCCGAGGTCCACCACAAAAAGCAGTCCGTCGCGCACTTCCAGGCGCGCATGGCGCCGGGACAGGTGCGACATGGAGAAGGTCAGGTCACAATCGTCCGACCGCCCCACCACACTGGTTTCCCGCACCGGAAACACGCGCCCGGCAATCGCGGGGTGATTGGCGCGCAGTGCCCAGGCCACATTGGCGCTGGCGCCGGCTGCCTTAAGGCGCGTGATCTTCGGGTCGATTACAGCGAGATTGCGATCTCCCAGCTGGATACGATCGTTGCGCCGAAGCTTGCAACTGCTCTCTACCGCCTTGCCATTGACCGACACCTGGCCGCCAGCCACCAGATTGCGCAACTCCAGATCCTCACCGTCCACCAGGATTTCGGCGTGCAGTTTGGCAATAGAGGCATCGGCAAGTGTCAGGTCACACTGATTACCACGGCCAATCGTCACCCTAGGTGCCACCAGCCACACGCTCTGGGAGGCATCTTTTACGTCGCAAAGTTTCAACATTGTCCGGCTTCCTAAACAGCGGATGAAAGTGTACAATTTTTGACCACACTTTCGGCTCGCAGTGGCTACTTCTCAATTATGTTGCGGCGAAGTTTATCACGGCCAATTTCATTGGCCTGTGATTCCGTTTGCAGCTTACAATGCCCGCAGGCTCTAGTATGGAAGTGTTTAAATCCGCATGGATCTGCGCGGTTTGGCACTTTCGACAATAACGACAGGTAACAGGTAGTTGCATACCAGTGAGTGAAGCCAAAGTACGGGAACGCCCCAGTGGTGTGAGCCAGTCCGCCGCCAATTCGTTGAAGCGCAGTGCGGGCGCCACCCACACCGGGTACCGGCGAGAACAGAACGAAGACGCCTACTGGGGTGATGAGGCACAGGGCATCTGGGTAGTGGCAGACGGACTCGGCGGCCACCACGCCGGGGAAATCGCCAGCCAGACCGTGGTCGAAGAAATCCAGCGCTCTTCCGCAACCGATCGCCATTACGAACAGGCCCTGCGCAGGGCCCATGCACTGCTGATCGGTGACGAAAACACCACCACCGCCATGGGCACCACCGCAGTTGTGGTGGCGGAAGATGGTGGTTACTTTCATATTTACTGGGTCGGTGACAGCCGCGCCTACCTCTGGACTCCGCCGAACCCAACGCAAAATGACCCTTTGCATGCAAATGGAACTCTGAAGCAACTGACGGTCGATCACTCGTACGTGCAGATGCTGGTGGACTCCGGGGCGATCAACCAGGAAGAAGCCGCCAACCACCCCAACCGACACGTGATCACCCGCTGCATCGGCGGCTCCTCTAACCCCACGCTCGAAATCGATCGCGCCTCTTTCTCGTGGGAAAAAGGGCAAAAACTGTTGCTGTGCAGTGATGGCCTGAGCAATGAGGTCAGTGAGGCAGAAATCTGTCAGGTACTCGCCAGCAATGGCGACAATCAACGCGCCAGCGAGTTACTGATTGCCGCCGCGCTTGACGCCGGTGGGCGCGACAACGTGACCGTGCAGGTGATCAGTTCGCCCGACAAGGCCGCGCCAACTTCTGAAAACCTGAACTCCCGCACATCATCACAGGAAACTGGGTCCCGCTATTTATTGGCCAGCAAGGGCACACTGTTCGCGAAAGTCGCTACAATTGCGATTATTTTTTCACTCAGTGTTTTCGCGGCCTGGCAGCTGCTGAACGGATAAATAGGGACAGGCTCGAATGGAAGTTGTCAGCAGCGGCACCGCTTCGCTGGAAATTCCCGGCTATCAGATCCTGAAGAAAATCAATCAGGGCGGAATGTCGACGGTCTATCTGGCAACCCAGCGCAGCATGGGCCGGCAGGTGGCACTCAAAGTCATGTCCCCGGTGCTGAATGCCGACCCGATTTTCAGCGAACGCTTCCAGCGGGAAGCGAACATCGTCGGTCAGCTCTCCCACCCCAACATCGTTGCGATTCACGATATCGGCCGCTATCGCAGCCTCAACTACATCGCCATGGATTACCTGCCAGGTGGCTCTGTGGCCGATGCGCTGACCAAGGGAGCCATTGAGCCCCTCGAAGCGCTGCATATCACACGCCAGATTGCCATGGCGCTGGATCATGCCAGTAACAAAGGGTACGTGCACCGGGACCTGAAACCCGAAAACATCCTGTTCCGCGAGGATGGCTCCGCCGTTCTCACCGACTTTGGCGTGGCCCGTGCCGTGGCCCGCACCACCCGCATGACCAACACCGGCATGGTGGTTGGCACGCCCCACTATATGAGCCCGGAACAGGCCCGCGGTGCCGCCGTGGATGGCCGCGCCGACCTCTACAGTCTGGGGGTGGTGTTTTACGAGATGCTGACCAGTGCGGTGCCCTTCCAGGCGGAAGAAGCAGTCGCTATTGCGATCAAGCACCTGACCGACCCGATTCCGCGCCTGCCCGCCCGGCACTCGCTGTACCAGGGGCTCATTGATCGCTTCCTGGCAAAAGACCCGGACCAGCGCTTCCAGCGTGGGCTGGATGTGGTTGACGCCATCGACCAGCTCTTGTCCGCACTGGACGGCAAAACCCCCGCCTCCACCACCAAGATGAACAACACCTCGGTGCGGGTGTCCAGCCTGCTTCGCGCGCTGGTGATGACCCTGTACGGCACACTGAGTGATCGCCTCAGTGCGCGCTGGGCCCGCTGGCGCGACAAGCCCCTGCACCAGCAGAATCCGCGTGCCGAGCAACAGACCATCATGCGCCTGCAGCAAGTGATGCAGCAGGCTGCCCCGGTCAAACGACGCTCCTGGCTGTTTGCCGCGACCCTTTTGGGAAGTATTGCCCTGGTGTGGGTTCTGTTCAGCCTGTTCAGCAACAAGTTCCAGTGGCAGAGTGAGTCCGGCCTGGTGAATGATGCGGTCGATCTGACCTCACAGATGCTGCTGCCACCCTCGTACGTGGATGACGCCATTGGCAATGACCCGGTGCCGGCGGAGCTGCCGGGCCCAGTAAACCCGCTGACCGCAAGCCAAAGCAACCAGCTGCGCCCCGTGCTGCGCACGGAATCCCCGGCGCCCACCCCAGCAGCCCCGGCTAACGTCGCCGAAGAAACTGCCGCGGCGCCCGAAACCGATGACTCTCTGCAGAGCCCCCCTCCCGCGGAGCCTGAGGAAGTCGCCGTCGAAGTGGTGCCGCCCACCTATGCCCTGAAGGTATCCGCAAAGCCGCAGGATGCCCGCATCCGGGTGATGAATATCGTCCCCCGCTACACGCCAGGTATGGCGCTGGAACCCGGGCGCTATGACATTGAAGTCAGCAAGGCGGGTTTCAGTACCGTACGTCGCTGGATAGAAATCACCTCCGCCGACGTCAACCTCGCGGTGGAACTGGAGCGGAGATTCTTCCCCGGTAAAAGCTTCCAGTCTCCGTTAAAGTCCGGCGGCAAGGGTCCGGCCATGGTGGTGGTAGCCCCGGGTAAATTTACCATGGGCAACAATCGTCGCCCCTTCACCAGCCCGGCACACAAAATATCCATTACCAGGCCCTACGCCATCGGTACCCACGAGGTCACCTTTGACGAGTACGACCGTTTTGCCAAGGCGACCGGCCGCGCACTACCGGCCGATGAAGGCTGGGGACGAGGAACCCGCCCGGTCATCAATGTGACCTGGCAGGATGCCCAGCGCTACGCCAAGTGGCTGAGTGGGGAGTCGGGCCAGAAGTACCGGCTGGCGAGCGAGGCTGAGTGGGAGTTTGCGGCACGCGCCGGCACTGAAACCCCATTCTGGTGGGGGGACGGCAGCGCCAGGGGCAAAGCCAATTGCCGCCGCGGCTGCGCCAGTGAATTCAATTCACTGTTTAGCGTTGCCACCGCACCGGTGGGGAACTACAAGGCAAACCCTTATGGCCTGTACGACACCTCTGGCAACGTGGGTGAGTGGGTACAGGACTGCTTTCTCGGGGATTTCACCAACCACCGCGACGATGCACGCCCGGTGCAGCTAAAAAACTGCAAGTTGCGCGTGATACGCGGTGGCTCGATGCGCGAACCACTACGCAACATCAGCTCGGATTACCGCACTGGCCTCAGTGAAAAGGCCACCTCGAAGGAAGTGGGCTTCCGCCTGGTTATGGAGCTTTGATCTCCCAAACATTGTGAATCCTGGGGTTGCGCTGGAAGTCCTTGTCGAGCAGTTTCGCGGACAGGTTTTCGACCGAAAACGCCTCCTGCACCTCGCGGTCCATCTTGAAGCTGCGCAGGTTGTTCGAAAACAGCAAGGTGCCCCCAGGGCTCAGCAAAGCCATGCACTGCTCAATTAACTGCGCGTGGTCGCGCTGGATATCCAGGACACCGCGCATCTTTGCAGAGTTTGAAAAGGTCGGCGGGTCCAGAAAAATCACATCGTAGTGACCGCGGCGATTCTGTTGTGCCGCCTCCAGCCACTGCAGGCAATCTGCCTCGATCAGCTGGTGCCGATAAGGATCCAAACCGTTCTGCCGGAAATTGCGCTGCGCCCAGGCCTGGTAGGTTTTGGATAAATCGACACTGGTGCTTTCCACACAACCACCGATGCCCGCCTGCACCGTCGCGGTTGCCGTGTAGCAAAAAAGGTTCAGCAGTTTTTTGCCGCGGGCGATCTGTTTCAGGTATTGGCGCACCGGCCGGTGGTCCAGGAACAGCCCGGTATCCAGGTAATCCCACAGATTGATTTCCAACTGCGCGCCGTACTCGTCGACCCAAAACGCCTGCGCGCCCTCCCCCCGCTTCTGGTACTGACTGCCGCTTTCCTTGTGCGAATGACGGCGACGCTCCTTGATAGAGACATTGCGCGCAGGTAACTCCAACACATGGCGCGTGGCGCGCACCAGTTCGCTCAGGCGCGCACGCGCCTTCTGCTCTGGAATACTCGCTGGTGCGCGGTACTCCTGAATATGGGCGTAGGTTTGCCCTTCGGTGGAGCGGTAAACATCAATCGCCGCTGAAAACTCAGGCAGGTCCGCATCGTACAGGCGGTAGTTTTCGATGCCGTTTTTGTTGGCCCACTTTCCGGTCGTGCGCAGATTCTTTTGCAGGCGGTTCGCCACCATCTGCGCTTCGTCCGACAGACGCGGCTTGGCGCTGTCTCGAGAGTCACCGTCAGCGCGCTGTTGGTGGATATCGAACAAGAGAAGCTGGCTTGGGAGGCTGCCGTTGAACAGCTTGTACTGCTTGTGGGAGCGCAATCCGGTGGCATGGCAGAGTTCCGGATTGCCGGTGAATATCGCCGCTTTCCAGCCGCCGAATTCCTGTTTCAACTGACTGCCCAGCTCGGCGTAGGTTTCCCGCAACGCTTCCTGTTCTCCCAGGCGCTCGCCGTAAGGCGGATTGGTAATCACAAGTCCTGGCTTGACCGGTCGGTGACTGGGTACCTTGAACGCGGCCACCGGACGGCAACTCACGCGCACGTGCTTGTCCAGCCCTGCGCGTGCAATGTTCGATTCCGCCGCAAACAGGACTTTCGCATCGGCATCGTAGCCACGAATCTCCGGCAGGGGTTTCTGCAGGCCCGCTGACCGGCGCTCGAGCGCCTCTTCGCGCAGCGGCAGCCACAGGTCATTCTGGTGGTTGAGCCAGCGCTCAAACCCAAAGCTGTCCCGCATCAGCCCCGGCGCGATGTCCGCCGCCATGAGCGCCCCTTCCACAAGAAAGGTTCCGGAGCCACACATCGGGTCGAGGAGTGCCCCGCCCTCTTCGGCTATGGCCGGCCAGCCTGCGCGCACCAGCAACGCCGCGGCGAGGTTTTCCTTGAGCGGCGCGGCTCCGATGTGCGTGCGGTAGCCGCGGCGGTGCAGGCTGTCGCCACACAGGTCAATGGCGATTTCCAGAACATCACGATGCAGGCGCAGCATGACGGACAGGTCCGGATCTCTTTTGTCTACATCCGGACGGGCACCGGTCGTCTTGCGCAGGCGGTCGACGATGGCGTCCTTGGCCTTCTGCGCGCCAAACTGGCTATTGCGAATCTCTCGGTTGGTACCGGAGAACTGCACCCACAGAATCCCGGTGGGGCTGATATGTTCCTCCCAAGGAATATCGACAACCGCGCTGTAAAGCGCCTCGGCATCCTCCACCTTTGACTGCCCCAGGTTGAGCAGTACACGGTTTGCCATGCGACTCCACAGGCACACCCGGTAGGCCATGCTCAGGTCAGCGTGAAAACGGACGGCGGCCGGCTGCTCGCGCTCGACGGCAGCCCCAAGTGCGCGGAGCTCTTCGGCAAGTACGTTTTCCAGCCCCTTGGGGCAGGTGGCGGTAAAGGAATACTGGACAGTCAAAAGATTAGTCTCTGTGAATAGTTGGCGATTTTGGCGCGGTCAGGTTGGGCGGTCTGGACTGCCGATGACATGGGTGCGCAAGGATACCGGAAAGACACGCGGCATTCCGCAAATCCAGGCCACACAACGCTAGCCACATTGCTGGCATTGCTCACATTGCTCCCATGAGCAGCATGAGCCACATAACGCACGCCGCTATACGGATTGTTCCTAAACGAGCCATTTTTCAGATGAATTGGTTCATTCCGGTGCCCGCTGCAATCTGGTTTACTCAAGGTCTTCCTGTCGGGCCATTCCCACAATAAGCTGGATTGTGCGCAGGGGGAAAATTGTTACTCCTGTTCAGCAGCATTCGTGAACATGGGTTCATAACAAGTTCGTCAAGATGTTCGAGGTATCCTATCTATGAAACGCCAAAAACGTAATCCGAACGATAGAGCTTTCCACAAAGGTTACGTTGCTGCTATGGAAGGCAGAAACCACGACAGCTGTCCTCATGAAACTCGATCACTCCATCAGGAGTGGGTCAACGGCTGGCGCCAGGGGCGACAGGATTACTGGAGCGGCTTCGGTCGCGCGGCCGTTGCGCAGCGCATGGCCAACATGTAACGCCAAGGGACAAAACTCCAGCCATAACGCATCAACCTATATTCAGGTTCACACGGCCTACAGCAGCCGTTAAAAAAATCCCGGGACATGTCCCGGGATTTTTGCTCGACTTCAACTTGCCATGCGACGTCAACAGAGGGCGCAGCAGCGCTACTTGCTTACCACCCGCCCTTTGTGCAGTTCGGCAATGGCCGCCGCGGCCTCGCGAATCACTTCCGGCCCGCGATAAATAAAGCCGGAGTAGATCTGTACCGCGGTAGCACCCGCCCGGATCTTGTCGGCTGCGGATTCTCCATCAAAAATCCCGCCCACGCCGATGATCGGGATCTCACCCTTCAGCGCTTCCGACAATTTGCGAATCACTTCGGTGGAGCGCTCGGTCAGCGGCCGTCCACTCAGCCCGCCTTCCTCGCTGCCATGGGCCAGGTGCGCGACCGAGGACTTGTCGATGGTGGTATTGGTGGCAATCACTCCGTCGATGCCGTGGTCCCGCAACGTTTTCGCCACATGGGTGATGGCATCATCATCCATATCCGGTGCAATTTTCACCGCCAGTGGCACATAGCGATCGTGCTCTGCGGCGAGCGCGCCCTGCTTTTGCTTCAATGCCTCAAGCAGCTGGCTCAGGCTGTCACCGAACTGCAGATCACGCAGCCCCTTGGTATTGGGCGAGGAAACATTGGCGGTGATGTAATCGGCGTGCGCATAGACCTTCTCCATGCACAGGCAATAATCGTCCGCGGCCTTCTCCACCGGGGTGTCGAAGTTCTTGCCAACGTTAATACCCAGCACACCGGAATAACGGCGGCGCTTCACCCGCTCCAGCAGGTAATCCACCCCTTCGTTGTTGAAGCCCATGCGGTTGATGATCGCCTCAGCGTCCGGCAGCCGGAACACGCGCGGGTGCGGATTGCCCGGCTGCGGACGCGGTGTGACCGTGCCCACTTCCACAAACCCGAAGCCCAGGGCACCGAGGCCATTAAAGGCCTGCGCATTCTTGTCCAGACCGGCGGCAAGGCCAACCGGGTTTGGCAGGGTCAGTCCCATCAGCTCCACGGGATCATCCGGGATCTCGCTCGCAAACAGAGACATGAGCCCAAGGCGCTCGGCTGCGCCGATGGCGTCCATGGAAAGGTGGTGAGACCGCTCCGGGTCGAGCGCAAACAGGGCTTTGCGCAAATGTTGATACATGGGCTTCCTTTTGATTCATTCCCGAGGGGGGCGTCAGCACACCCCCGGGTTTGCTGTACTTGGACTGACTCTACTGGGCTATTCCGGGCTGCGCACCGCTCGACGCAGCCCAGATGTCGGGCCTGCGGAGCGGGCGCGCCTATTGTACGGATTTCTGTACGGATTTCTGTACGGATTTCCTGCGCCCGTTGCGCGCCAGGTTAACCGCCAAGGGTCTCATAGTCGGCGGTGGCGTTGGCGAGATACATCAGCTCGCGCAGCGCCACCGTAAACATGGCGAAGTCGCCCTGTGGTGCCGACTTCAATTCCTTGATCAGGTTCTTCCAACGCTGAATCGGCTGCGCCATCAACGCGACCCAACGCTCCACCGCGGTTTCAATGTCCAGACCGTCGTCGCCCGCAAGACGCAGGATATGAATCGCCAGTCGAGCCAATTGGCTATCCAGGTCGTCCATGCTGGTCTCCCGGGCCTGGGACTGCCAGAAGGTCTCCGACGGCAGCGCAATGATCTGGTTGCCAAACCAGTACAGGCCGAGCTTGTCGGCCAGTGCGAAGTAGACCTTGGCCACCTCTTCCACCGGCCGATCGCTGACGCGCGCCGAATCGGAAATCCCCAGCGCCGAAAACAGATACGTCGGCGATGCCGCCAGCAGTGCTAGGGGTTCCGGTACGTTCGCCGCCAACAGCGACTCCTGCCGCGACTGCCACTCGCGAAGCGGCTCGCCACTCAGGACTTCGGGCAGCGCGCGGATGACCCGCTGTACCGGCTCCTGGAACAGGTCACGTTCCTGAGAGGGATCGAGGTCACCGCGGCGGTTGCGGATAAACCAGCGCGTTGCCCGGCGCACGCGGCCGATCATGGAATTCATCAACTGCAGCTGCAGCTCTGCGGGCACCTGGTAATCCAGCGCCGCCACGCTTTCCTGGAACTCACGCATCAGATACACATCCCGCGCACTGATATACGCAGCCGCTATGGTGTCGATATCCGCACCGGTGGCACCACTGATACGGTGATAGAAGGTGATGCCCATGCTGTTGACCATCTCATTGGCCACCTGCGTGGAAACAATCTCACGGCGCAGCTGATGGTCGTACACCAGCGCCTTGTAACGGGCCACCAGTGCGGGCGGGAATGCAGACTCCACCGCAGTCTGCACATCCTCGTTGTCGATGATGTTTGCGTGCAGCAGCTCTTCCTTCAGCTTCACTTTCACATAAGAAATGAGGACGGAAAGCTCGGGCCGCGTCAGATAATGTTTTTTATTCTGGCGCTCATTCAGGGTTTCGTTATCCGGAATAAACTCCAGTGCGCGGCGCAGACGCCCTTCTGATTCCAGGGCATTGATAATACGGCGGTACTCATCAAACCGGTCGCTGACCTGGTAGGAAGCCACACTCAGTGCACGGGTCTGGTTGTAGTTGTTGTCCAGTACCAGCTCCGCCACCGACTCGGTCATCTCCTCCAGCATCTGATTGCGCTGTTTCTCGGTCATGTCGCCATTGGCCACGACCTTGTCCAGCAGAATCTTGATGTTTACCTCATGGTCGGAGCAGTCCACGCCGCCGGCATTGTCGATGAAGTCGGTATTACACAGGCCACCGTTCAGGGAGAACTCGATGCGCCCGCGCTGGGTCATACCCAGGTTGCCGCCCTCGCCAAAGACTTTACAACGCAGCTGGTCACCATTGACCCGCAGGTTATCGTTGGACTTGTCGCCCACCTGGGCATGGCTTTCCCCAGTGCCTTTTACATAGGTGCCGATACCCCCATTCCAGATCAGGTCCACCGGTGCCTTGAGCATCGCACTGATCAGCTCGTTTGGCGTGAGCTGGTCTTCGGCAATGTCGAAGGCCTGCTTCATCTCCGGGGTGATTTTGACCGACTTGGCGCGACGCTCGAAGATGCCGCCGCCCTTGGAGATCAGGCTCAGGTTGTAGTCTGTCCAGCTGGAGCGCGGCAGCTCGAACAGGCGCTTGCGCTCAATATAGCTCGAGGACGCATCCGGATTCGGGTCGACGAAAATGTGCAGGTGGTTAAACGCACCCTTCAGGCAAATGTGTTCCGACAGCAGCATGCCGTTACCGAACACATCGCCGCCCATATCCCCGATACCGATGACCGAGAAATTTTCCGCCTGGACATTGATGCCCATCTCGCGGAAGTGGCGCTGCACGGACACCCAGGCGCCGCGCGCGGTAATGCCCATTTTCTTGTGGTCATAACCATTGCTGCCGCCGGAGGCAAAGGCATCGCCCAGCCAGAAGTCGTAATCGGCCGCGATGCCGTTGGCGATATCGGAGAAGGTCGCGGTGCCCTTGTCGGCGGCCACCACGAGATAGGGGTCATCGGCATCGCGACGGATCACGCGCTCCGGCGGTATTACCTCGCCGTCTTTCAGGTTATCGGTAATGTCCAGCAACCCGCGGATAAACGTTTTGTAGCAGCTGATACCGGATTCGATGAATGCTTCGCGGCTGTTGTCGACTGGCGGCTTGCGCACCACAAAACCACCCTTGGCGCCACTGGGAACGATCACCGCATTCTTTACGTTCTGGGCTTTTACCAGGCCCAGTACTTCGGTGCGGAAATCCTCCAGGCGATCGGACCAGCGCAGGCCACCCCGGGCCACCTTGCCACCGCGCAGGTGTACCCCTTCCACCTGGGGCGAATACACAAAAATCTCGAATTCCGGGCGCGGTTCGGGGATATTCGGAATATCCCGCGGGCTGAACTTGATGGAAATGTAATCTTTGGGTTGATCCTGCTCGTCCAGCTGGAAGAAGTTGGTGCGCAGGGTGCCGCGGATCAGGTCGAGATAGCGACGAATGACCTGGTCTTCGTTCAGGTTATCCACGGCGTCGAGGCCATCGTGAATCTTGCTGATCAGGCGCTCTACCCGCGACTGGTCCTGGCGGTCCGCCGAATTGATGCGCGGGTCGAACATGGCCCGGAACAAGGCCACCAGGTTGCGGGTAATCTCCACGTGATTGGCCAGGGTCGCCGCAATGTAGGACTGGCTGGCACTGAATTTGGTCTGCTTCAGGTAGCGGGCATAAGCGCGCAGCATGGTGACTTCGCGCCAGTTGAGCCGCGCCGCGAGCACCAGGCGGTTGAACGAATCGCTTTCCGCCACGCCATCCCAGATCGCGGCAAAGGCGTCCTGGAACAGAGAGCGAGAGGCCTGCGCATCAATGCGCGTGGGCAAGCCGAACTCCAGGCGGAACTCATGCATCCACACATCCTGCTGTCCCTTCGGGCGGATGGTATAGGGGAATTCCCCCATGACGCGCAACCCGAGGTTCTCCAGTACCGGAATCACATCGGAAAGGGTCAGCCCACCGCCCACATTGAACACCTTGAAGCGCAAACTCCCCGGCTCGGCACCCACCGGCTGGTAAAAGCTCATGGCCACCCGGTTGCTTTCATTCAATTCCTGAATAGAGCTCACATCCTGTACGGCGATGCGCGGCTCAAAGTCCTCACGGTAGCCCGCCGGGAATGCCTGGCCAAAAATACTGGTCAGGCGGCTGCCCACCTCTTCACCGTGGGTCTCGATCAGGGATCTCTGAAATACATCTTCCCAGCTGCGGGTAATATCCACGATTTGCGCCTCCAGTCGCGCTACATCAAATTCCACCGGCACATTGCGGTCAACACGGAACACCAGGTGCACTCGGGCCAGAATCGATTCGGAAAAATAGGTGGTAAAGTCGTAGTCCAACGCGTTAATAGTGCGCGCGATACGATCACTGATCCGCTCGCGGAGCTCACTGTTGAACTGGTCCCGCGGCACATACACCAGGGCACTGACAAACTTGCCGAACGGGTCCTTGCGCATAAACAGGCGCAGCCGCGCGCGCTCGTTCATGGCCAGCACGCCGAGGGTTGTCTCGAATAACTCGGAGGTGCTGCTCTGGAACAGCTCGTCGCGAGGGAAGGTGTCGAGGATACGCTTCAGCGCCTTGCCGTCGTGGCTGTTCGGCGCAAGTCCACTCTGTTCGATGACCGACGCCAGCTTGCGGCGGATAATGGGTATTTTTGACGGGCTCTCGGTGTATACCGGCGAGGTATACAGTCCCATAAAGGCGGATTCACCAATCACCTCACCGGCGGCATCGTAACGCTTGATGCTGACGTAGTCCGAATAGGCAGCGCGGTGTACCCGGGATTTGACCGAGGACTTGGCGAACGTCAGAAAATTGGGGCCCTGATAAAATCGCTGCTTGCCCTCATTGAAGGCATATTCGGGCGTCGGTTCCGCAGGCTGCTGGAGGTTTTTGAAAATCCCCAGACGGCGGCCTTCGACCTCGCAAAGCACTTTTTTGTCGCCCTGCTGGGTGAACTCGTACTCGCGATAGCCGAGGAAGGTGAAGTTGCCGTCGCGCATCCACTGCAGAAACGCGCTGGCCTCTTCCAGATTGGCGTCGTTATCCGCCAACACCGCATGCAGCTGGTCTTCCATGGCCGCGCAGGTGTCCAGCATGGGCACGTAATCGTCCACCGCCAGGGCCACATCACCCAGGGTATCCTTGAGGTCGCGTGCCAGCTCTGAGGCGTGGGAAGCGGACGTATCGAGATTGATTTCCACATAGATCAACGCCTCGGCGCTGACCGCTGGATCGTCCTGACGGCGGTCCTCATCCTGAGCGGCCGGGGCGAGCAGCCGCTGCAGCCGTCCATCGTCCCCCCGCTGCAGTTGCATCACGGTGCTCTTGATGGAGTGAATGACCGTGTTGTGCCGGTTGATCTCCATGCGCACGGAGTCCACCAGAAACGGCATGTCCCGCTGCAATACACACACCACGGTATGGGAGCACTCCCAGCCGTGCTCTTCCAGGCGCGGGTTAAACACCCGGATCTTGGGGGCGCCCTGGGCGCGCTGCTGGATAAAGTCCCAGCTGGTGTAAATGCACCCGTACACATCCGCCAGGCGCCGCCCCGCCAGATCTTCCAGCGGGTACTGATTCAGGAACTGGGCAGCAAAAGCCGCCACCGGGCCCGCCTTGTCGCCCAGCTTCTTTTCGATAAGCCCGCTGACCTGTGCCAGCAGCCCTTCCCGGCTGTCGGTAATGACCGTCGCCATATTCACGTGCTTCCTCCCATCAACGCACGACCGCCATCGCACGCAAGAATGCTACATTTGCTGAATCAAGGTAGAACAAAACGTCAGAATAATTGTCTACTCTGCCGCCTTTTGGGTGCCCGGGCTAGGGCTGGCGGTTGCCTATCGGCACATCGCCGCTAAAATCAACCAACCCGCGAAAACCGGACAAGTAGCTATATATAAAGATGATAGATAGCCACCCGCCCCGGGCAGCGTATTGAAACAGGAAATTGGCAAAAGAAGTGACGATATGGACACACGCCAGCAGATAAAAATTCTGGGTGATTGGCTGGAGCAGCAGATTATTGGCCAGGAGGTTCTGGTCAATCGAATTCTCATAGGACTCCTCGCCGATGGACACCTTCTCGTGGAGGGCGCACCGGGCCTTGCCAAGACCAAAGCCATCAAAACCCTGGCCGATGCCATCGAGGGCGACTTCCACCGGGTGCAGTTCACTCCGGACCTGTTGCCCTCGGACATCACCGGCACGGATATCTACCGGCCGGAAACCGGCGAATTCCAGTTCCAGCCCGGGCCAGTATTTCATAACCTGATCCTTGCGGATGAAATCAACCGCGCGCCCGCCAAGGTACAGTCTGCGCTGCTGGAAGCGATGGCGGAACGCCAGATCAGTGTCGGGCGAAATACCTACTCCCTGCCCGACCTGTTCCTGGTGATGGCCACGCAGAACCCGATCGAACAGGAAGGCACCTACCCGCTGCCCGAAGCCCAGCTGGACCGCTTCCTGATGCAGGTAAACCTCAGCTACCCGGATGCCGAGGCGGAAACAAAAATCCTGAAACTGGCGCGTGCCGAGGCAAGCCACGGCGAGGGCCGCCCGCAAACGGTCATCAGCCAGGAAACCATCTTCGCCGCGCGCCAGGAAATTCTCGACCTGACCATGGTGGAAGCGGTGGAAACCTATATCGTGCAACTGGTGATTGCCACCCGCGAGCCCCAGCGCTACGACGACGAGCTGGCCTCCTGGCTCGACTTCGGTGCCAGCCCCCGGGCCACCATTGCCCTGGACCGCTGCGCACGCGCCTACGCGTGGCTTGCCGGGCGCGACTACGTTACCCCGGACGATGTGATGGCAATCGCCCCAGACGTGCTGCGCCACCGCCTGCTGCTGAGTTTTGAGGCGGAAGCGGCCGGTGCCAGTGCCGACCAGGTGATCCACCGCCTGCTGCAGCAGGTTCCGGCCATTTAGGCCCGCACTAGAGAATTTCGAGCAGACGTGCAGAAAAGCATCAATCACGACGACCTGAACATCCGCGGCGCCTACCCTACGGTGGCGCCGCTGGTGCGCCTGCGCCATATCGCCCGCCAGCTGCGCCTGTTCAAGCCGCGGGTCAACCGCAGCGACCAGGCCGGCAACCTGCTCACCCGTTATCGCGGGCGCGGCATGAATTTCGAGGAAGTGCGTTATTACCAGCCGGGCGATGATGTGCGCTCCATTGACTGGCGCGTGACCGCGCGCACCGGCGAAACCCACACCAAGCTGTTCCAGGAAGAGCGCGAGCGCCCGGTGGTGATCCTGCTCGACCTGCGTTCCCCCATGTTCTTCGGCAGCCAGAATGCGTTCAAATCGGTCGCCGCCTGCAGTATTGCCGCCGCGCTGGCATGGGCCGGCCTGCAGCACGGCGACCGTATTGGCGCCCTGGTATTTTCCGATCAGGGGGTGGATACGGTGCGTCCGCGTCGCAGCCACCACGCGGTCCTAGCGGCGATTCACGGCATGGTGGAAACCGCCGGCGCACTGCAAAGCCCGATTCCCAGCGACGGCAGCCAGCCTCTCAGCGTGCTACTGGAGGAAGCCCGCCGTATCGCTCGGCCCGGGAGCGCCCTTTTCCTGGTGAGCGATTGTCACGACCTCGATGAGAGCTGCGAACAGCCGCTTTATCTGCTCACGCGACACGCAGACCTGCAGGTGCTACGCATCACCGACCCACTGGAACAGCAGCTGCCGGAACAACCCTTAACCATCAGTGATGGCCAGCAGCGGACCTTCCTGGCCAAATCAAGCCGTTTACTGCGCCAGCAGTTCGCCAATCAACAGTACCGGGTGCGCGAACAGACCGCGCGACTTTGCCGGCGGCTGCGACTGCCACTGGTCGACTTCGACAACACCCAGCCAGTGGTCCCGGTATTGCTGAGCACCTACGGGGAACGCCAACCATCACCGAGCCGGAGGCCGGCGTGATGGCTGGTGTAATAACAAGCGTGATGACAGTAGGCGCCGCGCTGAAGCAGGCCGCACCGGCTCCCCAGAACCCGCCGGCCCCCAGCCCGATGTCGCCGGAAATGCAAAGCCTGCTGGCGCAGCTGAAAGACATTCAAGAGCCCGCGCCGATCGGCTGGTGGCCGCTGGCACCGGGCTGGTGGATGCTTGCGGGGCTCATCGTCGCACTGCTGTTCGCCGCAGGCTGGTTGCTGCTGCGCCTGCGCGAAAAGCGTCGCCGCAACCTGTACCGCGCAGAAGGCGTGCGCCTGCTGCGCGCGCTGGATCTCGACGCACCCAGGGTGGTGGAAGCGATCAATATCCTGCTCAAGCGGGTTGCGGTCGTCACCTTCGGGCGCGACACCTGTGCGCCCCTGACCGGGCAACGCTGGATCAACTTTCTCGAGTCCGCGGTCGATGATTCCATGCCGGAGGCCGCGCGCCGCGCGCTGCTGGAAAACCTGTACAGCGACGCCAACGCAGCTCTGACCGACCTGCAAGCACTGCGCGACTTTGCAATTGACTGGACGCGCAAACACCAGCATCCCCAGTTAGACACCGCGAAAGCCGCAGCGCCGGCACAGCAACCGGAGGCCGACCATGTTTGAGTTTGGCCTGCCCTGGGTGTTTGTACTGCTACCACTGCCGATTGTGGCCCGCCTGCTGCTACCCAAAAGTGAACCACTGAGTAGCGCACTGAAGGTGCCCTATTACCGCAAGCTGTCGCACAAGGGCGGCAGCGCTGCCGGCAATCACCTCAACCTGGTACTACTGTGGCTGCTGTGGAGCTTGCTGGTCGCCGCCGCGGCACGTCCGCAGTGGTACGGTGAACCGATTTCGGAAACCAGCAGTGCGCGCGACCTGCTGATCGCTGTGGACATTTCCGGCAGCATGGAAACCCCGGACATGCTCTTGAACGGCAACCCGGCCATGCGTATCACCGCGGTCAAAAAAGTCGTGGGAGAGTTCGTGCTGCGTCGCAAGGGGGATCGCCTGGGCCTGGTGTTGTTTGGCACCCGGGCTTATTTGCAGGCACCCCTGACCTTTGACCGCGAGACAGTGGCCACACTGCTGACCGAAGCCCAGATCGGGTTTGCCGGCCAGGGTACCGCCATCGGCGACGCCATTGGCCTGTCGGTGAAACGGTTGACCCAGCGACCCGCCGATCAGCGGGTGCTGATTCTGCTTACCGACGGTGCCAACACCGCCGGTGAAATCGCACCACTC
Source organism: Microbulbifer sp. Q7 (assembly GCF_001639145.1). NCBI lineage: Bacteria > Pseudomonadati > Pseudomonadota > Gammaproteobacteria > Cellvibrionales > Microbulbiferaceae > Microbulbifer > Microbulbifer sp. Q7. The sequence goes on along the minus strand of NZ_LROY01000002.1, from coordinate 847,464 downwards.
AAGGCCGCCGAACTCGCCAAACAGGCCGGAGTGAAGGTGTATACCATCGGCGTCGGGGCCGAAGAAATGGTGCAGCCGGGGTTGCTCGGCTCCCGCTTCGGCGCTCGCCGTATCAACCCGTCGAGGGATCTCGATAGCGAAACCCTGCAGGCCATCGCCGACAAAACCGGTGGTCTCTACTTTCGCGCCCATAATCCCCAGGAGCTGGAGGGCATCTACGCCGAACTCGACCGTCTGGAGCCTGTCGAACAGGAAGCCGAAACCTATCGCCCACTGAAATCCCTGTACATCTGGCCCCTCGCCGTTGCGCTGCTGCTGGCATTCCTGTGGGCGGCCATCCCGCTGGTCGCCGCCTGGGCAAGTGGGCGACAGCAACGCAAGATACAAACCCGTGTATCCAGCGCAGCAACGAACGGAGGCCGGACCGCATGAATTTCCTGGCCGACATGGGGCAGTTTCACTTCCTGCGCCCCGCGTTTTTATGGCTCGTGATACCGGCAGCCGTCACCTGCTGGGGACTGGCCCGCATCGTGTTTGCCAGCGGCGGCCTACAGAAACTGATCGATCCGGACCTGCTCCCGCACTTGCTCCTGCGGGGCGGCGAAAAGCGACCGTGGCTGTTTGCCCTCATTTTTGCCCTGCTGACGGCCGTTATTATTGCCCTCGCCGGCCCCACCTGGCGCAAGCTGCCGACGCCGGTATATTCCAACCAAGATGCGCTGGTGATCCTCCTTGATCTGTCGCCGTCAATGATGGCTACAGATCTGGCCCCCAACCGCCTGACCCGGGCACGCCTCAAAATTCTCGACATTCTCAAGCAGCGTAAAGATGGCCTCACCGCGCTGGTCGCCTACGCCGGTGAGGCTCACATCGTCACCCCCCTGACCGATGACACCGCCACTATCGCCAACCTGGTACCGCCGCTGTCACCACGCATCATGCCAGTGCCCGGCAGCAACATCGAAATGGCGGTGCAGGAGGGGTTGCGACTGATTAAGGATGGCGCCAATGGCAAAGGTCGACTGCTTGCGGTTACCGATGGCATCGCCAAGGCGGCCATCAGCACCATCAAAAATAGCGTGAATAGCAGTGGCGCCACGCTCTCCATTCTCGCCGTGGGCAGTGGCGAGGGCAGCCCCATCCCCAAAACCACCGGCAGCGGCTTCATCACCGATGACAGCGGCTCCATCATCATTGCCAATTTCGATCGCCGCGAACTCTCACGCCTCGCACAGAGCACCGGGGGGCACTTCGCCCAGATCACCGTGGACGACAGCGATATCGCCAGAGCTCTCCCCGCAATCACCACCCCGGAGCAGGCCGAACTGACCGAGCGGGAATTCGACCAGTGGTATGAGGAAGGCCCCTGGCTGGTATTGCTACTACTGCCCTTCGCCCTACTGCTGTTCCGCAAGGGCGCCCTGGCTTGCGCGCTTCCATTTGCCCTCCCCCTCGCCCTGGTCGTGACCAGTCAGGACGCCAGCGCGCAAACCAGCAACCTGTGGCAGACCCCGAATCAACAGGCACAGGAACTATTAGAGGAAGGCAACCCAAAAGCCGCCGCAGAACTCTTCGAGAACTCCCAGTGGCGCGGCGCGGCCCAGTACCGCGCCGGGGAATACGGCGCGGCCGCTGAAAACTTTGCCGAAAGCAGCGACCCGCAGGGGCTCTACAACCTGGGCAACAGTCTTGCCCAACAGGGCCAGTTCGATGCCGCCATCGAAGCCTTCGACCGCGCGCTCCAGCAGAACCCGGAATTTGCCGACGCGCGCCACAACAAGGAAATTGCCGAGCAACTGAAGAAACTGCAACAACAGCAGCAGCAAAATCAGCAATCTCAACAGGGCGACCAGCAACAGGATCAGCAGCAAGACCAGGACCAGCAATCGCAAAGCCAGTCCCAGCAAGATCAACAGCAAAGCGACGCCGATCAATCCTCACAGCAACAGCAATCCCAAGACCAGCAACAGTCCGGCGAACAGGATCAGCAGCAGAACGCAAATCAGGGCGAACAGGACCCGTCTGAAGCAGAACAACAGGAGCAGCAGGCAGAACGCCAGCAACAAAACCAGGATGGTAACGAGCAGGAGCAACAGGCCAACGCCCAGCCACAAGAGCCCCAGAGTGACCTGGACCCGGAAACCCAGCAGGCCCTGGACCAGTGGCTGCGCCAGATACCCGATGATCCCGCCGGTCTGATGCGCGAGAAGTTCAAATACGAAAGCCTGCAACGCCGCCGCGCCTACCGCGCCGGCGAATGGCAGCCCCCGGAAAACGGAGCCACCCAAAGATGGTAACCCCAGTGGAAACATACTCCTTTCCCACCCACAGAAAGCCGTTTGCAAGCGCGACCATCGCACTGGTCGCGAAAGCCCTATGCGCCCTTCTCCTGCTCGCACTATCACTGAGCGCCAGCGCCCAGGAACTGGCCGCGTCTGTCGACCGCAACGAACTCGCCATCAACGAAACCTTTACCCTCACCCTGCGCTACAGCGGTGGCCAACAGGGGGGACAGCCAGATTTCGACCTGCTTGAGCAGGACTTCGAGGTTCTTTCCCGCCAGCAGTCCAACCAGTACCGTGTAATAAATGGCCGCGCAGAAAGCTTCGTTGAGTGGACCCTCATCCTCGCCCCCCTCAAGGAAGGCAAGCTGTTTGTGCCCTCCCTGCATCTGCACGGCCAGGTGTCTGACGCCATCCCCATCACCGTAAACCAGGCCGGCCAGTCCCCCAGCGGCAACAGCCGCAAGGCCTTCCTGGAAGTGGAACTCGACAAAGACAAAGTCCACGTGCAGGAACAGCTACTGGTAAAAGTACGCCTCTACACTACCGTCGGCCTCCACGACATCGCCACCGACCAGCTAAAGGTCCGCGGTGCACATGTGGAAAAAGTCGATGAGCAACGCTTTGAACGCAGAATCGATGGCGTGGGCCACGCGGTTTACGAGCTCACCTACGCCGTCTTCCCGGAAAGCTCCGGCGAACTGCAAATCCCCGCCCTCAACTATGTCGCCGTCACCGGGCGCAGAGACCCCTTCTCCCTGTTCAACCGCAACGCACAGCGCATCCGCCTGCGCTCCGAAGCAAAAACCATACAGGTAGAACCCAAGCCCGATAGCTACAGCGGCAGCCACTGGCTCCCCGCCGCCAGTCTCGGCCTGGTACAGAGCTGGAGCAAAGACCCGGAAGAATTCAAGGTAGGCGAACCGATCACCCGCATCATCACCCTGCGCGCCGAAGGCCTCCGGGCAGCGCAGCTACCACCGCTGCCAGCGCTCAATATTGAAGGCCTGAAAACCTACCCCGACCAGGCCCAGCAGGAAGATCAGCCGAGGATGAATGGCATTACCGGCAGCCGGATAGAAACAACCGCAATTGTCGCCACCAAGCCTGGCAGCTATCAGCTTCCGCCCGTGACGATTACCTGGTGGGACACGAAGACTGGGCGGCAGCGGGCTACGCAGTTGCCGGCGTTTCGATTTAATGTCGCCGGTGCTCCGATAGCCAGTGCCACAACCCCTGGTGCCCCAAGTATTCCCAGCACCCAAGCGCCCAGCGTCAAAGAGGTCGAGCCGGGGTTTTGGCAGAAAATCGCAATTGCGGCAATTGCTTCACATCTGCTATGGATTCTTTATTTTTTCTATTTGAAGAATAGCCGGGCTGAATCCACAGCGCACAAGACAACCAGAAAGCCAAGAAAAGCGACGCATTCGGAAGAGCTGAAGAAACTTGTCAGCGAAGGAAAACCAACCGAAATTCAAGAGTGCTTGCGGACTTGGGTCAATCAGCGATGGCCCAAGCTTCGAGCGCTGAACCTTGAATCTGCGGTACAGCAGCTAAATATCTCCGAGCTGTCACAAGCAGTCGAGATTCTGAATGGAGCCATTTACAAGGAACCACCGAGGCCTGTCAATCGGCAACAGTTACAAATTTTACTAGACCGCCTGCAAAGTCAAGAAGATATAATCGAAGGAAAAACAAAACGATTACCTGGTCTTTTCAGCGGTGATGCCGTATGAACTGGCAGCTACTAATGTCAATTACGAGGCCAATAACGACTCCATTAGCGAAAGCGTCTGTTCCGCGGCGGCATCCCAGCTAAACAATTTCGCACGGGCGAGCGCCCGCAGCTGGAGCTGCTCTACCAGTGCGAGGTTGTCGCTAAGTAGCGAAAACGCAGTAGCCATGTCCTCAATATTCTCGGGGTCTACCAGCAGCCCCGCATCACCGGCAATTTCCTCCATCGCACCGCGATTGGAAGTAATAACGGGAGTGCCCTGACTAAACGCCTCAACAATCGGAAGTCCGAAACCTTCATAAAGCGACGGGATTAATAGGGCCCGAGCATTTAGGTACAAGTCAGGCAAATCTGCGTCACTCACGTAGCCAAGGATCTCGACCTGCCCGCTAAAGCCGTACTCCTCAATCACGGATTCAAGCTCCATCCGCCCCCACCCCTTACCACCACAGATTTTTAATGGGATCATTTGATTGCTGACGCGACTGTAGCGAGCGTAGGCATCCAAGATCCTAGCAAGGTTTTTCCGAGGCTCAATCGTACCGACAAAAAGGAAGTAGTCACCTCTTGGGCCGGGTTCGACTAAAGGTTCGAGGAACGGAGCCTCATAAATGGTCTCGACTTTGCTGCCACATTGAGGGAAAGATTCCCGCACTTCGCTCCGAGTACTGTTCGAGACAGCGATCACCGCATCCGCAGCCGCCAACGTAGGAGGCGTCAAGACACGCTCGAGCAACAATCCACTGCGTGTCATGGTATAGGGGCACCTTTGCCAGACCAAGTCGTGAATCGTTACCACTTTACGTACTTTTCGTGCTAGGCAGAGGGGCAAATGATGACGTGGAGACCAATACACCTCGATTTGGTCGCGCAACGCCCAAAAAGGAAAAACTACCTGAGCATAAATAGTGCCTAAGCCTGAACTCTTAATATCTCCACAACGCACCTCTACATTCGGCAGTTTGTGAACATCATCACGCAGCGGACGATGACTATATAAGTACCACTGGTGCTCACTATCAACCAGACGAGAAAGTATGGCTTGTGTATATCGGCCAATACCGGTCGTTGGTACTGATAGCGGGCGCGCATCAACAGCAATCCTGGCCATTAGTCCTCTACACCTCTTTCCCGCAACACCTCGTCATAAAGTTTGCGATACGCCGCGGCCATACGCTCACCTGTGAACATTTTTTCGTAGCGCTCACGGCTTGCCTGTCCCATGCGTTCCGCCTTTTTAGCGTCATTCAGCAGGTCATTCATAGCATCACGGAGAGCAACTGGATTGGAAGGAGGGATCACGTGGCCAGTTAACGAATTCCTATTCACAAAGCTGGTTCCAGTGCCAATGTCGCAGGATATAAGCGGCTTCCCGTACATCAGCCCCTCGATCAAAGTGACCCCGAATGCTTCAGAGCGCAGGTGTGAGGGAAAAACCACCGCTCGACACAACCTCATCAGAGCAACCTTTTCTTCGTTGCTCACAAAACCGGCAAATACAACATTATCGGCCCCTAACTCTTTCGCCAATGAAGCGAGGGGCGCAAACTCCGGTCCCTTACCGGCTATCACCACTTTAAAGGACTGCCCCACTGCAGCCCGGATCAAGAACTCCAGCCCTTTGTAATACCGCAGCACCCCAACGAACAGCATGAAATCCTTTCCAAAACGGTGTTCGGTTGCGGCGAATTGCTTAGCAGAGGGCAATACATACCCACTCTCCGAGACACCGAGAGGGATCACTTCAACCTTCTCCCTGTATTTCGCCAAAATGGGGCTACTTTCCACATAATTCTGAGACGTTGCTACTATTCGATCGGCTCGGTCTAATAGACGTTTCATCAGCGGGCGATATAAGACGCCAAGGAATCGCTGGCGGACAACATCCGAGTGATAAGTGACTACGAGTGGGCGCGATCTCCCCGCCAACAAATAAGCTACATCGCCAAACGGCCAAGGAAAATGGAAGTGCAAGAGCTTGGCTTTTAAACTAAACAACTTGCGCACTAAGCCAGGCCCAATACAACAGGACGCAATCGACATCCAGCGCCTTTCAGCCAAAACCGGAAGCTCTCCATTAAGCATCGTTTGTCCAGGTACCTTTGCAAGAGTTAACACACCGCTACTGTGTGTTTTTTGCGCAAGCTCAAGGATAACCTGCTCTAGACCACCCTGTGACTCAGGATAAAAGGTTCTGTAACAGTGGAGAATTCGAAATTCAGGGCCCAATGAAAGCTCTCCATCTGGAAGACTAAAGTGATAATGATAACCTATTGTTTTTAAAAGCAATAATGTATATTTGCGGCTTAAGAAATCTCGGGGTCGATATGAAGATTCTCTTCGCCACCATGCAATTTGGTCCAGAATACAATCAAGGGACCGAACGCTACATTCGTAACGTTGGAAAAGAGCTTATAGAAGATGGCTATGAAGTCACTGTTGCGGGGGGAGACCCAGAAGGAAAAGGACACCGCGAAGGTATATGGAATAGTATTCCTTACAAGACAATACCAACATACGGATGGACAACTGTCAGTGGTGCGTCAATAGATTGGTATGTTGAATTATTGAGAAAAGAAAAACCTGACATCCTCCACATGGTCAACCCAGGCCATATAGGAGTGAACATTATATTTGCTGCGCGCGCGCTGCATATACCGTACCTCGTATCAGTTACCGATTTTTGGTGGCTCTGCCCAAAACAAACACTAACCTTAAGCAACGGCAGTCTTTGCGATGGTTTCACTTCGGAATCTACTTGCCTGAAGTGTATTGCCAAAACACATCGCAACCCGACAATCAATCTCGCAGCAAAAACAAAAATTGGAGCGCAGTTTACTGCACAAATTATTAAAAGCAAAAATATCGAGTCTGACGAAAGCACGCTTTGGAAGAATAGAAGACAAATATTACAAGAAGCCCTTAGTGGAGCTCACAAAGTGATATGCCTGTCTAAAACAGGTAAAGTCTTACTAGAGAATTATTTTAATTTAAAAAACTGTCAATACCTTCCAGCAGGGCTATCTGCCCGATGGTTTGAGCAGAAAACATCTTCTAGCGTATCAACGAATAAATTTAGTGTTGGTTTTCTCGGTGCGATAACCCCCCACAAGGGCCTTCACGTACTTACACAAGCACTAAAAGCCCTTGATAACGAACGAATCCAATTAATAATCGCAGGCAAGAGAGCTTTGCCTACTTATGCCGACAGGGAGCTCCAAAGATACAAAAAAACGACATACTTAGGAGAAATTAAAGAAGAAGATACAACACCCCTTATGGACAAGCTAGACCTGATAGTCTTGCCATCACTGTGGCCAGAAAACCAACCGCAAGTACTGCTAGAGGCAGGAGCAAGGAGAGTTCCAGTAATTGCCTCCGACATCCCTGGCTGCGCGGAACTTTTAGACCAATCGGCATTATTCCCTATGGGTAGTCAGAAGGCTCTCAGTAACTTGATAAAAAAAATAACTAACAACGAAATAATAATTCCAAAACCTAACGTATCTAAAAGCGCGAAAGAAATCGCAAAAAAAATAATCTTAGAGTACAAATCAATAATAGAAAAAAATAAGCTTACGGCGCGACCACAGACACGAAAATAATCAAAACATACAACGAGCCTGTAGAAAAACGATCACTATCATCACCTAGCTCCAGCACTGTTCTATTAGTTTTTATCTGATCAGGATTTAATCACAAACCTTTGACATAATCACGCTTGGGCGTATTTCGCGTTTCATTCTACGCCACAAGTGTGGATAACCCTGTTAAGCAATGGATAGCGCTGTAATTCACTAATTTCTCAATGTTGTGTACCAGACAGAACATCTGCCACTGTCCCTGCACTTTACGTTTTCCACGCAACGAGAAGCGACTGAGTCGCTTGTTGGTGCCAATATTTCCAAACACAGGCTCCACCGCGGACATACGATGACTGTAGATCGTCTTGGCTTCAACGCTATCAACCCGCTTCTTCATCCAGTCTGTTGCGGTTTTCGCGTTTGTCCAGGTAAAGGATACCTGACGGCCATGCCCATCGCCGGTATCCGCCGAAGCAGGATTGCGCATACACTGGTCTTTTAGTGGGCAGCTGCGGCAATCTATCAGACGCCCTTCAAAATGCAGCTTGCGCTTTCCTTCGCTGACGCGCTCCTCTCGATATAGTAACATTTCATTGCCAGCCGGGCAGATACAGGTCTTGCTTCTCTTATTAAGCTTGAATTCGCTCGCAGGAAAAACCTGCTAAATACCCCATACGGTATCTTGATGACGCTTGCCATGCTTCTCTTTTTACTTGGCAAACGCCTTGTAGCGGGCGCGGAACTGGTTGTCGGGGATATAGGCGTTGATGCCTTCTTCTCTCAGCATGTCATTATTGGATTCACTGGAGAATCCGGTATCTTCTGTGAAGATGACTTCATCTGCGAGAGTCTCATCGGCAACTCCCGCATTCCGATAGCGCTTAATAGGCTTTAACGTATGGGTTTCCTGCCCCTCACCGAAGGCCTGCGTTTCAACAATGATCTGATGCTTTTTATCGACCGCAGCAATACCATTATAACCCTGAATGATGCCCTTGCTCGTCGTCATCTTGGCCGACTCGTTGTCGGCGATATTACTTTTTATTTCTTTTGGTATTTTGCCCTGCCCCATCCTTGGAGTTTGCGTCTTTAGGAAGCGATCGACTTTCTCGAAGTGTTGCTCCAACGTCTTGTTCATCTGCTCCAGCCGCTGCTTGCGCTCCCGCTCTGCCAGCTTCCTGCCATCCAGTTTCTTGTGTTCCGACCAGGCTGTAGTGGCGAATCTTTTTCCGAATCTTCACCTGCTTTTGCTCAAGCTCTTTAAAGGTCCCAGAATGTGCTTTACTCGCATTGGATTGTAGTGGTCAACTCTTTTTGGCCACCCCTATGTGTCAGGGTAGTTGTCGCCTGAACTTTTCAGAGGACAACTACCCTGACACATAGGGCGAACCTCGCGTTCCAGTTCCTTGACGCGGGCATCGGCAGCCGAGGCGGATGGGGGCGCAGGCGCAGCTGCCTTGCGAATCCAGCTGCTCAGTGTCTGGGCGGTGTAGCCGATCTTGCTGGCTACGGCCTCGATGGGCGGCCCACTGCGATGTGTGGGACTCCCGAACTTCGTAGACCATGCGGATGGCCCGGTCACGGACTTCAGGGGAAAATTTGGGGTGCTTGCTCATAGTGGCTCCATTTTCTCAAAAGGTGGAGCCTCCGCTAAACCCGGGGCGGTTCACATCGCATCCTGATTGTAATTGTATGGCTTGAAGTTGGGGGGGGGGGATCTCGACTTGGACCTCTCAACTTTATCAAAAAATGCTAAGTTTTTAGAGTTTTTCTACAGCCTGAACGCCCACCACATGCGCCGCCCCATCAAACTTCTTACTCACCGAAATAAGCGTTACATACCTCGCCAGCAGTTCCATCCATTTTTATGCACCCATGTTCAAGCCAAATAACCCTATTACAGGTATTCAAAATCAATTCTCTAGAATGGCTAGCAATAACTACGATCTTACTCGAAGAAACGAGCTCAGACATTCGGGCTTCAGCCTTTTGTTTGAAACCCTCATCACCTACTGACAACCACTCATCCATAATCAATATGTCAGGGCGTACAATCGTAGAGACCGAGAAAGCCAAGCGCAAATGCATACCCGAGGAATATGTACGGACGGGCATATCAATAAAATCACCAAGCTCTGCAAAGTCAATTATATTATCAAGTTCCGCTTCAATCTTCTTACGCGGCAATCCAAGCAGCGCCCCTCTAATATAAATATTTTCCCTACCAGTTGCTTCATGGTCTATACCTAGAGAAATATCAATAAGCGAGCCGACAGCCCCTTGAATTGAAACCTCACCTTCTGTTGGAGAGTAGACACCACTCAACACGCGAAGCAAGGTGCTTTTCCCCGCGCCGTTATGCCCAATCAAACCAATACAATCACCCTCACCGAACTCAAAACTCAAATCCGCAAGCGCTCTAACAACCACCCGACCCTGCTCATCCGCTGAAATCTGGCCACCCGTCGCCACCTGCATCAATCGGTTTTTAAGAGAACGTCCGCCTGCGTTATAAATAGGGAAATCAATGGACGCATTTTTAAAGTAAATACGAGTCATTCTTACACAACCTTAGAGCCAATAGGGCAAACGCTTTCTGTAGCGACCATAAAAGAGAATAGCCACAGCCCAACCTGACACCGCCAAGAAGATCGAAACGATCCAATTTTCAAAAGATGGCAATTGCCCTAAAAGGGGCGATCTAACTATTTCTATTAAATGAAAAACGGGATTAAAATCTAAAATAAGACTACCAGCCCTCTCTGGCAAAAGCTTTGGCATCCAAATAATGGGAGTCAAATAAAAAAGCACCTGCAAAGCGCTTGACACTATTTGAGGTAAATCTCTGTATCGAGCACAGACCACTCCCAGCGCCAAGGCCAACCAAGCCAGATTAGCCAATAGCAATAAGAATCCAGGAATGGCTAGAATAACGTTTAGATTAAAACCGCCACCCAAAAGCAATAAAACGACAGGGAAAATAAGGATGTTATGAAACAATATTATGCAATTGCGCCAAATCATTCTGAGGGTATGGACGAACAAGGGGATTGGCAACTGCTTGATGATACCCTGCGCAGATACGAATTCGGAACACCCCTCCGTCACAACGGAAGAAATAAATGTCCACAAAATTATTCCTGCAGCCAAAAATGGTAAGAATTCAGCCATTGGGGAATTAAAAAGATTCCCAAATACCAAACCGATTGTACCAATCATGACCCCCATACTAATGGTCAGCCAAAACGGACCGAGCGTTGACCGACGATACCGCTGCCTGACATCCTGCCAACCCAACGCTCCGGCCAAAGAGATCCGCCGAAACGCATTTGCGATATCGGTCAATGTTCCAGTACTAAGCTGCATAAACAACATCATTAAAAATATAAAACACCAACTATCTCCTTAAGGAACAAGCACAACTGAGCAAGCTAACATGATGGCTCCCCACCAGGGAAACCCCAACGGACCGCGAACGTTGCATCCTCAAGAACTAACGCGATCAACACCGATTGAAAACCAGTCACACCAAGAAACTTTATTACCTTTGTCGACAATGATCTCTAATGACCGATGATTTTCAGTATCAACTGATACAAAATCATTGAAGTTTCGATCAACAACACCCTCAAAAACATTCTCGCCATCTAATTCAATTGACAGACCTACCAACCCAGCCTCACGCCCTGGCTCATTGAGGGCACGACAATGAGCAGACAGAGGATCTATTCTAGGAGAAAAAGTAAGAGACTTAGCCCCCGAAATATCAACTTTCATTTTAGCCGGTTCATTCTCGCCAGGATGCATGAACACCTGATGATCTGGATGAACCCGAAAAGGACCATAACCAATTTGTTCATCAACGACCCTGCTTAACAACCAACTGAGCGCCTCACGTCTTCTGGAAGAACTAGAGGCACCTTCGGGATAAAAATTTTTGAGTGACTTTAAATCACCTACAAAGAAATCACGATAGAAACGCGGCTCTTCCTCAAGAGGTGGATCAACATACTCAATCTGTTGCTCACACTGAGGAGAGCTACAGTGTAATTGAACGAGTTTGACACTGAAAGAGGGGCAATCCTCATCAAGTCCAATTGCGCGAAACTCGAAATCTTTTACTCCGGCCACATTAATCGTTGCTAGCCTGAATGCGCCACGCTGCATAGGCACATGGTATAATTCACGATCACCACTTTTCACAGAAAATGCTGTGCCACCTTTGTGTTCCAACCCTTGCGCAACACATTTCCCCGGAGTACTAATATCGAGATATGGGCGAAGTGAAATTTCCTGCACACCTCCCGCAAATTTGAATGTTGAGGACTGGCCATCGAGGTCAAAATTAATCATACCCTCTGATGATGGTTCAACCCCGCCTACGTGAAAGCGTTTGAAAGTGTTTGTGATTTTTTCAGGACGCGATATAACCGTACGGCCACTCGGCCCAGCCTCCGCCCCCTCCATCATATTCAAGATAGAAAGCTGCTCGTACTTTTTTCCAATTCTGCGCTTTTCCTTTGCGGGAATTTCATCATCCGCACTTATTACACCCATAATTGCATTTGCCAGAAAAAAGTCCGGCATCGACAGGTTCGCCGACCGAAAGACAAACCCGGGAATCAGATACGAACTTGTTCTCTTCGGTAAATCGATGGTAGAAAAATTGGACCAAAATCGATACGGAGGCAACTGCTCCTCGGGTTTCAATCCATCTTTAAAGCAAAGCGACTTATACACGCTCGCGAGTGCAGGCATGTGGTCACCAAAAAATACAAGTAATGTCGGACGCTCCCTCCGCTTAATCGCATCGATCAGGTACCCATATGCAGAATCAGCGTCTTTGGCCCGCGACACGTAATCGGCAAAAATATTCGCAGCTTCGGGGTTCAAGCCATCAGGGACAGGTAATCCCTCACTAGTGACTCTCGCTGCCCCCCAGGGCCCGTGGTTATCCATCGTGATCGCCTCCACAAATGTGGGGCCATCCGCCGAGTCCAGTTGAGACAGCACAGCCTTTACTAAAGAAAGGTCACTCACATGCCCCCTAGTGGACTCATCTCGGTCGGGCAAAAACGCGTTAACATCCAGAAACGTTTGAAACCCGAGCTGTCCCATGGCCGTGTTCCGATTCCAAAAACCGCCCTTGTTTGGATGTATCGCAATTGTGTTATAACCATGGTCCGCTAACACTCGCGGCATTGCGGTAATGTTTGTTTTCAGGAGGTCATAATATGCAAACATGGAATGTGGGAAAGCGCTAATTGGCACTCCCGATAGTGACTCAAACTCACTCTGCAATGTCCGTCCTCCAAAAACCGGGACCTTTAGCTCACCTCCGGTCGGGAACCCTAGGCTAGAAATGTTCGACAAAACCGGTGTTTCAGGCATGCCACAAAGCTTGCCTGGCATAAATAAGGACTCACTTTGCACAATCACGATATCTGGTCGAAAATCTGGCGTGGCCGGCACCGCTTCAAGATTTCTCCGAACCCCTTTAACGTGAGGTTCTTCCCAAAACTGCTTTGCCATTTCAGCATCAGCTTCGATGGCAATACTCTTTTGAGACATCTTACCGAGCAATATGTTTCCGATAATACCAGCCTTTGAAGCGCCTGCGTTCTGCTGAAAGGTTTCCCATCCAAGAGTTGGGATAACATTGGGCGCCCGATATCCCTCCAAAAAAAACAATAATCCGCCGCCAACCAACGCAAAAAAAGTTCGCGATCGCATTGAGGATTTAGCTACGCCCTTTAGGAAATACGCCATAAGAAAAAGAGCCAGCACAATTGCGAAAATAACTGCGAAGAATGTCGTTGACACGAAGCCAAACACCAGCTCTGGACTTTCAATTACCGAAGAGACGACGGCCAAATCAGCGTATACAAAGCTTTCGCCAAGAAACTCCGCCTTCACTCTTCCTGCATAATGAATGACAGTTACCAGCAAAACAGCAACGAGCAAACTAATGCTCACACGTCCAGTAAACGACCAAACTAAAAACAGTAAAGCCGCCGGAAACAAAACATTCAGTATATGTGACACAAGGGGTGCGCCCAACGAAAGATATGGGTCAGACGCAACTACGAAGCTCCACAGCAGAGCCAGCGAAAAAAAACAAACAAGGAAATACCGAACAAATAATCTCACACCATACCCCTGAACCACACATTCAATCGAAGTGAAAGCTACGAAACCTGTCAATACGCAGCATCAATATCGCTTTCTAAAGTAAATTTATCGGCGGCAAACCTCAAGTTTTCGCCCTACAAATGAGCGAACCTTGGCCGGCACACGCAATTTTCGGGCAACCCTCCGTAACGCCTCAAACAGCCCAACGTTACCAGCAGCGTCAAATCGACGAGTTCTATAATATCTAACCAGTACCCGCACCGGACGTGCCAACTGCCAGGATGTGCTTTGGTATAACAAGTTTATCTGGGACTGCGCGGCCACTTGAGCATCCCAGCACTGGGCAACTTCAGCTTGAAGACGTGTATTCTCTTTATTTACACGCCCCAGCTCCGAGTGAATCCAATTGCGATCGGACTGAACCGCATGAAAATCATGCCCTAATCTAGTTATGCGCTCAATTAAAGCAAGCTTCCGAACTCGAAAGGCTTCCGAGTGACCTTCTAGCTCACTGATGCGCGCACCCATGACCTGGCTTCGCCGGATCAGCCCCTCATTTTCGGCCTCTAAATCTCCAATTCGCGCGACCATACTCTGGCTTCGCCCGATAAGAACCTCAATTTCCTGCTCCAATTCAGCCAACTTCAGAGAAGAAAGATTGGCTCTAGCCCGCTCTCCCTCCAACAACTCAACTAAACGTAATTTCTCATTCCATAAGGAGTTCAAACGCTCGCTTAGCGAAGGCTCGCCTTTGTACGTAAAATCGAGTCTAGCGCTATTATGTGCCGGCATAGGAAAATTTATCGAGTTACTGACCAATCCCAGATTGGACAAGACAAGCTTTACCCTATTCAACCAACTCGACCTAAGCTCCAATTTTTGTGAGTGGTCTGCCAGCCTTCGAAACTTCAAAAACTCACCGAAAGAATTATCAGCAAGCCCAAGCGCTTCCCGCTTCTGGCGATAATACGCGTTTTCACCACGCAACCAGCATGGGATACCAGAAAGTTGCATCCACAATGTAATATGATACGAACAAGAATAGGCAAACTGCCCTACAAGGGGCAGTAATGATTTGGCTGGGCGAGGCGCCTCCAATAGGTTCATCAAGTGAATCAACCGCAGATCAGAAAAAGCAAACCCCCCCCCCCAAACGCTTAACTGACTCAATTGAATCAACAACCTCCTCTCTTTGATCTCGATAAGCCTGCAATAACGTCACAGGAACGGAGCCGGAAGACACTCTCGACATGGCAGCCAAATCCGCTTTTATATCCAGAATGGCAGCATCATTCCCCGTGTAATCGGAGATATTAAGATGAAATATCATGCCCGGCCCCGCTTCAACCTGCAGAAGCTCTCTCATCTTTAGTAGAGGCTCAACTGCATCATCGAATGAAAATTCAGTATCGACACCTGCGGATTTGAGAAGCTTTTCTGACCGATAATCACGAACCCCAATAAATACAGGATTGAACCTCTGAATATGCGTGACCACACTATCAACAAACCCTTCGGATACCTGCTGTCCCGATATCAAGTAAACAGGATTATCTAGGCGTTCCAGAATCGCTTCTGCCACACCAATAACATATTCACCCCATAGCTCGTTGAGAAAGCCTCCTCCATACAGCTGAACGTAACTGACGTTATGTAGTGAGGTCACCTGCTCCAACCCTAGCGATACACAGCTGTCATCACTTAACGGTGCTTCACTGACGAACAGAAGGCAATCAACTCCATAGGAGTCCTGGATCCTTTCGATATCCACAAGCTTAGGGATAGTCGCGATTGAGTTTACAGAAACAATGGCCAGATTAGAGTTATCGCGTAGAAACGAAATCGCACTAACATGCTGGAGCACATCGCCGAAATTCCCATAACCAAAGTCACTTCCGACCAAAAGTGCTTTTTGGCGAACCCCACGCAGAAGTCCTATGCTCTCTTTGAGCGCGTAAAAGTAAAATCCCATTTATGCAGCACTCATATCCGGAACGTGTTTTACAGTCTTTGTGCTTTGCTTGAGCTCAAAGATTTCTATCAGTGACGCCAGATATGCCTCCGAGCAGTGCCTGCTCGCGATGAGCTCACGGCCTCGCCTAGCATAATCAGCGGCGCCGGGCCAATTGGCATATAGGGCACCAATTGCGTTCACATAGCTTCGAACCAAAGCTGAGCCACTTCCAACATTCTCTATCAGGCACCCTGTATTCCCATTTATAACCAGCTCCCTTATGCCTCCCACATCTGGAGCAATAACAGGAAGGGCAACAGACATAGCCTCTAGCAAAATATTCGGCAAACCATCATATGCACTTGTATATAAAAAGGCATCGTAGTTCTGGAGAGGTAATTTATAAAAAGAGCTGAATCCCCCTTTATAGTTGATGGATGCGCCCTCCACGCCGAATAACTGCGATGGATCCAACCCTTCATCCACGTTACCGAATACATCTATCTGTATGGCATACCCAGTCAAGTTAAGCGCACGTGAAATCTCCACAAGTAAATCCGGGCGCTTTTCTGGGGCTATTCGAGATGCCCATAGAAATCGAAATTTCGGCTTCTCAGAACCCAGCGGACGCTCTGGCAAACGGCAATTTGCATACAAAGTGTGGTACTTCGACTGCAAGCTTCCCAGTACCGACTCGTCCATTTGCGCAATAGCATCACAATCAGTGACAACACGCCAGAACCCCTTAAGATGCTTGCGCATTACGCGAACAGTCCATGGGCTACGCCATGACTCCTCTCCCCACTCGTAACAACCATCCGAAAATCGATAATATACAGGCCTAAATTCCCCAGACAGAACACCCGAATAGGCATCATAGAAATTGTGCACAAAAGGAGAAGACTTAAGGTGGAGTCTTGCATTCGGTTGGGCCGCCGCAAGTAGAGCTCGCACTAACAACGCGTTCCGTTCACTCTCATCGTAAGATGGGAACGTATTAAACAGATCAATGAATACCGCATTTTCGGGTAGCCGGTCCACCCACTCATGCGTCTTGGATGATTGCCCCGTTACAACCAGTATCTTGGCGCCCGTTTCACTATGGCAGATCCCATCTAAGACCTCCAATATATACTTCTCGGCACCGCCCGGACGCAGCCATGGTAAAAGCACTACATCAGTAAAGGAATGACGCCCCATCAAACTAAACAATGTCCCAAGCTGCATCCCCCAATGGTCCTCTCGCCAAGGAACCGGACTGTAGCTGCTTGCAGCCTCAACAGAAGAGAGCTCCACCTCCGGATCTAACCGCGCCGCATCCAGCAGAAAGCCCCGGAGCTGCTCAGATCGCATGAAAGATTCAGTGTTGTTTTCACTGAGTATCTGCTTCCGTTTTCTAAAAAATTCTCCGGACGACTCAGCACTCAGATCGTGGCTGCGCATGGCTACGCAGAATGCTTCGGGCTCAAATAAACTATTATGAGGTATTAATTTAGAGGAAATAGAATTAGCTTGCTTTAGCAGGCTACCTTCACGCTGCCGGTAAAAGAATGCTGTGTCTTTAGCAACGATAAATTCATAGCCACTTGCCAGCAACCGGCAATTAAGATCCCAATCTTCATAAGCAAAGCCTTGCGTCAGCTGTAAATCCTTATATTGCAGATCATTAAAAATTGATCGAGCGACAAATATTCGAGAAACATATGAATGCTGCAAAGCAAAGTCTGCTGGTGTCAAACACTCCGAGCCAACGTATCGCACAACATGGTATGGCTCTCCAAAGGCACAAAGATACTCAACAAATACAACAGCCTTGTCGGAATTATGTGATTGCGCAGTTCGAAGCAGCTCTACTATACAATTGGACGAAACCAGGTCGTCTGCGTCGGAAGTCCATATATATTCTCCCGAAGCATGCGAAATACCGGCGTTTCTGGCTAACCCTAAAGAGCCCACATCAACTTCCACAATCTTCAGCTCTTCACAAAACGAATGATCTACACTGAAAAAAACCTCGCGTGTAAATTCGTCTGATCTGTCAAACACCGCGACCAGCTCGACGGAGATGTCATTCTTCTTAGCGTGGAGGATACACTCCTTTAACGATTCGAGGGTCGGCCGTAAATACGACGACTCACGGTGCATATTCAAAACAATACTTACATCGATTTCTTTATTTTTCATGCTCACGTTCCGCCATACCTTTAATCTGATACTCTATTTTCGGCCATCTGCGGCTTCCTTTGCGGCAAGGAATCAGCGTTCAGCGGTAAGGTAGTGGTAAAAACCTCATCCAACTTACACTCAAAAGCGCCCCAAGAGTGGTTCTCTAAAACTCGCGACCTTGCGCTCTCACCCTTTTTGCTCCAATCAACCATATCTGAAAAACAACTGACAATGGCTTCCGCATATGCTTTGGGGTCGCTATGCTCATGAACTAACCAGCCCGTACGCTCATCCACGAGGTCAGCAATTCCACCGACGTTGGAGGTCACAATAATCATGCCCGACGCAGCGGCTTCCACCAATATATTTGGTAGGCCGTCCCATGCTGATGTATTAAGTAACACTCTATAATTTCTTGCAACGGCATGAAAATTTGAGTAAGGCGGGAATACGGTGATATTCTTTTGAGACTCAAAATGGCTTAGCTTGTTTCTTCCACTGACAACAGCCTGTCCGTATACATGAAACTCTACCTCCGGCAAGATCTTAGCCACCTGCAGAAGAAGGTCCGGCCTTTTTTGAGGATCAAACCTTCCCGACCATATCACTTTTCGAATTCCTTCCGCCCTTCTGATAGGCAACTTCAGCAGGGATTCGTCAGTGGGAATCCTCACCACTTCAAATAAGGTCAAAGGAAGCCCATAAGTCGCGCAGATCTGCTCCGGATAGTTACTATTGTCAGTAAAAATTTTTCGGATATATGGAGCCGACTCTCGCAAGAATTCACGACCATACCCAACTGGACAACCGTCCTTATCGTAGTCATCGCAGTAAAGTGAAACATATACATTCGAAACTGCTGCCAGCGTTTTTCCACTACTCCTAATACAATTCCATGCGAGCCGCGAATTAATATTATGAACACAGCGTGGTTCCAACTGGATTAACAGGCGCATCAGCACTGACTCTTGCTCAAGAGCTGACAGCCACGAGGCCTCCTGCCCAAACTGCAATACATCAATCTCTTTTGGAACCTTATCGAGCCAAGTAGAATGACTTGCCTCTGTTAAAATCAGTAAGGCTCTAACTCTACGTTTTGCTAAATAACGAAGGTGGCATAAGGTCACCAAATCGGCACCGCCCATTTTTATCCAGGGTGCAACCAATATGTAATCATACCCCTCCCTTTGCACCACCAAATGCATGAGCTTCCTGTAAACACGACCTCCCGCAGGGTGGATCGCAAGCGGAGCAAATTCAAAACCACGATTCTGGATTACATTAGGATTAATTTCATACTCAAGGCGTGCCAATGAGAGCATTTCTTCACGAAGCCAATCCGGGATACATTTTCTCTTTTCTGCTGAATAATGTACCGGCCAACCCATGGCTTGGGCCGAGTCATCTTGGCTAATGAACAGCACACGCCTTAAACGGTGCAAGCCGGCCACAATGCGATAGGAAAGCCTGCCGGGTAGACGCCTAATGACAGGCCTTAAGAAGTGTCGATATATCACTAAGGATAATTTGTACAGCAATCTAAAAATCATACTTAAACACGGAAAAAATCTGTTTTTCTGATATAAACTTTATTCTGTAATTGCTCACTCAAAAGCGAAGAGTGCTTCCTTCTGTAAAAGCCGCTAGTCTGAGGAACAACTTTATGGATGTAGCCCGCCTCTATAGTGCAGCAATTCCAATGCCAATCTTCATGGCCAAATCCCTGCCGACGGTGATTGCTTTCCGCATACCCAACACTTTCAAAAACCTCCTTGTGCGCAACCACCCAAGAAGTCCAATAATTAGAGAAGAGGAGTCCATCGCGATCAAAACTTGAATCGTCTTGATCTATTTGCCAAGCGTAGGAATTATATTTCCCGAAATTAACTACAACTTCTGGGTGACAAATAATATGCCGACCTATGCGAGCTATCAGCTCCTTTGCTGCATACAGCCAATTCTCTGAATACAAATCATCGCCATCAAGAATCGCGACAAAATCACCATTTGCTGCAGAAATACCTTTGTTGCGCGAAAAACCCAAATCTCCATAATCCACGTCTAATACTACGTCACTTGACTTTACACATGGATGTGCCTCAACAATACATTTTGTCTCAGCATCAACCGAATCAAAAACAACCACTAATTCGACAGACTCCTCAAATTTTTCACAATACTCTCTACAACGGAGAATTGAGTTCAACGTAATTTGAGCAAGAGTCCGTTCATTATGGAACGTAACGACTACGGAAATCATAAAACCAAATTCCAAGCCAATTTGGACCGGCACGTCTCGTAAAAATTGTGACCAAGCGGATGTATTAATGTCATCCTGTGAGGCTTCTTATGAATACGTAAAATATCCCCCGCCTCAACTGACACCCTGTCATGACCATCACACGTTACTCTTGCATCAGCAAGGTTGTGTTCACCAACTATTATTTTGAATTCACAACTCCCCTCCACCACAATGGGACGACTGCTAAGCGTATGAGGGTTTAGGGGAACTAAAACGATTGCATCCAGTTTTGGGTGCATGATGGGGCCCCCGCCGGAAAGTGCGTATGCTGTGGATCCAGTGGGAGTTGAAACAACTAAACCGTCCGAGCGCTGCGTATATACAAATTGACCATCGATATAGAGGTCAAATTCGACCATGCGAATTTCACTCGAATGAAGTACCACATCATTTAGTGCGGAGCCATGATATATCGGCTTTCCACCTCGCCTAAGAGACATGTCGAGAAGGAAACGGCTTTCGGCCATGTATTTGCCGGAAAGCACTTCACCTACTTTTTCTTCGATTTCATCGGGAGTGATATCGGTGAGGAATCCAAGCCGGCCCCGGTTGATTCCCAGGAGCGGAACACTGAACTTGGCGAGGGCACGGGCGGCGGCTAGCAGGCTGCCGTCGCCTCCGACAACGATTACGAGGTCGCAAAGTTCTCCGAGCTTGTCTTTACTAGATACGCGCGCATTGTGACCCGCCACATCATTGGCTGTATTTTTTTCGAGCACAACGGAGTAACCCTCTCGCTCTAGGAAGGCCATCAGGCGCTTGAGCGAGAGGACTGCGCTGTCACTTTCAGTGCGGCCGATCAGGCCGATGTTTTGGAATTCCGACACCGCTCCCCCGTGGTGCCCGAATTTGGGCTGGTGCAGTTTTTAGTATTCGTCTGGATAACAATCTGGTCAGGAAACGGCCAGCAAACCCTTAATTTGACAGGCAATTATGCCTTAAGCCAAAGCACGAGTCGAACCGGTGACGCAGGGGAACAGGATTGGTAAAGAGAGCTATTAACAGATCAAATTTCGCACAACACTAGCGCAGGACTGCTATTTTATTTGCACCCTCGGCGTCCCTGCAGTCCACCTGTGTGTAGCAGCAGCACATGTTGCCGACGTAAAACTCCTCTTTTCTGCTGTTTTTGTGAGCAACCTCTCATTAATGACTTCCCTGCCTTCCCCGTATATATCTGGTCGAGGACAACGCCAGTCTGTTGCCCTATCTCACCAAGGAAAACGATCAAAGATTCATCAACCTTTCCATAGCCACCGCAATGCCCATCGGCAATCAATTCTATATCTTTACTCGACACCGCATACCCACCCCACTCGGAAATCGCAGCCGCGATGCTTCTTTCGGCTTTTAGAACGGCAACCCCCACAGCCTTCGTAGTTTTCGGTAGGCTAGAAGCGAGCGCACCTAACGTGAGTCCTGTCCCACAGGCAAGCCAGCATTCATCAAATCGCACAGGGCTAGTGGCCGCAATTGTCTTTCCCAGCAGCCTTACGCCCTGTGCACCTTGTGCGTTCGCGCCCCCTTCTGGCACAAACCAGCTGTCATTCCCGCTCAGTCCCAAACTACCAACGAAGTCCGGTTCATTACGTCTGCGGTACTCGGAGCGCGACACAAACCGCAGCTCCATCCCAAACCGCTCCGCGTCCTGCAGCATGGCACTTGGAACCGGGGGCCTTTCACCCCGGATGATGCCGATGGTTTTAAACCCAAATCGCTGGCCAGCCGCGGCGGTGGCGTGTATGTGATTTGACCAGGCACCGCCACAGGTGACGATGGTGTCTTTGCCCTGCTTTCGAGCTTCAAGCAGGTTGAACAGAAGCTTGTAGGCTTTATTGCCGGAGATGATGGGGTCGATCAGATCGTCGCGACGGATCCAGAGGTCAATGCCGGGGAACAGGTCAGAATTGATTTGTTGATAAGGGACATTTCTCGCGGCTTCAAGAAAGGCTTTTTCGCTCAGCTCAGTGAGATATCGCATGGTTACCCACCAACCCACTCAGGCAGGTTGCGGCAAGCGGCCGGAAGACAGGAACGCTTCGCGGTCGAAAGATTTTGAGTGGACACTGCTCCCACTTTTCACCAGGAAAGTGACGCGGTCGACGCGTGTTTCAGCCGTGACTTCGGCCTCCATGGTAGGGGGGCGGCGCAGGAGTGCCAGAGGTTCGAACAAAGCAACATTGATGCCTTCGCCACCATTGATTGGTAGTTCAGCCAGCCCCGCGGATAGTGCGCGGGCGGACGGGGTTTCCAGCCCCTGGATGCCGCTCTCGCGCATCAGGGCACCGAGTTGCTGGCAATAGCGGTATTCGGTCGGGTGGGTGACTTGTGGCCAGTGTTCTTGCCACTCTGTTTGCTGCAGTCGAATACCGGGGTCGGCGCAGTATTTGGCGGAAAAGACCTGATGGAAGCTGGTGACCGGCGCTGCGGGCGGCTGCTCCATATCGCTGATAAACAGGAGACGATAGTAAGCGGCCTCGGCCAGCACCGTACCGATGGTTTTGCTGCCGTAGAAAATACCACTCTCAGCGGTTCCGCCGAAGCGAGAACCCCAGGGCAGTGGTGGGTAGCGGAATGGGGTCGCTAGCAGGTAGTGAAGATCCTCACTGCCCGGCAGCCGCGCGGGCTTGCTCTGCTCCAGGAGATTTTCCAGAACTTCCTGCTTTTGCAAGCTGTCGACCAAGCTACGGGTGGCGACTTCTTCCTGGGATTCGATGATGCGGTAAAGCCGGCCTATCAGGCGGGTGGCTGACTGGCGGATTTTATCGCCGAGGTCGATCACACTTTGCCTCGCATGGCGTCGAGGTAGGTGACGATACGCACCAGCCCATCGATGCGACGAGCGACTTCCTTGGGGACGCCATTCAGCGCGCGATTGGCCGTGGCGAACCAGGTTTTGGCGCCCTCTTCGCCCCCCATCAGGACGAACGCAGAGCGATAGGCCCGAACGAGCAACAGGGCGAGCTGGCCTTCGGCACTTTGCGGGGCCAGGCCGCTGCGGCGACGCAGGGTACGATCATCCAGGTGGATGATTTCACTGAGTTCTTTCTTTTTCAGGCCCAGGTGGTTGGCGGTGTTGAGGGTTGCCTCAAGGAGGACCTGATCTTCAGTGGTTTGTGGGGTGTGGGCTGGGTTGGCCATTTTGCCTCCTTGTTTCATTTAGAGGACATTTGACCTAAATATATTTTAGTTTTGGACATATTGCAAAGATCGTGGAACCGACGGATACAGCATGTACCATATCGGGACGGGACTGACTCACGCCTATCGGCCTTCGCCCTGCGGGCGCCGCCGCTACGCTCTGGCGTCTTAAATTGCTTCGCAATTTGATCGAACGAGGGCTCAAGTCCGACGGTCCGCCATATACGCAAAAGGCCCTGTTCTTTCGAACAGGGCCTTTTGCGTATATGGCGGACCGGACGGGACTCGAACCCGCGACCTCCGGCGTGACAGGCCGGCATTCTAACCAACTGAACTACCGGTCCGCGGTAGTGCACTCCCCTCGAGGAGTGGTGGGTGGTACAGGGGTCGAACCTGTGACCTACGCCTTGTAAGGGCGCCGCTCTACCAACTGAGCTAACCACCCAATTCGGTAACTTCCTGGGAAGGTTTCCGTTTTGCTCTGGGCTTGTCCCCCGAGAGCGAGGCGCATCATACCCGACTGCGATTTTGTGTCAACAAAAAATGCGCCAAAAATTACAAATTATTTTCAGCTGCCTCCGGGTCTTCGACGGATACCGGCATTGGTTGAATTTCTTCGCCAGCAGGCTCATCTTCCTGCGCGACCGCTTCACCCAGCTGACGATAATCTGCACTGACGGGATGCCCCGCGATCATGACATCGCCACCCTTCTGGAACAGAGGATTTTTGGGGCGGCCAATATCGGGCGCATTGTAGTTACACACTCCGTCGGGAAAAATCCTGCGCAGATCCTCGATTCGCTCGACGATATTTGCTGTCGCTTCCCCATACAGATTTTTGGCGACCGCACGCTCCACCGGTTGCAATGCGCACTTGAACACATCCCCGGTAATTGGCGCTCCAGCCATCAGCCGTGGCGTGCTGTAAATCGGATACTGCTGCATGCAGGCGCCTGCGGGTTTGTGGTTCCATTCGCCATTCCACACACCCGGGCCAGCGGCCATTACATTGCCATCTTTGTCGAAACACCGATCTGTGGCTTCCACCGGCTTGTTGCCGGCCACACCCAGCTCTGGATGCTCGATAATTTTTTGCATCCAATGATCAATGATATCCAGCGCCTCATCCACCGGGTCATAGCTTTTGTGGCTCATCCAGATCAGCTGGTTATCGGCATGGCCTCTTGCTCGGCGAATGCGCTCTCTACTGGAGAAAGACGCGAGGCTGTGGTGCATGTCCAGCTCCCCCTCCAGGTAATGCCGCACATCTAGAATCGGAATTTCCACATCACCGAGAAATACATGGCCGGAGCGAAAGATCCCTTCGATGGCCGCCACATTGGCAATGCTGCGTGGTGCGGGGTTGTCGAGGCTGCCGAGGTTCATGTTATGTTCGCTCCACACAGAGAGCTCCACGGGAAAAACCTCTCCATTCATGAACCATAGTTTTTCGCCGCCCTGCTCCGTCGGATCTTTCCACCCTCCGATGGTGGCGTTGAGCCGCAGAAATTCATCGACGTTGATGTGCCCCTGCTTGAGGGCCTGCAGACCGTACTGGACCCCCTGGTTGTCCCAGGCGCTATTGGCATAGCCGTTCTGGTCCGCACCATAAAAATCACGCAGGTCTTCCCAGTGCGACCAGTGCGTTTTTTCCGCAACATGATCCGCGAAGCTGTTGCTGAAATGCACAAAATTGGGGTTATTGACCAGCGGTACCAGACCGCGCCAGCCCTGTACGCACTCCGATGCACCGTTAGCGGTTGCACGATAACGGCCATCGAAAAACGCAGCCGCGTTTTCCAGTACCTTAAAGCGATGATCAAACTCTTCTTTGGTCGCCAAGCCTATGACCGCTTCGCGCTCCGACACATCCCGCCAGCGCGGGTCTTCGGCGGCAACCACATCGAAAAAATACTCCAGGGGTTCGCAGTCAAATACGTAGATCGTTTGACTCACCATGTCGGGGTAGGAGTACAGCGGCAGTGCGGCGTCCAGTACGCCGGGCGCATTCTGGGCCAATAGGTACTGCTGAATCGCGCCGCCAGAACCGCCAATACCAACGGTGTACAGCGGCTCGGAATACAGCGCGGAAAACTGTTTCTTTAATCGGCGTGCGGTGTCTTCCGCCAACCAGATGTTGTAATGGTTACTGGTTTGATTAGCGGTGGAATAGACCACCGCATAACCCCGCGCGAGTTGATCTGCTCGACGTTCGACAATCGCCTTACGGCTGACATTGCCCTGCCGACGCCCCACACCCACACCACCACGGAACTGATAGATCAGCCGTTTGTTCCAGTTACTGGTATTGGGCTTCTCGGCGGTCTCGCCCTCCCCGCGCAACACGGCGATGGAATAAAAGAATCGGTTGATCGTGCCAGTTTCGAGACGCACGACAAAGTCGGTGGTTTTCCCGTTAACCGTTACCTGGTCTATATCATTTTGTACATTTTCCAGCGGGTGGAACTGGCCGTCGATTGTGCTGCGGTAAACATAGGAGACCGACGTACTGTGGCTGCAGTCTCGACTGTAACCGATGATTTCATCAGTTTGCTGCCCATCTTCATTCAGGGCAAACACCGGCACACCTTCACCCTTGTGGTTGTCCACCAGAGGCTGGGCGCCGGTAATCTTGTTTTCACCACATAAGAAAGGATAGGTAGACGGCCCCGCAAACAGGGTTTCAACCGGGCCGGTTTCGCCAATGGCTATAGGAAATGGAAAGTATTCAGCAGGCCGCCCACTTTTTCGCGGGTGGTCACCTGCGTACGCCGGTTGCGGGGCGTGATCCAGCGCGCCAGGCGGCACGCCCACTACCGGTGATTTTGGCACCCCGGGAATTCTTGGCAGCTTTTCGTAAACAAACCAGCCGCCCAACCCCAATAGAATGAAAAATGAAGCCACCACTCCCGTCACTACTCGCCGTGTATTCAATCGGGCAAACAGTTTCCGTGTGCTCCAAGCCATAGCCGCCTCCGTACGCCTTTTGTCCCTGTGCCGCTCGATTCTTCAAATCACACGGGCACAGCAACAGTATATGTGGCGCCGGGAAAAGCGTTGGGGAGTTGGCGGCGGAGTAAACTCGAAGAAAATGCGGTGTGCGAAGACGGTCAAAAATCAGACCGCGGGTGGCGGGATATCACGGGGAACAAAGGCGAGGCAAGCGGGGTAAGATGACAAATAATTGCCCCGGATGGGCACAGACGGCAGAACATTCCCACCGGCACAGTGCCGGATGATGGAATGCCCTGCCACGGGCATTAAATGATGATGCCACGCTCCTGCAACGCCTTGATGACCGCGTCGACTTCATCTTCCAGGCTCATCTGGTCAGTGCGCAGGTGGAGCTCCGGGCTCGCAGGCGCTTCATAGGGATCGTCAATTCCGGTAAAGCCGCGAATTTCACCGGCACGGGCCTTTTTGTACAGCCCCTTGGGGTCGCGCTCTTCCGCCGCCTCCAGGGAGCAGTCGATAAACACCTCCATGAACGGAAGGTCACCCTCTTCGTGCATTTTACGCACCTGGGCCCGATCTTCAGCGTAGGGGCTGATAAAGCTGCTCAACACCACCACACCCGTGTCAGCAAACAGCTTGGAAATTTCACCAACCCGGCGAATGTTTTCCTGGCGATCTTCCGCTGAGAAGCCGAGGTTGGCGTTAATACCGAGACGAATATTGTCGCCGTCCAGACGGTAGCTGAGTACGCCGCGCGCAGTAAGGGCCTTTTCCACAGCAACCGCTACGGTACTCTTGCCGGAACCGGACAGACCGGTAAACCACAGGGTCACCCCCTTATGGCCCAACATCGCAGCGCGATCCCCACGGGTTACGTCTCCATCGTGCCAATGGACATTGGTTGCTTTGCGTTCGACGACTTCAGTCACTTTTTTCCCCTAAGCGTGAAATGGTTAACCCCGGGCCGAGCCTTGGCCGGGAAAACAATAGAAAGATGAGAACTGGCGCGCATTATCCTAGATCGCCCCGGGGTCGGTAAAGGTGGCCGATAGAACAATAGTGCCCAAAAACCAAAAAACCCGGCATAAAGCCGGGTTCTCGGGACCAGATGGTCAATATGGGGTGGCCGACGGGGATCGAACCCGCGACCTCAGGAGCCACAATCCTGTGCTCTACCGACTGAGCTACGGCCACCATAGTAGAGTTTTACGTTGTGCCTTGTGGCAACACAACAAACCTGCCCGCCTTACGAAAGGCCCGGCAGAGTCAAAATCACTGCTTGCAAAGCATCGCTTTGCGGCGATCTTGACGCCCATCAGCCAGACTGATGGGAGGGAAAGTCCTGCGACTTTAAGCTCACTCCGGACTGTCACAGATCCGTCGAGCACTCAGCCACCATAAAGAATATGGCACGCCCGGCAGGACTCGAACCTGCGACCATCCGCTTAGAAGGCGGATGCTCTATCCAGCTGAGCTACGGGCGCAAGAAAACCCGGTATCTGGTCGGGGCAGAGGGATTCGAACCCCCGACATCCTGCTCCCAAAGCAGGCGCGCTACCAGACTGCGCTATGCCCCGATGTTCTTTCGCGGGGGGTAGCCCCCGTTCGAGAGCGCGCATATTACTTGCGCCCCCCGGGGGTGTCAACGCTGCTAAGCCATTCTTTTTTAAAGTAGTTTAGCGTTTAGCCAACTCTCGGTGCGTTCGGCCCCCAGCCAGCGGCCCAGCGCAGAACAAACTGCGAGGGAAAGAGTGACTGAATAGGGAAAATGTTCGCCGCTTGTGCGAAAATGCCGCGCCTAAATTAAGCTACTTACTCCAACTATCACGAGCGCCGCCCGCCCACCGCGCCGCGCTCCCTGTTCAGGTTGAGAAATCTCTATGTCTGCACTGGTTCTGGATGGCAAGGCCCTTGCCCAGAAAACCGAAGAAGAACTGTCTGCCCGCGTTGCCGCCATGAAGCAAAAGAGCAACGGCCAGACCCCGATCCTCGCCACCATTCTGGTTGGAGACGACCCGGCCTCGGCAACCTACGTAAAGATGAAGGGCAATGCCTGCCGGCGGATTGGCATGGACTCCCTGCAGGTTGAGCTGCCCTCTTCCACTACCACCGAAGAGCTGCTGGCCAAGATCGGAGAGCTCAACAACAACCCCAACGTGCACGGCATTCTGCTGCAACACCCGGTGCCCGAGCAGATCGACGAGCGCGCCTGCTTCGACGCAATCGCCCTGGAGAAGGATGTCGACGGTGTGACCTGCCTCGGCTTCGGCCGCATGGCAATGGGCGAACAAGCCTACGGGTGCGCAACACCCAAGGGCATTATGCGCCTGCTGGAAGCCTACAACATCGAGCTGTCCGGCAAGCACGCCGTGGTTGTGGGCCGCAGCCCAATTCTCGGAAAGCCCATGGCTGCCATGCTGCTCAACGCCAATGCCACGGTGACCATCTGCCACTCCCGCACCCAGGAACTGGCCGAACACATTAAACGCGCGGATATCGTTGTCGGCGCTGTCGGCCGACCGGAGTTCATCAAGGCGGACTGGATCAAGGATGGCGCCGTCGTGGTCGATGCCGGTTATCACCCGGGCGGCGTTGGTGATATCGAGCTCGAGCCACTCAAGGAGCGCGCAGCAGCCTACACTCCGGTGCCAGGCGGCGTGGGCCCGATGACCATCAATACCCTGATCTATCAGTCTGTAGACTCGGGCGAGAAGAAACTTGGCTGATCGCAAACCGCAACGTCTGGACAAAGCCATCAGCCAGGTCACCGACCTGTCGCGGGCCGAAGTGAAGCGGGCGGCCAAGCAGGAACGGATCACCGTCAATGGCGTGGCGGTGACCGACCCAGCCAGCAAAGTCCACGAATCCGACGAGCTCTGCCTGGATGGAGAACTGCTCGGTGAATCGGGCCCCCGCTACTTTATGGTCAACAAACCACTGGGCTATGTCTGTGCCACCAAAGATGGTGAGCACCCCACGGTGCTCGACCTGCTGGATGAGCCGAATGCACACAAGCTGCATATCGCCGGCCGGCTGGATATCGATACCACCGGGTTGGTGCTGGTGACGGATGATGGCCAGTGGTCGCACCGTATTACCTCGCCGCGCCACCACTGCGATAAAACCTACTATGCGCATCTCGCCGAGCCGATCGACGACAGCGCCATCGACAAGTTTGCGAAGGGCATCTGGCTCAATAACGAAAAGAAGCGCACCAAGCCGGCCAAGCTGGAGATTCTCTACCGCAATGAAGTGCGTATCACCATCAGTGAGGGCCGCTACCACCAGGTAAAGCGGATGTTCGCTGCACTGGGCAATCGCGTGCTGGAACTGCACAGGGAGCGCATCGGCAACATTGATCTGGATGATGACCTGCCCGAGGGCGACTATCGCCCACTGACGGCGGACGAGATCGCCAGCGTTACCGCCGAGATCAGCTGAGAGTTCACCGCCCATGCAGACCCTGCTTTCACAAATACTGTCTAGTAGTGACAGCGATACGCTCTGGGTTGCCGACGAAAACAGCAAACCCTTACTGGAAGCGGGCCTGAGCTTCACCGGCCAACTCATCAGCAATCGCTGGGATATTACCCACAAGGCCTTAGCCCAAGGCTTCCGCGCCCATTTCTGTGATTTCGACCTTTCAGTCGCAGGGTCACAGTACTCCCGCATCGTCTACCCGGTTTCCAAGGAAAAAGCGGCTGTTCACTACATCATCAATCAGGCGCCGGCTGCACTGCGCGACAAGGGCGAACTGCTCCTGCTGGGCAACAAGTCCAGCGGGATCAAAACCTATGCGCAAAAGGCCGCGCAGCGCTTTGGTGCCGAAAAACAGCTACAGAAACACAGTAACGACTACCTCAGCATTACCCGAAGCGCTGAGCCGGCCGCGGGGATACCACTGGATGACAGCGACTACCCGCAACTGCGACAACCAGAGGCACTTGCTGGCCTCTACTCCAAACCCGGGTTATTTGGCTGGAACAAGGTTGATACCGGCAGTGCACTACTGGCCCGGCACTTCGGGGACCACGTCGAGGAGGCAGAAGAGATTCGCGCGGTCGACCTGGGCTGTGGCTACGGCTACCTCAGCAGCCAGCTGGCCGATCTGCTCGGCAAAAGCACCCGCCTGTTTATTGAAGCGACCGACAACAATGCCGCGGCCCTATTGGCCTGTGAAAGAAATTTTCTCGAGCGGGGAATAACTGGCCGGGTAGTACCGGGCGATGCCGGTTCCGAGATCGAGGGCAGCAGTGCGGATATCCTGATCTGCAATCCGCCTTTTCATCAGGGGTTCCAGGTGGAAGGCGATCTCACCGATCGGTTCTTATCCCAGGCCGCACGAATCCTGCGCGCAGGTCGCACCGCACTCTTCGTGGTGAACGAATTTATTCCGCTGGGGAAAAAGGCGCAAGGGTTGTTTCAGCAGGCGCAGCTGCTGGAAAAGACAAAAGGATTCTGCATTTACCGGCTTACAAAATAGCCGCAAGTAAGTGCGAGGCGAACGACCGCCCAGCGTTACCGCTCAGCAATCCCGCAGGTTAAACAGATTGATCGACAGGGTGTGCTCCTCCAGCTGCTCCAGCTCCAGCAACCGCTCCAGCGCATGCCGGGCAGAGGGCGTATCTGCAATCATCAGTAAATCCCGATACTGATCGGCGAGGTACATTTCGATATCCATCGCCACCTTGCCAAGGGCGTCCACATCGCTGATGTCGGTATTCCTTAGACGCTGTAATAACTGCGGCTCCCGACCTTCCGGCGCAAACTGCACCCAGGTGTGCAAGGCGCCCTCACCGATATCTTCGCGGAAGTTTTCCAGCGTATGGGTCATGGAGACTTCCCGCCGCTTCAGCTGATCGAGCAGCAACCTGGCCCGAGCATCCACTGACAAGAGTTCGAACTCTTCATACTGCCGGCTGAGCTTCTGGTGAAACTCCCTTCCTTCCTGGATAACATCTTCCAAGGTCTTGTACCGCATCGAATGATCCCGGGAAAATAACTGCCTCAATTGAGTATAGGATCAAGGACCAATAACACGCCAACTGGATTATGGCCCAGCGGTCGAGGGGCTAGCGCAGGCGGGTTAAGCGGGCACCGAGCCGGCGTGAGGGGTTCGCCGGGTTAATCGCCAGGGGAGCATGGGCGGCAAGCGCCCTACGCTGCAGCTTCTCGCGACTGAAAATTCCGATGCTGTTTTCATAGCCCGGGAGTTCGGCGCGCCAGCCTCCCTGAAGCTGCCGCTGCAAGCGAGCGCTGCGCCAGCCGCTCTCCAGCAGCTCTCGTCGACTGCCAAAATTACTGACGACCAAGCCATCGGGAGACAACAGCGCTAGCAGCTTTCCACACCACTCGAGATCGGCGCTGATCGCTCGCTCCGCAACACCCGCAGTGTGACCAAACAGATCATCGACGATAAGGTCAAACTGCCCCGCGAGATTGCTTCCTGCAGCCTGGGCGACATAGTGACGGGCATCCGCACACACCAGCTCGGCACCGCGCACCCCGAAATAGCGGCGGGCCACCGTAAGATGATGCCGGTCAATATCCACGCCCACGATCTGCTCGGGTTCAACGAAACGCTGTAGCAGGCGAATCAAGGCGCCGCCTCCGACACCGAGGATCAGGACCCGCCGCACCCGTTCTGCCGGCCGGAAAAATACCGGCAAAAACAAAAGCTCCCAGAAGGAGCCCTTGAGCGGATCTCTGGCATTCCACTGGGAGTGGAATACGCCGTTGCTGTAAAGGCGAATCGTTGCCCCATGACTGCGCACTTCGTAGAGGCTATCGCCGGCTTGTTTGCTCCACACCAGTGCCATGTCTGCTCCTGCAAGAAAGCGCCCGATCCGTTACCACAAGGACTTACGGCAAATCAGAGAGCGACAATAGTGTCTTCGCAAACGCTTCTACACCGGCGAGATCCTGCTCGGTAAACCGGGCCACCTGTGGGCTATCAATATCCAGCACACCGATACACCGGTCGCCGTGATACAGCGGCACAACCACCTCGGAAGCAGAAACCGCATCACACGCGATGTGTCCCGGAAACTGATGCACATCCTCCACCAGCTGGGACTGGCCGGTTTTCACCGCGGTGCCACACACGCCAGCCCCCACAGGAATCCGCGTACAGGCGGGCTTGCCCTGAAACGGGCCCAGACGGAGCTCGTCACCATGGAGGAAATAGAACCCGGCCCAATTAATATTTTCCAGCTCCAGAAACAACAGCGCGCTGGCATTTGCGGTGTTCGCCAGCCAGTCGCGCTCGCCAGTGAGCAGCCCGGAAAGCTGCGCGCACAGGGACTCGTAAAATGTGGTTACACTCATGAAATCAGTGCCTTTTCGCTACCTGAAAATCAGAAGCCCGCTGAATAGCGGGCCTCAAGGAATACAGTCTGCGGAGCCGTATGCCCAACCAGCTACTGGTAAGGATCGACCGCCGCGTCGCTGTCAGCGGACTGCGCCTCGTAAGCCTCCGCATCCACCGTGGGCTTGGCCCACTCGCCCTCCTCCGCCGACTCACCGCGCCCTCGAATCGCAGGGGCCGCTGACGTGACGTCACCGACAACCAGGCCACGACGCTCTGGCCGGGTTGGCGCTGGCTTGGAGACGGGCGCAACCGGTTCGTTTTTCAGCACCTGGCTGGCAATACCGTTGAGATTGGGGCGACGACGCTCAGCCAGTTTGACCGCCTCCAATTCAGCATTCAGGCGATTGATCTCGGCCTGCATATCACCGACCTTGGCTTGCAGGTCCGTGATCTGGGACAACACCCCTTTTACCTTGCGGCTTTCCTGTTCATACAACACCGCGGCGCCACCAAAAGCCACCACGAATACCAACAGAATCGAAAACTGACGCATTCAAGCCTCCCCTGCTCAAGCGTGAAACACAATGTTCATCGACAAATATACCGAAATTGACTCTATATTCCGTGAACTGGCCTGTAGAACGCAAGCTCAAATAGTGACCGGCTCTTCGAGTAAATCCAGGAACTCCAGGCTCGCCTGCTGGCGAATGGTGCGGCGGTGATTGGCCCAGAGTTTTGCGATTTTTTCCTGGTTACAGATTTTCCGGTCTACATAAACCCGGGTATTCAGTTCACCCACCGGTTTCGGGCTGGGGCATTTACTGAACACAAACTGATTGGAAATCAGGTCCATGAACGGGCCGGATTTACTGCTGGGCATAATGAACAGTAACTGTAGCCCGAGGGTTTCTGTCAGATAACGGATCACCTCGCGCGAGCGGGATTCATCCATTTTTGAAAATGCTTCATCCACCAGCACCATCTTCAGGTGACTGTTGCCGTCGTTAAACCGGAAGGCCGAGGTTACCGCTGCCGAGCGGATGATGTAGGCGGGCGTCTCCAGCTGGCCACCCGAGCCCGTACCGTACTGGCTGAGCGCGATAGGCTCCTTGCCCTGCGGCTCCTTGTAAATCTCGTAATTGCGATAGTTACGATAGTCACTGATGCGATCGAGTTCGCGGCGGGCAAGCTGCTCATCTTCACTGAGCAACATCTTCAGCAGTTTGTCGCGCACCTGCTGGTACTTGGGATCCAGGTCCGCGTCAAACAGGCTCTGCTCTTCGCCGAGGTTGGGCAGCTCGATAACCGCTTTAAAGAAGTTCCAGTACTCCTTGAACTCAGGCACCCACCGGTAATCGAAGCGGAACCGCTCGCGATCGGCACCAAAGCGATGGTGCTCGAGCTCCTTGTTCAGGTCGTCCAGCACCCGCTTGCCATCGTTGATCGACTGGTAAATGGCGTGGCAAAGGTGGGCAACAAAAGTGGTGTTGAACGACTTCTTTAGCCCCTGAAGCTGCTCATGGCGATCCACCAGCAGATTGTTCTTGAGGCGATTGCGCAAAGCGGTGACCTGCTCGGCCAGCTGGCAAACAAGCTTGAACTGCGCTTCGCTGTGACCACCGGCAAAATCCGGATCGAAAGAGAGGGTATCCCCGGTGCTGCAGCTGCTGTTGTAATCCATCACGCCTTTAAGGAGCTGATGGCTGTATTTCTGTAGTCGCCCGTTCCACTCCGCTACATCCTGGGCGAAATCAAAGCCATCGTCCGCGCGCTCGGCCTGCTCATCCGCCTGCTGCAGCACAGACTCCACGTCGAAATCCGGGGTGATCTGTGCAATGCGCTGCACCGCGGCCTCGCTGTCTGTCAGCGCATCGTCCAGCTGATCCAACTGTGCCGACAACGCCAGTAACTGTTTGGCGATATTGTCGAGATTGGACTCCAGCTTGCCCGCCAGTTTTTGCAGGCCTGCGCCTTGCTGGCGCTCGTGCTCGAGCTTCTCGTGCAACGCATTGGCCTGCTGCTCCAGCTCCAGCCCGTCGTCGAGATCGAGATTGGCCAATGCCTGCTCCGCATTGCGCCATTGACGTTGTGCATCGAGCGCCGAATCCACGGACTCCAGCAGTTTCAGCGGCGACAGGCTGCGCACTGCCTGCGCAAGGTTACGAAGCTGCTGCTGTTGTGCGTGCAATTGGCCCGCTTCCTTCAGTAACTGCTGTAACGCGCGCTCCTGCGCTGCCAGTGCGCGCGCCCGTGCACCCTGGCCGAACACCAGCTCACTGTCGTCGATATCACAGCGCCACATGCTGTAGTTGCCGCTGGCCAGCCCTTCCGGTGTCAACCCCCGGCGGGTGCCGCGCAGCGCCTGCGCATCACCCACTTGCACTACGGTGCCGTAGGAGGCGCGCAGGTAATACTCCGCGGTCTTGTGGTTGAATGTCATCAACTCGACGATGGACTTTTGCGGTGCCTCCATACGTTCCGCGTCGCGTCGGGCCTTGTCACCCTGGATGACCCGCGCACGGTTGCTCCGGCCGGGCATAGCCCGCACGATGGCCATCGCTTCCGCTTCATGCTCCGGGTCCACGATAATCGAAAAGCGTGCGCCGCCCAGATACCCCTCCACCGCCATCTGCCAGCGCTCGTCCAGCACTTCCACAAAGTCACAAAGTACCTGCGGCTCGGCCTGCGGGCACTGCTCGCGGATCGTTGACAACGCCTGCTCCACGTACTGTGGATAGCGAACACGATTGGACTGCAAGTGGTGGATGCGGGATTCCTGCGCGTGCAGTTGTTTCTGCAGCTGCTGAACTTTGAGCTCGCCGCGGGACACAAGATCATTCACCTGATCGCGCAGGGTAATCTCGCCGGGCTCAGACTCGGTCATCTGGCGAACAAGGCGGTTCTGCAGCGCCTCTGCCGAAGCAACCTGTTCGCGCAAGGATTCCTGGGCTGCAAGGTCAATCCAGTCCTTGGCCAGCAAACCATCCAGTGGCGGCAAGGGGTCACCGCGCCCCACCGCTTTCAGCGACTTCACCAGCCCGCCGTCACTAAACGCCGGGATTTCCAGGGAAACGGAAGTGGTGCTGAGAATGGACAGCAGCTCACCGGCGGCGGCGTGGTTCGCGGAAAATAGCTGCTGCTGCGTTGCGAGCGGCGCGGCCAGTGACGACAGCGCACGGTTGGCGGCAGCGATCTTCTGATCCAGGTCGTCTTTCGTGCGCAGAGCGGAAATGCCCTGGCGCTGCGCCTGAATCGCCACCAGCTGCTCGCTCAGGTGACGGGTTCGGCTCTCTGATTGCTGAATTTCCAACGCGGTGCTTTCCAGCTCAGCGCGCGTTTCCTTCTGGCGACTTTTACCTTCGAGATAGGTTTTCTGCACACGCAGCTGCTGGTGCTTGGCCTGCAGGTATTCCTGGACGCGCAACTGCAGCCACTGCTCCGTGTACAGGTCGGCTGACTCCGCGATCTGCTGGAGGGCTCCCACCCGCTCAACGATTTCTCGCGCCTCCAGCTCCATGCCATGGATGGTTTTCATCAGCTCGGAAACGGAACGTATCGCCTCGCCAAGGTCGCGCTTTTCCAGCACTTCCTGCGCAACAAAATCGTTGATGCTTTTTACCGGCTTGTACGCCATAAAGTTGGCGA
The DNA here is from genome assembly GCF_001639145.1 of Microbulbifer sp. Q7. Classification (NCBI taxonomy): domain Bacteria; kingdom Pseudomonadati; phylum Pseudomonadota; class Gammaproteobacteria; order Cellvibrionales; family Microbulbiferaceae; genus Microbulbifer; species Microbulbifer sp. Q7. The sequence goes on along the minus strand of NZ_LROY01000002.1, from coordinate 811,258 downwards.
AGGTGCGCGCGGCATGGGTCGCTTCACGGTCGGGCACTGCATCCTTGCGGCCACGCAGTGCGCCATAGAGCCTGCGCAGGTAGGCCTTTTTCTTGTCGTACTGCTCCACCCGCTCAAACTGCTTACCCACCACGCTGTAGAACTTGTCCAGCGGCAGCAGGTGTTTGCCGTCTTTGTATTCCTTGATGAAATCGTTCATCGCCAGCTGCTCGCCGGGGACGACAAAAAACTTGAGGCTGTCCTGACGGGCCTGGGCCGGTTTGGTGCTGGTATCGAGATGGGCACGGATGCCCATGATGGCCGTAAAAGGCTCGCCGTCTTCACCGTCGGTGGGGTAAAAATTCCCCACTATGTAGCAGTCTGTAGGCTGCAGGCGTGCATAGCTGCCGTCATCACAACCGAGCACATAGGAAGCCAGTGTCCGCACCTGCTTGCCACCTCGCCCCCGCTGTGTGGTTTCATCCTGCCCGGGATTGAAGGTAAACAGGGTATCGTGTGCCGCGGTCATCAGGGTCTGAATAGCATCCGCGGCCGTCGTCTTTCCGGATCCGTTGCCGCCAGAAAACAGGTTGATGGGCCCGAATTCGTATTCCAGCTGGGGGATATTGCCCCAATTGATCAGGATAAGTTTTTTCAGAAACATACGTTTCGAATACTCGACGTTAAAGATTATTCTTGGGATTCAGCGAAGAGGCTCTGGTCCTCACTACTCGGAGTGAGCCGTGCCTCAGCTCTTGTCACGGTTTCTGCCGCCGGAACTTCGCCACCCCCTTCGAGCAACTGCGCCAGGGCCGCCTCACTGACAAACTGTGCAATCGTCGGGCGCACGCGCAGCAGCGTCTCGACCACGGCTTCACTCTCTTCACCACTAAATTGGATCAGGCGCAGCTGGCGCAACTTCTTGAGCAACTGCTTGCGCTCAGCAAGCTTGTCCGGCAAGGACATTTTCAACAGGTTGCGCAGGCCGAGTTCGAGTGCCTCCAGCGTCAGCGCCACACACCCCTGGTCATCGACCTGGCCTTCGCGTAGGGATTTGTCATATTCCACTCGCAATACGAGTATTGCCGCAACTTCCTGCTGGGAAAGGCGCGCGCGGAACCCGCCGTGATGCGGCTCCTCCTGATCCGGCATGCCCGGCACTTCCGCACCCGGTGGATACACCCGAATGAACTGAAAGCGCCTGTCGTGCTGAAGGCGCAGACCGAGGGGCGAGACCCACTCACGAATAAGCGGCTCGCAGCGCTGAAAGCGGTCGTACAACACCGTTTCAATATTGCTTTCATCGCGGCAAATAACACCGTAATCCAGCAACCGCACCAGCAGCTCGGAGAATTCACTGCGGGTCAATTTGCACTGGGCCAGAGCCTCTTCCAATGCTTGTTCAATCACGGTTCTTCAACTCGGGTTTCAACTCAAGGGTGTATTCATCAAATTGCTGGAAGTAATCATTACTGGCCACTTCGCCGGTAAAGTGCACTTCCATAAAGGGGCCGCTGCCGTCCTGGGATACGGCCGCCGCTTCCAGTGCATGACTCATGGCGAGCAGATCGCGCGCATCCTTGAGCGGGAGCTCGCGGCTATTTACCCGCTGTCCGCGGCCGAGCGCGCTGGAGAGGTAGTTGCGGAGATCGCTGCTATTGAAATTGAACGCCTGATCCAGCAACTGCTGCAGCAGGATGTCCCGCTGACTGTGCTCATCGATGGGCGCCTCATCGGCGACCAGGGTATTCACCGGCTGACGACGGCTGCGCTGCCAGAGTTGTGCTTGCTTGGGATCGTACAACCGCAACTGGAAGGCTGCCAGCTGATCGCCCAGCTGCGACAGCATTTGATCGCGGTTAGGCGCGCTTCCCAAATCCTGGCACAAATCGGTAAACGCGCCTTCGGTACCGCTTTGCAAATAGCTGAGCTGACGAATGATGATCTCTGCGCGTTTGGTAAACCCCTGCAGAGCCTGACGCAGTGCCGGCAGCTTTACCTCGCAGGCGCGGCGCATCCGGTCTTCAATGGTATCCAGCATCAGCCAGAGTACAGACTGCCCATCCGTAAAAAGCTCGGGCAATTGCTGGCGTAACCGGCGCTCCCATTCCGCCTTCTTGTCATTATCCTTACGCCGAATCTGCGCGATCACACGGCCGATTCTATCCCGATGCTTTTCAACACTGTCTGCGGAAAGGCGAATGGCCAGGTCCGGCTGAAACCGGCTCTCCATAAAGGAAAAGAATTCATCGGTGGCCTGCTGCACCAGTATCTGCGCTTCAACTTCCCGCACCATTTCCCGCTTGCGCTCCTCCAGCTCCGCAATCATGTCGGTGAAGTCGGCAACGATGCGCTCGGAGTACTCCCAGGCGTCGATCAGGTCGTAGACTTCGCCACGGCTGGCGAATGCCTCAAGTGCATTGAGCGTATTGCGGGTATTGCGGTGGCGGGTGCGCACCCGGGTGCTGTTGAGCTCAACCAGGGGCTGCGTGAACAACCGGCCACGGCGACTAAAGGGATAGGAAACAGAGAGTGTGGCGCTGTCCACCAGTTTCTCCAGCCAGCCGAACTCCACCAGGCTATTCAGCACCCACACGGACTGTTCGCGCAATCCGCGGAAGCGGCCCTCTGGCTCCGCACTGCCATCACTGTCCAGTTGCGGGGCGCGGGTGAGCGCTTCGGCGAAGATCTCCAGTATCTGCTCGCGGGTCAGCGATTCACCGTAGTCTGCCTTGGTCGTGTACAGGCGCTCATACAACAGGCGCAGGCACTCCACCACCTGCTCCCGGTACTTACCGGTGAGCGGGCGGAAGAAATGCTGGTAGGAGTCTGCAAAAAACAACGGGCAGGCTTCCGTGACGTCCGGCTACTTACTGGTCGTCCGGCTTCTGGTTCAGGACACAGAACTTCGTGTAGTCACCGGCATCGTTGAAGCTCCACTCCCCTTTGGGGGTTTCGTCCATCTTCTTGCACCAGGCTTCAGAGCCGCGCTTGGGTTCGCAGGCGGTCAGGGTGACGACGGCGAGAATGGCGGTGGCGATGGTCAGATACTGTTTCATGGTCGACGACTCTCTGGTTTTCATTCTTTTCAATTGCTGCGGGCGCCATGCAGTGCCGCGCGGGAATATTACTCCCGGCGCCACTTGGTGCCTTCGCGGCTGTCTTCCAATACGACGCCCTGGGCCTTGAGTTCCTCACGGATTTCATCGGCGCGCGCGAAATTTTTGTCTTTCTTGCTCTGCTGGCGCTCCGCAATCAGGGCCTCGATCTCGCCCTCACTGATCACATCGTCGCCACCGCGGGACTGCTTGAACCAAGCCTCCGCATCCAGCTGGAGGATTCCCAGCATCGCGCCGGCCGCGAGTAACTGCCCTTTCAGCGCGGGTTTATCCGCGTCGGCGGCCTTGTTCAGCTCACGCGCCATCTGGTGCAGCTCACTGATGGCGATGGGTGTGTTGAGGTCATCGTGCAGCGCGGCCATAAACGCGGAGTCGTTCAGGTTGGTGGTCGCGGCCTCGACACCCTGAGTTTCACGCAGTGCGCCGTAAAGACCATCCAGTGTCCGCCAGGCCTGATCCAGCAGATCGGCGCTGAAATTCAACTCCGAACGATAATGGGCAGAAAGCAAGGCAAAGCGCAGCACCTCCCCGGGATACTGCTGGAGCAGATCGTTGACCATGCGGAAGTTACCCAATGACTTGGACATCTTCTCGCCATCGATATTGACGTAGCCGTTGTGCATCCAGTAACGCACAAAATCCACCCCGTTGGCGCAGCAGCTCTGGGCGCGCTCGTTTTCATGGTGCGGGAAGGTCAGGTCCCGGCCACCACCGTGAATATCAATAGTATCCCCGAGGTGCTTCTTGATCATCGCCGAACATTCCAAATGCCAGCCCGGGCGACCGCGGCCCCAGGGGCTTTCCCAGCCCGGCTCATCGTCTGCGGAAGGCTTCCACAGCACAAAGTCGCCGGCGTACTTCTTGTACGGAGCAACTTCTACGCGTGCACCGGCAAGCATATCGTCGAGGGAGCGCTTGGAAAGCTTGCCGTAGTCGTCCATGGACTGCACCGCGAACAGAACGTGCCCTTCCGCGGCATAGGCATTGCCCTTTTCCACCAGGCTTTCGATCATGGCGATCATTTCTGGCAGATGCTCGGTGGCGTAAGGAGTGATGTCCGGCTGCAGGTTGTTCAGGGCCTGCATGTCTTCGAAATAGGCTTGCGCAAAGCGCGCACTCAGTACGCCAATCTCTTCGCCATTTTCCCGCGCGGTGTTCATGATCTTGTCGTCAATATCTGTGATATTGCGTGCGTAGACCACATCGCTGTATTCCGCTTTCAGAATCCGGTACAGGGTATCGAACACCACCGCCGGCCGTGCGTTGCCGATGTGCACGCGGTTGTACACCGTCGGGCCACACACGTACATGCGCACGCGATTTTCCTGCAGCGGTGTAAACAGTTCCTTCTTGCCGGAGAACGTATTGTGGAGATGTAAAGCCATTACTTCTTACTTGTTTTGCTCTTTTGCCCAGGAATCCCGCAGGCCAATGGTGCGGTTGAAGACCGGTTTCTCGGCGGTGCCGTATTTGCTGTCGCGGCAAAAATAACCGTTGCGCTCGAACTGGTAGCCCTGCTCCGGTTGCGCCTGGGCAAGACCGATTTCCGCCTTACAGCCGGTGAGAATTTTCAGGTTGTCCGGATTCACGGACTCCAGAAAATTTTTGTCACCCACATCCGGCGATTCCTCGTTAAACAGCCGGTCGTACAAACGCACTTCACAATCGACGTGGTTGTCTGCAGAAACCCAGTGGATCACGCCCTTCGGCTTGACGCCGTCCGCGGGGTCCTTGCCGAGGGTATCCAGATCAACCGAGCACAGGATTTCGACAACATCGCCGGCATCGTTCTTGATCACTTCCTCAGCCTGGATCACGTAGGCGTTGCGCAGCCGGACTTTTTTGCCCAGCACCAGGCGCTTGTATTTCTTGTTGGCTTCCTCGCGGAAGTCTTCCTGCTCGATATACAGGGTTTTGCCAAACGGCAGCGTACGGGCCGGCAGGTCTTCGCGCACGGGGTGACCAGGCGCGCTCAGCATTTCCTGCTGATCTTCCGGGTAATTGGTGAGCGTCACCTTGAGCGGCTCCATCACACACATGGCCCGCGGCGCCTTTTTATCCAGATCGTCACGGATGGCGTATTCCAGCATGCCCACATCCACGGTGGAGTCGGAACGGGTTACGCCGATCATTTCGCAAAATTGGCGAATGGACGCAGGCGTTACGCCGCGGCGGCGCAGGCCCGAGATGGTCGGCATGCGGGGATCGTCCCAACCGTCGACGAAACCTTCGTCCACCAGTTGCTTGAGCTTGCGCTTGGACACCACAGTGTAATTCAGGTGCAGCCGGGCAAATTCATACTGGCGCGGGCGCGCAGGCACCGGCAGGTTTTCGATAAACCAGTCGTACAGTGGTTTGTGGTCTTCAAACTCCAGGGTGCAGATAGAGTGGCTGATGCCCTCGATCGCGTCCGACTGGCCGTGGGCGAAGTCGTAGCTGGGGTAGACACACCATTTATCACCGGTCTGGTGGTGCGCCATCTTCTTGATGCGGTAGATGATCGGGTCGCGCAGGTTGATGTTCGGCGCCGCCATGTCAATCTTTGCCCGCAGGCTGCAGCTTCCCTCGTCGAACTCGCCGGCGGCCATGCGCGCGAACAGATCCAGGTTTTCCTCTACCGAGCGATCGCGGAAGGGGCTGTTCTTGCCGGGCTCTTTCAATGTACCACGGTACTCGCGGGCCTGTTCCGGGGAAAGATCACAGACGTAGGCCTTGCCCTCCTTGATGAGGTGGATGGCCCACTGGTGCAGCTGATCGAAATAGTCCGAGGTGTACTTCACATCGCCAGCCCACTCGAAACCGAGCCACGATACGTCGCGCTTGATTGCGTCTACGTATTCCTCTTCCTCTTTGGCCGGGTTGGTGTCGTCGAAGCGCAGGTTGCACTGACCACCAAACTCCTTCGCCAGGCCAAAATTTAGACAGATCGATTTGGCGTGGCCAATGTGCAGATACCCGTTCGGTTCCGGGGGGAAACGGGTGCTCAGCTGGCTAACCCGGCCGGCGGCCAGATCTTCGCGGATGATGTTCTGTAAAAAGTGAGCGGGCTTGCTCTCGGATGTCATGGCTTTCTCTATGGTTACAGCTACACAAACTAAGCCGCGCAGTATAACGCAGATGGCCGTCACCGCATGGGTTTTCATTGGGCCCTTGTGAGGCCTAATGGCAGTTTGCGTGGATCTGTGAACAGAGTATCATGCCGCCCCAAACCGACCCCGGACAGGACACTTTATGATCACTCTGCACACCACTCACGGCGACATTGCTATCGAACTGGACTTTGACAAGGCGCCAAAGACCGCCGCCAACTTCCTCCAGTACTGCCGCGAGGACTTCTACACCGGCACAATTTTCCACCGTGTGATCAACAACTTCATGATCCAGGGCGGCGGTATGACGCCGAACATGGACCAGAAGCCCACCCGCGACGCGATCGAAAACGAAGCGGACAACGGCCTGAAAAACGATACCGGCACCCTGGCCATGGCACGCACCATGGACCCGCACTCCGCAACTGCTCAGTTTTTCATCAACGTAAACGACAACGACTTCCTGAACTTCCGCGCCAAGGATGCCCAGGGTTGGGGCTACTGCGTGTTTGGCAACGTGGTTGACGGCATGGACGTGGTGAACAAGATCAAGGAAGTGGCCACCGGCAGCAATGGCTTCCACCAGGACGTGCCCACGGAAACCATCGAAATCACCGGCGTTACCATTTCTGACGCTTACGCGGACAAGTAAACCAGCCGACAGCGGCTTTAGCGGCAAACGGGCGGAGTAGACCAGTGGCAACCTTCCTGATTTCAGACCTGCACCTGGACGCGTCCCGCCCGGAAATTACCCGGGCTTTTTACCAGTTTCTTGAAGGGCCCGCCGCTGGAGCGGAAGCGCTCTACATTCTCGGCGACTTCTTTGAGGTCTGGATCGGCGACGACGATGACGCACCGCTCGCGGAGGAAGTGGCCTGCCACCTCAAGCGCTACAGCGAAGCAGGCACTGCTGTATTCTTGATGCACGGCAACCGGGATTTCCTGCTGGGCGAGGAATACGCCCAGCGGTGCGGTGCCACCCTCCTGCCGGATCCCAGCCTGGTCACCCTCGCCGGCCACCGGGTGCTCCTGATGCACGGTGACAGCCTGTGTACCCGGGACCAGGACTACATGGCCTTCCGCGAACAGGCGCGCAATCCGCAATGGCAGCAGGCACTACTGGCCAAGCCTCTGACAGAGCGCCGTCAGATCGCTGCCCAGATCCGGTCTGTCTCCAAGTCCATGAACAGTAGCAAAGCCGAAGACATCATGGATGTGACCCCGGAAGAAGTGGTGAAGGTGATGGGCGACCACCAGGTACGCACCCTGATTCACGGCCACACCCACCGCCCCGCCCGCCACACCCTGACCATTGACGGCCAGGCAGCGGAACGGCTCGTGCTGGGAGACTGGGGCACACTGGGATGGTGCATTCGTGCAGACGACGCTGGAGAGCCTGGCCAAAAGGGACTTGAACTGATCCACTGGCCCACGGCAGACTAGCGCTTCACGTGTATTACGCGCCAGGGATCAGGAGTCTGCCAGTTGTCGTCTTTAAAAATGTTGCGCAAGCGGGTTCTGATTCTTGGAGGTTACGGTACCTTCGGCAGCCGCATTGCCGAAATGCTCAGCGATGAGCCAGACCTCCACATCATTCTCGCCGGACACGACCGCTTCAAAGCCGAACTTCTCGCTAATCGCCTGCAAAAACCGCCGGCCGATCCCGATTCATCCGCCTGTACCTTCGAAGGCCTGCGCCTCGACCACCACTCCGTGAACCTGGCAGCCCAGCTCAAGGCCCTGAACCTCGATCTTCTGATTCATTGCGCAGGCCCCTTTCAGCGACAGGATTACCACGTGCCGGAAGCCTGTATCGCGAACGGCATCCACTACCTGGACATTGCGGACGCCACCGGATTTGTCGGCAACATCGCAAGCCTGGACCAGAGCGCCATCGAGTCCGGGGCCGCCGTCATCAGCGGGGCGAGTAGCTTGCCCGCCCTGAGCTCCGCGGTACTCAAGGTCCTCAGCGCATCATTCTCACACATCGAAGACGTCGACATCAGCATTGCCCCCGCGCACCGCATCAGCCGCGGTTTGGCAACGGTGCGTGCCGGGTTTGAGTCTCTGGGGAAAACTTTGACGCTGACCCGCGACGGTCAGCCGGTAGCAAGCTATGCCGGTGGCGACTTGCGGAAAGTCACACTGGGCCACCCGGTGGGCAAGCGCCTGGTGTGCAACTTCGATGTGCCCGACCTGAAGCTCGCGCCGGAACACATGCCCGGGATAAGAAACCTGCACTTCGGCACCGGCGTGCAACCCCGCCCACTGCAGTGGGGACTGGCCCTGTGCGCACGCCTCGCGCGTATTCGCCGACCGGCGTTCCTCCCCGACCCATTACCCTACCTCGCACGCCTCGGTCATTGGCTGGCAGCGCGCTGGCCCGGGGGCAGCAATCACGGCGGCATGCTCATTGAGGTGGGTGGACAATGGAAAGGCCACCGCGCCCATGCGCGCTGGCAGATTCTTGGACTCAACGGCGATGGCCCGTGGATTCCCGCAGCACCCGCCGCCGCCATGGCACGCAAACTCATTCACAGTAAGCGCGTTGCCGCTGGGGCGCGCCCCTGTTGGCAGCTGCTGTCACTGGACGAGATTCTGCGGGAACTGGCACCCTATTCTGTGGTGACTTCCGTGGAGCTTCCGGATTCCTGAACGCAAAAAAAAGCGAGCAATCCGCCCCGGGTATCCGGAGGCATCCTGCTCGCGCTCTACTGGCGGACTACCAAACCCGCCCAGCCAGTCTCATTCCACCAGCCTCTCTCAAACAGCCCCTCTCAACCACCGCAGGGCCTATCAGCAGCAGTCGTTGCCGCCCGCCTCCGGCAGGTCGCCAAAAATAGCGCGGTAGCGCTCATCCATTGGCTTGAAATCGCGTGTTTCCTCATCGAAGCAGAGCACTTCCCCGCTGCCGATGTTGTACACCCAGCCGTGCAAGGTAACCCGACCACTCGCCAGCCCGGTGGCAACCGCCGGATGCGTGCGCAAATGCTGCAACTGCTGGACGACATTTTCTGCCGTCACCTCATCCAGATTCTCGGTGCTCAGGGAGCCGTTGCGGTCACGTACAACCTCGGTGGCAGAGCGGCAGTGCCCCAGCCACTCCTTCACGTGCGGCAGGCTCTCCAGCTTCTCAGGTTCGATAGCTCCCTTCATGGCGCCACAGTCGGTGTGCCCACATACCACGATATGGGAAACCCCCAGGGCAGCCACGGCAAATTCGATGGAGGCGGTCATGCCACCGGTCTGGCTGCTGTGGGGAGGCACCACATTCCCGGCGTTGCGGCAGATAAACAGTTCACCCGGTTCGGTCTGGGTCACCAGATTCGGGTCGATACGCGAATCCGCGCAGGTGATGAACAGCACTTCAGGGCTCTGCCCCTCGGCCAGTTCAGAGAAGCGGGCTTTCTTGCCGGGAAACACTTCCTTTTGAAACTTCGCCACTCCGGAAATCACATGATCCATAACAACTCCTACTGAACGGGCCTAAGTATTTTAAATGGCGCACATTATTTTTTGATAGTTTAATAAGTTAAAATACCAGCTTCTGATAACCTTTGATTATCACATAAATTTGGAGTACCGGTGCCGACCCAGCCTCAAGCCCCCAGCCTCCGACAGATCGAATACTTTGTCACCATTGCTTCCCACGCCAGCTACCGCCGTGCGGCAGAAGACCTTGGGGTCAGCCAGCCAGCGCTGACCACCCAGATACGATCACTGGAATCCCTGCTTGGCCTGCCGCTCTTCGAGCGCTCGCGCTCGGGTACGCTGCTGACCCCGGAAGGCCGGGAACTGCTGGCCCAGGCGCAAAAAATGCTGCTGCTGATGCGCGAACTCAGGGAGAACGCCGAAACCATTGCCCAGGGGCTCAAAACCACTTACAAGTTGGGGGTACCCCCAACCCTCGGTCCCTATCTGCTACCCAAGGTACTCCCGGCGCTACACGCCAGCCACCACCGACTCAAACTGTATGTTCGCGAGGGGCCTCCGCAAAGCTTATTGCGCGGTCTCGGCGAAGGCACCTATGACATCGCGATTGTGCCCCTACCGATGGAGCGCGCCGACCTGGCGGTCGAGCCCCTGTTTACCGAACCGCTCAAGTTCGTCGTCCCCGCCGATCATCCACTGGCAGGCAGAACCACGATTGAACCTGCGCAGCTGCGCGGGGAAAAAGTGCTCACACTGGAAGGGCACCACCACTTTCATCATCAGGTGCAGGAAATTTGCCGCGATCTGGGGGCCCATCTGCAACGGGACTACGAGGGTACCAGCCTCGATACCCTACGGCAGATGGTGGTGATGGGGCTGGGCGTAACCTTCCTTCCGGGGCTGTATGTACATTCAGAGATGCACGATCACGAGGCACTGCATATCAGCGAGCTGCAGGGTAAACCGGTGCGTCGACTGCACGGCCTGGTGTGGCGTGCCAGTGCCCCGGGGCGCGGGCTGTATCGAGAGCTGGCAGCGCAAATTCGTGCGTTGGTGCGAGCGCGCTTGAGCGATGTGGTGGAGGTCATCGAGGAACACCGCTAACGCGGCTCTTAATTTATCGCCATAGCAGCGCGATCATCAGCACATGGCAGGCGACCACAAAATACGTCACCCGGCTGCGAGTCTTGAAGTAACCGGTCAGGTCCGGGCGATTTGGCTTCCACCGCGCCTCCGCCCGCTCCACGAACACATACCCCAGCGCCAGCGCGGGCAATGCAGATCGTGTGTCGTAGAATAACAGCGCGAGCCAGGCGGCCAGCGCAACGAGATTGCTCGCGATCATGAGGCGAAAGCGGTAAGGATGATCCACCCGATTGAGCGCACCGCCCCACCAGATACCGCACAGAAAACTCAGTATGACCGAGCTATACGCGGTGAACAGCAGGCGTCCATCCACCCCTGCCCACGCATACCCGGTGAGCGCCATGGCGACGCCAATAGCAAATGGCACCGCTCCCAGGTAGGCAAGCCGGTTGAACAATGGCGTATCGCCGTGACCATGAGTTGCTTCGCGCGTCATCTTGTCATCTATGCTGGGTAAACAGGAGATACACTCGAACCACCGCGCGAGCGCGCGGCGAGCGCCGCCCTAAGCTTAGCCCACCAACCACCGGGGACACCCATGGAGCACGAGTATAAAATCGACGTCAAACAGGCACTGCGGGTATTTGACAAGATAACCAGGGAAGGAGAAAAAACCGCACACGGATGGCAATACCGCGGACTCACCGCCAGCACTGACTTTGACGGCTACACAGTATTTTTACGCTCACAGACGGTGGAATTGACCATCTTCTTCCACAACAAATTCACCGTGAATTGCACCAAGCCCACCGATCTCGAAGATTTCGTCGCGCTGATGAACAAAATCGACCGCGCCTGAACAGGCGCGACAGGCGCGCCCCGAACACTCAGGCCAGCCCGGGCACACCGCTGTGAAAGCGGAATTCGCCGTCCCCGCCTTCTACCAGCTTTCGCTCCACTTCCAACAACGCCGTCACCCTCGGCCCGATGTCTTCATCGCTGGCGTTCTGCGCCAACGTCAGATAATCGCGGAAATGGCGCGCTTCCGACTTCAGCAGTGACAGATAAAACTTCTGCAACTCGTCATCGAGGTGTGGCGCGATCCGCGCAAAACGCTCGCAGGAGCGCGCCTCGATAATCGCTCCGCAAATGAGCGTATCGATCAGCCTGCCCGGCTCCGCACTGCGCACTTCTTTGCGCAACCCCGCCGCGTAGCGGGACGCGGAAATGTGCGGATACGCGATGCCGCGCTTCTTCATAATGGCGAGCACCTGCTCGAAGTGTCGCAATTCTTCCCGGGCCAAACGGGACATCTTGTTCAGCAGATCAAAATTGTCCAGGTAACGGAACATCAGGTTAAGCGCGGTGCCCGCCGCCTTCTTCTCGCAGTTGGCATGATCCACCAGCATCACCTCTGGTGCCGCGAGCGCAGCCTCTATCCAGGCGTCGGGGGTGCGGCACAGCAGAAATTCGTGGATAGCTGAAAGGTCGGGTATTTCGGTAGACACTTCGATGGACATGGTTGCCTGGGGGTTATTACAGGTGGAGATGGCGGGCAACCGCAGATGCTCTGCACCGATGCCCAAGGGAGGCGGATTATACCCCCTCCCCCACCCTTGGCTAACCCTTGTGCGGTGAAACTACTCCCGGGTACTACGGAGCCCCGCGCAGGGGGGAGCTCGAGGCTGAGGTAAAGATTTGATAACGGCTTAATAAGTGGATAGTATTTTCCGCACCAACACAGGAGCTTCCAGTGACCGCATCCACCACAGACTCCGAAAGACGTCGCAAGCTGCGCGCAATCGCCGATCAACTGCCCCGTGCAATGGCGGATTTACACCGCGATGCGGCTGCACTGGACAGCGCACTGGAAGCAGTGGAACACGGCACCCGACGGTGGGAAAGCTATCTGCTGCAACCCCTGTTCGCCCAAGAAGCCGCGACACAATTGCACGGCGACTTCAAGTCACCCCACTGCCTGGCCGGCAAACTGTTTGCACAACTGGACTACAACGATGAGGCCGGAGTTGTGGATGCGCGCAATACGCTACAGATTCCCGGGCTACTCGCTGTTCCCCCACACATCATCCCGATCGCCCAGCAGCTCAACAACAGCAAGCATGCGGTGCAGCGGCTCACTGGCGAGTTCAAAGACTTACTGGCAGACCGGGCCACCCTGGAACGCAACGAGCGGCTGCGGGAGATACTCGCTGACTCCGGCTACCCCCGCGCCCACCTGAGGCAGTGCTATCGCCAGATTCTCCTGTGCCCCGACAAACCCGACGCAATTGCCCTCAGCTGGGTCAAGGCGCGCAAATCTATCCGCAAGGTTTCGGTGCAATGGTGCGAAAAAAAGCTGGTTCAGCTGGATCCCCTGGGGGAAGACACGGGCATTCAGTACCAACGCCAGATTCTGGCGGACCTGCATCCGCGCCAGCACCTGCTGTTGCGGCAGGTTCAGGTGCAAAGCCGGCCCAACCTGCAGGCCGCAGAAATTTTTTACGATGATGGGGAAAACGGGGACAGCGAGGGGGAGCGATATCGGCAGATCGGCTACTCGGCAATGCCGGTGCTGGTAAATGGTGGAGATTCGGGTGCGCTGCCGGAATTCACGCGGGTGGAACACAACCCGCCTGCCAGCCGCAGGCGGCAACGGCGTGACCTGAAGATCGCGCCGCAGCCGCTGCTACCAGCACTGCGGGTACACCTTTGCACCACCAATTGACACCTGACACCTGACACCTGACACCTAAGGCACGGGGAGGAACTATTCCCCAAGATAGTCCGACAGGCGGGCGACGGCGCCCTCAACGGACTGCCGGCAGTCATTCAATAGCGCGGGCGACTGCGCTTCAAGCGCAGTGAAGTCCTCGCTCCGCACGCGTGCGGCGAGCGCCTTCTCCCCTTCCAGACGATGCGTAATCACACCGGCCACCTGATCCTGCGCGAATAAGGTTTCCAGCCGCTGCTCCAGTAATTCGAGAGTTTCTTTATCTCTGTCCGGCGCACTCGGCAGCTCGCCCTCGTCGCGAATCTCCTCCGCGATCTGTTCCGCAAGGCGCTCGCGATCACTGGCCAGGCTTTTGCACAGCGCACTGGCTGCGGGGTCCTGTAAAAATTGCGCGGTTTGTTGGTAAATGTCCGCACTTTCCTGCATCGCCAGATGCAGGTCATTCAGTGCCATCTGGCGATCCGTTCGCATCAGGCTCATAGAAAACTCCCCCTTCAAATCCTTTTCTTTTCCACTAAAGGCGACTGCTTGGGAACCAGCATTTCCAGGGCCGCGGGCTTCACGGAAAAACTGGCCGGCGTTTTGGTGACAGGTTCACCATCGGCATGAATTTCCATCTCGGCAGGCTCTGTCTGCACGTAAAGCTCGTGCGCCGATACGGAAAACGTGCGTTTTGCGAGATCATGTCGCCCGCCACGCAGCAGCGGCGCGAGCGTAAACAGCTCCCACAGAGTCTGCGGTCGCAGACTGTATATATGTAGCAGAGCATCATCGATACGCGCATGCTGATCAACCACATTCCCGCCGCCGTAGAAACGACCGTTCCCCACGGCCAACTGGATAGATCGCATGGCGTGCTCGGTGCCATCCACCCGAATCCGCAGCTTGAAGTGGCGATGCCGCGACAGCGCTGCGGCAAATGCCTTTAAATAACTGAACACGCCCCACCGCTGCTTGACCTCCGGCGTCAGTTCTTCCGTTACCTTGACACCCAATCCGAGGTTCGCCACGTTGAAGAAGTGATGTCCGTTGACGACGCCAAGGTCCACCCGCGCTGCAACCCCATCAGCGATGACGTCGAATGCCTGCTCGAGGTTGTCGATGCCCAGTGAGCGGGCCAGGTCGTTGGCGGTACCCAGCGGTAGAATGGCGGCCGGCAACCCGCTTTCCAGAAGCGCAGGAATACAGGAGCTCACGGTACCGTCGCCACCGCCGATGACCACCAGGTCGACATCCTCATGTCGCTCAGTGATCGCGCTACACGACTGCTCCGGAGAGTCAGAATCTACCCGCAGCAGCTCGAGGCCGGACGCCTTGAGGCGCGCGCAGCCCGCCTCAAGGTCGGCTTGTCCGCCCTGACGGCTTCCCGGGTTCAGGATCAGTAAAGCCCGGCGCTGATTGCCAGTTGCACGGCTGATAGCGTTATTCCCTGTGGTAATTGTTCCCGCGCATCACGCGCGCTGCAGTCCGGGCGCGACAAACCGCTGGTAATAGGCCAGCGACAGTGCGTAGAAATCTTCATCGATACGACGCCGCAGTTCCACCAGCGATGCACCCCGTGCCGCCGGTGTTGGGCGCAATCCATAGTGCGCGAGATCGGCAATCTGGCTTGCCCCTGCGCGCAGCAGTTCAAACACCCAGCAATAGGGGTTCTGATCTTCATTGAAACGAATTTGCTGATGCCGCATCTGGGTCAAGAGCAGGTCTGGGTCCACAATCTCAAGCTGGCTGCGCACCGCATTGGCAAGATACCCGTCACGGCGTTCGGCGATGATGCGCCGCTGCTCCTCGGAATACGCATTCCAGTCAATCACTTCGTGGGCGAAGCGCTTGCATCCACGACATACATTGTCACCAATACCGGTGGAGCACACACCGATGCAGGGCGTGCGTACTTTTTTGTAAATCGCCATGCAGCGAAAACACCTCGTCGACCAAACAGACTAATAAAACGTGTGAAAAGCGGTGGCACAGAATAGCATTTTGCGTGCCGCGTTTCGTCATCGGAATGTCGTCGCTGCGTCATTCACACGATGGATATTAGATGCGACAAATGCGATTGATTCCCACTATTGGGACGGGCAAAATACGACCTTTATTGATGCGATGAATGCTCACAATTTGCGTAAGTTATTGATTTTTCAACGAACTTAACAGGGTTATCGATTTTATTGTAGAATTCGGCACCCGTTTCCAGCGGCAACCGATGTAATTCCCGAGTCCGGCCGACACACGACCGCCGGATTCCTAAAAAAACGCTGTTGGTTTTACCCCACACACAAGAGGGACATTTCCGTGCTTGAAGCCTATCGCAAACACGTCGCCGAGCGCGCCGAACAAGGTATCCCACCCAAGCCCCTGAATGCTGAGCAGGTTGCTGGCCTGGTCGAGCTGCTGAAAAATCCGCCCGCGGGTGAAGAACAGGAGCTGCTGGAGCTGATCACCAATCGCGTTCCGCCAGGCGTGGACGAAGCGGCTTACGTCAAAGCCGGCTTCCTCACCGCTATCGTCAAAGGCGAAGCCGAGTCCCCGCTGATCGACAAAGAACACGCCACCAAACTGCTGGGCATGATGCTGGGCGGCTACAACATCGCCACCCTGGTCGACCTGCTGGACGACAAAGACCTGGCCAAGCTGGCCGGCGAGCAGCTGAAAGGCACTCTGCTGATGTTCGACGCCTTCCACGACGTGGAAGAAAAAGCGAAAGCCGGCAACGAAGTGGCCAAGGACGTAATCAACTCCTGGGCCGAAGGCGAGTGGTTCACCAAGCGCAACAAGGTGCCGGAAAGCATCAAGGTTGCGGTCTTCAAGGTCACCGGCGAAACCAACACCGACGACCTGTCCCCGGCCCCGGACGCCTGGTCCCGCCCGGACATCCCCCTGCACGCGCGCGCCATGTACAAAATGACCCGCGATGGTCTCACGCCTGAAGAGCACGGCGTTACCGGCCCGATGCAGCAGATTGAGGAAATCCAGTCCAAAGGCCTGCCCGTTGCCTTCGTGGGTGACGTTGTGGGTACCGGTTCTTCCCGTAAGTCCGCCACCAACTCCGTACTGTGGTTCTTCGGCGACGAACTGCCGGGCGTACCCAACAAGAAAGGCGGCGGCATCTGTATCGGCGGTAAAGTAGCCCCGATCTTCTACAACACCATGGAAGACGCCGGCGCACTGGTGTTCGAAGCACCGGTAGACGACCTGAACATGGGCGACGTGATCGAGATCCGTCCCTACGAAGGCAAGATTCTGTCGGAAGACGGCAAAGTGCTGTCCGAGTTCGAACTGAAGTCCGACGTACTGCTGGACGAAGTGCAGGCCGGCGGCCGTATCAACCTGATCGTTGGTCGTGGCCTCACCACCAAAGCCCGCGAATCCCTCGGTCTTGGCGCTTCCGACCTGTTCCGCCTGCCAGAGCAGCCGAACGACACGGGCAAGGGTTTCACCCTGGCCCAGAAAATGGTCGGCAAGGCCTGCGGTGTTGAAGGTATCCGCCCGGGCACCTACTGCGAGCCGAAGATGACCACCGTTGGCTCCCAGGACACCACTGGCCCGATGACCCGCGACGAGCTGAAAGACCTGGCGTGCCTCGGCTTCCAGGCCGACCTCACCATGCAGTCGTTCTGTCACACCGCGGCTTACCCCAAGCCCGTGGACATCGACACCCAACACACCCTGCCGGACTTCATCATGAACCGCGGCGGTGTTTCCCTGCGCCCGGGTGACGGCATCATCCACAGCTGGCTGAACCGCATGCTGCTGCCGGATACCGTGGGTACCGGTGGTGACTCCCACACCCGCTTCCCGATGGGCATTTCCTTCCCGGCGGGCTCCGGCCTGGTGGCGTTCGCCGCCGCTACCGGCGTTATGCCGCTCGACATGCCGGAATCCGTACTGGTGCGCTTCAAGGGCGAAATGCAGCCGGGCATCACCCTGCGCGACCTGGTACATGCGATCCCTTACTACGCGATCCAGGAAGGCCTGCTGACCGTCGAGAAAAAAGGCAAGAAGAACATCTTCTCCGGCCGCATCCTCGAGATCGAAGGTCTGGACAACCTGACCGTCGAGCAGGCGTTCGAACTGTCTGACGCCTCTGCAGAGCGCTCCGCCGCTGGCTGTACCATCAAGCTGCCGGAAGACGCCATTGCCGAATACCTGCGTTCCAACATCACCCTGCTGCGCTGGATGATTGCCGAAGGCTACGGCGACAGGCGCACCCTGGAGCGTCGCGCACGCGCCATGGAAGCCTGGCTGGAAAAACCGGAACTGATGAGTGCCGACGCCGACGCCGAGTACTCTGCAGTAATCGAAATCGACCTGGCGGAAATCAAAGAGCCGATCGTGTGCTGCCCGAACGACCCGGACGACGCCAAGCTGCTGTCTGACGTGGCCGGCGATAAGGTAGACGAAGTATTTATCGGCTCCTGTATGACCAACATCGGTCACTTCCGCGCCGCCGGTAAGCTGCTGCAACAGCACAAAGGTGGCATCTCCACCCGCATGTGGATCTCGCCACCCACCAAGATGGACGAGCACCAGCTGATGGAAGAAGGCTACTACAACATCTACGGCGCAGCCGGTGCCCGCACCGAAATGCCGGGATGCTCTCTGTGCATGGGTAACCAGGCACGCGTAGCCCCCAACAGCACCGTACTGTCCACCTCTACCCGCAACTTCCCGAACCGCCTGGGTGACGGTGCCAACGTGTACCTGACCTCCGCGGAACTGGCTTCTGTGGGTGCAATTCTGGGCAAACTGCCGACCCCGGCGGAATACCAGGAATACGCCCAGAACCTGAACTCCATGTCTGCGGAAATCTACCGCTACCTGAACTTCGACCAGATTGAGGAATTCCAGAAATCTGCCGAAGAAGGTAAGCGCATTGCCGCGACCGAGATTCAGGATGTTGTTGTTTAAGTGACAGGCTGAGCTTCAGGAAGCCCCGCTCGCGAGAGTGGGGCTTTTTTTTGCCAAACGAGATTCCAGTCGAATGGAGGTGCTATGAAATTAAACTGGGAGATAGACAAAGATCGGGCGCTCACTGGAGCCTCGATGCAGAATGAAAGTGAACACAACATTCACCATTCAACTATTGTTGGTGCCTCGGAGCAGGACATCCAGCTCGCTATTGATGCAAGCGTTGAAAAAGCCTGCGATCTCCTGGATAACAACATTCAGGACGATTCCCGATACCTGCTGTTCGGCTGGAACAGCGAGGCATCAATACTGACCATCGTGGTCACCGACGACGACAAACGGCACGATTCCCGTGATGTGGTGCAGTGTCATTTTGTCAGCGGTGATCAGCAGCCGGACCCCGAAGACATCCAGTTTTGGATCAAGGACTACCTGACGACCTGCGCACCGTTCTTACGCTACTCCCTGATCGCGGCCTTCCATCTGGGATCCCGAGCAAGCTGCACGCTACTGTGAAAGAGCCAGACTATCTGGGGCCACCCCGACCGGCACTCATCCTCTATCTTCCCCACCGCCCCCAAGGCCTGGATGAACTGATCGCTGCGCCGGATGCCCAACAGTTAATGGAAAACAATTCCAATCACTGGCGGAAAATCATGACCTTGCTGGCGAAGGTTGCCAGCCCGCAGGCGGAGTGGCGCAGTTTCAGGGACGATGCGCTGTTTGCCCATACCGCGCTGTGCTTTGCGCCGCGCCTCGAGGATGCGCCAGGGTGGCACTGGATAGGAGGTAAGGAGAACCTGCAGCGCTTTACAATCGAAGACCTGAATGCAAAGGCTTTGAAGGGTGCGCCAGAAGTTGCTCTGGACATTGAGAAGCGTGTGCTGCTGACCCCCTACCCCGACTACCGCCAGCTCAGTAATGCGACCGTAGCCGAGATTCGCACAGCGCTGGAGCGCGCGGGTTTCTATAGCGGGAACTAGGGACGGCCCGCTAAAACCGTCCCGGTGCGCCGCGAGAGTACCTCAAGACCTCCGCTTCACCTCAGCGACGAGAAAGCGTCGATCCCCGGGCATCGAGCCCTGCCAGAATCGCCTTCATCTCGTCCGCTTCTTCCTGCGCCTTCTTGGCTTTCGCCGCTGCAATCCTCGCCTTTTCCGCTTCGATGCCGGCCTTGATGGCTCGCTCTTTCGCGGCGCTGCCGGTACGCCCGATCGCCAGCTTTTCCTTTACCGGCTTGGCCGGTTTCTTGTTGGCCGCGGCACCGGCTGCCGGCTTTACGCGGGTCACGCGGGTTTTTGCCTTGGGTGCCAGCGCGGACTTGGTGGTTCCCGGCTTCACCGTCTTGATACCAATGAGACTTTTTGCATTGAACGAGTCAAGTGCCTCTTCCACCATTTCCTGTAATTCCAGGCGGTCTTCCGCCACGGCAAACAGGCTCGGGGTGAAAGCGCTGGCACCAAACTTCTTGAGTTCATCGTAAAACGGATGATCGATCCCCAATGCAAGTGCGGCCTGGATTTGCTCGAAACGGGCTTCCGGGGATACCCCTTCACGCGCCGTGCCAACCCATACCTGGTCCGTATCTTCATTTGTCAGGGTGAAAACGATCATAGAACTTCAGTCAACCTCTTCTTGCTCCGGATGGTGGATCGACGGCCTGAGCCCGATTGCCGACCCACCGAAAGGCCGCGCATTCTAATGATTTAAAAGTAAAAGTGCAGACTTGACTTGAGGATCAAGCCGATTACCTTCGCGCGGAGAGATTTGTCACTGAAATGTCATGCATCTGCCCTATTTCCTCGGTTGCCCAAAGTGGTAGCACCCGGCGCGCTCTACACCACTGCAACGCTACAGTCAGATGCTGAACTGGGTGGAGGGCAACACCACGTTCTACGAAACCCCGCCGCAAGCGCAATGCGCTGCCGCTCAACGAAAAACAGCCCCGAATAGGGGCTGTTTTTTCACGCTGGAGCGCGGACGATCAGAGGGTAGTGATCAAAAGGTATAGGTAATCGCGGCAAAGCCCTTGAGCACGTAGTCATCGTCCACGATGGGGCTGTCCGCGATGTCGTCCCCCAGGTACTCGGCGTTGATATCGATCACCAGGCGCCAGTGCTCGGTGATCTCCAGCATACCGCCAATGCCGCCTTCGAGGGTAACCGTGCTGCCTACGTCATAGGCGGGGCGACCGACGATAGCCGCCCACTGTGGTACGCCAAAGTCGTAGTTGGCCAGGTCACTGCTGAGCCAATTCACACCAAGGGACGGCCCCCAACTGATATTTCCGTTCTGGAAGCCTTTTGACACGCGCAGGGCCGCGGTACCGCCGCCAAAGCGATCGAGCACATCGTGCTGATAGCGGAAGTCCACATCGATCTGGTTGGGGCCGTCATATACCAGCCCCACTCCGGCCATCAGGGTGTTGTCCCTATCGCCGAGTCCGACCAGAATCGGGCTGTCGTCCTCTTCATAGGCACCGATGCGATAGGTCGCGTTGACCGCAAAGCGGAATTTGTCGCTGCCCCAGAGACCATAACGGAGACTCGGGCCCACCCACTGCAGGCGCTCACCGAAATAGGTGATGGCCGGAATCACCTGAGCGACGGTGGCATCAGAACCAACATAGGGGCTGCTGCGAGCAATCACCCCCAGGCCGACACCCCATTGGCCAGACTCACCCAGCACCTGGTACAGCTCGACATCAATACTGCTCACCTCACCTTCGGCAAGGTAAAAGCTGGCGCGCTGGAAACTGGGTGGCCCCTTGGGGCGATAGCCATTGGAGAGCGCGATGGGCTCTTTGGGTATACCGATAAACGTCCGGTCGAGCGCCTGATCGTTATTTTGATCGGCATACACCAGTAGCGCAATTGCGCCCGGGGCCACGCGAGTCAGTCGGTAAACACCCTCCGGGTTGACCGGCATCCGGAATTCTTTACGGGGGCTGCGGAAGTCACCAAATGCATCGGGATCATCGTAAATCTGGAATACCAGAGTGCCTTCGCTCGGTGGATTGGCAACGCGCACCTGGAGCTCGGCGCTGCTGGCAGTGCCGACAAAACACAACGCACAAATAAAACACAATCCGGCAATCAGTTTTTTCATGGGGGATTTCACGTCCGATCGGAAGTTCAAGTAAGTCATACGTAACAGCAACCTCACCAGATCATCACCCCAAACACAACAACAGGCGGCCAATTGGCCACCTGCGTTGGAACGGGTATCCCGTAATTATCGTGAACCGATACCTACCGGGGCTTAATCGAACCGATCGAGATTCATCACCTTCGACCATGCTGCCACGAAATCGTTGACGAATGCCTGACTGGCGTCCTCCATGGCATAGTACTCGGCAACCGCACGCAACTCGGAATTTGAACCAAAAATCAGGTCCACCGGTGTGGCTGTCCACTTCACTTTACCGGTCTTGCGGTCTTTGCCTTCGTAAACACCATCACCCGAAGACGATTTGGACCATTCATTATCCATGCTGAGCAGATTGACAAAGAAGTCATTAGTCAGCGTGCCAGGTTTATCGGTGAATACCCCGTGCTTTGAATTACCCGCGTTCGCTCCGAGCACCCGCATGCCGCCAAGCAGTACCGTCATTTCCGGCACGGTCAGGGTCAGCAGGTCCGCGCGGTCCACCAGCATTTCCGTCGGAGGCACAGAGTTCCCTTTGCCGTAATAATTCCTGAAACCATCCGCCATCGGCTCCAGCCAGCTAAAGGACTCGACATCGGTCATTTCCTCCGTGGCATCGGAGCGCCCCGGCTTGAACGGCACATGAATGTTGTGCCCTGCCTTCTTCGCCGCCTCCGCGATCGCGGCATTACCAGCCAGCACAATGGTATCGGCCAGTGACACCTGCTTACCGCCGGATAGGGATTTGTTGAACGATTGCTGGATAGATTCCAGCTTGCCCAGCACCTTGCTCAATTCCTGAGGGTCGTTCACCGGCCAGTCTTTCTGCGGTGCCAGCCGAATACGCGCACCATTGGCGCCGCCGCGCATATCCGAACCGCGGAAGGTGGAGGCCGAGGCCCACGCGGTGCGTACCAGTTGGGGAATCGTCAGCCCGGATGCCAGAATCTGCTCTTTAAGCTTGAGGATGTCGCGCTCGTCGATGGGCTGGTAATCCGGTTTGGGTAGCGGATCCTGCCAGAGCAGGTCTTCTTTGGGCACTTCTGGTCCGAGATAGCGCGCTTTCGGCCCCAGATCCCGGTGCGTCAGCTTGAACCAGGCGCGCGCGAAGGCGTCTTCCAGTTGTTGCGGATTCTTGTGAAATCGCTCGGAGATTTTCCGGTAGGCGGGATCTTCCCTCAGGCTGAGATCCGTGGTGAGCATGATCGGCGGATGGCGCTTATCTTTGAGGTGCGCGTCCGGCACCATATTGGCCGCATCCGGGTCTGTGGGGATCCACACTGTGCCGCCGCCCGGTGACTTGGTCTTTTTCCACTCGAACTTGAACAGGTTGTCCAGGTAATTGTGGCTCCACTTCATCGGGGTAATTGTCCAGGCGCCCTCCAGGCCGCTGGTGCCGGTGTCTTCGGCATTGCCCTTGCCGCACTTGTTTTTCCAGCCAAACCCCTGCTGCTCAATCGACGCCGCCGCGGGTTCTTTGCCGATACAGTCCGCCTTTACCGCACCGTGTACTTTGCCAAATGCGTGACCGCCGGCGATCAGTGCCACCGTTTCCTCGTCATTCATGGCCATGCGCCCGAATGAGAGTCGAATTCTCTCCGCCGCTGATTTCGGGTCCAGATTCCCGCCGGGACCCTCCGGGTTCACATATATCAAACCCATCGTCGTGGCGGCCAGATTGCGGTCTGCGAGCTTCTTGCCCTTGAAGCGCTTTTCGTGGTCCAGCATCTGGGTTTCCGGCCCCCAGTACACCAGCTCCGGCTCCCAGTCGTCCACACGGCCGCCGGCGAAGCCGAACGTCTTGAACCCCATGGATTCCAGCGCCACATTACCGGTCAGGATCATCAGGTCTGCCCAGGAGAGCGCATTGCCGTATTTCTGTTTCACCGGCCAGAGTAGCCGCCGGGCTTTATCCAGATTGGCGTTATCCGGCCAGCTGTTGAGCGGGTCAAAGCGCTGCTGACCACCGCCGGCACCACCGCGACCATCGCCCACCCGGTAAGTGCCCGCGGAGTGCCACGCCATACGGATCATCAGCGGACCGTAATGGCCGTAATCCGCAGGCCACCAGTCCTGGGAGGTGGTCAGCGTCTTCTCAATGTCTTTCTTGACCGCATTCAGGTCCAGACTGTTGAACGCCTTGGCGTAATCAAAATCGTCCGCCAAAGGGCTGGAGGATGGTCCATGGTCGCGTAACGGCGAAAGATCCAGCTGATCCGGCCACCAGAAACTGTTGGGTTTGGGCTCGCCCGGTGCCGGCGCTTCCTGCGCCTGCGCCTGTAGAGAGATACTGGCGGACAGTGTCGCCACCGTCATTGCAATGGCCGTACACAGTGTTGTGGCTTTTTTAAGCATGTCACTGCCTCCTGAGAAGTTGCTCGCGGTTCTGTTCTTTCTATTGCTGGGTTTGAATATAGGCACTCGTACAAGGTGTATGGCCAGAATTAAATGCATTCCACGCCAACCATCGGAGAATCCCAGAAAATTTCGCGTAGCCCAGCAAGGCGACCGGCACCACCCATAGCGCCAACCAATGGCACTTATTGGTTTTGCTGATTGTCCAGCGGCGACTACCGACAAAGCCTGAGTAGAGGATTACTACACTAGCGAGAGCCACTTTTTTAATTTCCCACCTATGCAGTCAGTCAGCGCCCTGATAACCGCCCTGATCCTCGGCCTCGGTACAGTTTCTGCCGTTTCGGCCGAAGACACGAAGAACGCCACCCCCATTGCCGTTGAGGCGGTGGTCGCGCGCGCGCAGCCGTTGATTGAGGAAGTTCCGGTCACCGGCAGTATTACCCCCCTGCGACAGGCCCTGCTCTCCGCGGAGGTCGCCGGGTTGATCCGGGATATTCATGCGGATATTGGCGACCGGGTAAAAAAAGGCGACCTGTTGCTGACCCTCGATCAAGAGCTGGGCAGCATCCAGCGGGACGCTGCCCTGGCGGAAGTTGCCAAGGCGCGGGAGTTACTGGCCGATAGCCGACGCCGCCTTGCAGAGCTGCAGCAACTTGTGGGCAAAAATCACGTGGCGGAAACCGAAGTGGAAAGCCTTGGTTCTGAAGTGCGCGAACGCAGCGCGCAGCTACAGGCGGCCCAGGTGGAAACCGAACGCCTGAGCGCCGTGCTGCGGCGGCATCAGGTAGCGGCGCCCTTTTCCGGTACCGTCAGCCTGCGTAAAGTGGATATGGGTGAATGGGTAGAGCCCGGCACGGCGCTGTTTGAGCTGGTGGATACGCATTCCCTGCGTGCGGACTTCCGGGTACCGCAACGCTACTTTGCCCGCATCCAGCCGCAGACAGCGATCCAGGTTAAGCTCGACAGCGGCAAAACCTTCAATGCTCAGGTGGAGCACAAGGTTCCCGTGAGCCGCAGTGGCAGCCGCACCTTCCTGCTGCGCACTACTATCGACACCAAGCAGCAGAATCTGGAACTGATCCCCGGTATGTCAGCCTCTGCGATACTGCAGCTCAAAAACGAGCAGCAGGGTGTCGCTGTGCCGCGAGATGCGGTACTGCGTTACCCCGATGGGCGCATCACCGTTTGGGTAGCGGCACCTGGCAGCCAGTGGGGCGCGGTTACCACGGTCAAGGAGCAGCCGGTGACGGTTGGGCTCAGCTTCAACGGCCTAATCGAGATCAAAACCGGCTTACAGGCGGGGGCGCGGGTCATCGTGCGCGGCAACGAAAGCCTGCAGACCGGGCAACAGGTCCTGCTCAAGCGCGCCCCCAATAAAACGCCGGAAACTGGTGGCCCTTGATGTTCGAGCAGATCATCAAGCATGGCATTCTGGTCACGGTCACGGTGCTGATCATTGCCATCCTTGGTGTGGTGGCCGCGTTGCGCATTCCGGTGCAGATGATCCCGGACCTCGAAGTGCGCACCATTTCCATCCGCACCAGCTGGCCCGGGGCCACACCGCAGGATATCGAAAAGGAAATCCTCATCGAGCAGGAAGAGTACCTGCGCAATATCCCGTATTTGCAGGAGCTGCAGTCCACCGCAGACCTTGGCTCCGCGTCCATCGAGCTGGAATTCCCGTTCGGCGTGGACATTCTCGAAACTCAGATTCGCGTCAACAACGCCCTCACCCAGGTGCCCTCTTACCCGGAGAATGTGGATGAGCCCCGAGTCTATGCCACCTCCTTTTCCTCCAACGCCTTCATGTACTTCCGCGTGGCGCCCCTGCCCGGTAACCCGCGCGGGTTGGATATGGACATGCTGCGGGATTACGTGGAGGACAATGTGCGCCCGCGCATGTCAGGCGTACCGGGCGTGGCTCAGGTGGATGTGCGCGGCGGCGCAGAGCGGCAGATTCAGATACGACTCGACCCCAAGCGGCTGACCGAACGCAATCTCACCCTCACCGACGTGCGCGCTGCAATCCGCGAACGCAACCGGGACATCTCCGGCGGCGAGGTGGAAAGCGGCAAGCGTCGTTATCTGCTGCGCACCCTCGGGCGCTTCAAGGACCTGCAGGAACTGCGCGCGCTGGTCCTGCGCCGCGAGGGTGACAGTATCGTGCGCCTTGGGGATGTGGCGGAGATCCAGCTGGATCATTTCAAGATTCGCCGCCAAGCCTACGTCAACGGGCAGTCGGTGATCTTTCTGTCGGTACGGCGCGAGAGTGGCTCCAATGTCATCGACATCAAGCGCGCCATGCTGCGCGAGGTGGCACAGATCAACCGGGAACAGCTGGAGCCACAGGGCATGCAGCTGGCGCTCACCGCGGATGATGTGGGCTACGTGGAAGCCTCGGTGTTCAATGTGTGGAAGAACCTGGCACTGGGCGCGCTCCTCGCCACTGCCATCATGTATGCCTTTCTGCGCTCGATGCGCGCAACCGCCCTGGGCGTGGTGGGTATCCCCATTTGCACCATTGCCGCGTTTATCGGGCTGATGGTGGCCGGGCGCACCATCAATGTGATTTCCCTCGCCGGGGTCGCCTTCTCCATCGGCATGACTCTGGACAACAGCATTGTGGTGCTGGAGAGCATTGAACTGGAGCGCCGACGCGGCCTGGATCGGCTGCAGGCTGCCATCCGTGGCGTACAGCGCGTGTGGCCGGCGGTACTGGCCTCCACGCTGACCACGGTGATGGTGTTCCTGCCGGTGGTGTTTATTGCGGAGGAAGCCGGGCAGCTTTACTCGGATATCGCCATCGCCATTTCTGCATCCATTCTCGTTTCCATGCTGGTGGCGATTACGGTGATTCCCACCGCCAGCGCGCGGCTCCGTTTTGACGGCGCACGTGAGAAATCGCGTACCGACAAGCTGGAACACAGTCGCATACGCCATAGGGTGATCGACGGCATAAGTTGGCTGATCTCCTCCAACACCAGACGCCTCTACTGCATCGGACTGACCGTAGCCACCAGCCTCGCCATTGTCCTGCTGCTGACACCGCCGGCGGAATACCTGCCCGAGGGTGAAGAGGCGAAGACCTTTGCCAGTATGAACGCGCCCCCCGGGTACAATCTGGCCACCATGCAGGAAATCGGCCTGACGCTACAGGAATATTTCCTGCCGTTTCTGGACATGGATGCGGAAGCCTTCGATAACGGCGAGGCTGAAGTGCCGGCGATGAAATTCTTCATCCTCAGTGTGTCGCCCCAACGCCTGCGGATCATCGCCGAAACCAAGGACCCGCGGCATATCGACGAGCTGATGAGCGCCATTGTGCGCAAGTACGAGCAGTATCCGGGCATGCGCGCCTTTGCCACCCGCGGCTCCATTATCAGCAGTAACGATGGCGGCACCCGCAGTGTGAACCTGGATATTTCCGGTGCCAATCTGGCGGACCTGTATCAGGTGGCCCGCACAGCCTATGACCGCGCGCGGGAAATTTTTGACAATCCCAACATCCAGACTCAGCCGCCCAGCCTGTCGCTGGCACAACCTTTGCTGCAGGTAAAACCGCGATGGGAGCGGGCCGCGGAAGTGGGCATGAGCGCGGAAGATATCGGCTTTGCGGTGGCCGCACTGACCGACGGGACCTTCGTCAATGAATTCTTTCTCGACGACGACAAGATCGACATCTACCTCTACAACCAGCAGGGGCCAGAGGCCACCATAGAAACCCTGGAGCAGATCGTGGTCGCCACCCCCACCGGTGCGGTGCTGCCGCTGTCAGAGCTGGCCACGATTGAGGAAACCGTCGACACCGCCACCGTGCGCCGTATCGATGGTCGTCGCACCGTGAGCCTGAATATCATTCCCCCCCGCTCCGTGGCACTGGAAACCGGTGTGGCCGCGGTGCGCGAGGAACTGGTGCAGCACATGCGCGACAACGGCCAGGTGCCGCTCGGTGTTTCCATGAATATTTCCGGTGCCGCCGACCAACTGGATGCCACCCGCGCGTCGCTCGGCAGCAATTATCTGGTGGCACTGGCCATCATCTACCTGTTGATGGTCGCCATCTTCGCCCACTGGGGGTACCCGCTGCTCATCATGACCACCATTCCCCTGGGCATTGCGGGCGGTATTGCCGGGCTGGCGCTGCTGAATCTGGTGGGCGCAGTGCTGCGCGGCATGGGGTTTGAAGGCCTGCACCAGCCCTTCGACATGATTTCCATGCTGGGCTTTCTGATCCTGATGGGCACAGTGGTCAACAACCCCATCCTCATCATTCACCGGGCCATCAGTAACGTGCGGGACGAAGGCCTGCAAGCAGTGGAGGCGGTTCAGGAAGCCGTGGACTCCCGCCTGCGCCCGATTGCGATCTCTACGCTGACCACCATCTTCGGCCTGGCACCGCTGGTGTTTCTGCCGGGTGCGGGCACCGAACTCTACCGGGGCGTGGGTGTCATCGTGATGGCGGGCATTATCGGCGCTACACTGGTAACCCTCACCATGTTGCCCTCGCTGACCGTGTTCGTGCTGGAGTGGCACCAGCGCCACACCGAGACCAATCCTCAATGAGATCGCAGTACCCGGAAATGCAGGAAGAAATCAGGAACCTGACACAACTGCTGTTTCAGCTGGAGCAAGGAACCCGTGGGCAGGATCGCGTGTCGATCGCGCAGGTGCTTGAGGCATTGGGGCAGCGTTCTTTTGCCCCGCTTTTGCTGGTTGCCGGGCTTATTCTGTTTTCCCCGCTTTCAGGTATCCCCGGCGTACCCACCCTGATGGGGCTTCTGATACTGCTCACCTCGGTACAGATGTTGATGCTGCGGCGCCACCTGTGGCTACCGCAGTGGCTGTTGAGGAAATCCATCGCCGGCCCTCGCTTCCACCGGGCCCTGCAGTGGCTGCAGCGCCCGGCCGCGTTCATCGACCGCTGGCTGCGGCCCCGCCTGCCCGCTCTGGTGCATCGCGTGGGGACTTACCTCACGGCACTACTGTGTACGGCGATCGCAGCGGCGCTGCCGGTGATGGAGCTCCTGCCCTTCTCGGCCACTATCGCCGGGCTGGCATTGACCGCATTCGGGCTGGCGCTGGTTGCCCAGGACGGACTGGTCGCACTGCTCGCCCTGGCCGTGATGGGCTCACTGGCCGGGCTGGCGATGCTGGCTTTGGTCTGAAGGGCGCTGGTTAACAACCCACGAGTATCAGGCGTCCACCGGGACCTTCTTTTCCGGCACACTGACGAGACGCACATCGCGCTGCGGGAATGGAATCTCGATGCCGTGTTTCTGCAGGGTCTCGAGGATCATCAGCAACAGATCACCACCGACCCGGTTGCGTCCGTCATCGATCCCCTCCATCCAGAACTCCACAAACATATTCACCCCGTTATCACCGAAACTGTCGATTTCGCAGTCGGGGCGCTCTTCAAAGGGTACCTTGGGTCCGCTCAAAACTTTCGGATGACTGGCAACGGTTTCCTTGATGATTTCCACCAGCTCGCGGACATTGGTGTTGTAGCCAACCCCGAAGTCCACACGGTAGCGCTGTTTTTTGTTTTTGTGTGTCCAGTTGATAAACGAATTCGATACGAACTTTTCATTGGGCACCACGATGTCTTTGCCATCGAAGGTTTCCAGCGTGGTCGAGCGCATATTGAGCTGCGTGACCAGCCCCTTGCGGCCATCTTCCATCTCGATGTAGTCACCGACGGATACCGAGCGATCGAGGATGATGATGATCCCCGATATGAAATTCGAGGCGATTGTCTGCAGGCCAAAGCCAATACCCACACCAACCGCGCCACCAAACACCGCAAGTGCAGTGAGGTTGATGCCCATCAGCTGCAGAATCAGCACCGCGATAATGACGAACAGGCCAATCTCAAACAGTTTGGCCACGACTTCACGGGTGCGGAAATCCAGGGTTTCCTGCTTGCGGATGATGGTCTGCCCGGTGGAATTGGAGACCCGGCCCAGCCAGAACAACAGCGAGCCAAAGATGGCGGTGCGCACAATGCCATAGGCGGTCAGGCGAATATTCCCCACCTGTATGGCCATTGAGTCCAGCACCTGAACCACGTCATCCAGCACCCCCAAGACATAGAGGAACAGGATCGGCATACCCACCCAAAGAAACAGCTTCGCCACCGTGCCGTTGCGGATCACCGTGCGCACGAACGAGCGGAATAGGAGCACCAGCGCCACCGCCAGCGCAAACTGCACCAGCCAATTGCCGCCACTCACCATCGGGACAAATGCCGCCGCTATTTTCAGCAGTAGAATCGCGAGAAGCGGAAACAGCAACTTCCCGCAGCGAAACAGCAACAGGCGTAAAGGCTGGTTCTCCGGAGACGCCGGCGGGCCTGCCAGCACCGGCAACAATTTCAGAATGCGCTGAGACAGGACCCAGGCGAGCACGTAGACCAGCAGAATGATGACGGCCTGGCTGAACGCCTCCGGCGAAGTGAGTGCGGCCTGCCACTGCGACCACGTGCTTGCTAAATCGAACTCGGTGTCCATTGCTTAAATCCAGATAACTGTCTGTGGATCAGCGCCAGCAATCCACTCGCGTGATCGCGCCGGCCGCCATGGGACTGGCCAGCGCTCCGATTTTACGGGGAGAGTGAAACACAGGCAGCGCCGCCCGGATACCGAACCGTTGGCACAAACAGCCGGCGCCCAGCCGCCTATCCGAACCACCTAGCCCAGTCTGCTAATCCAGCACCTCGGCATCCGACGCGCTATAGGCATCCGCGGGCAGGTCCGCAACCTCTGGCTGACGGCGGCGGCGAGTCTTGACAGGAACCATGCCACGCATGGCTTCCAGCTTGCCAAAGCACAACAGTTTGTCGTTGGGCTCAAGCACTCTCGTGTGCTTGGGGTTTGGAATGATCTTGGCACCCCGGTACAGGGTAAGCACATTGATATCGTGTTCATCCAGCTGCGTCTCGGCAATCGTCTTGCCCACATACCCGGATCCTTCCGGAATATAGATTTCGCTGACACCGTAGCCCCGGCTGACCGTCAGCCGCTGGCGCACATCGATTTCGGGGAAATCCACCTGCGCGGCGATATATTCAATGACCGCACCCGCCACATCGAGGCCGGTGCAGGTCTCAATACCCTCGAGCCCCGGAGAGGAGTTCACTTCGAGAATTTGCGGGCCAGTACTGCCTTCCAGCATATCCACCCCCGCCACCTGCAGCCCCATAATCTGGGTGGCACGCACGGCGGTATCGATATACTCCTGCGGCAGGTCCACGGGCTCCGCAATACCACCGCGGTGCACATTACTGCGAAATTCCTGGCCCTGCGCCACCCGGCGCATGGCCGCCACCACCCGGTCGCCCACCACAAACGCGCGGATATCTTTACCCTTGCTCTCGGCAACGAATTTCTGGATCAGCACATTTTGTTTCTGCGCCTGCAGCAGCTCGATGATGGCTTCCGCCTGTTTGACGGTGTCGGCCAACAGGACGCCGATACCCTGGGTGCCCTCAATCAGTTTGATTACCACCGGCGCCCCGCCGACGCGCTCGATCGCCGGCAGGACGTCTTTTTTGTTGTGCACAAAAGTGGTTCGGGGAATACCGACTTGGTGCCGGCTGAGTAGTTGCAGGCTGCGCAACTTATCGCGGGAGTTGTTGATGCCGTGGGCAGTATTTGCACAAAAGACATCCATCTCCTGAAACTGGCGTACAACCGCCGTGCCGTAATAGGTAATGGAGGCACCGATACGCGGCAATACCGCATCAAAATCGGCAATTTGCTTTTGCCGGTAGTAGAGATCGGGGGCGCCGCGCTCCAGGTCGATGGCGAATTTGATGGTATCCAGCACGCTGACATCGTGACCGCGGTTGACCGCAGCCTCCTTCAAACGACGGGTGCTGTAACAGTTGGGGCCTCGAGAGAGTATGGCGAGTTTCATAAAGCGTTCCTTGGCTACATGGCGAGTAACGTGCGGTAATTTTCCGACGAGCGCGGGTAGACCAGATATTTTTGTTTTCAGTTTGCCAAGTGGCGGAAGCACCACCGAGGCAATCGACGATTGCCCTACTCTATCATTTTTATCTGGTGGGGCTCGCCCTGCGTGAAAACACGCCTGACAAGCGTAGATCAATACCCGCCGAATACAAAAAGAACGCCGCCAGACCTCCGGTGCCCACGACGCCGCTGCCAGTGAACCCGCCCCTCACCCGAACCCGCGCACGCCACAGCTTGCCGCGCACAAAATCTATCCACCCATGGTCACTGATAGCTAGGAGCAATCAACACCATTTAAATCAATAATTTCAATTAAGCATGGCCGCCCAATAGTATTTCCCCCGTACCCGATAACCCACGCCCTGCAGCCCAGGGCGCACATTCTCCAAAGAGACAAGGAAATACCATGGCTAACTACATCAACAGTGAAATCAAACCCTTCAATGCCAAGGCCTACCAGTCTGGTGATTTTTTCGACGTATCTGAGGCAGACCTGAAGGGCAAGTGGTCCGTACTCTTCTTCTACCCGGCAGACTTCACCTTCGTGTGCCCTACCGAGCTGGGCGATCTGGCGGACAACTACGCCGAGTTCCAGAAGCTGGGAGTCGAGATCTACTCCGTGTCCACCGATACCCACTTCACCCACAAGGCGTGGCACGACACTTCCGACACCATCGGCAAGATCCAATTCCCGATGATCGGCGACCCCACCGGCACCATCACCCGCAACTTCGGTGTGATGATCGAGGAAGAAGGCATCGCCGACCGCGGCACCTTTGTGATCGACCCGGAAGGCCGTATCCAGATCGTTGAGATCAACGCCGGCGGCATCGGCCGCGACGCTCAGGACCTGCTGCGCAAGATCAAGGCCGCCCAATACGTTGCCGCCCACCCGGGTGAAGTCTGCCCGGCCAAGTGGAAAGAAGGCGAAGAAACTCTGGCGCCGTCTTTGGATCTCGTAGGAAAGATCTAAGTACTACTTTGGCTTTTACGAAGCAGTGAAGCCCCCGAGAAGGTGCTGATGACGGGGGCAACCTTGCGAAACCTTCCGCGAGAGGGACCTCGCGGAAGAGCCCCCATGGATGGGTTCACGGCGTGTTTCGCAAGGTTGCCCCCGTCAGCAGTACCGCCCCAGAACTTCGCCAAAACCACGAATTACCGAATACCAGGACACACCGATGTTGGACGCAAACGTAAAGAAACAACTGGACACCTATCTGCAGAATATCGTTACGCCGATCGAGATCAGTGTGTCCGCCGACAGCAGCCCCAAGGCTGTTGAACTGAACGACCTCGCCAGCGAAATCGCAAGCCTCTCCAGCAAGATCGAACTGAAACAGGAGAACCGCAAGCGCACCCCGAGCATGGCCATTGCACCGGCAGGGGAAACCCCGCGCGTCAGCTTCGCCGGCATCCCCATGGGACACGAGTTCACCTCGCTGGTACTCGCCCTGCTGCAAGCGGGCGGCCACCCGTCCAAAGTGGACCCGGAGCTGCAGGAGCAGATTCGCTCTATCCAGGGCGAGTTCCATTTTGAAACCTATATCTCGTTGTCGTGCCAGAACTGCCCGGACGTGGTCCAGGCCCTGAACCTGATGGCGAAACTGAACCCGAACATCACACACGAGATGATCGACGGCGCACTGTTCCAGGAAGAGGTCGACGAGCGCCAGATCATGGCGGTGCCAGCGGTGTACCTGAACGGTGAGCACTTCGGCCAGGGCCGCATGGATCTGGAAGAAATCGTGGCCAAAATCGACACCGGCGCCGAGGCGCGCAAGGCCGAAGAGCTGAACGAGCGCGAACCTTACGACGTGCTGGTGCTGGGCGGTGGCCCCGCCGGCGCCGCCGCAGCGATTTACGCCGCGCGCAAGGGCATCCGCACCGGTCTTGTGGCCGAACGCTTCGGTGGTCAGGTGATGGATACCGTGGGTATCGAAAACTTTATCTCGGTCCCCTACACCGAGGGCCCCAAATTGTCCGCCGGCCTGGAACAGCACGTAAAAGAATATGGTGTGGACATCATTACCGGGCAGCGCGCGGCCCAGCTGAAGCGTGACCAGCTGATTGGGCTGGAACTTGAAAACGGTGCCACCCTGGCGAGCAAATCCGTGATCCTCGCCACCGGCGCACGCTGGCGCGAGCTGGGTGTACCCGGCGAGGCCGAGTACCGCAACAAGGGCGTGGCCTACTGTCCGCACTGCGACGGCCCTTTCTTCAAGGGCAAGCACGTGGCCGTGATCGGCGGTGGTAACTCCGGTATCGAGGCTGCCATCGATCTGGCGGGAATCGTCAAGCACGTTACCGTGCTGGAGTTCGCCGACACCCTGCGCGCCGATGACGTACTGGTGCGCAAGGCGCGCTCCATGGCCAACATCGACATCATCACCAATGCACAGACCACCGAGGTGCTCGGCGATGGCAGCAAGGTCAATGGCCTGCAGTACACCGACCGTGTCAGCGGCGAAAGTAAACAAGTGGATCTGGCGGGTGTGTTTGTACAGATCGGACTGGTGCCGAACACCGAGTTCCTCAAGGACAGTGGCCTGGAAATGAACCGGATGGGTGAGATCGTGATCGACAGCCGCGGTGCTACCTCCATCCCCGGCGTATTTGCCGCCGGCGATGCCACCACCGTGCCTTACAAGCAGATCGTGATCTCCATGGGTGCCGGTGCCACCGCCGCACTCGGCGCCTTCGACCACCTGATTCGCACTTCCGTCAGTGATGAGCCGGCGGAATCCGTGACAGGTTCCGCGTCAGAGCCCCTGTCGATGGCCAGCTGACCGCTGCACCAAACCCCAAACCCCAAACCCGGATACCGGTTTCCCAGCGGTATCCGATCCTCCCCCTGCGGTTACCCCAACCGCGCACACTGGGAAACATCCTCAATGATTGCAGCCGGCGCCAGCCGGCTTTTTTTGGGGTAGACCATGCCTAACCGGACTGGCGCGTAATTTCGTCTACGCTTGCTACACAGACGTTCTCAAAAAGTAACGTCACACACTGTTTCTGGCTGGAAAGGGAAAGACAATGGGCAATCTCATGCAGATTCTGAGGCACCGTCCACCGCACTACTTCACCCTGATGCTCCTCGGTACCCTGATCTCCGGTATCGGTTTAACCGGTTGTGGCAGCGACCATGAGCGCAACGCGCCATCCGAGCAGAGCCAGCATACGACTGAGGTGTCACAGGAGGTGTCACAGGAGGCATCACAGCAGGCGAACGGTACCGCTAGCGGCGCGCAAACCAATACCGAAGGCCCGGATGTGGCCATGAGCGATACGTTTATCCAAGACCTGGTGACCCGCTCCTACCCGTATGTGGCGCTGTACAACGTCAATAACAAGTTCGCCGCCAAACAAGGTGGCTGGAATACCTGCTCAGCGGACACCCAGCTCAAGGATCACACGACGCGCGAAATTGCGCGGCCCAACAACGACACCCTGTACATCAGCTGCCTGCTGGATCTGCGCACCGAACCCGTGATTCTCAAAATCCCGGCATTTGACTCAGACTACGCCTCCCTGATGATCACGGCCTACGACCATTACGTGAATGTGCCGCTGTCTACCCGTGCTGGCGA
This sequence comes from Microbulbifer sp. Q7, assembly GCF_001639145.1. NCBI lineage: Bacteria > Pseudomonadati > Pseudomonadota > Gammaproteobacteria > Cellvibrionales > Microbulbiferaceae > Microbulbifer > Microbulbifer sp. Q7. Next base: position 775,846 of record NZ_LROY01000002.1, on the reverse strand, counting down.
TTTCAAGAAACCACTGACTCTTCTCCTCTACAGCGCACGCACAAAAAACTACGACGGCGCACCGGTCGAAGGAGTCGATAAGGTCTTTGAAGCCAGCGGCGACTTTGTCTCTGCGGTATTCCGCGTGATGCCCCACAGCCAGGACAAAGACCGCTTTGGCAAAATCCTCGAGCAAATGAAAAGCGTCACCCCCGCGCCGCTGAATACATTTCTTGGCAAGCCGGCCATACCTGCTGAGCCGATGAACTTTCCGGCGGTGGGTGAAACCGATGTCGCGGTGTTTGGCGATAACCTGTTTGAGGTGATGCAGTTTGTGTTCAACCACACCACATTTGACCCGGACAACCCGGAAGATCAATCCGTACTGACTCTGTACAAGCACTTTGGCATTGCGCCGGGGAATACGTTCGACCCGGACAAGGTGGCCAACGTCGACAAAATTCGCATCCGGGACGTGGCCGAGCGCATCCAGAAAAAAGGGCTGGCTTCGAGCGCAGATGACGCACTCATGGCCAGAATACAGCCAAAAATGTTCCAGCCAAAGGGCCAGACCGATCTCGAAACCCTGCTGACCGTATCGATATTTGGCCCCATCGGCCTGCCCATGGAAGAAGCGGTTTACCCAAGCATCACCACCGCCGATGGCAAACCAATGAATGCCATGCACGATTACGTACTGCGTATGTCCGTCGATGAATTGCCCCCGGCAGGTGCCTTCTGGTCACTGACACTGTACGACCTGAAGGATGGTTTCTTCATCCCCAATGAACGCAAAAAATACAGTGTCGGCCAGAATGCGGGTATGAAGCTGGATGATGATGGGGGAATCACCATTTATATCGCCAAAGACAAGCCCGACGGTGTGCCGGAGGAAAACTGGTTGCCCATCGAACGGAAGGACCTGGATCTGAGCCTCACCATGCGCATCTATGTGCCGGATCTGAAGAAATACGCCAACTGGACTGCGCCGAAGGTCGAACGAATCGACCAGTAGACCTGCACACTTCCCCGCCAACCTTCCAGCGCCACGGCAACATGCCACTGAACATGCCACTGAACAGACCACTGGAAGGTAGCGGGAATCCGCGCAAACCGGGTAGTATCAAGCCTATCAGCGCGAGCACCGCGGTGACCGCACTGCTGTTACATGCCGGCCGACTTCCGGCCGGTCCAACGCTGACCTGTTACGGGAATTGCAGTAGAGACCCGCCCGTTTGTTGGAGCAACGCGTATGACACGCACCGAAACTCCCATAAGCCGAGGCAGAGCACTGCGCTACGCTTTCGCCTACTTGCTGCCAATTATTGTCTGTTTCAGCCTGCTAAAAGGCGGCTTCTGGCTCGCCGCGCCGCTACTCTACCTCTATGGCGTACTCCCACTGGCAGAGTGGCTGCTCCCCCAGTCCACCAGAAACCTGCCGGAGGACCAGGAGGCCCACGTCGCAAAAGATCCGCTGTACGATCTGCCTCTACTTATGGCCCTGCCGGTTCAGTGTGGGGTGCTGGTGCTGTTCTTTTCGCGCATTCCTGGCTATGCACCGCTGGAACTGCTGGGCGGTACCCTGAGCGTTGGCTTGATGTGCGGTGTTTTCGGCATCAATGTAGGCCACGAATTGGGGCACCGCGCCGACCGCTTGGCACAACGGGTCGCTCAGGCACTGCTGATGAGCTCTCTCTACACACATTTTTTTATTGAGCATAATCGCGGCCACCACCGCCATGTGGCGACCCCCGAGGATCCCGCCAGCGCCCGCTACAATGAACCCCTCTACCGTTTCTGGTGGCGTTCGATCACGTCCGGTTACATCTCTGCCTGGCAGCTGGAAGCAGAGCGCTTGCGGAAACTGGCACGCGCGCCCCTCGGTATCCACAACCAGATGCTGCAATTCCAGCTGGCCCAGCTGCTGCTATTGGCGGCCATCCTTGCGACATTCGGCCCTGTTGCCCTGGTCTGCTTTATCGGCGCCGCCACCATTGGCATATTGATGCTGGAAACGGTCAATTACATCGAGCACTACGGTCTCTGCAGGGCGACACTCGGGCAGGCCGCAATTGGTGCAGCGCGCTACGAACGAGTCCAACCCCGACACTCCTGGAATTCAGATCACTGGCTGGGGCGCCTCTCCCTGTTTGAGCTGACCCGCCACTCCGATCACCACTTCAGGGCCAGCCGCCGCTACCAGATACTCCGCCATCACGACGACAGTCCCCAGTTACCCGCCGGCTATCCGGCAATGATGCTGCTGGCCTGTGTGCCGCCGGCATGGTTCCGGGTAATGAATCCCCGGGTGGACGCCGTGCGACCTGTACCCGCCCCGCAATAGCCGCCCGACCGCTCGATCCTGGTGAGCATTTTTTAACTTGCCCGGTCGACTAGGCTACAATGGCGCCGGTGATACACCCGTTCCGCGCACAACCCAGTAGGTACCCAGTCCCATGGCATCTCTCCAGGATCAGCTCTTGAAGGCCGGCCTTGTCGATAACAAACAGGCCAAGAAGATCAGTAAAGAAAAACGCAAACAGAACAAGGTGGCCAAGAAGTCCGGCGAAGCACAGGTCGATGAGGCCAAGCAGGCCGCAGAGGCCGCCCGCGCGGCCAAGATTGCCCGGGACCGGGAACTCAACGCCCAGCGCGAGGCCGCCGCACAGCAGAAAGCCATCGCGGCCCAGATCAAGCAGATGATCCAGCACAACAAGCAGCCCAAGGGCGCCAACGGTCGCGACGATGTGGCCTACCACTTCACCTTCGAGAAGAAGGTAAAGAAAATCTATGTTTCCGCTGCGGTACAGGAGCACCTGACCGCGGGCCGCCTGCTGATTGTTGGGGAAGGCGAGGAATTCGAGCTGGTGCCGCGGGTCATTGCCGACAAGATCGCCGAACGCAACCCGGCCATGGTGGTACAGCCACCGCAACAGTCCACCCCACAGGACGAAGACGACCCCTACGCGGGCTACGAGATCCCCGACGACCTGATGTGGTAACCCTTGGGGGATATGTCATGACCGATAGTGACCCGATTATCGCCCAGGTCGAGCAGTGGCTAAAGGACGTAGTGGTCGGGCTCAATCTCTGCCCGTTTGCGCGCAAGCCATTGCGTGCCGGGCAGATTCGTTTTGTGGTGAGCGATGCCACCAGCGACGAGGTGTTACTGGAAGAGCTGCAGGACGAGTTTCAGGTACTCGACCGCACCCGGCCCGAGGAAGTGGAAACCACCCTGCTGATCCTGCCCACACACCTGCGGGATTTTCACGATTACAATTTTTTCCTGGGGGAGGCTGAGCGGCTGCTGCAGCGAGAGGGCTATGAAGGTACCTACCAGGTAGCCAGCTTTCACCCCCATTACCAGTTCGCCGGCACCCAGCCAGACGATGCGGAAAACCTCACCAATCGCGCCCCCTACCCCATTCTGCATCTACTGCGGGAAGAAGGCCTCGAACGGGGACTGCGCAATTACCCAGACCCAGAAAGCATCCCGCACAACAATATCCTGCGGGTAGAAGCGCTGACGGAGAAAGAGAAGCGCGCACTGTTCCCCTACCTCTTCTCTCCGTGATCACGGCATCGCACAAAATGCCAGTACTCAGGTCGAGCAGCCGGTACTGTTGTGCCGCAATTCACTGAATGCCTGATACTGCGTAAAGAAAATCTTCCCGGAAATTTCATTCAAAAAGCCCGAGCGCTGCAGGCTGTCCATTACCGGCCCCTTCACTTCAGACAGGTGCAGGCACACCCCGCCCTCTGCCAACTGCACGTTAATGGATTCCAGGGTTTCCAGCGCGCTCCAGTCAATTTCGTTGACCGCGCTACACATGAGAATCACATGGCGAATTTCCGGATTGGACGCAACATCGGCGTAGATACGCTCCTCCAGAAACGCGGCGTTGGAAAACATCAGGCTCTCATCCACGCGAATAGTGAGAATTTGCGGCACCGTGAGTACGGTATGCCGTTTGATATTGCGAAAATGCTCTGTACCCTCTACCAGCCCCACTTCGGCAATATGCGGCTTGGAGGTGCGATAAAGGAACAGCACAATCGATGCCACCACACCGCAGGACACACCGGCTTCCACCCCAAACAATAGCGTGACCACGATGGTGACGAGCACAGCAAAAAAATCACTGGGCGAGAAGCGCCAGGTTTTCTGCAATATGGAAAAATCCACCAGTGATAGCACGGCAACGATGATGGTGGCCGCCAGGGTGGCCTTGGGCAGGTAGTACAGAAACGGAGTTAGAAATATCGCCGCCAGCGCGATGCCAATAGCGGTAAATACACTGGCGAGCTGGGTCTCGGCGCCCGCGTCAAAATTCACCACCGAGCGGGAAAACCCACCGGTGACCGGGAAACCACCGGATACCCCGGCGGCCATGTTCGCTGCGCCCAGGCCGATCAATTCCTGATTCATATCCACTTTCTGGCGACGCTTGGCCCCCAGGGTCTTGCCCACCGAAATCGATTCCACATAGCCGATGATGGAAATCATCACCGCGGGCATCCACAACTGCTGGATCAATGCCAGTGAAAAACTCGGCCAGCCGAAGCTCGGCAAGCCACTGGGAATTTCCCCCACCAGCTTTACGCCCCTGGACTCCAGATCAAATCCGCTGGCGAGCAAAACGGTAACGATCACCCCCACCACCGGCGCCGCCTTGACCACCAGCGCAGCGGCATTGCGCGATAACGAACAACGCTGCAGCAGCGCCACCGCGCCGCGTCTTGACCAGAACAAAAACGCTACGACGCCAGCGCCCAGTAACAGGGTATAGAGATTGATGCTGCCAAGACCGGCGTACATGGAATGCAACAGTTCGGGCAGGTTATCCCCGTGCGCCGAAACTCCCATCAGGTGCTTGAGCTGACTGAAGGCGATCAGAATCCCGGATGCGGTGATAAATCCGGAGATCACCGGATGCGACAGGAAATTGGCAAGGAAACCAAGGCGTAGAATCCCCAACAACAAGAGAAACAGGCCGGACAGGAGGGCCAGCAACACCGCCGCCGACAGATAGTCGGCCGTACCCTGCGCGGCCACCTGCCCCAGTGCCGCCGCACTCATCAGGGACGCAACAGCCACCGGCCCCACCGACAGCGTGCGGCTACTGCCAAACAGGGCATAGGCCACCAGCGGCGCGATACTGGCATACAGCCCCACCTCCGCCGGCAGCCCCGCCAACAGCGCGTAGGCGAGGGATTGCGGAATCAACATGATGGTGACGATAACCGCGGCCAGCAAATCCTTGTGCAGGGCTGCCAACGAATAGCCACGCAACCAGGTCACGGCGGGAACCACACGGCCCAGCACCGGTGAAGTGTCGTTTTTGGAAGTCTCTCTCACCAACACAATTCCTCTGGCAGGCGTCCCACTGGTAGGCGTTTTAGTAGGTCACCAGCACCCCACTGATATCGAAGCCCGCCTGCTGTGCAGTCTGTTGCAGCTGTTTCTTGTCGGCGCCATTCAGGCAGCTGGCCGCCGCCCACAGGTTGGCAGAACGGTTGCCTGTACGGCAGAACGCATGAATCGTTTTGCCGCTGTTCAGCACCTTGGCAAATTCCTCGCTGTGCGCGGGCTGCATCTGGCCTCTGGAAAACGGGATGGCGATAAACTCCATACCCGCCTCGGTCACTGCCTGCTCCAGCTCCGCATAGGAAGGCTGCCCCTCTGCTTCGTGCTCCGGGCGATTACATACCACGACCGTCACCCCACCTTTCGCCAGCGCCGACATTTCGTTCAGTGCCGGCTCCGCGGATACAGACACCTGCTTATCGAGTTGCTTGATTTCCATCACGTAGTTACTCCAGCCGTTACAGTTTGTTAATCGGCACCTTGAGGTACACGGTGCCGTTGTCTTCCGCCGGCGGCATTTGCCCGGCGCGAATATTGACCTGAATCGAGGGCAGGATCAGCCGCGGCATGCCCAGGGTGGCATCCCGCTCGCTGCGCATTTTTACAAACTCGTCTTCGCTGATACCGTCGTGCAAATGGATGTTGCTGCGCTTTTGCGCACCCACGCTGGTTTCACACCGATGCTCGCGGGTGTCGTTGGGCGGGTAGTCGTGACACATAAACATCCGGGTATCTTCCGGCAGTGACAGCAGCTTTTGCACCGACTGGTACAGCGCCCGCCCATCACCACCGGGGAAATCGCAGCGCGCGCTGCCCACATCGGGCAAAAACAGGGTGTCACCCACAAATAGGGCATCCCCGATAAGCCACGCCATGTCCGCTGGCGTATGCCCGGGCACGTAGATCACTCGCCCTTGCAGCTCACCAATGGTGAAGGTGTCGCCATCGTGGAACAGGTGGTCGAACTGGGAGCCATCCACCAGAAACTCTTTTTCCAGATTGAACACGTCGCGGAAGATGCTCTGCACCTGGCGAATATGGTCGCCGATGGCGATCTTGCCGCCGAGCTGTTCGCGAATATACGGCGCGGCAGAAAGGTGGTCCGCATGAGCGTGGGTTTCCAGCACCCACTCCACGGTCAGTTCGTTGTCGCGCACGAACCTGACAATTTTTTCCGCACCATCCGTACCGGTACGCCCCGATGCCTGATCGAAATCCAGCACCGCATCAATCACAGCAGCACTGCCGCCAACCCGGTCGTAAATCACGTAGCTCCAGGTTTCGGTGTCCTGGTCGAGGAAGGCTTGCACAAGGGGGCGCGAGGCAATAGCGGTCATGGTCTTCTCCCATCTGGTGATCCCGCGAAGCATCATAGATGATTTAGGAATAACTTAATAACTTTGGGAAATATAACTTCCGTTACTATACATTTCAATATAATATTTTTTGTGAAAGTATTAGCGGGTCGCCACCAGGTGACACGACAACACCCAAAGAGACCGCCCAAGTAGCACCACCATGCCAGACAGCAGTGACAGCCAGCTCGATAACCAGCTCGACAAAATGCGCGCCGCCGCGGGGGAGGCCTCCTTGCTGTTGCGCTCACTCGGAAACCAGGATCGCCTGTTACTGCTGTGTCAGCTGAGCCAGGAAGAACTGTGCGTCAGCGAGATTGAAGAACGACTGGATATTCGCCAGCCAAGCCTTTCGCAACAACTGGGTGTCTTGCGCCGGGAAGGCCTGGTCACAACCCGCAAGGCGGGCAAGCGGGTCTACTACCAGGTAGCTGACCCGAAGGTCCTGTCCCTGCTACAAACTTTGTATCAACTGTATTGCGCGGAGTAGCTCACCACCATGAACATAGACTGGAACGCATTCACCCCCCTGACCGCCCTCGCCGGCGGCATATTGATCGGCTTGGCCAGTGCCTGGCTAATCCTGATGAATGGCCGTATTGCCGGTATTTCCGGCATTCTCGGCGGCCTGCTGAACAATGAACGCGGCAGCCGCGGCTGGCAGTTTGCCTTTGTGCTCGGGTTACTCGCGGGGCCAGCGGTCTGGGCCCTGTTCCACACCCTTCCCACCATCGAAATCAACGCCAGCTACCCGGTTCTCATCGCCGCCGGCCTGCTGGTGGGTATTGGCACCCGCTACGCGGCAGGCTGCACCAGCGGCCACGGCGTCTGCGGGCTGTCCCGCCTGTCGCCGCGGTCACTGGCCGCCACCATGACCTTCATGTTTGGCGGTTTCGCCACGGTCTACATTGTCCGTCATCTGCTGGGGGCCTGAAGCCATGAATAAACTCACCATCTCCGCTTTTGTCTCCGGGTTGATTTTCAGCGTTGGCCTACTGCTCTCCGGCATGGCCAATCCCGAGAAAGTCCTCGGGTTTCTCGACCTTTTTGGCGCCTGGGACCCGTCTCTGGCACTGGTAATGGGCGGCGCCATCGCCGTGGGCCTACCCGCCTTCCTGCTCGCCAAAAAACGCGAGCACGCCATTTTGGGCGAGCCAATTCACCTGCCCGGCAATCGCAAGCTCGACCGCCGGCTTGTGCTGGGCAGTCTGGCGTTTGGTATTGGCTGGGGACTGGCCGGTTTTTGCCCGGGCCCGGGGATTGTCGCCACCGGTGCGCTCCAGCTCGGCGCCCTGGTATTTGTATTGGCCATGGTGAGCGGAATGCTGGTGTTCCGCGCACTCCAGGCACGCTCCGGCTGAGCCCTGATTTGCAGGGCCAAACTGGCCCTGCCCCCGCAGCAGCAGCTATCCTGATGGAATCCATCAGGCCTCTGGACCACTACTGCACACGTGAAGCGGGCATACCGACTGATACCCAACTGGCTGAGAAACTACCGCCGCCGGTGGCTGGCTTCTGACCTCACGGCGGCGCTGGTTTCCGGCATGTTGCTGGTGCCCCAAGGGCTGGCCTACGCGCTGCTGGCCGGCCTCCCCCCTCATGTGGGCCTCTACGCCAGCCTGATCCCACTGATCGCTTACGCCGTCTTTGGCAGCAGCAGCGCCATGTCCGTCGGCCCCGCTGCTGTCCTCTCCCTGATGACGGTCTCCGCCCTGACTCCACTGGCCGCAATCGGCAGCCCCGAATACATCGGCGCCGCCCTCGTGCTGACACTTCTGAGCGGCCTGTTCCTGTTCGCCATGGGCCTGTTCAAGCTCGGCACCCTGGCGAACCTGCTCAGTCACCCGGTAATCAGTGGATTTGTCTCCGGTGCCGCCGCACTGATTATTGTTGGCCAACTCCCCGCGCTGCTGGGCATAAAAGCAGACGGTGAGACCGCGTCAATAAAACTGTTTCATATCGTGGAGCACCTACCCGACGCCCACCTGATCACCATGACGTTCGGTGTCGCCACGGCCGTAGTGTTGATTTTCAGCCGTCTGTGGTTGCCCATGATGTTGTTCCGCCTCGGCGCACCCAAACAATTCGCGCGCCTGGCGGCACGGTTGATGCCAATGCTGCTGGTGCTGTGTGCCATTGGGTTGGTGCACTGGCTGAAACTCGGGGACAAGCTGGATATCGTTGGTGATATTCCGGCCGGATTGCCGAAGGTGGCGCTGCCGGACCTAGACGGCAACCTGGTGTACCGGCTATTACTGCCTGCACTGATTATTTCCCTGCTGACCTTTGTGGAGAGTCTTTCCATCGCCCAGGCACTGGCGACACAGCGTGGGGAACGCCTGAACGCGGACGGGGAACTCCTCGGGCTTGGCGCCGCCAACATCACCAGTAGCCTCTCCGGCGGGCTGCCCGTGGCAGGGAGTTTTTCGCGCACCGCGGTCAACGCCGAAGCCGGTGCCGTCTCGCCATTGGCAGGCGTACTGGCGGCGCTGATGATGGTGCCCGTACTGCTGTACCTCACCGGCCTGTTCAGCGAGCTGCCACTCACCGTGCTTGCGGCCATCATTATTGTTGCCGCAGCAAGCCTGTTTGATTTTCGCGGTTTCATTCACAACTGGCGCTACGATCGCACCGATGGTACCGCCATGTTATGTACCTTTATGGGTGTGCTGCTTTTTGGTGTCGAAGTGGGCATTGCGCTGGGGATTGGTCTCTCCTTTGCCACCCTGATCTGGCGCAGCAGCCGGCCACACATCGCCGTCGTGGGGCGGATGCCAGGCACGGAGCAGTTCCGCAACGTCCTCCGGTACGATGTAGAAACCCACAAGGACATTCTATTCCTGCGTATCGACGAAAGTCTGTTCTTCAGTAATATCAGCGCCGTGGAAGACCGACTGCTCAGCGAGCTGAAACGCCACCCGGACACCCGCGACCTGGTATTGATCCTGTCCTCGGTGAGTCGTATTGACGGCACTGCACTGGAGCGGCTGCACCAGATCAACAAGGACCTGAGACGTCGCAGCATTCGGCTGCACCTTTCCGAAGTAAAGGGACCGGTACTGGACCGCCTGAGCCGCTCCAAACTACTGGAAAAGCTCACCGGTCGTATATTCCTGTCGTCCTACATTGCCGAGCTGGCACTGCGCCACGGTAACGAAGCGCCGCCCGCCGAAGAGGAGCCCGCATAAAGCCCTGTACCGTCACGACCAATACTGGCAATATATACAGTATTTTTCAGTGTTTGCAGCTACGCGGTACAGGAACTCCATGTCAGGTGACACCTCCCATCTCCCGGAAACGCTCACGGAAGAGCAGCTTGCCATCGCCAACCATTCCGGCGGGCACGCAAAAATCATTGCCGTTGCCGGTTCCGGAAAGACCACGGCCCTGCTCTACTACATCAAAAACCGACTGGCAGCCGGCGTGGCACCCGCACGCATACTGGTACTGATGTACAACCGCAACGCGCGAGAAGATTTTGCCCAACGCCTGGCAAACCTATGCGGCAACGCCATCCCCCCGGTCAATACCTTCCACAGCCTGGGATTCAAGATTTATCAGCGTCTGATCGCCCGCGGCCAGATTGAACACACCAATCTCAAACCCCTGCCGCAATCTGTAGTCCAGTTGCAGATCTGGAAAGCCATTGAGGCCTGTGCGCCACCGGCAGAAATTGAAGACATCCGCGCGCGCAAGCAGTCAGAAACCGAGGCTGCCGAGTTTTTCATCGATTACACAAAGACCGTACTCAGCGGTGACCTGAGCGCGTTTCAGCGTCTCAAGCTCGGCGATGAATACCTGTATTTCCTGAAGGTGTTTCGCCATTTTGAAAACTGGCGACGCGCACAGAACGCGGTAACCTATGCGGACCTGATTTATGACCCGGTCATGCTGTTTAGCCAGCAACCGGAGATCGCAGAGCAGTATGGAGGATTTTACGAAGATATCCTGGTAGACGAGTATCAGGACATCAACGAGATCCAACACTACCTGCTGCGTGTTTTACATGGCAAATCCGGCAACGTCATCGCCATCGGCGACCCGGATCAAACCATTTATGAGTGGCGCGGGTCGCGCCCCGAATTTCTATTGCGGTTGTTCGATGGGGATTTCCCGCCGTCGAATATTTATCAGCTGAGCCGCACCTTCCGCTACGGCCACAGCCTGTCGTTGGCGGCCAACCACTTCATTCACAATAACCGTGAGCGCGCAGATATTTTTTGCGTGTCCGGTAACCCCCACGCCGAAACCCAGTTACAGCAAGTGCATACGGAAAATGAAGGCAAGTGGCTGGTGGAACACATCCGCCGCTGCCAACAACAGGGCACCTCGCTTGCCACCATGGCGATACTGGTTCGGCTCTGGTCACTGGCCGCACCGCTGGAACTCGCCCTGCTGGCCAACAACATTCCCTATCGCTCTGGCAACCGCAATACGGTTCTGTCCCGGCGCGAGCTGCGCCCCCTGTTCTGGAGCCTGAATATCGCCGCCGGTCGATTTGCCGAGCAGAGCAGCAAACGCCGCGCCCAGGGTCTCTACGAATGGATGACCGCACCGCACATCCGGATTCCCCGTGCGATTCTCGAACCCATATGTGAACGCCTCGCCCGCCATGAAAAAGGCTGGGGCAAGCAGCTGCTCAAGCTGATTCCGGAGTCCCTCAGCCAGCACCAGTGCAAACGGCTCAGGCAACGCGCGGAACTGCTGCAGCAAATGGAAAAATGGCGTGGTCACGGCGGCGAGCTGGTGCGCCGACAACTGAGCGACCTGGATTATCTAAGCGGGATCGGCGAAGACGCGTTCAATCGCCAGCAAGCAGAGGAAAAGCAGCAAACCATTCTGACCTTCTGCCAGTACCTCGATCAGTTGCACATGCCTGCACGAGAAACGCTGGAACACCTTCAGCAGCTTCAGCGCCAACATCAACAGCAGCATGACGGAGAAGATAACCCCGCCGCTGAGGCACCCGCAGACGCCATTCAAATCACCACCATGCACCAGTCCAAGGGTCTGGAATGGGACCAGGTGATCATTCCTGCGATGAGCGTGCACAATATGCCTTACCAGCCCCAGCGGGACTTCTCTACCCCCGCATCCACGGAAAGTGAGCGCCGGTTGATGTATGTGGCCATGACCCGCGCAAGGAAGCAGCTCTACCTGCTGGCACCCCTACCGGAAACGGATACACGCAATCCCCGCCAATCCGATTCAGAGCAAAAGCCATCGGTGTTTCTTGATGAAATGCACCTGACGCTCAGCAACCTGCTCGGGGAAACCCTGCCCGTGCGCCCGCCAAATATTACGACCCCGGTTCCAGTAACCCGCCTCGCCCTCAGGTATCTGGCAGCCTGTGATTACAACCCCGAGATCAATGCACCGCGCGCCGCGCTGCGTAAACCCCAGCTCGGAGAAAGTATCAAGCACCAGAAGCTGGGCTACGGCAGGGTAACCAAGTGGGAAGATTCGAAAGTGGAAATATTGTTCAGCGATCGCAAGACACGCCGCTTTGAATGGGAAAAACTTTCACAATTTCTGATGTGAAGGGGGGGGAATCATTCCCCCCCGGAGCCCTGCGCGAACTGCTGGCTGACATTGAAAAACAGCGGATACTCTTCACCGGATTCCGGGTCCCGCACCTGCATTTTGTCGTAGATGCCCTGCTTGTCGTACACGATCGACTGATCCAGAACCTGCAGGCCTTTCAAACGCACAAAACCCCGCAGCTCCGACGTGCTGATGGTGAGAAACGCACTCTCCTGGGATTTGCCATCGCCACTATTTTCGATAGAGGTCATCAGTCCCTCCACCATGTAGCGGTGCTGATCTTCCCGTTCAAACTCACCCGCCTGCCCACTGCACACGACACCAATCATGTGTGCTTCCAGGCTCATGTAATTGTGCTTCAACACCTTGTCGACATTGCGCAGGCATTCCTGGAAGTCCGCGCGCTCCACCGACCCGTATGCCTCGGGAAGCCCATCCAGCTTCATGCCCCCGTAAGGGTTGTATTCCGGTGACTTCACATACGCCAGCCGCAGCCGGTCGAAGTCCAGGGTGAAACTCAGCTGATAGGCCTCTTGCAGCAACTGGCGGTATTCACTCTGATTTTGCTGACGCAGTGCCGGCGTGTCGGCAGACTCCTGTACGCCCGAGCTGCCACAGGCGGCGACAAGTCCCGCGAGGCCCAACACCAGGCCACGCAAGGCAACGCTGCGGAAGTTGAATGAATGATCACGAGGGTGTATTGCCATGACTTGCTTCCGTTGTGGGTTTTACCCGCTTTCCAAAAAGGCCCTTCGGCTGTGACTCAACCAGCTGCGTCCGCGGGCGAAGGAAATCACGCAGTTTTTCCTGCTCCCACATCGCGTCCTGGTATCCCAGCTCCATTAACTCGCCCAGATAGGGCTTTTCAAACAGGAGGTAGCTGGCGGCCGAGGCCCCACCTCCAGAAGTTGTTGCCCCGGTAGAACGGAACAACCAGCGCAGTGCCGGCGGTAAATAGCGCACTTTGCGCCCGGCGATACGGTCCAGGCTCTGACTGGGCTCAATCACCGCCGATTCCACCGCGCGCAGTGGCGCCAACCCGGACAATTCCTTTTCCTCCACCGAGTCGAGTAACAGGTTGACCCGATCCAGATGCTCCAGATCTCCCTCCAGGCTGTCAATAAATGCCGCATTGAACAATTGCCCGCCAATCTGCGCCAGAGAAGGCGAATGCCGGGCAACTTTCCGGCGCTTGCCCCAGTGCACCGGGGAACGGTTATCCGAAACCCCCACCACAAATACCCGCGAGGCGCCGAGATGCAAGGCGGGGCTGATGGGGGCCAATTGACGCACCGCGCCATCGCCGAAATAGTCATCGCCAATCTTTACCGCCGGAAACAGAGTGGGGATTGCTGCCGACGCCATCAAATGCTCCACGGTAAGCGCCGTGCGCTCACCACAGCGGCGGAAGCGCCGCCACTCGGTGACATCCTCACCGCCCTGGAAAAAGCTGACCGACTCGCCCTCACTGTACGACATGGCATTGACGCTGACCGCCCGCAGGCGCCCTGCATCGATATTCCGCTGGATATTGGCAAAGGGGATCACCTCCTCCACCAGCGCCCGCAGTGGGCTGTTATCCAGCAATGCCAGTGGCTTGCGCCGTGCCACACCATGATTGAACAGGGAGCGTGAAATGGTCAGGAAGTTGCCGAGCAGACTACCCCAGTTACTGCGGTAGATGTCATCGACGGTGAGCCCCATCCAGAGGTCGTACAAGCGGGCTACGGCTTCCTTGAAGCTTCCGGGGTATGTGGCCAAAACCAGCGCATTTACCGCCCCGGCAGAGGTGCCGCAAATGATCTTGAAGGGGTGCGGCTCAGACTCCGGGGTTAATTCCGCCAGAGCCTTGAGCACGCCTACCTGATAGGCAGCGCGCGCGCCACCACCAGAAAGCACCAGTGCACCGGCATCGAGAATTGGAGGAGGTGGCGGGATATTGACCGACAAAGTTTGCTACCAGATCAACAAAACCGGGACATAATTTCGGAAACGCCCATTTTTCGAGCGACCTGTCCCATCGAAAATTATTGTGGCTATTATGCCTATTCAACAGTCTAGGTCAGAATAGCAGGCAATATCAGCCGTCGATACTGCCTGTGAAGGATGTGGTCACAATCCTGTGCGTACAAGTGCACATTATGACCATAACAGCGTCACCGGGTCATATCGACCACATAGCGACCGATACCATGGCCGCGGTGCAAGCGGGCAAGAAACTCCGGGGCCTGGTCGAGGGCGATATCCTCGGCAATCTTTTCCAGCTGTTCACCGATGTACCAATCACCGGCAAGCTTGCCCCAAACTTCTGCTTTCTTCGGCAGCGGTAACTCCACGCTATCGACCCCGAGCAGACTGATCCCGCGCAGGATGAACGGAAACACATTGGCCTGAAACTGCGCTCCCGACGCCATGCCACAGGCAGCGACACCGCCGCCATACTTCAAGCATTTGATGACGTTGAACAGGGTCTCTCCACCCACCGTGTCCACCGCCCAGGCCCACAGCGGCTTGGCGATGGCCTTGTCGGCAAACGGCGCCAGGGTTTCCCTGTCAAGTACTTTCCAGGCGCCGAGACTGGTCAGAAATTCAGCGGACTCCAGTTTGCCGGTGACTGCGGCCACTTTGAACCCCAGCTTGCCCAGGAGCGCCACGGCAATCGAGCCCACGCCACCGGTGGCGCCAGTCACCAGTACCTCGCCATCGGCCGGACGCGCACCGGCTTCGAGCAGCTTTTCCACACACAGGGCCGCAGTGAGTCCGGCGGTGCCGAGTATCATGGCTTCCCGCGGACTGAGCCCCTCCGGCAGTGGCGCCACCCATCCCGCCGGAACCGCAATCCGCTCGGCAAGCCCACCGGCCGTGTTCATGCCGAGGTCGTAACCGGTGACGATCACCGGATCACCAATAGCAAAGGTATCACTCGCATCGGCGATTACCGTACCTGCCGCATCGATACCCGGGGTATGCGGATACTCCCGGGTAACCGCACGATTCCCAAAGGCCGACAGGGCATCCTTGTAATTCAGCGATGAATGGGAAACCGCGATGGTGACCGGATTCTCCGGCAGGCTGGAGGTGTCGAGGGTGACAATGGCCTGGTCGTATTTGCCCGCGGCAACTTCCTCAACGACCATGGCCCGGTAGGTGTTGTCAGACATAACTTTTCCGTAAGCGCATTCTGGTGAACAAACCGTGCGAGGCTATCTCACTGTGCCTGATGGCGCCACGCTGCAAGACGGGAAAGCACTCGCGCGAGCGCGCTCTCGATCCCCGCCTGTGTCGCGAAGCCAATTTTCTTGGCGATATTCTGCCGCTCTTTGTATTCCACCTGATACAGGTCGGCATTCTGCGCCCGCGAAGTCAGGTATTCATCCGACGTTTTCAACTCGTCGACCAGCGCAAGATCCAGCGCCCGCTGTCCGAACCAAACCTCGCCGGTGGCCACTTTTGCGATATCCAGCTGCGGACGATATTCGGAAACAAAATGCTGGAAGAGCGTATGAATTTCTTCCAGGTCGCTCTGAAACTTCTCTTTCCCTTCCGCGGTGTTTTCCCCAAACATGGTCACTGTACGCTTGTACTCACCCGCGGTAAAAAGCTCGAAGTCCACGTCATTACGTTGTAACAGGCGGTGGAAGTTTGGCAACTGCGCAACCACGCCAATGGACCCGAGCATGGCAAAGGGAGCAGCCAGTATGCGGTCGGCAACACAAGCCATCATGTAACCGCCACTGGCAGCCACCTTATCGACGGCAATGGTCAGTTTCACTCCCGCACTGCGCACCCTGGCCAGCTGGCTCGCCGCCAGGCCGTAGTTGGCCACCATGCCCCCGGGGCTCTCCAGAACGACCACGACTTCGTCGTCTTTCTGGGCGACCTGCAGTATTGCGGTAATTTCTTCCCGCAGATTGGAAAGCGCACTGGCCTTGATATCGCCATCAAAATGCACAACGAACAGGCGCTTGCGGTGTTCACTGCCCTCAGCATTTTGCGGTTTGGCTTCGCCGACAACCGAGGGCTGCCCCGCTGCTTCGGCATCCGCCTCGGCCTGCTCTGCGGGCTGGGCTTCCTGCGCCTCCGCCGAGACGGAGTCCTTGTTCTTTTTACGGGCTTTGGCCTGCGCCTTGAGTTCGGCTTTATGCTGCTTGGCACGGGCTTTGGCTTCGGCCTTGCGATCCTTTTCCTGCTGCTTTTTACGCTCCGCGTAGTCAGCGTCATCCATGACCGCTTCCAGGAGGGTTTCTTTCATGTCCTGATAGCGGTCATTCAGGTGCGTCACGGCAATATGCCCCGGTTGCCGGTCTTTCATATGCGACCGGTTTGCCACCACGATTCCGATCACCACCAGCAGCGCAACAACAACGGTCACTACTTTTGCCAGAAACAATCCATATTCACTGAGAAATTCCACTCAACCCCCAAATTCCGGTTTTCTGATTTGGCACGCAGGCGAAGCCTGCTGCCTATTGCCATTCGTTCAGTGCAGTGCGCGCCTGTTGGTTCAGCGGTCGCGCCAGCAGGCCGGTGTGACTGATACGCACTTCGTACACGGCACCATCCTGCATCGGTAGAAAGGTAGCGCTACCGTACACGGCGTCCACCACCGGCACACGGTTATCCATGTCACGCAACAGGCTCCAGACATCCACACCATTTCCACTTTCGTCCAGGGCGTGTACCGAGCGTTCCTTGGTGCGTTCATCCTGAAGCGTGAGATAACGGCCGCTGAGTCGATCGAGGCGATAGGCCGGCTCAATGCCCCACCGCGCCAGCACGCCTTTCCATTTCAGCATTCTCGCATCCAGTTGCCACTGGTCGCCGTACAACTCAAACTCCTGAGAGATACCGTCTTCATCGGCAAATTTCACCATAAAGTGCTGATTGCCCATGCGCTCGAAACTCACCGTGCCGACGCTGTGCTCTTCTTCCAGATTGCGGTAACTGTATACGTCCAGCGCCACCAGAACGATCAACAGCGCCCCCGCCAGCAACAGCAGGCCCACGGCTCCCCGCAGAAACCCGAACAGCCAATTCCCCTTCAGCAAAACCTTACCACCCCAAAACACCAGCAGCAGGGCGATGAAGGCAATCAGAAACGTAATCGCGATATACATTGTCTTTGCCTCGTAATTTGGCGAGATTGTTTGGCGGGGTTACACCTCACCCAGCATTCAGTCCATTTCAATAAATGTGCGAATCAATTGCCCGGAAAGCGTCTCTACCGGAGGGATGTCTTCCGGCACCTGCGAGCGGTTATACCACCGGGCTTCTGAGATTTCCTCTTTGTCGGGAACCAGCGTACCGCCGGTTGCCTCGACCAGATAACCGATCATCAACTGCCCAGGGAAAGGCCATGACTGGCTACCCACATAGCGCGCCGCCCCGGTTTCAAGGCCCACCTCTTCGTAGACCTCCCGGGCCAGGGCCTGCTCGGCGTTTTCCCCCGGTTCGATAAAGCCGGCCAGCGCGGTGTGCAGGGCCTTGCGGTGGCGGGCGTGGCGGGCCAGCAGGCATTGATCCCCGCGGGTTACGAGCATAATGACACAGGGTGATATACGGGGATATACCGCCAAAGAGCAGTGCTCGCAAACCCGTGCGCGATCGCGCGAATGGTAAATGGTCTGGACACCACAACGGCCACAATACTGGTGGTCAAGATCCCAGTTCACCACCTGTGTCGCGCGCCCCACCAGAAAGAAAAGCGACTCGTCCACGGCACCCAGCAGGCTCCTTAGCCCTCGCCATTCACAACCAGGGATATCGACCTTCATGGGCAAGTGATGCACACCACAGGCACCGCCGCGCCACTCACCGAGGTAGTGACTATCGCTGATGCCCTGCTCCGAAAATTGGTGGGCCGCTGGAATCTGAACAGGAAGCACACGGTGCAGTGGCCCCTGATGAGAGCACAGTACTTCGCCGCCGGAAACTACGATGTGCCAGTGAAATTCCGGGTGTGGTAACACGCACCCGGCAGAATTGAAGTCTGTCATAGCAGGTTCGAATTCGTCCGATATCGAGCCCTAGACTGAATCATCGAGCGATATCAAGCAACCTCCACCGGATAACCGAGGGCCTCGAGGCTCTCTACCGCCAGATCCAGGGATTGCTTGTCGGCCTGACGGTGGAGCTTCACTTCGCCCAGGTAGTATTCCAGGCTGATGATGGCATCCGCAAAAATTTCCAGGGACTGCTCTACCGCGGGAGCCACGTTCTTCTGATCGATCACCGCATCGACGAAATGGGTGAGACGCTCAACCACGGCCGCCGCGCGCGCGAGGCCCACCACCACCAGGCCACCGCGCACACTGTTCAATGTGGTGGACACATTGCGAATGTGTCCGTGATCGAACCCCGAATCGGCATAAGAGCCCAGCGCACGCTTGATCAGTGACAGGCCCGCTTCGGCTTCTTTCAGCACCGCGAGTTCTGCCTCGGCCAGCTGGCTGCGCTCCGGGGCGATGTCCGCCTGACCGGTCTCGTCCAGCTCGATGCTACCGCTCTGGCGCAGTGCACGAATGGTGCTGTCGACGGCCAGAATCTGATTGGTCAACTGCTGCAGTGCGTTATCGGCAGCGCGGCCGCCAGTGTGTGCGCACGTCCGGTAAGCGGACAGGGAGCCCGCCAGGTTTTCGCCGATGCGACGGAAGTTGAGCAGCACCAGCGTATTGGCGATTCGCCGCAGGGTCTCTACCAACCCACCCTCCTCATCGAGATCGGCAGAACCCAGGGTTTCGGCGTCGTCCAGCATTCGCCGCACACCAGACAGCTCCTCATCCAGCGCATTGGCGACAGCGGCAATCGCCGTGGCACCCGGCCCGCCGAGGCTTGCGCGGTCGCGCTCCAGCTCCGGCTCACGATAGGGCAAAGGTTTGATACCAAAGACCTGCAACAGCCTCTCACCCTGCTCCGAAGGACCCGCAAGCGCCAGCCAATAAAGGCACTCCTTGATCAACACAGGCGGTGCAGGCTGATCCAGGGCGGCGTCACCCTCGCGACAGATATTGCGCAGGCGACGATCCAGCATACTGAAGACCATCACACGCTGCCGGTTCACCAGCATTTCCCGGGACGCCATGGCGCTGAGTGCGGAGCCCGCAACCGACCAGAGTTTGCCATTGGGGCGGCCGGCACAGACGCTGGCAATACGCTGCAGGGCGCGGGCCATCATGGTGTAGGCCGGCCCAGAGGGCTTGCCCTTCAGCAACGCCAGTAATCCCACCTGATACATGTGCCGGAAACGACGCACAAAGGTCTTCAGGTCTTCCGACATCACTGCCGAGGACACAGCCCCCGGCACATTCGCATCCAGGCGGCAGCGCAGGAACTGGCTCTCTGGCACCGGCGCCTGGGCGCGGGAGAGACGCAGGTTATTGATATAGGGAACCAGCAGTTCCGGGCGTGGAGTGGCCCGGTTCTGGACAAAATCGAGGTAACGGGTCAGCACATAGAATGCCGTACCTACACCCTCAAGGAGTTCCTCTGGCGACTGCTGGCGGTCCTGCAGCAGATCCCCCATGGCGACCAGCATTTCCTGGGCCAAAAGCTCCGCGGCTTTCAGCTGAATCATCTGCAGCACACCGGTAACCTGACGCAGGCCCTGGATGCTCTTTTCCAGGGCGGCTTTGTTCGCGTGGTCGGCGGCAAACTGGTCCAGGTGAGCGGCAGCCCCTTCAATACTGGCTACCAGCTCGTCTTTTACCAGGCTGACGGAGGTCAGGTTGATTTCGCGCAATTCACTCATTGCCTACACCACTGCAATTTTCTTTCTATTTATTTAGACCCAGCCCACCCGTATACCACCGGGTGGCTTCCCTTCCCGCCGCAACGAACGCGCAGCGGGATACTGTCAGGCAGAAGGGCAATTTATACCAAACCGCACGATAGTCTACCTTTCACCCCCGATTTTCTACCGAACAATCGACAAAATAGGATGGCAAACCGGGCAACCGGCAAAACCAATTGAATTTTCCGGCAGAAATGGGTAGCTTCCCGCGCGCCCCGGGCCAACGGCACCGAGGCCCGCCCTACGGAGAACCAAGGAAGCATCACCGGCATGAACGCGCTCGACCACACCCATTTCATCCCAGGCGGCAGTATCGGCCGCGCTTTCCGTGCAAACTTTCTCGGTGAGGCTCCCAACTGGTACAAGTTGACCATTGCTGCTTTTTTGATCATCAACCCGATCATACTGTACACGACCTCCCCGTTTGTCACCGGCTGGGTCCTGATTGGGGAGTTTATTTTTACGCTTGCCATGGCACTGAAGTGCTACCCACTGCAACCAGGTGGCCTGCTGGCCATCGAAGCCGTGCTGCTGAAGATGACCAGTAGCGAATCCGTATTTCACGAAGTCACTGAAAATATTCAGGTCATTTTGTTGCTGATGTTCATGGTCGCGGGCATCTATTTTATGAAAAGCCTGCTGCTCTATGTGTTTACCAAGCTGCTGATCAATGTCCGCTCCAAAACCACACTATCACTACTCTTTTGCGGTGTATCGGCCATCCTCTCGGCATTTCTCGACGCGCTGACGGTCACGGCGGTCCTGATCGCAGTGGCCATCGGCTTTTATGCGGTGTACCACAAAGTGGCCTCCAACCGGCAGGCGCATCCGGAGCACGACCACTCCAGCGATGACGCCGTTGTCGAATACCACCGCTCCGACCTGGACCAGTTCCGCGCGTTTCTCCGCAGCCTCATTATGCACGGCGCCGTGGGCACAGCATTGGGCGGCGTGTGTACCCTGGTGGGTGAACCGCAAAATCTGCTGATCGCTGAAAAAGCCGGCTGGGACTTCCTGGAATTTTTCATCAACATGGCACCCGTGACGGTACCCGCCCTTGCTGCCGGGCTCATCACCTGCTTTTTTCTCGAAAAGACCGCCATCGCCGGCTACGGCGCCAAGCTGCCAGACGCGGTACGCGAGGTACTTGCGAATTTCGCCAGGGACCAGGAGCAAAAACGCAGCAAGCGCGATGTAGTAGAACTCTGGGTACAGGGCGTGGTGGCCGTCATTCTGGTGTTATCCCTCGCCTTTCACGTGGCGGAAGTGGGGATTATCGGCCTGATGATCATTGTGCTGCTGACGGCATTCAACGGGGTCATCCAGGAGGCCCGCATCGGCCACGCGTTTGAGGAGGCCCTCCCGTTCACCGCACTGCTGGTGGTGTTTTTCGCCATCGTTGCGGTGATCCACGAACAACACCTGTTCGAACCCATTACGCACTTCGTGCTGAGCCTTGAGCCCGAACAACAGCCCGGCATGCTGTTTTTGGCCAACGGCGTTCTCTCCATGATCAGTGACAATGTGTTCGTCGCCACCGTTTACATCAATGAAGTCAAAACCGCGCTGACGGCCGGGGAGATTACCCGCGAACATTTCGACAAGCTGGCCATCGCCATCAATACCGGCACCAACCTGCCGAGTGTGGCCACGCCGAATGGCCAGGCGGCCTTCCTTTTCCTGCTCACCTCGGCGCTGGCGCCATTGATCCGCCTCTCCTATGGCCGCATGGTCATCATGGCCCTGCCCTACACCCTGGTGCTGACGGTCGTCGCCCTCTTTTGTGTGGTTTACGCCCTGTAGGAAGATACCCACTCCGCTGATTCACGATCCGTCCCACACAACCAAAAATGGGGCCCGAAGGCCCCATTGTGGTTTAGCATCTGGCAGCCGCGCCACAGCTACCAGTAATGTTTGCCGGCGGCCTTTTCCAGCAGACCGATAAACTCCGCGTGCGCCTGCTCCTCCTCGGCGCTGGCACGCAGCACCGCGAGCGGTGCACGGTCGGCACTCAGACGGCGGATTGACCCAGCTTCGCTCTGCTCGGCCTCTGCCCCTTCGCGCTCGTCGCCACCGTTGCCGGACCCCGCCAATGCGAGATCCGTCTGGCCACCGGTCATCAACAGGTAGACGTCAGCCAGGATCTCCGCATCCAGGAGTGCGCCGTGCAAGTCCCGCTGGGAGTTGTCGACGAAATAGCGCTTGCACAGCGCATCCAGGTTGTTTTTCTGCCCCGGATGTTTTTCCCGAGCCATGGTAAGCGTGTCGAGCACCCCGCAGTGGACGGCAACGGACTGCCAACGAGGGCTGCCGAGACGCTTGAGCTCGGCATCAATAAAGCCCACATCGAACGGCGCGTTGTGTATCACCAGCTCTGCGCCGTCGCAAAAGGTCATGAAGTCATCGGCAATCTGGGAGAACACGGGCTTGTCAGCCAGAAACTCGTTGGTGATGCCGTGCACCTCGATCGCTCCGTCATCTACTTCGCGCTCGGGATTAATATATTGATGGTAGTGCCGGCCGGTCAGCTTACGATTGATCAGCTCCACACAACCGATCTCGATAATACGGTGACCGGATTTTGGATCCAGACCCGTGGTTTCCGTGTCGAGAACTATCTGACGCATGGTATCACCCCCCAAGCTCATCGATGCCGCGGTTTGCCAACGCATCCGCCCGCTCATTCCCGGGATTACCGGAATGGCCTTTTACCCAATGCCACTGCACGTCGTGATGGGCAATGGCCTCATCCAGAGCCTGCCACAGATCAGCATTTTTAACCGGTTTCTTGTTTGCGGTTTTCCAGCCGTTTCGCTTCCAGTTGTGAATCCAGCCGGTAATGCCCTGGCGCACATATTGCGAGTCCGTATGGAGGTCCACCTGGCAGCGCTGATTGAGCGCGTCGAGCGCCTGGATCGCAGCCATCAGCTCCATACGATTATTCGTCGTCAAGGATTCGCCACCACAGAGTTCTTTTTCTGCATCGCCACTCTTCAGCAATGCCCCCCAGCCTCCCGGGCCTGGATTACCCCGGCAGGCGCCGTCGGTATAAATGGTAACTTGTTTCAACACAGACTCTTGTCATTCGAACAGGATTCACCGGGCCCAAAGGGCGGACCCGCAGTTTACGGCTTCTTGTGGCGGATGATGTGGCGGTGCTTGGCAGCGACCCGCGGACTGCTGGGAACCGCGCTCAATGCGGGTTTCTTTTCGCCGTGCCAATTGAGCTTGATCGTGCGCATCCGGGCCACTTCTTTGCGCGCGACTATGATGTAAAACCCCCCACAGGGCAAGTGCCAGCGGTTGCCCATACGCTCCATCCAGGCGGTCTTTGCCAGCAGGTCGGCATGCTGGAGCGGCAAGCGGAAGAACCCCCGCTCCGCGGGCGCCGCATGCAGGTCCAACAGGTGCATCCAGTCCGCGATTCGCGCGGCGCGCAGCTGGTTCCCCAGCTGATACGCACTGGCAGAGCGGAATACGCGCGACAATCCCAGCAGGGAAAAAGGATTAAAGCCGATCACGACCATGTGCCCGCCCGGAATCAATACCCGCGCTGCCTCCCTCAATACCTGGTGGGGGCGCGGAGAAAAATCGAGCAGGTGGTGGAGCACCGCCACATCAATAGACTCGGACGGCAGAGGTAACTGCTCAAAGTCCACCACTGCGCCACCGCCGCCATCGACGCAGGGGCTCAGGCGAAACCGATGGTTGATCCGGCTACAGGCCGCGAAGTCCACCTTGCGCGCCACACTCGCCTGCATCAGGTGATACCCGAACAGCCCCTCCACTAGGGGCTGGGCGAGCGCGAGCTGCTGGGTCAGGATCTCCCGACCCAGCGAGCTCTCAAACCAGTCTCCCAAGCTGACACAGGATTGCGCCAGTGAGACAACCTGATCCGTACCGCGATCGAACAGGGGTTTGCGACCCGTTTCTCTGCTCATCTGCAGCTCCTGATCCTCGATAAGGTAAACTGGCATTGCCTGTGCCAGCATGTCAATACAGCCACCACAACCGTGATGGGACCCGGCCTGTGTTAAGGTTGCCCAAACAATAACAGGTTCCAGACTACGTTAGGTTAGCGGGGAGCACCGATGATCACAATCCGCCCGATTCCGGCATTTAACGACAACTATATCTGGCATTTGCATCAAGATCGCGAACATTGGGTGGTAGACCCCGGAGATGCCGCCCCGGTGATACGCTCATTGGATGGGCAGAAGTTGCAGGGTATCCTGCTCACCCACCACCACCTCGACCACACCGGTGGGGTGCAGGCACTCAAGGAAAAATATGACTGCGAGGTCTTCGGCCCCGCGTCGATCCAGGGCGTCACCCGCCCCCTCCAGGACGGCGACCGCTTTTCCCTGTTCGGATATGACTGCGAGGTACTTGCTGTCCCCGGGCACACCCTCGATCATATCGCCGTAGTGCTCAATGAAGACGGCACTACCCACCTGTTTTGTGGCGACACACTGTTCGCGGCCGGCTGCGGACGCCTGTTTGAGGGCACCCCGCAACAGATGCACCACTCACTGTCTCGCCTGGCGGCCCTTCCCGAGGCAACCAAAGTTTACTGTGCACACGAGTACACACTCGCCAACCTTGCATTTGCCGCCGCCGCGGAGCCCGAAAACCCGGATATCCAGGAACGCACGGCCGCGGCACGCGCTGCCCGCGCACAAAATCGTCCAACCCTCCCCTCCACCATCGGAACCGAGTTGCGGACCAACCCCTTCCTGCGCACCGGGTTTCCTGAAATTCGTGCAAAGGCTGCCGCGCATGCAGGCGACACCCTAAAAACTCCTGTAGAAATATTCGCCAGTTTACGCCGCTGGAAGGACACTTTTTGACCAATTTGCATTGACCGGAACCAACCTCCATCTTTAGAATCAGACAATTACAAATCAAAGCTCATACGTTTTACTCGATTACGGTGACGACAGGCCCCTCGAGCCAGTGCCTCGCCGCAACAGTGACAAAGTAGTAGTCAGCACAGTGGGTGAGCGGAACCTGCGTAGCCAGATAACAAGAGCCAACAGATAACGACAGACTGCGGATACCAGAATGGTTTATAAGAAATTTGCTGTTGCGATACTCGCAGCAGCCGTGGGGGCCTGCGCGCAAATAGAGCGTGCGCCACAGTCCGCAACCAGCTCAGAGGTTGCGCCCGGAATCGACGCCAATGCCGATAGCTTCGAAGCCATCAGCCAGAACATCATGGATGCCGCTGAGCCCGCGCTTCCCCCGAACGACATCTGGCAGCGACTGCGACAAGGGTTTTCCCTCGACCGGGAGCTCGATCGCGCCAAAGTAAAGGACTACGTCAACTACTTCTCGTCCAATCAGGGCTACATGGCGCGCGTAACCGAGCGTTCCCGACGCTACATCTTCCACGTGGCGGAGCAGCTTGAGCAGTCCAATGTCCCCATGGAATTTGCCCTGCTGCCGATCGTGGAAAGTGCCTACGATCCGTTCGCGTATTCCCACGCCCAGGCTTCTGGAATGTGGCAATTCATCCCCGCTACTGGGCGGTCTTTCGGCCTGCACCAGAACTGGTGGTACGACGGTCGCCGCGACGTAGTCGAGTCCACCCGCGCAGCCAGTGAGTACTTCAACTACCTGTCCGCCAAATTTGACGGGGACTGGCTACTGGTGCTGGCCGCCTACAATGCCGGGGAAGGAACCGTGCGCCGCGCCATGGAGCGCAACCGCCGCAAGGGCAAGGGCACCAGTTTTTGGGACCTGAAGCTGCCCCGCGAAACCCAGCGCTATGTACCCCAGCTTCTTGCCCTGGCAGAGGTGGTTGCACGCTCCGATCACTACCGCGTGCCACTGCATGATGTGGGCAACACCCCCTACTACACCGCAGTGAATGTGGGCAGCCAGATTGATCTCGCCCAGGCCGCAGAACTGGCGGACGTAGAGATTGAAGAACTTTACCTGCTTAACCCCGGCTATAACCGGTGGGCCACCGACCCCAACGGCAGCCATCGCCTGCTGATACCACAGGATAAAAGCGCACGCTTTATCGCCGAGCTGGAAAAGCTGCCTCCCGAGCAACGAGTCAGCTGGCAGCGCTATCAGGTAGCCCGAGGCGATTCGCTCTCCGTGATTGCCCGCCGCTACGAAACCACGGTATCCGCGATCCAGCAAACCAATAAGCTGCGCGGCAGCCGTATACGTGCCGGCCAGACGCTACTGATCCCCAGTGCTTCCGGACCGAGCGCTCAATACGCCTACTCCATCGACCAGCGTGTACAACGCAAGCAGTCTTCCGGAAACGGTGACAAATCCAGCTATACCGTTCGCCCCGGCGATACTCTCTGGGGCATCGCTCGCTCGCTAAACGTGAAAGTGCGGCAGCTTGCCAGCTGGAACAGCATGGCTCCGGGAGACACTCTCCGCCCCGGTCAGAAGCTGGTGGCTTACACCAAGGCCAAAACCAGCAACGACACCAGCCGCACAACCCGAAAGGTCTCTTACCGGGTGCGCAATGGTGATTCGCTCTACCGTATTGCCAGAAAGTTCAGTATCGACATCAGCGACATTGTCCGTTGGAACAAAATCAGCAAGAACAGCTACCTCCAGCCTGGACAGCGACTCACTCTGTTTGTGGATAGCGCATCGAACGGCTAAGCGCAGCAGGCTACTCGCGAACGTAGCGACTCCAGCGTCTCTCGAAAGTCATAAACGAAAGGCATAAACGAAAGGCATAAAAAAACCGGCGAAAACGCCGGTTTTTTTATTTCTGTTACCCTAGAGGGAACGATCAGTCTGCCACCGAAGACAGCTCGATATCCGCCTTACTCGACAGGTAGCGCTGCACGGCGGCCAGCTCAGCGGCGCCTTGCATGGAAGCCAACTGCTCCATCAGCGCCTCACGCTGCTCCTTGCTCTGACGAGAAAGGTCGCCGGCACGTACATCCCGGAGCTGCACCACGACCACATCGCCGGTATTGAGAACGAATTGCTGCAGGTTTTTCGCGCCGGGCTTGGGGGCATCCATACCAAAGACATGGTTCACCACCTCTCCACGCACACCAAACCCACCCCGACGGGTTTTATCACTGGTTTCCAGAGTGAGGCCCTCTGCACTGGCGAGGTCTTGCAGCGGCTCGCCGGATTGCGCCTGCTCCTTGAGCGAAGCCGCCTTGCTCGCCAGCTGCTCACTGGCCTTGACGCGCTTCAAGCGCTCTACGATCTGCTCCTTGACTTCCTCCAGCGGCTTCACACCCGCCGGCTTGTGGTCCACCACCTTCAAAACCACAGAGTGGTTTTCAGACAGATCAAGCACGTCCGAGGTATTGCCATCTTCCTTCACTTCCGGAGAAAACGCAGCCTCGATCACTTTGCCCTCGGCAGTGATGCCAGCACCGCCCTGACGGGAAAACAGTGGCGACTTCTGCACGCGGACGCCCAGCTCTTCTGCAGGGCCAGCCAGTGATTCTGCGTTATAGGCGAGATCACCCAGGCGACTGATTGCCCCGACAAACTCACGTTCTGCCTCGGCATTGCGCAAGCGGGCAGCGATCGCGGCCTTGCGCTCTTCAAAGCTCGGAGGCTCAGCATCCGCTACTTCAATCAGCTTGATAAAGTGCGTACCCGCTTCCGTTTTCACCGCACCGGACACTTCACCAACTTCGAGGTTGGCCAATGCATCTTCGAACGCTTCCGGGAACACATCACCACTGGTGAAGCCAACATCGCCACCCTCATCGCGGGATACAAAGTCATCGGAGTATTCTTTGGCAAGCGCGGCAAAATCAGCACCACCGGAAAGCTTCTCCTGAACCTGGCCCACTTTTTCCTGGGCTGCTTCGTCATCACCCTCAATCAGGATATGAGCAGCATGGCGCCGGATATTTGCCTGGAAGTTTTTCACTTCCTGCTCGTATTGCGCACGCAGATCCTCTTCAGCGACATCGATATTCGCCGCAAACTGCTCGGGCGTCAGTTCGATATATTCAATGGCAACCTGCTCCGGACGCTGGAAGTCCTGCTGGTTTTCATCGTAATAGGTCTGAACCTCAGCATCAGAAAGCTGAATATCACCCAGCAGCGGAGCCGCCGAAAGCGTCAGATAGTCAAAGTCACGCTCTTCCATCGACACAGACACGACTTCCTCTGCCTCTGCACGGGTGGCAAAAGCACTATCCGCCACGCTGCCAATGTACTGCTGCATGACCATTTCCTGCTCCAGCAGCTGGCGGAATCCAGCCGGGCTGTATCCCATGCGGCGCAGGCCATTAAGGTACATCTGCTGATCGAACTGCCCATTGACCTGGAACCCCGGCATTTGCACGATTTCCCGGTCTACAGAAGTCGGGCTCATGACCATGCCCCGGTCCATCGCGGCTTGCCGCATCACCGAACTGTTCACCAGCTGCTGCAATACAGGGCCACGAAGCTGCTCATCCGTCAGCAGATCTGCCGGCACGTTTTCACCATACTGGCTTTCAATCATACTGCGGCGATTTTGAATCGCTCGCTGCAGATCTAGATTCGAAATTTTTTCGCCGTTGACGTCGGCTACCTGGTCGGCAGAACCGCCACTGGCACCGGTGAAGAAATCAATTCCACCGATCACCATGATAAATCCAAAGAACGCAGCGACGATAATCGCAGCTGTTCCTTTCAGGTTGTCGCGCATGGACTGAAGCATATTCAGCTCCGAAATTTAACTCTATCAATACAAATCTGGATCATTGCTTATTGTTGTTGCAGTGCGACAACGACTGCGTTGCCAGCGTCACACTGAATACGGTCGATAACCGCTGAACCAGAAAAAATTCGACTTTTCAGAAACAAAAAAGGCGCATCCAACTGATACGCCTCTTTGAAGCATTGCAGGTTACAAAGCCTCTTAATTTACCGCGTCTTTCAAAGCTTTACCGGCTTTGAAGTTAGGGATTTTCGCGGCGGCAATTTCAATGGGGTCGCCGGTGCGTGGGTTGCGACCGGTACGCGCAGCGCGCTCTTTGACAGCGAAGGTGCCAAAGCCAACCAGGGCAACCTGGTCACCTTTCTTCAGTGCATCGGTGATGCTGTCTACCATCGCGTCCAGCGCACGGCCAGCGGCTGCCTTCGGAATGTCGGCAGATGCGGCAATGGCTTCAATCAGTTCGGACTTGTTCACGCTATATCCCTCTGTTCTTTATCTAGGTTTCTAGGTGTGTATGTAAGGTCTGTTGCTGCCCTGTTTTTACAAGGCGCAAAGGTGCATTTTTTTTGCAATTAATCTTTGATCGCCCGCGGCTCCCCGCAGCGAAACAAGCCCCGTTTTATACCAACTGCCCGTTGGTGGGTCAAGGAACCATGCGGCTTTGCGGGGAGTTGGACACTTTTGAATCACTCTTGTTCAGGCAGTGTCCGTCGAGATCATTTTTTAACCTGCGATCACGCAGGCCGAGTACTCTACGCGAATTTGCGTCGTCTATTCAATGGTTTTTTTAACACCGTGAAGCAGCCCGGGGAATTACTCTCCCCGGACTGATCGGTGTAATGCGGTGTAATTTCAACCCAAAGCTCAGTGGGTCTGGATCGATCGTTGGGAGCGCTCTTCCGCCTGCTTTTTCAGTGCAGAATACTCTTCATCACTCAGCGGGCTGGGCATCTTTTCCAGGGCGTACTCCAAAACCTGGTCGATCCACTTCACGGGTTTGATCACCAGGTCCTGCTGAATATTATCGGGAATATCCTTCAGGTCGCGTTCGTTGTCCGCCGGAATCAGCACAGTCTTGATCCCACCCCGGTGTGCTGCAAGCAGCTTCTCTTTCAGGCCACCGATGCGCAGGACCTCACCCCGCAGGGTAATCTCCCCGGTCATGGCGACATCTGAGCGAACCGGAATGTTGGTCAGCACCGACGCCAGAACCGTACACATGGCAATACCCGCAGAAGGGCCATCTTTAGGCGTAGCCCCTTCTGGCACGTGGATGTGGATATCACGGGTTTCATGAAAGTCCGGGGGGATACCCAACGCCTGTGCCCGGGCGCGAACCACCGTCAACGCCGCCTGAATCGACTCTTGCATCACATCACCAAGAGAGCCGGTCTTGATCACACGACCCTTGCCAGACACGGCAGAAGATTCAATTGTCAGCAGCTCACCACCCACTTCGGTCCAGGCGAGGCCCGTAACCTGACCAATCTTGTTCTCTTCCTCGGCGCGGCCGTAATCGAACTTACGCACGCCCAGTAGCTCTTCCAGCTGTTCCGGCTTGACCACCACCTTGTTGGTTGTGGCCTTCCGCACATGCTCGGTGACGACTTTGCGGCAGATCTTTGCCATCTCGCGGTCCAAACCACGAACACCCGCCTCGCGCGTGTAGTACCGAACCACATCACGCACGGTGTCATCCGCCAGCTCCAACTCTTCCGGTTTTAATCCGGCGGCCTTGCGCTGCTTCGGAATCAGGTAACGCTGCGCGATGTTCAGCTTTTCATCCTCGGTGTAACCGGGAATGCGGATGACTTCCATCCGGTCAAGCAGAGGCCCAGGGATATTCATTGAGTTGGACGTACATACGAACATCACGTCAGACAAGTCATAGTCCACTTCGAGGTAGTGATCATTGAACGACTTGTTCTGTTCGGGGTCCAGAACCTCCAGCAGTGCCGACGCAGGGTCACCGCGATGATCCATCCCCATCTTGTCGACTTCATCCAACAGGAACAGCGGGTTTTTTACCCCCACCTTGGAAATTTTCTGCACCAACTTACCAGGTAACGAACCGATGTACGTACGGCGATGGCCCCGAATCTCAGCTTCATCGCGCACACCACCAAGGGCCATGCGCACATACTTGCGATTGGTGGCACGCGCAATCGATTCACCCAGCGAGGTTTTACCCACACCGGGAGGCCCTACCAGACAGAGGATCGGACCCTTGACCTTTTTCACACGCTTCTGCACGGCGAGGTATTCGAGGATGCGTTCTTTCACCTCTTCCAGACCGTAGTGATCCTTGTTAAGAATCTCCTCAGCCTTGATCAGGTCGTGGCGCACACGGCTGGTCTTCTTCCACGGGACACTGAGCATCCAGTCGATATAGCTGCGCAGTACCGAAGCCTCGGCAGACATGGGCGACATCATTTTCAGCTTGGCGAGTTCCGCGCGGGTTTTCTTTTCCGCTTCGGCCGACATACCGGAATCGGCAATCTTCCGCTCAAGCTCTTCGATTTCGTTGGGTTCTTCGGTGATTTCCCCCAGCTCTTTCTGAATGGCCTTCATCTGCTCATTCAGATAGTACTCGCGCTGGCTCTTTTCCATCTGCTTTTTAACGCGGCCACGGATCCGCTTCTCTACCTGAATCAGGTCGATTTCTGAATCCATCAGGCCAAGAAGATGCTCCAGCCGCTCCTTTACGCTGACTGTCTCCAGCAACTCCTGCTTCTGGGGAAGGTCCAGGGACATGTGCGCGGCAATGGTATCCGCCAGGCGACCCGGCTCATCAATGCCAGACAGAGAGGTCATCACCTCGTTCGGCACCTTCTTGCTGACACTCACGTACTGCTCAAATTGCGACATGGCGGAGCGCACCAGCGCCTCCGCTTCCGCCTCAGGGAGGTCTTCGGACTCGAGCGGAGAGACACTGGCGCGGTAATGGCCGTCACCCTCCTGAATCTCCTCGACTTTCACCCGATGCCCACCTTCAACTAGCACCTTGACGGTGCCGTCAGGGAGCTTGAGCAACTGCAGTACGCTCGCGACAGTGCCCACTCGATAGACGTCATCGGCACCCGGGTCATCTTCCGATGCCTGGCGCTGAGCCACCAGAAGTACCTGCTTGTCGCTGCGCATGGCCTCTTCCAGCGCATCTATAGACTTCTCCCGCCCAACGAACAGCGGAATCACCATATGGGGATACACCACCACGTCACGCAGTGGCAAAAGGGGGTATTCGTTCAAGGTCTCGGATGGCTGGTCCATAAAACTCCTCTCGGCCTTCAAGCGGCTCTCGGCCACCAGTTTGGCGACTTATTCGTCATCGGGTGCATCCTGTGCCGGCTACCCGTGCGCGCCAGTTCAGTTCCTAACTTGGGGGCAAGCCTCAGAATAACAAGCCCGCCCTCTCCGGCGTAGCAAAATTAGTTTAATTCAAGGGGCACGTAGATGGTCATGGAACATGCATATTCCGCGGCAACCCTACCTTCTAGCACAGAAGTCTACGATCGGAGCACTCGCTTCGGATTAATGCGCGCAGGCACCATAAAGAGGCAGTTACAAAAAAAGCCCCGGAAGCGGAGCTCTCGGGGCTTTTTCGTGAAGGGTGTCTTGCGCCAGCGCAATTACTCCTCGGGGGCGGCCTTCTGGGGTTTCTCCGCCTGCTCGTAGACCAGTAGCGGGGCTGACTCGCCGTTAATCACCGCCTCATCAATCACCACTTTGGCCACATTGTCCAGGCTGGGGATATCGTACATGGTTTCCAACAACACGGACTCCATGATCGACCGCAGGCCGCGGGCACCCGTTTTACGCTCCATCGCCTTGGAAGCCACAGCGTCCAGGGCATCGGGACGGAAGTCGAGTTCTACCCCTTCCATATCAAACAGCTTTGAGTACTGTTTGGTCAGGGCGTTGCGTGGCGCGGTAAGAATCTGCACCAACGCCGCGCGATCCAGCTCCTCGAGGGTAGCGGTAACCGGCAGACGCCCCACAAACTCGGGGATGAGGCCATAGCGGACCAGATCTTCCGGTTCGAGATCCAACAAGACTTCACCGAAGTTGCTGGCACCGTCTTTGGATTTCACCTCTGCAGAGAAGCCAATACCGCCTTTCTCGGACCGGTCGCGAATCACCTTGTCCAGGCCGGCGAAGGCACCACCACAGATAAACAGGATGTTCGAGGTGTCCACCTGCAGGAATTCCTGCTGTGGATGCTTGCGGCCGCCCTGCGGAGGTACCGAGGCAACGGTCCCCTCAATCAGTTTCAGCAGCGCTTGCTGTACGCCCTCACCCGACACATCGCGAGTGATCGACGGGTTATCAGACTTGCGGGAGATTTTGTCGATCTCATCGATATACACAATCCCCTGCTGGGCTTTCTCTACATCATAATCACACTTCTGCAGAAGCTTCTGAATGATGTTTTCAACGTCTTCCCCCACATAACCTGCTTCTGTCAGGGTGGTGGCATCTGCGATGGTAAAGGGGACGTTCAGCAGTCGCGCCAGGGTTTCCGCCAGCAGTGTCTTACCGCTACCGGTCGGGCCGACCAACAGAATATTGGATTTCCCCAGCTCGACGTCATCCTTGCCTTTTACGCTCTTGCTGCTGCGCAGGCGCTTGTAGTGGTTGTAGACCGCGACTGCCAGCACTTTCTTGGCACGGGCCTGACCAATCACGTACTGGTCGAGGATTTCAGTAATTTCCTGGGGGGTGGGCAAGCGGGAATCGTCGCCATCAACGGACTCCTGAACTTCCTCGCGAATGATATCTGTGCAGAGCTCGACGCACTCGTCGCATATGTAAACTGATGGACCCGCGATCAGCTTGCGTACTTCCTGCTGGCTTTTGCCACAGAAGGAACAGTAAAGGAGCTTGCCGTTGTCTTCTCCGCTGTTCTGATCAGTCATCTATGTACTCCGTGGTCTGGCAGCCAGCCGAAATGCGGCGGCAAATTGGGTTCATAAGCAAGATGCGGCCTTTTGGCAGGTTTTTCAAGTTTTTTTATCCGTCCCGCCAGAAGTCGGGACAACGCTGTTCTGGCGCCGGGGCAATGCCTACCGATCCCGGAGAACAAGGCTCTGGGTTTATCCGGGTTCTTAGGCGAATGGTGCCCCGTTGCGGGTTTTGCGGGGTTTACTGCCCCGGAGCCTGACGACGGGCCAATACCTCATCCACCAGACCGTACTCCTTTGCCTCATCCGCGCTCAGGAATCTGTCCCGATCGGTATCCCGCTCAATGTCTGCGACACTGCGGCCAGTGTGGTGCGCCATCAGTTCGTTCAAACGGGAACGGATTTTGAGGATTTCCTGCGCCTGGATATGGATGTCCGACGCCTGCCCCTGCGCTCCACCGCTTGGCTGGTGGATCATTACCCGGGAGTTCGGGGTCGCATAGCGTTTTCCTTCAGCACCCGCGGTCAACAGGAATGCACCCATACTGCAGGCCTGACCGATACACATGGTGCTAACGTCCGGCTTGATGAACTGCATGGTGTCATAGATGGACATGCCCGCGGTCACCGAGCCACCCGGTGAATTAATATAAAGATGGATATCTTTGTCGGGGTTTTCCGCCTCAAGGAACAAGAGCTGAGCAACAACCAGGTTGGCCATGTGATCTTCCACCGGCCCCACCAAGAAAATCACGCGCTCTTTCAGAAGGCGAGAGTAGATATCAAAAGAACGCTCCCCTCTCGCGGTCTGCTCTACCACCATAGGTACCAGGCCGCCGGTGGCGAGAATTTCTTTGTTGTTCAGGGAATTATCAATATATGCCATGGATACGGTGCTTCCTTTTTCGGCGTACAGGCGACTACAAAACGGGCGTGCTCAAAAAAGGCACAACCCTGAAAAATATGGTCATTCTGAGCTTAACTGCTCAGCGAAGATAAAGCCAGTTGGGAGCAGCGGGATCAGAATGGGAAAGATTGGCAGCAGGCGAGAGAAAAAACAGGCGACTCTGGGCGGCGGTTCATCGGGAGAACATCACCCGTGTCAGAAAAACATACTGGTGAATAAAAAACGGCCACCGTAGGTGGCCGTTTTCTGCAATCAAGCCTGTTTTTGCGGCTTGATTACGTCGTCGTAGGTGCTTTCCACTTCGCTGACCTTGGCCTTGTCCAGCACAAAGTCTACTACCTGGTCTTCGAGCACAACGGACTCAACGCCTGCCAGCAGCTCGCGATTGTTGAAGTAGTATTCAACAACTTCTTCAGGCTGCTGATAGGTCGATGCCAGCTCTTCCACCTTCGCTTTTACGCGATCAGCGTCCACAGCCAGTTTGTTTTCCTTCACGATCTCGCCAACGACCAGACCGAGAACGACACGGCGCTTGGCCTGATCTTCGAACATGGTGTCCGGCAGCATTTTCGCTGCGTCTTCCGGATTGATCTGACCGCCAAACTGCTGAACCATCTGACCACGCAGAGTTTGAACTTCACCCTGAACCAGCGCCGCCGGGATTTCTACCTGGTGCTTTTCAAACAGCTGGTCCATAACCTGGGTCTTGACCTTGTTCAGGGCTGCGTTTTTCAGTTCGCGCTCCATGTTGCCACGGACTTCTTCGCGGAACTTTTCTTCGCCACCTTCTTCAACGCCATACCCTGCAAAGAACTCATCGTCCAGCTCAGGCAGCTCAGGCTTCTCGGAAGCGGTCACTTTGATGGTGAACACAGCTTCGGCGCCCGCCAGGTTTTCCGCCTGGTAGTCTTCCGGGAAGGTAACGGTCACTTCCTTTTCTTCGCCAGGCTTCATGCCAATGATGCCATCTTCGAAACCGGGAATCATGCTGCCAGAGCCCAGCACCAGCTGCTGACCTTCTGCCTTGCCACCATCAAACTCTTCGCCGTCCTTACGGCCAACGAAGTCGATAGTTACACGGTCGCCTTTCTGGGCTTTGCGCTTGGTTTCTTTCCAGCCAGACTGCTGTTTGCGCAGCACGTCGATCATGTTGTCAACGTCGGCGTCAGTCACTTCAGCCTTCGGACGTTCAACCTCAACTTCAGACAGGTCAGTCAGGGTTACTTCCGGGTAGACTTCAAACGTGGCCACGTATTCCAGGTTTTCACCCGGGGTCACGTTTTTCGCTTCAATGCTCGGCTGTCCAGCCGGCTTTACCTGCTCTTTCTGAACCGCTTCGTAGAAAGAGCGGCTCATCACTTCACCCAGGACTTCCTGACGCACACCGGCACCAAAACGCTGGCGTACCACTTTCATCGGCACCTTGCCCTTGCGGAAGCCGTTAATGCGCACGGTCTTGGACGCTTGCTGAAGGCGCTTGTCAACTTCCTTCTCGACGACTTCTGCCGGCAAATTGACCGTTAAGCGACGCTCCAGACCGGAAGTTGTTTCAATGGAAACCTGCATGATAATCCTCGTGAGACTTTTCTCTTCACAGATACCGGGCTACGGGAAGCCCCGGCACCGGCGATTAGCGTTTTGCCGGCAGTCATTCGCCGACCGCCAAATACAAACAGCCCGCGCCGCACACGTTTCCCGCCGGGAAAATGTGCGTCTGGCACGGACTGCAAAAACTTGTTTGGTGGGGACGGGGAGACTTGAACTCCCACACCTTGCGGCACCAGAACCTAAATCTGGCGTGTCTACCAATTCCACCACGTCCCCGCAACCTTGTGTGCTAAGCCGTTGATTTGCCTAAGTTTTTACGCAAAAACCAGACCGACCTGCAACAAGGGGAGCAGATTGTGCCACAGCGGACACGGGGCTTCAACAATACCGCACCGGTTATGCTGCAGCTGACCGAAAAAACAACGGGGCGCCGATCCCGGCGCCCCGTGCTCATCGAGACCAGTGGGCGTTAGACCCGCTCAACGATGGTGGTAATGCCCTGCCCCAGGCCGATACACATGGTAGAAACCCCAAGGTCTCCGCCCTCATTCTGAAGTACGGACAGCAGAGTGCCCGTAATACGGACACCGGAGCAGCCGAAGGGATGGCCGAGCGCAATGGCGCCGCCATACAGGTTGACCTTCTCGTCCATCACATCCAGCAGGTTGAGGTCCTTCAGCACCGGCAGTGCCTGCGCCGCAAAGGCTTCGTTCAGCTCGACCTTGTCGATGTCCTCGATGGTCAAGCCTGCACTTTTCAGCGCCTTCTGGGTGGATGGCACCGGGCCGTAACCCATGATGGACGGATCAACACCAGCCAGTGCCATCTCGCGCACTTTTGCAATCGGCGTCAATCCAAGGGCTTGTGCGCGCTCGGCAGACATGACCAACATCACAGATGCGCCGTCGGTAATCTGCGAAGAGGTGCCCGCAGTCACCTGACCGTGCTTCGGATCAAACGCCGGCTTCAATTTGGACAGTGCTTCCGCGGTCGTTTCCGGGCGGATGGTCTGGTCCGTTTCCACCAGCATTGGCACGCCATCTTCATCGTGACCCTCAATCGCAATAATCTCACG
This sequence comes from Microbulbifer sp. Q7, assembly GCF_001639145.1. Lineage (NCBI taxonomy): Bacteria > Pseudomonadati > Pseudomonadota > Gammaproteobacteria > Cellvibrionales > Microbulbiferaceae > Microbulbifer > Microbulbifer sp. Q7. The sequence goes on along the minus strand of NZ_LROY01000002.1, from coordinate 738,718 downwards.
ATTGAACTTGCCCTCTGCCGTCGCCTTGGCGGCGCGCTGGTGAGACCGGGCCCCAAACTCATCCATTTGCTGGCGCTGGATACCGTGCATCATCGCCAGGTATTCCGCAGTCATCCCCATAGAACCCGCGGCCTTCGCCATATAGCGACCAAGCATGGGGTTCGGGCTGACGTGCTCCATCATGTTCAGGTGGCCCATGTGCTCGACACCACCTACCACATAGACATCGCCAACGCCCGCCTGAATGTTCGCAGCAGCGGTGTGCAACGCTGACATGGAGGAACCACACAAGCGGTTGATGGTTTGCGCCGGGATCGTATGCGGAAGACCGGCGCGCAGCAAAATAAAGCGAGCAACATTAAAGCCCTGCTCATCGCGCTGCATGACGCAGCCCCAGATCAGGTCATCAATTTCTTTCGGGTCCAGCTTTTCGTTGCGCTGCAGGAATTTTTTCAGCAACTCTGCAGACATATCGTCCGCACGCACATTGCGATACACGCCGTTTTTGGATCGCCCCATGGCGGTACGCGCATAGTCGACGATTACGGCATCTCTAGGATTCAGACTCATGGAAACTCTCCTTACTTGTCGCCGTAGTAGGTTTTGCCGCTGGCGGCCATTTCGCGCATGCCATCGGTGGGCTTGTACAGCTCGCCCAGATCACTGTGCTTCTCAGCCATCTTCACGAAGTTATCCAGGCCGATGCTATCCAGCCAGGCGAAAATGCCACCACGGAAAGGCGGGAAGCCGATACCGTAGATCAGTGCCATATCCGCCTCAGCCGGGGAGTCGACAATACCTTCCTCCAGGCAGCGGGCCAGCTCGGTGGCCATGGGCACCATCATGCGCTCGATAATTTCGTCAGTTTCAAACTCGCAACGCTCGGCGACGTGCGGCTTAAGCAGATCGTAGACCTCTTCCGCCACCACTTTCTTCGGGCGACCTTTCTTGTCTTCTTCGTATACGTAGAAGCCTTTGCCATTTTTCTGGCCATAGCGCCCGGCTTCGTACAACACGTCGGAGGCCGCGGTAAAGGTTTTACCCATGCGCTCAGGGAAGCCTTCCGCCATGACTTTTTCTGCATGCACACCAGTATCGATGCCCACCACGTCCATCAGGTAAGCCGGCCCCATTGGCCAACCCCAGCGCTCCATCACCTTATCGACCTGCTGGAAATCCGCGCCATCACGCACCAGCATGGCAAAGCCGGCAAAATATGGGAACAACACACGGTTCACGAGGAAACCGGGGCAGTCGCGCACCACAATTGCTTTCTTACCCATTTTGTTGGCATAGGCCACAACGCGGGCAATCGCCGTTTCAGACGTTTTCTCACCGCGAATCACTTCCACCAGCGGCATTTTGTGCACCGGGTTAAAGAAGTGCATGCCGAGGAAGTTTTCCGGGCGCGACAGCGGCGCTGACAGAGTGTCGATGGAGATGGTGGAGGTATTGGAGGCGATCACCGTGTCTTCTGAGACCTTGGTTTCGACTTCTTTCAATACCGCATGCTTTACCTTGGGATTTTCGACAACCGCTTCCACCACGATATCGACATCGTTGAAGCCATCATAGCTCAGGGTGGGCTCAATTCGGTTGAGTGTCTCCGCCATTTTCGCGGGAGTCATACGACCGCGATCCACCAGCTTGGTCAGCAGCTTACCGGCCTCTTTCAGTCCCAGGTCAATACCGTCCTGGTTGATATCCTTCATCTTGATGGGCGTGCCTTTGTAGGCAGACTGATAGGCGATACCGCCACCCATGATGCCCGCGCCCAGCACTGCGGCACGTTCAATTTCCTTATCGGACCTTTTCTCCCAGCTCTTGGCGACCTTGCTGACCTTCTGATCATTCAGGAACAGTCCGACCAGAGACGCGGCGGTTTCTGTCTGGGCACTGGCAATAAACTGTTGCTGCTCGATCTTCAGCGCTTCGTCGCGATTGAGCTTGTAGCCCTGCTCGATCGAAGTCACCGCGTTAACCGGGGAAGGGTAATTGCGCCCGGCCTGCTGGCCAACGAAGGCCTTGGTGGTGAAAAAGGCCATCAGGGCTTCGGTGTCGTTCAGCGGGATCGGAGACTTCTTGGTCTCCCGGCGCTGCTTGTAGTCCAGCTCGCCATCAATAGCGCGGGCGAGCAACTTCAATGCGGCGTCTTTCAGTTGTTCCGTCGGCACCACGGCATCTACGGCATGCGCGGTCAGTGCGGCATCCGGACGCTGCTCCTTACCGGCAGCGATCCACTCCGCTGCCACATCCACGCCAACCACGCGCGGCAGGCGCACAGTGCCACCCCAGCCTGGGATCAGGCCAAGCTTCACTTCCGGTAAGCCCACTTTGGCTTTATCGCCCATCACGCGGAAGTCACAGCCGAGGCAGACTTCGAAGCCGCCACCCAGTGCATAACCATTGATGGCAACCGCTGTCGGGAAAGGGAGGTCTTCCAGGCGGTTGATGTTCTCATTATTTTTGTTCATCAGCTCGGCAATACCTTCTGGCCCGGAGGAGAAAGCTCTACCAAACTCGGTAATGTCCGCGCCAACGATAAACACACTTTTTCCGCTGGTCAGCAACAGGCCTTTGATATCACCAGCCTTTTCAATCGCATCCAGGGCCTCGGAAAACTCCGATACGGTGAGACGGTTGAATTTGTTGACGGACTCGCCTTCCAGATCGAATTTCAGTTCCGCGATGCCGTTGTCAAGCATCTGCACGGATAGCGCTTTGCCACTAAATAACATTATTGACCTCATTGATTGGTGACCGGGACGCAACAGTAGGGTTTACACCGGTCCGGGGGGTCGGGTTGTGCAAGACAGATTTCGGGTTGCCTCTCGGCCAGCATACATCGATACCATAACCAGTCGATGACGCATTCACCAAAATCGGTCAAGGCCCAAGTATAGCCAGATTAAAACGCTCGTTTGAATACCATTTCCGCCATATCCACTGGCCGGTTTGATGCTCGCCGGCCAACTACCCCAGGCACAAGATCAAAGAATGAACAAATTGCCGCAAGAAACAGCAAATGACCGGATCATCAGAACGGTGGAGCTTTGGGCGAGCGCCGCAAAAAGGAATATAGAAAAGGGCTCAGACACTCGGCGGATTATTGGCGCTTACCAGCACGCAGTCGCAATCGCCAATATTGCGAAAACGGTGCGGCCGGCGGCTGCGAAAGTAATAGCCATCACCAGGCCCGAGTATGGTGATCTCGCGGCCGACCGTCACCTCCAGTTGCCCGGACACGACTATCCCCCCCTCCTCGCCCTCATGGCTCAGGAGCTCGGGGCCGGTATCTTCGCCCGGCGGGTACACTTCATAAAGAATGGACATAGTGCGATGGGAGTTGCCGGCGCCGAGTAATCGATATTCGATCGGGCCCGGACCAACGTTGGGCATCTCGCTGGCGCGAAAAAAAACCTGAGGCTGGCTATCAAATTCGAAGGTGAAAAAGTCTGCCAGCGACATCGGGATGCCGTTCAGCACCTTTTTGAGCGATCCCACGGAGGGGCTGACACGGCCCTGTTCGATAAGGGAAATAGTGGCGTTGGTGACACCGGCGCGCTTGGCCATCTCTCGCTGGGACCAACCGTGCATTTGACGCACAGATTTCAGGCGCGCGCCCACATCGTCACCGGTGGCGCCGGTAGTGGGCGACGGCTTCTGATCCTTTTCGGTCATCCGATTCTTCCTGCTGAGGGAAACCTGCAGGAAGTCTACCGCCTGAACCTCATGCTCGAAAGTACCCCCACACCGCGAGAGGAAATCCGATCGCTTTGCGACTGTCGTGCGGTCACACCATATCGGCGAAGGGGTTTTCCTCCGGCAGCGACACAGAGCCCGCCACACCGGGCAGGGTCATGCGTCCATCCTCCAGGGAAATGCCGGTTTCGTCAATCAGCCCCTCCCCAAAGCGGTAGATCGCGTTCAGGTCTCCACGGCTGGCTCGGGCATCGTATTCGGCTGCACGCTCAGCCGGTGCTTCACTGCGCTTGCGGTAGGCTGTCATCGCCTGTTCGCCGTGGCGCTTGGCGAGCATTTTTTCGGTAATGTGCGGCGCCAGAACACTGGCGGTTGCATTGTTACCACCGAAGCCTTTGGAGTTCAGGAAGGCAACATCCAGGGACTCGGGATCACGCTCAACATGCGACATGGATAGATTGAGGTGTTCGTGGTGCACATCATCGGCCACACGATCAATGGTAGTAATGCCCGGCAGAATCCCGCGATTAAAGATACCCAGACTGGAGATCAGCTGATCACCACTGGCCGCGGCCACGGTATGGCCAACAAAGGCCTTCACCGCACACACCGGCCAGTCCTCGATGCCAAACGCACCGGCAAGCCGATCGAAAATTGCTGATTCGGTCACGCGATTCTGCGGAGTACTGGAGCCGTGCGCCTGAACGAAGCTGCGTTGCCGCAGGCTTTCCTCACCGAGAATCGCGCGCGCTTCCGACATGGCGCGGGCCACCGTGAGGTAGTTACCCGGCCCGGGCGCAGAAATCGATTTTTTCGGCCCGTCGGCGTTCACAAACACGTTCGCTACGGCGCCATGAATTGGCGCTCCAAGCTCCAGTGCCAGTTCGTCGTCCATCAGTACAGCCCACTGTGTACCTTCACCCAGGGTGAAACCACAGTTATCACCAAATGGGCGGCTGGCGCGACGGAAATCAATCTCATCGCCAAAAATTTTGCGCAGCCCATCCAGGTTGGCCAGCGCCCCCATGGTGGTATAACCATCAACCACCTCCGGAACCAGCGGCGCCTCCGCAGCGCCCACGACGGCAACCCGTGCGCGGCCACAGCGAATATCCTCCACCGCAGCCCGCAGGTTATACAGGTAGGTGGCGCAGGCGCCGGCAACAGCGCCGGTGGTGCCTACGCTGCCAAGCACATAGGCGTTCACGAAATCCGCCGGCATGCTGGTGAGCCCCAGGGCCAGCTGCTTGGAGCTGACACGCCCCCCGCGCAGCCGGGATTGCAGCAGCCCACCGTTGCCGTTGACATCCAGCTGACTCATGGCGGAGCTGGCATACACGGAAATTTTTTCCGGCCCTGCCTTTTGTGCCACCAGGTCCCAGTCGATTCCCAGGGATTGCACCGCATCGGATGCGCCGAGAATCGCCAGTTGCAAACCGCGAGGGTGGAAACGGGAGTTGTATTGCTGCCCCGGCTCAAAGCCAGTAGGAAGCTGCCCTGCAGACGCAACGGCGATTTCGCGGTGACTATCCAGCATCACGGAGAGACTGGCGGCGTGAACGCGCACGCGCCCGTTGTCGAGCGTTTCGACGGACCAATCCTGCGGCAGCGGCACCGGAAGCTGGCGCGCAGACATCTCGAAGGTAAAACCGCTATCGCTCTTGAGATCCGCGGCCTGATGAAAATGGCAACGACGGTAGTCGTAGAAACGCGACTCCAACTCGCGCACCAACGTCCCCTGCAGAACCTGCTGCTCTAGCTCTACACTCAAAGGACCTTGAGCGGCATCACCGGTGCGCAGGCCCATCAGTGCGGCGAGGTCAGACAACACATCCGTACGCTCGGATGCACCAAGGCTGTCGAGCACCAGCCGCTTGTAGCCGCGATGGAACGAACTGCGACCGGCGGGGTTAAATCCACCAAACGCGGTAATTACGGGTAGGCGCTGCATCCTGACCTCCAGCCTGATTCAGAAACGGGGCGAATTTCTTGAGTAAATCCGATGGTGCGCCAGTGTATGGGCTGGCGATTCGGCCTTGTTATGGGCATACTGGCCAGCAAATTTGATCATCTGGCCAACCAGGCCCGATACCCCATCTGTCGCCCATGACCCCTGCGGATTCAGCGGGCCGACATCGCGTCCGCGCAGCGGCCGCCAGACGTATGCAGAGAGTTACCCAATGCCCACCGTCACATTTATGCTCCTCGACCAGATGCTTTCCACCGGAACCGTGTTGCCACTGGAAATGCTGCGCGGCGCCGAGAGCCGCGCGCGAGTTGAGCGCAAGCGCAACGAAGGCTCGAAAGTAGAGAAAGTGGGCAGTACCGAAAGCAAGCCCGACAGCGGTGCTCTGAACCTGATTACCGTCAGTGTCGACGGCAAGCCGGTGAAATCCCGCTCTGGCTTTTCCCTGGCGCCGGATATGGCTCTGGCAGACGCACCCGATAGCGACATCATCTACCTGCCCGCCCTTTGGCGAAATCCCCGCCCGGCACTGCGCCGTAGCGAACAACTGCTGAAGTGGCTGTGTGAGCAGGCCGAAAAAGGCGCAGCCATCAGCGCGGTCGGCACCGGCGTCTGCTTTTTGGCGGAAGCCGGGTTGCTCGACGGCAAACCCGCCACTACGCACTGGCACTACTTCGACCAGTTTGCGGCGGATTACCCGGACGTAAAACTCAAGCGGCAGTACTTTATCACCCAGGCGAACAAGCTGTTCTGCGCCGCCAGCGTCAATGCACTGGCCGATGTTACCGTCCACCTGATACGCCAGCTGTATGGCCCTGCGATCGCCAGCCATGTAGAGCGCAACTTTTCCCATGAGATCCGCCGCCCGTTTGAGGAAATTGCCTACTCGGAAGGCGCGGTCCACCTCCATCCGGATGAGGAAGTGGTGCAGGCACAGACCTGGCTGAAGCAGCACTGCAGCGAAGATGTAAAGCTCAGCGAAGTGGCGAAATACTTTGATATGAGTGTGCGCTCATTCAACCGCCGCTTTAAACTCGCAACCGGCCAGACCCCACTGCAGTATTTGCAAAATGTCCGTATCGATGTGGCGCGCGAGCTGCTTCAGTCGAGCAACTTATCGGTTAACGAGATTGCCGAGAAGGTCGGCTATCAGGATATGGGCCACTTTACCGCGCTGTTCAAGAAATTTCTGTCGACCACTCCGAGCGAGTATCGCACCACCGTGCGTGCGAAGTTGTTCAGGGTCAACACTTAATTCAGCCAACCACCCGACTGCAGTTCGCCGCACTGATGTAACGCCGACGTCACGCTGGTCGGGTTAGAAAAATGACGTCATCGCCACTGAATTCCACTGCCGCGGACCAGTGTCCGGCAAGCCAGTGGAAAGTTTCACGGCTAAAGAAAACAATATGTGTCGGGTCGCGGATGTAATGCCAGTTAGCAAAACGCTCCTGCGAAGCAACCAGCTTGGTCATTAGTGCCAGCACACCACCTGCGTTGATACGGCCCCACAACATCTCGAGAGCCGTCATCGGATCCGCCAGATGCTCGACAACTTCCGTACTGACCACAAAATCAAAGCGATCATCCAGAACTGACGTATCCTGCTGAAAGAACAGGTCGTAGATCGCCACCTGGTGCCCCTGCTCCTCCAGTATTCTGGCAAGCAACGGCGCGGGACCACATCCGAAATCAAGCCCGCGGGACCCCGGCGCCAAGCGATTCAGTAAGGGCGTTGCACAGCGCTGCAGGAATCGCCGGTATCCGGCATCCTCGAGATTGTTTTCATGCAGTTCGTAATAGGCCTTTTCGGCCTGCGCGGAGAGGTGGAACTCGGGCGGAACAAACACCAGGGCACATCGAGTGCATTGGTAATACTCGCGAAGCTGGTCGCGGTGATAAGGCTGTGCCGCCTGGTGGCGGCACAGTGGGCATGAACCCGGTTGCCCGGACACTTCAGGTCCGGGCTTTACGGAGAACAATGGACAATCAGGCAGCTTGCTCACCTACAGGCACGCTTTTTTGACCTGAACCACGTTCGCCCGCCTGGGGTTCATCTGCCTGGGTTGACTGCAACAGGTTGCCACTGGAAATTTCGATCTTCCGCGGCTTCATCGCCTCTGGAATTTCACGCACCAGTTCGATGTGCAGCAACCCGTTGACCAACTGCGCATCGGTCACTCGGACATGATCGGCAAGCTGGAAGCGTCGCTCAAAATTACGCGCTGCAATGCCGCGATGCAGGAAATTCCGTTTTTCTTCGTCAGCAACTTTTTTACCACTGACGGTCAAGCGATTCTGCTCCATCTGAATATCAAGTTCAGACTGGTCAAAACCTGCGACGGCCATAGAAATTCGGTAGGCATCCTCGCCGGTCAATTCGATATTGTACGGGGGATACGCTGGCTGGTTCTGCTCACTGGTGGTCATGGTATCCAGCAAGCTGGCCAGACGATCGAAACCAATGGCTGAACGGTAGAGTGGAGAAAGGTCTAAGTTACGCATTGTCATATCCTCAATTCAGAGCAATATTAATAAGAGCGCCTGTACAACATGCACCAGGCTATTTTACCCCGGCGATACACGACAATCGCTCGTCGTGACTCTCCGGGCTTGGGGGAGGCATCTCTGTCGAGCCTGCCCCCCTCACACTCAGATATAGGGGCTGCACAACCGGCTTCAAGGGATCGAATTGAAAAAATGAAAAATTTTTCTGCCTGCCCAGACAAGTCCTCGGCGAACACTGCCAGTGGCACATCGGAGCGACTGTTTATTGGCATTGCGCCTGACGCGGCCACCCAGCGTTTCCTCGGTGCCACCTGTACACACCTGGCGAGCCTGCGCCTGCCACGGAATTGCCGCTGGATTGGCGACGCAAATCGACACCTGACCCTGGCGTTCCTCGGCGATACCGCGCTTGACCACATGGCGACTATCGAGCAACACCTCGAGGAAATCGCTCAATCTACACCGGCATGCACCGGGCACATCGTCAGCACGCACCCATTCCCCAGGGACAGAGCCAAAATGCTCGCCGCGGAGCTGCTGCCCAATCCGGCACTTGCGACGCTGCATGCCCATTGTCGCAACCTAATGACCGCCATCGGTAAACAACCGGAGCGCAAACAGTTTCGCCCGCATTTCACCCTGGCCCGAAGCCGCAGCGGTTTTTCCCGGATCCCCGCGGTACCGGCAGACTTCATCTGCACGCTGGACAACATCACCCTTTACCACAGCCTGCTCGCCCCCGGCGGTAGCCAGTACCAGCCGCTGCTATCACTTCGGCTGGCTGGCTAGCGTCGTAACTACCGCTAGTTTGACGATTGCCACCAGCGCAGGCTCAGGCATAAAACAGGCATAAAAAAAGCCCGCTAAGCGGGCTTTTCTAAACAACAGGAAGGCTTAGTCGAGTCTCGACAGGACATACTCCGGGTACATCACCAGACGAGGGCGAGCCAGACGCCTTGCATCAAAGATAAACACATAGCGAGCGCCATCATCGTCGGCGGGAATGGTCCGACGGAAACGCCAGGAATTGATCTTGTAAGTCTGGCGACCGGCGCTCACTGGCGCAACCAGGCGATATTGGTTTTGCCCCAGGAACTCGAATTCCATCGCATCCCCGCCGGAAGGGCGCAGGGTCAGGCTACGGAACGTCTGCTTGCCCTGATCACCCTCTTCGAGCTCACCCAGCAGCTTTTCCAGCCGATCGCGCTCACCGCGAACATAGTCCAGCAGCTCCGGATCTACTTCCGGCGCCACAGCCGTGCCCTGCGGCGCTACTGCGGCTTGCTCAGGGAGAGCAGGTGCAGAGGGTTGCAGTCCGGCAAGGCTGGGCTCAGGCATTTCCGGCGCAGACACTGGCGGCGCCAGTGCAGCGGACTTCTCCGCCGCCTTTTGCTGTTCAGCCTCAACCAGCATCGCCTTGACCAACTTGTCCACGAGGACCTGCTGATTGGCCAGACGGGATTCACCAGAGGTGACCGCGTCGCGAGCCGTCTTCAGGCGCTCCTCCAGCTCGGCGAAGGTCGACTGGACGATCTCGACCCGACGGCTGCGGCTATCCACACCGCGCTCCGCCATCGCGTGGGCGTGCTTCGCCTTGTGCAACGCGCGCTCTGTATCGGTTGATGCAGACAGCTTGTGCTCACGCTCTGCGGCCTTGAGGGCCATCAGGCTTGATTCGTAATTGGCGCGGGCCTTTGACAGTGATTCCTGAGCACGCTGAAGCTTGTAGTCATAAGCAAGCATTTCGTTCTCAACATCTTCCAGTTCGACCAACCGGTTTTCCTGAGACTGCTCCATTCGCGCCAATTTGTTTTGCTCGACCGTAAGGGATGATGCCCCCTGCACCAATCCGCACCAGCCAAACACCCCCAACACGCCCGCCAAAAACAGGGCGCAGCCACGGTTTACCGCCATAGTCAAAAGTCCGTTGTTTGATTTTTTACTTCAGAAGTCGCACGAGGCCCTATCGAAGATCGACCGATGCGCTGATTACCCCGAGGAACACCGGGAAAGCACGGGCCACATGCCAGGGGAGCCAATGTACCCCAGACGTATATGCTCAGCAATGACCATGCCAACAAGATTCATTCACCTCAGTGATCCGTGCCTCAAAACAGCACATTCTGCGCCCCGAAAAAGTTCCCCACGCATTACCAAATTTTTATGACATTTTATTGATCCAGGTGCTTGATTTTTTTTCTGAGAATCGCATTATGACCTACAGGGAGTTACTCCTGACCCAGTTGGGAAACCGGCCCGGGCGCAAAACACACTCATTGCCACCACGGCAAATATTGATACTGCGACCTCTGGTGATCCGATTTTCCTTCTGAGCAGAGACTCTCTACAGGGCGCCCTACCTTCTTTCAGCAAACCGCACTTTGCGGCCTGCATGGACCCTTTATAACCGGAGGTATGTGCCCATGAAATCTGCGCCTTACGATAACATTGTGTTCCGTGATATCGACAAATCTGCCGCTCTGGCCAACACGGTCTCCCGGAAGTTACACAAACTCGAACGTTATTGTGGCGACATCATACGTAGCCGTGTGGTCCTAGAAGCCCCCCACCAACACAAGCACAAAGGGAAGCAATACAAAGCTTCCGTGGAACTCGCCCTGAGCGGAAACCCGGTCACCATTACCAATGAAAGCGACTCCATTCATCGCGCGGTTACCGGTGCCTTCAATTCAGTGGAACGCTGCCTCAAGGAGCGTGGAGATCGCCGCAAGTCACGCCGGCACCAGATGCCGGTATTGGACAGTATCGAGGATACCGAGCTAGACCCGACCGACCAGTCCTCAATTTGAAGGATACCTGTCACTGACAGGGTCAGGAGCACCGCGGGAACCACACCCTGTGGTGCCCGATGTGGGGCAACGCCCCAACCTGAATGAGCCAACTGCCCCAGGCCACCGGGCGAGGAGACGTACAGAATACGCAAAAGGCGGTGTCGGATATTCCGACACCGCCTTTTTTAATGGCGCCTGCAGCGCCCTATCCAAACTTTGGGTTATTCCGCCACCGGCGTGCGCATGGTGACAAACTCTTCGGCTGCAGTGGGGTGGATACCAATAGTCTGGTCGAACACGCTTTTGGTTGCCCCCGCCTTCATCGCCACAGCAATCCCCTGAATAATCTCTCCCGCATCCGGGCCCACCATGTGCGCACCAATCACTTTGTCATTGCCCTTGTCGACAATCAGCTTCATCAGGGTACGCTCATCCCGACCACTGACGGAATGGCGCATGGCGCGGAAATCGGACTTGTAAATCTCCACCGGAATACCCGCCTGACGCGCTTCCTCTTCGGTCAAACCAACGGTGCCAATGTTTGGCTGGCAGAAAACTGCCGTCGGAATATTGTTGTAATCGATCTCCGCGGTCTTACCGGTTTGCCAGTGCCTGACCAGCGCCATGGCCTCTGCCAGCGCAACCGGAGTGAGCTCGGGCCCACCGGTGACGTCACCCAGCGCATAAATCGATGTGACACTGCTGCGGAAGTTGTCATCAACACCGATGGTGCCATCCTTGTGTAACACGACACCCAGCTTCTCCAGGCCAAGCCCCTGAGTGTTCGGCCTGCGCCCGGTAGCGTACAGAACGGCATCTACTTCGAGTATGCTCCCGTCCGCCCCATGTACCTTGAGCGAGCCATCCTCCTGCTTTTCGATGGAAGTCACCACATGATTAAAATGCAGGTCTACCTGCTTTTTGCCCATTTCGTCGCGCACAAACCGACGCACGTCGTTATCAAACCCGCGCAAAAAGAGTTCGCGACGGTAAGAAAGATGTGTTTCCGCGCCCAGCCCTGCAAAAATGCCCGCGAACTCCACCGCGATATAGCCGCCACCAACCACGAGCACCCGACGCGGGAACACTTCCAGCGCAAAAACCTCGTTCGACGTGATCACATACTCACTGCCCGCAAAGTCGGGCACATAAGGCCAACCACCTGTGGCCACCAGTATGCGTTCCGCGCTGTAGGTGGCGTCACCCACGGTGACCTGTTGTCGCCCGCTCAGGGTGGCTCTGCCATCAATCACCTGCACACCCGCATTGCTCAGCAGGTTCCGATAAATACCGTTCAGGCGAGTGATTTCCCGCGCATTGTTATCGCGCAGCGTCGGCCACACAAAGGTCGCACCGGTCTGACCCTCCCAGCCGAACGCTTCCGCGTCTTCAAATGCTTCCCGGTAACCACTGGCGTAGACAAAAAGTTTCTTGGGTACACACCCGACATTCACGCAGGTGCCACCCATGTAACGATCTTCGGCCACGGCAACCCGCATACCAGTGGCAGCCGCCATACGTGCAGCACGTACCCCACCGGAACCGGCACCAATGACAAATAGATCAAAATCAAATTCAAATTCAGACAAAACTCTCTCCTTTCGCTGGCAGCAAACGACCATCCCCGTTCGCACCAGATTCATACTGCGCCAAAGCGCTCAAAAAACCCGCACTCAACCTGTTCATAACGGCCAGAACAGGTCATGCCTACACCCAAGTCGTCCGAAAAAAAGCGTACTGTTTCCGCAATTGGACCATTAGTGACAAATCATACTTAAAAGCCGTTGACAGAAGATTGGCGTTTCGTTATTCATGTGATGTTTATCACAATAACAAGCCTGATAGCGAAAACAACACTAGGGCATTCAACAATGAAAACCCAGAAAACTTCAAAACTACGGTTAGTAAAAACAACTTTTCTTCGTAAGGCTTTTGGCATGGATGTGGATGTGTATTTGTCATCGCTCAGGGCGACCCTGTTAACAGGCCTGTTCGCCATCTTCGCGACCACCACTGCAACCGCCAAAACCCATCCCTCCTATCTCACCGACAGCTATTGCAATTCCCTGGTCGAGCAATTTGTCGACTCCGGTATGCGGAGCCTGGGCAAGTACGTCAATGAGAACTTCAAGCCCCAGTACAAAGGTGGCATCCGCAATACCATCAACTTTCTGAATCAACGTGCAGAGTGGCTGGGGGAGTGCGACGCTTATTGGGCAGACACCGCCAGCTCTCGCGTGTTTCATGATGAAAAAAATACCAAGGCGATCTTTGATGCCATGCAGGCACTGGCGAAGGAACTGCAAATGGTCAGGGAGGGCGTTGAATACCCGGATGAAACCGGCGCAAACAACCCCCGCCCATTTATCAAGAGCCGATACGATACCCTCGCCCAGCTGGTCGATCAGCATCACACCCGCATGCTGATGAAGAAACAGTTCCAGTAAGTACCCGCCCCTGTCACACAGTCGCCGGGCCGCTGTTATTCTGCGCCCGGTGACGACTTCCTTTCAGCACCCACTGCATCACGCCCACCACCAGCCGCACCAGCGGACCACTGCTGCGAGTCTCGCCCAAGCAGGCGCTCCTTCAGGCTGCCCGCGATGCGCTTGGTTAGCGCCCCCAGACGTGGCCGCTGCTTCTCGGAAAACGGTATCGGGCGGCAGCTGTGCACGGCGGCGAGACCGATGCGCGCCATAAACAGGCTCGCGCCCATACCCTGCCCCAGTCGCGCAGACACCGTACTCAACATACTGTCCCCTACTAGCTCCGGCCACAGTTCACTGACCGCGTACTCACTGGCTCCACTGTAGGCCACCAGCGCGAGTATTTTCTTGAACAGCCGCCAGCGCACCACGATCGACGGGCGCACGCCATAGATCTGCGCCACATCATCGATCATACGCATGGATTGCCGCAAAGCGACAAGCACGTCGAGGGTAGTAAACGGACTCAGGCCAACCAGTGCGCCGGTAGTGGTGGCATGTCGCACAATACGACGCAGCGCCTCCTGGTCCAGCGCCTCGAAAAAATTCAGCTCGAGGTGACGGAGCAACTCGCTGTTGTCGTAGTAATCGGGGGTTTCTGCCTGCACCCGCGCTAATAGCGCCCCCTGCGGCTTACCCGCAAACAGTGCGCGCAGTTGCTGATTCAGGGGCTCTACCGCATCCGTCGCTCGGCTATCCCGCACCTCGGCAGCCAACTCCTGGGTTTTCTGGAGCTTCCGCAGCGGTTTGCCCGCGCGAAAATACTCCCACACCGCACTGGCCATGGTCGCCACCAGCGCGAGGATGATGACAGCCGCCAGCAGCCCCAGGCTCCAGTGCATATCCGACGCCCAGTAAAAGAACTGTCGCAGCTCCCAAAATACCGCACCAAAGGCCAGCGCCAGTGCCGCCAGTAACGCGGGCTTCCACATGCGCAGGCGGAACACCGGCAGCCGCAGCTCCGAGAACGATATTTTGTCCGGCAGGGATTCACCGGTGGTGATGGAGCGCGGCAGCTCCGCCGGCTCTTCCGCGAGAGACTCCACCCGGGTACTGGCCCGGTCGTGTAGCGCCGGTTCTTCCACCTCCAGGTTTTCGATCCGGGTCTGGCGGCGCGGCTTTGCCCCGCTATCGCGGGCGGGGGCCTTGTCGAATTGATTGTCAGAAGTAGCCATTACACCTTGTCTCCCAGCAACAGGTTCAATAGCGCATCCATACGGATATGCGGCAGGTACCCTTCCCGCCCTATGCCCGCAGGCGGTCGCAGCTGCGGCGGCAACCCACCCGTGTAGTGCTGCCACTCCCGATCTTGCGGCAAGTGCGCCATGATCTCGGCGTTTTCAAACCCCAGGTAACGGCCATCCATACCGTGCCCGACCAGCATGCGGCGACCATCACGCACACTTTCATTGGAGCAGCGCACGGCAGCGATAGCCTCACAATAGAGTGGCAAGCCGCGATGTCGCGCACCGGAAAATACCTGCTGCAGCTGCTGGCCCAACAATTGGCGCAGGGCGTCATGGTCAGCGGCCAACACTTGATCCACCTTGGTCGCCGCAAACAGCAGGCGGTCGATGCGGGGGCGCCACAATTTACGCAGCAGACCATTGCTGCCATAGCGGAACGTGTCCGCTATATGCCCGAACGCCTTGCGCATATCCTCCAGTGACTCCTCACCGGCAAACAGCGTGCTGATCAGGTCCACCAGCACCAGCTGGCGATCCAGGTGTCGGAAGTGGGTCTCCACGAAAGGTGCGACCTTTTCCTCCACATAGGCTCGATAACGTGCCTCCAGAACCTTGTACACGCTGTCATCCGGAAGTGCTCGTAACTCCTGCTCCGATTGATGGTGCAATGCGGGCAGCGGGAAAAAACCGTATTCGTCGTTGTCGAGTAGCGCCCTGCCTGGCTGCAGATAGCTGAGCTTTCGCTCACTGCGGCAATCCCGGAGAAACTGCCGGTAGTTCTGCCAAAGGCTGTCGAGCCGTCCTGCCTCTATCACCGCCTCCGGCGCAATACCCCGCAGCTGCCCCAGCAATTCCGGCGCCAGATCCGCACGGGGGGCGCCCTCCAGGAGGTCCCGCTGGTGGCGGCACCAGGTGGCGAAGTCCATCTGCAACAGTGGCAGGTCCATCAGCCACTCACCCGGGTAATCGCGCAGCTCCAGAATCAGCTTCTGCCGATAATCGCGCCCCAGCCGTCTGCCCCGTAGATGGACGTGTAGCTCCAGGGCGGACAGGTCGCGGGTGGACTCGGGCCAGCGCGGGGGATTGGCGGTCAGTGCTTCCAGGCAACGCGGGTACTCAAACAGCGGTAGCCCGGTATCCAGGGCGGGGTGTAGTTCCGCGCCGAGCAGGCGCCCGTTCAGCGCAGGGGCAAAACCGGGCAGCTGGGCCTGGTCCGGGTGGCTGAGCTGATAAATCAGGCTGGTGATGAGGGTAGACTTGCCGGCGCCGCTCAGGCCAGTGATGCCGATGCAGATACGCTTGTCCAGAAGGCGCTCCGCGGCCCAATGGGACTTATCCCGCGCCTCGTTACGGAATTGCTTCCAGTGTCGCCGGAGGGACCGCAAGCGGCCCTCGCTTTTCATTCGCGTATCCTGTTGGCCGTCGTCGTCCGAAGCGCTCATAGGTTCTCCCTGCACCTGCCAGCGCGCAATGCGCGGCGATCTAAGCATTGTGGAGGTCGAAATGACCGTTTCAACCCCTTAAGTCTATATCCCATTGGTTGCCATCACTGTTACTACTAACGAAAAACGCGGATCCCACTGTCTTTGAAAAACAGCGGGATCCGCGCTTTTGGGGCCTTTCGCTAGTTGCGCGTGGGGGCAACGACTACTCCACCAGAGCGACATCTCCCGAGCCCATGACGGAGAAGGACTCACTAACGGGACGCTTCAGCACGATATCACCGGAGCCCATAATCGAGCCGCCTGCGGTATTGGCCACCAGATTGCGCCCCATAAAGTCGCCAGATCCCATGACCGTCACATTCAGGCTGGCCACCTTGCCGCCGACTGCGATATCCCCGGAGCCCTTGATCTGGGCGGAAAAGTCCTCGCCGACAAAGTTCTCCATGCGGATATCACCAGAGCCAGTGATACCTGCTGATCCGTGAACCGCGAGTACGGTGCCCAGCAAGACATCCCCAGACCCGGTCACGCCGGTGGACAGCGTCTCGGCAGCGACTTTGTTCACCCGAATCATGCCAGAGCCGGTCACCCGCAGGTCGAGTTTCTCGCTCTCCAGGGTATCCGCGGTCGCGTCACCAGAGCCGGTCACCCGAAGGCTGTCGATCACCGGAAGAGTGACCCGGTATTCCACGACAGGCTCGCTGCTGACGGTAACGATCCCGAACAGGCTCTTACTTTCCTGCTCCACGGACAGCTCCAGGGTGTCGCGCTTCACCTCGGCTTTGGCGTGTATCAGGTCCGCCTCTTCACCGTGGGCCGTCACGGAGAATGTGTCTCCCTGAATAACCTGGAGGTTAGAGCCGCCTTTCAACGCAATGGCGGTAAAGCCGTTCAGCGGGAAGGTTCTGCTGCTTTGCTGGGCATGCACGGCGCTTGCCATCAGGGAAAGCGCCACCATCAGTGATACGAAAATATTCAATCTGCGAAACATGAGCCGGTTACCTGTTGTTTTGTTCAATACCAGTGAGACTGCACCAGCGGGGGGTTTGGATGCATCTGTTGATGCAGATTCTCAATAGACCCCTCGCGCCCTCAGTTGGCATCGGCACGGTAACCGAGTTCCTCCAGAGCCTGGCGTAGCTTCGCCGCCTCCGCGGCCAGCGCTTCAGGCTCCGCCGGCTTCTGCAACGCGAAGTCCAGATCGGCGATTTCATTGATCGGTACCAGATGATAATGGGTATGTGGCACCTCGATACCGGCTACCATGACCCCGACGCGCTTGGGCGAATACACCTTCTTCTGCGCCTTGGCCACTTTACTCGCCACCGCCAGCAGATGGGCAGTCACCTCCTCAGGCACATCATCCCAGTGATTGATCTCCTCCACCGGAATCACCAGGCAATGCCCGGGTTTAATGGGGGCGATGGTCATGATCGCCACGGCCACCTCGTCGCGCCAGATAAAGTGCCCCGGCAGATCGCCATTGATAATCTGGGTAAAAATACTCGCCATAATGCCCTGCCTCTGCTTGATTACTGCCTGACCTCGCCGCTGGTCATCCCGCTGGGTGGCGGGCTGCCGGGGCGGACCTGTTCATTGTTAATACTGAAAAGCCCGCTAGTCTAACAGCGCGCCTTCGATGCGCGCCAATGGTCGCGAGCTTGCCCACAAACCCGCGCCGCCCTGACCCGTAACGAGCAAAAAATGCCTCAAAAGCCGGCAGCGGAAGTAACTCGCGCCCGGTTTTGCACCTGTTTAAACCATCTCATCACAACCCGTGGAAGAGTGTGACAATTTTCTGCCGCTTCGTTGGCAGCCGTATTCCCATCCCGTAATCTTGCGGCCGATATCGCGACAGGCAGCCACACGCCCTCACCCGGGATTCCTCAGCGCACGATCGCTCCCCGGGTGACTGTTTATAAATGAGGCAATTCAGGCGCAAGCGAAATCGGGCAAACGCTATGTCAATGGGGGATCAGCAATGTCAAAACCAGTGCCTGCACGCACAAATTTCACACCCGCCAGTGGGCACCCGCCCTCTTCTGGCGCTGCTTCCGAGCTCGTAGAAGACGGGCTGCTGGCCCAGCTTGGCGGCCGTCACTTTATCCAGGAAACCGTGAGCGAGTTTTACCACGCCATCGGCAAGCACCTGGTCGCAGAAGACTGCACAGACCACGGCAAGCAGCGCACCCGCCAGGCCCAGTTCCTGAGCCACGCTCTCTCAAACCAGCCGGAGCCGTTGCGCAGCGCTCGCGCCAGCTTCCTGGCACGGGGCATGAACCCGGCGCTGTTCGAGGCGCTGCTCGAGTACTTCGAAGGGCGGCTGCTGGAACTTGGCTTCTCCGCCGCCATTTGTGACCGCCTGGTACGCACGGCCGGCAACCTGTACGACACCAGCCAGGAGCCACTGTCGATCGCCTGCTGACTTCCCACTACACCCCGCCCCGCCCTTCCCGGGTAAGCGCCGCTCAGGCCACCTGGCCCCGCGGCCGATCCCTGTGTGCAACCGAGCTGTCCCCGTCACTCGGTTGCGACGGCCGGGGCCGCCCCATACAATGCCCCCTCACACAGCCTTTATTCCCCCGTTTGCTTTTCCTTGTGTAAGCGGTAAGCGCTACAACTCACTCTCAAGATACAAGAGATTATCAATGAAAATTGCTAACCACAGTGTGGTGGAGATCAACTACACCCTGAAAGATGCCGAAGGCACCGTGATTGACTCCTCCGAAGGTGGCCAGCCGCTGAAGTACCTCCAGGGTGTAGGCAACATCATCCCCGGCCTGGAAAAGGAAATGCTGGACAAGAGCGCCGGTGACAAGTTCACCGTGGTGATCGCACCGGAAGAAGGCTACGGCCCGCAGAACCCGGAGCTGATCCAGACCCTGCCAAGCAGCGCTTTCGGCGGTGTCGAGAAGCTGGAAGTGGGCATGGCATTCCGCGCCCAGAGCACCGAAGGTCAGCCGATTGAAGTAGAGATCATCGATATCGATGGCGATCAGGTCACCATCAATGGCAACCATCCGCTGGCGGGCGTAGAGCTGCACTTTGACATCGAAGTGGTCTCCGTACGCGAAGCCACCGCTGAAGAAGTCGACCACGGCCACGTGCACTAAGTGACTAAGTGATCGACACGCGCAGGGCCGCCCGGCCCTGCCGCGCGCTAACGGCTCCCTGACCTGTTGAACCGAGAACGGTCAGGCAAGATTCAGCTCCTATTACCTCCACGCAATCATCAAACCCGACCAGTTCCCGCTCAATCACAGACCGACTTCAAGCTGCAACTCCGGATTACACCCATGCCTCTCAGCGACTCCTATCTGCAACGTTTTGGCGGAATCGCCAGACTCTATGGTGAAAAGGCGCTGCCCGTGCTGTGCGACGCCCACGTGGTCATCATTGGTATCGGCGGCGTGGGAAGCTGGACGGCAGAAGCACTGGCCCGCAGCGGCGTGGGTAAACTGACTCTGATTGATCTGGACGACATCTGTATCACCAATACCAATCGGCAGATTCATGCGCTTGCCGACACGGTGGGCGATATCAAGGTGGCGGTTATGGCGGAGCGGCTGCGCGCCATCAACCCGGAGATCACGGTCATCACCCGGGAGGACTTTATTGCCAGTGATAATTTTGGCGAGTTCCTCGACCCGGACACCGCCCGCATCGATGTGGTGATTGACGCGATCGACAACGCGCGGGTGAAGGCTGCACTGATTGCCTATTGCAAGGCGCGCAAGTTGCGTCTGATTAGCGTGGGTTCCGCCGGCGGCAAAACCAATCCTCTCGGAGTGACCTGTGCGGATCTCGGGCGCACAGTCAGTGATCCCATGCTCGCCAAGGTGCGGCAACATTTATACCGCTTCCACAATTTCCAGAAGTCCCGCAAGCGTCAGTTTGGCGTGGACGCTATCTACTCCAGTGAAGCCATGGTGTACCCCCAGCCCGACGGCCAGGTTTGCGCGCAGAAAAGCACCATGCAAAACGGCGTGAAGCTGGATTGCAGTGGCGGCTTTGGCGCTGCCACCATGATCACCGGCACCTTCGGTTTTGCCGCGGCCTCCAAAGCCATCGAACGGATACTGCAACAGGCGAGTACGCACGCTTAGCGCGTCACTCCCCCATCAGCTCCAGCGCGCGTTCCAGTAGCGCCCGGAAACCATTACTGCGGGACTCACTCAACTGCTGCGCCAGCCCCAGCTCGTCGAACATTGCCAGCACGCGCTGCCTGGCGCTGCCATCGGCAGGCCGGTCACCCAGCTGGGTGAGCAGCAGCGCGCCCAAGCCTTTTACAATCCGGCTGTCGCTATCGATGGCGAACCGGTGCACCCCGCGATCACAGCGGTGGACCAGCCAGGCGCTCGACTCGCAGCCTCGCACCAGGTTGGCCGGGGTACGGATCTCTTCCTTGCGGGAAATAGCCTTGGCCCAGCCCATCAGTATGCGATAGCGGTCTTGCCAGGTCGCGGTATCGCGCAACCGCTGGAGATCCAGATCGGCGAGATCGTCGGGCGTCCACGCATCCGCGCTCGCCCCGTGCTCCGCGACCGGCGGCGAAGACGTGCCCTCATCCGCATCCAGCTGCGCCACAAATTCCTCCACTGCCGCGACAAATCGATCAATGTCTTGCCGGGTGTTATACGCGGCCACGGATGCGCGCAGGGTCGCCACATGCCCAGCGGCCTGCAGCAGGGGCTGGGCGCAGTGGTGCCCCACGCGCACTGCGATATCGCGCCCGTCCAGCCAGTGGGCCAGGTCAATGGCCGCACAACGGGGATGGATCAACGTGGCAATACCGAGATTATTTTCCGCCGTACTCAACAGGGTAAGCTCTGGAATCGCATGCAACCGCTGGTGCAGCTCCTGCACCAGCGCCCGCTCGTGCCGGGCCATGGCGGCGCGGTCCTGCCGCCCCAGGAAATCAATACAGGCACCGAGGCCAGCAATCGACGCCAGTGAAGAAGTGCCCGCCTCAAACTTGTGCGGCAACCCCGCATATTCACTCGCCAGCAGATCAACGCTGGCAATCATTTCACCGCCCCCCTGCCATGGAGGCAGTGCGGCCAACAGATCCTCGCGCCCAAACACCAGCCCGATGCCGGTGGGGCCATAGAATTTGTGCGCGGAGCACACGAAGAAATCACAGCCCATTGCCTGCACATCGATCGGATCATGCGCGGCCAACTGTGAACCATCCAACACCCAGAACAGGTCACGCCCCGAGAGTGCGTTTCGCAACAAGTCGAGGTCGGTGCGAAACCCCAGCGCATTGGAGCCGGCGGTAACAGAAACAATTCGGGTGCGCGCGGAGAGCACCTCGTCGATACGATCAAATTGCGGCACGCCCGCTATATCCGGCACAAAGCGCAAACGCAGGTCGCGGCTCGCCGCCATCATTTGCCAGGGCACCAGGTTCGCGTGGTGCTCGGCCGTGGACAGCACGATTTCATCCCCCGGACGCAACTGGCTGCACAGGCTGTTGGCCAACAGGTTCAGCCCTTCGGTGGCACCGCGGGTAAAAATGACTTCCCTCGGCGAAGCGGCGCCGAGAAAGCCGGCCACATCACGCCGCACCTGCTCCACCATTTCCGTGGCACGCCTGGCCAGTCGATGACTGGATCGATGCGTGTTGGCATTGGTGTGCAGGTAGAAATTACGGATGGCCTCGATCACGCTCGCCGGTTTTTGTGTGGTGGCCGCATTGTCGAGGTACACCAGCTCACGATTTTCGGGTTGCGCAAACAGGGGGAATTGTTGCTTGAAGTGTTCGACAGAAAAACTCATATCGCAAACAGGGCTCGAGTATTTTTTTCAGTTTGGCAAATGACATCGTCTACGGAAATGCCACGCAGCTCTGCCAGGATTTCCGCGACCGTCGGCAAGTACTCAGGGCTGTTGCGCTCCCCCTGGCGTCCGGCGTGGGGCATATCCGGCGCATCAGACTCCAGCAGCAGATTTTCCAACCCAACGCCAGCAAGGGTGTTGCGGGTTTTCGCCGCACGCGCATAGGTAATGGTGCCACCCACCCCCAGAGAAAAGCCCAGCTCGATATACGCCTCGGCAATTTCCCGGCTACCGCTGAATGCATGGATCACACCGCCTTTCGGTGGTGTCAATTTTTTCAACATACGAATTACTTCATTATGCGCGCGCACAACGTGCACGATCAGCGGCAGGCAACGTTCCCTGGCGGCGATCAGGTGCGCCTCAAAAACGGCCAGCTGCGCCTCCATCGAGGTGTCTATGTTGGCATCCAGCCCGCATTCACCTATCGCCACGCAGCCACCGCGGCGCCGCTCCCGCTCCACCCGCTCAATCAGCGCCCGCCGCAGCTGTTGCGGCGCAAGCGCCAGATCCTTTACCCACCAGGGGTGCACTCCCACTGCGCCATACCAGTCGGGCTCGGAATCCACCAGTGCAAACAGGTGCCGCCACTGGGGGATGCTCACGCCCGGAATAATGAGCGCGCCAACACCGTTGGCGACAGAGCGCGCCCAGACTTCAGCGCGATCCGGCGCAAAGGCGTCAAAATCGAAGTGGCAGTGACTGTCGACCAGCGGCATCGCGAAAAACCCTCCGGGTCTTTGGGGGAATGCGTGGCATTGTAGGATTTTTGTCAGGCCTGTGCGCGACAAATTCGGCGGGGCAGGCATGGCCACACTGAACGCGGCCACGTTGCTTTATGGCTACGCGAGGATGACAACCCCGGAGGGGATATTGGAAGGATTATTGGCCGCCCTGCTCCGCCAGTTTGCGGCCCGCTTCAAGCTCTACGCGGAAGTTCTTGACCATCTGCCGCAGGAACAAACCTGGCGCGAGCCGGTAAAGCCAGGCTCCGAGCAGGCTTTTGTCTTTCGCGAACAGGCGTTCCTTGCCGGCGCTTTGCGCGGCCACAATACGCTCAGCCATCCAGTCTGCGCTGCGCACCACGCCAATGGTGCTCTGCGCGTGCTGGGCTCGCCCACCATTTCCGGAGAGCGCATTCGCATCGATGTTGGTGGCCACAAAGCTGGGGTACACCATCAGCACCCGGACCCCCTCCTCGCGCACCTCTTCGCGAAAGGTTTCGAAGTACTGGTGCAGCGCGCTTTTCGCTGCACAGTATCCCGCGCGCCCGAGCACGGGCATCCAGCCCGCCATGGAGCTGATATTGATCACACAACCAGCGGCCGCCCGCAACGGTGCCAGTAATCCCTGGGCCAGCTCGACCGGCGCATGGTAGTCGACCGCCATAACCCGCCGAATAACCGCGTTGGATGTCTGGCACGCGAGGCTGCGGTGGGTAATCCCCGCATTATTGATCAACAAGTGAATCGTCGGATAGCGCTCACGCAGCTGTGCGCAGAGTTCCGCCACGGCCACCTCGCTAGACAGGTCTGCCACAAACACCTCGGCGTCGATATTCTCGTGCTTCAGTTCACGGCTGCGAGCGGCCAGCGCCTCGCCATCCACATCCACCAGGGCAAAGCGCAAACGGCAACCGCCGCCATGCGCCTTGATCAACGCGCTCACCAGCGCCCAGCCGAGCCCGCCGGCGGCACCGGTCACCACAAAGGTCTTAGTAGCATCCTCCCGGCCAGTGCGCATCAGAGCTGCCCTCCGGCCAGTGCAGGCTCGGCAAAGGTGACCCTTGCCGTGTCGGCGTCAACCGGAATGTTCAGAGCCTCGCGGGCGAAATAGGCAAACGCCTCGGCGGACGTTTTCTGGGGTTGATAGCCCAGCTCGGTCTTCAAGCGGGTATTCAGCAGCACAGGCCGGTATTGCAGGAACATCAGTTGTGCCGGATGCACATTGCCAAGTCCCAGGTAGTAGCTCAGCCCCAGTAAAGTTTTCAGCAACCACACCGGCGGTCGCCGCAGGGGCTTGCCCAGCAGCCGCGCGATTTCTTCCGGTGTCAGGGCACCATCACCCGCCAGATTGTAGATGCCGCTCGCACTGCGTTTTACACCGAATTCGATAGCTCCAATGACATCCTGATCCCATACGAAGACGAATGCGGAGTTATAGCCACCGGGATCCAGAATACTGCCACCGGCGAACAGGTCACTGATCTTGCTGTTGGTGGTCGCGCCAACAATGGAGCAGGGACGGAAGATGAGCTGCTGGAGCTGGGGATGCTTCACACGATAGTCGGCGAGCATCTCTTCCACCCGCCGCTTGTGATCCGAGTATGCAAACGCCGGGTTACCGCGCAAGCGATCCTGCTCGTCGAGCCAAGCCGGGTTGTCGGCATGGTAGCCATAGGCCGCGCCGCTGCTGGTGAGAGTGAGATGCTCGACGCCCGCGGCAATACAGGCATCGAGTACGTTGCGGGTGCCCTCGACGTCAATACGGTATTCCCGCGCGCGGTCTCGCCCCGGGGAAACCACCGAGGCCA
This sequence comes from Microbulbifer sp. Q7, assembly GCF_001639145.1. Taxonomy (NCBI): domain Bacteria; kingdom Pseudomonadati; phylum Pseudomonadota; class Gammaproteobacteria; order Cellvibrionales; family Microbulbiferaceae; genus Microbulbifer; species Microbulbifer sp. Q7. The sequence goes on along the minus strand of NZ_LROY01000002.1, from coordinate 714,258 downwards.
GGTGCACCACATGGGTGATACGTTCCGCGCGCATCAACTCCACCAGCGCGTCGTCACAGATATCCATGACAAACAACGGGAATGGGGTGTCCTTCCGCTGAATATCCACACCCACCACCGGCATCTGACCGCTCAGCAGAGACCCGAGCTGGCCACCCACGTAGCCGGCGGCACCGGTAATCAAAACTCTTTGTTCACGCATTTTTACACTGCTCTTATTGTTTTACGGGCCGTACACGGAGCCTAGCCGGCGCACTCGCCGGTGCTCGCACGCACCGCCTCACGACGCTGATTCAGGTTCCAGTAGCCCGCCAGGCACAGGCCGGAAACCAAGTGCCACACGCCCCAGAACCCGGCGATCACCAACATCTCCCCCGCCTCGGGGTAGAAGGTGAAAAGAATCGCCAGCGCCAGCCCCGAATTCTGAATCCCGACCTCCATGGTCACCGCGCGACGATCCCCCTGCGGCAGGCGCGCCGCGCGGCTGGCCAGATCGCCTATCAGGAAGGCGAGAGCATTGTGGGCCACCACCAGTACCAGCACCGCGCCCGCGATTTGCAGCGCCGTGTGCCAGTGCTTGCTGAATGAAATCACCACGAACAGCAGGAACACCAGCAGCGACGCGGCACGAAAAAACGGCTCGCTGCGCGCGGCAAAGCGCGGCAGCCGTGCACCGACAATCATGCCCAGCGCCATCGGTAGGGCCAGCACCAGCACCACCATCATCACCATATTTTCTGCCGGCAGCGCAATCGCCTGCAGGGCTTCACGTGTGTGGGGGTTCAGGCTTCCGTACAGAGCGAAATTGAACGGCGTCATGACCACCGCCACCACACTGGAAACAGCCGTCATACTCACGGAGGTGGCAACATTGGCGCGCCCGATCCAGGTCATCACGTTAGAAAAGGTTCCCCCGGGGCAACAGGAGACCAGGATCATGCCGAGCGCCAGCCCGGGGCTGATGTTCAATGCCCAGGTAGCCAGACACGTGATGGCGGGCAGTAACAGAAACTGTGCAACGAGCCCGGTGAGCGGCGCCACCGGGCGCCTGAGAACCCGCTCAAAGTCGGCTTTGCGGAGCCCCAGGGAGACCCCGAACATCATAAATGCCAGCACCGCATTCAGGGCGACGAGGGCGGCCGGGGACATTTGGAAGCTGTCGATCGAAGCGATGACTACCGGGTTAGATACATTCATGGGCTGGGTGGCCTCAGCGAGTCGCTGCGGCCGAACTGGTTGAAAAGTGTCCAGTATCCGCAACAGGTAGGTCCCGGAGCAAGTCTTTGGTGTGACCGGCCAGTGCCTTCAGGTAGGTGTCCTTGTGCACGTAGTACGCCATGCGCTCAAGCTCGAGGTAGTTCATCCCGCCGTCGGCGCGATTCGCGGCCTCTTCCTGCTTGGTTCGCTGGAGCTTGTGGGCAGAGGCGGCGCCGGCGGCAAGCTGTCGGATGTACAGGGCCACCATCTCCGCTTGCCGGTTGCGCCCTTCCCAGCCGAGTCCGGCCGCTTCCACCATGCCCATCAGGAACAGGTTGTCGTACTGCGGATGGAACACGTTCAGATACAGCCGCGGTGCAAACCCCTCCCAGTTCAGGTGCGCGCGGTCGATAAACGGATAGTGCAGCTTGTAGCCGGTCGCCATCAGGACCATGTCGTAGTCACCACTGGCGCCATCGGTAAAGGTCACCCTACTCCCTTCCACCTCGGCAACGTCGCTGCGCGCCTTGATATCCCCATGACCAATATGATGCAAAATCAGGGAGTTGATCACCGGGTGTGACTCAAACATCTTGTAATCTGGCTTGGGCAGGCCGTACTGCTCCGGAGAGCCCAGCATAAGCTTGGACAGCGCTGCGCTGATACGTTGCTGCACAAACCGCGGCAGCTTGATGCGCCCCCCCAGGGCATCCGTGGCCTGACCGCCGATGAACTTCGGCAAGAAGTAGTAGCCGCGGCGCAGGCTGATATCGACACTCTTGGCGCGGTGCACGGCATCCACAGCGATGTCGGCGCCACTGTTGCCGCAGCCCACCAGTAAAACACGCTTGCCCTCGAAGATCGCTGGATCGCGGTAGTCGCAGGAGTGCAGCAGCTCACCGGCAAATTCACCGGGCAGCGACGGCATATTGGGGTGATGGAGGGTACCGTTCGCAATGAGCAGGCCACCGAACACCCGTGTCTGCTCTTCACCGCCGCGGCGGGTTGTGATGTGCCATAGGTCCTCCACGCGCTCGCAGTGAACCACTTCGGTCTCGAATTCGTAGTGACGATAGAGGTCGAATTCACGGGCGTAGGCGCGGAAATATTCGCGCAATTCGCTGTGATGTGGGAACAGCGCCACATCATCCCCCATCGGAAATTCTGCAAACTCCGTCATCTTCTTGGACGAGATCAGGTGCGCCGACTCGTACATAGTGCTGGTGGGACTGTCGATATCCCACAGCCCACCCACATCACTGTGGGTCTCGAAACCGACACAGGGGATCCCATGCTTGGCCAGATTGCGTACACTGCACAACCCCATGGGGCCGGCACCGATCACAGCGAAAGGCTTCATTATTCTTCTCCGGGCTTCTTTCTCAGCTCACTGCCCGATACTCAAGCAAGGGCCAAGCGCGCTCTTTGTATATCGGCCTGTTGCCAATATGTACTGGCAATCAATATAACGTGACATTCAGAGGCGCCGTCGTCATAATCGGGCAGCATCTGGTTAATTGCGGACAGACCTAGTGAACACGAGAGACAGTAGAAGCGTAACCTTAAGCTACACGCGCGCAATTATAAGCGCTCTGGAACGGCTGCAGCTAAAACTCCCCGCTGAGGCCGAGGCCCTTCTGGCCGACATTAACGAGGAAGAGCGCGTCCCAATGCAGGTGCAGGAGGCGATCTGGCTGGCCGTCCAAGCAGCGCATCCGGACCCACTGCTGGGAATCCGGCTCGGTCAGGCCATGCAGGGCAGCCAGATGGGCCTGGTGGGCTACCTGCTGATGACACAGAAAAACCTGGGGGCCGCGCTCGACCAGCTGCTGATCTACCACCCACTGCTGGGTGAAGGCGGGCAGTTTGAAATGCGCCGCGGCAGCTTTTATGTGGATTTCTGTTACCGCCCGAATTACCTGCGCTGCGCGCGCCTGCGGGTCGAAACCGTGCTTTCCATTTGCCTGGCCCAGGCCCGGGCCATGACCGGCCGGCACTTCCAACCCCAGAGCGTCCAGTTTGCCTACCCTACCCCGTCGCTGGCGGTACAGCAGCAGTACCAGCAACTGCTGCAGGCACCAGTGCAGTTCAATGCGGAATTCTCCGGCATTCGCCTGCGCCCGCAGGATCTGGAAATTCCGCTGGTGGCCGCCGACCGCCAGGTGATGGCCCGCCTCAAGCCGGAAGCAGACGCACTGCTGAAGGCGCTGACCAGCAAAAGCCTGCAACTGCGCGTGGCGCATTTGCTGCAGCAGGAACCGCAGCTTAGCCGCGAGCAGGTCGCCGCTAGGCTATGCATCAGCCCGCGCCACCTCGGGCGCAAACTACTGGAAGAAGACGCCAGTTTCAGGGCGATTCAGGACGAAGTGCGCAGCCACTATGCCTGCCAGTGGCTGCGGGAAGGCGAAAAAACCAACGTGGATATAGCCGCGGCACTGGGCTATTGCGACGAGAGTGCCTTCGGCAAGGCGTTCCGGCGCTGGACCGGCCTGTCACCAAAAGCCTTCAAGGCAGAGCGCTCCACATGACTCAAGACGGTGCCAGGTGTGCGGCGAAAAATGCCTCCAGCTGGTGCCGGAACGGTGCAATGGACTTGTAGCGCGACTCTTGCGGTGACATGGATGCTACCGCCGCCTGCAGTTGCCGGAGCACACCCGCCATCCCCAGCAAATCCTCCAGTGGGTTAATCATCACCCGAATGGAAAACACCACCGCACCGGTTTGCGGCAGGCGCCGCAGGGACTGACGCTCGACTCGCAGGAACAGGCCTCTCTCGGTATTGTCATTATCCGCCTCGCTACTATCCACCTCGCTACTATCCGCCTCGCTACTACCCGCCTCGCTACTATCCGTCTCGCTACTATCCGCCTCGCTACTATCCGCCTCGCTACTACCCGTCTCGCTACTACCCGTCTCACTGCTCTCGCCACGATGCAGCAGCTCCGCCGAATCCACCACCGACCAGTTACCGCGCCACACCGGGAACTCCGGCAACAGGTGATCAAAAAAGCGGGAGACCTGGGCACCGATGTTTTCTGCAAACCCCGGTACCGGCCGATGGATTTCTGCCAGCGGCTGGCCAATTTTCTCCTCCAGCCGCCAGTAACTTGGCGCTGCCAGAGAAGCCGCAACCAGCGTATAGCCGCGCTCACCGGGCATCAGAATACAAAGATCATCCGCCACCCAGAGGCTCGCGTTCCACAGCGGCTCACCGCTCACAATGGCGGCCGCCGGGCCAGGCCAGCGGAGACATCCCGCCGAATGCTGCCACGCAAGATCGCCGCCCGACTGGAAATGGTACATCGGGTGGTGCTGCCGAAGGTGCTGCGCCAACAGTGCCACCAATTCCCGCTGCGCCGGCAAAGACGACGGCAGTTGCGCATACACCCTGTCCCCCAGCCTGCGCCGGGCACACAGTTTGTTGTGATGGTAGTGGGGCAAACGGGGGCAATCCTGGAGCCAGAGATCCGGGGAAAGCCGGTTCAGCCCCATATGCACGATGCGAGGATCCCGTACAAACGGGAGCACCCTGTCGGAAGAGAGAAGGTTTTGGGCGTAGCGGCGGTGATCCCGGCCCGCCACACCCTCAGGGGCAGACTGCGCCCCGGACAATAGGGCCACCCGTTAGCGGGCCGCAGTGGCCTGCTGAGCAGCGCGCGCCTGATTCAGCGCGGCCAGGTCCTGCAGCCATACGATATCAGCGGCAGCCACCGGCTGCCCGGTGTAAGCGCCCAGAGCTGCACCCACCTGCTCCAGATTGGTCGCTTCAGCACCGCCGGTCACGCTATCAAGCGGCAACTCGATCCACGCCTGTCCACTCTGATCCACTACCGGCTTCCCGCTGTCCAGCAGGCTCGCCAGTTTGCCGTTATCGTCACCCTGATCCACTGCGCTGATGTGCCGATCAATGGCAGAAGAGCCGCCCGCCGGCAGATAGATGGTGCCATTGGTGAAATCCACCGCAAAGGCAACTACCCCCGGCAAGATTCCGAACAGCAGCCCGGCACCATTCAGAATAACCACCACCGGATCGACCCGACCACCGGTTTGACCTTTCCGCTCCGGATATAAAAAGTAACCGCAGGCTGTGAGGTTCAGCATCAGGGTCAACAGACAGGAAGCAGCAATGCCCCGTTTAATCGATGTATTCATGGATTTTCATTCCTGAAAGATAAGTTCACCAGAGAGTTCAGGCTCGCAAGAATACCGATTTGTCCGCCGCCCCGAAAGTGGCGCCCATTGTATCTTTGTGCGCCAGGTCGCAGGCACACCGCTACTTCGTCGGTATTCTGGTCACAACCGTAGCAAAAAGCTGGCACACCCTGGCCGTAACGCGCCAGGGTGTCCGAAACAACCGTCTGATCACGGCTTCAATAACAACCAACAAGACCCTACCGATCAGCGCAGGCGCCACAATGGCCCTGCGGACACCAACGGAGACCACACCATGCCCATCCACTTTCGATACTGCACCCTGCTGGCACTGCTCATACAGGTGCTCCTGCTGGCCGCCTGTGCGGCACCCGGCCAGACCCGTGACGAGCAGCGGCAACACATACAGCAAACCGAACGCGAAGTGCTCGATGCGCTGTATCGGCTGAAACCCGACCTGCGTGGCGACGTAGCCAAGGCGCCCGGTTACGCCGTATTCAGCAACGTAAACGTCAACCTGCTATTGGCCAGCGCGTCCACCGGCTACGGCGTTGCGGTTAGTGGGTCCGGCGAGCGTACCTACATGAAAATGGGCGAGGTCGGCGTTGGCCTCGGCTTCGGTGTTAAGGATTTTCGTGCACTGTTTGTCTTTGACTCGCCGGCAGTGATGAATCGTTTTGTGGAGCACGGCTGGTCCTTCGGTGGCCACGCAGATGCCGCCGCCAAAGCCCAGGACAAGGGAGTGGCCGTCGGCGGCGAGGTTGTCGCGGATGGAATGCGGGTGTATCAGCTGACGGAAAGCGGCATCGCACTACAGGCCACGCTCAAGGGAACCAAATACTGGAAAGACAGTGCGCTGAATTTCGATTAACCCCGGGCGACTTGCCCGCCAGTTGCACGGCGCCCCTAGAGCTGTTCAAAAGTTAACCAACCGCACGCCAACTTTTGCCCCCGGCAGGGCGACATGCACACAGCCTGCCTAAACTTTAGACAGCACCTGCTGAGGAATGTCAGGGAGCAGTACAACGTTTCTGATGGTGCGGTTGTGGTTCGCACCGCGCATTGACCGGGCAGTGAGAAGTCGTCATTGGTCTGACGCCAGAAATTTCAAGGAGCAGTAGTCTCAGCAGGTGCCGCCATGGATTGGCAGGGGCGCGGTGTTCGCAAGAGCACCGCGCCTTTTTAATTTTCACGCCTTTATTTTCGCGCCGCCACTGGTGGTGATCGCAAAGTCGCCATAAAAATATCTGGATACTTCGCTGTTTCAATATTTTGTTCTCACAAACAAAAGCGCGACAGGTATTTCCTCCAAGCTATCCCGGGCTATCCTGAACGTTTGATTCGAATCCGTATCCTGCAGCATTATGCAAATCAAACCGTTGGATACGACAACTCTATCTGACGTGAACCCCTTTTCGTCCACGACCAATGCGGAGCATACGCATGCACATCAGCAGCGCTTTCGACAGCGGCAATATCAAAGTCATCGACAAGAACAGCAGCCCCATCGAGCTCGCCATCCGGATCGACAACCAGTCCGATTTCTACCAGTGGTTCCACTTTCGCCTCGAGGGTGAAGTCGGCAAAGAGTACGCCCTGCGTATCGGCAATGCGGGCAAGGCGGCCTACCCCGAGGGCTGGGAAAACTATCGACTCTGCGCCTCCTACGACCGCCACCACTGGTTCCGTATCGATACCCAGTACGATGGCAAAACGCTCGATTTCTCGGTTTCCCTGGAACAGCCCGCCATCTACCTGGCCTATTTCGCGCCCTACTCCTGGGAACGGCACCTGGATCTGATCGCCTGGGCGCAGTCCGACGAGCGCGTACAGGCAGAAACCCTGGGCCTGACACTGGATGGGCGGGAAATGACATTGCTGACCGTCGGCAATCCGCAAACGGCCAAGCACAAAGTATGGATGATCGCCCGCCAACATCCCGGCGAAACCATGGCCGAATGGTTTGTCGAGGGTTTCCTGGAAACCCTGCTGGACGAGTCCAACGCCGCCGCCATGCAGCTGCTGCAGGACACGGTGTTTTACGTTGTTCCAAATATGAACCCGGACGGCAGCGTGCGTGGGCACCTGCGCACCAATGCCGCCGGCGCCAACCTCAACCGGGAATGGCAGTCGCCGAGCATGGAACGCAGCCCTGAGGTCTACCTGGTGCGCGAGCGCATGCTCGCCACTGGCGGAGATATGTTCCTCGACATCCATGGCGACGAAGCCCTGCCGTTCAATTTTGTCGCCGCCTGCGAGGGCATCCCTGGCTACGACGACCAGCACGCTGCCCTGGAAAACACCTTCAAGCAGGCTTTCGAACAGGTCAGCCCGGATTTTCAGACCGAGCGCGGCTACCCCCTGGACAAGCCCGGTGAAGCCAACATGACCGTCGGCACCAACTGGTGTGGCCACCAGTTCCGCACCCTGGCACTCACCCTGGAGATGCCCTTCAAAGACAATGACAATCTCCCGGATCCTCTGGAAGGCTGGTCGCCAGCGCGCTGCCGCACTCTGGCCCGGGACATGCTCTTCCCCATCCGCCAGACCCTGGCGTTTATGGACAACAAATAACATCAACCCCTTTCCTATAACCAGAAAAAGGAATCTTTATGCACACTCCTGATCACTGGCGGCGCCTGGCGCTGCCACTGGCACTCGCCGGGCTGACCGCGATTGCCGCCTGCAGCAAAGACGGTGCAGGCACCAGCGCAGACAGCACCGCACCGGAGTCCCAGAATGCACCGGCAGAAGAACGCCAGATTTCAGCAGCAAACGATGCTGGTGCAAATACGACTGCCGAGCCGACACTCAGCGACGCCGACAAGGCCGAAGTTGCGGAAATCGCGCGAGACCTGCACAAACACATCGCCGTGCTTGCTTCCGATCAATTTGAGGGCCGCGCGCCCGCGACCAAAGGTGAAGAGCTGACGGTGAACTATCTGGCCGATGAGTTCAAAAAACTCGGCCTGAAGCCCGGCGCAGTGGATGCCGATGGCAACCCCAGCTGGTTCCAGGAAGTGCCCGTGGTCGAAATGCAGATCGAGAGCACCCCGATGGAAATCCGTGGCGAGGGTTTTGAAAAGTCGCTGCAGCCGCTCACCGACATGGTCGCCTTTACCCAGCGCCAGACACCCCAGAGCCAACTGAAAGACAGTCCACTGGTGTTTGTGGGGTACGGCATCGTCGCTCCGGAAAACAACTGGAACGATTACGCCGGCCTCGACATGCAGGGCAAAACCGCCGTGATTCTTGTCAATGACCCGGGCTACGCCACTCAGGACAACAACCTGTTCAACGGCAACGCCATGACCTACTACGGCCGCTGGAGCTACAAGTTTGAAGAGGCCGCGCGTCAGGGCGCCGCAGGTGCCATCATTGTTCACGAGACCGGCGCCGCCGGATATCCGTGGGAAGTGGTGAGCGGCAGCTGGTCCGGTGCTCAAATCAGCCTGGAGTCTGAAGACAAGAACGCCGACCGGGTTGCGGTGGAATCCTGGATCACCAGCGACGCAGCCAAGTCGCTGTTCACCGCCGCTGGCCTGGATCTGGCGAAAGAGATGGACGCTGCCAAGCAACAGGGCTTCCAGCCGAAGCCACTGAACCTGACCGCATCCGTCGACCTGAAAAGCGAAGTCCGCACGTCCAACTCGCGCAATGTGATCGCCAAAATCGAGGGCACTACCCACCCGGATGAAGCGATCATCTACACCGCTCACTGGGACCATCTCGGTGTCAATGACCACGCAGAGGGGCAGGACCACATCTTCAACGGTGCCGTCGACAATGCCACCGGTACCGCCGGCCTGCTGGCCATGGCACACCAGGTTGCCAAAATGGAAGAGGCTCCACAGCGCTCCCTGCTGTTTGTCGCCGTGACCGCAGAAGAGTCCGGACTACTGGGCTCGAAATACTATGCCGCTAACCCGGTCGTTCCCCTGGAAAATACCGTGGCCGGTATCAACTTTGACGCCATGGGCGTTCTCGGGCCCATGCGCGATGTCATCGTCGTGGGATACGGCAACAGCGAGCTGGAAAAAATGCTGGAAGATGTGGCCAGCACCCAAGGACGTTACCTGGCACCGGAGGATCACCCGGAGCGCGGCTACTTCTACCGTTCCGATCACTTCAGCCTGGCGAAGAAGGGCGTGCCCATGCTCTATTTCTCATCCGGCACCGACAGCTTTGAACACGGCCGCGACTGGGCCAAGAAGAAAGCCGACGTATACACCGCCGATCACTACCACAAGCCGGGAGACGAATATGACCCGGAGTGGAACCTGGAAGGCGCGGCACTGGATCTGGCGCTGGGTCTCGACATCGGCCTGGCACTGGCGAACAGTCGGGACTGGCCGAACTGGTACAAGGGCAACGAGTTTCGTGCAATTCGCGACAAGAGCGCGGATAGCCGGAACTGAGTCGCCTGAAGCAGTTAATCAACACGCACAAAAAAACCCGCTGCAAGCAGCGGGTTTTTTTACACCCAATTACTCGAATCAGGTGGAGAGCGGTGCCGCCTCAGGCAGCGGTCGCCTCTTCACTTTTTTTTAACTCTTCATCGCGCAGTTCACGACGCAGAATCTTGCCCACGTTGGTCTTGGGTAGATCTTCGCGGAACTCGATATTCCTCGGGACCTTGTACGCGGTCATATTTTCACGGCAGTAGGCGATGACTTCGTCCTCGGTCAGCGATTCATCGGTCTTCACTACAAACAGTTTTACCGCCTCACCACTGCGCTCATCCGGAATACCAACGGCGGCGGCTTCGGCAACCTTGGGATGCGCGGCAACAATATCTTCAATTTCGTTGGGGTACACATTGAAGCCTGACACGATGATCATGTCCTTCTTGCGGTCGACAATTTTGATATACCCGTCATCCTGGATCACCGCCATATCACCGGTTTTCAGCCAGCCCTCGGAGTCGATAGTCTCCTGTGTCGCTTCCGGGCGCTCCCAGTAACCCTTCATTACCTGTGGGCCGCGCACACAGAGCTCTCCCGGGGTATTGTTGGGCAGGTCATTGCCGTTCTCGTCAATCACCTTCACCTCGGTCTCAGGTACCGCCACACCCACAGTGCCAAGCTGCACGGCATCCGCCGGGTTGAACGACACTACCGGCGAGGTCTCGGTCATGCCGTAACCTTCGGTCACGACGCAACCGGTCATTTTTTCCCACCGCTCTGCGGTCGCACGTGTCAATGCCATACCGCCTGAACAGGTGGTATGTAGCTTGCTGAAATCCAGGTCGGCAAAATCGGGGAAGCGCATCAGGCCGTTAAACAGGGTATTCAGGCCGCAGAAACCGGTGAATCGCTTGCCCTTCAGGGTTTTGACAAAACCCGGAATATCCCGCGGATTCGGAATCAGCAAAGAGTGGTTGCCGGTGGTGAACAGGCACATACAGTGGATGGTGAACGCGTAAATGTGGTACAGCGGCAGCGGCGCCACATAGTACTCTTCACCTTCCTTCATGGAGTCACCAAGCGCTTCGCGCACCTGCTCCATATTGGCAACCAGGTTGCGGTTGGTCAGCATGGCGCCCTTGGCGACACCCGTGGTACCACCGGTGTACTGCAACACCGCAATGTCGTCTGGGGTGCGCTGCACGTCCTGATGCTGCTGCCCTGCTCCGGCAGACATGGCATCACGAAAGTTAACGCGGTTGGAGAAGCTGAACTCTGGCACCATCTTCTTGACGTACTTGGCGACACTGTTGATCAGAACGCGCTTGAGCGGCGGGTGCAGATCGGCAATCTCCGACACAATCACCTGCTCTACGCCCGTTTCCGGGATGACTTCAGAGGCCACGTCGGCAATGTTCGCCAGCACCACCAGCGCTTTGGCACCGGAATCGTTCAGCTGGTGCTTCAGCTCGCGCTTGGTGTACAGGGGATTGGTATTGACCACCGTAAGGCCCGCACGCAGGGCACCGAACACAACAACCGGGTACTGCAACACGTTCGGCAGTTGCACCGCAATACGATCACCCGGCTTGAGGTTTGTCTTGTGTTGCAGATAGGAGGCGAAGTTGGCACTGAGCCGATCGATATCACCGATGCTCAAAGTATGCCCAAGGCAGGTAAAGGCCGGTCGATCGGCGTATTTGGCCGTAGCGGTGGAAAACACGTCAAGAATGCTGCGTTCGATGTCCAACTTATTTCTCCCAATATGTTGTTTTTGTGGTGCTATCCGCCTGGTACGGTGCGCGCCTTTCCCGGGATTATCAATCAGGTTTCAGGCCGAAGATACCATGACATGCGCATTAATCGCCGCGGGGAACCGGCTGTGCTCAGCGTCTTTGTGGTACCCAAGTCCCTATATAGACGAAATCTTCAGGACAAGCCCCATTCGGGCAGATAATTATTGTAAGTTTTGATAGTTATTCGGTGAATGTTGTCAGGAGGATGCAATGCGCGCCGCGATCTCCGGACATCGCAAGGCTCCACCTCCGGGGTCTTGCGCGGTCCTCTCAGTTACGACCGCGCGGAAAAAAGATCCGCCAGTGCCGCCGCCAGCTCCCGGTTGCCGGTGTAGCGGATATCCCCCAGCAGAAACGCGTGGCGCGCGCTTAGCTGGCCATGGGTAATGTCTTTCAACGTGTGATACGACATTTCCAGTTCCAGGTCGGCATCCGCAATCAGACCTGATACCTGCTCAGCGGCAATCGCATCCACAGCTTCGCTGCCTTTCTGTACCTGCAGGTAAAAATCACTGCCGTCTGGCAATCGAAACTGTACCCGAGCGGTATTGGGCAAACAAGTCAGCTGCTGCAGCCGCTCAATGATGTGCACGGGTAATTGCATCGGAGCTCCAGATAAAACACGCCCCGCTTTTGCCGCCGTTGGCAAAAGCCAGATCCAAAAACACCGCCGATGTCTCCAGCGGCGGTGTTTTACTCACATCAAGCTCAGAAGGCGAAGTGTTCCGCGTCCAGGCTCATCAGGTTATCCGCGCCAGTCTGCATGGCGGCCGCGTGGGTAGCGGTGCGCGGCAGAATTCGGTCAAAGAAGAACCGAGCGGTCGCGAGCTTGGAGCGGTAGAAATCTTCCTCCGCTGTACCCGCTGCGATCTGCGCATTGGCCACCTTGGCCGACAGCGCCCACAGATAGGCTTGCACCGCGTAGCCGGAGTACATCAGGTAATCCACCGATGCAGCACCCACTTCGTCCGGATTCTCCATGGCTTTCACGCCGATATTCATGGTCAGCTCGCCCCACTCCTTGTTGATCTCCTGAAGTTTGGAGACGTAAGGCGCGAGCGCTTCGTTGTCCACTTCGGCCTGGCAGAACTTGTGCACGATCTTGGTGAACTTACGCAGCAACTCACCCTGACTCATCAGTACCTTGCGGCCCAACAGGTCCAGAGCCTGAATACCGGTGGTACCCTCGTAGATCGTGGCGATACGCGCGTCACGTACGTTCTGCTCCATGCCCCATTCGGCGATGTAGCCGTGACCACCGAAACACTGCAGGCCGAGGTTAGCCGACTCATAGCCGGTTTCGGTCAGGAATGCCTTGGCGATGGGCGTCAGGAATGCCAGCAGGTCGTCCGCGTCTTTGCGCTCTTCTTCCGAGCCGCTCTGAGAGCGATCCACCTGCTGTGCACACAACAGAACCAGCATGCGGCCGCCCTCGGCGAATGCCTTTTGCGTCATCAGCATGCGGCGTACATCGGGATGCACGATGATCGGGTCTGCTGCGCCTTGCGGGTTTTTCGGGCCGCTCAGGGAGCGCATCTGCAGACGATCTTTGGCATACGCCAGGGACTTCTGGAAGCCCGCTTCTGCGTGCGCCACGCCCTGCAGCGCGGTACCCAGACGCGCGGTATTCATAAAGGTGAACATGCAGTTCAGGCCCTTGTTCGGCGGACCAATCAGGAAACCCTTGGCACCATCGAAGTTCAGCACCGCGGTGGCGTTGCCGTGAATACCCATCTTGTGCTCCAGCGAGCCACAGGTCACACCGTTGCGCTCCCCCACCGATCCATCTTCGCTGGGCAGGAATTTCGGTACGATAAACAGGGATATACCCTTGGTACCCGCAGGGGCGTCAGGCAGGCGTGCCAGTACAATGTGTACGATATTTTCCGCCATGTCGTGCTCGCCGGCGGAAATGAAAATTTTGGTACCGCTAATGGAATAGGAGCCGTCGGTATTCGGTTCCGCCTTGGTGCGGAGAATGCCCAGGTCGGTACCACAGTGCGGTTCGGTGAGACACATGGTGCCGGTCCAGCTGCCTTCAACCAGCTTGGTCAGGTAAGTATCCTTCTGTGCGTCGGTACCATGGGCTTCCAGGGTGTTCATAGCGCCGTGGGAAAGCCCCGGGTACATGCCCCAGGACCAGTTGGCGGTACCCACCATTTCGCTCAGGATGGTGCCCAGCGACGGCGGCAGGCCCTGGCCACCATGTTCTTCCTTGTGCGGCAGAGACGGCCAGCCGGCCTCTACAAACTGCTGGTAAGCCTCTTTGAAGCCTTCCGGTGTTTTGACTTCGCCGTCAACCCAGGTACAGCCCTGCTGGTCACCGATCTGGTTCAGAGGCGCCAACACGTTTTCACAGAACTTGGCACCCTCTTCCAGAATGGCGTCCACTACGTCCGGGCTCGCATCCTCGTAGCCAAGCGTCGCATAGTGCTGATCCCAGCCAAACAGCTCACGCATTGCAAATCGCATGTCACGCAGCGGAATCTTGATCTCGCTCATCCTGTGTACCCTCTTTCGATATTTGTCGTCGGTGGACCGGGCATGTCATCCCGGGAGCCACAGTGGCTAGGGCAAAATCCAGCGCCTCAGCTTGTGACTCAACTTTTGGTTTTATTCATAGTAGTTCCAAATTGGCAAAACTCACTATGGCGAAAAGTGTCCAAAGCACTAACAAAATACGGCGGGCAAACAGGGGGAAAGGGCTGACGGGGCAGTCAAATATTCACAGCGCCAAGCGGCGCAATCGATGGCGGCGAACCCGTGAAAAATGACGCCACCGGGCGACATCAAAGACCGGCGGCAGTAGCGCGCGGACTTTTGCGATACTCCCCGGGGGTTACCCCAGTCCACTTTTTGAAGGCGCGGAAAAAAGCGCTGGCCTCGTCAAAACCGAGCATTTCCGCGATCTGGGTGTTCGACAGGTCCGGACAACTGAGATAGTGGAATGCCGCTTCCATCCGACATTCGTCTTTCAGTTTTTGGTAGGAGGTATTTTCCTGCTGCAGCTTACGGCGCAGGGTGGTCACCGACATGTTCAGGCGCTCGGCCACGGCTTCCGCGGCCGGCATCGACTCGCTCACGTCGCGATTGAGAATGGTCTTGACCTTGGTCTTGATACTGCTGGCACTGCCGTCACTGATCACCAGGTGATAGGGCGCCGTGCGAATGAAATCTTCCACGGTCTGCGGACTCTGGACGATGGGGTAATCCAGGTAGCGGCTCTCGTATTCCAGAGCATTGGCCGGCTGGTCAAATAGCAGTTCACCCGCCTCACTCTGCGCCAGCGACAGAAATTCTTCCGGACAGGGAAACGAAAAGTGCAACTTGGCCAGCGGAATCTCACGCCCCACCAGCCAGCAATAGAAGCGATGCCAGACCGCCAGGGTGGTGCGAATCACTCCCGGTGTGGTTTCCGCGATCAGCTGCTCAAACTCTCCCGGCGCCAGAGAGCTGATTCCCTCAATCACCACCCGATCCCTGTCACCCTCCGGGTGCAGTACGGGTTTGACACGGAAGCCGCGGCAGATTTCATTAAACTCCGCGCTGAGAGTGATGGCCTGACGCACCGTCGCGCAGTTGACCACCGTCAGGCACAACAGCCGGAAAGAGCCGGAGCGTACCCGCCCACCACTCAACATGCCAAACCACTCATCCTGGGCAAGCCACATCACACGCTGGTAGAGGCGACCGTACTTCACCGCCGAGAACGCGGCCGTATCTTCCAGATCGTTTTCGGAAATCCCTACCGAAGAGAGCAGTTCGTCGCGGTCACAACCGTGGTTGGCGGCCTCATCCAGCAGTCGCTGCACATAGGCAATGGGTATACGGATATCGTCGTTGGAATTGTCCATTCTGGGGCTGGCAGTCCGATCCGTTGAAATCACTTATTTATTGCGACGATTGCGCAACCAGTTCAGCAGCGCACCAAACCCGAAGGCCACGGCCACGATCACCACCAGAAAAACCAGCAGCAACACCAGATAGCTGAGCAGATCGGCAACCGGAAGATCCCAGCTCCAGATGGCCGCAGCGATAAATGCGATGCAGGCCAGCACACTGGTAACAAATGAGCGGCGGCGTTTTGAGGCCATAACAGACACACTTTGACTGGAAAATGGATGATTGGTCGGCGCAGCTGGACAACACTATCCTTATCAATATAGAGACTCACCTGCACTCGCGGCCACTCGAAAGACCTTGTGTACACAGGCGAGGACCTTAAGGTCGGGCGCCATACACGGCGCAGAATCGTGCAGCATCCACCGCACGCTGTCAACGAAACCGCGGTGCGAACCCGCTGATCGTCTGCCAACAAGGAGGACAGGTCATGCAAAAACGTCTGCTTTACCGTCGCGAAGACAGGGCCATTCTACGCAAGCTCGCCATCTGGGTGGAATGTATGATGCTGTTTGTCGGCAGTATCCTGCTGGGCATTCTGCTGTTTGGCTGATCCCGGTCAACGATTGCAACCCACCGGCCGACCGCTAACCACCCACAATTCCTCCCCGGCTCAGTCGCGCAGGGTCGAGCAACTGCTCCAGCTCGCTCTTCGACAGGTCCGTCATCTCCACCGCCACCTCAAGCACAGGCCGCCCACTGGTGTAGGCGGCTTTGGCAATCTCTGCCGCCTTGCCATAACCAATGACCGGATTCAGCGCAGTCACCAGAATGGGGTTTCTCGCCAGCGCTTGCTGTATGCGATCTTCATTGACACTGAATCCGGCAATGGCCTTATCCGCCAATAATCGGGTGCTGCTCGCCAGGGTCCGAATGCTTTCCAGCAGGGAAAAAGCGATAACCGGCAGCATCACGTTCAGCTGAAAATTTCCACTTTGCCCCGCTACGGTAATGGTGGTGTCGTTACCCATCACCTTCGCCGCCACCATGGCAATGGACTCCGCAATCACCGGATTGACCTTGCCGGGCATAATACTGCTGCCTGGCTGCAGTGCGGGCAATGCTATCTCACCGAAACCGGCGAGTGGGCCGCTGTTCATCCAGCGCAAATCATTGGCAATCTTCATCAGTGCGACAGCAAGGGTTTTCAGTTGTCCGGAAACCTCAACCGCCGTGTCCTGACAGGCGATGGCAGTGAACAGATTTTCTGCCGGGCGCAATGAGACACCGCATTCACTACTCAACCGGCGGGCAAACACTTCAGCAAACTCCGGGTGAGCATTGAGCCCACTGCCCACCGCGGTGCCCCCCTGTGCCAGCTGTTCAAGGCGCGGTAACGCGGCTTCAATGCGCTCCTTGCACAAACGAATCTGGGCCGCCCAAGCATGCAGCTCCTGCGACAGGGTAATCGGCACCGCATCCATCAGGTGAGTACGCCCGGTTTTAACAACCCCATCTAACGACTTCGCCTTTTCCTGGACCACATCAATAAAGTGCACCAGTGCCGGCAACAGTTTATTTTGCAGCGCCAGCAGGGCAGACAGGTGTATGGCCGTGGGAATTACGTCGTTGCTACTCTGGGACATATTGACGTGGTCGTTGGCCCCGACATTCAAACCGCTCTGCGCACAGGCGATATGGGCGAGCACCTCATTCACATTCATATTGGTGCTGGTGCCGGAGCCTGTCTGAAACACATCCACGGGAAACTGCTTGGCATAATCGGAAGCGTTGAGTCCGTCGCATGCCTGGACAATCGCCTCAGCCAGCGCTTCGTCGAGCAGGCCAAGGTACTGGTTCGACTCCGCAGCGGCTTTTTTAATCGCGACGACCGCTCGCAAAAACTCGACCGGCAACGTGTACCCACTTACTGGAAAATTATCGACCGCGCGCTGCGTCTGTGCGCCGAAATGCGCCCACTTGGGCACTGGCACTTGACCCAAGCTGTCTTTTTCGATGCGGAAATTTTGTGGTTCTTTAGATGGGCCCTCAGAGGGGCCTTCAGACGGGTTTTCAGGCAGGCTGTCGGACATGGGGCACCCCCGGTCGATCGGTAGACTGAATGGAAGGAACAGCGCTGTTCAGTATGGCCGGCCAGAATACACTCAACAGGACAGTGTCACAGGATAGTGTGCGAAACGTGCGCGTCACATGCTGACGCGGCCTTCCTGGGTCCACTCACAGCGCACCTGCATGTCGCCACAGCCCGGCTCGTGATAGAGACCGGCAGCCTCCCAGGTAAACGAATGGGTACCCGATAGCTCGGTTTCAAGATGCACCGTTGCCGACACCCAGTACATGCTTTGCAGAAGTTCTTCGAATTTCTGGATCCAGTGATTCCACTCGTATTCCACGGCGCGGTATGAGGCACCAAAATGGATCACATCGGTCTGGTATTGCGACTGCTTCATCTTGATGGTGGGGACGGCAAACATATCGCGGCAAAGAAACGGCCACTCGTCCGCACTGGGCAGAGCCAGCACGGCTTCCCGATTAACCCGACGGCGGTCACTGCCGCCGGAAAGGCTGTTACTGTCTTTGATACAGCCGTAAACAATGGATTCCTGATCGCCCTGAATCACTCTGCGCTAACCCCTACGCCGCCACCGCAACACAGTCCGGTTGCCAGCTAGCCAATTCAAAAAACTAATTCAGTCAACTGTAACGGCGCAGCAATCAGAATTCTACAGCGGGCGAGCGACAAATTCGTAATCCGATCGCATTTTCGGTATCAGCGGAACGCCAATGCCACGCGGGTCGATTCCCAGTGTCTATCCACCCAACACTTTGTGCAGAAAACAGGCGGCCGGGAAGATTAGATTTCAATGCCCTGACCGCGCAACATTTCCATAAGCCCATCCTCATCCAGCACGGGCAAATTGAGCTCCCGGGCCTTGTTCAGTTTTGAACCGGCGCCGGGTCCGGCAACCACAGTGTGTGTGTTCGCCGAAACACTGCCGGCCACTTTCGCGCCCAGGCGCTGCAAGTAGTCCTTGGCCTCACTGCGCGAGAGAGTCTCGAGCTTGCCCGTAAGCACCCAGGTCTGGCCCGCAAGAGGCTGCGAACCGGCTTCCTGGACCACCGCCTCCCAGTGCACGCCGGCCTGCTGCAAGGCTTCAATTTCTTCCAGGTTGTGCGGTTGCTGGAAAAATTCCGCTACGTAATGCGCAACCACTGGCCCCACATCTTCCACCTGCTGAAGGGCCTCTTCGTTCGCTTGCATCAGTGGCGCCAGGTCGCCGAAATGTCGCGCCAGATTGCGTGCGGTGGCCTCCCCTACTTCGCGAATTCCCAGTGCGTAGAGAAATTTGGGCAGCGTAGTGTTTTTACTCTTTTCCAGCGCATCGAGCAGGTTCTGTGCAGATTTTTCACCCATCCTCTCCAGCGCGACCAACGGCGCCAATGACAGGTGATAGAGGCCCGAGACGGAATTCAGCAATCCCTCATCCACCAGCTGCTCGACAATTTTGTCCCCCAGGCCGTCTACATCCATCGCCTTGCGCGACGCGAAGTGTTTGATGGCCTGCTTGCGCTGTGCGCTGCAAATAAGGCCACCGCTACAGCGCGCCACCGCTTCACCCGGCGTTGCTTCAACCGGCGACTCACACACCGGGCAGTGCGTCGGAAACTCGATCGCACGGGCGCTCTCCGGTCGGCGACTCTCCACCACCGAAACCACTTGCGGGATCACATCACCGGCACGCCGGATCACCACCGTGTCACCGATCTTAACGCCGAGGCGCGCGATCTCATCGCGATTGTGCAGCGTCGCGTTGGATACCGTCACACCGCCAACAAACACCGGTTCCAGCCTTGCTACCGGCGTCACAGCGCCGGTGCGCCCCACCTGGAACTCCACATCCAGCAGGCGGGTCATTTCCTCCTGCGCGGGAAATTTATACGCAGTCGCCCAGCGCGGTGCCCGCGCCACAAAACCCAAGCGCTTTTGCAGGGGAATACTGTTGACCTTGAACACAATGCCGTCAATGTCGTAGGGCAATTGCGCACGCTTCTCGCCAAGCTTGCGGTAATAGTCGAGGCACTCCCCAATGTTTTCCGCCACGGCCATTTCACTGTTTATGCGGAACCCCCATCGGTTTAGTTGCTCAAGTACCGCCGTGTGGCGATCTGGCAAATTGCCACCCTCGACAATCCCCACACTGTATACACACAGCTCCAGTGGGCGCTGCGCCGTAATCCTGGAATCGAGCTGCCGCAAACTACCCGCTGCGGCATTGCGTGGATTCACGAACCCTTTTTCGCCCGCTTCTCGGGCCTTTGCATTTAAAGCATCAAAGCCCGCCTTGGGCATATAGATTTCGCCGCGCACCTCGAGTACCGGTGGCACGTCATCCGCAAGCAACTTCAACGGCACCGAGTAAATAGTACGTACGTTCTGGGTGATATCCTCACCGACACTGCCGTCACCACGTGTCGCCGCGCGCTCAAGAATCCCGTTGCGGTATAACAGGCTTACCGCAATACCATCCAGCTTGGGTTCGCAGGCGTACTCAACCGGAGCGCTACTATTCAGACGGTCGCGGATACGGCGGTCGAAATCCTCCATTTCCTCATCACTGAACGCATTGTCCAGTGACAACATAGGCATCTCGTGGCGAATCTGGGTAAACGCCGCCAGTGGCTGGGCCCCGACGCGCTGCGTGGGTGAATCCGGGGTGATCAGCGCGGGAAAATCGCTCTCCAGCGCCTGCAGCTCTCGCAAACAGCGGTCGTATTCCGCATCGGGGAGTTCTGGCGTATCGAGCACATAGTATTCATAGTTGGCGCGATTGAGGATTTCGTGCAGCTGTTGAGCACGCTGCTGCTTTTCCTGGGGAATATTTTTTGTCATTTTCTATTCGCAAAAACAGGGAATTCTTGCCGGTGGGGAGCCAGGCCCAGCGCCGGGCGCCAGAGCCTGGGTTTCGGCTTGGGCAGGCTCAGGCCTGTGCGCGGGCCAGCGCCTTGCGCCGCTGAAATTCCATCACGCGCTGGCGATAGTGTTCCGCGGTCTGGGCGGTAAACACGCTGCGATTTTCGTCTTTCAGTTCACCGCCCAGCTGCTCCGCGATGTAACGCGCGGTCGTGAGCAGCGTGTCGAGAGCTTTCAGAGCCTCCACTTCCGCGGGTAGCGCCAGGAACAGGCTGATTCCCGGGGTGGTGAACTCCTCCATCTCGGACATGTCGAAAGTACCCGGCACGACGACATTGGCCAGGCTAAATAGCACAGGGCCCTCGCCCGCCTCGCCACAGTGGTAATGGAAAATGTTCATTTCACCAAATCGCAAACCACTGGACAGCAGCACCCGCAACAAATCATTTCCCTCAAAGCAGTCACCTGCGGGAGCCATGATGTTCAAAATCAGGACTTCTTCCACATCGCGGTCCTTGCGGCTTGCGCCTCGGGTAGTCGCTCTGTCAGTGCTGCCTGCGACAGCGTCCACTGGCTTTGCCGCGCGCGCTTCGCGAGACGGGGCAACCGCTTTTTTAAGATCGGGGAATTTCAGCTCGGGGAGCTTGAGATCTGGTGCCGACCAGCCGGTAGAGGCGGTGGTGCCTTGCTCGGCAGGCGCTGTTTCACTGCCGGAATAGTCGTCCTTTTCCGGCATGGCTTGCAGAGACTCTAGGCTCACGGTTTCGTCCAGGGAGGGCTCCCGACGGTCCGTGACAACAAGCTCCTCGGACAACGGCATCTCCGGGTCTGTCGCCTCCACCACAGGTTCGTCAGCAGCTGCTTCAGCACTGAGGTGCTCGCGAGGCTGCTCCACACCCCCCTCCAGACCGCGCTCCAGACCGCGCTCCAACGGCGCGTCGACAATGGAATCCATCAGCATCGGCACCTGCTCCTCCAAGTTGAGAGAAGCCTGTTCGGGCACGCCCGCACGCACTCCGGCATCCACCGTTGCAGACTCTTCCTCCCGGCGCTCGGGCTTACTGCCAGCCAACGGCTTGCGGGAGGACTGAAAGTTCTGCTGAACCTGACGGTTCACCTGCGTGGCGTCCTCGGGCTTGCGGCGCTGTACCACACGCACACTGCCGGGCAATTCTGCAGAAATCTGGCGTCGCTTTTCGGCCTCTTCCGGATCGATGTACTCGAGCTCGGAATCGGCGAGTTCCGTAGCGCCCCGAGTCTGGGACTTGCTGACGGTATGTGGCTCAGCCGACGGAGAGCCGGTGCCCGGCGGGGTATGCGAGGCGCGCGGGGCGGAGAGAATATCCTCGTCGCGGCCGTCCAGGTCCCGACGCATGGATCGGGTCAGATTGCGGGAAACTTTTACCGTATCGCGGTGCTTGAGGTAGGCACGGCGCGCACCATCCACCACCACCGCGAGCAGAATCAGCGCCAGCAAATTGATCAGCCAGTTATCCATTGTTGCTTCCCTCTCCCTAAGCCGACATCCGACGAATCTGCAGGCCCAGATTCCACCTGTTGTAATCCACCGGGTCCACCCGCTTAAAACAACACTGCTTGCTCATTATGCGGACGCCAGCTCCGCCGCCTCTTCCACATCGACCGACACCAGGCGAGAGACGCCCGGCTCGTGCATGGTTACACCCAGCAACTGATCGGCCATTTCCATGGCGATCTTGTTGTGGGTAATGTAGATGAACTGCACATGCGCGGACATTTCTTTCACCATGCGCGCATAGCGTCCGACGTTGGCGTCATCCAAGGGTGCATCCACCTCGTCCAGCATACAGAAAGGTGCGGGGTTGAGACGGAAGATCGAGAACACCAGAGCGATCGCCGTCAGTGCCTTTTCACCACCCGAAAGCAGATGAATGGTGCTGTTTCGCTTGCCGGGCGGCCGCGCCATGATCGCAATACCGGTATCCAGCAAATCGTCGCCGGTCAACTCCAGGTACGCATGGCCACCGCCAAACACTTTCGGAAACAGTTCCTGCAGCCCGCTATTGACCTGGTCAAAGGTCTCCTTGAAACGGGTGCGGGTTTCCTTGTCGATACGACGAATGGCGTTTTCCAGGGTCTCCAGGGCGTCGGTCAGATCCTCGTACTGGCGATCAAGATAGTTCTTGCGCTCCGATTCCTGCTTGTACTCGTCAATCGCCGCCAGGTTAATTGGCCCCAGACGGGAAATCCGTGCAGCCACCAGCTCAATATCCTGCTGCACTGCTTCGATGGTCAATTCTTCCGGGAGTTCCTCCAGCAGCGCCTCGACATCGTGATCAGTCTCGCGCAGCTGCTCTACCAGCCCATTGCGCTGGGTCTCCAGAGTTTGTGCCACCAGGCGCTGTTGCTCCAGCTGGGCGCGCACGCCCTGCAACGCGGACTCCGCCTTGTGGCGTTCCTGCTCCTGATTGCGCAGGCTGGATTCCACTTCTTCAAGTTTTTTGCGCGCGTCGCCCAGCTCATTTTCGACATCGATACGCTGAGCGAGCTTTTCTTCGAGTTCTGCCTGGAAGTCCTGCGACGGGTCCTGGGCCTCTTCCATCTGCAGTTTCAGTTGCTCGCGGCGCTCCTGCAAGCGCTCAACCTGCTCGCGCAGCACCTGCAGGGTACGCTCCAAGGACACTTTCTGGGTGCGCACCGATTGCTCGCGCATGGCCAGCTCGTGGGACCGGTCTTTGTCTTCACGGGCCCGCTGGCGTGCCGCATCCAACGCCTCACGCAGTTCTTCACGGCGCGCCAGAAGGGATTCGCGACGATCGGTATCATCACTCATCGCCTCGACGGCTTCCTGCAGTTCAATACGCGCTTCAGAGATGGCTTCAGACTCCATCTCTTTCTGTTCTTTGACTTCGCTGATTTCCGCTTCGATACGACGACGGCGCTCGTCCATCTGTTCCTGACGCGCGCGCTGGGCCGATAACTGGCTGCGCAAGTCACCGGTGCGACGGTTCAACTGTTCCGCATTATTACGGGATTGCTCGATGCCAGATTCCAACGCATCGGCGCGGCTGCGCAGCTGCTCCCGCTGCCCGGTGAGCTCTTCGATACGCCCTTCGCACTCTGCCAGGGAGACTTCCAGGCTTTCCAACTCTTGTTTGCGCGCAAGCACACCAGACTCGGCATCGGTCCCGCGGCTGACCCGCAGCCAGTTGGGGCCAACCCAGAGGCCATCGCGGGTAACGATGGATTCCCCTGCGCGCAACTGGGCGCGTTGCGTCAGAGCGGCGGTGAGATCTTCGGCGGTATAAATGCCATCGATCAGGCCAGTCAGGGAGCTGGGCCCTTCCACCACGGCGGACAGTTTCGGCAGGCTGCCATCCGCGCTTGCGTTGACGTGCTGGCCATCGACAAACACCGCCTGACCACCGTCGAGGCTGGCGAGGGATTCCTGCAGCGACTCGATCTGATCGATACATACCGCCTGCAGTTGGGCGCCGAGGACGGTTTCAACCGCGGTTTCCCAGCCGGATTGCGCACTGATCTGATCCGCCAGGCGCGGACGCTGGTGCAGCGCCTGCTGCTCCAGCCAGTTTGCCACCGACTTGCCCTGCCCCAGAGCCGCCTGCTGCAAGGCTTCCAGAGAGGCCTGCCGCCCACGGCTGGTCTGCAATTGCAGGCGCTCTTTGTCCAGCTCGGAGGCGATATCTGTTTCCTGACGGCGCAAGGCCGCCAGCTGTTCAACTTGCTCGGCAATGGATTCACGCAACTCCGCCAGCTGCATTTCCAGTTCTGCCAACTCTTCGTTCTGCTGTTCCAGCTCGCCGTCATCACCGGCGCCGGACAGACTCTCTAGTTCTGTTTGCAGCTTGCTGATGCGATCCTGCAGGCGCTGGGTGGAGGTTTCCAGGTGCTGGATCCGAGACTGCTGCACTTCGGCCTTCTGCCGGGAACCGGAGGCGCCCTGGTTGAACTGGTCCCACTCGTTCTGCCAGTCGCGCATCTGGTCTTCAGCGGTCAGCAGCATTTGCGCAGATTCTTCCTCCGCGGCCTGCACCATTTCCAGATCCGGCACGATGACCTCGAGCTCAGCATCAAACTCGACGGCCTTTTCCTGGTCCGCCGCCAGCAGGGACTGGGACTCGCTGTATTCCTGTTCGGTACGTGAGAAGTCGGTCTGTAACTGATTGTTGCGCTCGCGTGCGTGGGAAATGCTCTGCTCGAGACGCGCAATATCGGCGCCCACCGAGTAAAAACGGCCCTGTACCTCGTTAAACGCATCGGACAGATCGTGATACGCCACGCGCTGCTCTTCGATACCGGTATCGCAACTGACCTGACGAGTCACCAACTCTTCGACGGTCAGCTCCAGTTCGCCAATTTGCTGTTGCTTGGCCTTGGCCTGATCGTCCAGGTCTTTGTATTTGAGCGCCTGCAGGTGCGCCTTGTGGGTACGCTCTTCTTCCTTGAAGCGGCTGTACTTCTCTGCAGCCGCAGACTGCCGCTCCAAGCGGGACAGCTGGCGATCCAGCTCGTCGCGAATATCGGTCAATCGCTCCAGGTTTTCCTTGGTGCGGCGCATACGATTTTCCGTATCGCGGCGGCGCTCCTTGTACTTGGAGATGCCTGCGGCCTCTTCAATGAATACGCGCAGCTCTTCGGGCTTGGCCTCGATGAGCTTGGAGATCATGCCCTGCTCGATAATCGCATAGCTGCGCGGGCCGAGACCGGTCCCCAGGAACAAGTCCGTCACATCCCGGCGGCGACACTTCTCACCGTTCAGGTAGTAGTTGTTCTGCCCGTCACGGGTCACCTTGCGCTTTACGGAGATTTCGCTGAATGCCGCGTATTCACCGGTCAGTTTGCCGGCAGAATTGTCGAACACCAGTTCGATGGAGGCCTGCCCCACGGGCTTGCGGCCGCTGGAGCCATTAAAGATGACGTCAGTCATGGAGTCGCCGCGGAGGTTTTTCGCGGAGGATTCACCCATTACCCAGCGCACCGCGTCGATGGTATTGGACTTACCACAGCCGTTGGGGCCGACCACGGCGCTGAGGTTGGAGGGGAAGTAAACGGTGGTCGGATCGACAAAGGACTTGAATCCGGCCAGCTTGATGCACTTCAAACGCATGGTCTTGAAACTCGGTAATACCCGGCGTCCGTACGGTCACTTTTACCGCCGCCGAACGCTCTTCGTTGTCATCTCAGGGAGGACCAGACAGCCACGCTGCCGGATCGCCAGTTTGTTTTTGCAAACCGCCGATTGTACATGGCTGCGGGCGCGGTTTCAGCGCTATTTTTGACCGACTCCTCCCCATTGCGGGGAAAGAGCCGCGATACCTCTACACCCGTTTCGACTAGATTTTCTGGTCGATGGCGATGTGGACAGGCTTACCCCACTGGGCGCGGGACAAGGTTTTGACTTCGCCCTGCCAGTCTCCCGGCGCGGGGCGCGCATTGCCGCCTATGGCAAGCCGAGCCACCAGCTGCACCTCATTGACGGTACTGAGGCTGCGGCCGGGCATCATTGCGCGAGACTCATCCAGCACCACCTCTGCCGGCAGCTCTCCCGCTGTCAGGCGCACTATGGCCAGCGGCATCGGGCTATCTGCGGTACGTGCGTAGACAAATACCGGCGTATCCGGGGCGGGCTGAACGGATCCTGACAACGTGACCTGCACTGCGATACGGCTGGCCTCATCGGCAACATCGTCGCCATCGCCCTGCGACGGCACATCAGAGGGCACCTCTCCAGCCGCCAGTTGCTCGCCCGCGCCCCGCAATGCCTTTTCCGCACGCGCGACCCCTGCTGCCAGGGCCTGCGCCGCATTGGAGCCCGGCGTCAACTGGTCCAGAGCGCGCTGCCAGAACGCCCTGGCACCACCGTAATCCTTGCGATCGAACGCCGCAATACCGGCCAGACCCAGCGCCGTAGTGTTATTCGGCTGCACCTCAAGCACCTGGTTCACTTCACTTAACACGTCCGGAGTCATTTTTGAGCCGCCGGCAAAAAACAGCGCCTGCGCCAACTCCGCACGAACGTTCACCGCCTCGGGCTCATGGGCCACGATATAACGGTACTGCGCCACCGCGCCTTCAATGTCGTTGCTCACCAGCAGGCGTTGCGCAAGGGCATAGCGACTGGAGAGGTCTTGAGGATGGGTGCTCGCACGCTCGCGCAGCTGCTGGGTAATACGGGCTTCCACCACCATATCGGATTGCCCCGAATGACTGGCGGCGATATCCCGGTAAAGCGCCACGTCGTCATGCGCCCCCCAGGAGAAGTACAGGCCAACAGCCGCAAACGGCAGCGCAAACGCCAGCGCGAAAAGCAGTCCTCGGCCACCGCTGCGGGCTGCTGACACCCGATAAGCAGCGCCCTCTTCGGCCAGCAGCTTGCGCGCCAACTCATTCTTGAGCGACGCATACTGCGCCTCATCTACCGAACCACTTTCGAGGGCAGCCTCCAGCTCAGCCAGATGTTCCCGATAGAGCATGGCCTGCGTACTGTGATTTGCGCTTTCCACCGGTGGCCGTGCGCCCCGCGTTTGCGAGCGCAACAGGGGCCAGGCGATACATACAGCCAACGGCAACACAAGCAGCGCCAGCACCAACCACAGATCAATCATTGTTTTTACTTCCGCCCTGTTCGCCGTTATTCAGCAATTGCGCCAGACGCGCCTGCTCTTCCGCACTCAATTCTTCAGACTCGTCTGCCTGCGAGCGTCCGCGGCCGCTGCGCGAGCGCGCCACCACCACGATCAGCGTCAACAGGCCCAGTGCAGCAAACACACCAGGGGCAACCCACAGTGCCACGGTATTGCGCTGCAGCGGCGGGCGATACAACACGAAATCGCCATAGCGCGCCACCATGTATTCGCTGATCTCCTGATCGCTGAACCCTTCTTCCAGCAGCCGACGAATCTCCCGGCGCAAATCCGTGGCCACCATGGAATCGGAACCCGCGAGATTCTGGTTCTGACATTTTGGGCAGCGCATTTCCTCGATCAGCACCAGGTAGCGCGCCTGCAGCTCGGGAGTGGACAATGGCTCAACCTCCACCGATGCGCGCACCGCGGAAAATGGCATGGCCAAAATGACCAGCAAGGCCAGTACGGTAACGGGGTGTGTTGTGTCGATGTTCTTTAGCACTGACGTTCTCCGGCGGAAACTGCGCGGATTATAGCAGCGCAACCGCACTCCTACACGCCCCGTACCGCGCGGGCTTTGCAAGCCGAATCCGGGCTTAACTCATTGAATCACAAAAATTTTTTTAAAAAGCGTTGACGCCCCAAAAAATATCATTACTATACGCAGCTCCTGACGCGGGGTGGTTAGCTCAGTTGGTAGAGCGGCGCCCTTACAAGGCGTAGGTCACAGGTTCGACCCCTGTACCACCCACCACTATCCTTTCATCTGCTTGGCAGAGTTCTTAAAGGAAAGTCAGGAATGCGGACCGGTAGTTCAGTTGGTTAGAATGCCGGCCTGTCACGCCGGAGGTCGCGGGTTCGAGTCCCGTCCGGTCCGCCATATACAGAAAAGGCTCACACGAAAGTGTGGGCCTTTTTTGTTTGTCAAAATGTCATGCCGAACAAAGAACAAGCACGAGTAGAGACTAGGTCGGCGTGAGCGCCTCACACACAATATTTTCTGCCTGCAGCTGCGCCTGCAAACGAGGCCACTGATCCATCGGCAGCTCTATCGGCATAGCCACCTGCGTGGAGTATCGAGGCTCACCGCACACCCCTTTGGCCTGGGCGACCAGAAAGCGCACCCGCGATTCCTCCGCAAAATCGCAAGTCACCTGAATCGTTAACAGTGGAATAAAGGTCGTCAGCTCAACAGTCTGCAGCGTGGCACCAACCGCACCACGATAGGCGCGCATCAGACCGCCAACCCCCAGCTTGGTACCACCAAAATATCGCGTAACGATGGCGCCAACGTTGCCTACGCCCTGCTTCAGCAATAGTTCCAGCATCGGCCGGCCGGCACTGCCTCCCGGCTCGCCGTCGTCGTCGGACTGCATTATCTGGGGGTTGGATGGATTGCCGATCACCAGAGCCGTGCAATGGTGTGAAGCGTCGGGATAACGGGCACGGATAGCGGCCAGCTCCCGCAGGAATACAGTTTTTTCGGTTACCGGCCCGAGCCAGCAGATAAAGCGGCTCTTTTTCTCTTCCGTCTCAGCGACAACGGGCGAGCAGGGAATCTGATAGCTCACCGGAAAACTCATTCCATTGCTGGGTCTGGAGGCGCTCGTAGAGGGGTTGCAGCTTGGTCTGCCACACTTTGTCGTCCACCACACCCACATGCTTGCAGCGGATGGTTCCGCCCGCATCCACCAGGAAGGTCTCCGGTGCGCCAAACACCCCCAGATCCATCGCCAGGCGCCCTTCCACATCAGAAACGGAAAACAGGTAGGGGTTATGGAATTTTTCCAGCCACTTTTGCGCGGCCTCATTGTCATCTTTCAGGTTGACACCAACGATCGGCACCCCCTTCGCAGCAAGATCATTGAGGTACGGGTGCTCCACCCGACAGGCAATACACCAGGTGGCCCACACATTCAGCAGCAGCGGCTTTTTGGGCAGATCGGAATTTTTCCGCTCGCGGTTGGACTCCACATCCAATAACGCAAACTGTGGAACCGGCTTATTCACCAGTGCCGATGGCATGTCCTGCGGGTTCAACGACAAACCCCGCCAGAATAGCAGCGCTAGCGCGGCAAAAATAATAAGCGGAAGAAACAGTTTCAACCTGGCCATCGACAGAGGTGATCCTTTTAATAAAGTCCGGCTTGGGTAATTGGCGTACCGAGATGACCGGGGTCAGGTCCCGGCCAGCGAAGCCTCACTCCGGGCAGCAGACACCGAGCGCGCACGCGTCGCACTCGCCTTGCGATAGCGCTTGTCGGCAACGGCAATCGCACCACCCAATGCCATGAGGGCCGAACCCAACCAGATCCAGACAACAAACGCCTTGTAGTGAACGCGCACAGCCCAGTCACCACTGAGGTTGTTTTTATCCATCGGATCCCCCAGCGCAACATAGAGATCACGGAACAGCCCGCTATCAATTGCGGCCTCGGTCATGATGTTGCCGCCGGAAAAATAGCTCCGTTTCTGGGGCAGCAATTCAGCCACCACTTGGCCATTGTTGCGCACCACCAGAACCCCTTCGGACGCTTGGTAGTTGGGGCCGCGAACCTGGCGCACACCTTCAAAAGTAAACTCGTAGCCGGACATTTCCTCACTCTGCCCCGGAGACATGCGCAGATCTTTTTCCACGCTGTAAACCGTGGTCAGGGCAACACCGAGCACCGATACCGCAAGACCTATATGTCCCAGATGCATACCGTAGTAGCTCGCGCGCTGCCGCTTGAGGCCCGCCCAACGCGTCTCCGCATTGCGGGATTTCGCCAGTATGTCGGCAACGCTCGAGGTGACAACCCACAGGCCCGCAAGTACACCCAGCATCGCACCCCAGTGGAAATCGCCCGCCATCACGGTGACTATCGGTGCGGCAATCACGGCAACCAGAGCCGGCAGCCCCCAGGCCTTGACCAGCCTGCGCGCTTTGGTGTCTTTCCAGTTAGCGTGAATGCCAAGCCCAAGAAGCACGCACAACACCACCATCAGGGGCACAAAGAACAGATTGAAGAACGGCGGACCCACACTGATTTTGCCCCAGTTGAGCGCATCCGCCAGCAACGGGTACAGGGTGCCGGTGATTACCACCGCCATGATCAGCATCAGTACGACATTGTTGCTCAGCAGGAAGGTCTCGCGGGATTTCGCAGAAAACACGCTGCCCGCGCTCACCGCCGGTGCACGCACCGCAAACAGCAACAGGGACAGGCCCACCACCACCGCCAGGAAAGCGAGAATGAAGCCACCGCGCAGCGGGTCTGTGGCGAAGGCGTGCACGGACGTCAGTACCCCGGAGCGCACCAAGAAGGTCCCCAGAAGACTCAGGCTGAAGGCGAATATCGACAGTAAAATGGTCCAACTGCGGAAAATTCCGCGCTTTTCGGTCACCGCAAGGGAGTGCAGCAACGCTGTGCCCACAAGCCATGGCATGAAAGAGGCGTTTTCCACCGGGTCCCAGAACCACCAGCCGCCCCAGCCCAGCTCGTAGTAGGCCCACCAGCTGCCCAGTGCAATGCCCAGAGTCAGGAACGACCAGGCCACGGCGGTCCAGGGGCGAGCCCAGCGCGCCCAGGCGCTATCCAGGCGCCCCTCCAGCAAGGCAGCCACCGCAAAGGCGAATGCCACTGCAAATCCCACATAACCCATATAGAGCAACGGCGGATGGATGATCATGCCGGGGTCTTGCAACAACGGGTTCAGGTCCGAGCCATCGGTGGGCGGAAACGGCAGAATGCGGTCGAATGGATTCGAGGTAAGCAGGATAAACAGGAAAAAACCGATCAGCAGCATGCCCATCACGGACAGCACGCGCGCCACCAGCACATCCGGCAGCTGACGGCTAAATACGGCCACCGCCGCGGTCCAGCCAGCCAGCATCAGCAGCCAAAGCAGAATGGAACCCTCGTGACCACCCCACACCGCGGTGACTTTGTACACCATTGGCAGGATGCTATTGGAGTTCTGCGCAACATACGCCACGGAGAAATCACTGTTCACAAAGGCCACGGTTAAACAAACATAAGACAGTGCAGTAAACGCCAGCACCCCCATCGACAGGGGCCG
Organism: Microbulbifer sp. Q7; assembly: GCF_001639145.1. Lineage (NCBI taxonomy): Bacteria > Pseudomonadati > Pseudomonadota > Gammaproteobacteria > Cellvibrionales > Microbulbiferaceae > Microbulbifer > Microbulbifer sp. Q7. Next base: position 683,246 of record NZ_LROY01000002.1, on the reverse strand, counting down.
CGCGGTATCCATCCAGAGTACACGACCGGCGTAAGTACCGAGCAGTGGCACAACCGACAGGGCCACGGACAACAGCAGGCCGACGATCAGGGCAAAATGGCCCAGTTCAGGACTCATATCTTGGGATCTCCATGGCAGTCGGCCTTACCGACCATAGTCTCGGCGACTTCGGGCGGGGTGTAGGATTCATCGTGCTTGGCCAGTACCTGATCCGCGCGAACATAGCCACCCTGCTGCAACTTACCGGTCACCACCGCGGCCTCGCCCTCGGCGAACAGATCCGGCAGGATTTTATTGAATACCACTTCCAGCTCGGCCTCGCCGTCGGTCAGGGCAAAACGAACATCCAGAGACTCGCCATCGCGAACCACACTACCCGGGACCACACAGCCGCCGGCACGAATACGCTTTTCAAACGGCACCTCTCCGGCCACGAAGGCACTGGGCGCATAGAAATAGTCCATATTCGCGCGCATCGCATAGGTGACGAAACCGACGGCAACACTGGAAAGCGCCACCAGGAGGACCACCAGGATCAGGCGTTGTTTACGGGCTGGGTGCATGTTTGACCTGTTGTAAATCTATCAATAGGGTTACTGAGATGTGGGCGTCACGCTACGGACGCCGTTTGCGCCTTGCGTTGCGCGGCAGCGCGGCGGCGCGCCTCTTCCTGACGCAGTTGCTGGCGAAACTCCTGCCTGAGCTTCTTCTGGCGCAGTAACGGTGTCACCACCAGCGCAACCAGCACCAGGGTCGCGACAGCGTATGCCGCCCAAACGTAGGGGCCATGGCCGTTCATGGCGAGGAAGTCGGCGAAACTTTCAAACTGGAACTTCATACTACCCCTCCCGTTTTGCCGAGGGTTGCCCGAACAATTCGCGTACCCATTGGGTCCGCCACTCTCTCTGCAAAACCAACGTGCGGGTGTTCAAAATGAGTACCCAGGCATAAAACAGGTAGAAGCCGGCGATCATGGTAAGTAGCGGGTAGAACATACTCGGGTCAATGGTGCTGGCTTCCGTGAGCTTCAGGGTTGCCGGCTGGTGCAGGGTGAACCACCAGTCCACCGACTTGTAGATGATCGGGATATTTACCGTACCCACCAGAGCCAGCAACGCGCTCGCCTTATCGCCGGATTGCTCCCGCGCAAAGGCCCCGGACAGCGCCATCACCCCGAGATACAGGAAGAGCAGGATCAGCATGGAGGTAATGCGGGCATCCCACACCCAGTAGGTGCCCCAGGTAGGCTTGCCCCACACGGCACCGGTAAACAGCGCAAGAAACGTGAGCGCCGCACCAATGGGCGCCGCCGCACGCATCACCACGAAAGACAGCTTCATTTTCCAGATCAGGCCGATGGCCCCGGAAATGGCCATGATGTAATAGCCGGCCAGGGCGAGAAACGCCGCCGGCACATGGATATAAATGATGCGGTAACTATTGCCCTGCTTGGCGTCTTGCGGCGCGAAGCCCAGCCCCCAGACTGCGCCCACCACCAGCACCAATACGCTAGCCGCGCCCAGCCAAGGCAGCCAGGCGCTGGTCTTCTGATAAAACCAGCGCGGCGATCCCAATCTGTGAAACCATTGCCAGGACAAAATACGTACTCCTATGCCCTTCTCTCATCTATTTCCGAGCCAACCGCGTGCAATGCACGTAGCAGGGTCAGTTCTCGAGACTGATGCGGATAGCGCCTGCGGCCGCAAGCGGAGCCAGCGCCGCAGATGCCGCCAGAATTGCGCCAAGAATCGCCATTTGCGGGCCATAACTGTACCCATCCAATGCCGCCTGCACCGCTCCGGTGCCGAAGATTAACACGGGCACATAGAGCGGCATAATAATCAGGGCAAGCAGCAGCCCGGGCCGGCGCAGCGCCACCGTCAGAGCAGCCCCTACGGCGCCAATCAGACTGAGCGTCGCCGTGCCAATGGAGAGGGAGGCAAACAGCGGCCAGTACCCCGCCTCCCCCAGATTCAGCATCATGCCAAGCAGCGGCGACAATACTGCAAGTGGCAACCCGGTCACCAGCCAGTGTACCAGCACCTTGGCCAGCACCGGGAAATACAGCGGCTGCGGCTGTAAAGCGAGCTGCTCCAGGGAACCGTCCTCATAATCGCCACGAAACAGGGATTCCTGAGACAGTAACGTCGCCAGCAGCGCCATTACCCAGATCAAGCCCGCCGCCATACGCGCCAGCATATCCGGCTCCGGCCCGATGCCCAGCGGCATCATTGCCAGCACGGTGACAAAGAATAGCAGCGGATTGACGATATCTGAGCGCCGCCGCACCGCGAGGATAAACTCCGTACGCACCAGCGTGTAAAAGCCAGGGGCGCTCACCAGCGAGGTCTCGCCCGGCGCCGAACATCGGGCGGTATCCGCCATAGAATCAGCTCCCATAGCCCAGCGCCTCAAGCATCTCCGGGCGGACCTGGAAAGCCGCCAGATCAACCTTTTCCAGCGGCGCCACGGCCACTGGCTGGTGGGAAGTCAGCAGCACGCTGCCACCACGCTGCAAATGACGGGACATCTGGGCTTCCAGGCTGGCCACCCCGGCAACATCCAGGGCGGCGAGGGGTTCATCGAGAATCCAGAGCGCGGGGGCACCGGGCAGGTAGAGGCGTGCCAAGGCCACCCTCCGGTTCTGACCGGCGGAAAGCTGCTGGCATAACACCTCTTCAAAGCCATACAGGCCGACCGACTCCAGCGCCGACATTGCGTCGGCCGGTGAAGCCCCGTACCAGGCCAGATTCTCCAGCGGGCTTAATCCGCGCCGAACACCGGCGTTGTGCCCGATATACAGCAGCGATGCGCGCAGTGCGGGAAGGGCCTGAGGAAACGGGACGCCCTGCCAGAGGATATCCCCGGTGTAATCGGAGGTGGTGCCGATCAGGGTGCGAATCAGGGTGCTTTTGCCAGCACCATTGGCGCCCACGATTTGCAGCGCCATACCGGGCTCGAGACGGAACCCGAGCCCGGCAAACAGAACACGCCCGTCTCGCTCACAGGCCAGACCGCGCGCGCAAAGTGCGCGATCGCCCACTGCCTCTGTCATTGATTCCGAATGTTCAGGCACCATCACCCACCGCAGCTGATGAAAAACTAGGCGGCATTATACCGGGAGCGGCGGGTTTTGCATGGCATTCCCGCATGCATTGCCCGCATCACGACTCCCGGGCCCTTTCCCCCAATGAATGGTGGCCTCTATACGGCTGCTACCAGGCTCGAAACGGACTTCATCGCAGACCGTTTGCAGCAGTTTGAGCCCACGGCCCGCATACGTACCCGCGGCCTCCCGCACCTCGGGGAACCCGGAGCCACTATCCTCGACGACCAGGGTCAACTCCCCGCCCGCGTCACCCTCGCTACCGCTGAGCGAGATGCGCACCCAGCCCTCGTCCAGCTGACCGCGACGCTGGGCCATCAGGTCGTAATACTGCACAAAACCTTCATCTGTGGACTTGATGGCCGAATCGAGTTCCAGCACGCCGTGCTCAAGCGCATTGCGAAACAGCTCGCCAAGCGCAATGGCGAGATCTTCCTGAAACCGCACCGCACCGGGCATCTGCACCAGCACACTCAACAGATGAGGCAGTGGATCCGTCGTCCGCAACTCCTCGTGGGACAGGGTAAGCTGTATGGCCCACTCGCCTACCCGGCCGCCCTTGCGCCCCTCCCCACTGGCCAGCGTGGGAAAGTCCGCTTTCCGCAATGAGGGATGAGTGAGATCCAGCTCCACGAGAGAGAGGTCATCGTGCTGCTCTGCTGCGTGCGCATTGACGGCAACCAGAATCCGGTCAAACGACTGTACGTCACCCTCGCTGTCCTCACGCAGCAGCTTGAGAAGCCGGCTCTCACCAAAGTGCTCACCCTGAGCGTTCCGGGCTTCGTGAATACCGTCGCTCCACAGGAACAAGCGGTCACCTGGCCGCACGCGGACATTCACGATCGCCGTGTCGATCTGGTCGGAGGAAAGCACCCCCAGGGGTAAATGGCGCGACTCCAGCATGTACAGTTCTCCGCTGCTGCGCTTGAGGCAGGGGCTGGGCATGCCGGCATTGAGGAGGCGCAGGTGTTGGCGACGGGTATCCAGCTCCAGCATCGCCAGACAGCAAAACATCTGGCGAGGAAGAATACTGTACAGCTTGCGATTGATCTCCCGCAGCACCCGGCTCATGGAAAAGCCCCGGGGAATCATCGAGTAAAAAATGGAGGTCAGGGGCACCGCCCCCACCGCGGCGGCCAGCCCGTGGCCGGAAAAATCTCCCAGCATTAATACAAGCTTGCCATCTGGGGCATGGGTCGCGGCCAGCAGATCCCCGTTCAATACTGCCCGCGGTGACAGGTGGTAACGAATACCCGGCGTATCATCCAGGCAACTTTCGTTGCCAAGATTACTGAAAATCTCTCGTGCACTGGCCTGCTCCTGCAGAAAGTCCGCATGGTGGCGCCGCAAGCGATCCCGCTGCGCCATCAAAGAGCGATTGAATTCACAAAAACGCCGTATGGAGGCAAGCTTCAATTGTACCAGTGGCTGGCTATAGGGCTTGGTGAGGATGTCATCGCACAGGGTGGGAGGAGCCGGCGAAGATTCCAGGCCGGTCAGGTCCTGCACGAAAAGAATCGGTACGGGCTCGACACCACCGCTTTGTCGCAGCCGGCGGATTTCAGCGGGAACTGCCGCTGCCGCGGCCATCGGCCCCAAAATCACCAGGCTGGGCTGAACTTCGTGATAGCAATCCAGCGCCGCAGGCACCGAATGGACTGTGTGCACCGATGCAGGCGGCTTGTCGCCACTGGAACTGGTGTACTCCCAGCTCTCGATCAACTGGCGCAGTTCGACCACCTCGCAGGTATCGGACTCGACAATCAATACCCGGAAGGAAGGCATCAGGAATGGTCATCCTCAGCGAATGCTGAAAATACGATCAAAATTGGACACGGAAAGGATGTGGGACACGTGCGCGTTTGCATTCATCAACTCCACCGTGGGCTGATCACCGCCAGCCCCCAGCTCCGCGCAGTAGTCCCTGAGCAGCAACAACATGCCCAGGGCCGCGCTGTCCAGATGATCCGTCTCGGAGAGGTCCACCAGGAAACGCTCGGGCGGCGGACTCACATTGCGATAGGCACGCTGAAATTCCCGGTGCATATTGAAATCAAAATTCCCCGCAACACGGATAACCAGATCACCTCCACTGTCAGAGACGACCGAAGAAACCTTGCTTTCAAACCTGTCGGAAACCACCATCTGAAGGTCCTTTTTCCTTCCCTTTCCTGACTATTCCACCCCAATATACACCCGCGGCAGGGGCGTGCAAACCAGTAGTTTGAAGGTGGTGCGGGCTTGCCAAACTCCGTGCCCACTCAATGAAAAAGGGTGCCAGAGGCACCCTTTAGGGAGCTGCCGCGGCGTGTGAGACACAATGCTCACAAAAACCCGGCAGTGTTTCGATCAGTGTACTCGGGCATTCCCCCGATTGGTGCTAAAAGGTCTGTTGGTTCAACTCGGCTTAGAACTCGTACTGATAGTCCATCAGCTCCCGCCTGAGACGCATCTCCTCCAGCCGGTCTTCGACCATTCGGCGGGCATCCCTTGGGCTCTGAGGCGTATACAGTAGTTCCTCCACCAGAGTGGAATCACCTTCATCAAAATCCATGTCATTTTCGATAACGTTGCCGCTCATAGAAAACTCCATAATCTCGATCTGCCAGGGCAGAAACACGTTGTCTGTTTTTGTTGTGCAGCTGCAGATTAGCCAGCCCGGACTTCCCCGGTCAAGCATCTTTTGCACCGCGGAAACAAGTTTTTTCACGCGGTTACACCAGCGGTATCCGCGCCACCGGGCGACGGGAAAAGCCTCTCCCCAACACACCACGGCTGGCGCAAAAATACCTGCTTTTTATGACCAAATAGCGACAATTTTCCTCAATTTTTTCACTGGCAGAGTCACACCGCCCACGCCCCAGGCCGGTGCATTCCGGTAACCACCGACGTTGCTGCGTTACCCTTGGTTACAGGGGGCTTTGGGCCGAGCCCTGGCCCGTCATTTTTTTACGAAGTGATCGCCGAATAAGCAAAGGGCCGGGACCTCTCGATCCCGGCCCATGACACACGGGGCAACAGTCGCTAGAATGACCGCCCTTCCCGCGGCCCCCGTCGGTTAACAGGATAAACCACGGACCTCCTAAGTCCGGACTGGTGGTTCGAGTCCACCCGGGGGCGCCATCTTTTCACGCCGCGGTGCGCGCCGCAGCGCCCAGCCGCTCCAGCGCCATACTAGTCGCCAAAGATAGCGACCTCAGGCTTCTGCCCCGCCGCCCGGCTACCGCGGTACATGCCCTTGGTATTGAAGGTGAGGGCGATATTGCCTTTGGCATCCAGCACAATCACTCCGCCGGTGCCACCAATGGGCCGCAGCACCTGGTTGATGACCTCATCCGCCGCAGCCGCGACTGACTTGCCCTGATAGGCGACCCGAGTGCAGATGTCGGCCGCCACGTTGTAGCGGATAAAGTACTCACCGTGCCCGGTGGCAGAAACCGCACAAGAGGTGTTGTCTGCAAAGGTACCGGCACCGATGATCGGTGCATCGCCAATACGGCCGTAACGCTTTGCCGTCATACCACCAGTCGAAGTGGCCGCGGCCAGGTTCCCATGCTTGTCCAGAGCTACCGCACCCACCGTGCCCATACGGTAGGGCGCCGGTAGCGCGCCCACTGCGGCGCGATAATCCTTGTCCTGCTGATTTTCCTCATCGAGCTTCTTCTTTGCCCGCTCCAGCTGCTCGCGACGCTCTTCGGTGTCGAACATTTTGTTGTCGACCATGGGCACACCCCGGCTCTTGGCAAACGACTCCGCGCCCTCCCCCGCCAGCATGACAAACGGGGAATCTTCCATCACCATGCGCGCCAGATTAATCGGGTTCGCCACACGCTTCACCCCGGCCACCGCGCCGGCATCGCGATTGCGGCCATCCATAATCGATGCATCCAGCTCATGGGTCCCGTCATAGGTGTACACCGCACCCTTGCCGGCATTGAACAGCGGTGAATCTTCCATCACGTTGACCGCCGCCACCACCGCATCCAGGCTGGCACCACCCTGTTCCAGTATCCGGTACCCCGCATTCAATGCCTCTTCAAGTTTGGCGCGGTACGCGGCCTCCTTTTCAGGGGTCATGCTGGATTTTTCAATCGTGCCGGCACCGCCGTGAATCGCGATGGCGAACTTCTCCGGGCCTGTCTGTTGAGCATGCGCACCCATGCACAACAGCAGTGATCCCATGGCTATCCCGTAAAGTGACTTCATTGCTTTTCCTGTTTGTTCATTTCAGAGCACGAATACTTTAGCTCCAGCAACCGCTCAACTCCAATTCTGAAACGGGTCTCCCAACAGGCGCGAAAGCCCTCTTCTAAAAAAATTCCCCGGGTACTGCATCCGAATTGCCACGTCAGCCGGTCAGTAACAGTGTTAGCAAATGGCATTCGCCGCTGAACCCACTCGGTCTGACGCCACCCCCGTTGTCAGGCTTCGCGGTTCCGTTGTTTTATGAGCAGCACACACCAACGGGACAGTTGGCGGAAAAATCACAACAGGCAAGATGAAACCGATGAACAAAAAATATTTTAAGGCGGCGGCCCCCGTCGCTGTGCTGGTCTTGGGCTTTGGCGCAGTGCAACTGATGTCGGCGTCCAAGCCGGCCCCCGAGAAAAAGGAACACGAACAACGCCTGGTTTCACTCACTTATCGCGAGGCCAGGGAAGAGTCGGTTCACCTGACCGTCGCCACTCAGGGTGAGGTGCGCCCACATACGGAAATTGACCTTACCCCGGCCGTCTCCGGCCGTGTTGTATCCGTTTCATCCAGCTTCTCTGAAGGCGCCGGATTCGAGCCCGGGGAGACCCTGCTGCAAATCGATGACTCCGACTATCGGCTCGCGCTCACCCGCGCGGAAGCGGGCGTTGCCCGGGCTGAAGTTCTGCTGCTCCAGGCCCGCGCGGCCGCCTCGATCAAGCGCCAGCAATGGCTCGACCTCCACCCGAACAAAGAACCCACGCCACTTCAGGTCAACAAGCCCCAGGTGCTGGAAGCCGAAGCCAACCTGCGCTCGGCAAAGGCCGAGCTTGCCGATGCCAAACTCAACCTGGCACGCACCAAAATTCAATTGCCATTTCGCGGTCGCGTAGCCTCGCGCGCAATCGGTGTCGGACAGTATGTCACCCCCAGCACGGTACTCGGCCATGTATTCGCCACAGACCGGGTTGAGATCCGGTTGCCACTGACCGATGCACAACTCATGGAGCTGGACCTCCCCATGGGCTTTGTTGCCAGCGAAAAAACGCCGGGCCCGGAAGTCACCCTGTCAGCCCAGATTGGACCTGAGCGGCAATACTGGCGCGGCCGCATCGTCAGAACCCAGGCGGCCGTAGACCAGCAAACCCGGCTCATCTACGCCGTTGCCGAAGTCAAAGACCCCTATGGCAAGGGCGCGAGCAATGGCATGCCGCTGGCTGTCGGCCTGTTTGTTACCGCCGAAGCCGAAAGTACCCAGGCACGCACGGCCGTTGTGGTTCCCCGTGAAGCGCTGCGCAATGCCGACAAGGTGTATGTGGTCACTGAAAACGACGAACTGCGTATCCGCACCGTGGATGTGCTGTCCACGTCCGAGGACCGGGTAGTGATCGACGGCGGTCTCGCCGACGGTGAACGCGTGGTGATCTCGGCCGTCGCCAATGCGGTGGATGGAATGAAAGTGCAGCCCATTACCCAGCTGGCCAGAAACTAACGGAGCCCACCGATGAACAGTTTAATCGCATGGTGGGCACGCAACCCTGTGGCCGCCAACCTCGCAATGATCGGCATTTTCGTCGCCGGCATGATCGGATTCATGAGCATGGAGCGGGAAATGGACCCGCAGGTGCGCTTTCCTGGCCTGGAGATTCGGGTTTCCTGGCCCGGCGCGGCACCACAGGAAGTCGAGGAGCAGATCGTCGCCCGTATTGAAGAGGCGGTGAGCGACCTCGACAACATCGACTGGGTGCGCTCGACCTCCGCCGAGGGCGTGGGCGAGGTGTATATCCTCGCGGAAACCAGTGTGGATTTTTCCCGTTTCATGAACGATGTAAAAATTCGCATCGATGGTATTTCCTCCTTCCCCCGGGATATCGAACCACCCCAGGTTCACCAGTGGGTGAACCGTCAGGAGTTTATCCGCGTCGCCGTGCATGGTGACCTCGGGGAGCGCGAACTCAAGCGACTGGCGGAGCAGCTGCGCCGGGAAGTAGCGGCGCTGCCGGCTATTTCTGTGGTGGAACTATTCGGCACGCGCATGGAAGAGGTTTCTATTGAGGTGAGCGAAGAGGCACTGCACCGCTACGGCCTCACCTTCCAGGAGATCGCAGACGCGGTACGCAAAAGCTCGATCAACCAGTCCTCGGGTTCCGTACGCACGGAAGCAGGCACCTATCAGCTCAAGGTACGCAACCAGGCTGACACCCAGCGGGATTTTTCCAACATCATCGTGCGCCAGACCAGTGATGGCGGCACCATTCGTCTGGGCGATGTGGCCACGGTGGTCGATGGTTTTGAAGACCAGGAGATTCTCGCCACCCTCAACGGCGAGCCCGCCGTGCTGCTGCAGGTCATGACCACAGAAATCATGGACATTGTCACCGCCTCAGACAGCATCCGTAAATGGATCGGCGAGCGCACGGATTCCCTGCCCGCAGGCGCCAAGCTCACGCTCTGGACCGACAACGCCGAGGCCTTCAAGGGTCGTATGGAGACCATCAGTAAATCGGCGCTGCAAGGCCTCTTGCTGGTGTTGCTGGTTCTGGTGTTCAGTCTGCGCCCGAAGGTCGCCTTCTGGGTTGCCATCGGTATCGCGACCGCCTATGCGGGCGCCTTTGTACTGCTCCCCAGTGTCGGTGTTTCCCTGAATATGCTGTCCACATTTGCCTTCCTGCTGGTACTGGGGATCGTGGTTGACGACGCCATCGTGGTGGGGGAAAGCATTCACAGTGAATCCCACAATCCCGAGCACCAGCACCCCGGGGGCGGCCTGAATGCGGCGACACTGGGCACGCAGCTGGTGGCAAAGCCGGTCGTATTCGCTGTCGTCACTACCGTGCTCGCATTCCTGCCGTGGATTTTCATCAGCGGCTCTACCAGTGAATTCACCCGGCACATCACCTGGGTCGTCATACTCGCGCTGTTATTTTCCCTGATCGAGTCCCTGTTTATCCTGCCGGCGCACCTGAACAACTTGAAGCCGCGCACCAACCTCGGCCGTTTCGGACGCATCCAGAAAGGTATCGCTGACCGCATCGTTTACTTTGCGCAGCACCACTATCGCCGTATCGGCCAGTGGGCAGTTAATCGTCGCTACCTGATGGTAAGTATTTTCATCGCGGTACTGATGATCGGGTTTGGCATGTTCGGCAATGGCTGGGTGAAAAAAAGCTTTATGCCGGAAATCGAATCTGACCAGGTCATCGTCAATGTGGTGATGCCCGAAGGTGCCCCTTACAGCCGCGCCCTGGAAGTGCTGGCGCAACTGCAAGATGCAGAAAAGCGCCTTGAACAAGAAGTCAACCAGCGCGCCGCAGAACAGGGGCAATCCGGCCACCTGATCGAAAACTGGTATACCCGCTCCCGTCGCGACAGCGTGATGGCCATTGTTCAGCTGGCGCCGCCGGAAGAACGCGATATGTCTGCCAAGGACGCCGCGCTGCGGTTGCGCGAGTTGCTGGGTGACATTCCGGATGCCAAGGAAGTCTCGGTGCAGTATTCCTTCAATAATAATGGCCCCGGCTTCGAGCTTTCCATCCGTCACCCGGATCTGGATGTGCTGCGCGAGGCCACCGCAGAGCTGGAAACAAAGCTGCGCACCTACGAGAGCCTGTACGATGTACGCAACAATCTTGAGGGCGCATCCGAGGAAATCCGCATCGACTTGAAACCCGGTGCCGCCAAGCTCGGGCTTACCCTGGCGGACGTCAACCGCCAGGTCCGTCAGGCCTATTTCGGGGAAGAGGTACAGCGCCTGCCCCGCGCCGGGCAAGATGTGAAAGTCATGGTGCGTTATCCGCTGGAGTCTCGCCGCTCCATCGAGAGCCTGAAGGATTTCCGTGTACGTACAAACGATGGTCGTGAATTGCCACTGCTGGCGATTGCCGAGCTGGAGTACGCCCCGGGCATCAAGCGCATCCAACGCTGGAATGGCAGCCGCGCGGCACGGGTGATGGCGGACCTGAAAGAGGAAGTGCGCGGTGAGATCATGAAGGACCTGGAAGAGAACTTCTTCCCCGACTGGGAAAAACGCTACCCAGGAATCTCCCGCGGTGCCGTGGGCCAGGCCGAGGGCGAAAAGCGCTTTATTCAGGAAGTACTCGGTCTCTACACCATGGCGTTCTTCGCGATGTACAGCCTGCTGGCCATTGCCTTCCGCAGCTACTCGCAGCCGATCCTGATCCTGATCGCGATTCCCTTCGCGTTCGTGGGTGCCATTTTCGGGCACGCCGTGATGGGCATGACCATGGCCATTTTCAGCTACTTTGGTATTGCCGCGGCGGCCGGGGTGGTGGTCAATGACAACCTGGTTTTGATGGACCACTGCAATCGATTGCGCGATAGAGGCATGGAGCCCCTGAAGGCCATCGTCGAAGCCGGCGTGGCGCGCTTCCGTCCGATCCTGCTGACCACCGTCACCACTATTGTCGGCCTGGTGCCCATGATGCTGGAGCGCAGTATTCAGGCGGCCTTCCTGAAACCCATTGTGGTGGCTCTGGCATTTGGTGTATTTGTCGCCTTCTTTGTCACCCTGCTGCTGGTGCCCGCCATGTACGCCATTGGGGTAGATATCCACCAGCTGGGAGCACGCACCAAGGCCTCGGTGGCACGCCGCCTGGGCGGTAAACCTGCGCAGGAGCCGGCACTGAACCAGGTACAAAGCTAATCACTCGCCCCCTGAACCGGGGCAAGTGTTGAAAAAGCCCGGGGGCGAAAACCCCCGGGCTTTTTTTATGCCGCACAGAGCCCGTCGACAACACAGTTACCACCGGTCGGCTCAAGCGTCACCGGCCCCCATCAGGCTCCACCCGCGAATCGGTTAGCCTCTGCCCGCTATACTGTTTAGAATCCGCGCCTTTTTTCACGTTGCGCCCTATGCGGTGTCGGCACTCCCCACGGAAAAATGCGGTAACAGCGGTATCCATGACACCTCAATCATCTCAACAATCGCCCACACCAGCACCCAGCCCCTCTGCCATCGCCCTACTGCCACTGGCCCTGTTTCTTGCGCTCTTTGTTGGTGCCGGACTCTGGTTTCAGGCACAGGACGTGGACATGGCGTTCTATCAGGTTTCCGCACCGGTCGCGATCCTGCCGGCCATCGCCCTGGCAATCCTGCTTGCGCGCGGGCCACTCAGCCGCCGTATCGATACGTTCGTACACGGAGTGGGCGACCCAACCATTGTTACCATGGTGCTGATCTACCTTCTTGCGGGCGCATTCGCCAGCGTCGCCAAGGCCGCAGGTGGTGTGGATGCCACCGTGAACTTCGGCCTGAGTGTTATTCCCCCCACGCTGGTGCTGCCGGGCCTGTTTCTGATCACTGCGTTTGTGGCCACCGCCATGGGAACGTCCATGGGTACCATTGCGGCGATTGCACCCATCGCGGCAGGGCTCAGTGATGCCACCGAATTACCCATGCTGCTGACCATTGGCACGGTGGTGGGCGGTGCCATGTTTGGCGACAACCTGTCGATTATTTCCGACACCACCATCGCCGCCACCCGCACCCAGGGTGTAAAAATGCGCGATAAGTTCCGCATGAACCTGTTGATTGCCCTCCCCGCCGCCATTGTGGCCCTGATCTGGCTGTACTTTGCCGGCAGCACCGCGCAGGTATCCGCGCCCGGAGACTACGAGCTGGTCCGGGTGCTGCCCTACCTTTTGGTGCTTGTACTGGCGGTAAGCGGTGTGAACGTGCTGCTGGTACTGTTTGTGGGAATTTTGTTGGCGGGCGCGATTGGCATGGCGCTGCAACCGGATTACTCCATCATTGGATTTTCCAAAGACATTTACGCCGGCTACACCGGTATGCAGGAAATCCTCATCCTGTCACTGATGATCGGCGGTCTCGGCGCACTGATGCGCGCCGGCGGTGGCATTGCGTGGCTGGAGCAGCAGATCGATCGAATCAGCCGCCTCGGGGGCGGCGGCACCCCCGGACGCAAAACCGGGGAGCTGGGCATCAGCGCGGCGGTGGCCGTAACCAATGTCTGCACCGCCAACAATACCGTTGCGATTTTGCTTACCGGCCAGCTCGCCAGAAACATGGCCAGCCGCTACGGTGTCGACCCGCGGCGCAGCGCCAGCTTGTTAGACATCTACTCCTGTACCGTACAGGGCCTGCTGCCCTACGGTGCCCAGATACTACTGGCCTCCTCGCTGGCCAAGGTTTCGCCACTGGCTCTGGCGGGGAGTATTCACTACTGCTGGCTGCTGGGAGTCACCGCACTGATATCTATTTTCTTTGGCGTGTTTCGCCGGAAAACCACCAGCCCGGGTTAAACCGTTAGGAAACCAGAATTCGCAGGCGAATGACGGGGAAAAAAGCGGAGCCCAAATAGGGCTCCAATGCCAATTCAACAAGAGGAAATCCGAATTGGAAGTACAAGGTGAACGGCCCTGGCCACGGTAAACCGAAGTTCAATGACCAAAACCAGAGTCCGCGAGACCGGGCTCGCCACAAAAGCAACAATTCCAAATGCCAGCGGACAAAAAGAATATATTATTCCTTACCGCACAATTCAACCGGAATTTTCATCCCCGGACGCGGGACCGCCACTCAGCGCCCCACAATGACTGATCATCACTTGGAATGGTGTCTCAACACTTCAACCGCCTGCCGGCTGCGCTCAAACAGTTCATTGGCTTTTCGGTCTCTCTGTGAAATTAGAATAAACAGAAGGTCAATCACCATAAACTGTGCGGTGCGCGCAAGGATCGATGAACTGCGCGCCTCCGTTTCGTTTGCCACGCAGTAGAGGGGAAAGGTCGCCAATTCAGTCAGTGGGTTCCGGGTGAAGCGGGTCAGAGATAAAACCTCAGCACCCTGGGCAACGCCAGTCTGAGCAACCCTGACTACGTCTTGAGTGGTTCCAGACTCAGAAATCGCAAAAACCAGATCACCTTCCCCGAGCGTTGCAGCATTGGCCACCTGGACATGGGTGTCGCTTTCGATCAGCACCGATTTACCCAGTTTCATTAGCTTGTAAGCAATATCCCGAGCCACTAATGAGGACGCACCCACCCCGAACAGCAATATTCGCTTAGCCGTTCGCAAAGCCTCCGCTGAGCGGATCAACGAATCTTCCGAGTTGGCCATGACCGTTTCATTCAGGGCCATATTCTTCCGGCTAATTAGCTTTCGAGCGACCGTTGCCAGGTCATCGTCTGAAGCAATGTCACCGTGAATCGCCTGAGGCAACATTGCTGAACGGGCCACGGACTCACTGAGGGAAAGTTTGAAGTCCGAATAACCTTTATAACCCAGCTTCTGGCTGAATTTCACGACACTCGACTGTGAAACTCCCACCTGTTCCGCAAGGGCTTTTGATGAATGCGAGCGCACGATTTCCACATTATCCAGGAGAAAATCGGCTATACGACGCTCGTGATTTGACATGGAGTCGCGCATTGCGCGGATTTTGGCCAGTGATCCCATAACTACGGTCTATCTCGGTGTCGCCATGTTCAACGCGACAAATGTAACAATGCCCAAAACCCCGGGCCGCTCATCGGGTACCTCTGCTGCCAGTCAGGTTACCACTATCGGTACTACCGATGGAAAATGCTTTGCACCTCATAAGAATAAATGATACCAATTGCATAGAATAACAGGAATAAATAATTATCCCGAACGCAAATAGCCGCGGGAAAATGAGAGTCGAACGATGGAACTGCAGTTTACCGGACTGGACTGGGGAATTTTCGCGCTTTACCTGGCAATACTGGCCGCGTCCGGCTGGCACTTCAGCCAGCGCCGCACAGAAGATAGCCGCGATTACTTCCTGGCCCGAAACAGCATGCCGATGTGGATGGTCGCCATTTCTACCCTGGCCACCACGCAATCCGCCGCCACGTTTCTCGGCGGACCGGACCTGGGTTATCGCGGCGACCTCACCTACCTGTTCACCAATGTAGGCGCGGTGATTGCTGCAGTTATCGTTGCCCGCTATCTGATACCACGCTTTTACGCCAATCGCGTCACGACCGTTTATGAATTACTGCAATCCCGCTTCGGGGAGCGAGCGAAACATCGCGCCGGCGGTATTTATCTGCTCGGCCGGGTATTTGCCAGTGGCGCACGCCTGTATATGGCAGCCATCGCGGTTTCCATGATTCTGTTTAACGACATTGCCGCAAACCACGTCATTGCCGCCGTCATTCTTCTCAGTGCGGCAGGCTTGTTGCAGACGCTGATCGGGGGCGTGCGCTCGGTGATTCAGAGCGATGTACTGCAGTGCGCGGTTTACGTCAGTGCCGCGATCGCGGTAGTGGCAGTGCTGCTCTGGCAGATTCCCGCTGATCTGGGTCAAATTGTTGGGGCACTCGCCGCCCCATCCGATGGCGGGGCTTCCAAACTCACGCTGGTCGATACCCGCTGGGACCTGAGTGACCCATTTAATCTCTGGGCCACGCTAACCGGTTTTGTACTGTTAAACATTGCGGCCTTCGGCCTCGACCAGGATGTTACTCAGCGCATTCTTACCTGCAAAACGCCCCGCGATGGCGCCCGTGCAGTGCTGTATTCCGTGGTCATGGTGGTACCGGTCATGGCCGTTTTCATGGGTATCGGTTTGCTGCTGCATATTTTTTACCAGTCCCCTGAATTGATGGCCGGCGCCAGTGTGTCCGAACCCAGCGGTGGCGATGTCACCGTGTTCATGCACTACGTGTTGCATGAAATGCCCGCCGGTCTGCGCGGCCTGGTCACCATCGGTGTGATTGCCGCGGCACTGTCCACGCTCAATTCCAGTCTCAATTCCATGGCCAGCGTGCTCACGGAAGACCTGTACCGGCACTGGTTAAGTCAGCGCAAGGTACAAAAGCCGGCCGCGCATTTCGTGCGTGCCGGCCGCTGGGGTATGGCGATTGTGGCAACTACCTTGGGCGGTATGGCGATATTGTGTTTTTACTGGCAACAGATGAGCGACCTGCCGCTGATCACCTTTGCGCTGTCAGTGATGGTCTTCGCCTACTCGGGACTCCTGGGTGTATTTTTCACCGCCCTGTTTACCGGCCGCGGCAACGCCGGCAGTGTCGGCTGGGCCCTGGTTGTCGGGTTTGTGGTGACTCTGCTACAGCAACCCTGGATGATCACCCTGCTCACCGGCACGGACGATCCGTTGGTTATCGCGTTCCCCTGGCAGCTTTGCCTGGGCACGCTGGCTTCCTTTGCAGTGTGCAACCTGGGTAAGCCATCTCCCGAGCTCTCAGCGGACAACGCAATCATCCGCAATCAGACCACAGCCAATGGATAACCAACGTACGCAACCATGAACGGATATTTTCTAGGGATAGATGGTGGTGGCACCAAGACACTGGCCCGCCTTGAGGATGCGCATGGTGAGCGACTCACGCTCAAGTCCGGTGCAAGCTCACTGACCCAGGACCTGGACGGAGCGATCAACAATATTGCCGGCCTGAGCCGGCAGGTACTGGCGCGGGAGCGGGTTCACCCCAACCAGGTGCATCTGGCCTGCGGTGTCGCCGGCGCCGGCAACCCGGCTTCCGCAGAGAAGCTTCGGCAGCGCCTTTGTACACTGGGGTTTGCCAGTGTGCAGATCGCGTCGGACGCACAGACCTCGCTGCTGGGGGCCGGCGCTGGGACCCCGATTGTGATGGTCGCTATTGGTACCGGCTCGGTGGCGATGCGACTCGGGCGCAACGGTGAAATCCGCCAATACGGCGGTTGGGGATTGGCCGTTGGCGATGAAGGCAGCGGCGCAGCCATTGGCAAGAGCCTGGTACGCGCACTGTTGTGGGAGCTGGATACCCACGGCAGAGCGGTGAGCGCACTTTGCCAGCAGGTGATGACCGAGGTTGGGGAGCAGCGCGCGCAAATTCTGCCATGGTTACAGCAAGCCGGATCCCGTGAATACGCGGCGCTGGCCCCAGCCGTGTTCAGTCATCTTCCAGAATGCCCTCTGGCACGGGACATCATTGGAAAAACCGCCGCAGAAGTCGATCGCCTGATTCAGGCTGCCAGTGGGGACGAGAATTTACCACTGGCCATTCTTGGCGGTCTCGCGGACAAGCTGAGTCCGCATTTACACCCCGACCATCAACAGCGACAAATCCCACCCTTGGGAACCGCGCTGGACGGCGCCTGCATGCTGGCACGACAGAAAGCACTAGCGCACAGCATCGACCCACTTCGCTGAATCCTGGTCACCGTCATATCTCAAAAAACGTCAGATGAATGGGGCGTATACCCCTGGAGCATCAAGGAACAACCAAGCATGAATACGCAACTGATCAATGAGTTGGCTACCCTCGCCAGTGAGGCGCGCAACGCAGACACCCTGGACATCGATCTCTTGCCCAGTGAGCAGATTCTGGAAAAGATCAACGCGGCGGACCGGGAAGTACCCGCCGCGGTTCACCGCGAAATCCCCCAAATCGCCCGGGCCGTCGATGCCATCGCGGAGGCCTTTAAACGCGGTGCGCGGCTCGTTTATATCGGGGCAGGCACCAGCGGCAGGCTTGGTATTCTGGATGCGGTAGAGTGCCCGCCCACCTATGGCGTCAGTGAAGAGATGGTGGTGGCGCTGATCGCCGGTGGTGAAGAGGCCGTATATCGCGCCCAGGAAGGGGCCGAAGACAGCCTCACCCTCGCGGGTGAGGATCTCCGCAAGATTCAACTGACGGAAAATGACGTGGTTGTCGGTATCGCCGCCAGCGGTCGCACGCCCTATGTCATAGGCGGACTGCGCTACGCCCGCAGCCTGGGCTGTACCACCGTAGCACTTTCCTGTAACAAATCTGCCGCCATCGCCGCTGAAGCAGACATTGCAATCCTCCCCGAAGTCGGCCCGGAAGTGTTAACCGGCTCTACACGGATGAAAGCCGGCACGGCTCAGAAGCTGGTACTCAATATGCTGACAACCGCCAGCATGATCCGTATTGGCAAGAGCTTTTACAACCTCATGGTGGACGTAAAAGCGACCAATGAAAAGCTGGTGAGCCGCACCCGTCGAATTGTAATGGAAGCGACCGGCGTGGAGCTGGCGGAGGCAGATCGTGTACTCGAGGAATGTGAGCACAATGCCAAACTGGCCATCATGATGATATTGAGCGGCCTGAACCGTCACGATGCCGGAAGCGCCTTGGAAAAATCCGACGGTTTTCTACGCCAGGCACTGCGGCAAATCAATGCAATCAAGCAGGAACAAAAGATTGACCAGGCTCGAAATACTGGCCGAACAGTGGAAGAACCTGTGACCTGAGTTCAATCCGAAAGAAAGCCAGCGCTCACTGCACCGGCTTTCATAGCACTTCGTGCAACTGCAGTAAAATTCACAAGAGAGAAATACGCATCACAGGCGAATCACACCCTGCAGCCGGGATGTCGACCAGTTAGCTGCTATCGGTGAGGGCTATAACGCAACAGGCAAGTGCGAAACATAGTACTCAAGAGGGTTGTAGCCCGTCCGCCAGAAGTTCCAGCCAGTGACGCACCGGCGTTTCGGTTCCGGCCTGCAAATGAAGCTGGCATCCGATATTGGCGGTGATGATGGTCTCAGGATGGCTCGCCTGCAACGATTGCAGCTTTTCTTCGCGCAACCGCCTGGACATGGTGGGCTGTAAAATGGAATAGGTACCTGCGGAACCACAGCACAGGTGGGTATCGGTCACTACCGGGAGTTGTACCCCCAGTTTATGCAGCAGAGCCTCAACCCGGCCGGGCAGCGCCTGACCATGCTGCAGGGTACAGGGACAGTGGAACACGAGCTTTTGTTCACGCAGTTTTTCCAGAAACTCGGGCGTGGACTCGTCAAACACCGACTCCAGTAGCTCGACAGGATCGCGCATCAAGTCGGCCAGAACCTGGGCTTTTTCCAGGTATTCCGTGTCATCCGCGAGCACATGGGGATAATCTTTCAAATGCACACCGCAGCCAGATGCGCTCGACACAATGGCCCGCAGCGGGGCGCTTTCCGCCTGTTGCTGCTCGTAAAGGGGCCACCAGGCATCGATATTGGCCCGCGCCAGTACGCGCGCCTGGGCTTCGCCACTGGTATGAAAGCTGGCCGCACCGCAGCAGCTGACCGCCGCACTGATGCAGACGGGTACGCCACAGTGTTGCAGTATCTTTTCCAGCGCCGCATCGGTTTCCGGTCTCAGCGACGGCTGCACGCACCCACGCACGATCAGCACCGTGCCACGCTCAAGGGCCGGACGCGGTGTGTTTGCGGTGAGCACCGGGTTGGTCAGTGCCATCTTTTCTGCTTGCGGAGGAAAGTACACGCGCTTGACCGCTGCCGGCAACAGTGCCGAAAATTTCCGACCAATGTTGATTAACCCGGAAAAAAGCCCGGGGGTTACCAGCAAGTTGCGCAGTCCCCAGCGCAGTGCCTTCTGCCACGGGCTGCGGGGGGCAAGGCGTTCACTGGTGGTGCGCCCAATGGCCACCAACGTGTGATATTCCACTCCGGAGGGACAGGTGGTTTCACAACTGAGACAGGTAACACAACGGTCGAGATGGGTGCGGGTGGCATCGCTCGCAGTACCCTGCTCCAGCATTTCCTTGATCAGGTAAATGCGCCCGCGCGGGCTATCCAGCTCATTGCCCCCCTGCAGGTAGGTGGGACAGGTTGCGGTGCAGAACCCACAGTGCACACAGGCATTCAGTACCTGCTCGGCGCGTTGCTTTTCGGACTCCTGCAGAAGCCCGTCAATCAGATTGACCTGCATTTATTCGTGCCCCACTCCATCAGCCACGTGTTCGGGCGACACGTCAGTGCTGCAAAATCGTGTCTGGAACTGTACGGGATTAAACAGGCCCCTGGGGTCGAGGGCGTCGCGCAATGCGCGATGCCACTCCGGCGCATCCGCCTGTGCAGAAACCAGCGGTCCGCGCAGCACCTGTACGAAGCCGCCGAGATCGGCGGCGGCACGGGCGAGTCCGTGATGATCACCATCCCGCACCCAGACCCGCGCACCTTCCCACTCGATCAGCGCCCGCCCGGTGGTTACCGGCAATCGGGCATATCGCGGCACCTGCACACAGGCGAGTCGCTCACTGCAGAAAAACGGTAACTGAAGGTTCGTCAACGCTGTCCAGTCGAAGTCCGTGGCGTCGCCACCCAGCTGTGTGAGCAGGTCCTGTACCGCGATGGCTCGTCCACTGATGCGCAGATACAGTCGCCCTTCCAGATAGCAGGTACCCGTCAGCAGTGGGCGCAGATTCCGTGTGCGTTGCCACCACTGGCCCAGTGCATCCGGCTCGACCACAAAACTGACCGAGGTCGTATGTTCAGCGCGCGGTTGCAGTCGCAGGGTGACATCGAGAATCGCCCCCAGGGTACCCAGCGCGCCAACCTGCAGGCGCGCCAGATCATAGCCCGCCACATTTTTCATGACCTGCCCGCCGAAGTTGACGATTTCCCCGCGGCCATTGATCAACCTGCAGCCCAGCAGGCTGTCGCGCAGTGCCATGCCAAACGCACGGGAAGGTCCGTCCCATCCGCAGGCAATGGCGCCACCGAGGGTACTCTGCGGGGAAGGCTGTGGTATCTCCGCCGCAAAGCACTGGTTATTTTCTGCCAGCAACGTTTCCAATTCACTCAGCAGGGTGCCCGCACGGGCGCGCAGCGTCAGCTCCTCGGGCTGATAGTCGATAATGCCCCGGTGCGCGCCCAGCATGAGCGTGGCGTCGCCGGGCATACCCAATGCGACACGGCTACCGTTGCCTCCCACCACCAGATGCGGCCGCGAAGTCGCTCCCACTTCAAGCTCTGCATTTGCGGCATAGCATTCACGTACCTGAGCGGCGAGGTCTTCGGAACAATCCTGATTGGTATCCGGGTTTGTCATTTCAGCCACGGTCTTGCCTCAACGCGCGATACTCCTGGCACCGGGCCAGGGTAGGAATCTGCTTGTCGGGATTCAGAAGCTGGAAAGGATCCAATGCGCGTTTGATCGCGCGAAACTGTTCCAGCTCGGCATCGCTGAATTGCACCGCCATCTGGTTGATTTTTTCGATACCCACACCATGTTCGCCGGTAATGGTGCCACCCACCGCTATGCAGTATTCGAGAATGTCCGCGGCCAGTTTTTCCGTGCGCTCCAGGGCATCCGGTACGCTACCGTCGAACATAATGATCGGGTGCAGGTTCCCGTCACCCGCGTGAAAGACATTGGCTACCTGAAGCTTATAGTGCTCGGCGAATCGCGCGGTTGCTTCCAGCACCTCGCCGATCCGGTGCCGAGGCACCGTGCCATCAATACAGTAGTAATCCGGGCTCAAACGACCAATGGCTGGGAAGGCACTCTTGCGCCCTTTCCACCAGCGAGCCCGCTGTACTGTGTCTGCCGCACGCTGCACCTGCACGGCACCAGAAGCACTTAAGACCTGTTCTACCACCGCGAGCTCCGCGTCCACTTCCAGGGGGTGCCCGTCCAGGTCAATCAACAGTATCGCCGCCGCTTCCAGGTTATAGCCGGCATGGCAAAACGCTTCGGTGGCAGAGATGGCAAGCTTGTCCATCATTTCCAGGGCGGCGGGGATCACGCCCGCCCGCACGATGGCGGACACCGCATCGGCCGCGGCGCGAACACTGGCAAAATCCGCCATCAGGGTGTGTGTTTTTTCCGGTACCGGTGTCAGTTTGACGGTCACCTCGGTAATCACCCCCAGACCGCCTTCACTGCCGTGCACCAGTGCGAGTAAATCGTATCCCGGCTGGCAGAGGCAATCGCCGCCGAGGGTCAGCACCTCGCCCACACTGCCGGCAGCGGCAGATACTACCCGCACTGCAAGCACGTTCTGTACGGTGACGCCGTATTTCAGGCAATGCACACCACCGGCATTTTCCGCAACGTTGCCACCAATGGAACAGGCGATCTGGGAAGAGGGATCGGGCGCATAGTACAGCCCGTGTGGCGCCGCGGCGGCGGAAATCTGCTGATTGATGACACCGGGCTGCACCCGCGCCGTCATCGCCTGAGGATTCAGGTCGAGAATCTGGTTCATCGGTGCGGTGACCAGAAGCAAGCCCTGCGCGATGGGTTTAGCGCCGGCGGAGAGGCCGGTGCCGGCTCCGCGGGAAACCAGCGGCACGCCATATTCATGACACAACCGAACCGCTGCCACCACATCCTGCTCGCTGTGCGCGAGGGCAACCGCCAGCGGCGCCTCACAGTAGACCGGCAGCGCATCGCATTCGAAAGGTGCTGTATTTTCGCGCCCGCACAGCAAGCGCTCGCCGGGGAACACTCGGCGAAGTGCGGCGAGAAATGCCCGTGTACTGGAATCCACACCTTCGGTCACACGATTCACCTTTACCAATGAGTCCAACAATTAGTTCAACAATCAGTCCAACCAAAGCGCCAACACACAGCCACTCATACTTTCCAGATAATACGGCGACGATACATCTGCCACATCACCAGGTAGAAAAGCGCCAGGCTGGACACGGCAAATGCCAGTGAACCGCCGTAGCTGCCAAACAAGGGCTGGAACACAGTATGGAACAGCCAGCCTTTGAGTGTGGTATCCCCCACCGGCATCATGATCAGCAGCCGCCCCACCACACCCGCGAGCATAAACAGGGCGATGGCATTGACGCCGAATACCAGCAGTGGTGCCAGGGCCCGGCGGCGTTCGCGAATATCCACCAGGTAATAGAGTCCGGACAACAACAGAGCAGACACACCCGCTGTAACCAGTACAAAACTCGGCGACCAGAGCGCCTTGTTGATGGGCACCAGCGGATGCAAGAACTGCCCTACCAGCAACATTGCCGCGCCACCCAGTGCCCAGGTGCGACAGAGACGCAGTTGCGATGCACGATCCGCTGCCGAGTGCTTCCAGGCCAGGCCGGCCAGGACCCCAAGCAGACAGGTAGAAGCCGCAGCAAAGGTGGTCAGCACACCCTCGGGATCAAACGGGAAAGGCTCGGCACTGCGGTAATAAACATGTTCTGCACCGAGCAACCACTGGTCCAGCCAGGCAGAAAAATGATTGCCGAATGCCAGTTGTCCCTGAAAGGTTTCTCCAGCGGCATTCTGGTAGGGCAAAAATAGCATCATCAGCCAGGGGATCAGGCTGCAGAGCACCGCCGCGATCACCAACCCAGGCAAAGAAAGCCAGCGCACCAGATAACAGCAGAGGATGTAAACCAGCGCGATCCGCTGTAACACACCCATCCAACGAATGCCTTCAAGCCGATCCTGTACCCAGTTGTAGGTGTCGTCGCGGAAATTGTAGAAAAACACCGCCAGAAACAGCCCCAGTGCAAACAACTTGAGCGCCCTGCTCCACTGCCCCCAACCGACTGCGGGGAAAGGCCGGCTGCGACCACAGGACAGCACCATCGACAGGCCAACGACAAACAGAAACAGCGGGAAAATCACATCGGTCGGAGTCCAGCCGTGCCACTGCGCGTGGGCCATGGGCGCATACACGTAAGACCAGCTGCCGGGATTGTTAACCAGAACCATGGCCGCGATGGCCAGCCCCCGCAGCAGATCAACCGACATCAGTCGGCCGCTGGGTACCTGTTGCAAAATGTCGTTGATATGCCGCTGCACACTCATTGCTCCGGGTATAACAGATAGGGCTGCCGCTGCTCACGAAAGGCCGCGAGATCCGACTGCCAGGACGCGCGGATCTGTTCCGCAGACGCCCCGACCATAACCGCCTTGCGCAACTGATCGGTGCCGGCGAGCTTGTCAAAAAAACCGGCGCGAGAGAAAAACGCCTCGGGTGACTCGCCCGTGCGTCGAGACCAGGAGAGTAACGGCTCCAGTGAAAAGCGCACCTGCGTATCCGCATTGCGCAGATCGTCACCGCTCAGGGAAGTACCCTTGTGCTTTGGATTCTCGCTGGCACCGGCGACTGGCTGTGGGGTAAACGAAAAAGCACCCTGGGTATCGTCCGGATGCCCCAGCGCCTGGAACGGGAAATCGGTACCGCGCGCAACACTCACGGTGGTGCCCTCGAACAATCCCAGGGAAGGATACAACCGGATCGACAGATCATTCGGCAGGTTGGGCGATGGGCGCACAGGCAGGCTGTAGGCCATGCTCTTGCGGTAATTCGCTACGGGAATGACCGTCAGTGGACATTGCGCACCGCCATCCAGCCAGCCCTCACCATTGATCATTTGCGCCAGTTCTCCCACCGTCATGCCGTGTACCAGCGGAATGGGGTGCATGCCCACAAAACTTTCAAAAGATTTTTCCAGTACAGGTCCGTCGATGTAGTCACCATTCGGGTTCGGACGATCCAGTACCAGCAACGGGATCTGTTGATCGGCGCAGGCCTGCATCAGGTAGTGCAACGAGCTGATGTAGGTATAGAAGCGCACTCCCACGTCCTGGATATCAAATACCAGCCAGTCCAGCTCCGCCAGAGCTTCCGCGCTGGGTGCGTAATTACCGCCATAGAGCGAAACAATGGGCAGTCCGCTGGGCCCGTCGACACCATCTTCTACCTTGCCACCATTTTCCACATCGCCGCGCACACCGTGCTCCAGGGCGAAAATTTTCTGCAGGCCAACCTGTCGCTGGCGCAGGAAATCGATCAAATGCGATTCACCCACACGGGAAGTCTGGTTCACCACCAGACCCACCTTCTGGTCACGCAGTAACGGGAGGTAAAGTTCGGCCTGCTCCGCGCCGGTTCGCAATACCGCTACAGTGGCCTCCTTATTTGGCAGTGAAGCTAGAGAAACCGGCACATCAAAATAGGTGTCCGGATAGGGCTCGGGCTTGTAAGTGTAGTGCCACCACTCCTGCGCATAATTGACAAAACCCTCGACGGCCATGACATCCCGCAGGTGCAGTCGATTGACGCGCGCGCTGGTATCATCCAGCGGATACTCTGTGGCCGAGCGTGTATCCATAAAATCAAACCCGGTACCCATATCCAGCGCTTCACCGGTATCCAATCGGTAAAGCGTCAGATCCACGGTCGCTCCACGGCTGTGTCCAGAGCGCTCGGCAATATAGCCCCGCTCAAACATCTCGGACTTTTTTTCCCGGGGGTAGAAGTCTGCCTTAGTGCTGTGATCTTCCGGCGCAGCGGCCCAGCGCACAAAGTGGTTGACGGCCTGCTGCGGGCGGTAACAGTCAAACAGTTCCAGCCCCAGCCCCTCTTCCGCCAGCCGCACAGCAACCTTTTCCAGTGCGCGCGCGGCTGGCGCTGCCAACATGCAGAGATTATCCCGGTACCCGTCCAGCGGCTCGCCAACCAGGTTGTCCGTGGTCACATAGCGCATGGCAACCTTGATATTGCTACCACGCACCGATACAAAATCCGGCTTAACCTGATTAGCGCTACTGGCTTCTTCTGACGACGGGATTTCTCCCTGTGAATAGTGGGTGGTGAGCGCAACCCCGCCTATCACCAGTGCGCCGACGAGAGCAAATAGCGCACCCTGCTTCCATTCTTTCTTCACACGACCTCCCGCGCTGTATCAACCGTTGATACCACAGCCTTTGACACCACAAGTCCGGACGACGCCTCGGTACTTTCCTGAGTGAACAGTTCCTCGTACTCTTTCATCGCCAAAGCGGTCTCGCTTTCCGTCAATACGCGTATTGCCGGTAAGCCGCCCTCACGGCGCAAGCCGTGCATTTCCAGATCGGCACGTTCACTGGTAAAAGCGATAATGGCATCGAGAATTCTTTGGGTAATTTTCTGGCCAGGCACCAGGAGGGGAATACCCGGTGGATAGGGCACCACCTCATCACAGGCAATACGGCCAATCAGCTCAGCGCGCCCATCCCCTTCCCAGGCCAGTTTTTCGCCCCGGGCAAAGTACGCCGTGCGTGGCAGAACAACAATTGCACTCAGGTTAGGCAGGCCCTGCCCGCGCACTGGCTCTTCCTCATTGCCAGCGGCGGCAACCCGGCGTACCCGGATACGATATGCGCCGTCTGACAGCTTGCGCAGAGCCTGCTTAAGACGCAATACCTTGCTCTCGGTGGTGCCAATGGTGACCAGAAACGACAGCGTATTGTGGGTGTTCTTCTCCACCTGAATACCGAAATCGGAAAATAACAAGGCCTGTGCGTGCGGTGCGCTGACGCCCGCCTGCCCTACATCAATGGTGACTTTTGTGGGGTCGAGGCGAATGCCGTCGTTGGCCAGCGCTTGGCCACACAAGTCTTCTGCATTCAGACTGCGAAAAACCGTATTCTGATCGACAAACTGACGTATTTCCTCGGCAAATCCCAGAGTGCGATCCAGCACCTCATAACCCTCAATGCTCATCTGCTTACGCGCCACATCGAGACTCGCGATCATGCCGTACTGGGGGCTGGTAGAGGTGTGCATATTGATGTCTTCGCGGAAACCGGCCGCATCAAATGCATCGTGGGCCTCACCATCACCCGACGATTGCCACGAGAAATCGCCCACATGAATCATGCTCGCCTGCGAAAAGGCCGAGAGCATCTTATGCGTCGACTGGGTAACAAAATCCGCCCCACATTCCAGTGCAGTTGGGCGCAGGGCCGGGTGAAAGCGACCGTGGGCATACCAGGCTTCGTCGATCAGGACGTACAACCCGGCAGCGTGTGCGTAGTCGATAATTGGGCGCAGATCGTAGCGCAGACCATCATAAGTACATGACGTGAGCACCAGCAGACGAGCACCAGGATTGGCATCAATGGCACGGAAGATTTCCCGCTGCGGCACCGGGCCGTAGATGCCAAAGTGTTGGTTGACCGCAGACTCCAGATACACCGGCAGCGCACCGCTCATGATCATGGCATGGTGTACAGACTTGTGGCAGTTGCGGTCTACGATCACCCGATCGCCATGGCGCAGCAGGTGCTGCAGCACAATCTTGTTCGAGGTAGAGGTGCCATTGGTAACAAAGTAACTCTGGTGCGCACCAAATGTCTTGGCAGTGAGTTGCTGGGCCTGGCGAATCACACTGATGGGGTCCATCAAAGAGTCCAGCATTTTCACACTTACCGAGAGATCGGTATTGAAGATATGCTCGCCCATAAAGCGATAAAAGTCGGCGATCCACGGGCTGGTGCTGAGACTATCGCCACTGGAGTGTCCGGGCGTATGCCAGGAGTCGCGCGCCGCGTACACATATTCCCGCAGTGCATCGGCGAAGGGCGTTGCAATACGCTCCAACAGAATTCGCCGCAGGGTGCGGTACACCACCCCGTAATTGGACTCGCCCCGGGAGATCACGCATTCAAAACCAGTTCCCGAGGCTTCGTCGGCGCCGGTAAGCAGTACACAGTCAATCTCTGCACGCTGCGCCCGCACCCGGGCCAGGATCGTGGACACACCGTCTTCATCAAGCCCCTGATCGTCCACCACCAGAACCTGTACGGCACCCCGTGCCAGAGCAGACTCCAATCCGCCTTCGCTGGCATATGTAAATGCCAGCGCGATGGGCGCATCCGTATCGTGTTCGGCGAGCGGCGTCAGTTCTTCGATCCAGCGGCTGGCAAATACACCATCGCCAGTTAACAGCACCACTTCACAAGGGCTTTTTGTCATTTCACTTTACCCTGTTTAAAACCCCTGTCATTCATCTAAATGTCTTCCTGTACCGTGCTAGAGCATTACATAACCGAGCACAACAAAACCCACCGCACTCACGGCACCGGCGCGCAGTGCGTAGGGTATCTGTGTGCGCACATGCTCGATATGCTCGGTGCCGGCCGCCAGGGATGACACGATGGTGGTGTCGGAAATGGGCGAACTGTGATCGCCAAAGATGCCACCGGACAGTACCGCGGCGACGAATAGTGCCGGCTCCGCACCCAGTGCGCTGGCTACGGGAATGGCGATGGGCAACATGATGGAGAAGGTTCCCCAGCTAGAGCCCACAGAAAAAGCAATCACGCCAGATACGAGAAAAATAACCACCGGCAACAATGCCAGTGGAATCGTATCCCCCACTATCCCGGCAACATACTGGCCAGTGCCGAGAGTCTTGGAGATCGCACCCAGAGCGAGCGCCAACACCAGAATAATGGCCAACGGCAGCATACGCCCGGCGCCCTCCATCCAGGTGTGGCTGAGCTCGTCCAGCGACATACTGCGCTGCAACAACACCATCACCGAAACGGTGGTGAGAGCAGCCAGAGACGCCCAGAGTACGGAAGTCGACCCAGAGCCCTCGAATATTTTGCCATCGCCGGTGACCCACAGGCTGAGGGGCATCGCCATAATCAATACCAGAACGGGCAAAAACATATTAATGGCCCGCGGTTTGATATGGCTTTTCTCACCGATACTTTCGCTGATGTCGATACCATCCAGATCACCACCACTGGTGCGCGCCTGCACATCCGCCATCGGGCCCGGATTATAGTTTCGGGAAATCGTGTAGGCCGTAAGCGCGACCGCAGCAATGGCGTACAGGTTCAGCGGGATACTCGCCAGCAGTACTTTCAGCGGATCCTCCACACCGAGCCCATCCAGCAGCCCGAGGTTAAATGCACCCCAAGCGTTCAATGGAATCAACATGCATACCGGCGCTGACGTGGAATCGATGATGTACGCGAGCTTCTCCCTGGCAATCCGGAAGCGATCGAACAACGGGCGCGAAACGGTGCCCGCCACCAGCACAGTGATATTCGACTCGATAAAGATGACGATGCCCACCAGCCACGCCATCCACTGCGCGCGCTTGCCGTTGGTAACCCAGCGACTGCGTTCCAGAAATCGTACAAAACCGCTGACCGCGCCGCTGCGCTCCAGAGTAATAATGAAAGCACCGATCACCAGTGTGAACATCACTACACGCGCATCGCCGGGATTGGCCAGAACCGCCAGCACCCCATCCAGTGCCTGCGCCAGCGAAGCGAAGAAACCGTCGTGATTGAGCAGGAAAAAACCAAGCCAGATTCCGGCAAACAGGGCCAGGTAAACCTGTCGGGTGAGCAGAGCCAAGCCTATCGCAATAAAAGGCGGCAAAAGAGTAAGCCAGGAAAGTTCTGTCATAGGATGTAAAGCTATTGTTATATTTTTAAAGCCGATGTGCATTCGACCGGGGCGGCAAAATGCATACTAACATCTGGCTGCCGATGAAGACTGGTGGCAGTTATCGCTGCGGCCGATACCTGCCACCAATTTTTAGTCTGCAGCCCACGATTAGCTGACAACCGAGTCCCGCAACACCAGCGTGCCGGCATCGCCGTCCAGCTCTGCCATGGCCCCCACCGGCACCGTGGTCTGGTCTTCCACGTGCCCAATCATCAGGCCGCGCACGACTGGTACGCCAAGACTGGCGGTGCGCTCGCGTAATACGTGCTCCATGCTGAAGGTATTGCCACTGGTTTCCGCATCCGTGAACTTGCCAAAAGCGATGCCTGCGACCTGCTGTAGTTTTCCCGCGAGCCAGAGCTGGGTGAGCATACGATCCACCCGGTACGGTGCCTCGCTGACGTCTTCCAGAAACAAAATTTTGCCGCGATAATCGGGCTCGAAGGGCGTACCGACCAGACTCGTCATCAGAGACAGGTTACCGCCAATCAAGCGTCCCCGTGCGCGGCCACCGGCGAAACGGGTGATGCGATTGCGGTTTTCGACCCGGCCCGGGGCCGAGTCAAAGGGTGGCGGCGCGCCCAGGGGTATCGGCCGCTCACCGTGTACCAGTACCTTTTGATATTCGGCCAGGGTGTAATCGGTGAAATTCTGCGCAGCGATCGGACCGTGGAAGGTCATCACCCCACTTCTGTGATAGATCGCATTCAACAGCGCGGTTATGTCGCTGTAGCCGAGTAATACTTTGGGATTGTTGCGAATCAACCCGTAGTCGAGCATGGGCAGGATGCGTGGCGTACCATAGCCGCCGCGCAGGCAGAAGACGGCATCCACGTTGCTGTCGGCAAACATCTCGTTGAAATCTTCGGCACGGGCAGAGTCCGGGCCCGCAAGGTATTGGGTGCGGCGATACAGGTGCTTGCCCTCCTTCACTTCAAACCCCAATGAGCGCACCACATCGCCGGCGAAACGAATATCCTCGTCCTCCCAGGCATTACTCGCCGGCGTGACCAGCCCCACGGTCATGCCCGCCTCGAGCCGCTTGGGACGCAGTAGACCCGCACCCTTCTGGCTGGAATCGCCGCTGCTGTAGCCGGCGGACGCCAATGGGCCACTGTCTCTGGCTACACTGGCCGCGGCCGCCCCCAACAGGGGTGCTGACATCATGGACTGGATCAAGGTACGCCGCTGCATGACTACTCCTGAAAATTAAGTCGATAAATAAACTGTTTTTCTGCCCGTCGCTCGCTAGTGGCCAGCGGCCGCTTCTACCCGGCTGCCCCGCTGGACTTTTTCAAAGCGCAGATCATGAAAATCGTAACTGAAATCTGTACCGCGGGACTTCGCCTGCATGGTGAGCAACAGTGCCCCGGTTTCACTGCGATCCGCGATCATCCACGCATCCGCATTCAGACTGCGATCATCCCAGTGCAGCGCCCAGACACCTTCACTGGCGGACGTCAGGGTGCCCGTCAGTCGCGGTGACTTGAGCGCGCGCCAGCGCAATGTGCCGCTCTCCCAGAATATCCGGATATCACCAAACCAGGGATCCCGGTAGAGCCCGGTCAATTCTGTATCAGGCACCTGGGTAAAACCCACCGGGGCGGTCAGCTCTTCCGGCTCAACCGCCTCCGCCGGCGTGCCATATAAATCCTGGAAGTACGCCAGCCAATCCCGCTCCGGCGCTCCCAGATAGGGCTTGAGTAGCCCATAAATCAGCGCCTGGCGTGCCGCGCCGGCGCTGCGGTTCATCAACACCACCAGTGCAAGGTCCTCTTCCGGTACCACCGCCGCCCAGGCATACATGCCGGACAGGGAGCCGGTGTGATGGATCACTTTTTTGCCGTGCATGTCCTGCACCCGCCATCCAAGGGCATAGGCATAAAAGTGTCCGCCATCGCGTGCGGCGCGTTCGCTGGAAAAGGGCATCAGGGTTTCCGGACGCCACAAACGATCGCGGGTCTGCTCGCTGAACAGCCGTTCACCGTTAGCCAGCACGCCGCCATTCAGCAATACGCGCAGCCAGGTCAGCATGTCGCCGGCACTACAGTGCATCCCGCCGGCCGCAGCCAGCACAATGGGCTCGTGGCCCGCAAGATTGGGGGTATCCACCACCAGACCGGCGTCCTCGAGCCGGTGCGGATCGGCCAGGTTGTCGCGGGCATCACTCGGCACAGGACCCGCATAGCAATTTTGCAGCCCCATGGGTGCCAGCAGGCGTTGTTGCACAAAATCTTCGTAAGACAACCCTGAAAGTTCGGCGATCAGTTCCCCGGCGACAATGTAGAGCAGGTTGTCATAGGCGTAGTCCGCACGAAAACTGCGAGTAACCGGCAGGTGCGCCAGCCCATTCATCACATCCATGCGGGTATAGGTGTTTGGCTGGGGCCACAGCATCAGATCGCCGGCACCGGGGCCGAGACCGGAGCGGTGGGTAAGCAGGTCCACAACACGGAATTCGTTGCTGATCCACGAATCGCCAAGGCGAAAATTCGGCAGATAGTCCACCACACGCCCATCCCACTCCAGCTTGCCCTCTTCTACCAGCAAGCCCAGTGCGGCAGTGGTAAACGCCTTGGTGGTGGACGCCAACTTGAACAGGGTATCGCCGTCGACGGCTTTCGGGCTCTCCACATTGGTAACCCCGAAGCCGCGCACCAGTAGCGGCTCGCCTTGATGCCAGATCGCCACCGCGGCGCCGGGCACCTGTTCTTCCCGCAGTACGCGCTCCACGTAAGTCTTCGCATCGCTGTGGCTCAGGGGTTCCCGCTGGCACCCGGCGAGCAGGGCGAAGGCGAAAACACAAACAAAAGTAGCGGATGCGAAAAATCGGTTCATAGAGCCAGGGTCTCCGTTTAAGGGCGCGGATTACTGGAAGCGGACTTGACGCCGCGCGCGCACCAGAATAATTTATCAACCATAGAAATTTAAGTAAATAATAAATTATTCCGCGCACTTGCTTACTCCCCCAGGGGAGCTGGAGCGACAGAAGCGTGCCGATCAAACTGCCTCTCAAACTGCCTACAAAGGAGTGGACCGTGAGCCGACAATCCCCCCCTGACACAAGCGCCGGACGCCGCTCGTGCCTTTACGCCGCCATCCTCGCGACGGCCATTCTGCCTTCCTCGACACTAATTGCAGCGCCGAATGCTCTGGTGGAATTACAGGCACAAATCGACAAAGGGCACTACGAGACGGCGAAACTGGAAATCAGCGCGATGCAGCAAAAGGAACCGGATCATCCCGACAACTCGACGCTGGCCTTTGAAGCCGAGCGCATGCGCCGGATCGAAATGGAATTCACCATCCCCCCGGAGCAGCTACTCACCTCCATCCGCCGCTATATTCCCGACGCCACCGAGGAAGACCTATCGCGCTGGAATACAGCGGGCCTTCTGGAATACAAAATCATCAATGGTGAGCAACGCTACTTCAACAAGGCCGCCTACAACCTGGTGCATATCTCCGATGAAGCCGCCGCACGCACCGCGGACTACCGGCGCTTCACCGACCGGGCGCCGCTCTACCGCCTGCACCCACACCACAGCGCCGTGATCGAAGCGCACACCGGTGGCGAAGCGCCACTGCGCCAGCGACTGGCCATCACCTATTCCCTCACGGTCGATGCCGACGCGGTACCGGACGGAGAAACTGTGCGCGCCTGGATTCCCTTCCCCAAGGAACTCCCCGGAAGGCAAGAAAACATTACCCTGCTCAACAGCACCCCCGCCGAACACCAGCTGGCACCCGCAGACACTCCCCAACGCACCATTTATTTTGAGAAAACCGCGCGCGCCGGAGTGCCCACCGAGTTTTCCGTGGAGTACGCGTTTGACAGCTTGTCCCGCTATTTTTCTATTGATCCGGCCAAGACCGAGCCGATGGATGGGCAGGCTCTCAGCGCTTTTTTAGAAGAGCGCGCCCCACACATACAGTTCACCCCCGAGTTACGCGCCCTGTCCCAGCGTATCGTGGGCGACGAAACCAACCCCTACCGCATCGCGCAGAAGCTGTTTACCCATGTGGATCAGATCCCCTGGGCGGGCGCACGCGAGTACTCCACCATCCGCAATATCAGTCAGTATGCTGCTCACGCAGGCCATGCCGACTGCGGCCAGCAAACCCTGTTGCTGATCACCCTGATGCGCATGAACGGCATTCCCGCGCGCTGGCAATCCGGCTGGGAATTTTCACCGGAGTCCTTTGACACCATGCACGACTGGGGGGAGTTTTATCTGGCCCCGTACGGCTGGATGCCGATGGATGTCACCCACGGTGTACTGGAAAGCGCATCAGAGGCCGAGCGCTGGTTCTACCTGGGTGGCCTGGATAGCTACCGGCTGATCTTCAACACCGACTACAGCCGCCCTTTCACCCCGACAAAACAGCATTTCCGCTCGGAAACCGTCGACAGCCAACGCGGCGAGGTCGAGTGGCGTGGTGGCAACCTGTATTTTGATCAGTGGGATTACAAGATGCAGTGGCAGCCGGTAGCCGCAGAGAACAAAAAGTTACAGACAGCCGGCCAGTAACGGCCGTCCCTTAGCGACGACTATTCACCGCAAAAATTAAGGCCGCCGGATACTGATCCGGCGGCCTTCAAAAAAATCGAGATTCGGACGCGGGCCTGTTTGCGGTCGGTTACTTCGCCCCTTCAAGCAACCCACTGACAAGCGCTTCAATCACATGCAACTGTGCAGACCGGAACAGCAAGCGCTGTAGCGCCTCCTCGTCCTCCGAGGGCACTACGTACAGGCGAATATCGGAATGGATACTGGCGGCGTTATAGTTGTACCGGGTAAGGCTCAGCACCTTCACCCCATGCTCCCGCGCCCGGTTCGCCACCTCGACCAGAGACTCTTCACCGCCGAAATCGCACAGAATACACAGTAGATCCTCATCGCGCAGAGAGTCCGCGATGCGATTCTGCAACGGCCCACCCTCGTCAAATACCGCCCAGCAGCCGAGCTCCAGAAGCTGGTGCGTGAGATACCGCGCAACCGAAACCGAGCCGGAGCAAGCGGATATCTGAATACAGCGCGCCTCGCGGAT
Source organism: Microbulbifer sp. Q7 (assembly GCF_001639145.1). Taxonomy (NCBI): domain Bacteria; kingdom Pseudomonadati; phylum Pseudomonadota; class Gammaproteobacteria; order Cellvibrionales; family Microbulbiferaceae; genus Microbulbifer; species Microbulbifer sp. Q7. Next base: position 648,927 of record NZ_LROY01000002.1, on the reverse strand, counting down.
TGCACTGATTGCAGCCGCCAACTGCTCCGATTCGTTGATACTGACCGTGTTCTCCAGTACCTCGAGTTTTTTTTGCCCCAGGGTACTGAGCACGCTATCGGACTGGGCAAAGTGCCGGGATTTTTCCTCAACTGCCGCGATACCGGCGCCCGCATAGGATTCGTAAACGGCGAGCTTCAGACTGGGATAGCCACGATACCCTAGCTTTTGCGAGAACTTGACCACGCTGGACTGACTGACCCCCACCGCATCCGCCAACTGGGATGAAGAGTAATCGCGCAGTAATTGCGTGTTTTCCAGAATAAAGTCCGCGAGCTTGCGCTCGTTCACCGACATCTGATCGCGCATGGCGCGCATTTTCAAAAGACAGGTCATGGGGTGTACTATCACTCCGCTTCACGCCGGCCCTCAGGCCAGCAGCTGCAGGCCTTCGATCTTTTCAATACCGAGGCCCGGGGTTTCGTTCAGAATGATATCCGCATCCTTGTAGGAAGCGCCACCGACTATCGGGTCGAATTTACACAGCGACGGTACATCCAGATCCAGTTTAGACACCACCGGCGCCTTCGCTGCCGCCACATGCGCCGCCGCTGAAACACCAATACTGGTTTCCAGCATACAGCCAACCATGCACTCCACGTCGTGCAGCTCTGCGATATCGGCAATCTTCAGCGCATTCGAGATACCGCCGGTTTTCATCAACTTGATGTTAATGATGTCCGCCGCGCGCTGGTCGATCACCTTCATCACCTCCTGCGGCCCGAACACGCTCTCGTCCGCCATGATCGGCGTTCGGACGCGCTCCGCGATATAGCGCATGCCCTCGAGATTATTGGCCTTCACCGGCTGCTCTACGAGCTCCAGCAGTACACCCGCCTCTTCCAGGCCACGAATGGCAAGCACCGCCTGTTTGGGACTCCAACCCTGATTCGCATCCAGGCGCAACAGCGCGCGCCCCTTTACTGCGGCGTACACTGCGCGGATGCGCTCGATATCCAGCCCGATATCCTTGCCCACCTTGAGTTTCAGGATCTCAAAACCGCGATCCACCGCACTTTCCGCGTCGGCGACCATCTTTTCGATATAGTCGACACTGATAGTGATGTCGGTGGTGAGGCTATTTTCTCCACCACCCAGAATGCGGTAGAGCGGTGTTTTATAACTCTGCGCAAACAGGTCAAACAGCGCAATCTCCACCGCGGCCTTGGCGCTGGTATTGTTGATCATCGCCCCCTGAATCTGGCGCGTAAGGCGGTTGAGGTCCGCCACATCGCGCTCCAGCAGCAGAGGCGTAAATACCGTGCGCACGGCTTCAATTACAGAGCCGTGGGTATCACCGGTAATCACGGCCGTTGCAGGAGCATTGCCATAACCTATATGCCCGGTATCGGTCTCGAGCATGACCACCACATCCTCTACCGCATCCACAGTTCTCAATGCAGTCTTGAACGGGGTTACCAGGGGAACCCGCAACATACCCAGCTTTACGTCTACGATTTTCATGGCGGCACCAATCAGATAATGGTTTTTATGGCATAGATGCCATCGACATAGCTTTTTTCTTCACTGAGCCGCATCGGACTCAACGGGGTAATGGAAACGCCGGAAAGCGTACCCCGATACATGGTTTCATCGGTCTGGTAGTAGCTCAGCCCTGTGACATCATGGATCACATAGGGCTCACCATCCACCTGGCCGATATACATCATGACGTGGCCGGGGATATAAATCAGATCCCCGACACGTAGTGCAGCAATGGCCTCGGCGCGCGCAGCATGATCCTCCGGCCCAAATCGCTTGGTCGGCGCAAAGTCACTTTTACCCTGCTGGCCCGAATTGCGCGGCATCAGGATGCCAAAGGACTTGTACACCTCGCCCACGAAGCCGGTACAGTCACGCCCGTTGTAGTCGTGACCCCACCCGTAGCGCTCGCCAAGAAATTTGAACGCCTGCTGCAGCACCAACGACGGCCGGTACTCAAGCAACCCCGGCGTAACATCCTGAGCGCGACCGATCAGCGTGGGCTCAAAAGCCAGCGCACCCTGCGCATCGCGCACCGGCAAGGCAACGATGTAACTGGCGTGCGGGTTCTGGCCATTTACGTTATGCCCCACATCCGCCGCGCTTAACAGTGGCAAAGATACCCCCATGTCCAGCACAACCTCAGAAGTGCGCGGATCCACCGGGTTGTAATTGGTTCTCACCTGGGCGCCAGTCACAGTCAAACGGGGCGACTGCTTTTGCCACCGATCAATCACACTGCGCTCACCAACGGCCACCGTTTGTTTGGGCAGCCAGGCGGCATAGTGATAGTTCACCGCAAACCACCATTCGCCATCGGCACTTTCGTGCAAAATCGCCAGGCGCTGACCAGGGAACACGCCGGTTTCCTGGAAGCGATCGAGATCCATGTCGCCCGCGCTTTTCAAAACCCGAGTATCTGTGGGATAGCTGCGCATACTTGCGCGCTCTACTACCACACCCCAGCGAACCTTGACCTGCTCAGGCACCGCGGAACGCTGGACAGCAGCATCCAGCTGCGCGTAGTCCATCTCAGTAAACAGCGAGCCATCAACGCGATAACGCGGTGAAGACGCGGGCCGGCTCACCTGATTGATCATATCAATCACGCGGTCCCCGGAAACATCGCTGGGGAACTGATCGAGGTTGTTGAGATAGGGACCGCTTCCCAGGTTTTTTGCGTTCAGGGTCTGAATTTCTTCGGCTCTCAAGCGTGCGGCATCATTAATCAGACGGCGCTGCCAGAATTCAGGCTGCAACATACGCTCCTGTAAGTGCGGAACGTCTGTCTCGAACTTGACGGAGGTAAAAGAGTGGGGAACCGATGCATTTGCTTTCTGAGGTTCCACAGAGTGTGTATCGTGCGGCTCACCACAGGCAACGAGAACCAGACCAAGCGCGCTGAACGCCCATGTACGGAAAAATAATTTCGACTTCACCGCTCCACCCAACTTGCAGATCATGTCTAGCCAGTATCCATTATTGCTCTTAAAACTTATGCCATTCTAAAGCAAAAATGGCACTGAATACGAATAAATTATTCAAAAAAAATAATCACTAATAATTTTATAGTTGCGGAGATGACACCCTCATAAAAGTACGCGCACAAAGAAAAAAGCCCCGGCAAAGCCGGGGCAAGTACGTACGATCTAGGAGAGTTTTCCGTTGAAATTCTTGTGATTAAAAGTCCACACCCAGAGACAGCTGAACACGACGTGGGCTCCAACGACTGCGGGGCTCGCCGAACAACTCACTATCCACGGAAGGCTGCGGGTTATAACCAGTCTGGCGATCGAACAGGTTGAAGATATCCGCACTGAACTTTACGGTGTAGTCAGTGAAAACGCTGAAGTCTTGCGTATAGTTCAGATCCATCTGCCAGTGGCTACCAGTACGTCGGCTGCCCGCAGGCTCTGCGTAACGCATAGTGTCAGAGCTACGCCCGTAGATGGAACCATCCCAAGCTTCCCATGGCTGACCAGACTGATAGGTCAGGAACGCACCGACATTCGCGTTCCAGTCCAGAGTGTAGTAACCAAACACCTTGAACTGATGCGGCTTGTCACCACGCATGGTGCCTTTTTTCAGATCCCAGGTGTACTGACCATAATCATCCGCATAACTGGAAGAGCCGATGAACAGGTTGAGGTCATTGGTAAAGGAGGTGTTGTCCTGGTCAATGTTACCGGTGTATTCACTGTATACATAAGACGCATTCAGGTAACTACGCTCGCCATACCACTCTGCCTCCAGGGACATTTCCCAGTACTTGGTGTAAGCACCGTCCATTTCCGCGATAACGTAAGAGGAACCGCCGATTTCATCACGATACTGCGCAAGATCCGGAATGTAGGGACCGAGAGCTTCAATTTCTGCAGGGACACAATGCTCATTGATGCCGTCACCATCGAAGTCACCGTAGCAACCCTCATCGGAGCGCGCCCAGTTCCAAACGTCTTCCCAGAAATGGGAACCCTCACGATAGCGCACATGTGCACGGGTATTGATACTGTCACCCCAGCCTTTGGTGGTACCGATGGTGAGTTCATCCACACGGCGAGGTGTCAGGTTGTCCTGGAAAATCTTACCGGATGAACCTCTGCGTCCCTGATTGCCCAGGTAATTTCCGTCTTCGTCCCACCAAACATCCAGCTGCCGAGCAGAATTACGATCCCAAGAAGCAGCGCGGGCCAGCGAGCTGGCGGCGGGGTTATACTGGGCAAAGTTCGCAAAAACCGTGTCTTCCCCGTTATACGCCCAGGTAACACCCAGTCGCGGCTGGATCATATCTTTCCAGTCAATTTCATACATCTTGTACTTGTTGCCCGGCGCGGTTTCAAAGCCCGAGTAATTATTTGAGTTTTCCTTCAGGCCCTGACCATAGTATGTATCCTGACTAAACAGGAAGCCGACATTAAAGGTGAAATCATTCCACTCGATAGAGTCATTGATCTCGAAGTTGTGGGTCACGGTACTCGATTTGATACTCGGCACAGAGGTGCCAGACTCGTCGACGAGGCTCATTTGCTCGGTGTAAGCCTGGAAATAAATCGGATCACCATCCGGAGTAGTCTCTTCACCGCCGACGTAACTGATTGCACCCCAACCATTCGACGTCCGCGACAAGTCTTCTGTACCTTCGGACCACTGATAGCCAACATGCAGCTGGTGACTGGTAGGACCAACATCAAAGTTGTGCTCCAGCGCCATTTCAAAGCCTTCACGATAGAAGGACTGATCATCAATAGAGCTGTAGCCACCAACACCGCCACCGCCAATGCGCTCACCATTATCGTCATAACCGTAACGATCAATCAGAGCCTGTGCCAGATCATTGTCGTAGCTGGCATTGTCCGGATCCAGATTAGGGACAGTAAAGTATCCCATTTGGTCCAGCTGGGCTAAATCCAGGGCAGCGCCATATCTGGCTTGGGTTGGGACGTAATAATCAGGGACGCCCAGCGTCTCCAGGGCGTAATCACTGTACTGAAAGGTAAAGGTAGTGTTGTCACTGATAATCCAGGAACCATCAAAGGTGATGATATCCTGATTGGACTTCTCACCCGAGGAAACAGAGTCCGCTTCGTTAAAACCGATTGAGAGACCCTCTCCGATACGCTCTGAGGTGCGATAGCTGGCATTCAGCAAAATATCCTCGGTTACCGCATAGGTCAGCTTACCGAAGTACTCGTCACGCTCGCTCAGATAGTCTTTGGTAGGACCATAGGCGGTTTCTTTGTTATCACGAGATACGGTGGGCCCGTAATAAGAACCGTAGAAGAACAGTGTATCTTCTACCAGCGGACCACTGAAATTTGCTGTAGTCCAGTCGTATTCGGTCTCAGATCTCACGCCGTCAACGGTCTCTGCACGCAGATTCGCAGGCTGGAACTTGTAGTTGACACTGCCTTTAAATTCGTTGGTACCAGATTTGGACTTGGTATCTACGCTCACACCACCAGCACGGTTAAAGCCGATCGCCCTGGCACCGCCACGCTCTACCGCAACCTGCTCAATGTCCTGACTGGATGGCTCTGCAGCGAGGGTACCGAACATTGGCAGAGTCACGTTTACGCCATCAAATGCGTAAGTGTTATCCTGGCCACTGCCACCCGCATTAGGACCACGGACTGCGTCTTGGGATACTTGCACTCCGGGAAGCAGCTTCATCAGGTCGCGATAGCTTTGGCCAACCGGTAGCGCATTAATAACATCCGCGCCAATCGCGTTGGAGACTGAGGCGCCCCCGCCTACAACTTCGACCTGCTGGCCGAATACAGCAACCTCTTCCATATCGCCTGCTTCCGCGTCCGGCACCATCATCACCTGGACATTGGAACGCTGATCCAGCAACACTCGGGTCTTGACCGTGCGGGTAATACCATCATCAGTAGTCAAGGTGAGCGTATAGGTACCGGGGATGAGCGCGGGCAACCTGAAATCGCCATCAGCATCGCTGGTAACGGTCCGGCTCTTCGGCATAACCGGGCTGCTGGCCGTGATCTTAACGCCCGCCGCTTCTACATTCTCGTCGAGGTACACCGTACCCTCGATACTCCCTGACTGCTGAGCAGCAACAGATACCGAAAACAGCACACCGGCAACTGCCGCCGCCGAACGTGAAAGTGTTGTTGAAGTTGCTCTCTGGAGAGAGGAACTCAATTTGGTCTTCTGGAACATGGATGGCCTCCCAGGCATTTATTGTGTTTGTCCCCACGGGGAAATGTTGAACATTGTTCTCGACTTCCCATCAGCGCCGGCGGTGTTGCTTAGTTATTGGTTCTCAATCGATAGCTCCTATCGGTCAAACCGATAAAATATATCTTTAGCACTCAACGCAAGGAATAAGATATTCCATGGCCATTCTGCGAAAAAAATTCCATCTGTGCGAGAGGAAAATCATAAAAAATTCGACGAAATTTCTTTTAATGCACTTTAAGACAGTTTAATCACAACAGAGAGGCGCCCATTTCGACGTGACAGGCATCATCCTTTGGTCGAATTGCGATCCAAATTGATTCGATAGGAATAATTCAACGGATTCTGCGGCAAGTGCCAAAAGGAAATCTACGCCAGAGCCCTCCGAGGAAGGCTCTCGTAGAAAGAAATTATTAATCGCCGGCATATTGCTCAAGAAGTGAGCGATGGGATTGAAAGCGTTGCGTATTCCCTTCACAAAAGGACTGCACGTCTCGAAGTAATTGAGTATCCGCCTCTGTCGCTGAGGAGTACGCTTGAGGAAAGCGCCCCATCCCGGCAAGGAGGCAATACCAACTAGCCGGTGAGTAAACTTTATCCCCGCCGGCTTGGTGCAAATGCTGCTCAAAGTCACCGCCTTGGTCCCAGCAAGTCACCAAATCCTGCAGCCGCTGAGGAACAACAATTTCTTCGCGGGCCGCACGCCAGTAATCGGTATCATCTCGCGAGTTGAGAAAATAGTGCCCTGCAACATAGTCCAGGACACCGCCAAACATGAGGTTGATATTCCGATTGAAGCTTGCGCGTTCGATTACAGATGATCTATCTGGGCGACGCGGATCGAATACTGCAGCGAATTGCTCAATCGTAAACTGCACAAGCATCAACGCCGTCGCCTCCAGGGGCTCGATAAACCCCTGCGAAAGCCCAACGCCAAGGCAATTCGCAGACCAATGCTGCTCCACGCGCCCTACCCGCATTTTCAAGTGCCTGCAAGGAAGATGATCCGGCGCACCGGCGCGCAAACGCAGCTCCTGCTCCGCCTGCTCCGGACTGATAAATGCATCGCTGTACACGTAGCCAAAGCCCGTGCGGCTTTGCAGAGGGATATTCCACATCCACCCACTGCTCAGTGCTTCAGAAACCGTTTCCGAATACAGAGGGCCATTGTTGCCGCCCGGCAGCTGTAAGGCGACCGCAGCATTGTTGAGCAACGTCTTGCCGTAGGAGTGAAACTGATGGTCTGGCAGCTTTGACAGCAGACCAGCGCGAAAGCCGGTGCAGTCAATAAAAAAGTCGGCGGCCAGAACTTCCCCTTCTGCGGTCAACAAGCTGCCGATGCCGGCCTCTCCCTGGGCAGACGACCTGAGCCGCACTTGCTGGATAGTTGCCTGTTGATAGCGGACACCCGCGGCTAACGCCTTGCTTTTTAGAAAGCTCCCGAGTAGTCCTGCATCAAAGTGATAGGCGTAATCCAACTCAAATGGTAATGGGCGCTTGGGAATCGGTGCCCGGCCAGCACGAGATAGATAAGGCGCATGAAAAAAGTAATCAGGCAGTGCTTCCACGGAAAGTCCCTGGCGGCGCTTATCAGCCTGGGCAAAAAACTCGGCCCCAGTCTCCCGGTCTAGCGGGGAATAGAATGGATGGTAGTAAGAGGTATACCCTGGCTTCGTCGACCAGCCAGGAAATCGGATGCCGCATTTATAGGTAGCATCACAGGCCGACATCCACTCTCTTTCCGGGATGTCGAGCGTTTTGAAAAGAGACTTGAGATAGGGGGTACTTCCCTCTCCGACACCGATAGTGGCAATTTCACTGGATTCCACCAGGGAAATATTGACCGGCAAGTCTCGCCACTTTCGCGCGAGTAAGTTTGCCGCCATCCAGCCGGCCGTTCCCCCACCAACAATCAATACAGAAAACTTCGGATCCACGGAAATCCCCAATATTCTACCTGGTATTGCAAGGCCAACTGAGTTCCACCTGAGAATATTCGGTGGCAGAATGGAACAAGCAATGACATGCGAATAACTTTAATAAATTCATTACAACACTGAATCGGCACAGCCACAATGCGGCGCTTCGCCATGGTAAGGCTTCATCATGCAATCAATAAGAAACATCGTAGTGATCGGGGGCGGCACTGCCGGGTGGCTGGCCGCAGCCAGCCTTGCTCGCCACCTATGTCCCTTGGAAAATCAAGAATACTCTGTAACCCTCGTAGAATCTCCGGATGCTCCAACGATCGGTGTGGGCGAAGGCACCTGGCCGACAATGCGCAATACACTGCGTAAACTCGGTATTGACGAATTTGAGTTTATTCGCGAGTGCGATGCATCCTTCAAGCAGGGTACGCGGTTCGTCAATTGGCATACTGCGGATGCCCGTGGTGGCGAGACCAGCTATTATCATTCCTTCGAGCTACCGCAAGGGCTATGGCCAATCGCGCCGGGCCCATACTGGCACTATCTACAGCAAGATCTGAAACTTCCTTACGCGGAGGCCATTTCACCGCAACCGGAAGCCTGCAAGCAGTTTCTTGCCCCGAAATCATTGAACACGCCGCAATATGAAGCCGTACTCAATTACGCGTATCACCTCGATGCAGGAAAATTTGCTGACTTTCTGCGACGCCATGCCACAGAAAAGCTCGGTGTGACACATCTGCAAGCGCATGTTGAGTCGGTGGTGCTGTCCGATTCAGGCTTTATCGAGTCAATAGCGACGCGAGAGAGTGACTCAATTTCAGGTGATCTTTTTATCGACTGTAGTGGTTTCTCAAGCTTGCTATTAGACAAGACTTACCAAATCCCATTTCGAAGCGTCGGCAATACGCTACTGGTCGATAAAGCCATCGCGCTACAAGTGCCCTATGCGGATGCCGAGGCGCCGATCAACAGCCCCACACTCTCTACCGCACAGTCCGCAGGCTGGATCTGGGAGATTGGTCTGCAGAGCCGGCGCGGTACCGGTTATGTATACAGCGGGAATCATGCAACGTCGGACGATGCAGAGAAAGTGCTTCGCGAATATGCCTGGAAAACAACTGGTCTCACATCAAGTACGGCACAAGCAAAGGAAAAATCGCGATTCATTGATTCGCTGGAAACCCGTCACCTCAACCTGCGCCTGGGTTACCGTGAAAAAGTGTTTTACAAGAACTGTGTAGGCATGGGCCTCTCCGCTGCATTCCTTGAGCCCCTGGAGGCGAGCGCCATATTTTTGATTGAGGCATCCTGTAACATGCTTACGGAGCTGTTTCCACGGCATACGGGGCAGCTCCCACTACTGGAGAAAAAGTTCAACGATGTCTTCTCTCAGCGCTGGCAGCGCGTCGTCGACTTTATCAAATTGCACTACTATCTCTCACGACGGACCGATGGTGACTTTTGGCATGACAACCGGGACCCGTCGACTCTGCCAGAGACCCTGAAGGAACAGCTGGAGTTCTGGAGGCATTATCCACCAAGCCGTTTTGATATGCCTAGCGCCCTGGAACCCTTTGTCCGTGAGAGTTACGAGTTCATCCTGTACGGCATGGAGTACCATGCAGACTATCAGTGGCATGCCGGTCAATTACCTCACCTTAGTAAAGCACGTGAGAATTTCGAGCGTATCGCTAAGCTTCGCGAAGAAATTCAAGATTTGCTGCCGAGCAATCGTGCGCTACTACAACAGATAAGAGGTAACCATTAGTTAAAAAGAAACCGGCCAAGGCCGGTTTCTTTTTGATCATCGCAAATCAAGCAGAGCCAAGTTAGAACTTGACTGCCGCATTTACAAACCAGCGCGTTCCTCCGTCGTTGATCAACTGGAACAGCCCATCCCAGGAATCCTGCGCATTCTTGGTGCGGTACAACTCACCGGTCAGGTTCACGCCCTGGAGGCTCAATGTTACGTTCTCTGTAACTTCTGCAGAGAATGCCACATCAACAGAGGTGTACGCTTCGGTCTCTGAGGCGGTACCAATACGGAAACCGTTGAAGAACTCACCGCGATGGTTCGCCATCAGACGAGCGCTATAACGGTCATTTTCCCAATAGGTGGTTACGTTCCACATATCTTCCGAGTTACCCGGCAGATTCAGTCCGTCTTGGCCGTTGTTGTCGACAACTTCCGCGTCGGTGAAGGTGTAGTTGGTGGTTACACCAAACCCATAACCCAGCTCCGCTTGCAGCTGAAGCTCTATACCCTGCAGGTTGGCCTCACCACCGTTTCGGGTACGCGAGATATCCAGATCGGCAGTGAAGAACTCACCGGTGTCTTCATCGATAATTTCATGCGTCTCGATCTCTGAGATTGAGAACAGGAAGGAGTCAATGTCTTTGCGGAAGTATGTCGCACTGGCAAGCGCACCCTCAGCAAAATACCACTCAATACCCAGGTCAAACTGAGTCGCCAGCCAGGGTTCAAGGAACGGGTTACCAGCAGAACCGGTGCGGGTCGTGCTGTTATAGCTGAAGGTATTACGCAGGTCCTGGTAGTTCGGCAGGGACATCACTCGCGCAGCCGCACCACGAACCAACAGGTCGTCATTGATTGCGTAGGTGACGTTCAGGCTTGGCAGGAACTCAGCATAATCGTTGTTGGTCGGTACTCGCAGCGCATCTTCCTGGTTTGCGACAGACTCAAGATCATAATCGACGTAGCGCACACCGAAGTTACCGGCGAACTTGTCGTACTCGAATTCGGCCATACCGTAAATCGCGAGCTTCTGCTCATTGATTTGATAGTAGTCAGCCAGGCTCTCACGCTGCAGGGTGTTCGACGGCGTCAGATTCGAGGAAAGAGCGCGAATGCCATCCAGATCCAGCGTCGGCAGACAGGTCAGGGTATTGCTCTTGGCTGTCTTCTCGTACTGCCCGCAACCAGTATTTACAGGCAGGTCCGCATAAGTTGCGGTGCCAGTGGCCAGTGCTGCCGGAATGTCGACGGTGAAGTTGTGCAGCGAACGCTCGTTGCTACGATCCTGGTATTTTAGGCCGGTTTTCACCGAAGTGATGATACCTGGGTTCTGCATCGGCACAGTGATGTCAAACTGCGCGTAGGTTTCCTCATCGGAATCCTGAATATGCGGGTTATTCTCGCGAATGCTCAGTGGATAATTCGCCGGATTACTTGGGTCAAACCCGTCAAATTCCACACCCAGCTTGTTACCGGTAAGATCCAGCGTGAGTTTTTCATCACCGGTAAGTCCAGCAGCCCCCATGGTTGCGGTGTTAATCATGCCGGAGTAGCCAATGACGATGATATCGCCCTCGGCTTCAGTATGACCCACCTGCATATGTGCATCGAACAGCTCGTGGCTGTAATTCACATCAATGTCGAATGCCTGGGCTTCGGGGTTGGTGTTGCGGAAGAAGGTGTCCGGACCAAACCAGTAATCATTGCCTGCTTCACCGGTCACGTCACCCAGATATGAATCATGTCGCAGCACACCTTGCCCCGCCGGGAAGTCTTCAACAGCGGTCACATTACGGATATCCGCAGTACGCCCTGGAACCACCAGATAATTGGAGTTCACGTTGTCGGCGGACAGGGAGAAATTCAGGTAGTTCGCGGTGATATCCAGTTGTTCGTTAGGCTGGTACTGCGCAGTAAGGTTATACGCGGTGCGCTCACGTTGCTGCTGGAAGATCGCATGGCCTGCACCCCAGGTCGCGTGGGTAAAGTCACCAGAGCCATCGGTGTCTTTGGCCTCAGCACCGGTGCCATAGTAGTTTTCCATGGCGTCGTAGGTGGTAAAGCGTTCCTGATGGCTAGCACTGATCAGCACACCAAACTTTTCGTCTTCGGTTTTCCAGCTGTACAGCCCAGAAAACGCCGGATCCCAGCGCTCCGCATTCTCAGAGTACTGATACTCCATGGAGCCGTGCATGGTGTTGGCATCCATCTCCAGTGGACGGCGGGTTTTGATATTCACCACACCACCGATGGAACCGTCGGGCAGATCGGCCCGCGGCGACTTGTATACCTCGAGGGAGGATACGAGCTCCGCAGCCAGCATATCGGAACGGAAGCCGCGCGTCGGACGATATCCTTCGAACCACTGCGCCGTAGAAATTGACTGCCCGTTGAGATAGGTCAGGCTCAGCGCGGGATCAAGGCCGCGAATACTCACACCATCCGCTTCGCCAAAGCGACGCTCAATACCCACACCCGGAATACGCATCAGGGCATCACCGATGTTCTTATCGGGGAACTTGCCGATATCCTCGGCATTGATGCTGTCCATCACTACGGTCGCGTAGCGTTTTACGTTGACACTTTTTTCCAGTGCAGCGCGGAAGCCAACCACCTGAATCTCCTCCAGGGATGTGGCTTTTTTCTTCTCATCCTGCTCTTCGGCCTCTTGTGCAAACGCCAGTGGCGCCGCAACACCTGCCAACGCCAGGGCAACACCACGCGCGAGCAGGTTCATACGGAAGTTATTGGATTTCATAGTATTTTCCGTTTTTCGTTTATCGGATTTATGCTTATCAGCTTCCCTTCGCCCAACCTGAACAAGGTGACATCGCTGTCATTCTTGCACCGGACAGGCACAGATACCTCACATCCAACGGCCCTCCAATCCGGAGGGCACGGCGCAAGACTACTTAGAAAATTCCAAAAAAACCACACAAATGGAATTTTTTATTTGTACAATCGACCGAAAGGCGAAGTAAGTGGCAGAGAAAGCGACCTAAAAAAACATTAATACGCCAATTTGAATGACTTATGCTGGAATTTTTCCAGGCAGGAATCGATCAATGATTGGGGCGCACCTATCGCTCAAACCGATTGACGGTGATTCGCCCTGTTGAAATAGCTCGCTATCATCGAACGTAAAAGAACAACTGCTTCCGCCGACAATCAATAACGAATAATGACCGGTATGAATACAAACATGTCTCACGGCAAGTACTTGGCCCATCTGGCCAGTTTGCTGTTCGTCGCCATGATGGGCGCGTCCATCCTGACACTCCTCCCTCTCTGGGTGGGCGCGCTGACGGATCAGGGCGCATTTACCGGGCAACAGATTGGCTGGCTGGCTTCGGCCGACGTGATTGGAATTTTTCTGAGCTCTGCTTCCGCATTTTTTTGGGTGCGCCGGCTCCCCTGGAAGCCGATAGCACTTACTGGCCTTGCTATATTTGCCCTGGCCAACCTGGCGAGCCTTGGGATTGAACAGTTCGGCGCATTGATGGCGACACGCATTATTGCCGGGCTCGGATGTGGCTCGGCGTATGCCATCGCCCTTGCCGGGCTCGGCGACCGCCGCAACCCGCAACTGGCGTTTGGACTGATGGTTACCGCCCAGGTCGCGTTTGGAACCATCGGTTTCTTCGCCGTTCCACGCATTATGGGTGAGGGGGATTTCAGTGGCTTCTTCCATTACCTGAACGCCTGGCTGTTGATCACCATTGCCTTGTGTCTATTAGCCTTTCCGCGCTCTGAGAAAATCGACGAGCAAGGCAATAGCATTTTTGCAACCTTGCTATCAGGCCGCGCAATACTGGTGTTTGCCACCACCGTGGTTTACTACTGTGGCGTATCCGCTGTCTGGGCCTATCTGGAGCGGATTGGCGTAAACCTGGGGCTAGAGAGCGCAGATGTGGGCGATCTCCTGGGTATCGGATTTGCGATTAGCGGTTTGGGGTCACTCGCGACTCCCTGGCTCAGCCACTATGTGGGGCGCATGGCCACTTTGCTCGTCGCCATGACAGCCCAGATGATTACCATGGCGCTGCTGATTGGTGAATTTACCCTCGATGCCTACCTGCTGTATGCCGCCACTTCCATTGTATTCCAGTTCTTCTGGAGCTTTTCGCTCCCCCTGCTGATGGATCAATTCAACCGGGTGGACGATACCGGGCGCTTTATTGTGCTGTGCGCAAGTGCATTCAAGGTGGGCGAGATTGCCGGCCCGCCTTTGGCGGCAGCGCTGATTGTAGAAAGGGACTTTTCTGCGGTGTTGTGGCTCGGAATCATTTGTATGGCAGTCACATTGCTGATGGGGCTGCTTACCGAGCGGCGTCGCATAGAAACAAACTCTGCACTGGTGGCGCCAGCATGAATCCCAGCTCCCTGCGGACACTTACTAGAATGCAATGGATCGGCATCACTACACTCCTCATGACAGGCATGCCGGTGCATGCAGACGACCCGTTCCGCAGGTTGACGCAGGTTGAGCTGGGCCTCGGCGCCTACCGCACTGCCAATGGCCTTCCGTCGCCAAATTACTGGCAGCAACAGGTGGACTACCGAATCTCGGCGAAGCTTGACCCAGCGGATAACCGAATCACCGCCAGCGCTGAAGTGACCTACCACAACAACTCGCCCGATCCATTACAGCAGCTGTTCTTTGCACTGGATCACAATGCCCTAAACCCGGATTCCGCCGCCGCTTACGCCCTACTCGCGCAAGAAAATGAACGCAGCCGCATACGTTCCCTGGCGCGCTCTGCAGCAACCGGTTTCGATATCCTCGCCGTAACAGACGCCGTAGGCATGCCACTGCGCTGGCGGATAAACGACACGCATCTGCAGGTATTCCTGCCTCATGAGCTGTCACCCGATTCCCGCAAGTCGCTGAAAATCGAATGGGCACTGTCTCTACACGACAAAGTGGCCACTGGTGCGCGTAGCGGATACGAACGCCTTGACGACGGTGCTCCCATTTATGTCGCTGCACAGTGGTTTCCCCGCGCGGTCGCCTACACCGATTACGCAGGCTGGCAGCTCAAACCGTTCCTGCAGCAGGGAGAGTTTTCCACCGAGTTTGGCAACTATAAAGTGAATATTTCGGTACCGGCTAATTACGTCGTGGCCGCAAGTGGATCACTGCAAAATGCATCGGCCGTCCTGACTCGAGAGCAACTAGCTCGCTGGAAGGGCATTTCACCGACCGCAACACATATTGTCAGCCACAGTCAGGCGCAACAGCAGCGTAGCGAGCACTCACAGGAATTCGTTCGGTGGGAATTTTCCGGCGATGACCTGCGCGATTTTGCGTTCAGTACCTCGCCCGCTTTCCTGTGGCAGGTAAAGCGCGACGCACGCGGACGCAGATTGCAGCAATTTTATCCCCGCGAGGCAGCACCGCTGTGGGAGCAATTTGGGCTGGCTGCCATTAATCACACGCTCACCACATTCGATGCCGCGCTGTTTCCCCTGAACGCGACCGATATCAGTATCGTCAATGCCGCTGGCTTCGGTATGGAGTACCCCGGCCTTGCAACTATTGCCACCCGACCCGAGCGATCGGCATTCAATGGGGAGCTGCCGGCCTGGGACAAACTCACCAAATACGATTTCATCGGCACAGTGATTCATGAGGTGGGCCACAACTATATTCCCATGCGTATCAATACGGATGAGCGGGAATGGGCGTGGTTGGATGAGGGGCTGGTCAGCTTTATCGAATATCGCGCGGAACATAGCTGGGAAGTCAATTTCGACGTTATTTACGGCGAACCCCGCTCGGTGGCGAAATACACCAGTGACGCCATCAGCCAGCCGGTTATGAGTAGCGCCGATTCCCTGCACCGGAAAATTGATAACGCTTACAACAAGACAGCAAGCCTTTTGAATGTCCTGCGACACCTTGTTTTGGGGGCAGACGTATTCGATCCGGCACTGGCGGATTTTGCGCACCACTGGCAAGGCAAGCGCCCGACACCCGGGGACTTTTTCCGGGCGATGGAAACGGCAGCCGGTACTGATCTCAGCTGGTTCTGGCGCAGTTGGTTTTACCAGAATCACACCATCGACCTCGGCATCCGCCAGATTAGCCTCGCTGATCAGGCGCTACCGATATCCCGCGCGGATTTGCCCGCACCCGATGCACTCGCCTATACCGTCGGCGGCATTCAAGATTTCGTCGTCGATCAGTTGCCCGAGCTCGCGGATCCCTATACCAAGAAACGCAGCTTTGCTTCTGTATCGTTACCGACAGCACACGAGCCTCATACGGGTGAAACGGTGAAGTGGTACACATTCGAGATCGTTAATCACGGGGAGGGTCTGCTACCGATTCCCTTGGCGCTTTCCTTTAAAGATGGCAGTCAGCGGATGTTGAACGTGCCGGCGCAAACCTGGATGCGGGCGCAGGATGGTCGATTGGCCCTTCAGCTGCCGTACCCTGGAACGCTCTCCGGAGCATGCATCGACCCGATGTGGATCACACCGGACACCGAGAGAAACAATAACTGTGTGGAAGTTCAGACACCATGAATAGACTTTTTCCTTTGCTTATCTTAGCGGCCTCATTCACGCTCAATGGCTGTGAACAGGCAACATCTCCGGAAGCGGGTGCAACGCCAGTAAAAAGCACAACCGCACACATCAGCCCAGCTGCTTCGGAGCCCACTGCCACCATGGCCGAAAAACTCGTGGTGGAGGCCTTGCCCTGGGAGAACCGCGAGTACCGGGTCGGCACGGCGGAGCAGTGCATGAACTGGACACGGGAAATTCTGGTGGCCGCCTGCGGTGAGCATTTTGCCACACTGGAAACACAAAACCCTTGGGACAAACATCTACTGGGACCGGACGATGAGTTGCTGCCCGAGCATGTAGACTCACTGGCTTCCGATGAATTTGGTCAAAAAATCGCTTCGATCGAAGCTCTACAGCCCGGTGACCTGGTTTTCCTGAAAAACACCTATGGCGATTGGGCCGAAGGCGTACTGACACACGTCGGTATCGCCCTGGGGGGAGGCCGCTATATCCACCGCATGACCTCCAACGACGGGCTGGTAAAAATCACCACAATCCCTGCTAAGGACTTTGACTCGGGCATTCGACTGAAGGATTCACTATGTCAAATATAATAAAACAGACACTGGGGCGAGCCGCGCTACTCGCCACCGCGGCATCCGCTTCGCTTTTCAATTTCGGTTGTGTTGGCACCAGTGCCGGCCTCAATCACCAGAGCGATGCCTATAAAATTGAAGTGGTCGAATCGCAAAACGCCAGCGAGCGCGTTCGCTTTCTGGTCATGCACTTCACGGCGATTGACTTCGATACGTCATTACGGGTTCTCACCCAACCAAGTTCCTCGCCGGTCAGTTCGCACTACCTGGTTCCTGAAAGTGACGACCCAAGCTACCCCCATGAAGATCTTCGGGTGTATCAACTGGTGGATGAGACGCGCCGGGCCTGGCACGCGGGCCCAAGTATCTGGGAAGATCGCAGTCAGCTGAACGACCACTCGATTGGTATCGAAATCGTCAACAAAAGCCACTGCCACCCGCCCGCGGAATCCACCCCGGAAGCGGAAACAGAAGCAGTCTGTTTTTTTCCCGACTTCGATCCTAAGCAGATGGAGCTGGTTATCGCGCTCTCCAAGGATATTCTGGCGCGCTACCCGGACATTACGCCGACCCGTGTCGTCGGCCACGGTGACATTATCCCACAGTGGAAAATTGATCCCGGCCCGAAGTTTCCCTGGCAACAGCTCGCAGAAGCCGGTATCGGCGCCTGGTATGATGACGCTACCGTCAAGCGTCACCTGGACTTCCTGAATGGCAATACCACCAGTGACCGCGACAGCGTACGGCTGCGCTTCGCCCAATGGCTGAACGACTACGGTTATGGTATCGACCCGGAAAATGCGACGGATGCAGAAATCACCCTGTACACCCGGGCCTTCCAGTATCACTTCCGTCCCTGGAAAGTCGACGGCGAGGTGGACAACCACAGCCGCGCTATTTTGCTTGCGTTACTGGAAAAATACTTCCCTCAAAAGCTCAGTGGCTACCCGGATATCAATCAGGCAGTTCTCGCTGCGAAGGACGTCTGAGAAATGACCGGCGTACCTCCTCTCTGAGGAATCAGGGAGGAGGACAGTGCCTGAATGCCTGCATAGATTGACTGGCTGCGCACCAGAGGCAACCCATCCTCGGTGGCGATATTACAGCCCGTCACCCCATCTACCATCCCTGCGGCCACCAGCGCCTCAAGACAATCCGTCAAGACGAATTCATCCAGCAGCGGACGTCGTATACAGACCGATGCCAGCCCGAGCAAGCCATAGGCGCCCCAGTTCGACACATCGGCAATTACAAGCTGGTCTGTGGTGGCCGTGGCGCAGGAAACTGGCAGGTTTTGCAATTGTTCCCGCAAGCGCCCCATTCCCAGCTCATTGCCACCGTCTGCAATGGCCAGCGATGGGCATTCTGCCAACGAGAGCAACTGCTCCCACGGGAGGGTAGCTCCGTCGACCGGGTCGAATCGCATATTGCGATAGTGACCATCCGCACCGGAACCAGGTACCTCAATAAAGATGATTAATGTCGGAGCGAACGTTTTTATAAAACGAGGCAACTCGTCTGAAAAGGTTTCGCGATCGAACGCAACCACGGAGTCCACAAGGGCTGCACCGTCGCTAACCGCCGACGGCAATGCTCCGGTCAGTTGCTCCGCGTATTCACGGATGCCCAGCAAGGCCACCTCTGAACCCAGTGCACGCAAACTGCGTGCCATTGCGATCGCACCCGCTGGGCCATCCGTTTCATACTGACCTGCTACAGGGAAGCCGCTGACAATGGCTACGCGCTGTCGATTCTGCAGCAGTGACTGTGCAGCGGGTAGCAAGTAACCCCGGTAGCCGCTACTGCGCACCGTTTCCATACCACGTAGATTCCCGGCAACCAGCAAACCCTCTATCTGGTTGGCGAGATGTACCGTGTCCGGACGCCGAAAAATATTCAAGGAATAGCTCGCCATAGATTGTCACTTCCGTGCTGAGTCAAACTGCGGTTTGTTTTTCGCCCCACCCCAAAACCCGAATATCCGTCACCGCTTCCAATGCATCGTTCAAGCGATCCGTAATCAACATATGTCCGGGCGCATGGGTAATAAAGAAATCCAGGCCGGCATTCCGCAGTGCTTCAATCGCAGTCACGCCGCACGCCCAGAATGCCATCACTTCTTCAGGTAAAACGGAAACAGCCTCGCCATATTCTGGTGTGGCAATATCGTTAATACCCAGTTCTGAGGGATTGCCGATATGGACCGGTGCACCGTGTACCAGTGGGTAGCGGCCTGAAATATCACTGGCCAGCGCAATAGAATCACTTGAGAAAGGCCGCATGCTCACCACCAGATTGCCGTGAAACGGCCCGGCGGCCTCGCAAGCGGCCTGTGTGCGATACATAGGTACATTGCGTCCTTCGGTGATATTGCGTACTTCAAGGCCCGCGCCGATCAACGCTTCCTCAAAGGAGAAAGAACAACCCAGCGCAAAGGTGACCAGGTCGTCTCGCCAGACATCGTTAATATCGGTAACTTCCTGAGCTTCCCTGCCCTGTTGATGTACCAGGTAGCGCGGTACATCGGTGCGAATATCGATGGCATCACCCAGTTCGGGCATGCGGTACTCGCCGGGCTCTGTGCGATGTAACAAGGCACATGCACGACTGTTCAGCGTGCAGAACTCAGTGAATGCATCGGCGTACTGCTCGGGCACCATGGCGATGTTGGCCTGCACATAGCCAGCCGCCAGACCTGAGGTCGGGCCACAGAATCGACCGGCCCGGATTTCTGAGCGAATTACACGTGCGCATTGCTTGATCATGCCTTTACTACCTGTAAATCCAGTGGCCGATTGCCCGCATGGAGGAAAACACCCAGCTCCGCTTCGATACCCAGGCCGAGCTGCAATAATCGGGTGTCGGCATAAGGGTGCCCCACCAGCTGAACTCCCGTGGGCACACCGTTGGCCGCAAACCCGCTTGGCACGGAGAGTACCGGGCAGCGGCTCAAGGTATTAAACGGATAGGTCATAAACCAGCCTTTCACCGGATCTACCGCAACACCATCGATTTCCAGTGTGTCGCGGCTGTAATCAAAATCCGCAGGGACACGGGTAGAACACACCGTCGGGCACAGCAGGAAGTCGTAGGTCTGGAAGACTTTCTCCAGTGCTTGCCACATATGCTGCGCATAGTCATTGGCTTCAAGAATACGTTGCGGTGACGCGGCAGAAGAGAGCGAGAAATAGTGCTTCACATAACTGGTCAATTGATCGTGATATTCAGCACGATCGTATTTTTTTCGCAGCATGTGCCCCATCTGCGCGCCCTGGTGGATCTGTGCGGTGCGGATACAGCGCGCATCCCAGTCGAGGGTAACTAGCTCAACGTCCGCACCGAGGCCCCGCAGCGTTTCCGCGTAAGCCAGCGTATTACTACGCACGTCGTCGTCCAGAGAGAAAAACCCAAGATCCAGCGAAAGCGCAATTTTCAGTCCACGCAGATCCAGCGGTACCGACGCCACCGGCTCTTTGGCCATCTGCGACATAAGATCCACCGGGTGCGGGCCGGAAATCAGGTTGTACAGTAAAACCATGTCCCGCACGCTGCGGGTCAACATGCCGTGGTGTACATAGGGATCCACGTTGTACGGGGGGATTTCGGGGATACGCCCATGGGAGGCTTTGAGCCCCACTACGCCGCACTGCGCCGCTGGAATACGCACGGAACCACCCATATCTGTGCCGTTCGCGATGGTACAGAGCCCCGCGGCCAGAGCCGCTGCAGAACCACCGGACGATCCGCCGGGAGTGATATCGGTATTCCAGGGGTTACGCGTTACCCCCCACAGATCAGACCAGGTATAGGAGGCTACGGAAAATTCCGGGGTGGCGGTACGGGCGTGAAAGATGGAGCCAGCAGCGAGCAGGCGCTCCGGCACCGGATCGGTGATATCTGCTACGTTGTTCTGCAGCAGGCGCGATCCGTTCGTGGTGACTTCACCGCGAATGTAAGTCTCATCTTTGATCGCAGTAATCACGCCCTCTAGTGGACGTGCTTTCTTGCGTTGATAGGCTTGTTCTGCAGCCCGGGCCTGCTGTAGGGCACGCTCAAACATACTCTGGGTAAACGGATTGACCTCTGCGCCGACCTGCTGGTAACGCTCGATGTGTGCCTGTAACACTTCAACCGGAGAAATCATTCCGCTTTTATAGTGTTTCAGCACCTCGCAGGCATCTAGGTAACACAAATCCATTTCCATGGCGCACCTGTTATTGTTTTTCTGACTTCGATACCCGCAAGTGTGAAGATTCAACCGGCCATTGCTAAATGACTAACCAGAGGCGGAACCGATAGAAGCCGCGAGCTTCTATCGATCTCAGCCCTCGTTATCAACGGATGCATCGCTGACATTCAGGTTCGCCGGAGTTATCACGGTTACCGGTAACTGACCAACAACCGCCTCTTGGCTTACCAGCGCATTGGCGATCGCACGGTAAATCGGGCCCTCCAGTGTATCGTCCGGGCCGATATAGGCTTTGTAATCAAAACTTGCCAGATGCACGTCCGCGAGTGATTCAAATTGTGCCGCTTCGTAGGGAGAGCGCATGCTGATAAACACCGTCTTCGCGCCGCGTGCATTCGCCGCACTGAGGGATTGGCGATAGATTTCATAGAGTACACCCTGGTCGGTGATCCGCTCCTGCAAAATGGGCAAGTCCTCCATCCCGCCGAGCTCTACCGCGCTTTCTGTCGGTACAATACTCGCTACGATCAATGTATCTGCACCGGAGTCTCTCACCGCAGCCTCTGCCTCTCGGGGCACTAGCAGTGAGATCTCGGCGTCACTCACCTGCTCCAGTGCGATACGAAAGGCTTCTCCAACCGCCCGATTTGGTGTCAGCACCTGAATCTGCCTGGCTTGCGGGCCGATCACCGGTAGTGCCGATGGCTGTGGGGGAAAAATATTGGTCAATGCGGCGTTGGCCAGAGTCAGCGCGAGCGTGCGATGTTCTGTGGATGCCAGTATGGCCTTTGCCCGGCTTATCACTTCAGCCTCATCACGCTGTGCCCATTGCGCATCGATATAACGCTGTTTCAGGCGCTGTACCCGTGCGACAGATGAATCCAACTCATCGACGGAAATCTCCCCCGCTTCGAGTGCCTCAACAACGCGGTCGATCAGCTTATCCAGTTGCACCAGGTCTTCTGGATAACGGATCTTGATTGGCATCAGTGCAATATCGGCACCCGCGGCGAAGGTGTTTACCACCGCTTCCTCCGGCGTAAAGTAATCGCTGATTCCCGCCATATTGAGGGAGTCGGTCACAATGACCCCGTCATACGCCATTTCCCCACGCAAAATACCAGTGAGGATTTTTCGGGAAAGTGTGGCCGGGGCAAGCATCTGCTCACCGGAGCGGGATATCAGGGTCGTAGTGTCCAGCGCTGGGTACTGGATATGCGCGGTCATGGTCAGCGCCGGCTGTGCGTTGTGGATCACCTGGCGGAAAGGCAGCAGGTCAACGGCCTGCGCTTGCTCGAGGGAACGCTCTACCCGCGGCAGCCCCGTGTGACTATCTACGCTGGTATCGCCATGCCCGGGGAAATGTTTGACCGTTGCAGCCACGCCCTGCCGCTGAAACGCAGCGACGCTGGCAGAACCGAGTTCCGCCACTACCTTGGGGTCCTCACTGTAGGAGCGTACGTTGATGACTGGATTATCGGGATTACTGTTTACATCCAGCGTGGGCGCGAAGTTCACGTTGAAACCCAGCGCACGTAGTTGATCCGCCATTACTTCAGCAGTAGCACTGGCGAAGCGATCTCCCTCGCGGGCATAGGTCGCACCGATGGCCATATTGCCGGCAAATGCCGCTGCCTCATCCCGCGGCAACCGATTGACCCGGCCGCCTTCCTGGTCAATGCCGATCAATAGCGGCAACCCGCTGGCAGACTCCGCCGCGGCCTGTTGCAACGCACGATTGAGTCTTACGATCTGCGCACTCTGCTCGAGGTTGTCCGCAAACAGAATAATACCGCCTAGATCGGAATCCCGGATCATGCCGGCCAGCTCCCGAGGGAGTTCGGTCACCGGCTGATCACAGTGCCGGTTGCCCGCTTTGCCTGCCGCTGGTCGCTGCTGGTCCGGGCAGAAATAGCGGATATCGAGCATCAGCTTTTGCGCCACCTTCTGGCGCAGACTCAATGCGTCCACTGCAGCTGACTCATGCAGCGGCACAGAATCCGTACAAGAGGCCACAATCGAGGTCAGTGCGACCACCGAGCAGGCTGCCACGACCCTTATGAGCGAGCGTCTTACCAGCATAATAAATAACCAATCTTATTCTTTAGCACCAGATGGAATAATTTATTCTTCACATTTGGCGCCGTTGTGCAATAGAAAATTCGCAAAAAGAAAAAAGGGGGCGAAGGTGCCCCCAAGTAGTCCACAAGATGTGAGCGAGATTAGAAATCGTAGGAGACGTTCAATCCAAGCGTACGAGGCATGGTCTGAATCAATCGATTCCCCACGTAATTTTCAGATTGATAGGAAACCTCGGCACGTTCATTGGTTAGGTTTCTGGCCCAAAGACCCGCACTCCACTGATCGCCACTCAGGCCAACATTGGCACTGTAAAGTGTGTAGGAATCGTATCGGTAGGGTTCCGCATCAGGAGAATCCGCGCGATCGCTTTGAACCTCACTGCTATAGGAACCACGAACGCTTGCGGAAAGGGTCAAACCATTGCTCAGATCACGGTAGAAATTCGCCACCAGATTGTGACGCCATTCTGGTGCGCCGCCCAAGAGTCCACCTTCAGACCAGGTGCGACATTCCGAGCCATCCGCGTACAGGCAGACTTCTTCAGTCTCTGCCCACTTCGCCTCAGTTGTGGCGGTCGAGTAAGTCAATGAAACATTGTCACTCACGCGAAGACGACTGGAAAACTCCCAGCCTTGAGACTCTGCGTCCGGTCCGTTTGTGGTGCCATTCAACGGGAAGCCGTTGATCGATTGGCTATAGTAGGTCTGCGTATTCTCCCAGGCAATCTGGTAAATATTTGTTTCGATGTACAGCAGGTCGTCAAGAAAAGACCCCTTCAAACCCAGTTCAAAATTATTCACCGAGTCTGGTTGGTAATTCTGCGCAGCGGCCGATACATTCTGGTCACCTTGCCCTTTGAATCCGTTTACACCACCTCGACGAAAACCTTGAGATGCTGTTGCATACATGAGCACGTCATCAGTTAGCTCATAAGAAGTATTCAGCTTATAGAATTTCTCGCCTGACGCTGAGTTTTCAACCGCGCCCTTGGTATCTACCAAACCAAACGCGTAATCGGTGATGCGCGGATCCGCCTCATCGGAGTAATTGAATACCCGTGTTCCGACGGTTACGTCCCAACGATCAGTGACGGCGTAAGTCAACTCACCAAATAGGGCCAGTTCCTTATATTCCGTATTGATATCCTCGGCATACCCCACATTCTGCTCGCCGCCAATGGCGTCTCGATCCAATCCACCAACCGCGTCCAGAGTCGGAAAATGCTCTTGAAACGCAAGGCTGCGTTCCTGCTGGGTATAGTAGATACCGCCAACCCAGCTAATCGGGCCATCCACCATGGAAACGAACCGGGTTTCATGGCTGATACCTGAATACGTGTTGTCGAATACCATATAGGGAGATTCGTCGGTTTCCTCTGGCGTGAGTGCACTCCAGCCCCAGTCACCATAGTAAACAAACCCAATCCCGTAATTTGCCCGTCCCTCGCGGGTGTCTTCAAAGTGAGAGGTGCTGGATTTCATGGCGAAGTGTTCGAAGTCCCACTCCAGGTCCAATGAGTCCAATTTAAAGGATCGATCCGCGTATTCGCGATACCGCCCCACTACGACATCCTGGCCGTATTGGAGCACATCGCCATCCTGAGTCGGGTCAAGCGTAGAGCCCCGGGAACCATTTGCCAGCTGGCTTTGCTGCGCATGTGTGAAAGTCAGTTTGGCATCGGGATTGAACTGCCATGCCAGTGCAACTTTCCCGGTGGTCACATTCTGATAATCGTCATTTTCGTAGCGTTTTTTGCCCGTCCCATCGGGATTTGTCCATGGATTCTCCGATCGAAATGATGGTGAGACGACACGATCAGTGAAACCAGCTTCATCCAGGTATGCCAGCGACGCACGTATCGCCAGATTTTCTCCAAGGGGTTGATTAATCACCACATCAGTGTCCGTACTCATGCCCCCGCCAGCCGTTTGGTAAATGCCGGAATTGAGACGGACAGTGGATTCTTCAAAATCCGGCTGGTTGGTAATATATCGGACAGTGCCACCAAGGCTGCCAGAACCATACAGCGTGCCTTGTGGTCCCAACAGGGTCTCTACACGCGCGATGTCTTTAATTCGATAGCCAATATTAGGAAGGGGCGTCTCATCGAGATAGTAAGCGAGCGTCGAGCGCACAAAGAACTCGAGGTTATTCTGATTTACCGCAGATACATTCAAACCGCGAACCGTTACAGAATCTGCGAAGCGCGCCGAATTAGCCGGTGCACTAATTGTTACTGAATCCTCAATAAGGCTTTTTAGATCGGTAATGGCGCGCTTGCGCAGCTCCGCCTCACCAATGGCCGAAATATTAATTGGAATATCCTCAACAGAGGCTTCGCGGCGTGTCGCCGTAACCACGACATTTTCCACCAGCCGACTTTGCTGCTGCGAATTTTCCGTTTCTTCTTCAGTATCGTCCTGCGCAAACACCGCCGGCGTAACGCTGAGCGCAAACGCCGAAATGAGATAAGCAATCGGCTTCTTATTGAATGGCAACATACCCTGGTTCCTTATTATTAAATTCAGACTCTGTTCGTGGGCGCGCGAACTCTTCCACCCTTAAGTCAGGATCTCGTTAGCCAGTAAGAATTGGAAAATATCAAGTATCGGTATTGGCGATAGTTTAGAGGCCCGGATCGCCAGATGGCGTGATTAGCACGGTGCCGGCCAATTGAGCTCCAAAGTTGACCACATTGTGTGGGCAAAATGGCATGCCGCCCACTTCCGGGGCACCGACAAGGGTCCAAAAATTTTGCCATCCTGTATTGAATATTCACCAATATCCGTGAATAGCTGGCCCTATGCGGAACTCAACTGAGCATGACTGGATTGATACTTGGGGGAATGCGCCGGGTAACACGTGCCCTTGCGGTTAAATTCGGACATATACCCGGTTAGATAGAGACGTGTTTGTGCTCTCTGCTTTACACGGTCGTCGGCTTTGTTAAAGTCGCTCTCATAGGTTAGACCGATACAAGGTATTGCCACGGTGGGGCCGGGAGCGAGGTACCGTAAGCCAGTCATTTCGCAACCGCAATAGACAAAGCAAACGTGAAGGACAATGGAAATTGGTCGGGAGCAAGGGATGTACCGATACCACACCTCCGGTCACAAACGACTATTGACAGCGCCACTCCCTCAAGGCACATCAGCGCTACCCTGTCAGAACAAAAGTCAGTAAAACATTCAGGCAAGTTATGGAATCGCGTTTTTTTATTGCTCCGGAACAGCTGGAAGCGTTTGAGGCGGCGGCACGCAGTGGCTCGTTTTCAGCGGCTGCACGGTCACTGGGTAAGGCGCAGTCCACGGTTTCCGGTCTGATCAGCAACCTTGAAATTGATACCGGCCTGACACTTTTCGATCGCTCAGGCCGCGAGCCTAAACTCACCGCACAGGGTCGATCCCTGCTGCACGATGCACGCTCGCTCCTGAACTCTTACTCCCGCTTCGAAGCCAAGAGCCGCAGCCTGAATGCTGGGCTGGAAGAGTCGCTGACCATCGCGATCGACGAGTCTTCGATCGATTTGAAAGCACTGACAGAAAGCCTGGAAGCCTTTTATTCGGAGTTTGGTACCGTTACCGTCACCCTCCTACATGCGTCTGGCAATAGTGCAGCAGCGCTGGTGCGCGAGGGCAAAGCCGATATCGGGATCGTTTTAAGCCAGAGCGACTACCCGGAGGACTTTGATTTTCGCGGCGTTGGCAACTGCTCGTTTGTGATGGTCGCGGGCAAAAACCACCCGCTCACCACGCTGGATACGGTGGGCGTGCAGGACTTGCACAATCACTTGCATCTACGCATCAGCGCCAGTAGCGACCCCGCCTCTATGCCGGAGAACGATCTGAGCGATCGCATCTGGTACCTGGAGAGCTACTCATTGTTCATGACCATGCTCACCGCCGGTCTGGGTTGGGCGTTTACGCCCTTGCACATCGCGCGGCCGCATATCGACCGCGGCGCGATCACCATACTGAATACCAATTTTCAGCTGACGCCTTATCCCTACTGCACGGACCTGATCTGGTCGCGCAGAAAAACCCTGGGGCCTGCGGGGCAAAAACTGATTGATGAGGTATCTCGCGTGCTTTCCACAGAGAAGAGTGTGACAGAGCCCGCGTGACGGGCTCTTGGTGTACCACAGATCAGGCGATCAGCTTCCGGGGGCTCGGCAATAGCCCTTCTCTACGCAGATCGTGGTAGGCATGCTCGATGGCCGCGCCCAGCTGTTCCACCACAAAATCCACCTCACCACGACTCATGGTGAGAGGGGGCGACATCACATTCAGATGTACGATAGGCCGGACGATCAAGCCGTTCGACTCCGCACGATCGGATATCCACTTGCCGATATTGAGCTCATCGGGCAACAGCTGCCTGGTAGACTTGTCCGCGACATTTTCCACACACATCATGAAGCGCTTACCCCGAACATCACCGACCAGGGGCAAATCCCGCAGGGTTTGCAAGCGCTTTTCGAAGTAAGCTCCCACTTCAACAACACGTTCGAGCAAGTTCTCCCGCTCGATGATCTCGATATTCTTGAGTGCCGCCGCGCAGGCAACGGGATGCCCTGAGTAAGTGTAGCCACTGGCAAAGTAGCGATCGGCATCACCCGTAGAAATGACCTCGTATATACGATCGGAAAACAAGGTCGCGCCCAGTGGCAGGTAGCCTGATGTCAGCCCTTTCGCACAGGTGATGATATCCGGCTGCACGCCAAACAGGTCTTTCGAGGCAAACCAGTGGCCCACTCTTCCAAAAGCGGTGACCACCTCATCGGCAACGAACAGAATGTCATTCTCCTGGCACAGCTCCCAGATACGGCGATTGTAGCCCTCCGGCGGTACGATCACGCCACCAGAACCAAGGATGGGCTCAGCAAAAAACGCAGCGATATTATCAGCCCCCAGATCCGCAATCTTCTGCTTGCACTCCTCTACAAGGAAATCGCAGAATTTCTCTTCGTCCATGCCGGCGGGCGCACGATAAGGGTTGGGGCAGCTCAGGTGGTGAATGGAGTCCTGGATATAGTCGAACTCCGGGATCTTGTCACCGGACTTACCGGTAATCGACATGGCCGCATAGGTACTACCGTGGTAACCACCCTTGCGCGCCAGGATGTGTTTCTTATGCGGTTTGCCTCGGCAGTTCTGGTAAAAGTGCACCAGGCGGAAGGCGGTATCGATTGCCGTGGAACCACCGCAACTGTAAAACACCCGGTTGATATCCCCGGGCGCCAGCTCCGCCAGTTTCTTCGCTAACTGTGCTGCGGGCACGTTGGAAATGTCCACGAAGGGATTGGCGTAGGCCATTTCCCGAACCTGCTCGGCGATCGTTTCCGCCATCTCCTCGCGGCCGAGGCCAATGTTGGTACACCAGAGGCCACCCACCGCATCAAAGTAGGACTTGCCCTGTTCGTCCCAGACCCGTGCTCCCTTGGCACGGGCCATCATCAGGGAGCCCTCTTCCTCAAAAGAATCGAAGTGGGTCCATGGATGCATCCAGTGGCGCTTGTCCGCCTGCCAGTTTTTGCTGCTCATCGCTATGCTCGTTTTCAACCGTAGTGAAAGACCGCCACAATTAAGCAGCGGGTATCGAGCTCAGTTTAAACAGCATGGTGTTCGGTGACAGTTTGCAACTATCGTCGGCGCCGATAGTTAGTTTTACAATGAATACTTTACAGTGCCGGCAAACGCCACTGTGACTGCAATGCCCGGTACTGTTGCCTGGGCAGCGCTACGTACACCGGTTGCTGGTCGGCCCGCAGCCACTTGAGCACTGCATCCATCTCCGGCTCCGCCATGGCGGTACATCCAGCGGTAGCGCTGCCCGCCGCTTTCCAGAGGTGCACAAATATACAGCTTCCCGCACCCGGCACATTGGCCGGGTTATGCGCTACGAAAATTCCTTTTTTGTACTGCTGATCACCGTAGTGGATGTCCCGACGCATACCTTCGGAAGAGCCCTGCACCGCCTGCTTGCCGACCAGTTCCGCATCCACCGTCTGGTTATATAGGGGGGAGGCAGACACATCGATACAGTAGTGGGAGGCCGTCATGGGCTGGTAACCGAGACCGGTATTCAGTGCACTGGGGTATCCGAATGCATCCCCCAGGCGAAAAATGCCCGCTGGGGCCTTACCGTCCCCCTCCCGCTTCTGAGGGTCCTCTTTGCCTACGATGGATTCAGGGTGCAAGCCAATTCCCCAGGCAAGCCCGGTACGACCAAGGTTGACGGGTATCGGTTCCAGTATCGGCCTCCAGCCACTCTCGGTGCGACTGAACGCATGTAGTTCACCGGTATCTGCATCCCAACTATTGCTAATCGTCACCAGTAATTGCTGGCTAGTTTCGGGAACCTGTCCATGGGCACCGGTGATACCGGTGACGATGAATAGCAGTAAAACCAATTGTTTACCCATGTTCGTCCTCCAGAGCACAATAATTTACATTCGCTGTCAGAATTTTCCCGATGGTTTGTGCAGAAACTTCCGCACAATACGGCCAAGCCCTGGTGATGCTCGATAAACCGATCAATCCACTACCTTGACAGGCCATCCTGCGCGTCGCTGATTCCCGTTTCGATACAAGTGGCAAACGCCAGTGCGATCTTGCCCTGGCTTGTGAACCTGACGAAATCCGTTTTGCCCCCTTCCGAGTGAAGCGATTCCTTGAGCAAGTACCCAAACGTATCTTCGCCCAGCATACCGGCCAAGTACGTATACCCCCCAGCTTTACCGCCGCCACGGAGGCACTTGCCAATGCCACTCCGGCAAATTTTGTGAATTGCTCGGGATAACTGGTGAAACCGCTTCTGGACATCCGCTTGGGCAACATGTCCACCAGCGCCTCACCAAAACAGACGACTTTCAAAATACTTCCCTCATTTTGTTGTTCGCTATCGCTTGTTGGTTCTGTCGTGCTTTCGGCGTTACAGCGCCTCGGGAAACCTGACAGGCTGTGAGGCATAAGACCCGCGAATTACGTCCCGGTAGTCCTCAAGCCCTTCGTAAAAGAAGAACACTTCCCCCAACAGACCCGCCTCGCGATTGGCCGCCAGCATTCCGTCCATCATTTCCTGTGATGGCATAGTTTCACCGACCTTGATCAACACACCCGGTGCGAAAGCGTCGCGCTGCGCGGCGGGGACGTAGGTGAGCGTTTCACGGAGGGTACTTCGGTAACTTTCCAGGTCATGGCGGTATACCTGGGGGATCAATAAATCCGCCGAACCCTGCGCCAGCCAACTGGGCCAGTCCTGTAGATACTGCTCGCGGGACCAGGGGAAAATCGAAGGGGAAAAGGACACAATGACATCGGGATCTTCCGCCTTCACCGCCCGGTAAAGATCCATAGCGTATTGATTCAGGCGGTTTGCACGCCACTGCAGCCATTCAGAATTTTTGCTATCCGCCGGTGGTGCTGTGCCCGTTTCAGCGAGGTAAGCGGCCGCGATCTCCGGGTTATAGCCGCCTTCGGAAGGCAGTGCTGGCAGGCGGTCATCGCCTTGAATGCCGTCGACGTCATAGTTACGCACAACCTCTAACACCAATGAAGTCATAAACGACTGGACTTCCGGATCCAGCGCATTCATCCACTCAAAACCGTTTTTGGTTACCAACTCGCCATTAACATCCAGTGCAGCCCAATGCGGCTTGCGCCGGATCAGTTCTCCTCCCCGCTCGCCATGAGACGCGGCGAAACCGAATTCAAACCACGCAAACACCTTGATATTGTGCCGGTGCGCGGCATCGATCAGCTCCTGCAGTGGATCGCGATCTGTTTGTTCCGGGTCGAGAGCCGGGTCCATAGCCATCCCGGTAAATGCGTGCATGATCTGTGAGGGATACAGGGTTTTACCCTTGTTCCAGGTCACCACAAATATGCTGTTCAGCCCAAGCTCCGCACACAGTTCAACCGCCTGCTCGATCCCCTCCCGGGTATACAGCGCGTCGCTGGCGACATTGGTCAGCCAGACACCCCTCACGGCCTCGGGTAATGGGGCATTATCACGGTTGTCGGACATGTCCGACGACTCACCCAGTGCCGTAGTGAATTGCGCCCAGATAACGAATACAGGAAGTAGCAGTACACGGATCGCGCTTCGCATATCAGGCAGCCTCACCGACCTTTTCCGTTTTTTGCGGCGATACGGTTAAGCCCTCCGCATCGAACAGATAGGCATCCGCCGTGTCGAAACTCATGCGGATCTCATCACCAATACGAGGGAGCGGCAGCGCCTGTGTCTGCACACAGACATCCTGTCCCGCCACCTGCAAATAAACAAAGCTGATGGAACCCAGTTGCTCCACCGCTCGCACCTGTCCCAGCAATGGACCAGTACTGTCAATTAGAAGATGTTCCGGGCGCAGCCCCAAGGTCATTTCGTCCTGCTCTGCTGTGAGAGGTTCACGCACCGGCACGTCAAGCTTCGCCGCGCCCACCTGCAGTGTCACCATCCCTGCGGACTGTGACACCAGGCGAGCGGTGAGAAAATTCATTTTGGGCGATCCGATAAACCCGGCTACAAACTGGTTGGCAGGATTGGTGTAGAGCGCCATAGGCGCACCCACCTGCTCAATGCGACCATTGCGCAGAACGACGATGCGATCGGCCAGGGTCATGGCTTCGGTCTGGTCGTGGGTGACATAGATCATGGTGGCATCGAGGCGACGGTGCAGATCGGCGATCTCGGTACGCATTTTTACCCGCAGCTCCGCGTCGAGGTTCGACAGCGGCTCATCGAACAGGAACACATCCGGGTCCTGCACCAGCGCGCGACCGATGGCGACACGCTGGCATTGCCCGCCGGACAGCTCGCCGGGCTTGCGCTTCAGATACGGCTCCAGCTGCAATACGGCACTGGCCCGCGCCACCTTTTGCTGTACTTCCTGCCTGGGTACGCCGCGCATACGCATGCCGAAACTCAGGTTCTGCTCCGCGGTCATGTGCGGATAGAGCGCGTAAGACTGGAACACCATGGCCACCTGGCGCTGGCTGGGCGGCAGCCCGGTGACATCGCGGCCACCAATATGTACCTGGCCAGCACTCACCGTTTCGAGGCCTGCAATCATGCGCAAGAGCGTAGACTTGCCGCAGCCGGATGGCCCTACAAAAACGACGAATTCTCCACGCTGAACTTGCAGGTCTACACCGTGGATG
Source organism: Microbulbifer sp. Q7 (assembly GCF_001639145.1). Classification (NCBI taxonomy): domain Bacteria; kingdom Pseudomonadati; phylum Pseudomonadota; class Gammaproteobacteria; order Cellvibrionales; family Microbulbiferaceae; genus Microbulbifer; species Microbulbifer sp. Q7. The sequence continues at coordinate 616,477 of NZ_LROY01000002.1, read as the reverse complement.
GTCTGGGTATTGCCAAACCGTTTCTTGACGGCGGTCAATTGTAAGTTTGCCATGGGCAACCTCTGAAATACGTTGCGTTAAATTGTTTTCGGATCAGGGCTCGTTCGCAGTCACCGGGGTTTCCGGCCAGTGCACAGGAATCCCCTGCTCCTGCGCATAAGACTGAAACTGCGCGGTGCGCGCCGCGCTCTCATAAATACCCGCTGGGGCCGCACCGGTGCGCAGACTGTACGCGGCCAACAGCCCAGCCACTTCCCCAACCAGCCACTCGATGGGGTGTACCCGCGTGGCGGCATTCACCAGATGGGTGACGCTGATATTTTTACAGGCCGGCAGCAGGTTATCGGTGTCCGCCGGAATGAATATTCCCAGCGGCAGTTCGAACGGGCGCACTCTTGCATTGCTGCCCATACCGGAGACACAGGTGGGGTGAATATCCATGTTGTACAGGCCAATGCCGACACTGTTGCCAGAAGTCGCCGGACGCCACTGATCGGCATCCTCTTCGTGCATCAGAATGTCCCGTTGGCTCAATGTCTGCAGACCGACAATCCGGCGCGACTCGCGTACGTAGACCTGTTGTGCAAAGCCATCGCTGGTGCCAAGCAGATCGTCCGCCAGTGCCAGCTCGGGAAAGCCATAGCCTTGCTCACCCAGACACTCCCGGGGCGCCTCCGTCTGCAGCCAGTGCACAAAACAGCGGGTAAGCGCTTTGGCCGCCGCGGTCACTTCTTGTTCGTTTTGTGTATCTCCGTCCAGTAACGGATGCAGCGCATAGTCATTCTGCGCCCAGTTGATCAGGCTCACGTCGCAAACCGTTTTACCCTGCCAGTTGTGTGCCGACACAACCCGGCGATACCGCCACAAATCCAGTGTCTGATCCCGGAACTCTCCGGCCATGGCGGCGGCAACGAAGAATGGCAGGCGCACTGCGCTGAAACCTTCGTGTCCGGGAATATGATCGGAGAACAGCGGATAGTTGTAGTTCGGCAAAATGTGCGCGCACCAGAAATCGTACTCCGGTGGTTTCGGTATCGGCTCTACCGGCTCGGGATGCCAGCGCATGGCGCACACAAAGGTGATCGGCTGCTGGTCCCGTGGATCCGGTTTTTCCGGAGCCTGCGGTTCATTGAATTCGCTACGGGACTCTTTACCCAATCGGTAAGGCAGATCCGCCAGCGCCAGTAGCGCGCCGGTATCTGTGCCATCGAGAAAATAGTCCGCGTGTACGTCGATACAATCGGTGTCTTCTTTTCCCTGCAAACTGACCGACGCGATAGTGCGTTCATTGCGTGCGGCGGCTACCGGTCGCACAGCTTCCAGTAACGTCAGAACACCCTTGTCGATAAACGGCTGCAATAATCCACACAGATACTGCTCGGCAACCGCAGGCTCAAAACAGAGCCGGCTCACCCAGCCGTCTCCCGGGTTACAGCCCTCGGTCATCGATGAGTTGTCGACAAAATTATCCTGCGAACGGTAATGCGCACGCATGGCCCGTCGAAACGCCATGTAACTGGCGGATGCACCAAAGGATTCAATATAGCGATGCTCATCCGGCGGTACCGCCTGACTCGTCAACTGCCCCCCAATCCAAGGGAATTCACTCGTCAAAATTGTTTTCACGCCTGCGCGACACAATTGCCATGCGGCCATCACGCCACCAAGGCTAGCGCCGATCACGGCCGCCTGAGCGTGTATTTGCGTATCAGATACGGGAAAGCGAGCGCTACTCATACCGCAGCCTCCACTGTCTCGGTGGTGGCCAGTGAGGTGCGCAATCCGATCTCGAAGCTGCGATGCCACGGGAAGTAGACGCCCTCCAGCGATACGGTATTGAATCGCTGCCGCGCAAGCCATTGCCGTGCGGTGGCGACATAGACCTGCTCCAGTGTCTGCGTATCGCCATCGGCGAGACCCTGGTCCCGCTGCTCCGCTCGCAGGGTCTGGCGCAGGCGGGACTGATACAGGTAATCGTCCAGCAGTCGGGTGGCGAGCAGGTGCTGATTGTGTGCCCCCTGCCTGCCAGCTCGTAACTCATTGGTCGCAGCGCACAACTGGGCGACCAGACTGCCGATACTATTGCTGGCGGTATTCCATCCGCTATATGCCTGCAGGGCAGCGAGTCCCGCTTCCGCTGAGTTCTCCAGTGCGGAGAGGAGCTCCGGGTCACCGCCATTGGCATAGGCGAGATCCAGCAGTGCGACTGGCCGACGTTTGTCTTTCAGATCCTGCTTGAGCTGTGCAACCCACTGTGCGTCCAGCCCAAGGTCTTCCGCCAGGGGGTACTGCATTGCCCAGTCACCCTGCTTAGCGCCACGACAGTGCACGGCAATCACGACATCGGCGGATGCTTCGTCGGCTACCAGCTCGGCACCGGCCGCATGGATCTGACAACGAATAGACTCCATGACCGGACGATCTTCGTAGCGCGCCACCATGGCGTTCAGGGCCGCGGCGTGATGCGGTCGCAGCGCAATGCGCAGCGCAGGTGCACTAACCCCATTGCGATGTTCCAAGGTTTGCAACTGGTGTACCAGCAGGGTGTAGATCACTTCGTCTGCTCCGGGGTAGATGAGCACCGACTCATTCAGTTCCCGCTCCACTACCCACTGCTGCAGTTTCCGGCGCTCCGCAATATTGAAGCCATATTCGGCGGTATCGTCCTGCGGCAGAATCAAGCGGTCGATCGTGCCGCGCTCCACCAGAGCCAGGACTTCTCGGGTAATCGCAAAGTTACGCGCGCGAGTATTCAGGTAATCCTGCTGGATTTCCGCCGGAATGCGATTCCGTGCAGTTTCTGCAAGCTCCTGATCTTGCGCATCTCCTGCACAGGCATGGCGGTCGCTGTGGTACGACCAGGCCCAGATATCTTTACCGTACTGGCTCCAGTAGCGCTTTTCCTCTTCATTTTCATTGTTGTTGGACATGCGCATGGTGGCACTGAAACCATAGAGCGGCTTGTCCGGATAACCCGCCTTTAACTCCCCGAGCAATCCGAGGCGCGCACGTAATGCATCCTGCCCGTCCTCGATAAAACGACTGGGTACCAGCCCGCCGTACACCAGCATGTCGAGGGAGAAAATAAATCCGTCTACGGCATCCACGTGCTGTGCGATCCAGTTTTTAAGCAGGTCGCGGTCTGCGGACTCCCGAAAATGACCGAGTGACGCTACGGGAGGGCAAAGCACTTCACAGCCCGCAATCCGAGCGACCATCTGCACCTGTTCACGGGTTACCGGCCTTCCATCCACCGGCAGTGCCAGGATCTTATACTTGGCCATGCTGTGTCTCCGCGGGCGGTTTACTATTCATCAGCTTGTCAAATGGGAATACGAAAGTGGCAATCTGGTGGGGTGCGACCTCTGCGGGATCACCGGCGACATCAGTTACCTGACCGGTCAGATCCACTCTTGTGAAATCTTCGCAGCTGAACCTGGCGTGCACCGGCTTTTGCGTGGGATTCCATACCCGCATCTCCAGTACGGACACGCCCTCCCTCAGCACTCTGCGCAAGCTGCTCAGCTGCAACCCGGGCGCCTTTAGCTGCAATCCAGGCAGCTGCGCCATGCCCCCGCCGCGCAACAATGTCACCGGCTTGCGCCATGCTTCCGCGCGTTGCAGCAGGGAAACCGGTTCTGGTTGCTGCAAGGTAAACGCGAACAGGAATTGATGCGGCCGCAAACACTGGGCTTCCGGCGTGGGAAGGTCGGGCCCGGCGCCCAACCCGCGGGTTTTCAGGTCGCGGCGGGATAGCCAGCCAACACTGCGGATCAATGTGATGGCGAGGCGATCTTCGTTTCCAGCTGCAATGACCCCGGCCTCCTGCAGGCCGCGGTGCACGAAGCCCACGGCGCCGGCACTTACCGCAGAGTAGCTGGGGAATACCGCAACCGGCGCTTCCTGCTGACCACTGACCTGGGTCGTATCACTATAGGTTTTTTCACGCTCGACCCAGTGAAATGCACTATCCGCCCCGGAGTGTGTCACCAGTTTGCCGAGAGACAACTGCAAGCGCAGTCGCTGATCGCGCGCATGGTTCTCCCATTCCAGCTGACCGTCGATGTAGTCATCCTCCGGCATCAGCCTTAGCTGCAGCTCACCCTCGCTCTCGACCCAAGCGGGATCGATTCCCCGGTCACTGTCGAGACCCGCGGGCTGACGCAGACGCAAACGCAGTACCAGGGTCTGCACTGCGTGATCGCTATTCACGGAACTATGTGTCTTTACTTCGCAGGAGAGAATGTCGGCGCGGTAGTACTGTTCATCCACCGGCGAGAAGTTGTAGGTATCCCCTCCGTCCAGCTCACTGACCAGCGTCAGGGCATCGTCATAGCGATGGCCGCGGCGCTTGTCCTCAATAATCAGCCGGTTGTCGTTTACCGAAAGGCGATAGCAGGCATTTTCGATGGCGTGTTGCCCCGGCACGACGCCGCTTGTAAATGCAGCGTCCTGAGTTCCGCTGTGCACCTCGCAGGTCTGCATCTGCAGGCCCGCAAGTGTCATATTTAGCGCGATCGTGTAGCGATGCCCGGCCACAAGATCCGGGAAATCATCGACGGGAGAATGGAATTCACTGGCGCTTTCCCGCGCGATCAAAATCGACGGGAGACTGTCGCCGGCCGCGTTTTTTATCACCAGGTCTTCGCACGCTTCACCGCGCAGGAAGAGCGTAAACACCTGCCAGCCTGAGCGTGGCTTGGGCGAAGGGTTAAACAGGCTGAAACGGCGGTCGTCAGCAAAGGGATCCGGGGCACGTTCATCACGATGGAAGCTGACCCGGTCATTGCACATCCCCAACGCCAACTGCGCCTGAGCCGTCAGTGCATCCAGACGCTGGTGCAGCTGGGTAAAGCGTACCTCCATTTCACGGTGCACCGCATCCACGCTGCAACCGCAGATGGAATCGTGTGCGTGCTGCTCAATCAGCAGCTGCCAGGTTTGATCCAAATAGTGGTGCGGGTAGTACTCTGCCTGCTCGAACATCGGTGCCGCCAGTGCCAGCAATGGCTCCACCAGACCGGTTAGCCGGTCCTCCAGAGACTGATTCTGGTCTTTCAGGTATTGCCTTGTGGACAGCACATCCGGGAGCACGAACGCCGTCTGATTGTTCCGCAATTCGCCGGTTACCGCAGGGAATTCGTCGTCCGAGTGTGCTGCCTGCACGCGCCGGATATACGCTTCCAGACTGCGCTGCACTAGCCGGAAATCCCCCTGCTCGGTGTTATATGATTCAATTTTTTGCTGCAGGTTTTCGATGGTCAGCAGGTGATCGCCACCCTGGGTCAGCAGCAACTCACCGCCGCCACTGCGATTGACGATTTTTCTCAGATAGCTATTCAGGGCCGTTTGCCAGTCCGCGGTATTGAAAGGATGCTGGTAATATCCCTCAGACAGAAACACCGTAAAAACGCGGCTGCCATCCGGCGCCAACCACTGAATCTCGGACTGAGGGGCATCGATACCGCGCCAGGCCACGGCATTGTCGATGCCGAAGCCGCGCAGGATTTGCGGCATCTGTGCGATGTGTCCAAAGGTATCGGGCAGGTAGCCCACTGCCTGACAGCGGCCGTGAGTGGCCGCTCGTGACATGCCCATTTCAAGATTGCGTACCAGGGACTCACCCGCACACAGGAACTCGTCGGCCATGATGTACCAGGGCCCGATCACAATGCGCCCGGCCTGAACATGGGCGCGCACCCGCTCAACCAGTGGAGGTTCCGCGTGTGTATAGAAATCCTCGATGGCGGAAACCTGCCCATCGAACAGAAAAGTTTTCAGTTCGCCGCTATCCAGCTGCTCCACAACCTGCTGCATAACCCGCAGCAGACGCGCAAGAAAAGTCTGGTGGGGGTAATACCACTCCCGATCCCAATGAGTTTGCACCACGACCGCAACATCTTTACTCATGTGATGGCTCCCACGCTTATCCTTTCACCGCGCCACGCATGGCGCCTTCAATGAAATATTTCTGGCTGAACAGAAATACCGCCAGAATTGGCAAGATTGAGAATACGGCCCCAGCCGCGACCAGGCGCCAGTCCATAGAGAATGTATTGGCCAGGCGATTTACGCCTAGCGGCAGGGTGTAGTAGGAGGGGTCATCAAGAATAATCAACGGCCACAGGAAGTCCCCCCATACCGCAATAAAACTGAATACGGCGAGCGTAGCTAGTGACGGCTTGACCAAAGGCAGCAAAACGTACCACCAGATCTGCACACGATTTAATCCCTCAAGCAACGCGGACTCCTCCAGCGCCTTGGGAATCCCCAGGAAGGCCTGGCGCATCAGGAATACACCGAACGCCGTGCAGGCGTGTGGAAGCAGCAGCCCTAGATACGAGTTTTGCAGCCCAAGAGAGATGGCAATGTTGTACACCGGAATCATCAACAGCTGGAAAGGGATCATCATGGAGCTGAGCAGCACCACGAAGATCAGGTTTTTGCCGCGAAATTCCATGCGCGCCAGCGGGTATGCGGCCAGTGACGCAAACATCAGATTCGCGGTCACCGACAACAGTGCCACCAACACACTATTTTTCAGATACAGAACGAACGGTTGCGTTTCCAGCACACGACTGAAGTTTTCCAGCGTCGGCTGCTCCGGCAGCAGCGAGGGTGGGTAGGCAAAAATGTTCTCACTACCGGACTTGAGCGCCGTGGAAAGCAACCACAGGAATGGCCCCATGGTGAGCAACGCTACACAGAGAAGCCCGACATACCGCAAGATAATCGCAAGAGGAGACGCTTTCATCGATCCTTTCTCAGCAGAAACAGGTTGACCAGGGACAACACCAGCGTCAGCAGGAAGAGCACCACCCCGGCTGCCGCCGCGTAGCCCATTTCAAACTCCTCAAACGCACTCTGATAAATGAAGTAGACCAGCGTCTTGGTGCTATCGAGCGGGCCGCCCTGGGTCATCACATAGACTTCTTCAAACACTTTCATCGCAGCGATCGACGACATCACCGCCACCACGGCAATCGATGGCTTCAATAATGGAATGGTGATAAACAAGGTCTGGCGCCACTTGGAGACGCCCTCCACCTCTGCCGCTTCATACAGGTGACGCGGAATGGACTGAAGGCCGGCCAGATAGATCACCATGTAATAGCCGAGACCGGTCCAAACCGTAACCGCGATTACAGAGAACAGTGCGTTGGCTGGATCGGTGAGAAACGCCACCGGATCATCGGTGATGCCGGTGCTCAGCAAGAAATAGTTGAGAATCCCCTGCTCCTCATACACCCACTTCCAGATCAGGCCGGTCACCACCAGGGACGTAATGACTGGCAGATAAAACACGGCGCGAAACAATTTGATGCCCGGCAGGGAACGATTGACCAGCAACGCGAGAAATATCGGGGCAATCACCAGCACCGGCACCACCACCACCAGATACAGCATCGTGTTCTTCAGACTGTTCCAGAAGAAGGGATCCTGCAGCAGCATTCTGTAGTTGTCCGCTCCGACAAATTCAGGCTCGGTAATCATGTTGTAGTCGGTCAAACTTGCCATGATCGCGTGCAGCATGGGATACAGCACAAAGGCCCCGATAATCGCGCAGGCTGGCAACAGAAAAAGGTAAGGCACCAGCGCTGAGAATCCACCGGCTGCTCTGGGCATGCGCCATTGCCGCATCCGCTGCCAGCTTGCGCCGGTCACCCGCAGGTTGCCGCCGATCTCGCCCCGACTGGTCTCATTTGCCTGCATCTGTACCCACTCCAACATTCATCATCGATTTAATCAGGGCACCCGCACCGTAGAGGCCGGCATCGTTATTCAGTTGCGCAGGTCGGATCTCTGTGGGCAGGCCTGCGTGCCTGCACTTTTCCTGCAGCCGCGGCCACCACAGCTCGCGCGCCTCTACCAGACCACCCCCAATCAGAATCGTGTCGGGGTCGAGCGCCCAGTAAAGTTGCTCCAGCGCCATCGCGAGATGGCCGCAGAAGCGATTGATCCCGAGCAGAGCCTGGGCATCCCCGGAGGTCGCCTGCTCCAGCACCGCACGGCCATTGGAGTATTCCCGGGCACCACCAATCTTACTTGCCACATTTGCCAGCCCGGTGCCGGATACCAGCGCCTCCAGCGGTAGCATTGCACCCTGCTCCCAGGGGCTGGGAACTGGCATCCGACCGAAGTGCCCGGCTACGGAGTGGGCGCCGCCGACGATTCCGCCGGCTTCCGCGATGGCACCGCCCAGTCCGGTCCCCAGTGTCAGCATGACGACACGAACAGTGGCCAGCGAGGGGCTCGCATTGAGCTCTCCCAGGAGTGCACACTTCACGTCATTTTCTACCGCCACGGGCAGGTGGAAACGCCCTTCCAGCCAGGCTAATAACTCGGTACCACGCCATCCCGGGATCGCATCGGTGGCATCTAGAATCACACCACTCTGTGCATCAACAACCCCGGCTGTGGAAATACCGATACCGGCAACTGGCACCCCAGGCGCGTGCTGGGCTAACCAGCCAAGGTTCCGATCAATTGCCTCTGAGAGCGCGCTCAGCACAGAATCCCTGCCGTCACACGCTTCGCTGGCTAACTCAGTTTTAAATAGAGGGCGCAAAGAAGCGTTGAAAACGGCAGCCCGGATCTTGGTGCCACCCAAGTCAACGGCAATTAATAAGGGGGCAGACTTAGTCATCGCCGGTTCCCGTTGCGCGCACTTTTTTATCACGCGCCTGGAGAAATAAAGTCCATGTATCACTGGTTCTCTGAAGTGCCTCTTCTGCGGTGAGATCGCCGACCATGGCAGACTGCAAATTAAACACAAAGTTGGTCTTCAATTTGCTGTATTTGGGTATTGGTGGTACCAGCACGCCACCGTTGAGCACCTGCTCGGCGGAAATGACCCGCGCCCGATCAACGACACTTGGGTTTTCCGGTAGCTGGAAAAAGGGATCCCGATAACTTTCCGCAGTAGACGGCAACAATGGGATGCGCCGCGCGAGAGCCATCTGGTTCCGGTGATTGGTGACAAAACTGGCAAACTGGAAGGCGGCATCCTTATGCGCCGACATTTTTGGTACCGCCAAATTCATGACGGCAACATTACTCTTGCTGGCGGGGCTCTTTAACTGAGGCGCCACATCCACGCTGCCGTAGAGTTCCGGCGCGTTGGTTTCGATGGTCTGCAAGAACTGCATCCCGGTAGTAATCAGGGCAACCTGACCAGACTGAAACAGATCCACCGCTTTGTGATGCCCCTCGGTCAGCACATTCTTTGGTATCAGTTCCTGCTGATAGAGATCCCGATTGAAACGGAAAAAGGCTAAACCCTGCGCATTATCGAAACCAACCGAATTGTCATCGCCCACTAAGTCAACGCCGGTCGCAGCCAGATTTTCTAACGGTCGGCTGCCATCCATCGCCGGGAAATAAGCGTATTTGCCCAGCTTTTTCTGCAGCACTTGCGCCGTTACCAGCAACTCGGAGAAATTCGCTGGAACACTTGCGCCCGCGCGCTCCAGCAGTGCGCGGTTGTAGATCGTGATAGTGGTCGAGAGGTACCAGGGAATGGCGAAGGATTCGCCCTCAAAGCGGTTCGCTTTCCAAATGTTGGGCAAGTAAGCAGCGACCTGCTGCTCGGATAGATAATGCTCGGGGTTGGCGAGAGCACCGAATTCCGCCAGCTTGGCGGCAAACTGCGGGTTCAAATTGACCACATCGGGGGCAGTTCCAGCCGCCACCGAGGCCAACATCTTCTTCTCCATTTCCTTCCAGGGCACGTCCACCCACTTCACTTGTACGTCGGGATGCAGACGCTCGAACTCATCGATCAGGCCGGTAACGTATTCATCGTGAAACGGCGACAGCTGCATGGTCCAAAACTGAACCTGGACGGCAGCGGCTGCCGCACCACTACCCAGCAACAAGAGAAGCGCAAGTACCGGCCTACAGAGCGTGATTTTCATTATTGGGCCCCCGTTAGCATTGGTACGACCTTAGCGGACAAAACTTCCAAAATCAAACCATTTGGTATACTATTGGCCGTTACTTGCGGCAAATCCGCACCAAGTGAAAGGATTGGTCGTTTATTATTGAAAGGGTCTGCTTATGGCAATGACGCGCAAACAGCAACGCCTGCACCAGCAGTTGCTCGACATCATTGATCAGTTACCACCCGGGGCAAGACTGCAGGGTGAGCGCGAGCTGGCAGAGCTCACACAAGTCTCACGCGACACGCTACGTCGCGCCCTCAAGTACCTGGAAGAGCTCAAGCGCATTGAGATTCGCCAGGGCGCAGGCATTTTCGTGCTTGCCAGACCACTGGCAAACCAACTCAAATTGATGTCGTTCAGTGAAGAAATGCAGCAGCTGGGCCTGAAACCTTCCAACAAGCTGTTATTCAATGACGTGGTCAAGGCGGATGTAAAATTAGCCAGCAAAATGAATCTGGCCCCCGGCGCAGAACTGTTTTTGATTCGCCGCTTGCGCTTGGCGGACGGCTGCCCCGTCGCCATCGAAAGAGTCTACTTGCCCAAAGCCATTTTCCCGGAACTCGCTATCCAGGAGCTTCACGCAAGCTCCCTCTACGACTTGCTTCATCGACAGTACGAGATTGTTGTAGACCAAGCCAAACAGCAGATCAGTGCTACCGTTGTCGACGAAGAAGAGGCCGACCTGCTCCAGATCCCCACCTTTAGCCCTGCCCTGCTGGCAGAGCGCACGGTTTTCGATGAGCAGGGGCGCATTATCGAGCTAGCGAAAAGTCTTTACCGCGCCGACCGCTACCGCTTTAACGTTCTGGTACAGCGCAATGGCACACGCCTTGCTACGGTGTATGAGTAATGACGGATACCGCGAATTCTTCCATGGCATTCATCGACCAGAAACTCTCTACCGGCCTGATCGTATCCTGCCAACCGGTCGACGGCGGCCCAATGGATGACGATGTCACTGTCGTACGGCTCGCCCAAGCGGCACTGGCCGGTGGTGCCGAGGGGCTGCGAATTGAAGGTGCCGCGCGCTTGGCAAAGGTGCGCCGAGCACTGCCAGATGCGATGATCATCGGAATCGTTAAACGGGATTTGAGGGACAGCCCGGTACGCATCACCCCGTTGCCGCAGGACGTTAAGGCACTGGCGGATGCCGGGGCAGACATCATTGCCATCGATGCCACAAATCGCGCACGTCCGGCAACCGTGGAGGCGCTCATCGCACAGATACGGGAACTGGGCAAAATCGCCATGGGCGACTGCAGCTGCCTGAGTGATGCAGAGAAAGCCTTCAGTGCGGGAGCTGCGATTGTCGGCACGACTCTTTCCGGCTACACCGGCGGCCCGGTACCCACGGAACCTGATTATGAATTACTGCGCAGCCTTTGCACGCGATTCCCGCGCGTAATGGCCGAAGGCAGATTCAACACGCCGTCGCACTGCGCCGAAGCCCGGCAACTGGGCGCCTGGGCCGTCACGGTAGGAACCGCCATAACACGCACAGAAGTGGTCGCAGAGTGGTTTGCCAGAGCCATGCTGCCATTCAGCACCGACACCAGGCAAAGCCCAGCGAACGCCTGAAAGAACACAGTCGATCAGTCAGCGGCACGAATCGCCAGAACAACGGGCACGGCCCGCTGCTGATCAAGTATCGCCCGCCCCTCAACGTACATGGCCGAAGAGCCTCCGCCGTCAAGGTTCATTGCATCGCGACATCCAAGCGCCCGTAATTTCCGTGGAAGGGAATCCAGACGAGCGCCCCGAGTCACGTATAGCAGCACATCAGCACTCTCGGTGATACAGATAGCGGTGCGCGGACGCACATCATCCAGCTTGACACCGGATCCCCAGAAAACCTCTTCATCGTAAGTAATAAACGACATACCGTCCTGCAACAAACGCGGCCCACCACCGACTGCCCAGAGTGGATCGATCTGCGAGCCCGAGCCATTGGCTGGCGGTATCAGAGGCTCCAACTGGTCACGTCGGTAGTGCAGGGGCTCAGCAAAGGCGAGCAGTCTGTTATCACGATCCACCCCCACCCAGTCGATCGATACACGCCCGTCTGAGTTCACCCAGAACGCGCTTCGTAACACCGGAAAGGAACGCGCGTGACGTGTCACTGCGGCTATATTGTCCGCCTGTCGCTCACCATTGATAACAACCAGGGATACCGGCTTGTCACCGTGAAAGTATCCACCATTAATTAATGCAGATAACCCAAGGGTCCCGGCCCACTGACTCATCGGCCTGGAAACAGGTTGAATTTTGGGCACCAAAAGTTTTCCGACCGCTTTGGATGCAATCTTTAAGTGGTAATCGCCATCGCCGCTTTGAGCAAAAACAACCTCCTCCGGCAGGGCTTTTTTACTTCCGTGAGATCCTTGCGTGCTGCTTTCCGAGAGCGCATCAGAACGAACAAGCTCGCTGAAGACACTTCCGATTATTACGAATAGATATAGCCAAACCCGCACAGCTATTTGAACATGCGCCATATCAAGAGCTCTGGATAATTTGTGCAATGTTTACCAAAGCTCCGCACGGTATTGCAACTGACTTGGCCGGACTGCGCGACAATTTGTGACGTCAGCTCACCTCAACTATCAATTACTGATTCGCGCAATTACTGATGCGCGGTAATCAGACCGAGCACATTCAAGTCAAGCGTACGAAACGGATGTCGCTTTCGTTCAAAGAGGCGAACTGCAACTTCTCAATGTGATACTGGCAAATCTTCCCGCCGGTTTGGTTGCCCCCTGCCAGATTAACACTCAGCTGATCGGTGAAGGCAAGTGCGTGCGGGTGCTGAGTCACTTCCAATACAACTGCACCTTGAGTGGAGACGTATCGTCCGTCAGACCACACATTTCTTCGTAAGGCGTTCTCTGTTCGAGCCACACTTCGTCAAACGCCCGTGGATTGAAATAATCACGAATTTCTTCGAGGCAATGAAACTGGCGTGGCTTGCGGTCATTGCCGATCAACAGGTGTGCCCCGTTCTCGTCGACGGTGTTGACCACATAGATATGCCCTTCCAGTGAAATGATTTGCAAGTTCATAGCGCCTCCCGCCCCCACACTAAGGGGTTTGCGGTGTGGAAGCCTTATTCAAGGTTAAGGTGGGGACATCCCGACAGGAAACATTCAGGTTGTGCGGCAGCCTCTCGGTACCTGCAGGGAACCGGCCGGTCAGTTTACCGCTGGGCTATCGCGCGACTCGCCGCGCAATGCCTGCGGGCAGATAGTGGTTTACAGCGACCTTTGGTATCCTCTGCGCCAATTCAAGCCGCACCAGCCCGCGCATCGAGCGAGACTGTCATTTCGCCCTAACCAATTGATTTAAAAGAATTTTCCCCAATGCCAGCAGCCACCAGCAAGACCGCGAAGCCCGAACATACCCCGATGATGCAGCAGTATCTGCGGATTAAGGCCGAACACCCCCAGGAGCTGGTGTTCTACCGCATGGGTGACTTCTACGAGCTGTTTCATGATGATGCCAAACGCGCGGCCGAATTGTTGGATGTGACCCTGACGGCACGGGGGAAATCCGGCGGGCAGCCGATTCCCATGGCCGGGATTCCCTACCATGCGGCGGAAGGCTATCTGGCGCGGTTGATCAAGGCCGGTGTTTCCGTCGCCATCGCCGAGCAGATTGGCGATCCGGCTACTTCCAAAGGCCCGGTAGAGCGGAAGGTGGTGCGGATTGTTACCCCCGGCACCGTCACCGATGAGGCGCTGCTGAACGAGCGCCGGGACAACCTGCTAGCCGCCACGGTGCAGCTGGGCGATCACTTCGGGCTGGCGCTGCTGGATGTGGGCACCGGCTACTTTGCGGTACAGGAAGTGGCTACGCTAGAAGGCCTGACCGAACAGATCCAGCGCTTCAGCCCCACCGAATTACTGGTGTCTGAAGATCTCGTGCTCCCGGCAGAGATCGAGCGTCGGGCGGGCCTGCGCCGGCGCGCGCCCAGGGAGTTTGACCTGGAGAGCGCACTGCGCCTGCTGAACCGCCAGTTTGGCACCCTGGACCTGGAGGCGTTCGGGTGCAGCCATATGCACGCCGCGCTCTCCGCCGCCGGCTGCCTCTTGCAATATGCCCGCGATACCCAGCGTACCGAGCTGCCCCATATCCGCACCCTGCGCACCGAGCGCAATGAGGATACCGTAGCCCTGGACCCGGCGAGCCGCCGCAACCTGGAAATCGATACCAACCTCAACGGTGGTGACGACAACACGCTGCTGTCGGTATTCGATGCCTGTAAAACCGCCATGGGCAGCCGCCTGCTGCGCCGCTGGCTCAACAACCCACTGCGCAACCTCGACACCCTGCAGCAACGCCAGCAGGCCATTGCGGCACTGATTGCCGATTACCGTTTTGAACCCCTGCGCGAAGCGCTCAAGCCCATTGGCGATATGGAGCGTATTCTCGGCCGGCTGGCCCTGCGCTCTGCGCGCCCGCGCGACCTGTCACGTCTTGGTATGTCTCTGGCGCAGTTTCCGGAACTGCAGCGCCAGCTGCGCGAAACCGACGCCCCCCTGCTCGCCCGCCTGCATCGCGAAATGGGTGAGTGGCCAGAGACCGTGGAGTTATTGACCCGCGCACTGGTGGAAAACCCACCGGTGGTGATTCGCGAAGGTGGCGTGATTGCCGATGGCTTCGATGAAGAGCTGGACGAACTGCGCGGCATCAGCGAAAACGCCGGCGATTACCTGGTGCAGCTGGAAGTGCGTGAAAAAGAGCGCACCGGCATTCCCACCCTGAAGGTGGGCTACAACCGGGTGCACGGCTACTTTATCGAGATCAGCCGCGGGCAGAGTGACAAGGCGCCCGCGGACTACATCCGCCGCCAGACCCTGAAGAATGCCGAGCGCTTTATCACCCCGGAACTGAAGGAGTTTGAAGACAAGGCGCTCTCGGCCAAGAGCCGCGCGCTCGCCCGGGAAAAATTCCTGTACGAGGAATTGCTTACCCAGCTGAACGAACACCTGGCCGCACTGCAAAATGCCGCCGCCGCGGTTTCTGAACTGGATGTACTGGCGAATATGGCCGAGCGCGCCGACCAGCTGCGACTGATCCAGCCGGTGTTGAGCGAACAGCCGGGTATTCACGTTGAGGGCGGCCGCCACCCGGTGGTGGAGCAGGTACTGGACGACCCGTTTGTGGCCAACGACATCGAGCTCAATGACAGCCGCCGCATGCTGGTCATCACCGGTCCGAACATGGGCGGTAAGTCCACCTACATGCGCCAGACCGCGCTGATCGCCCTGCTCGCCCATTGCGGCAGCTTTGTACCCGCCGACAGCGCGCGTATCGGCCTGCTGGACCGCATCTTCACCCGTATCGGCAGCGCCGATGACCTGGCCGGCGGCCGCTCTACCTTTATGGTGGAAATGACCGAGACCGCCAATATCCTGCGCAATGCCAGCGAGCACAGCCTGATCCTGATGGACGAAATTGGCCGCGGCACCAGCACCTACGACGGCCTGTCCCTGGCCTGGGCGTGCGCGCAGTTCCTGGCGAACCAGGTGCGCGCCTTCACCCTGTTTGCCACCCACTATTTCGAGCTCACCGAGCTGCCCGAGCAGTGCCCCGACGCCGCCAACATCCACCTCAATGCCACCGAACACGGGGACTCCATCGTCTTCCTGCATCGTATTCAGGAGGGGCCAGCCTCCAAAAGTTACGGTCTGCAGGTCGCCAAACTCGCCGGCATCCCGCAGCCGGTGCTGGATGAAGCCAAGGCGCGCCTGGCGGCACTGGAAGCCGGCCACACCACTCGCGACTCCGGGCCCGGTGCACCACCGGCAGCCAGTCCTGCAACAGTGCCTGTATCAGCCCCTGTAACAGCCCCAGTGAAACCGGCGAGCGCGGCACCTGCGCAGGTAGACCTGTTCGGCAGTGCACCGCACCCGGCAGTGGAAGCGCTGGAATCCCTGGACCCGGATGACCTCACCCCCCGCCAGGCACTGGAGCAGCTCTACGCCCTGCGCAAATTGTTATAAGCACCCAACCAATTCGACTCAAAAGCCACTACAATTCGCGCCAGTTATTGCTAAAATCCGCTGCTTTCAGAATCAGGCACGGTTCGCGCACGCCGGGCTGGCCGATTAGCGGCAACGACACTGCATTATCGAGGGACAAAAATGACATTCGTAATTGGGGAAAACTGCATCAAGTGCAAATACACCGACTGTGTGGAAGTTTGCCCGGTAGACTGCTTCTACGAAGGTCCCAACTTCCTGGTGATCCACCCGGACGAATGTATTGACTGCGCCCTGTGCGAGCCGGAATGTCCTGCCAACGCCATCTTCTCCGAAGACGAGGTGCCGGATGACCAGCAGGAATACATCGAGCTGAACGCGGAACTGGCGGAGGTTTGGCCGAACATCACCGAGAAGAAAGACCCGCTGCCCGATGCAGAGGAGTGGGATGGCAAGACCGGCAAGCTGGAGCTGCTTGAGCGCTGAGTGTCGAAGCCTGAAGTTCAATGAAAAGCCGTCGCCGAGACGGCTTTTTTGTATCTGTGGTTTACCGCTCCCGGCATTGACTGCACCCGGACACAACGGAAACCACAAGCGATATCAGTCGGAGGGGACCGCGAGAAACGCAGCAGTGTGGCTAAATTCTGCGGCCAATCCAGCCACTGCCAACGCTTCCAGAATTTCTTCATCACTGGCCCCCCTTTCCCGCGCCGCCTCCACTAACCGCTCCCCGTGATCGTGAGGGCTCTTGTTAGCGTGTCGTGCCACTTCCAGCAAAGCGTGATCCTTGGGCTCGTAATGCGCATGATCGGGGTCGGTGCGAATGCGCATCACTTCGTGCGGGTCCACCCCGAGTTTCTGCAGAGCCGCGCTGTGCAGGGCGATGCCATAATCACTCTGCTCATCTGCCGCCACCATCAGCGCAATACCCTCCTTTAATTTCGGCGACAGGCTGCCGGTCAGCATCACATGCTGGTACCGATTCCACAAAACCGCCAGTATGGTCGGGTTACTTCCGTTGACCCGAAAAATAGCCGGCACCATACCCAGCGTGATTCGAATATCGTCAAGCACCTCGGCCACCCGCGCGTCCGAGTGTGAATCCGTCAGCGGTAAAAGGCTCATGCTGCACCTCCTTGAGAGTGAGAAACATCTTCAATGGTTGGTTAAATTAGTCCGTGGCCGGGGACCAAATACTGTATATAATCCCAGCATGCGAAAAATCATCCACTGTGACTGTGACTGCTTCTACGCATCGGTAGAAATGCGGGACGACCCGAACTTGCGCGGTCGCCCTATTGCCGTGGGCGGATCCAGTGATCGCAGAGGTGTGATATCCACCTGCAACTATGAAGCCCGCAGTTTTGGCGTGCGCTCAGCCATGCCCACATCACAGGCCAAGAAACTCTGCCCTGAGCTGATTGTAGTGCCGGGCAACATGAAAAAATATCGGGAAGTCAGCGCACAGATCCGGGAAATATTTCTCAGTTTCACAGAAAGTATAGAACCTCTATCTTTAGATGAAGCATTTCTGGATGTTACCGACAGCCCCCATTGCAACGGCAGTGCAACCCTGATTGCACAGGAGATACGCGCACAGGTGCACCAAGCGCTGGGCATCACCATTTCCGCCGGCGTGGCTCCAAATAAATTTCTGGCAAAAATTGCCAGTGACTGGCAAAAGCCGGATGGTCTCACCGTAATCCACCCGGACGCAGTGGAAGATTTTGTCCTGCGGTTGCCGGTGAAGAAAATCCACGGTGTCGGTCGGGTCACCGCAGAAAAAATGCAACGTCAGGGGATTCATACCTGCAGTGATTTGCGGCGCTTTAGCCTGCTGGAACTGGTGGAGAAGTACGGAAAGTTTGGCAACCGCCTGTATCATCTTTGTCGTGGTATCGACGACAGACCGGTCAATGGTGACAGCGTCCGCAAGAGCGTGAGCGTGGAGCGTACGTTTAGCGAGGACCTGAAAGACTTCGAGCATTGGCAGGAGCAGATGGTGGGCCTCTACGGACGACTACAGGAGCGCCTGGAAAACCTCGGTGATCGCTACGAAATTAGCGCAGTGATCATCAAGGTAAAATATTTTGACTTCACCCAGTCCACGCAGGAGCGCACCAGCCGCGCGGCCCGTATCAGCGAGTTCAAGCAGCTGCTGCAGCAGTGTTGGGAAAAGCGCAGCGAGGCAATCCGTCTACTGGGTGTCGGTGTCAAACTCAAGGATTTGCGTGCCGAATTAGGCCCCGAGCAGCTGCTGCTACCGTTCCGCGACCGACGCCCATCGACCGCCTGAAACTGCTCACTTTTCAGTCTACTGCAGCGCCTTCGAAGGAGGTTTGGAAACACTACCGAGGCAACTTTTACGCCATACACAGCGTATTTTCGCACTTGGAACCTTTCCTCCATCGGATGGTCGCGCGGACGCGGGCTATACTCCCAACACGGTCTCGAAAGCAGTTTCAATCACTCTATGAAGCGCGTATTACCCAGTGCCCTGGTGGGATGGTTCCTCAACTATGCCCGCCGCCTGAAGCACCCCCAGTTGTTCAAATGGATGTGCGCACTGTTCCTGATTGACCTGATCATTCCCGACCTCGTTCCCTTTGTGGATGAGATTCTTCTCGGCCTCGGCACCCTTTTCCTTGCTGCCTGGAAAAAAAGCAGTCATGTCACCAGCGAAGACCCTGGCGACAACCAGCCCAGGCAAGAAAAAGTGGTTAAAGGGTCCGCAGAAAAAGTGACCGGTGCAGAAAAACCACCGGAGTCCCGGCGAAAATAAGGTTAATACTGAGTCAAGGTGTGGTATTTGCCCCCGAGCGGTTATGGGCAAAATAACGTTAACAGAACATTTACTCGATTTACGATGTACTCCTGACATGGCCAGTGAAGGCCAGAAATGATTTTCCAGGAGATGGACAGCCGGGTAAGTAGCATTGGGAAGTAGCGCCAAGGAGGCAAATCCCATGTTTACGGAGAATTTGTGCAGTCTCAGTGATGAAGATCTGGTTTCTCGGTTTTACGATGCGCGTCACCACAAGGTCTTTCAGGAAATTTACCTGCGCTATAAAGATCAGTTGTTTCGCTACTGCGCGCAGATGGCACCGGAATACTGCGTGTCGGCGATGGAATCTTTCTGGAAAAACTTTCTGGATGCACCGCCGAAGCTACATCGTCAGCGGCTGAAAAACTGGCTGTACATTCAGCTAAGCAGATCGCTGCGCTCCCCCCCTGCCACCAGAGATAATCCCCAGGCTGAAAAAGGTCGTCTGGGTGAAGCGCTGGCCAACTCCAGCGTACTGAGTGCTATTCAGACGCTGCCGCGTCAGCAGAGAAACATTTTCCTGCTGGTAACTGAGTGTGACCTCTCATTGGCAACAGCGGCAGACATCGAGCAAATCCCGCTTTTTACCTGTCGCACTCTGCTGCAACAGGGTAGAGAGCACATGGAGCATGCGTTAAATGGCAGGGCGCGCAAGCCGTGGAAGTCTGCAGCAACACTGGCCCGCGAAGCGGCAGCGCAGGCTCAACGAGCCGACGAGCAGGCTACCGAGCAGCGCGGCAACGCCATGCCGACACCCGCCAGTTCCAGCCCGGTTTTTTCCTGGAAAAAATCCCCGAATTTGTCACCCGCAAGTGCCGCTGGTGCCAATCGCTCTGTTGAGGTAGTTTGAACATGAACAGAAAATGCTGGGAATCATTCTATCACCACGATTCGGGGCAGCTTCAGGTCCCTGCGTCACTTGATGAGAAATTACTTTCGAGTGCCCGCGCCATCAAGCCTCGCAGACCCGTCAACAGTACAAGTAGCAGACTGCTGTCAAAGGCCGCTTCCGGGTTTGGTGCCATCGCCATCGCCATCGTGCTGTTGCACCCCGCTCAATACATTGGGGCAACGCCGGGGCAGATCGGCCACCAGAATAACAGCCGAGAGCTGGGCCTAGAGCGCTACCGCACCAAGCCTGGAAACCAGGCTGCGCGACAGGATACGTGGCACGCACTGCGCACCGAAGTGAAGGCCGGCAATTATATGGAACTCTGTGCCCAGTGGCGGCGACAACAACGGTCGGCAGGCGATAACACCCTGCCTGCAGATCTCGCCAGTAAGGCGCGGCAGCATTGCCGTATTCTCCCCTGACCAGAGAGCGTCTTTTCGCGAACAAACAAAAAAGGGTGTGGTGCCCGATGGCACCACGCCCTTTTCAGTGTTAGTCCAGACGATCAGAAAGCCGAAACACCGCCATCCACGGCCAAAGCCTGGCCGGTGACATAGGTGAGCGCTGGCGAACACAGCATTAACATCGCACTCACCACCTCCTCTGGCTTGCCCAGCCGCTTCATCGGGCATCCCGCGGCAAAAATAGCCTGCATCTGATCCTGGGAGGCGCCTTCCGGTACCTGCATTTCGGCCACCATCGGCGTGAGGGTATAGAAAGGGCAAATAGCATTGACGCGCACGTTATGACGCGCATACTCCACCGCGGCGGTGCGGGTCATGCCAACCACAGAATGTTTCGCAGCCGAGTATGGTGCCGCCTTTGGAGCGCCGCCGATCCCCGCCATGGAACTCACATTCAGGATTACACCGCCGCCCTGTGAGCGCATGAGTTTCAATTGGTGCTTCATACCGAAGAAGACACCCTTCACGTTGACACGGTGCTGCAGGTCGAAGGTTTCTTCCTCCACTTCCTCAAAATACTGCACCGGTGGCGCAATGCCGGCGTTGTTGATCGCGATGTCGAGCCCACCGAAGTTTTCCCGGGCCAGCGCCACCATTGCCGCACAATCCGCCTCGGATCCGACATCGCAGGCCACCGCATGCACTTCCGCCCCCATTGCTGTGAGCCTTTCCACCACCGGCGCCAGCCCCGCTTCATTGATATCCCCAAGCACAAGACGGGCACCGCGGCGGCCCAGTTCTTCAGCGACCAGGGCACCAAAGCCACTGGCGGCGCCGGTGATCAGGGCAACCTTGCCAGTAAAATCCAGAATCGGATCACGTTGAAAGTCCGCCATGATCAAATTCCCCCACACGAAGTCAGGCCACCATCGACCACCACGCACTCACCGTTGGTGTAGCTACTGGCATCGGAAACCAGATACAACACGGTGCCCGCCATCTCTTCCGGCTCCGCATGCCGATGCATGGGGATATGGCTCACCGCCGCCTTGTAGATTTCCTCATGGCTGAACAGCGCACCCGCAAATTTGGTTTTGGTCAGCCCCGGCAACAGCGCGTTTACGCGAATATTGAACTGCGCGCACTCCTTGGCAAAGGCCTTGGTCATATTCACAACCGCCGCCTTGGTGATGGAGTAAATGCCCTGCCCCACGCCCGGCTGCAAGGCATTGATGGAGGCGGTATTTACGATGCAGCCACCGCCGTTTTCCCGCATCAGCTTGCCCGCCTCAACCGACATAAAGAAATAGCCGCGAATATTGACATCAACGGTTTTATTGAAGGCACCTAGATCCGTATCGAGAATATGCCCGAAGTAGGGATTGGTTGCCGCATTGTTCACCAGGATATCGAGCTTGCCGTAATGCTTGCGAATATGGCTGAAAGCTTGCTCGATATCGTCCATATTGCCGATGTGGCAGGGCAGCGCTTCAGCCTTGCCGCCGGCATCATTAATCGCATCTGCCACCCCCTGGCAGCCCTCGATCTTGCGACTGGACACCAGTACATGCGCGCCCTGTTCCGCCAGCAATTTGGCAATGGCCTCGCCAATACCGCGGCTGGCGCCGGTCACCAGGGCAATTTTTCCGTTCAGATCAAAAAGCTTGGTCGCCATGAATTTCTCCCAACAGTCGTGTTATCCGTTTTTTGTTAATGTGTATGAGGGTCGTTCCATTAATGCCGATTTCAGGACTCGTTTGCCACGACATCCAATGCCAGGGTGGCAAGCGGGCCGACAAACGCTCCGAGTTTTACCGCATCCTTGCTGGACGCATTGCCGTCGTGCGCGCGCTTGGCAACCCCCTGGATGATCGCCGCCAGGCGGAAGAAGCTGAAGGCCAGGTAAAAGGCCCAGTTGTCGATGCGCTCAATGCCCATCCGCTCGCAGTAGCGCGCCACATATTCACGTTCAGTGGGTATACCAAGCGTGCCCCGATCCACTCCCATCAAGCCGGAAATATTGCCGCTTTCTGCGGGCATGCGCAGCTGCATGCACTGATAGGCGAGATCCGCAAACGGGTGGCCCAAGGTGGAAAGCTCCCAATCCAGAACCGCAATGGCGCGCGGCTCGGTGGCATGGAACATGATGTTGTCGAGGCGGTAATCGCCGTGCACCAGAGATACCCGGCCATCGTCTTCCGGCAGGTTTTTTTCAAGCCACAGAATCAATTGATCCATAGCGCTGATGGATTGCAGTTCCGATGCCCGGTATTGCCCCTGCCAGCGATCGAATTGCCGCTCAAAATAATTGCCCGGACGCCCGTAGTCAGCAAGTCCCACTTCTTCTGGTTTCACGCTGTGTAACGCCGCCAGCACCCGGTTCATTTCTTCGTAAAAGGCACTGCGTTCAGAGTTATCCAGTTCCGGCAGTGCGGCATCCCAGAAAATCCGCCCCTCGCAGTATTCCATCAGGTAAAACATGGAACCAATGACATCGCGGTCTTCGCACAGGTGCAGTACCTTGGGCACAGGCACCTCGCTCCCGGCCAGGGCACGCATTACCCGGAACTCGCGATCCACCGCGTGCGCCGATTTCAGTAACTTGCCCGGAGGTTGGCGGCGCAGCGCATAGTTGCCCGCGGGTGTTTCGATCTTGAATGTCGGGTTGGATTGCCCCCCGGAAAATTTTTGTGCGCGCACCGGGCCGCCGAAACCAGGGATTTTTTCGCTCAGGTAGTGTGTCAGCCGTTCCGTATCCAGCTGGCCGACCACGGAAGCGTTGGATACGGTGTTCATAAGCCCTCCTCCGCAGCCAGGGCGGCATAGGCCGCGGCAAGGTTGCGCCCCAGTTGCATCATATGCACCTGATCCGGGCCATCCGCCAGGCGAATGGTGCGTGCATAAGCATAGGCGCGGGCCAAATGGAAATCCTGCCCCAGGCCCGCCGCACCATGAATCTGGATGGCACGGTCAATCACGTTACACGCCATCTGCGGTGCCACGACCTTGATCATCGCAATCAGGTCGCGGGCCGCCTTGTTCCCGTGGCGGTCCATCTGATCCGCGGCCTTGAGGGTCAGTAAGCGCGCCTGCTCAATTTCACAGGCCGATTTCGCTATATCCTCACGTACCGAGCCCTGTTTTATCATTGGTCGACCAAACACCACACGGCGCTCTGCTCGCACCGACATCATTTCCAGCGCTCGCTGGGCCTGGCCGATCAGGCGCATGCAGTGATGGATACGCCCCGGACCCAGGCGCCCCTGAGCGATCTCAAATCCCCGCCCTTCACCGAGAATCAGGTTTTCTTTGGGCACTCGCACATTGTCAAAAATAATCTCTGCATGGCCCTCCGGTGCGTCATCATAGCCGAACACCGTCATGGGGCGAATAACCTTTACACCGGGCGTGTTCATCGGTACCAGAATCTGTGACTGCTGGCGGTAGCGGTCTTCATTGTCCGGTGCGGTTTTGCCCATCACGATCATAATTTCACAGCGGCGATTGAGGGCCCCACTGATATAAAACTTGTGACCGTTAATCACGAAGTCATCGCCATCGCGCACGATTTGGGTTTCGATATTGGTGGCGTCACTGGAAGCGACTTTCGGCTCGGTCATGGCAAATGCGGACCGAATCTCCCCGGCCAGAAGCGGTTTTAGCCAGCGCTCCTGTTGTTCCGCTGACCCATACTGGGCCAGCACTTCCATGTTGCCGGTATCCGGCGCACTGCAATTGAATACTTCCGAGGAAAACCCAACACGCCCCATTACCTCCGCGAGCGGCGCGTACTCGAGGTTAGTCAGCCCGGCTCCCCTCTCGGCATCCGGCAGAAACAGATTCCACAAGCCGGCATCTCTGGCCTTGTGTTTAAGCACTTCCATAATCGGTGGCTCGCCCCAGCGATCCTGTTCCAGCTGCTGGTAGTAGTCTGCCTCTGCGGGCATGACTTCGTCCGCCATAAATTGCTGCAAACGCTCCAGCAAGTCCTGCACCTTGGGTGAATATTCAAAGTTCATCGCGGTTTCCGTTGTTAACTATAAGTAATGAATGCGCGGCGATTGCGGTTGTCGAGATGGGGCACGTGATTGAAACTGTGCAGGCTCAAGCCATTGCGTCCGGCAAAGACGTGGCTGATTGCCGTATTTTTAATTTGCATATTCAGCTGTGTCACCGTGTGGGATGGTGCTCCCAGTATCTGGCGCACCATCATGGCAATGGCGCCACCGGAACTCACCACCAGCGTTTTACCGCCGCGCGCACCCGCCGCCAGCACCCCCAGAACATCTTCAATACGCTGCTCGAACTGCTGCCAGCTTTCCGCACCTTTAATCTCGCCGGTGGACCAGGCGTGCATGGCCTTTTTCAGAAAGCGGTAGTAGTCCGCGCGCTCGGCGCCCGCCCCGGGGGCAGCCTGGGGATTTGTTTCGCCATAAGCCTGCATTACCCGCTTGAAATCAAATTCGTTGAGTTGCGGAAGCGCCTCCACTCGATGGCGATTCGGACCCAGCCCCTCACAGATACCCTGTGCGGTCTCCCGGTGACGCTGGAGGTCGCCACTGACGATATGGTCAAACTGCTGCTCATCCTGCGCCCAGTGCTCACCCAGCCAGCGCGCCTGTTGCCAACCAAGTTCCGAGAGCTGGTCGTAGTTATCACTGCCGAACGACGCCTGCCCATGGCGCACAACAAAAATTTCCGACACGGGCTACCTCCTGTGGGGGTTGAGTAGGGGTCGTGTAATGAATGCGTTCAATCATGATTTGCCTTCCCTGGATCCACAGCGGGATCGCGCACGACCTGTTTAAGCCTGACTTACGCTAGCGGTTCCATTTGAATCATCAAAGTTTATTATGTAAATATCCCATCATTCACAACAGTGATACCAAAGAGAGCGGCGGATACAGGCTGCCCAGCGTGGTCACGACACATTCACATGACACATCGGCATTAAAAGAGGGCGGGAACATGGCCAGGCAACTGCATCAGATCGATATGAACCTGTTCCCCGTACTGGAGGCGATCTATTCCACGCGTAATCTCACACGGGCGGCAGAGCGATTGCACATCACACAGCCGGCGGTGAGCAATGCCCTGGCCCGACTGCGCCGGGCGCTGGACGACCAATTGTTCGTCCGCACCCCGAGCGGCATGAGCCCCACCCCACTCACCGAGAACATCATGCCCAGGGTGCAGCAGGCTCTGTCACTGCTGGGCAGCAGCGTGGCAGAGCACCATCGCTTTGACCCCGCCACCGCACAGAAGACTCTGCGGGTGTCCATGAACGACATGGCGGAAACTCTGGTGCTGCCGCACCTGCTGGAGCATCTTCAGCGGGCGGCACCGGGGATCAGTGTGGAATCCTTCTACGTGCCCAGGGACCAGCTGGCCAAGGAGCTGGCGGCCAACAGCCTGGACTTCGCCCTGGATGTGCCCCTGGTGTCCGCAAACCAGCTGAGCCAGCAACGCCTCGTGGCAGACCGGTACCAGTGCATGCTGCGGCCGGACCACCCGCTGGCGGGCGAATCCAGCCTCACCCTGGAGCAGTACCTGGCGCTGGAGCATATCCATGTATCCAGCCGCCGCCGTGGTCCCGGCCTTGCCGATATCGCGCTGAACAAGCTGGGGCGACGGCGCAAAATCCGCCTGCGGGTGCAACACTACCGCGTGGCGCCTTTAGTGGTACTGAAAACCGACCTGGCACTCACGGTGCCGGTCAGCCTCGCGCGCCAGTATCCCGCCCGGTGTTTCGAGCTCCCTTTCCAGATTCCGCAGATGGATTGGCACCTGTTGTGGCATCGTCACCAGGACGACGATGCCGCGCATCAGTGGCTGCGGCAGCATTTACTATCCCTGTTTGGCTAGAGAAGCACGGATCGACTACCGTATCAGGTCAGAGTTTTCGGTCGGATTGGTCACTGCCGCGCGTTCCCGAGACTTGCTATCCTTGAGCCACTCTATGCAACTTTTTGCATATAAACTGCCTTGCTGACACATGGGCAAGGCCTGCGACCTGAAACGTCGGACAGAAAGAGAACAATCACCATGACCCAAGCCTACCCGCACTTGCTTAGCCCGCTTGACCTGGGGTTCACCACCCTTAAGAACCGCGTTTTGATGGGATCCATGCACACCAACCTGGAGGAGCACCCCGGTGGTTTCGACCGTCTTGCGGCCTTCTATCGGGAGCGTGTCCGCGGTGGGGTGGGCCTGATTGTCACCGGCGGCATTGCCCCCAATGAGGAAGGTGGGGTGTTCCAGGGGTCGTCCAAAATGACCACCCCCGAAGAAGCCACCGAGCACCGTGCCATTACCCAGGCGGTGCACGCGGAAGGCGGCAAAATCTGTATGCAGATCCTGCACGCGGGCCGCTACGCGTATAACCCGAATCTGGTCGCACCCTCAGCCATTCAGGCGCCGATCAACCCGTTCACGCCCAAGGCTTTGAGCGACGAAGAAGTTGAACAGCAAATCGACGACTATGTACGCTGCGCCGTCCTGGCCAAAGAAGCGGGCTACGACGGCGTGGAAGTGATGGGCTCCGAGGGCTATTTCATCAACCAGTTCATCGTCACGCGCACCAACCACCGCGACGACCGCTGGGGCGGCAGCTTCGAAAACCGCACGCGCCTGCCCATTGAAATTGTTCGGCGGATTCGCGAAACCGTCGGCGAAGATTTCATCATCATCTATCGGCTGTCCATGCTCGACCTGGTGGAAGGCGGCAGTGATTTTGACGAAGTAGTTGCCCTCGGTCAGGCCATCGAAAAGGCCGGTGCCAGTATCATTAACACCGGCATCGGCTGGCATGAGGCGCGAGTGCCGACCATCGCCACCAGTGTGCCGCGCGCAGCGTTCGCCGACATTACCGCCAAGGTCAAGCAGCACCTGCGCGTACCGGTGATCACCAGCAACCGTATCAATATGCCCCAGGTGGGCGAAGACGTACTGGCCGCCGGCAAGGCCGACATGATTTCGATGGCCCGCCCCTTCCTGGCGGATGCGGAGTTCGTCAACAAGGCGGCGGAAAACCGTGCGGATGAAATCAATACCTGCATCGGCTGCAACCAGGCCTGCCTGGACCACACCTTCGAACTGAAGCTCACCTCGTGTCTGGTCAACCCGCGCGCCTGTCACGAAACCGAGCTGAATTACCTGCCGGTACAAACGGCAAAAACCATTGCTGTGGTTGGTGCAGGCCCCGCTGGCCTCGCCGCATCCACGGTCGCGGCAGAACGCGGTCACAAGGTCACCCTGTTTGAAGCCAGCGACAAGGTGGGCGGCCAGTTCAATATTGCCAAGCAGATTCCCGGTAAAGCCGAATTTGAAGAGACGCTGCGCTACTTCAAGCGCAAACTGGAACTCACCGGTGTCGAGGTGCGCCTGAACACCGTCGCCACGGAAGAAAACCTGAAGGGCTTCGACGAGGTCATCATCGCCACCGGTATTTCCCCGCGCACCCCACCCATTGACGGTATCGACAATGCCAAAGTACTGACCTACCTGGATGTGCTCAGAGACAAAAAACCGGTGGGCAAAACCGTGGCCATTATCGGCGCCGGCGGCATCGGCTTCGATGTGGCAGAGTACCTCACCCACAGCGAAGACCACGCCGACGAGCTGATTGCCAGCAACAAAGACGAGTTCTTCGACGAGTGGGGCGTAGATATCGCGCTGGAGCACCGCGCCGGCCTCAAGCCACAACAGCCGGTGACCAGCCCACGGCAGATCTTCCTGCTGCAACGAAAAGCCTCCAAAGTGGGTGCGGGCCTCGGCAAAACCACCGGCTGGATTCATCGCACCAGCCTCAAGCACCGCAAGGTACAAAACCTGGCCGGCGTGACCTACGAAAAAATCGACGACCGGGGTCTGCATATCCGCCTGGGGGATGAGCAAAAGCTGCTCGAGGTCGACAACGTGATTGTCTGCGCCGGCCAGGAGCCCCTGCGCAAACTGCACGACCAGCTGCAGGCACGGGGTCAATCCAGCCACCTGATCGGCGGCGCCTTCGAAGCCGCCGAACTCGACGCCAAGCGCGCCATTGATCAGGGTTCTCGCCTGGCCGCAGAACTTTAATCTCCACTTGGCCTGGTGCGGGCAACGATGTTCCGGTTGCCCGCTCGCTGTATCCCCTGACGCCGGTTTAACACCACACTCTCTCCCCTCCGCCTGCGCCGCCCCCCTTCCCTCGCCCGGCAGAACCCGATCACCAAACCTATACTGGGTGATACGGATTGATCTGCCAGGGATGCGCGCCAGTCCTCCGCGATGCGCCGCAAGATACGTTTCTTGCGCTGTGGCTAACGGCCTTCCCTGCTCGTCACAATAACGACCGACAGGAACGTATCTGCGTCATGGCCAACCCCAACTCCTTGTCTGATTTACTGTCCCGTGCGCGCCCGAAGGTAGAGCAAGAACTGCAAAACCTGCCGCCTCCCTACACACTGTTCTTTTCCATCAGTGATGGCAAACAGCGAGCCAGGGTGTGCCACGCCCGCGGCAAGGATCTCGACGCACTCTGGCGCAAGCTCGCCGCCCAGGCCCGAAAGCTGCTCGCGTCGGCAAAGATGCACGGGCGCTGGCTGCGCATCGACTGGGTGACGGACGCCGAACCCATGGACTGGCGCACCCTGCGGCAGAAGTTTGAAAACACCAAGCGCGGCTATTTCCGCTACGGGCTGGCGCTGGACAGCGACTGGAAAATTGCCTTTCTGGAGCAGGAGCTCAATGGCAACGCCATGCTGTACGGCGGCAACAAAGTGGCTTATGCCACGGTGAATGAAAGCCGTTTCCGCGCCTATACCAACCTGCGCTTTGGCCGCAAAACGCCGCTTGATTTCAATGACGACACCCCGGTCACCCGCCTGCATATGGAAGGCCTGTTCGTCGATGGCAACACCGAGCCGCAATTACTGTACGGCCCCGGCCGCAACGCCGGACGCCGGCGGATCGACACACTGGATGAGCCAACGGCCTGTCACGTGGTTGACACCAGCACCCGTTATCTCGCCTCCCAGGTATTAAAGAGTGGGCGCTTTGAATACGGCTGGCATTGTTGTTTCGACCGCCCCATTGGCACCTACAACACGTTGCGCCATGCGAGCTCTACCTATGCCATGACTGAAGGCTGGGAAGTAAACCGCGATACGCACACCAAGCGCGCCATCGACCGCGCGCTCAACTACCTCACGAACAAACTGATCAAGACCGCGCCGCTGCCGTCGGGTGAGGAAGCCGCCTTTCTGGTGGAAGCAAACGGAGAAATAAAGCTCGGTGGCAATGCGGTGTGCCTTCTGGCGCTGGTGAAATACATTGAACTCAGCGACAGCGACGCGGTGCGCGATCAATACGCCGGGTTACTGGAGAAGCTGGCACTGGGTATCCGCTTTATGCAGGACCAGGCCACCGGCAAGTTCGTGCACGTACTGCAGTACCCGGAACTTACCGTCAAGGATGAATTCCGGATCATCTACTACGATGGCGAAGCCGCTTTTGGCCTGATGCGCCTGTACGGGCTGACCAAGGATGAGCGCTGGCTGCACATTGTGGAAACGGCTTTTGAATACTTTATTGCCAACAATCACTGGCAGGCCCACGACCACTGGCTCAGCTACTGCGTCAATGAGCTGACCCTGTATCGGCCGGAAGCACGCTACTACCAGTTCGGCATACAGAATGTGGTCGGCCACCTGGACTTTATTATCGAGCGCATCACCACCTTCCCCACCCTGCTGGAACTGATGATGGCCGCCGAGCGTATGGTTACCCGGCTTCGCCACGAAAAAACATTTTCCCATCTACTGGCGCAGTTAGACCTGGACAAGTTCTACCACGCGCTGCATACCCGCGCCATGTACCTGTTGAATGGCTACTTCTGGCCCGAATACGCGATGTTTTTCAAGAATCCCGGGAAGATCGTCGGCAGTTTTTATATTCGCCACCATGCGTTCCGGGTGCGTATTGACGATGTAGAGCACTACCTCTCCGGGTTTGTGGCGTTCCGCAAATATCTCCTGAACGGCGGTTGTCCAAAAGACATTGGCCCCTATCAGCAAATGCCTCCGGTACCGACACTGCAGAACAGCCAGTTTCCCACCCTCGCCTGGGGCGGCGATGTGAATCTGGCGCGCCGCCAGCATTACCGCACCGAACAACTGGGTGAGGAACAGGTCCTCGGCCGAATTCCCGCGCTCAGCAACGCGGATCTGCGCCTGGTCAATCTGGAATGCGTCGTTGCCACCAGCGGCGAACAGGGCATCGACAAGGGCGAGAAATCACCCTACTACTACCGGGCACGTCCCGAGATGCTGAAACTTTTGTGCCGTGCCCAAGTTGACGGTGTCACCACCGCCAACAACCACAGTGGCGATTACGGTGACCAGGCTCTGCTGGAGCAGGGCTTTTGGTTAGATGCCGTGGGTATCGGCCATACGGGCAGCGGTGCCAACCTCGATGCGGCACTGCAGCCTTTGATTCGCCCCGCGGGCGACCTGAACGTCGCCATCTTTTCACTGGATGCAACGCAAACAACCTCTGCCGCCGGCACCCGCCAACCAGGGTGTGCCTTCCTGTCGCTGCGCGACCCCGAGGCCTGGGCTCATCTGTTGCAACCGCGCATCACCGCCGCGCGCCAACGTGCCCACATCGTCATCGTCGCCGTGCACTGGGGGGATAACCTGGAAACAGAACCCGGCGCCGCAGAAATCGCCGTGGGTCACCAGCTTATTGACGCCGGTGCGGATGCGGTGCTCGGCACAAGTGCACATATTCTGCAGGGCATTGAAATTTACAAGCACCGGCCAATCATCCACGATGCCGGCGACCTGCTGTTTGACTCGGTGCGCAAGACACTGAAAGACAGCGGTATTTTTCAACTCTCCCTCAGCCATCGCGGCGTCGAGAAAGTGCGCTTCTTCCCGGTGGGATCCGGGTTCAGCTTCAGCCATCAACTCACCGGGCTGGGTGCCAGCGCGGTCACCCAACGTTTCGCTAAATTGTGTGCGGCTCTGGGCACCAACCTTCAGCCCTTGCAGGATGGCAGCGGGCAAATCCTGCTGACCCCTCCCGCACGCGCGCAACGTGCCCTGCCCCCTGCACCCAGAACACAACGACATCCGGAAAAGCTGGATAACATTCAGCGCCCGCTCCACCCGCACTGGTTTACCGATCAAGTCCCACCCGACGCTCGTATTACCCCGCGGGACTTCGGCCCCCTGCGGTTGCTCGGGCTTCGCTACAGTCCCACGAAAATTGAACAACGCCAGCTGCTATTTGTGGAAACCTTCTGGACACTGAACCCCGAGCGGCAGGCACCACTCACGGAGAACCTGCGACTGGACATCCGTGCGGTGCCGATACAGGACCCGCAGGCGCCCTGTTGGGGAAAGTCCATGGACCACGACCCCTGTGACTGGCAGCTGCCCACAAGCCGCTGGCAACAAGGGGTCATCTACCGGGATTTTTATGGCCTGCGGCCACCGGCCACCAAACAACTGTGCAATGGTGGCCTCAGTCTGGAAATCGGGCTGGTTGGAGCGGAGACACAACTCCGCCCGGTACCCGTGCTCAAATCCCAGATACCGGTCAACATCGCCGGGTTACCGGAGAACCCCAATACCATCGACGGGCGAAATCCGCCGGTGTACCGCAGTGAATTCCCCCCCTGTACCTTCGAACACCCCCCCGGCCAAACCTGGAATGCACAGCAGCTGGCAGAAATTACCGGTGGCCAGTGGATCGTAAAGCCACCGCAAGGCTGGTATGTGCGCAGCGTGGTTTCTGGGCAGAGTTTTATCGCACAATCCCTGAATCCAACGCTATTTGTCGCCCACCGAAGCAGTGACCGCGCGTATCACGAACGCAGCTCGCAGAGTAAATATACCAATTGGGACCTGCACGATAAGCTGGTCGAGATCGTGCAGCAGGCCGGCGGCCGACTCGGTGCCGTGATGGTGGAAAAACCCGTGCCGGGATTGCCCCCGGAGTTACCCGTACTGCATGTCCGCGATCCGATTCAGGCGATCGTGGAACTGGGACTGGCAGCGCGGCAGCGCTACCAGGGCGATGTGATCGCCGTGACCGGCACCGCAGGAAAATCCTCCACATTGAAAATGCTCGGTACCATGCTGGGTGGCAAAGAGAAGGTTCTCACCAGTTTGGGGAACTACAACTCGCGGGTCGGAGTACCATCAATGCTCGCCAGCCTGAGCAAGGACCATCAGGCTGCGGTGATCGAGGTTGCCCAAAGCGCACTGTGGATGCGCCAGGGCCCAATCACGCGACGGATTCACCCGACCATCGCCCTGATTACCGGCATCGGCGTTTCTCAGACCACCAGCCAGGTAAAAACCACCCGGGATACCGCCAAGTGGAAGTCCCGTATATTCGATGGGTTGAGCGGCCGCGCGGTGGCGATTGTCGGTGAGCACCTGTTGCACTTCGACTACATCAAAAAGCAGGCCAGCCGCTTCGCCAAACGGGTGATCGTCTTCGGTCATAGTGAAACTGCTGAGGTGCGTATCGCACGCATTGATGCAGATGCTCTGAGTAGTCGGGTAACCCTGCAAATCGCCGGCAAACAGCTTAAATTTATCGTCCCGGCGCCGAGCCTGGGAATGGTCTACAACGCGGTGGCGTCACTGTGTGCGATGTATGCCATGGGGCAATCTGTCGAGCAGGCGGCCGAGGCCCTGCAGGACTTTGTTCTCGACGAGGGGCATCTGGATCAGGGAACACTCTACCTGCCCGATGGTGAGGTGCGTGTGATTGATGACAGCTGGAATGCGACCGTCAGTTCAATGCTGAATGCCTTTTCGGTGCTTGCGGATGCACCACTTTCCGAGAACGGAAGGAAAATCGCTGTGCTGGGACGTATTGTGCAGCTGGGAGACCAGGCCCCGGAATTGCACCGCAGCCTCGCGCAGCCTCTGATCGAAACTGGCGTAGAACTGGTGGTAACCCACGGCAGCGAAATGCAGTTTCTGCGCGATGCATTGCCCGAATCTCTACTGGGGCCACACTTCTCGACCGCGGAAGAACTGGCCCGCTATCTCGCGGGGGCGCTGCGCGCTTCCGACCTGCTCCTGATCAAGGGTTCCCGACGGGACTCCGACTTCGGCTTGGTTCCGCGGCTTCTGAAGCAGTTGATGGCCAGGGAAGAGCCCGCCTGAAGCGGCGGCTCTTACCGTGTTTTGGCTGGGCTGGCACTGATGGGGCTATGACGATGGCTCGTCCGTCTCCACCATCGCAAACTGCTGAGCCTTCTGCAGTGGCAGCATGGTCCCCGCACGACGTTTGACCGACTGGCTTTCGATTTTCACATTGAAGGCAATACAGATGCGCAGTGAATCATCTTCTACTGGATTCACGTAATGGAGTAGCCAGTTGGGGAAAATCACCAAACGGCCAGCCCGCGGCACCACACGCACACGGCTGCCGAAGCTGCTATTGGGGAGCTCCGCCTGAATGCACAGCATCCGCGGGTCGAGAAACTCGATATTGCCACTACTCACGCTTTTCTCTTTTACCAGATCGGACTTTACGTAGTACACGCCGGACCAGGTACAAGATTCATGATTGTGGATTTTGCGATAACTGTCGGCGCGCGACACGTTGGCCCAAGCGTGCGCCAGCATATCCTGCGCTTTCGGATTGTATTTCTGCTTGGTCGCCTTCAGGGTAATTTCCTTGATGCCATTGATCACCCACTTCTTGAAGATAGCGATTTCTTCATATGGCCACTCGAGAAAATCTTTCTGTGAATCCCAGCTTCCGATATTCGACCGTTTCATTCCCGGCGTGCGGGATTCCATGTCTAGGATGATCTCCATGAGCCGGTGATTGACCGGTCCGGACTCCTCCATGTCTCGCACCAGAATGGGTGTGCTGAATGCGGTTCTGATCGTATGCATAGTCTTGCCTCAACTATTCCCTGCAACCTTCCGTGCAACGTTCCTAGAAAAATCCCTGGAAAAATCCCTGAAAAACTCCCTGCAAGGTCGATGAAACCGGTTAGCCAATTATGTTAAACCGGGTTTTACCGGTACAGGGTTGTTCACTGCGTTCTACAGACTCGACCGTTGCCGAATCCGGACCCTGCCGGCACAACGTGTAGAGGCTGTCTAGAGCTGCGGGCGTGCCCTCGAGCACCGCTTCCAGTATGCCAACGCCATTCTCTTCTCGGTTACGTGCCCAGCCACTGATACGGTGCAAAAGTGCCTTGCCCTTGAGCCAGCGACGCAGACCTACTCCCTGGACGGCACCGCGCAGCACAAATCGTTCGCATACTTTCTGTACCGCCTGCTCCGTATTTAAAGCAGATCGAACCAGGGCGCCGGCAACATCGCGGCCATCGCCCTGATCCGGGAAGTGATGCCAGTAGAGCCTGGGATTACATACTGCATCGGTGACCTGCCACGGTTGCTCTCCCATGTCCCGGCTGATATCCGCCGCATACAGGTCGATGCCGACGAAGGGCGGATCGAAAATGGCCGTCAGGGTCTGATCAATAATCGGCAGCACACTCGCATGCACCAGGTCACCAACCTCGATTCGCGTATCACCCTGGCCGCGCTCCCCGGGGCGAATCAACAGGGCAGACACCAGCTTCCCGTCGATCACCAGCAGGCGAAAGCGGTTCAAGCTCTGGCGGTTGGTGGCTTTGTAACTGGCGCTGGTTGGCAAGATGTCATCCAGCCAAACGCGATTACGGGTCACCTTCCGTGAAACCATGCGTACGCCTTCCGGCATTCCACTGAGGAAAAGGCACTGGCCAGTTGGCCCGACGAGCCGAAATACACTGTTCGACAGGTGTTCAACCTGCACATTCTGTGCAAAGGCCGCCTGCTGTATCAGACTGGCCTGAGACTGTTCACCTTCGGTAAAAGCCTGCTCGTATTGGTGATTGGCATAGGGCGCCGCCAGCGCAATGGTGGGCTCGGTATGTGCGGTGACAAGGCCGTCGCCTGCTGGAGAAAAGACCTGCGTGATCAATCGGTCTGGCACGTCAATGGGACGACCGTAAGCGGGAAATACCGCATCGCATATCCCGGGATTGGAATTTACCTCGATGACATATCCACGAGGTGAGCCAGCCTTCCACACCGCGGGAGCGACATGGATCAGATCCACGCCCACCTGAACCAGACCGGGAAAACATCGCGCAGCCCGCTCGGCGATGGCCAACAGGTCCTTGTGCAGATGATCGAACACTTGCACGGTTTCACCACCGGCAGAGGTATTGGCTACACTGGTGAGCTGCACCTTTTCACCGGCCGCCGGCACCGCATCCAGCGAGATACCTTTGCGCTCCAGCAAGTCGAACCGCCGAATCAGGTCCAGACGCAGGCTAGGATTTTTCTTTCGCACCGCATTTTTCTTATCCACCAGCGTGCGAATACTGTGCTGTCCGTCGCCCACCACATGGGCCGGCTCGCGCACATAAGCGGCTTCCGCTTTCCCGGCAATCACAATGATCCGAACATCCTGGCCAACAATATTCTGTTCCACAACAACCTTGCGGCTTTCCTTGCGCGCAAAAGCAAAGGCACTGGCAAATTCCACTTCCGTGCCTACACCGCTGGTCACGCCATGCCCTGAGGAGCCGTCGATGGGCTTGACCGTAACGGGCACCCCGGCCTGCTGAAAATAATGCAATGCCGTTTCATAGTCCTGAAAGACACCGCCGGAGGGTACCGGTACACCCGCAGCCGCCATCATCTGTTTGGCAATGTGTTTCTGTCGCGCGCAAAACGTGAATACCGCCGAGTTGGCCGGCGAGTTCTGGCGAAAAATCACCCGGTGTTGCCCGTTGAACACCTCAAATATCAGTCGACGGTGGTACCGGACATCCAGCCCTTTTGCCACCGCTGCGTTGCAGAGTAACTGAATGCCAATGTCATCCTGGCTGTGCAGGAGCGGGGAAGACGAGTAATCATTTTCCGCACATGTCTGCATGATCGACGCTACCGGTAGCACCTGCTGAGCCGTGCTCCCTTCCGGGCAAGAACCCGGATCTATCACTGCGCCCTGGTCTTCGCCTGCCGCAGCACCGGGTGATCCCGATTCTGCTGTGGCAGTCTTGTGGTCGCCAGTCGTCTCGTGCATTACTCTGCTCCCTGCATTTCCAGAATACGCCACTGCATATCCACATCGACCTCCCCACGACGCTTGCTGACGCCGCGAGGGAAAAGGTTCGACCAGACCCAGACAGAATTCCGGTTCAATACGATTTTGCTGTGGCTGCCCACGCCAAAGCCGTAACCAAAACGTGGATCCAGAGCGAGATTCGCGTCCACCGGTATCCAGCGGCCATCCAGATACACCTCCGCCGCGTGGTGGTTTGGCTGGCTGAACTCGCGGTGCTCGGTAAACAGAAACTCGGAGGTCATTCGCGCGGGATACCCCATGGCCCGGGCGATCGCCACGAACAACGCCGCATACTCGGTGCAGTCGCCCTGCCGCGCCGATACCGCATACAGTGCACCGCGCGTCGATTGTCGGCGGTATTGAATCATCTGCTGAGGTGTGAGGAATGCCGCCCGCAGACGGGCTTCGGGATCGGCATAGCTGCGCTCGATATGGCGCGCGAGGCGCACAATTTCATCGGCTTCAGACTCGATGTATTTCGCAGGCTGGGTGTAGACATCGTGCGGAGATGGCTGGCGAGGCCGTCGCTCCAATGCCTGCGCGGAGGAATGAAGCTGATAGTCTTGTACCAACAGATCAAAGTAGACTTTCTTTGTCGACGTACTGCCTGCCGGAATAGTCCACTCCAGCTCCACATAATCGCCGGCGCCATGCTTGAAAGACTTACGTGTAAAGTGCTGCACTTCATCATGGCGTATGCCCAGCAACTGCTGTTGCATGTGGCCCTCAACGGGCACCGCCACGCGATGTACATAGCCCTCCATCGGTTCAGCGGTACCGTTCTCAACGGTGATTTCGGCCACCAGTGTCAGGTACTGCACCTCGTTGCGAGAATCCGCAGAAAGCCGATTTGAGGCGGCCAGCACCACAGAAATCAGGGGCAGTAAGGCAATGAATTTCCACAACATTCGGCTTCCTCCCCTGGTATTGATCAGCGTTCGCGCAACGCCTCACCGGCCTGGTTAAAAGGTTTCACCAGATAGTCAAAGACGGTCTTGGATCCAGTGCGCACATCCACCGTTGCCACCATGCCCGGGACAATCGGAAATTCCTTGCCAGCCCGATTCAGCAAGCCATCACTCTCCGTGAGAATCAATACGCGGTAGAAGTACTCACCGGGCCGGGTTTCATCCTGGATCGTGTCCGGTGAAATACTGGTCACCTTGCCATCCAGGCCACCATACACCGAGTAATCGTAGGCAGTGATCTTTACCTTGGCATCCTGTCCGGGGTGAATAAACGCGATATCCCGCGGCGATATTTTTGCTTCGATCAGGAGGCGATCATCCAGTGGAACAATTTCCATCAGACGACCATTCGGTGGTAGTACACCGCCAATGGTTGTGACTTCAATATCGTTTACGATACCGCGCACAGGGGACTTCAATGTCAACCGAGTGAGGGAATCCGAGCGCCCCTCGATCACCGAACGCAGAGCTTCTACCTCGGCACTCACCGACGCCAGCTCCTCACGGGCGCGCACCATATACTCCGAGCGCACATCCTTGATCTTCAGGTCAATTTCCGATTTCTGGCGACTCAAGCGCAGGACTTCGACGTTGCTCGCCGCACCGGAACTCACCAGCGAACGGGTGATGGATAATTCACTGTTGATCAGGTCGCGAGATTCTTCGAGGCTGCTGAGCGAGTCACGCAGGCTTTTCTGGCGGGTCTGGTAGAGCCTGCGCTCCTTGGCAATCAAGTCACTGTGCTGCTGCAAAGAATCGGGAAAGGCCAACTCGGTGCCGTTGACCTCTGCACTCAAGCGCGCTGCACTTGCGAGAGCCGCGCGATAGCGTGCTTCGCTCTCCTGCACATTGGAACGTACCTTGGTGGGATCCAGCTGCGCCAGAATCTGGCCGCGCTCGACAATATCCCCCTCGGATACATTCAAGCGCGCGAGAATCCCGCCTTCCAACGATTGGATCATCTGCGCCCGGGATGTGGGTATCACCTTCCCCGCGCCCTTGGACACCTCATCCACCCTGGCAAAATAAGACCAGGCAACAAAGCACACCAGTAACAGGAAAAAAATCCAGATTACCCGATTGGACCTGGCCAGCTGGGAATCGTCCGAATCTTCACTGTAGTGGGCACCAGCGTTGTGAAAGTCCGCTTCCAGCATCGCCACGTTCGCGGAAACCGCCGGCGTGCCGGCACGGCTACTGATGGCGGATTCATGCTCCGCCAGCCCGTTGCCTGGCGCACTCTTGGGTCCCTGCTGCGGTTTGCGTTCCGACATCAGCTTACCTGCTCGTCTTTGCGGCGCCTGCGCGCATCCACGGATGCCGATGCTTCGCCCTCATTGGTCGAGGCCGTTGTGTCTCGCGCACTGGCCTGTGCCAGTTTTTGCAGGGCGATGGCTTTGGGTTCGTCGAGAATCAAGCGGCCGTTTTCCACAACCAACACGCGGTCCGCCAATTGAAGGGTACTGCTACGGTGCGTGGCAAAAATCAGGGTCCGCCCCTCGGCCCAGCGCTGTAGTTTCGCGATAAAACGCTTTTCCGTGAGATCGTCGAGGGACGCGGTAGGTTCATCCAACAGTACGATGTGTGGATTGCGGATAAACAGCCGCGCCAGAAGCAGTGACTGACGCTGGCCACCAGACAATCCCAGACCGCCTTCCAGAACAAGGTGTTCCATCCCTTTTGGCAGTTTGCGGACAAATTCCAGCGCCCCGGACATATCCAGCGCAGCAAGGATTTCCCGATCCGTCGCACCGGGCGCGCCCAGTGTTACATTCTCCCGCAGGGTGCCGTGGAACAGGTTGGCATTCTGGGTGAGCAACCCGATGTCCCGCCGAATATCCGCCGGGTCGATATGCTCCAGGCTGACGCCGTCCAGGGTAATTTCCCCGGCACTCGCCTCCATAAAGCCGGATAGCGCCTGTAGCAGGGTTGACTTGCCTGCACCGTTACGCCCAAGAATGGCGATCTTTTCGCCCGCCTTGATCCGCAGGGAATCCACTTGCAATGCCGGTACACCATCATCCCCGGCAGAATATTTGAACGCCGCCTGTCGCAACTGGTAATTGCCGCGAATGGAGGGCAAATGTACCCGGCGACTGCCCTCCGGATGATCCACCGGCAGGTGCATGATCTGATCAAGCCCCTTGAGCGCGTACTTTGCCTGCTGCCAGCGGCTGAGCACCTGGGTAATCTGAGACATGGGCGCCATCATTCGGGACCCGAGAATGGACGCCGCCACCAGTGAGCCGGTGGTCATATCCCCGGCCATCACCATCGGCGCACCAAACAGCACAATCAGCGCGAACACCGAGGATTGCACATTGTGGGTCCAGGTCACGAGGCGGCCGATCAATCCGCGCAAGCGCAGATTGGATTCTGCGGTGACCGCATTGTAGTGATTCCACTGTTGCTGAAAACGCTGCTCCGCCTGCAACGCCTTGATGTCTTCCATACCCTGTACAGTTTCCACCAACATGGCATTGCGCAGGGAAGATTCGCGAATGGATTCGCCAGCCAGTTGTGCCAGTTTTCGCTGGGCGAGCAGGCCCGGAATAATCAGCGCAGCAAGCGCTGCGAGTGGCACCAGCGCCAGCGGGCCGGCGATGTACCACATGAAAAATAGAAACAGGAAAAAGAACGGCATATCCGCCAAGGCAAGAATGGTGGTGGACGTTACCATTTCCCGCACGCGCTCCAGTTCCCGGATCTGCGAAATAAAGGCACCGGTGGATTTTGGCCTGGCACTGTTGCGCAGGCGTACCGCGTGCCCGTAAACCAGATCGGATACACGAATATCGGCGCGCTTACCCAACAGGTCAGTTACCCGGACTCGATTGACGCGCATGACAAAGTCAAATATCACCGCAATCATCACCCCGCTGAACAATACATACAGGGTGGGGGTAGATTCCGCGGGAATGACCCGGTCGTATACCTGCTTGGAAAATAGAATACCGGCAAGCGCCAGCACATTCGCCACAGTGGTGGCGATCATGACATGACCGTAGGGCTTTAGATCCCGCAGAATAATGGAGCGGAACCAATGTTTTTCCTGCGGTTTGACGTAGTCGTCCACACGCGCGTCCGCGACATTATTCGCAGGGCGCAGTATGACGACCGCTGAAATCTGGGCGGCCAGTGCATCCGCTTTCAGTTGGGATGTCGCCCCCTGGTCTCCACTGAATACAACCGACAGCCCTCCTTTACCATCCGCGGCCTCGATGACCCCCACTTGCCCATCTCGCAGCTGAATCACCAGGGGCAACCGCCATGGACTGAGCATACTCGGGTCAAAGTCACAGAATTTGGCCACCAGGCCAGATTGCCGCGCCATGCTGCGCACCACATTTTCGACCGGTTCAGCGCTACCCCAGTGGGAGGCGATACGTACATTTTCTTCTGAGAACTCCAGCCGGTAGTGCTTCCCCACGGCCACAATCGCCGTACGCCAGGGCGCGTACTCTATGCCACCGCCTGGCACCTGTGTGCCTGCCTGTGACGATGCCCGTGTCTGTTCCGGCGAATGCTGCTTATCGTTCATGGCAGAACTTCCACCCCTTGTATGGCGCGCCCCTGAAGATCAAAAGCACTGCGAATTTCACCCACGGTGTACAGACAATCGACGTTTAACTGGTACAAGTCATACTGGGTATTGCTTTTCTCGATCCGCGCCTGCTGCACCTCCTCTTCCGAGTTCAACAGCTCCACTAATGTGCGCGTACCGAGTGCCGAATACTGCTTGCGATAGAGATCTCGCGTTTCTTCGATGGCGCGAAGCCGTGTGTCCAGAATATTCAGGCTGCGTTCCAGACCAATGCTCTGACTCTGCGCGATACGCAGGTCCCTTGCCACCGTGAGCCTGGCACTGTCTTTGGCGGCCTCCGCCGAGCGCATGGCAAAATTTGCCGCATCCCGGTTGGCATAAATGCGGCCACCCTGGTAAATCGGCATCGAAAGATTCAGGAAAATGGCACTCTCGTTATCATTGAGTGCGTTGGTATCAATATATTGCTGATCCAGATAACGGTTGACGCTGCCGTCCAATGACAGGGTCGGCCAGGATTGTGCGCGCGCTTCTTTCAGCTGTGCCACAGCCTCTGCGCGCTCGGCCTCCGCCAGCAAAACGGCCGGCGCTGTATTGGCCAACATGGGATCAATCATGCAACCACTGACCACAGGCTGTGGAACACCATTGGTCAAGGCGATCGGCTGCTCTATGCCCATCAAGTTCTGCAGCACACTGCGCCAACGATTCAACTGTGCGAGGGTCTGCTGACGGTTGGCACGGGCAGATTCGATGCGCGCCTGCGCCTGCAACACATCCGAGCGGGAACTGGCTCCGCGCTTGTTGCGCATAGACACCAAACGGGAAATGGATGACACCCCTTCCACCTGGGCATCGGCGGATTCAACCAGTGCCTGGTAGCGCATTACCTCAAGCGCTGCCTGAGCGGTATCGCGCGCAATGGTATCGATCTGTTGCAGCACCCTCGCCTGGGAAGCACGTGCGCCCGCCGTCGCCGCGTCGATACTTCCGGAGATTTTCCCAAAGTCATAAATGACCTGCGAAATATACAGCTGTACCGCATGTCCTTCGCCGTCACCGTCGTTCTCGGTATCATAGCCACCGACAACCCCAACGCTCACTTGCGGGAAATAACCCGCGCGCGCTGAGCGAATACTTTCCTGCTGACGCTGGAGTTCGCCCACCGACTGCCCCACAGCCGGATGCCACGCTACCGCCTGCTGCACCGCATCCGTCATGCCGATTGTTAAGCCGGCGCTACTGGCGGATATGCCTGGGTTCAAGGGTTGCGCGGAATACAGCGGACTGACGGTTACCTCGCCCTGAAGACGGCTCGGACTAATAGACTCGAACGCCGATTCGTTTGACGAGTCGGCAAACACCACAGACGACAGTGCGGCAATAACCGGGATCAACAACCGGGAGGCGGAATAGGTTTGGCGGCTTAACAGACGCTCAGCCATCCCTAGCTTGAGAATCGTATTTCGATGACTCACTGTTATTCACTTGTTCGTGCTGCGTACGGGCCACTTCCTGTAGATCCCACACCCAACATTTATTGATATTGGTGCCTAAAGTTTAGCCCAATAAAAAAGCACCGGGTTTTCGGCCCGGTGCTTGTGGCGCCCAAAAAATCTGGGCCAGTTCAGCGATGTGCGTTACAGATCGTGATTTCCATTTTGAGACCAGAGATCTCTCATTGGGTCATCCATATCTGGTGGCAACATCTCCGAAGTATCACTCTGCTGGAGGAATTCACCCAGGTCTTGACCGAGGGAATCACTCATTCCCAAGCCTGGCAGTGGATCACTTTCCAGGTAGTCAGCCAACAAGTCTTCCAGCGTCGGTGGTGACTCGAGCTCTCCTGCTGAGGAGGAGCCGGAGAATCCACAGTCTTCTCCGTCGTCGGCGATCTGCTCTGCCAACTCGATGATGTCGTCAAGCGCATCTTCCAATGCCTCTTGCAGAGCAGCCTCGAGCATCGCTTCAAGTTCCGGGTTGTCGTGCAGCGCACTGCTATCGACATCCAGATCTTCAGCCATGGCAGACGTCATGCTCGATTCTGCCATCGACATCTCCGCATCATCACAGAGGTCGGCCACATCGATCGAGTCAGAGACACCATCGCCTCCCACATTTCCGGAAGGGTTGGTGGGCCAACCCGCAGTCGTGACTTCATTGCCATCCGGGTC
This sequence comes from Microbulbifer sp. Q7, assembly GCF_001639145.1. Taxonomy (NCBI): domain Bacteria; kingdom Pseudomonadati; phylum Pseudomonadota; class Gammaproteobacteria; order Cellvibrionales; family Microbulbiferaceae; genus Microbulbifer; species Microbulbifer sp. Q7. Next base: position 573,603 of record NZ_LROY01000002.1, on the reverse strand, counting down.
GTAATGCCCATTGCCAATGCCATCCGACCCGGCCTTGATGATGTAGGGATCTCCAGGGCCATCGACATCGACCGCTGAGCCGTACTCTTCCTCGATGCAATCGTAAAGTGACTCTGGGTACTTGGGATCCTTGATGTCAGCGAACTCGCCTTCAAAGCCCTCAACCTTAATCACCCTGCCGTCTTCCAACCGGAATGCGACGTAGGAAATACCACTGTCGAGATCCGAGTCGGCGTCAGCGTCAGCGTCGGCGTCAGCATCCGCGTCAGCATCCGCATCGGTATCGGCGTCGGCATCTGCATCTGCGTCGGCATCTGCATCTGCGTCAGCATCCGTATCCGCATCGGCATCTGCATCGGCATCGGCATCGGCATCCGTATCTGCATCCGCATCCGCATCCGCATCCGCATCCGCATCAGCGTCAGCATCCGCATCCGCATCGGCATCCGCATCGGCATCCGCATCGGCGTCGGCATCGGCGTCGGCGTCGGCGTCCGAATCTGCGTCCGCGTCACATTCGATATCAATGTCGATGTCTATATCGATGTCGATTTCACAATCGCCATCCTTGTGACTGCCAGACTTTTCAATGTCCACATCGACGTCGATATCCACTTCATAGCCGTGGAAATCAAATTCGTAGCTGAAGTTGTAGTCGGCATCGGCATCAGCGTCTGCATCTGCATCTGCATCGGCGTCTGCGTCTGCGTCTGCGTCTGCGTCTGCGTCTGAATCGGCATCAGCGTCGCACTCACAGTCGATGTCAATATCTATGTCGATGTCGATATTGATGTCGCAGTCGGCATCTGCATCTGCATCTGCATCTGCGTCAGCATCTGCGTCGGCATCCGCATCGGCGTCCGCATCGGCATCGGCATCCGCGTCAGCGTCGGCATCCGCGTCGGCATCCGCGTCAGCGTCGGCATCCGCATCGGCATCCGCATCCGCATCCGCATCCGCATCCGCATCCGCATCAGCATCAGCATCAGCATCAGCATCCGCATCGGCATCCGCGTCCGCATCCGCATCCGCATCCGCATCGGCATCCGCATCCGCATCGGCATCCGCGTCCGCATCCGCATCGGCATCGGCATCGGCATCGGCATCGGCATCCGCATCGGCATCCGCGTCAGCATCCGCATCGGCATCCGCGTCAGCATCCGCGTCAGCATCCGCGTCAGCATCCGCATCCGCATCCGCGTCCGCGTCGGCATCCGTATCGGCATCAGCATCCGCATCGGCGTCTGTATCTGCATCCGCATCCGCGTCGGCGTCGGTATCTGCATCCGCATCCGCATCGGCATCCGTATCTGCATCGGCATCCGCATCGGCATCCGTGTCTGCATCGGCATCCGCGTCCGAATCCGCGTCAGCATCTCCGTCCGGCGGTGGTGGCGGCGACGGCGGCTCTGTCTCAGGCGGCGGCGACGGCGGCTCTGTCTCAGGCGGTGGCGCGGGCGGCTCTGGTTCCGGCGGCTCGGGGTCGATAATAATGGGGGGCGGGGCCTCAACCGGAGGCTCCGGTTCAGTTTCGCCAGGCGGGGGCGCGGGCGGCGATTGTGGCGGTGGTGGAGACGGTGGAGGTGGCGGCACAAACGGCTCGAACCCGCGATCGCCAGAGTCATCATCCGCTGATGCTGCGATTGCGGCGATGCCTAGCGCCGCCAGGCCCGCCCACACCCAGGGGCAGACGTACTCCCCACCGGATGGAACCACGCCTGCCAGGTCAGCACTACTACTGACCTGGGCCATGGAAAAAATGGAGCCATCTGCACCCTGCTGAGCGAGCATCACTGCGCCCGACTGCGGATCTTCAAGAAAAAGATCACTCTGGGTACTGGTGGCATCCGCCAAATAAAAATTTGCGATCGTAACTATTTCGCCGTTGTCCAGCTGAATAATCAGATCGTCACCGGCCCTGGAGAAAGAAACAATGTCTTCTTGTGCCAGGGCAAGCTTGACGAAACCTGGTGAGTTTAAAACCACGTTGGTGGAATCAAACGAACTCAGGACGCCGCTCGACTTATCGACTACCTGGGTTTGCATCCTGCCTACCTATTCACTTCTCACCATCCACTGATGAGATACTGACCAATGTTGACGAAGCGTACCCACACCCTCAGCAAGAGTACAAACTTCACTCTAAATGTCCATTTTTTAAACAGACATATATTGGTATGGATGAGTTATTCAATTTCTTCAAGCAATCAGTCAGTAAATGAGAAAGCGAATATAAGTCTCAGGGGGCAAGCCGGGCGCCAAATCAACAATCAAGGCGACGGGTATCTGAACCCGTTCTCACTATTGTGACAGCGCCTCCGGCTTGTGCACGGGAGGCTCGCTGATGGGCTCAGCGACGCGCTTCTCCCCTTCACCCAATCGCTTGCCGTAGCGATAGAGCGCCAGGACAAGGCCGCAGAACACAAGCATGCTCCAGTAGAGAACACTGCCACCAAACCACTGAATGACATAGCCGCCAACTAGTGGTGCGCTCGACCAACCGAACGCGTAAAAAGAAGCCGCACCGAAGTAACTGCCTCTGAGATGATTGGGAGCCATTCGGTCTATCTGGATACTCATTGTGGGAAACAAAATTGCTTCGGCAACGCTCACCACAAACGTCGCCCCCAGCCAGCCGTAAAGCCAGTGTATGGGGTTCAGCGCAAACCAGGCTTGGCCCAACGCGAGAATAATCACGCCGATCATCATCCGCTGGTTTACATCCAGCCCTCCCAAGGCGCGCAACAGCGGAAACTGCAAAAGGACAATGGTCATGGCATTGACCAGGATCATCCCGGAAATCAGCCCTACTAAAGCTGGCGCCTGCATTTGCGTCAGGTACTGGACCAGGCTGGTATCGAAGTGCGCGTAAATAAACAGCGTCAGCACATTCGCCAGTACGACAACGAGAAATACTCGGTCCTGGCGCAAGACCTGTATGGTCTGTGTAAAACTGCTGGCGGTGTGCTTTTGTCGACGGGACTGCTTTCCCGCAGCGGAGTATTGGAAGCCCCATACAAGCCCGATGCACAATAACAAGTAGCTCAGCGCAGTCAGTCCGAAGGTAGATTGCTGTGCGCTGATACCAGCCCACACACCAATGATCGGGCCCAGTGCCGCGCCAACATTAATCAGGAAGTAGCGAAATTGCAGTGCCAGCTCACGGCTTCTGGCATCCGGTATCAGGTCGCCAAAAAGTGCACTCGCCGGTGGCTCCCAGATTGACCGCCCAATGGAGCAAAGGGTGATCGCAATCACAAACGCCATCAGGGTTTCTGCCTGAGACAAAATCACAAAGGCACAGGCATTGATGGCAGTGCCGAGAATCAGCACACCCCGACGGCCATAACGGTCCGAAAGCGCTCCCACATAAAAGCCGAGCAGTGCGGACGCCATGGCTGACGCGCTGAGAATCACACCAATCACTCCCGGCGTCAGCGCAAACTTTTCGTGCAGTAAAATGGCCAGAAATGGCCAGACCATAAAATAGGTGCCGCGACCAAAGAAGCTGCCCAGTAAAATAATCCATATCAGGGGCGGTAAGCCGTAAAGTGATTGCCACCATTGCCTGTCCATTGCCGTATCTCCCAATCAATCGGCACAAAAAAACCCGGAGGGCAGAACCCTCCGGGTTTTTTCCTGAAGGGCTCTCTTGAAACCCTCCAGCACAAATAAATTCGTTTACTGTCAGGTAATCATACGGCGCACACCAGTGGACACGGCCACACAGATACGCTGAGTGGACAGGTGCTTTCGCAGGGCAGCCGATAGCCAAATGCAGGAAAAACCGAGCCGCAATGAAGGCACCATTGCACGCAGACCGAGCGCAGCTAAGGAATACATTCCGCTGCGGCCGGGCAAGCACGATTGAATGGCGATCTGACTCATGAGGTTTCTCAAACTCTTTTTGACGGTTAAAACGTGACAGTGAACGGGCAATAATATCGGAGTAATTGTCGGTTGCAACCAGGATTGTGCTTTTCTTTCCTTTTCTTGTTACATCGCCATTAAGACATGATCGCCCTGAGCTGGCGCATTTCCGTTATCATCGACTCGGTGCCCACGCTCAAGGAGATCAGTCCATTGCACGAAATCGTACTTATCCGACACGGGGAAGCTGCAAAGTCAGCGACGGATCCCGACCCGGGCCTGACGGCGCTTGGGCAGCAACAGGCGCAGGCGTTGGTAGACGATGTGGGTAGCCGTTACCCTGGTGGTGAAGGCGTACGAATCATCAGCAGTCCGAAATCCCGTACTCTACAGACGGCCCTCCCCCTGGCGACACATTGGGGACACGAGATTCTGCAGGCACCAGACGTCATAGAAATCCCCTCCCCCGAGGGTATGCCCCTCGCTCAGCGTGGGGACTGGATCCGACACCTCCTGCACAGTGAGTGGGACAGCCTGTCAGCCTCCCAGGCGCACTGGCGGGAACGGCTGATCGCATTCTTGCTGTCCCTGGATTCCCATTCAGGAAAAATGGTCAGTGATTCAGGTGGCGCCTTCAGCGATAACGCGCACACCTCTCTGGTCTTCTGTCACTTCATGGTCATCAACTCGGTGGTTGCCCAGTTGCGGGGCGATCGCAAAATAACGCAGTTTTACCCGGACTACACCTCGCAGACCCACCTCAAGCTGGACAATGGAACCCTGTCACTTGTCGAACTTGGGCGAGCGCTTGTACCCCAGGGTGAACACCGCATCCAGTGAAACCGCATCTGCATCCATAAAGAAAAGGGGCCAAAGGCCCCTTCGTCTATAAATGTGTATGTATAAAAAACCGCTAGGCAAGGCTCTTGCTCACCACCTCATAAAGATCCGGCGATAACTCACCACTGTCGGCAATGCGCTTGAGTGCACCCTGTATCTGCTCCGCCTCCCGGGCACGATACTTTTTCCACCGCGTCAGGGGCGTCACCAGCCGCGAGGCTATCTGCGGGTTTAATCCGTCCAGAGTAATGACCTGATCCGCAAGGAACTCGTAACCACTACCGTCTTCACGATGGAACTGCTTGAAATTCCGCATGGCAAAACCACCGATGACCGCGCGCACTTTATTGGGGTTTTTCAATTCAAATGCCGGGTGTGACATCAACTGACGGACACGCCCTAGGGATCCAAAGCTAGCGCTGCTGCTTTGCATGCCAAACCAGCTTTCCACAACCTGGGTATCGTGCTGCCACTGCTGATAGAAGGACGCCAGTCTCTCCTCGGCCACGGCTTCTGCACCGTACTCCACCAGGGCAGCCAGTGCCGCGGAAACGTCGGTCATGTTTTCGCCGCGCTCGAACTGGGCCTGTGCGAGTGCCAGCGCGTCCTCGTCGCCGGTGGTACACAGGTACGCCAAGCAGGTATTTTTAAGGCTGCGCTGTGCGATATCTTCCGCCGTAGGCTGGTACGCCTTGCGCTCATCCAGCGCATGGTAGCGAGCCTGGAAATGCGACTTGAGTGCGCCGGCAATGGCCCTGCGGACAGATTCCCGCGCGGCAATAATCGCCTCGGCATCAATTTCATTGCCCTGCTCTGCCATCTCCTGCGCGCTGGGCAGGGTCAGCATTTTCGCCACCAGGGCGGGATCCAGCTGGGTATTTTTGAGCACCGCCGAAAAGCCATCAATAAGTGCCGCGGGAGTTTCCAGGGTCTCACCGGCCCGGTGCTGTTTTTGCAGTTGCTCCAGTGTCCTCAGTGCCAGGCGCTGGCAGGCATCCCAGCGGTTGAAGGCGTCGGTGTCATGCTGCATCAAAAACAGCAGTTGCGCGTTGCTGTAGTCAAACCGCAACTTTACCGGCGCGGAAAAGCCGCGCAGTAACGATGGCAAGGGACGCTCATTAATCCCATGCAGGGTAAACGACTGCGTTGCCTCGGTAAGGTGGAATACCGTTTCTGTGCTGCCCGACGCGTCCAGTGACAGCGCATTGCCATTCTTGTCCAGCAGGCCAACCGCTACGGGTATATGCAGGGGTAACTTCTCCGCCTGACCCGGGGTCCCCGGGGTATGCTGGTGAAAGGTAAGTGTGTAGGCCGCATTCTCTGCGTCATAGTCATCTTTCACATCCAGCACCGGCGTTCCCGCCTGGTTGTACCAGCGACGAAACTGCTTCAGATCGGCGTTGTTGGCATCTTCCATCGCCACAACGAAGTCTTCGCAGGTGACCGCGCACCCGTCGTGACGCTCAAAGTACAAGTCGCTGCCCCGGCGAAACGCTTCTTTCCCAAGGATGGTATGGATCATCCGCACCACTTCCGCGCCCTTTTCATAGATAGTCAGGGTGTAGAAATTGGATATTTCCATGTAAGAATCTGGTCGCACCGGGTGCGACATGGGACCGGCGTCCTCGGCAAACTGTGCCGTGCGCAACAAGGTGACATCTTCTATGCGCTTGACCGCGCGGGAATTCATGTCCGCAGAAAACTCCGCGTCGCGAAATACCGTAAACCCTTCCTTCAGACTCAGCTGAAACCAGTCTCTGCAGGTGACGCGGTTGCCGGACCAGTTATGGAAGTATTCGTGGGCGACGATGGCTTCAATACGCTGGAAAGCCGCGTCCGTTGCGGTTTCCGGGCTCGCCAGAACACAGGCGGAATTGAAAATATTGAGCCCCTTGTTTTCCATGGCGCCCATATTGAAGTGATCGACCGCGACGATCATAAAGATATCCAGGTCGTATTCACGACCGTACACCTCCTCGTCCCAGCGCATGGAGTGCTTCAATGAGGTCATGGCATGGGCGCACTTTCCGATATTGCGCGCCTCGGTAAACAGCTGCAATTTGACGTTACGGCCGCTGCACGTGGTAAAGGTGTCCTCAACATACTGCAGGTCCCCCGCTACCAGGGCAAACAGGTATGAGGGCTTGGCGAAGGGGTCCTCCCAGGTTACCCGCAACCGTCCGTCGTCCGTTGTGCCGCTATCCACCTTGTTGCCGTTGGAAAGCAATACCGGGTAGGTGGCCGGCGCTACGATCGTTGTGGTGAAGACAGACATCACATCCGGGCGGTCCGGATAAAAGGTAATTTTGCGAAATCCCTCTGCCTCGCACTGGGTACAGTACATACCATTGGAGAGGTACAGGCCCTCCAGCGAGGTATTGCTTTCCGGCGCGATTCTGGTCTGAATCTCCAGAACGAACTCGGGCTTGTCGACGGTTAACGACAGACCGCCGGCTTCTTCCCGGTAGCGCTGCGCGGGAAGCAAGGCTCCATCTAGTGCAATTGACAGTAGTTCCAGGTCGATCCCATCTAGCCACAGGGCGGGCAAACCGGATTCACCACCTTTCACTGCATCCGGATTGCGGCGCACCTGCAGCCGCGACTTCACCAGGGTCGCATTGGGCTCCAGGTCAAACAGTAACTCGGTGCGGTCAATCAGGTAATCCGGTGCCTGATAATCCTTGAGATAAATGGTATGGGGCTGAGCATTTTTCATTGGTTTACTTCACTTCACCTGTCGATTAATAGCCGGCGGCCTGGCCGTCTTTGCGGCTTTCCGATGCACCGTGATACACGCCGTTTTCCGCCTTCAGAATGGCCTGGTATCCGCCGTAGGGGCCACTCTCAAAGCGGACCTGATGCCCCATTTGCACAAGTTTGCGACGGGTTTCCATGGGGAAGCCATCCTCCAGGCTGAGATAGCCGCCGTCTTGCATAATTTCGTCGGTGGGCTGGCTGGAGCCGCTGTGCAGTATCCGCGGTGCATCCCCGGCTTCCTGCACGTTCATGCCGAAGTCCACCATATTGATCACGATTTGCGCGTGCATCTGTGGCTGAGTGGCACCGCCCATCACACCGAAACTGAGCCAAGGCTTGCCTTTTTTGGTAACAAAGGCCGGGATAATGGTATGGAAAGGACGCTTGCCCGGCGCGTACTGGTTGAAATGCCCCTCTTTCAGGCTGAACATTTCTCCCCGGTCCTGCAGGATAAAGCCGAGCTCCCCCGGGGTCATGCCTGAGCCCATTCCACGGTAGTTGCTCTGGATCAGAGAAACCATGTTGCCGTCTTTGTCGGCGGTGGTGAGATAGATGGTATCCCCATGGCGCAGTGCGACGTTCCCGGCGTCGTACCGCTTGGCGGCCTTGTCCGGGTTGATCAGTTTGCGTCTTTTATCTGCGTAGGATTTGGAAATCAGCTCTTTTACCGGCAGCTTGTTGAAGTCGGCGTCCGCGTAATATTTTGCCCGGTCTTCAAAGGCCAGCTTCTTTGCCTCCGCAAACAGGTGTACATACTCGGGGCTCAGGCGACCCATTTTTGTCAGGTCATACCCCTCGAGAATATTCAGAATCTGCAACGCAGCGATACCCTGGCCGTTGGGCGGCAGCTCCCAAACGTCATAACCCCGGTAATTGGTAGAGACCGGCTCCACCCAGTCAGACGTATGACTGGCGAGGTCCTCATAGGAAAGAAAACCCCCATTGGCTTTCATGTACTGATCAATTTCCCGGGCGATATCGCCTTTGTAAAACGCATCGCGACCACCATCGGCTATTTTCTGCAGGGTTTTGCCAAGACGGGGATTGCGAAACACCTCCCCCTCTTTGGGCGCACGCCCACCTGGCATATAGGTCTCGCGAAAGCCGGGAAACTTTTCCAGAATCGGCACAGAGCGATTCCAGTAGTAGGCCACCAGCTGGGTCACCGGGAAACCATCGTTGGCATAGTCGATGGCGGGTGCCAAAAGCTCACTCATCGGCAACTTGCCAAATTTCTCGTGCAACTCAAACCAACCGTCCACGGTGCCGGGTACCGAGACTGGCAGTGGCCCATGCGAGGGTATTTTTTCCAGGTTATTGTCAGCGAAATAGCGAAATGGCAGAGACTTGGGTGAGCGACCACTGGCATTCAGTCCGTGGAGCTTTTTGTCTTCCGCGCTCCACACAATGGCAAACAAATCCCCGCCAATGCCGTTGCCCGTTGGCTCCATCAATCCTTGCACCGCATTCGCCGCAATTGCGGCATCCACGGCACTGCCACCCTTCTTCAGGATATCCAGCGCCACCTGGGTGGCAAGGGGCTGACTGGTGGCAGCCATTCCCCGGGTTGCCAGTACCGGTGAGCGACTCGCGAACCCTTCACCATTTACACGGTCATAGGCACTGACACTGCCGGCCACACACAGGGTACCAACCAGCGCCACGGTAATCGCAGCAAGGAAATCCCGGCGCTTTCGGCCACCTGAGAGGAAAACTGTCATCATGTATTTCACAAGTACTGCCCCTTTCATTATTCTCAAAACAAGTTTCTCTATTTAGACGTTGCTTCTCAAGTCGGTCAACAGAGGTTTTTGTGCGCACTGCCACCCGCCGCTTTATCCTTATTGCAGGAATCCTGCTGTTGCTCCTGCTGGCGGGCGTTTCTGGCTGGCTTTCACGGCACCACTGGATCCCTCCTCTCGTCAGCGGCCAACTGGACGGCGTTACACTCACTGAGATCCGTGGCTTCACCCTGGCCCGCGAGAAGCATCAGATTAGCGCACACATCGCGTATTTGGCGCTGCACACCGATGAGGGCCTGCACATCGGTATTGAAAACCTGCAACTCACCCAGTTGCACGCTTTTCTGAGCAAACTCCGCGCAAGTGTTCCAGCGCCGACGCCCCAGAGTCAACTGCAGATCGCTCGGCTGGAGTTGCACTCTACCAGGCCCCAGGCAGGTGATACGCGCAAACCTACCGCTCCGGATCTCGGAACCCACTCTTCCAGCCAACCCGCATCGCCCAAATCGCCCAAATCACCCACGGGAGATATAGCCGCCGAGAGTGAAATCTCCATTAGCAACACGCTGCGCGCTCTGGAAAATTTCCCGCTGCGTGCGGCCAACATCCAGCGACTCTACTGGACGGAGAGATTTGATGGATATCTGGCACTGAGCCTGCTGAACAGCCAACACACCCCTGGCGCAGAATCGAGGATTACCGGCGAGGTCACAAGCTCCCAGTGCCCCGACGACTGCACCATCCTCTGGCAGTTTGAGGAGACGGAGAAGGATCGGCCGAAACTGTCGCTTTCCCTACAGTACTCCGACAGTCCTGTCGCGGAGACTGAAATCGTATTGGACCCAGCCGATACAAACCTGGCCGGAGGCCAGCGCTGGGCACTTCAAGGCCGCATCCGTATCAGCCCGCAACAGGCAGGCCCACTGACAGAACGACTGGGCCTCAACCTGACGGGCGCGCCAAACAAAAGCGCCCCCTTAGACTGGACTGCCCTAGTCCAGTCCATGACAGGCCCCGTTGAGCTGGGCCTGACCGGCGAACTCCCGGACACTATTAGAGGGAGCGCAGACCTGCACAATCTTCGCGGGGCGCTGGTTGCCTCGACATTCTCGGCAACACTGCCACGCGAAATCGCCGGCGCCCCGCTCGTAGTGGAATACTCGGCCAATGCTCCCCTGGTCCTCGGAATTGCCACCCTTTCCCCACTTGCCCTGGACACGGTGCACGGCACCTTCACCCTGCGGATTGAGGTCGAGCAGGCAGCACAGCCCGCAAAGACGGCCCTTGACACACCGCTGCTGGAGACCGAAATCGAACTCAGTACCGATCGACAAATCCCCAGCGTTGCCTTCCGCGGCCACTACAACATGGATCAACTTGCCCCGCTCATCGCCAGTACCAAGTGGCAATCCGCATTTGGTCATTATCGTGTCAGCGACGTATCGGGCCAGTATCGCTTCTCCGGGCGTACCAGCCTGCCGTCACTGGAAAGACTGGCAAACAGTCAGTCAGGCCCGAAAACCACCACAATACTCAACGATTTTTCAATGCAGGTTACCGCCGGGGAGCCCATTGCGTTTCGCCTCGCACTCCCGCCGCAGGACAACCCCCTCGAGGCACTCGGATGGAAAAGCATCGCCGTCCAAATTCAGGCACAGCAGCCCCTGACGATCGACGCCGACAAGATCCCCGGCTCCATGCGGGCGAAAATCCCGCGTCTGGAATTCGAGACCAACGCATCCGGTGCATCCCCTGAACACACCTCACTACTCGCGGGAGAGCTGGTCGACACACAGTGCACCAACCTTGCACCCCTTGATTGCACCTTTTCACTGACCGCGCAGTTGAGCAATCTCGATTTTGCCGATGCGGCTTCGGCACTGCAAAATCTCACACTGGAGACTGCGGGCGCCATCTCGCTCGCCCATACGACGGAGGGTGCGCAAGTCACCCTCACCAACCTCAACCTCACGGCAAAGTCGCTCAGCTCCGGGCCAGTGGTCATCGCAAACCCGGAAATGTTTTCACAGCAGGCTGGCTGCACACTAAAGCCGCAGTTGACGCACTGTAGTAGCCCCCAACTGGCCTTGAACATCGCGCCCCTCCGGTTAGCGGAAAACCAGATTGAGGGCGCCGTGTTCCTGCGCGATGTCGTCCTCAATAATAAGGCGGGGAAAAAGCATGGATTGAAGATTCGGGCAGACTATCAGGGAGACGACCTCAAGATTCAGGCGCTCGATCAATTCCAGACCCGTATCGGCACCAGCGGCAACATCGCCCTGTCTGACGGTCGGGTCTCGGGTAATGGCACGGTTTCCACTGGCCCACTGGAAATGACAACAACGTGGACCCACAGACTGGAAACAGGGCAAGGCAAACTGCAACTGGCTTTGCCCGAAACTGCGTTCTCACCCAACAACAGCCTCGATCGGGCAATCACCGGTTTGCCCGTGAATATTGTCGGCGGTGTGCTTTCAGGAGGAGCACAATTGATCTGGCCGGACCAGGGGCTGGGTAAAGCGCGCCTGACCATGCAGGACACCGGCCTTCAACTCAACAAGAGCTTTGCGCTGGGTGTAAACACGGAAATCACATTGCAGCAGAGCGACGGCGAATGGATTACTGCACAGCCTGCACCAGTCTCCATCGATACCGTGGATGCGGGTGTTGCGCTCAAGAACCTGCATTTTTCCCTGGCACTGCAACACGGTGGCGAGCTCGTTCTTAAAAATTTCGCTGCCGAACTGCTGGAAGGCGCCTTGACGTCCGAGGCGCTGCGCTGGAGTTTAAGTGGCGAGGAGCGTCGCTCGGAACTGCAGTTTACCGGGGTATCCATCCGCGCCCTCGCCCGGGAAATGGAATCCGAGAATTTCGCCGCCAGTGGCTTGCTCGACGCCAGGATTCCCCTGGTCACGGACCAGCAGGGCATCACGGTCGAAAACGGCACAGTTCAGTCCCGACCACCCGGGGGCCGGCTGCGTTACTACGGCGCCTTCTCCCCCGCCATGCTCGGTAGCAATCCCCAGCTCAAACTGCTGGCCGGCGCACTGGAGGATTACAACTACCGTGACATCAATGGCACCATCAACTACCCCCTGAGCGGTGACCTGCTGCTTAACCTGAAGCTAACCGGGCGCAGTGACGCGATCGACGCCAACCGGGACCTGATTATCAACCTCAACCTGGAAAACAACATTCCTACCATGCTGCGCTCATTACAGGCCAGCCGAGACCTGACCGATGTTCTCGAGCAGGGGGTGCGTTAGTACAGGAGACACTTTGCGCGGACCACCGCTATTTTCAGTACACTGTTCAGTTACGGTTAATCTCGTAGTATCTATAGTAAACATCATCCGCCGTCCGGTGCCTTCGCGATACTGGTCTGGCAGTACCAGCCTGAGCAAGGGCTCAAGTAAAACGGGAGTATTCAGTGAATCAGACAGGAATTCTCAAGCGCTCGGCGCTGTGCCTGATGTTGGCGCTTGGCTTGACGGCCACCAGCGGCTGCACGCCGACCGTCGCTGTGCAGGCACCCAGTGAGCCTATTACCGTGAACCTGAACGTGAAAATCGAACATGAAATCCGCGTCAGGGTAGACAAAGAGCTGGACGACCTGTTTGAAGATAAGGAGGGCATTTTCTGATGAACAACACTCTGACGAACAAAACTCCGATGAACACAACAAGGAAGCCGTTACCCGCCATGAAACCCCTGCTTAAAAAACTATTTTCAGGCCTCTTTGCGCTCACATTGCTGATCGCACTTCCCGCCGCCGCCATTTCCCTGAAAGAAGCCCAGAGTAAAGGCCTGGTAGGTGAGGCCAACAGTGGATATATCGCTGTGGTTCAGGGCAGTTCCCCGGAAGTCAACGCACTGGTGGCGGAAGTGAACGCTAAACGCAAGCGGGAGTACGCGGCTATCGCCAAACGCAACAACATCGACATCAGCCAGGTGGCTGCGCGCGCGGCGGAAAAGCTGGAGTCCCGCTTGGCAAAAGGCGAGTATTACCAGGACAACCTGGGGCGCTGGAAACAGAAGTAGGCCGAAACGGATTCGAATTACTCGGAAGCTGACATGACAAAGCCCGCAACCTTTCGGTGCGGGCTTTCCTTTAGCAATGAGGGTACTGCTCCCCAGCGGGCGATGCCACCGGTCTCTGGCAGAATACTACGGCCAGCAGACCGGCGCAGTCGATCAGAGGTTGGCGAACAGGGACATACCATCCAGCCCCTGGCTTTCCATCACTTCCCGCAGGCGCTTGAGCGCGTCTACCTGTATCTGACGCACGCGCTCGCGGGTCAGACCGATTTCACGCCCCACCTCTTCCAGAGTACTGGCTTCGTAACCGCGTAGTCCGAAACGACGGGAAACCACTTCACACTGCTTGTCGGGCAGTTCGCTTAACCAGCGATTGATACTGTCGAACAGATCCTTGTCCTGCAGTAGCTCCGCGGGGTCAGACTCCTGCTGGTCCGGGATAGTGTCAACCAGTGTCTTTTCCGACGATGGGCCAATTGGCGTATCCACAGAAGTCACGCGTTCATTCAGGCCGAGCATTCTCTCCACATCTTCTACCGGCTTTTCCAGCAGATTCGCGATTTCTTCGGCACTGGGCTCGTGGTCCAGTTTCTGTGCCAGTTCGCGAGATGCGCGCAGATACACATTGAGTTCTTTCACCACGTGAATTGGCAGACGGATGGTCCGCGTCTGATTCATGATGGCGCGCTCAATGGTTTGTCGAATCCACCAGGTAGCGTAGGTTGAGAAGCGGAATCCGCGCTCGGGGTCGAATTTTTCGACAGCGCGAATCAGACCGAGATTACCTTCTTCGATCAGATCCAATAAAGCCAGGCCACGGCTGACATACCGGCGGGCGATTTTTACAACCAGTCGCAGGTTGCTTTCAATCATGCGCTTACGCGCAGCCGCGTCACCTCGCAGGGCCTTGCGGGCGTAGTAGACTTCTTCCTCTGCAGTCAACAGAGGGGAAAAACCGATTTCGTTTAGATAAAGCTGGGTAGCATCGAGGTTTTTTTGCCCGTGGGCATCATCCGTTTTGCGGATGGTCGTTTTTTGCGTTGACGTTTTAGCGGTTGTTTTCGCTGAGCTTGATTTGTGGGAGATTGTTTCAGAGTTTTTTTTTGCCGTTTTACTGGGAGTACGGCTCTTCTTGGTTTTGGTTTCTGCGATGGGTTCAGCCCGATCCACTGTCTCGGGTGAAAGATCTGTTCTGGCACCGAACGCCAGTTGATCGTGTCGTTGTGCTTCCATTTCCCCAACTCCTTGTACTTTGCCTGTATCAGCCGCGTTGACAGCTCGCGATCGCTGAATCGGTCGCTGTCATTCGCGACAGCCTCCGTTCCCGGCAACTCACCTTCCAACATCGTGGTGAGCAGTGTCACTGCAGGGCAGTTGATGCCGATTCCGGTGACTACCTCAAGTGGTTATAAATAAAAGTCCATTTTTATTGCACAACAGCATTAGGCAATGGGGGAATTGTGCACCGAGTTAAGCAGACACATCCCGGGTAAACCCTTATGGGAGGTATGCCAACGGGTCCACCGGCTGACCATTCCGACGAATTTCAAAGTGGAGCATATCGCGGTCGGTACCACTCGAACCCAGTTCCGCTATCCGTTGCCCCGCCTTGACCTTCGCACCCTCACCGACAAGTAGTTTGTCGTTGTGGGCATACGCACTGAGGAACTCCTCGCTGTGCTTGATGATCAAGAGCTTGCCGTACCCTCTCAACGCACTTCCGGCGTAAATCACTGTGCCATCCGCTGCTGCCTGAACAGATTCCCCCTTTTTCCCGGCGATATCAACACCCTTGCGCAGGGGGTTGTTTGGCTGGAAGCGGGCAAGCACCCTCCCCTTCGCAGGCCACCGCCAATTTATGACAGTTTTGTTACTGACCTTTTTTGACGGTTTGCTCGCCACTTTCGGTGCACTTTTTTTAACAGCGGACGGCCGTGCGGAAGCAACCTGACGGGTCTTCGCCGGTGCAGCCGGAGGCTGCTGCACCACCGCGGGAGGAACCCGACCGGTCAGTTTCAGACGTTGCCCGGGGAAAATCCTGTAGGGCGCCGGAATCCGGTTTATATATGCTAACTCTTTGAAATCCTTACCATATCTCCAGGCAATCGAGTACAGGGTTTCGCCGCGACTGACGGTGTGATGGTGAATTCGTTGGCTGGGCGGCTGCCCGAGAGAAGACGTTGGGGCAAGATTACTGGCGCAGCCCACCATGCCAAGCGCGAACAGGGATGCGGCAATTATTTTCAACATGGTGAAAAAATAATGACGCGAAAAACGCCCCATAATTCTGGCGATGGCGGAGTTTTTTGAAGGTTTTTTGCGCCGATTCATTATTCTCTTTTTACATCAAAGGGGTGCATTTATGGAAAAAGTGTCTAAAGAAAAGTGCTGATTTACCCCTCGTCGGCGGCGAAAAAATCTGGCCACCTTTCCTCCTGGAGTGAAAAGCTTTTCTCCAGAACAGCTGTCACGTCAGACCCGTAAGTCAGGCGACAATTCCCACCGCGGTAAATCCCCCCGGGCTTGTACGCCTTTTCCCGTTATCGGTGTACGACTTTTCCGACAAAGCGCCAGTGTAACCATTCAAGCCCCAGCACTAACACCACCGCAAGCACTGCTGCGAGCACCGCCTCCACTATAAAGGATGGCTGTCCAGAACTTGCGGCAAACTGACCGGGCAGCACATTGGACATCAAGGGCGCAACTTTGTCCCCCACGCTGGCCGAGCCCTCTACTGCCAATTTCCAGGGCCAGACGATTTTCAAGCTACCCAGTAAGACCCCCACCAGAAACGTCAGTGTCACGGAAGGAAATCGGTGCATGAGCCAGGAGAGCAGACGGCTAAACAACAGCAGCCCGGCGATGGCACCAGCGGCAAACCAGGTGAGTGCACTGAACTGCAGCTCATGCACTGCCGCGATGACCTTGGGGTATATGCCGATCATCAACAGAATAAAGGACCCCGAGATTCCCGGCAGGATCATGGCGCAGATGGCCAGGGCACCCGAGAGAAAGAGGGTATAGGGGTTGGCAGGGACTTCTGTCGGGCGCATTTCACTGATCAGCACCGCCAGCGCCACGCCCAGTAACAGCGCCAGCCAACACGAAGGGTTCCAACGGGGAACACGGCGCACAATCGGCACCACAGACGCCAGTATCAGGCCAAAAAAGAAACTCCAGACGACGATGGGGTATTGATCCAGCAGATAGCCAATCAGGCGTGCGAGACTGAAAATACTGACCAGAACGCCCGAAAAAAGTGCTAGCAGAAAGGTGCCGTTGATCTGACGCCAGGCGGCGGCGAACCCTTGCCTGCGTAAAATGGTGAGCGTGTGGGGACCAATCCGGCTCAGGGAGTCCAGCAGTTCCTGATAGATGCCGGTAATAAAGGCAATGGTGCCTCCGGAGACACCCGGTACCACATCGGCCGCCCCCATGGCCAATCCCCGCGCGGCAATACCCCAATAACGATTTTTCAGTAGTCCGGCCATCAGCGCACCACGCCGCTCAGCAGCGGAACGAAACGGACAGGCTCCGCTTTCTCCACATCAAACCGACTGCCATCTTCACTGCGCGTGACAATAGTCAGGTACTGACGGTCGCTCCCGACCGGTATCACCAACACGCCCCCGGGCGCGAGTTGTTCCCGAAGCTCATCGGGAACGCTGGCCGGTGCCGCCGCGCACAGAATCGCATCGAAAGGGGCTTGCTCGGGCCAACCGAAACCGCCGTTACTCAGCCGCATTTCCACATTGAAGATACCCAGCTCCCGCATACGTTGCCGGGCCTTGATCAACAGTGGCTCTACCCGCTCTACCGAGTACAACTTGTCGACCAGGCGGGCCAGAATGGCGGTCTGGTATCCGGAACCGGCGCCTACTTCAAGGACGCGCGCGCGGGAGCGAGCACGACTCATCAGCAATTCGGTCATGCGCGCAACAATATAAGGCTGGGAAATTGTCTGTCCGTATCCGATGGGCAGTGCCGTATCCTCATAGGCACGAATGGCCAACGCCTCATCCAGAAACAGGTGACGAGGGGTCGATGCCATCACATTCAGCACTTCTTCGCTGCTGATACCTTCATCCCGCAGCCGTTGAATCAGCCGATTACGGGTGCGCTGGGAGGTCATACCCAGGCCTTCGTGTCTAAATCGATCCATAAGGACGCACAGTCTCCCTGCAAGCGGACCGCCGGTTACCGCTTCCAAAGCGGCAAATGGTTGAAATCCGGCGATTGGCCGGGGCCACGATTGTGCCACCGGTCACATTTTGTTGTCGTTTATTTTATTGTGCTGGCGGATAGATTGGCTAGTTCTGCCAATTCCCGCAATACCGCCGTCGCGAAAGTGCCCGGCGGCAGGGCAAAGTTGAGCGTGAGGTCATCCCCTTCCCAGGTGGCCTGAAATCCTTGTGGTACCAGCAGCAACGCACGTCGCTCCTGACTGAGACCGCAATGCTCCAGCCAGTCGCACCATGGTTTCCACGGCGCCATCGCCGCCTCCTCCAGAGCCAGTTGCACATCGCTGGCCAAATTGCGTCCCCGCCCCCACAGCGGCCCGGACCCTTGCGGCTCCGGCTCCCCACTGAGAGCCTCAAGCCAATTTCCCTGCCGGACACGCGATGCCAGTACCTGATTGAACAACCAGCTGCGCGCGGCGGACATGGCAAATGCCTTCTGGTTGCGGGGAACTCGGCCGCGCTTGCCGGCCTGCTGGTCGGCAACCAGACGATTGACCAGATCCAGGTTCCCCCCATGGTGACCAAAGCGCTGCTCGCCAAAATAGTTGGGCACCCCGCCTGGCATCTGTGCCAGCACCTCGTCCGCCTTTACCCGGTCCCCCTGCACATTGCGCAAACGGATCTGGAACCGGTTACCCAGGTGATCCCCGCGCCGCAGTTTGCGCAGCCCACGATAATGCTGGAGTACCGAGATTTCATCGCTGTTAACGCGCTGCCATTCAGGCTCCGGTTTTTGCGCCAGCCACACACTGAACCACTGGGTGGTAACCGCGTGCCGGTCCTTCAGGCCGTAGTAGCCCACATCCTTGCTTTGCACTCCGGCCAGCTGTGCCAGCTGCTGGGCCACAAAGCCGGTGTTGGCACCGCGCTTTTTAATCTGTATCAGGACATGCTCGCCCTCTCCGGACGCGGTGGCCCGCTCCGGTGCGGCCAGCTCATCCACCACAAAATCCTCGGGTTCGGTGCGGAAGTCAGCGCGAATGGCGGCGCCGCCGAGGGCGCGTGGCCAGTCGAGGTCCCAGGGCTGGGTATTCGGTTCCGTCACGAGGCCGTTCCTGTCACTGGGCACTGCTCTAATAGCACCACGGCCTGTGCCGCAATGCCCTCCTTGCGCCCGGTAAAGCCGAGCTTTTCACTGGTCGTCGCCTTCACGCTGATTGCACTGCTGGAGGTCTGACAGTCAGCGGCAATGTTTTCCCGCATGGCGTCGATATGAGGTGCCATCCTGGGTGCCTGCGCAATCAGGGTGGCATCGGCATTGATTAACCGGTAACCGTGCGTGTGAATCAATGCAACCACATGCCTCAGCAATGCGCGGCTGTCGGCACCGGCATAACGCGCATCGGTATCCGGAAAGTGCTTGCCGATGTCGCCCAGCGCAAGCGCCCCCAGCAGGGCATCCGCCAGGGCGTGCAGCAGTACATCACCGTCGGAGTGGGCTACCAGGCCCTGTTCATGGGGAATGGTGACACCCCCGAGGACAACGTGGGCACCGGGACCGAAGGCGTGCACATCAATGCCCTGCCCTATTCTGAAACTCATTGTTCGATTCCTGACTGTATTTGATCCAGTGTTTGCCGATGCTGCAGCAGGGCTTCCGCGAGCATGAGGTCGGCGGGATGCGTGACCTTGAAGTTGCTGCGGCAGGCTGCCACCAGTTCAGGTTCATCGCCTGCCAGCTCCAGTGCACTGGCCTCATCGGTGATGGCTTCCGGGTACTGGGCGAGCCCGGCCTGCAATGCGCTACGCAAGCGCTCAAGCGGGGCTTTCTGCGGTGTCTGCGCAAGCCAGATCTGCGCGCGCGGCAGGGTCTGGCTGACCCGGGGGCTGCCCTGATCGGCTTGCGATTGTTTGACGGTATCGCTGGCGGGCTGGGCGAGCAGCGCGATGGGGCCGGCGGACAGGAGTTTGGCGATATCGCGTTTACTGACCAGCGGGCGAGCCGCATCGTGGACCAGTACGGTGGTATCCGGTGCGGTGCGCGCGCTTAAATAATGGAGTGCGGCGAGGACGGAATCCGCCCGCTCTGCGCCACCGGTTACGGTGTGAACTTTAGGGTCCTGCGCCCCGGCGAGGGTAGCAAACTCGTGGTCGTCCGCTGCGATGGCGACAACAACGCCGGCAACGCCGGGCCAGCGGAGTATGTTGTCCAGGGTGTGGGCGATCAGGGGTTTGCCAGCCAGAGGCAGGTATTGTTTGGGCTTGTCTGCGCCCATACGCTTGCCGGATCCGGCAGCGGGGACTATGACCCAGTAGCCCGTTTCAGGTGGGGTTTCTACGGTAGTCATTCTTTTTCTCGCTGTGACTTCCCAGGGTTCTTATGCTGGTCCTGGTCGAGAAAAATAAACAGGGTTTCGCCTTCTTTAATCAGGCCGAGGTCGTAACGCGCTTTGGCTTCGACGCCGTCCGTGCCTTCCTTGAGGCTGCGCACCTCGCGTAACAACTGGCGGTTTTCCCGTGCGAGCGCGGCATTTTTTTGTTGCTGCTCATCCAGTTGACGCTCGAGTCGCGTCACTTCGGCAAAGCTGCCCTCCCCCACCCACAATCGGTATTGGGTCATCAGCAAAAGCACTGTGAGGATTGCCAGCAGCCATTTCATTTGTTTTGTTCTCTATCTGGCGTTTCGGGGTTCGCACGAATTCATTTTCGTGGCGGCCCTGCTGCCGGTGCCCCTTCCCGGGACACGCCGTGAACCCATCCATGGGGGCTCTTCCGCGACATCCCTGTCGCAGAAGGTCCCGGGAAGGGGCACCGGCAGCAGCGCCTTCGCATCGGAGTCCTCGATTCGAGTTCCGGTACGAGTTCCAGCCAGTTTACCGAGCTTACTGAATTACTTGAACTCAGCAATGCCGCGGTAAGGCGCCTTGCCTTCCAGCTCGGCCTCGATGCGCAGCAGGCGGTTGTACTTGGCTACGCGGTCGGAGCGGCAAAGAGAGCCGGTTTTGATCTGGCCAGCCGCGGTGGCAACGGCCAGGTCGGCGATGGTGGTGTCTTCGGTTTCACCGGAGCGGTGAGAAATAACCGCGGTGAAGCCAGCGTCTTTGGCCATTTTGATCGCGTCCAGGGTCTCGCTCAGGGAGCCGATTTGGTTGAACTTGATCAGGATGGAGTTGCCCACGCCCTTTTCGATACCTTCTTTCAGGATCTTGGTGTTGGTAACGAACAGGTCGTCGCCCACCAGCTGGACTTTCTTGCCGATTTTGTCGGTGAGGATTTTCCAGCCGTCCCAGTCGCTTTCGTCCATGCCGTCTTCGATGGAGATGATCGGGTAGTTTTCAGACAGTTCCTGCAGGTAGGAGGCGAAGCCTTCGCTGTCGAACTCTTTGCCTTCGCCAGACAGGTTGTACTTGCCGTCTTTGTAGAATTCGGAAGAGGCGCAGTCCAGGGCGAGGGTAATGTCGTCGCCCAGTTTGTAACCGGCCGCTTCAACGGCTTCGGCGATCACTTTCAGTGCGCCTTCGTTGGACGGCAGGTTGGGGGCGAAGCCGCCTTCGTCACCCACGGCGGTGTTCAGGCCTTGGGCAGACAATACTTTTTTCAGCGCGTGGAAGATCTCAGCACCCTGGCGCAAGGCTTCGGCGAAGGTTTTGGCTTTCACCGGCTGGATCATGAATTCCTGGATGTCGACGTTGTTGTCGGCGTGCTCACCACCGTTGATGATGTTCATCATCGGTACCGGCAGGGTGTATTCGCCGGCAGTGCCGTTGATTTCGGCAATGTGCTGATACAGGGGGATGCCCTTGGAGATGGCCGCAGCTTTAGCAGCAGCGAGGGAAACGGCCAGAATGGCGTTGGCGCCCAGCTTGGCTTTGTTCTCGGTGCCGTCGGCGTCGATCATGATCTGGTCGAGAGCGCGTTGGTCGGTGGCGTCTTTGCCGACGAGCAGGCTGGCGATTTCACCGTTGATGTTTTCAACGGCCTTCAGCACACCTTTACCCAGGTAACGGCTTTTGTCGCCGTCGCGCAGTTCGAGGGCTTCGCGGGAGCCGGTGGAAGCGCCAGAAGGTGCGCAGGCAGAACCTACCGCGCCGCACTCGAGAATCACATCGGCGTTAACGGTGGGGTTACCACGGCTATCCAATACTTCAAAAGCTTTAACAGCAACAATCTTGCTCATGTTTACAACGGGCTCCTTGTTAATCGGGAATAATGTGTCTGTGAGGTTTGGATTTGGTGGCCCACTGCTCGGAGCCACTCGTTTTAGTTATTTGTTACTACTTGGTGTCCAGCGGCTCCAGGCCTTTTACCAGATCGTCCACGGCCTTCATTTGCGCCAGGAAGGGCTCCAGTTTTTCCTGGGGCAATGCACTCGGGCCATCGCACAGGGCTTTTTCTGGATTCGGGTGCGCTTCCAGGAAAAGACCGGCGATACCGATGGCGAGGCCGGCACGGCCCAGCTCGGTGACCTGGGCGCGGCGACCGCCAGAGGCAGCACCGCCCGGATCCCGCATCTGCAGGGAGTGGGTTACGTCAAAAATCAGCGGTGCGCCGCCAGAGGCGTCGATCATGGTGCGGAAGCCGAGCATGTCGACAACCAGGTTGTCGTAACCGAAACAGGCACCGCGCTCGCACAGGATAATTTTCTCGTTGCCGCCTTCGGCAAATTTCTCCACCACGTTTTTGACCTGCGGCGGGCTCATAAACTGCGGCTTCTTCACATTGATCACCGCACCCGTAGCGGCCATCGCTGCCACCAGATCGGTCTGGCGCGCAAGGAAGGCGGGCAACTGGATCACGTCCACTACTTCGGCCACCGGAGCGGCCTGATGGGGTTCGTGCACGTCGGTAATCAGCGGGACGCCAAAGGTCTTTTTGACTTCTTCAAAGATCTTCAACCCCTCTTCCATTCCAGGGCCGCGATAGCTGTGAATCGAGGAGCGGTTCGCCTTGTCAAAGGACGCTTTGAATACGTAGGGAATACCCAGTTTGTCGGTCACATTGACATAGTGTTCGGCCACTTTCATGGCCATATCCCGGGACTCCAGAACGTTCATGCCGCCAAATAGGGTGAACGGTCTGTCGTTGGCAACCTGCAGGTTGCCTACTTCAATAAGCTTCATTTTTATCGTTTCCCAAGCCAGAGATACTCTGGGTATCGCTCAATGCATTTTGAATACACCAGGCGCGACCGCGATTGCGCGGCCGTGCCTGACGACCAACCATCAGGCCTGCTTGTGTTTCAGGGCCGCGGCAACAAAGCTTTCAAACAGCGGGTGACCGTCGCGCGGGGTCGAGGTGAACTCCGGGTGGAACTGACAGGCAACAAACCACGCGTGTTCGGGCAGTTCAACCATTTCCACCAGGGTGTCGTCCGCAGACCAGCCACCAATCTTGAGACCGGCTTTCTGCAAGCGATCAACGTAATTGTTGTTGACTTCATAGCGGTGACGGTGACGCTCGACAATCACGTCCTTGCCATAAATCTCACGGGCCTTGGAATCTTTCGCCAGTCGGCATTCCTGTCCACCCAGACGCATGGTGCCGCCAAGGTCAGACTTTTCATCGCGCTTTTCGATATTGCCTTCGCTATCGATCCACTCGGTAATCAGGCCGATTACCGGATGCGGTGACTTGGCATCAAACTCGGTGCTGTTAGCCCCTTCCAGGCCAAGTACGTTACGCGCGTACTCAATCACGACGGACTGCAGACCCAGGCAGATGCCGAGGAACGGCACATTGTTTTCGCGGGCATAGCGCACGGATTCCAACTTGCCTTCCAGGCCGCGCTCGCCGAAACCACCCGGTACCAGTACCGCGTCGGCACCTTTGATCAGGTCCAGGCCATTCTCGCCTTCAACATCTTCCGCATTAATGAAATCGATATTCACCTTGACGCGGTTTTTGATACCGGCGTGTACCAGGGATTCGATCAGGGATTTGTAAGCGTCCAGCAGCTCCATATATTTGCCGACCATGGCGATCTTGACTTCGTGCTGCGGGTTCAGCTTGCCGTCGACCACGGCGTCCCATTCGGACAGGTCCGGCGCGTCGGTGTCGAGCTGGAGTTTTTCCACC
This sequence comes from Microbulbifer sp. Q7, assembly GCF_001639145.1. NCBI lineage: Bacteria > Pseudomonadati > Pseudomonadota > Gammaproteobacteria > Cellvibrionales > Microbulbiferaceae > Microbulbifer > Microbulbifer sp. Q7. The sequence continues at coordinate 550,100 of NZ_LROY01000002.1, read as the reverse complement.
ACGATTTCGTCCAGACCATATTCGTGCAGCATGCGCGGCACGCCGTAGATGGTTTTGGCGTCGGGCAGCGGTACCACCGCGCGCTCTTCCACGTTAGTGAACAGCGCGATTTTGCGGCGGGAGTCGTCGTCGATGGCGCGCTCGGAGCGGCACAGCAGGATGTCCGGCTGCAGGCCGATGGAGCGCAGCTCTTTCACCGAGTGCTGGGTAGGCTTGGTTTTGGTTTCACCGGCTGTGGCGAGGTAGGGCACATAGCTCAGGTGCATCAGCAGGGCACGATTAGTCCCCATTTCCACACGCAGCTGGCGCACGGATTCCAGGAATGGCTGGGATTCGATATCCCCCACGGTACCGCCGATCTCGACGATGGCAACGTCCACGTCGCGGCCGCCTTCAATCACCCGGCGCTTGATCTCGTCGGTGATGTGCGGGATCACCTGTACGGTGCCCCCCAGGTAGTCACCGCGGCGCTCTTTGCGCAGCACGGTTTCGTAGACCCGGCCGGTGGTGAAATTGTTGCGCTTGGACATCCGCGTGCGAATGAAGCGTTCGTAGTGGCCCAGATCCAGATCCGTCTCGGCGCCATCTTCGGTCACGTAGACCTCGCCGTGCTGGAAGGGGCTCATGGTGCCCGGATCAACGTTGATATAAGGGTCGAGCTTCAGGATAGTGACCTTCAGGCCACGGGCTTCGAGGATAGCGGCCAGAGAAGCGGAGGCGATACCTTTCCCCAATGAGGAAACCACGCCGCCAGTGACAAATATATAGCGCGTCATGCAAAACCTTGGTCAGTTGAATGCCCGACGGGTACGGGCGTGCGGGACTGGCTCGGGCGTGCAGACTGGTGCAACCCGGTGCCTTTGAGATGGGACGCCAGACTACCAGAAAGGCAGTTTCTGCTCAATCTAAAAACCGCCAAATTGGTGGCTTTGCGGGCCCATCCGCCGTGACAAACAGGTCGCCGACAGCCACCAGCTCCTGCGCCCGGTAGATCAGTGGTACACGATCCCGCAGCCACGGCGGAAGAGCATACTCCTGCAACAGCTTTTTCAGGGTCTGGGAGTGATGCCGCTCTCGCGGTTTGGCTCTTTCGCCGCCAATACGGAAGCGAACCCGATAGTCGGCCACGGGCCACTGGGCACTGGGCAAAAGCCCCCAGTGGCCCGGCAATGCCAGCTGGCTTGATCCGTCCCACCGAATCTCACCTCCATCAATAGCATCCAAAGGTTGCAATTGTGGTGTGAGATACAGGCGATCGCGATAGCGGCGCAACACCCGCTCTCCCAGGGAGACGGCCGGCACCGCATCATCATCGGCGCCAACCTGTTGCAAGGCCTGCTCCAGCTGGGCCGCCTCGGGCATACCCGCCCCGACCTGTTGCAACCAGCCACGCAGGGCGTTTTTGCGGCGCGCGCCGGAGAGTTTGGCAAACGGCGCAAGATCAACGCTCTGCCCGAATGCCTCGCGGCGACAATCGCAGGTCTGCAGATCTTGCTCCGCCAACTCACCCAACAGAGCCGCGGCGTCCCGCAGATTTTCCGTCGCCCGCGCTATCCGCGCATGCACCGGCCAGCGCTGCGCCAGCGGGGGCAACACCTGACTACGAAGATAATTCCGGTCAATCGAAAGATCGGCATTGCTCTCGTCTTCAATCCACGGCAAGCCCTGCGCGCGGGCGTAGGTTTCCAGTTCCGCTCGGCTTGCCGCCATTAATGGCCGCAGCAGGCTTTTGCCATCCCGCTCGTGCCCCAGCGGGCGCCATTCCGGCATGCCACCCAGTCCGAGCACCCCGGCGCCGCGCAACAGCCTCAGCAAAAAGGTCTCGGCCTGGTCATCGGCGTGGTGAGCGAGCAGTATCTGGTCGCCCGGCCCCATGACCCGCTCGAAAGCGCGGTAGCGGGCGTGCCTCGCCCCCTGCTCGAGACCGCCATCGGCGCGGTCCACGTCCACCGACCGGGCGACAAATGCAACGCCCAAACGATCCGCCAGCGCCGCACAGCTCGCCTGCCATGACGCCGCGCGCGCACTCAAGCCATGATTGATGTGCAGCGCGGTGAACGGAACGTCGGCCTTGGCAAGCAGATGTAACAGCACGGTGGAATCCAGGCCGCCGGAAAAACCCAGCCACCGCTGCCCCGATACCGGGTAACGCTGCAGTGCGCTCTGCAGCGCACCGGTCAATTTAGCGGCAATGTCGGACATAGGCAGGCAGTTGAGGTGGTGTATTGGCGAGACGATGTATTGGCGACACAGAGTATTGGCGACATAGAGTATACCCGCCATCCGGTGATCGCAGGTGGACAGCACCTGCCATCACGCTATCTGGCGGTCAGGCGATTTGCGGTACGGTGTCCGCACGGCGGTACTGGGACGGGGTCATGCCCGCGGCCTTCTTAAAGAAGGTATTGAACACGGATTTACTGTTAAAACCCACTTCCAAATAGATGTCGGTAATGGTCTTTCCTTCCCCATCGGCACTGCGCAGCAGGCGCATGGCCTCCTGAATACGATAACGGTTAATAAATTCGTAAAAATTCATCTTAAAGTGCCGGTTGATCACCATCGACAGGTCACGGGTGGGGATCGCCAGGCTCTCGGCCAGTAGGTCAATGGTGACATCCGGTTGCAGGTAAAGCTTCTCGGCGCGCATCTTGCGGTCAATTTCTTCCGCCAGAACGGGGTTGAACACCTGCTCGCCAGACGGCTTGCGCACTTTCTCGGGCTGGCGCAGGGATTCGAAGCTGGCGAAATAGCGCACACCAGTAAACACCAGCAAGTTCACCAGAACAAATACGGTGTAATAGCCAGTCAGGCCGATTCTTTCGAACACCCCCAAATCGTAATGCTGATACAAGCTGAACATTTTGGCGACACTCAGCACCACCTCCATCAACATCACCAGCATAAAGCCCGCGACCAGCACCTTGATCCAGGTGACATCCACCTTCTCCACATTGGAGTGGGTGGACTTCAGGCGATGGGTGTAATGGACGATCAACCACAGCGACCACAGGCAATAGGCCACGCGCAACACCTTGCACAAGAACTCCACCAGCACGTAGTGCCAGCCATACACCAGAGACTCGCTGCTGATGAGTTCAAGGCGCTGCTCCAGGGGCAAACGGAAGAAGACCGCACTCATATATACCAGTGCCAGCACAAACGGCAGCAGGTGCATCGCATCTCTCGGACGCAGGGAAAAGTCACGAAAGATGAGGGATTTCACACAAAAGAACAGCAACATGCCATCGAGGTAATAAGCAAAGCCGCCAAGAAAATAGACCTGCGGCAACCATTCACGCACCGCAAACTTGAACTCGGCGCCCCACAGCACCAACTCGTGCAGCGGAATAAACGCGTGCGCGAACAGGAAGGCCGCGAGGAAGTAAGTGCTGGCTTGCCGACTGGTATTCGTGGCCAGCAACAGCGCCGCGAAAAACAGGCACTGCATCGCTGTCATCAGCAGCACCACGTCATGGAAATTAAATAGAACCAGGTTCATTTGTAGATTTTTTTTCTAATTTTCCAGGCACAACAGGAAGTTCGAGTCCCGCGCGGCAGCCGAACGGGTTCGACTGATCACACACCCAATATTTCACGCCGTCAGAACGACGCAGCTCGCCCCTACCTCTTAGGGTGCAGTGGGCGATTCACTCGCCCAACATTCTCAACATCAAACGCATAATAAAGGAAAGCATGATGAGATTTAACTCTGCAAGCAGGCTCGGCAGCCTACTAACACTGCTGGCCCTGTTGTCTCCCCTCACCGCCATTGACAAGGCCCACGCGCAGTACGTGCACACAGACGGTACCGAGATCGTGGACGGCAATGGCAACCCCATCCACCTGAACGGCATCAACCTCGGCAACTGGCTGCTGTGGGAAGGCTACCTGATGATGGGTGACTTCAATTACCGCACCCATACCCAATTCCTCAACAGCCTCGCGGACACCTTCGGCAGCATGGCACAGGCGAAAGAGTTCGAACACCAGTGGCGCCTGAATTACGTGACCGAACGGGAAATCGCAGACTTGAAAAGCCTCGGTTTCAATACCGTGCGGGTGCCCTTCCACTACAACCTGTTCTGGGAAAACGGGCAATTGTCGGATCACGGCTTCCAGTATTTTGATCGCCTGATCGATTACTGCCGAACCCACGGGCTCTATGTGCTGCTGGATATGCACGCCGCCCCCGGCTACCAGAACCCCGGCGACCACAGTGACAACATCGACTCCAACGCGGGCCAGCCGCGGGACTCGGTAAAATTCTGGGATGGCAACAATGTACAGATCGCCAGCCAGGTGTGGCGACACATTGCCGACCGCTACAAGAATGAACCGGTAGTCTGGGGCTACGACCTGATCAACGAACCGGTGCCCCAGGCCGGGCGCGAATACGAGCTGTTGCCGTCGCTGATTGCGATGCGCGATGCCATCCGCGAAGTGGACAATAACCACGCCATCGTTGCCGAAGGCAGCTGGTGGGGTTCGGATATGCAGAAGATCGACTGGACCGATTCTGCCACCCAGACCAACACCGGTATCAGCGCCCGCTGGGACCACAACCTGGTGTACCAGACCCACCACTATGTGTTCGGCAATACCGCATGGATCCCCGATCTGTATCCCCGCGTGGACATCACCAATGCCTTAGGCGTGCCGATGATCCTGGGAGAATATGGCGAGGACAACAACGATATCATCCGCCAGCTCACCGACTGGTCAGTGAACAATATTGCCGGCCAATTCCCCTGGTCGTTCAAAAAGATGAGCCACGACCGCACCCTGTGGACCATCGCCCCCAACAGCATCTACAGCCAGGTGGTGAATTACATCAACCACGGTGGCACCCCGCCGGCCAATGCCTATGCGGGCATGATCGACTTTGCCCAAAACCACATCGGCAACGGGGCGAGCAACGTCAGCTGGCACCAGGGCTTCTACGATGCCATCAAGACCAGCGGCGGAAGCACCCCGCCTCCGGCTGGCTGTGATTCCGCCACTGCGCAGGCCGTCGGCCGCGTCGAAGCGGAGAGCTACTGCGCCATGTCCGGTATCCAGCTGGAAGACACCAGCGACAACGGCGGCGGCAAGAATGTCGGCTGGACCGACAGTGGTGACTGGCTCGATTACCGCGTCGATGTACCGCAAGATGGCGAGTACACACTGACCTATCGCGTCGCCAGCACCGCCAATACCGGGCAACTGCGATTACTGGCCAACGGTGCCCAGGCGGCCGACACCAGCCTGCCCAACACCGGCGGCTGGCAGAACTGGCAGTCCGTTTCCACCAACGTGAGCCTGAGCGCCGGTACCCAGACCCTGCGCCTGCAGGTAGCGGGCCCCGGATTCAACCTGAACTGGTTCGAGCTGGAAGCGGGCAGCGGGGAGGAAGAACCCGTGGACCCCACCCCACCGCCATCTGGCCCCCTTGCCGATGGCGAGTACCAGATCCGCAACCTGGCCAGCGGCCTGTTGCTGGGCGTTGCCAACAATGCCACCAGCAACGGCGGCAATGTGATTCAGGGTGGTAGCCAGTCCTGGCAGGTCACCACACTCAGCAACGGGAACTATCGCATCGAAAACCGCTACAGCGGACTCGCGCTCGATGTCCAGGATATCTCCTCCAGTAACGGCGCCAACATCCAGCAGTGGGAGTACGGCGGCGGCGACAACCAGCACTGGATTGTCGAACCGGTCTCGGGCAACCGCTTCCGCATTCTGTCGGCCATGAGCGGCAAGTCACTGGATGTGCAGGATGGCTCCACCAGCGCCGGCGGCAATATCCAGCAGTGGACCTACCACGGCGGCGACAACCAGCTGTGGCTGTTTGAAAACTAACCGCAACTGACGGACTCTCTCTCGCCTTGGGCCGCCGGAACCACTCCCGCGGCCCTTTTTTCAACCAAATTTTTAACCGATTTCCAGCCCGCCGCCTCCACCGACCAAAACCGCTAAGCCATTGATTTTCAACCGTTTACTCCAGGTTCGACTGCGCGTAGGATAGTCGAACGCCAAAAAAATCCTGTTTTTTGCGTTCGAGTAACCGCATTCGGACGCCGGCTCTGCAGGCATTTGGCAAATTTCCTCCGTCGCCCACATAGCGACTCAAAACAATAAACATGAGAGGAATACCGATGAAGAGACTGCACACGCCACTGGCACTCTCCATTGCGCTGGTGAACTCCGGCTGGGCATACGCACAACAGGAAACGCAGGAAGAAACACAAAGCGCTTACGCGACCACTGCACTCGAAGAGGTCACGGTCACCGCCACCAAGCGCGAAACCAATCTGATGGAAACCCCGATTTCCATCACCGCTTTTAGCCAGGAAAAACTGGACCGCGAAGGTCTGACCAACATCAAGGACATGGCACAGATGGTGCCAAACATGGAAATTTCCATGGACTCCTCGCAGACCGCGCCCGTGGTCGCTATGCGCGGTGTACGCTCCACCAATATTACCGAACTGGGCGACCCGTCTGTGGGCCTGCACCTGGACGGCATTTACTCGCCTCGTCCGCAGGGCGCCATGGCGCTGATGTTCGACGTGGAGCGGGTGGAAGCCATGCGCGGCCCCCAGGGCACCCTGTTCGGACGTAACTCCACCGTGGGTAACGTCAACATCATTTCCAAGCGCCCGGACTTCAACGAATTCGATGCGTCCATTGGTATTGAAGCGGGCCGCTGGAATCACCAGCAAACCCGCGGCATGCTCAACATCCCGGTGAGCGACACCTTCGCCCTGCGCGCGTCCTTTATGCAGGAAACCCGCGACTCGTACCTCGACGGTTATTACGATCCCAACCAGTGGGACGTGCGTTACCTGCCGGAAGAAATCCAGAATGCACCGGTCTACACCGGCGCCGATGAAGACCGCAGCCTGCGCCAGCGCGAGCGCTGGGGCAGTGGCGAGGTACAGGAACTGGTCAAAGCCGACCCGTCCGACTTCTACAACAATTCTGACCAGTACGCGTTCCGCGTGAGCGCCCTGTGGGAGCCCACCGAATCCCTGTCGTGGATGCTGGCCTACGAGCAGTTCCAGGACAACAGCGCCGGCGGAGCCGACACCCTGAACTGCGACATGGCAGACAAGCGGATCAAGAAAGACTGGGACGGCAACTATGTCGATGCCGACGGCAACATCTCTGCCACCCCGGTTACCGGCTTGCTGGGCTGTGAGAGTGTTTACGGCCCCGGTGCCGACGACTACACCGTCAACGTCAGCGTACCCGGATTCCTCGATCTCAGCATCGACTCGGTGCGCTCCAACCTGAGCTGGGACCTGTCTGACGAAATTGCCCTGGTCTACAACGCCGGCTGGGCGGAACAGGTGCGCTCGCAGCATTCCGACCAGGATCGCGGTATCACCGGCTGGGATATGTCCATCTTCTTCCGCGATGCCACCTTTGTCTCCCAGTCCCACGAGCTGCAGCTGCAGTCCACAGGCTCCGGCCCACTGCAATGGATTGCAGGTGCCTTCTACTTTGAAGAAGACAACAATATGCAGGGTGGCTGGATCAACAGTGGACCCAATGCGGATTTCTGGAACCAGCCCAACCGCACGCTCAAGTCCCAGGCCTTCTTTACCCAGGGAACCTACGCAGTCACCGACCAGCTGAATCTGACCCTGGGCCTGCGCCACACCGAAGACACCAAGCAGGATGTGGGCGGCCGCAACATGACCTGTAACGGCGACACCATCAACCCGCAAACCGGCGAGCGCTGCTTCCCCGCGTGGGATCGCGATGCGTTCAACCAGTTGCCCACCGACTACTTTGACGATCCCGGCATTTACACGGCAATCAGTGATAACCAGACCAAAGGCAGCTGGGACTTCACCAACTACCGTGTGGGCCTGGACTACATCGTCAACGACGACCTGATGGTGTTCGGCTATGTGGCCAACGGCTTCAAGTCCGGCGGTATTGGCGACGTGTTTGTGCAATTCGAGCAGGATCCCGCCACAGCGGAATATCTCCTCGACGACAATGGCGACCGCATCATCAAAGAGCGCCACCGCAATACCTACGACCCGGAAGTGGTCACCACTTACGAGCTGGGTACCAAGGGTACTTATCTGGACGGTAGCCTGAACGTGATGGCGACCCTGTTCTACAGCGACTACGAAGATATGCAGGCGGCCTCCGCCAAAGGTATCTTCCCCTACTACGTGGAAGAGCGCGCGGACGAAACCGGTGAACTGACCGGCGAAATCACCACCGAAACCCAGACCGTGTTCCAGACCGACAATATCGGCACCGCCGTTATTAAAGGCCTGGAAGTAGAGTTTGACTGGGCGCCGATCGAAAACGGTCGCTTCGACGGTTACGTCACTTGGCTGGATACCGAAATTACCAGCGACTTTATCTATCACTGGGATTTCGCCGCTACCGACCTGTTCGAAGTGGATCACGGTGCCGCCACCAATCCAGACAACGATGCCATGAAGGTCAACCTGAAAGGCAACGAACTGGCCGCGTCACCGAAGCTCAGCGCCAAGCTGAATTACACCCACACGTTCCGCTTCAATAACGGCTTTGCCATTGTTCCTCACCTGAGCTATTTCTGGCGGGACAAGTCGTACCACACTTTCCAGAACGTGGATAAGCACTACGACGCTTTTGTCACCGAAACACCAGACGCCTTTAGCGATGTACGCCCGGCATTCCACAGTGTGAACAGCACCCTCAAGCTGGAAGCGCCGGACAATAAGTGGAATGTGGAAGCCTTTGTTTACAACCTCACCGACCAGAAAGAAACCTACTGGGCTGGCGGCGGTGACCATGTAATCAAGGGTCCGATTTCCATGCCCCGCTTCTACGGCATTCGCGGTAACTACAACTTTTAATTCGTTGCCGATTTAAATCCAAAAGCGATCGTCATCTTCGCTTGTCTCCCTCGCCCCCTCTCGATGAGATGGGGGCCTTTTTCCCCGCGCCTGCCACATGCACCAAGGCGTAGAAGCGAACAGATGCCCGCAAAGCAGTATCTGAGAGACGTCCAAAAGACAAAAAGTATCAGAGTGAGCACCATGAAAAAGCACCCCCTTTATGTTGGCGTTATGGCCGGGCTTCTATCGCTCGCCGCAACCCTCCCCCTGCAGGCCGCTAACGAATCAGTTGCCGCCGCCACGCCCCAACAGCAGCAACAAGAATCCATCGAGTCACAAATCCAGAATCTGCTCGCGCAGATGTCCCTGCAGGAAAAAATCGGCCAGCTGGCCCTGCGCGACTGGGGCACCTTCGGCGCCTCCGATATGAAGGCCATAAAGCAGGCCGTGCGCGAAGGTCGAGTCGGTGGGTTTTTGAACGTCAACTTCAGCTCCGTGGACAAAAATGCATTCGAGGAGCTGCAGCGCCTCGCGGTCGAGGAAAGCCCGCTGGGCATCCCGCTGCTGTTCGGCCAGGACGTGATCCACGGCTATGAAACCATCTTCCCGATCCCCCTCGGCCAGGCCGCCAGCTGGAACCCGGAACTGATCAAAAACGGCGCGCGCATCGCCGCGCAGGAAGCCAGTGCCGACGGCATCCGCTGGACCTTCGCGCCGATGATCGATATCAGCCGTGATCCCCGCTGGGGCCGTATTGCCGAAACCCTGGGGGAAGACCCGCTGCTCACCTCGATTCTGGGTGTAGCCATGGTGGAGGGTTTCCAGACCGACAACCTCGGTGACCCCACCAGCCTTGCTGCCTGCGGCAAGCACTTTGCCGGCTACGGCGCCGCAGAAGGTGGCCGGGATTACAACAGCGCGTATATTCCCGAGCGCCTGCTGCGGGACATCTACCTGCCACCATTCAAGGCCGGTATCGACGCGGGCATGCAAAGCATCATGAGCACTTACAGCACCCTGAACGATGTACCCGGCACCGGTAGCCCCTTCCTGTTCAAGCAAATCCTGCGTGACGAATGGGGTTTCGACGGCTTTGTGGTGAGCGACTGGAACGCGGTGATGGAGATGGTGCCCCACGGTTTCGCCCGCGACGGCAAACACGCGGCGACCCTGGCCGCCAACGCCGGCATCGATATGGAGATGCACACCGATACCTACGAGCAGTTCCTGCCGCAGCTGATGGACGAGGGCAAGTTCTCAGAGGCTCAGCTGGACACCGCCGTGGCCAATATCCTGCGGGTCAAACTGCGTCTCGACCTGTGGAACCACCCCTACCCCCGCGCCCAATCCAAAGCTGAGCGCGAGCAGATTATCCGCAACGGCCAGTTCCTGAACGCGGCAAAAGAAGCCGCCAAAGAAACCTTTGTACTGCTGAAGAACGACAAGCAGCTACTGCCCCTGAAAAAAGGCCAGACCGTTGCCGTGATCGGCCCACTGGCGGAGGCACCGCACGAACAGCTCGGCACCTGGATCTACAACGGCGACAAGCAACACTCCCGCACCCTGTTGCCCGCCTTGCGGGACATGGTGGGCGATGAAGGCGAAATCCTCTACGCCGCCGGCCTGGATTACAGCCGTGACACCAGCACCCGTGGCTTCAAGGCCGCCATCAAGGCCGCGAAGAAAGCCGACGTGGTGCTGTTTGTGGGTGGTGAGGAAGCGATCCTCTCCGGCGAGGGCCACAGCCGCGGGGATATCCGCCTGCCCGGCGTCCAGGCCGAATTGGTGGCTGAGTTGGCGAAAACCGGCAAGCCACTCGCCATGGTGCTGCTGGCCGGCCGGCCGCTGCAGCTCGACGAAACCCTCGAGCAGGCAGATGCGGTAATGATGGCCTGGCACCCCGGCACCATGGCGGGTCCGGCGCTGGCCGATGTGCTCTACGGTGAAACCTCGCCGTCCGGCCGCCTGCCTCTGACCTGGCCGGTGGGCGCAGGGCAGATTCCCATCTACTACAACCACCTGGCCACCGGCCGGCCGGCAACCGAAGACAACTACACCCGCATCGAAAAGATCGGCCGCGAGGTGTTCCAGCACCAGCCGGGCAACTCGTCGAATCTGCTGGATTACGGGCACAAGCCGCTGTTCCCCTTCGGCTATGGCCTGACCTATAGCGAGTTTGAATACAGTGATCTGGAGCTCTCGGGTTCTACCCTGGATGCCAACGGTCAGCTCACGGTATCTGCCACCATTACCAACACCGGCAAGACCACCGCCACCGAAACCGCCCAGCTGTACGTGCGTGACCTGGTGGGCAGCGTGTCGCGACCGGTGCGGGAGCTGAAAGGGTTTGAGCGCATTACTCTCAACCCGGGCGAGTCCCAGCAGGTGCAGTTCACCCTGTCGCCCCGCCAGCTGGCCTTCCACAACGCGCAGATGGAGCAGGTGATCGAGCCCGGTGACTTCCGCGTGTGGGTCGCGCCGGATGCACAATCCGGCCTGGAGGGTGGCTTTACCCTGCGATAAACCCCTGATCAAACCCCCGGGGTTAAATCCGGGGCTAAACGGCGGTTTATCACCAGCGCGTCCCGGTTTCAGCGGCTTGTCGCGGAAACTGGGACGTTTTAACCGCCGGAACCGCGTCCAACTTTAGGTTTTTTCGCAAAGTAGGACGCTTTTACTCTGACCAAACGTCACCATAGAAGCTGCCTCTCTGTGCGCAATCGCACAAAGAGTCGGCATTCCCGGGCGCGATCACATAGCGCCCCGCCAACAATAAAAATGCAGGAAGTAACCTATGCAAGCGATTGAGAACTCCATCGACGGCATCCAGGGCTCGCCCCAGGCCCATCAAGACGCTCCCCCCCTTCCCTTTATCGTGCTGATCTGCGGTGTCGCCACCATCGGCGGCTTCCTGTTCGGGTTCGACAGCGGTGTAATCAACGGCACCGTGACCGGACTGCAACAGGCGTTTAATTCGAACACCGCAGGTACCGGCTTCAACGTGGCTTCCATGCTGCTCGGTTGTGCCGTGGGCGCCTTCTTTGCCGGGCGTCTAGCGGACCTGTGGGGGCGCAAGACGCTGCTGCTGATTTCGGCGGTACTGTTTATTGTCAGCGCCTGGGGTTCCGGCGTTGCCGCCAGCTCACCGGAATTTGTGTTCTACCGCATTCTCGGCGGCCTGGCAGTGGGTGCGGCGAGTGTGATGTCGCCGGCGTATATCAGCGAGATTGCCCCGGCGGCCATCCGCGGGCGCCTGATCACTATCAACCAGATCGCCATCATTTCCGGCCTGTTCGCGGCATTTGTCAGTAATTACTGGCTCGCCAACACCGCAGGTTCCGCGGTGAACGAATGGTGGATGGGCTACAACGCCTGGCGCTGGATGTTCTGGATTGAAATCGCCCCCGCCACCCTGTTCTTCCTTGCGCTGCTGTTCATTCCCGAGAGCCCACGCTACCTGGTGCTGTCCAAACAGACCTCGAAGGCCACGGAAGTACTGCGCAAACTGTACGGCGAAGCAGCGGTGGCCGGTAAGCTGGAAAGCATCCGCAACTCCGTGGCCGGCGATCACCGCCCGCGCATGGCAGACCTGCTGGAAGCCGCGGGCTCCCGCGTAGGCAAGGTGCGCAAGATTGTGTGGGTGGGCATTGGCCTCGCCACTTTCCAGCAACTGGTCGGCATCAACGTGGTGTTCTACTACGGTGCGGTACTCTGGCAGGCGGTGGGCTTCTCCGAGTCCGACGCCCTGATGATCAACATCATCTCCGGCGGCGTCAGCATCGCGGCCTGCCTGATCACCATGGCACTGATCGACAAGATCGGCCGTAAACCGCTGCTATTGGTCGGGTCCATCGGTATGGCAATCACCCTCGGCCTGGTCGCCTTTGCCTTCGCCAACTCCGCCCTGGTGGATGGCAAGCTGCAACTGTCCCAGAGCATGGGCCTGCTGGCACTGATCGCCGCCAACGCCTATGTGTTCTTCTTCAACGGCTCGTGGGGCCCGGCCATGTGGACCATGCTCGGTGAAATGTTCCCCAACCAGATCCGCGGTTCCGGACTGGCGGTCTCCGGCCTGGCGCAGTGGGTAGCCAACTTCGGTATTACCATGACCTTCCCGATCATGCTCACCGGTATCGGCCTGGCGGGAGCCTATGGTATCTATACCCTGTTTGCGCTGCTCTCCGTCGCCTTTGTGCTGTACATGGTGCACGAGACCAAGGGTATGGAACTGGAGGAAATGCGCGGTTAACCAGGGTTTAGCCGCCGCATATAGAAAGTCATCTTAAGCATACGGCCCGCCGGCTCTTTACACGACCGCCTCGAACAAAGAGTACGGCCAAATGAACAAGAGCGGCGGGCCCCCTGCCAAATTAGAGCACTCTGTCGATCCACCTACTGAATCTCACCTTGGCGAAAACGACAGGGAAGCCTTCCGGTTTACTGCACGGATGCGGTTTTTTCCGGCAAGCCATGTCCGCGGTACGCACTTTTGCGAAATTCCGTTGGTGTCATTCCCACCAATTTCTTAAAGAACGTATTAAAAGTGGCCTTAGTATTGAAGCCACAATCCAGCAGGACATCCATCACGGTGAGGTCTGCGCAATGCGGATCACTCAGGCGGCTCTTGGCCTCCTCGATGCGGTAGTGATTGACGAACTCAAAGAAGTTGCGCTCAAAGTGACGGTTGATAGTTGTCGACACATGGCGCTTGGGGACATCCAGCTTCGCCGCCAATTGCTCCAGGGTGAGTGAGGGTTCCAGATAGGGTTTTTCCGTTTGCATATAGTGGGCAATGCGCTCCGCAAGTTCGGTATCCACCGCAGGCCTCGTCTCCTGATTCGCTTCCTTGGCGCCGATCATCACCGCGTCTGCGCTGGAGGCCACCTGCTTGCGATCAATCCCCTCGAACATGGAGGCATAGGTAAGGCTGAAGAAAATCATCGCACTGATCAGGATAAACACGGTGTAGTTACTGGCGAGCCCCATCAGTCGGAAGTCCACCGCAATATCCATTTGCGCCGCGAGGGTCAGGGCAACATTGACCAACACCGCCCAGCCGCGCAACAGCACAAACCCCCAGACAAGAATCAGTAGCCATTTGAAATCAATACGCTCCACGTTGGAGTAGGTCTCGCGCATTTCTCGCCGGCAATTGCGGATTTCGATCAGGCAAAAGATACCGAACAGCAGGCGCAAGGACTCCCGACCAAAGCCAATGACCAGGTTGATTAGCGACTCGCCCTGGGGCGTATACCCCTCCAGCATGGCAATTTTCGTCGCGCTGTCGAACCGGAAGTAGGTGAAATATTCAAACAGTGCGTAGGCCGCAAAGGGAATCAGGTACAGCAAATCTGCCCGCCCGATCCGATAGTCTTTATAGATCAACGAACGGGTGTACCAGAGCAGCACCGGCCCCTCGAGCCAGTAGGCAAACCCGAACAGATAAAAGAGATTAGGGGAGGTATCGATGGCCCACTGGCGAACACCCGCGCCGTAACTGATCAGAGTGTCCATCGGGATCAACGCCTGGGTGACCAGGAACGCGGCCAGCAATAGATAGCTGTTTTTTTGTTCACTGCGCACCGCGGTCAGCAACAGGGCAAACAGCAGGCACTGATAGCTGGTCATCATCAGGACCACATCGTGGACATTGAAGATCAGGATATCCATGGGCGGGCCGCCTCTCTAAGTATTGTTATGGGCTGCAATGTCCATCAGATTACCAGAACGGCTAATTTCCAACCAGATCGGCAAAAACCGGATGTCCAAGTTCACGCCTTACCCAAAGTTGGACGTTCAACCTTGTGCAAATGCAGTTACGAAGACGACCAGAGCCTCGCCGGTGACCACAATGCGGCAGGCGCCTCAAAAAAGAGCGCTCGTTTCCAATACAAGCATAAAAAGGAGTACCAGTGATGGTGCGATACAAGAGAGACCAACTGGCCGCGGCCGTCACCGCGGTATTGACCGGATTTATCAGTAGCAACCTTTACGCCCAGTCCGACGAGACGCCGTCATCGAAAGCGGTTCTGGAAGAAGTGGTGGTCACCGTCGAGCGCCGCGAGCAAACCCTGCAAAGCTTGGCCGGTGTGGCGCAATCGTTTGATCAGGAGAGCCTCGACCGGCTGGGTGTCGGCACCAATTTTCAGAACCTGCAGAACGTGGTGGCCGGTCTGAATATTGCCGACCAGGAAGGCAATATGGAGATCTACATCCGCGGCGTCGGCTCCAGCAACAACACCGAACTCGGCGACCCGGCAGCGGCAACCCATCTGAATGGCGTGTACATCCCTCGCCCCCGTGGTGTGGGTGCGATGTTTTACGATATTGCCCGGGTTGAGGTGAAAAAAGGGCCACAGGGCACTCTGCGCGGACGCAACGCCACCGCCGGCACCCTGAACATTGTTGCCAACCGCCCGGATTTCGATGCGGCGAGTGCAGATCTGGAACTCTCTGCCGGCAACTTCAGTAATTTTGGCGCCCGCGGCGCAGTGAACCTGCCCGTCAGCGAAACCTTTGCGGTGCGCCTGGCCGGCTACACCGAGCAACACGATCCCTACTTCAGTAACGCCAGCACCAACAGCACGCTCGATGCCGCCGGCAGCGAAGATGTGCAGTCACTGCGCCTTTCCGCCCTTTGGCAGATCGGTGACGGCACCAGTCTCTACGTGGTAGCAGACCAAACGAAAGAAGGCGGTACCGGCTATCCGGGCGCGCAGATCAAGCAGGCGCTGCAGGCGGGCTACGAATTTGACGACCTGGACGACCCACGCGCGGTGCTCTACCGCGGTACCGAGGGCGATCTGGACTCCACCCACAGTGGCATCATGGCAGTACTCACCCACGACTTCGGCGGAGTCTCAGTGGAGCTTTCCAGCAGTTATCGCGACCTGGATTTCCAGCAGACCAACGCCTCCAACGACGGAGTCGACTTCCCCGGCCACAACGACGTCAACCAGCAAAACTACAGCACGCAATACTGGGACACCCAGTCCGAGTCAGTGGTCAATGAGCTGCGTCTTTTCTCCAGTGGCGACGGCTCTCTCAACTGGACCGCTGGTATCTTCCAGTTTGACGAAGACCAGCAGGCCTCCCTGATGAGCCTCACGGATGTCGCGGGTATCGAGAACTGGTACAACGCAACGGAATGGGTCATGCCCGACGTGGATGGCTCTTCACTCGCCGTGTATGCGGATATCTCCTATGACTTCACCGAAAAGCTCACCGGCTTTGCCGGCATTCGCCGCACCGAGGAAGAAAAATACCGCTATGGCACCGGTGGCAACTATGGATTCGGGTTCTGGGCCGGAGAGAACCGCCCTGAATCTGTTCGCTGGGGCAGCCCCGGATTCGCCTACGACGGACTCGCACGGCCAGAGTTCGACCTGAGCCAGATCGACGCGCTCAGCTATCTGCTTTCAGGTATTACAAGTTTTGGTGTGGACGACAACCTGGATGAGCTGGCCATTTGCCTGCAAGGTACAGCGGAATGTCCCTTTGGAGACGATTTGGCCGGCGGGTACTACGGCCCACAACAGCAGGAAGGTAGTTATGAAGAGGAGTACACCGACTTCCGTATCGGCGGTACCTATCAGCTGACCGAGAACAACATGCTGTTTGCCAGTATCGCCTCTGGCCATAAATCTGGTGGTTTCAACGACAGCCTCGTTGACCCGGATGGCAATCTCGTCGCCGTGCCCTATTCACCGGAAAAGCTGGTGATGTACGAAGTAGGCAGCAAAAACGAACTGACCCTTGGCAGCGTACCTACCCGCCTGAACGCCTCCGCCTTTTTCTACGACTACACCGATCAGGTGTTTCAGATGATCGTGGCAACGGGCGAGAATGACAGCGCGAGTTCCCTACAAAACCGCAATATCGCCGATTCGGAAATTACCGGCCTGGAGCTGGAAAGCAAATTCCTCCTGCCCGCCGACCTGATGCTGGACCTCACCGCTCTCTGGCTCAACGCGGAAATCAAGGAAGGCACCATGGCGGACACTCGCCAGGGCTGGGGCACCGATCTGCCCATCGTGGACATTGCCGGCAAGCAATTGCCGCTGTCTTCCGATTTCACCATGACCATGGCGCTATCGCAGCAACTGGACACCTCTGCCGGCACCTTTGACTGGTCCATTTCTACCATGTACCGCAGTGACTACTACCTGAGTATCTGGAACAACACCGATTACGACCTGGTCGACGGTGCAACCGTGATCGGCAGCGACCCGGATTACGCCGATAAGGTCGATGGTTATGTAAATGTGGATGCGGGTATTGGCTTTACCGACAGCTCCGGCAAATATCGCGTCGAAGTTTATGGCGCAAATTTGACCGACATAGTCGTGTCTAACAAGGGAATCATCGACCACGGCAATAATCTGCGGTTCACCAATCTGCCGCGTACTTACGGCGCGCGTTTCAAAGTGAACTTCTGATTAGACGCTCTATTAACGTGTGAACAGCACACATTTTCCATGCAGTGATTGCGGGGGCCTTGATCACCCTTTCTCTAGGCCCCCGCCTTTTTCGAACAAGCGAATTCCCGCGCAGATCTTACGGAGTACCCATGTCTTACCTGAAAACCCTGTCAGTAAGCATCATGCTGACAACGGCCCTTGCCGCCTGCAGCGAGCGTGAACAAGACGCCGAACACGTTGCCAATGCCCCTCAGGTATCCAAGGTCGCAGCCAACCAGGACGACACCTACTCCCTGGAAAACTGGCCAAAGCTGGCACCGGCCCTTCCCGCAGATGAAAAGCTGGAAGCCCGCATTGCCCATCTGCTCGCGCAAATGACTCTGGAAGAAAAAGTCGGCCAGATGATGCAGGCGGAGATCAAATCCATCACCCCAGAAGAAGTCAAAAAATACCATATCGGCTCCATCCTGAACGGTGGTGGCACCTTCCCCAACAACAACAAATTTGCCACCCCGGATGACTGGGGCCAGCTGGCGGATGCCTACTTTGCTGCCTCCATGGACACCTCCGATGGGGGCGTGGCAATTCCGATCATCTGGGGCAGTGACGCCGTGCATGGCCACAATAACGTGATCGGCGCGACCCTGTTCCCGCACAATATAGGCCTCGGCGCTGCGCACGACCCGGAACTGATCCGCCGCATCGGCGAGGCTACCGCCCGCGAAGTGGCGGTAACCGGTGTGGACTGGACCTTCGCCCCCACCATTGCCGTGGTGCGCGACGACCGCTGGGGACGCACCTTTGAAAGTTATTCGGAAGACCCGGAAATCGTCGCCGCGTATGCCCGGGAAATGATCAAGGGGATTCAGGGGAATAAAAACAGCGAAGAGTTTCTCGATGGTCGTCACCTGGTCTCCGCCGCCAAGCATTTTGTCGGCGATGGTGGCACCACGCGGGGTATCGACCGCGGCGACACCCAGGTCAGCGAAAAGAAACTGGCCGAAATTCATGCCGCCGGTTATATCACCGCGCTGGAAGCCGGTGTGCAGACGGTGATGGCTTCATTTAACAGCTGGAACGGCAAGCGCCTGCACGGCCACAAATACCTGCTGACCGATGTGCTGAAAGGTCGCCTTGGCTTCGATGGTTTCGTCGTCGGCGACTGGAACGGTCACCGTTTCGTCGATGGCTGCACCGTAGACAGTTGTGCCGCTGCGGTAAATGCTGGGCTTGATATGTTCATGATCACCGCCGAGTGGAAAGCCCTGCTGGAGAATACCATCGCCCAGGTCAAGAGCGGTGAAATTCCCATGAGCCGCATCGACGACGCCGTAAGCCGTATCCTGCGGGTGAAAATTCGCGCGGGATTATTTGAGCGCGACCGCCCGCTGGCGGGTAAAGCCGGTGTCCTCGGCAGTGCCGAGCACCGTGCCATCGCCCGCGAAGCGGTGCGAAAATCCCTGGTTCTATTGAAAAATAATGACCAGCTACTGCCGATCGATGCACGCAAAAATATTCTCGTGACCGGCGACGGCGCCGATAATATTTCAAAACAGAGCGGTGGATGGACCATCTCTTGGCAGGGTACCGGCAACACCGCGGAAGACTTTCCCGGAGCTACTTCCATCTATACCGGTATAAAACAGGCGGTGGACGCCGCTGGCGGTCAGGTAGTGCTGAGTGAGAATGGCGACCTCCCAGGAAACGCGTTTGATGGCGAAAAACCGAATGTAGCCATCGTGGTGTACGGCGAAGACCCCTACGCCGAGTGGCACGGTGACCTCGCCAGTATCGAGTTTCAATTGGGCAGCAAACACGATCAGGAGCTGCTGCAGAAACTCAAAGCCCTGGATATTCCGGTGGTCAGCGTGTTTCTTTCCGGCCGCCCGCTATGGGTCAATAAAGAATTGAATCTTTCCGATGCTTTTGTTGCCGCCTGGCTTCCGGGCTCGGAAGGTGCTGGCGTTGCCGATGTGCTCCTCACCGATGCCGGCGGTAACAAACGCTATGACTTTACCGGTCGTCTCTCTTTCAGCTGGCCAGAGCAGGTGCACCAGACGGTGATCAATCGCGGCGATGAAGATTACGCGCCGCTGTTTTCCTACGGCTACGGCCTCGATTACTCCAGCGAGGTACAACTGGCCAACAACCTGAACGAAAATGGCGAGTCCTATGTCGATGGTGCACTGGAAGACGCCTGGCTGATGGTGTCGCGCCCACAGGCGCCGTGGAAACTGTTTATTGCCGATGGCGAGCAGGAACCCGTCTGGGTCAACGGCAATCTCGCCCGCAGCGCGGATGACAATATCACCGTGGCCTCCATCGATATGCTGTCCCAGGAAGACGCCCGCGCGCTGACCTGGAAGGGCCTGCGCGCCGGCAACGTCGCATTGCAGACACAAAAACCCCAGGACCTCAGCCGCTATCTGGCCGAGGGATCTGCGCTCACTCTGGACATTCGTGTGGATCAAGCGCCGGAAGGTGAAGTACTCGCACAGATTTCCTGCGACGGTGAGAACTGCAACGGCGCCCTTCCCCTGCGAAACACGCTAGAAGCCCTGCCCCGGGGCGACTGGTCCCAGGTGACCATCGATTTGCAATGTTTTGTCGAGGCCGGTGCCGATTTCTCCAAAGTGTCGCAGGGATTGTCACTGCGCAGCGAAGGCAGACTCGCCATGGCGGTAGCGAATATCAAGTACGTGCCCGGCGGCGCTGCGCAGGCACAGATTCGCTGCGAGGGCTGACACATGTCGCTGATACATTTACGGAAGAAATCGTCGGCGGCCCTGGGCCTGTCAGCGCTGCTGGCGACCGCTAGCAGCTGGGCCGACGGCACCCCCATCCAGTTGAGCAAAGAGTCACTCAAAATCGTACTGGACCCAAGTTATGGTGGCCGCATTACCGAACTGCGATACGGGGAGCGCGACCTGTTGGCGTTGCCCCAGCCTGGAGGCAACAACTTTGGTTCCACCTTCTGGCTGAGCCCGCAATCCCTGTGGAACTGGCCGCCGGTTCCCGAACATGATACCGCCCCCTATACCGTAACCGCCCGGCAAACGGACGCCGCCGCAGTCACCAGTGCCTCCGGCGCCGGCGCCCGGGTAAGCAAGACAGTCAACCTCAGCAGCGGCCAACGGGCTACGGTGCGCTACCGCATCGACACCGAGAAAGACTTCCCGGAAATTGCCGCCTGGGAAATTACCCGGTTGCCAAACCGCGGCCTGGCGTTTGCCCCGGTGACCAGAGAAAGTGTGAGAACCGTGCGTGGACAAATGGATTACCGCCTGCAAAGCGACATCTTGTGGTTATCGATGGAGGCCGGCGCACCGCTGATGGAAGGCAAGGTCATCGCCAACGGCACCGAGGGTTGGCTGGCCTACACGGTTGATCAACTGCTGTACGTGAAGGTCTACCCGCAAGTGGACGCCAGCAAAATGGCCACCGGCGAGGGTGATATTGAACTCTACCTGAGTGGCGAACGCCCCTATCTGGAGCTGGAAGTTCAGAGCGCCGCTCACAGCCTGAAGCAGGGCGACGCACTGGACTGGAGCGTGGACTGGGTAGTTGCCCCTATTCCGGAGGGGGTGAACGTGCACATCGGCTCCCCCGCTTTACTGCAATTCGTACGTGATCAGGTTTCACTCGTCTCGGCACCCTGATCACCTTGGTGCGCGGACGCTCTCGTCTACTCAACATCCTGAGTAGCTTGTGCCGCGGTCTTCCGCGGCTTTTTTTATCCCGATCTGGCGGCTCGAGCTGGCCATTCGATCTAGCCCCCTTCCCTATCTTCACCTGCCAGCGTTACCAGTCCATAGCCGACGCACACCACGACTAGAACTAAATGGTCACAAATCGTTCGGTATTTTGTCTTCTTTGCAACTGTATGAACTTGGAGCAAAGTGCTAGATTTGGCACCAAATGCCTCCGGCAGTGAACCAGACAATAAGAGGTACTCCCATGGTTCAATTGGTCGTCGATTCCGGCTGCGATCTCCCCGACGAGTTTCTGCGCAAGTACAAGATCCCCGTTCTGCCCCACCGCGTGAGCATGGGTAAAGACGAATTTGGCGATCAGCGTAACCCCGCGCAAATGAGCCACTTTTATACCCTGAATCTGCTGGACCGATCCCGCCCGGTGAAAACCGGCCCGGCCGGTGAGACCGAGATTGAAGGCATTCTGACCAAGTTGGTGAGCCAGGGTCACGACGACATCGTGGTACAGACCATCAATGGTGCCAACAGTCCAACCTACAACAACGCCGTGAACGTCGCGGAGAAGTTATCTGGCGACAAGGCCCAGATTACCGCCGTCGACTCCCACACGGTGTTTTCCGGTCAGGGATTGCTGGCACTCTATACCCTTGCACTGATTCAGAAAGGGCTCAACGGCGCACAGATCAAGTCTCGCACCGAAGAATTCGGGCGCAAAACGGTGGGCTACGCGGCAATCAAGGACGTGTACTACCTGCGTGAGCGCGGCAGGCAAAAGAATGAAAAAAGCGTGAGCTGGCTGAAAGCCTTTATGGCGCGCTCACTGAACCTGCACCCGATCGTCTCCATGACCTACCAGGGGTCGGATGTTGCCGACACGGTGAAAACCTTCGATGGCTGCACCCGCCGCCTGTTCCAACTGGCAGAAGAAAAGATGGTGGCCGGAGAACTGTTGATGCCCGCGGTGGTGGTCAGTTTTGCGGGCCCGCTCAAAGATCTGGACAAAGTCCCAGGATTCAAAGCGTTTGAAAAAACAGCCACCGAACACAAGGTACGCGTGTATCGCTCGGTCATGAGTCTGTCCGGGGGTATTAATCTGGGCCCGGGCACCGTATCCCTGGCCATTGCCGCCAAGTAAACCCCGCCTTTCGCCGGGGCGGGGACTTCGATGACCGCCCCGGCACTCTGCTGGCCGCTGTTTCTTCAAAACAGTTGAGCCCCACGACGTAACGCCACAATTTTCACCAACGGCTTCTAGACTGAGGGAAATCGTTTCAAGAAGTCACTGCACGGGTGAAAAAGATGTTGCGCTGTTTTGCTCTACTGGTTGCCCTACTAGCGGCCAGCGTTCCGGCCCTTGCCGATCAGGACCTGGCCAAGAAACTCAGTAACCCGGTTTCGGACCTGATCAGTGTACCTTTTCAGGGCAACTGGGATAACCGCGTGGGTCCGATAGAGGGTGGACGCCGTTTTACCCTGAATATTCAGCCGGTAATTCCCATTTCCATTAGCGATGACTGGAATCTTATCAGCCGTACCATCCTGCCCGTTGTGAGCCAGGAGGCAATTTTCCCCGGTAGCGGCGACCAGACCGGGCTCGGCGACACGGTGCAAAGCGCCTTCTTTTCCCCCAAGGAACCCACCGCTGGCGGTGTGACCTGGGGTGTCGGCCCCGTCTTCCTGCTACCCACGGCGACCGAACCACTTCTGGGTACAGAAAAATGGGGCGCCGGCCCTACCGGCGTTGTGCTGAAGCAAGCGGGCCCCTGGACCATCGGCGCGCTGGCCAACCACATCTGGTCCTTCGCCGGCAGTGACAACCGCGCGGATGTCAACAATACATTTCTGCAGCCGTTTTTGGTGTACAACACACCCACCGCCTGGACCTTCGCCATAAACACTGAATCCACCTACAACTGGGAAACCGAGCAGTGGAACGTGCCGGTGCACTTCCTGGTCTCCAAGCTGTTTCAGGTGGGCAAGCAAAAGTATCAGGTCCAGGCCGGCCCACGCTACTACGCGGAAAGCCCGGCAACCGGCGCCCAGGACTGGGGCTTCCGGCTGACCTGGATCATGCTGTTTCCGAAATAGTCACCGAGTGATTCCGCACACCGAATTTGTGCCCGCCTACCATCCAGAGGGAACTGGTCATGCCGTACAACCGCGCCACACCGAAAGTTTTGCCATTGCTCGTTGCCGCTCTCTCTGCGCCCGCTGCCCACGCCGGGGGCATCATGTTGTGGCAGATCGGCACCCCGACACTGGGTACCGCCAGTGCCGGCTGGGCGGCCATGCCGGAAGATGCCGCCACCGCCTTCACCAATCCCGCAGGGACGGTATGGCGAGACGAGACGCAGGTGCGCGCAGCGGCCCAGGCGCTTTATGGCGACCTGGAGTTCAGCGAAGGTGGACTGAGCAATGTACCGGGCAATGATGGTGGCAACCCCCTCGAATGGCTCCCCGGTGCCGGCGCGTTTGCCGCGGGGAAAATCACCGACAACATCGGCTGGGGCTTTGCCATGGCCGGCAACTTCGGCCTGGGGCTCGATTACCATGACGACTGGCAGGGCCGCCGGTTTGTACAGAACGTCGACCTGCTCGGCATGAGCCTGATTCCATCACTCAGCTGGCGCGCCAACGATTGCCTGTCCATTGGCGTCGGCCTGAACGCTATGGCCGGCTATTTCAGTTTCCAGTCGGCCCCCCGCGCCGGGCTGGTGGATGACGACGCGTTTCTGCGCCTCAAGGACCTGGACATGGGGTATGGCGGCAACCTCGGTATCATCTACCGCCCGAAATCAGGCACCACCTTTGGTCTCACTTACACCTCCAAAGTGGATTTCGAATTCAAGGACCACCTGAAGCTTCGCGGCTTCGCACCACCCCTGAACGCGATTGCCGAGAACCTCGATGGCACCCGCACGGAACTGGACATTCGCGCCCCCCAGACGGTTACCGCAAGCCTTCAGCAGGCGCTGACAGACACCACCACGCTCTATGTGAATCTCAACTGGCAGGACTGGTCGGAGTATGCCGGCGTCACCCTGTTGCTCGACAATCCCATGCAGACCTCACTGCGAGTCGACCGTGGTTACCGCGACACTGCGGGCTTTGCCGTTGGTATACGCCACGAGTTTCAGCAGGGGATGTTAAATGGCTGGCGCCTGTCCACCGGACTTTCTGCAGAATCCAGCATGGCCAATACCTCTGAGATTACCGCCGATACCATTACCAATGAAAATGTGACGGTGGGCTTCGGTGCGGGCAAGGAACTGTGCCCCGGGGTAAACCTGGATGTGGGATACAACTATATGCATCTGGGTGACATTGATATCGATCAGCAGGGGCGGCCCCCGTTCAGCCCCCGGCTGCAGGGCACTTATGAGGACTCCGCCATCCACTTCGTCGGCGGCTCCGTTCAGTTCTCGTTTTAGCTGGACATTTTTCACCAGCGAGCGCTGGCGGGCTGCTAGATCTGGGACTCGACCGGCAACCACCCCAGCAACCAGGCAAGGGTGCGTTGCCACCAGTGGGTCTCCGGCTCCCGGTATTTAACCAGGGCGTCGCCGTCTTTGTCTTCTGCGCGCCACGCCAGATTGCCCGAGTCCAGCAGCTGTAGCGACCAGGCGGAATCCGGCGCAACCCATTCGGTGAATAGCGAATTCAACTGCTGGTTGATTTCGGAGTTCTCCATCAGCAATCCAATCTCCGTGTTTTGCAACAAAGATCGGCCATCGAGATTGATTGACCCCACAAATCCGAGATTGTGGTCAATCACAAAGGTTTTGGCGTGCAGCGTCGCTTTGGACTCCCCATGGAACCATTTCTTGCGCCGCTCCTCACCGGCTTGCGTGCGCAACTCCCACAGGTCAACACCCGCTGCCAGTAACCGTTTGCGGTAGCGCGCATAAGCCCCGTGAACAATGGCCACGTCATTACTGCTCAGGGAGTTGGTCAGGATACCCACCTTGACCCCCTGCTTTTCCAGCCCGGTAAACAGCTCGGTGCCAATCACACCGGGAATGAAATAGGCTGCAGTAATCTTCAGCCGCTCCGTGGCGCCGTGGAGAATTTTCTCCAGCTGAACCCCGGGATATTCATGGCGCGGGATATCGTCCTTGCCCAGTGCCTTCTCCGGCGGGTCCGCCAATAACCTGGCCTTTCCCCACTGGAACGGAATGTCGCCATCGGCGAGCGCCGCTGCCATTTTCGATTTCTTCAACGCGCGCGCAAATTCGCTGTCCTGTTCATCCGCCAGCAATTTCCGGGTGCGTTTGCGCAGTTCGTCCAGTGTGTGTGTATCGTCCTCGTCCAACAACAGCTCGGTTACCTGAACCGATACCAGGTGTTTCCAGTACTCGTCGAATACCTTGCGGGCCTGCGGTAGCGCTTCACCAATGGCCAGCACATCGACATCCAGAAACTCCACCGATGAGCGGGAAAAATATCCATCGGCAATATTGCGGCCGCCGGTGATCATCGCCAGCCCGTCAGCCAGTAATAGCTTGTTGTGCATACGATGGTTGATACGCCCGAAGTTGGCCGCCTGCTCCAGCGCACGCCGGAAGCCACTGCGCCCGCCCACCGGATTAAACACCCGGATCTGCATATTCGGGTGTCGATCCAGAGCAAGTATCCAGGGGTTGACCACGCGCGTCCCCAGGTCATCCACCAGCAGGCGCACGCGCACGCCGCGATCCGCGGCCTTCAACAGCAGACTGGTGAGCAAGTGACCGACGCTGTCGTCTTCATAGATGTAATACTTGAGATCGAGTGAAACCGTGGCTTCCTCAATGAGCACCGCCCGCGCAACAAACGCCGACAGGCCATCATCCAGCAGGTGAAAGCCAGACATCTCGTCGGATTTACTCGCCGCAACCGCGTGAATTCCTTCCGCGAGCGGAGAATCTGTGGGGGGCTCCAGGCTAATGGTGACCGGTCTTTGTTTTGCGGGCATATCACTGTCGTTGGAATTTCCGCACCCCGCAAGCAGCGCCACCAACACACTCAGGCTGAGTACCAGGGGTGCAGACTTAGATGTGGGCGTGGGTGTCATGACATTCAGGAACCTGCCGTTTGCTCGTCATCCGCGCTACCGCGCGCCGCAGCTCGGATCGCGCGCTAGGCAGTACGCTGCATAGTGCCCAGTGAGCGGAAGACGCGCGCCGGTAAAGTTTCACCACAGAGTCTAGCTGCTCGTAGCTACCAGGGGGCTTATCCATTGGCACCGGATTAACCCCAGCCTTGTAAACACTCAACTAAGCTTTCCGGGAAACTTTATGCTGGTATAAGGAGTCCCCTTGAAAGCGATACCGTTGTTAGCCTCCGCCGCGTGCCTGCTCATCGGGCTCGCCACATCCATCGGTGCACAAGCCGCCGAAAAGCCAAATGTTCTCGCCATCATGGTGGATGATGTGGCACAGGTTTCGCTGAGCGCCTATTCACACGGCATGACCTACCCCACCCCCAATATCGATCGGATCGCCAACGAGGGCGTACTTTTTACCGATCACTACGCGCAACCCAGCTGCACCGCGGGCCGCGCCGCCTTCCTGATGGGGCAGCTGCCGGTGCGCACGGGCCTGACCACCGTCGGGCAACCCGGCAACCCACTGGGTATCAAAGAGGCGGACCCAACCCTGGCAGAGTTTCTGAAGAAGCAGGGCTACATGACTGCGCAATACGGTAAAAACCACCTGGGGGATCTGGACGAACACCTGCCCACCCGACACGGGTTTGATGAGTTTTATGGCAACCTCTACCACCTGAATGTATCGGAGGAACCGGAGCAGGAGGATTATCCGAAGAACCCGGAGTTCAAGAAAAAATTTGGCCCGCGCGGTGTCATTGAATCCTACGCCGACGGCAAAATATCCGATACCGGCCCCCTGACCCGCGAGCGCATGGAAACCTTTGACGAGGATATTCTCAAACGCAGCCTGGACTTTATGGAGCGGGCAAAAAAAGCGGGCAAACCGTTCTTTATCTGGCACGCAACCAGTCGCATGCACGTCTATACCCATCTGAAGCCGGAAAGCCGTCACCTGGCCACCATGCTCAGTTCGGAAGACGACGTGTTTGGCAGCGGCCTGATCGAACACGATGGCCATGTGGGCCAATTGCTGGACAAGCTGGATGAGCTGGGCATTGCCGAAAACACCATCGTTATCTACACCACCGATAACGGCCCGGAGCAAAGCAGCTGGCCGGACTCAGGCACCACAAAATTCC
This sequence comes from Microbulbifer sp. Q7, assembly GCF_001639145.1. Taxonomy (NCBI): domain Bacteria; kingdom Pseudomonadati; phylum Pseudomonadota; class Gammaproteobacteria; order Cellvibrionales; family Microbulbiferaceae; genus Microbulbifer; species Microbulbifer sp. Q7. Next base: position 522,905 of record NZ_LROY01000002.1, on the reverse strand, counting down.
GCGGTGAAAAGATGACGACCTGGGAAGGCGGCGTGCGCGTGCCGTTTCTGGTGCGCTGGCCCGGAAAGATTCCTGCGGGCCTGAAACGCAACGGCATCTCCTCCCACGAGGACGTATTTCCCACCATTGCCGCGGCACTGGGTGAATCGAACCTGCGGGAAACACTCAAGAAGTCAGACAAGGTGTATATCGACGGGGAAAATAACCTCGACTACTGGATGGGAAAAACCGAAAAATCCGCGCGCAACAAGATCTTCTATTACTACGAATCCCAGTTGACCGCGCTGCGTGTAGGACCTTGGAAAATGCATTTTGCCACCAAGCCCGGTGGCCGCTACTACGAGGATATGATTACCCACACCATGCCCAAGCTGTTCAACCTGCGCAAGGACCCAATGGAGCACTACGATGGCGTCACGGGGTTTCACCAGATTATGCGCAAAAGCTGGGTCATGCAGCCGGCCATTCAGATCCTGAATGAACACCTGGAAACCTTTAAAGAATTTCCACCCCGCCAGAAGGCGGCTTCGCTCAATATCAACAAAGCCATCGAAGCAGCCATGCAGGTCAACGAAAGCCGCTAGGCTCGTTTACCCACACTGCTTACAACAAAAAAGCGCGGCCCATTGGCCGCGCTTTTTTGTTGGTATGGATAGCTATTGCATCTGCTGCTGGTAGCGTTGTGCCGCCGCCTCGTTCCCTTGCTCACGGTGGATCGACACCAGCGCCGAAAGAATCTGCCGGTCTTCCGGGAAGCGCGCCAGGCCCCGCTCAAGCTCTGCTATCGCCTGCGCCGGTTTGCCCTGTGAATTGAGCGCTATAGCGTAGACATAAACATAACGGGCCGTTGCCGATTCGCTGTGGGCGGAGGCCTGCAACATCGCAAGCGCTTCCGACATTCTCTTCTGCCGCACCAGAGCGAGCCCCAATGTGTGCTGGATCGGCGCCTTGTCGAAGGCATTGTCCAAAGCGCTGCGCAACAGCGCCTCACTATCGGCCTCGCGACCACTGGCTCGGTACAGGTCCGCCAGGTTGATAACCCCGGGGGTAAAATACGGGGCAAGCGCAACCGCCTCTTTCAACAAACGCTCCGCCTCCACAAGATTCCCTTCACGCCCGCGCAGCGAGGCCAGGTTGACCAGGCTTTCCGGGCGATCGCTGTTGAATTCCGCCGTTGCCACATAATCCGCCAATGCCACTTCATAGCGATTGCGCACTTCTTGCGGATACTGTCCGAGTGGTGCTCCTGCCATGGCGCTGGCGGCGAGGGACGCGGTGACCCGCTCATCCTCGTACAACAGCGGAATAGCCAGCGCCGGGCGCACTTGCTGCGGCACCTGATCCAATGACTGCGCCAGGCCCAGGTGCTGGAGCGCATCATCTCCCTGGGCGATGACCTGCAGTACCTGCGCACTGGTCTGGGACAGATAACGGGGCAGCATGGATACCGCAGTGGCGCGGACGATCTCCGGCTGTTGATCGTCCATCACCAGTTTCAGCAACCGGCTCTCCGCATCTGCGGCGCCGGTACGGGCTGCGTACAGTGCCTCGCCATAATGTGGGTCCGGCTGGCCGAATTTTTTCTCCAATACTTCCGCAGCCCAGAGATTGTTCTGGTCGGTATGGCAGCCGGTACAGGCATTGGGGGAGCCAATTTTTTCCGACAGGTCCGGGCGCGGCACGCGGAAACTGTGATCCCGGCGCGCGTCCACCTGCATGTACACCTTGTCCGGCATATGGCAGCTCACGCACTGGGCCCCTGCGCTGCCCGCGGGGTGAAAGTGATGCTCGGCGGTATCGAACTTGGTGGGCAGGTGGCACTGGGCGCACACGTCGTTCCCCTGGGCGCGCAATTCCAGGCTGTGGGGGTTGTGGCAATTACTGCAGGTCACACCGGCGCTGTGCATCTTGCTCTGCAGGAATGAACCCCACACGTAGACTTCATCGTTGATCTGGCCGTCTGCATGGTAAAGCCCCTCGCTCAACAGCGCGGGGTGGAAGAAATCCAGGTAATCGTCCGCGGGCCGCACGCCGGGATGCTGGGTGCCGCGCCGGGAATGGCACTGGGCACACATCGGAATCTCCTGCTGGGTCGGCACATCGTTCTGCAGGTGGGCGATGCCGGTCACCGCATCCATGGCCCAGCGCCCCTGGCGGCGGCCATCGAAACCGATGTCAAAGCCCCGGCTCGTATCCGCCGTGCGCTGCGGTTCCGGTTTGCCCGCCCACGCCAGGTGCTTGCGGCCCGGCCCATGACAGGATTCACATCCCACATTGATTTCAGACCACTGGGTAGAAAAGGTTTGCGATGCCGGATCGTAGTTTTTGTGCAGATTGGTGGAGTGGCAGTCCGCGCACTGGAAATTCCAGTTCTGGTTGATACCGGTCCAGTGCAGCGGATCATCCGGTTTGATTTCCTCATCCGGGTACAGATGGAACCAGCGCTGCCCCCCCTCCTCCTTCGGACGGGAATCCCAGGAAACACTCAGCGCCTGCAACCGGCCACCGGGGAACTCGATCAGGTATTGTTGCAGCGGGTAGACACCGAAGGTGTAGGCAATGGGGTAGTCGTGCAGCTTTCCATCCGGTCCATCGGTGCGCACAAAATATTTGTCATCGCGCTGGTAGAACGTGGACTCGGTACCGAAGTAGTCGAAGGTTGTGTTGTCGAAATTCCCCACCACGGTTTCTGCATTCGGGGTTTTCATGGCCAGGTCGTGATGGGATTTCTGCCAGTCTTCGAAGGCCTGCTGGTGACAACTGGCACATTGTGCCGCGCCCACGTAATCCGGATGCGCTCCCGCCTGAGGCTGCTGCCCGGTCTCGCCGCGTGCAGGCTTGGGCATAGACATGGACGACGGCGATGCGGCATCCGGCGCTGTGGGCGCCGCAGGGGCAGAGCTCGCGCTACGGCTACCCTCCGCCTCACCCGAGCCCGCTTCTTTGTCACAGGCACTGACCAGCAGTGTCAACAGCAGTAAGAGTATTGGCCGACGCATCGAGACTCCAGATCTTATTCTTTATTGGCATCGAGTATAGCGACTTGCGCCATCTTCCTCAGCTTGCGATCTGCTAGCGTTAATAAGAACCGGAAATAAGAACCGGAGCATCGATGGCCGGGCGACGATCGATGGCCGGACGAATAACCATGGCCAAGGAAGGAAACGCCATGACCGCGAGGGAACAAATTGCAGCGCTTGAAGACGGCATGGGCCGTACCATTGTCGGCCAGCGGGAGGTTATCCGGCGCCTGATTATCGGTCTGCTGGCTAACGGTAACCTGCTGGTGGAAGGCCTGCCCGGTCTTGCCAAAACCCGCGCCATCAAAGCGCTGGCAAAAAACCTGGAGGCGAATTTCAGCCGCATCCAGTTCACCCCGGACCTGCTGCCGGCGGATGTTACCGGCACCGATATGCTCTACCGCGACGGGGGGAAATCCGAGTTCCGGTTTCACCCGGGCCCGATCTTCGCCAACATCGTCCTCGCCGACGAAATCAACCGCGCCCCGGCCAAAGTGCAATCCGCATTACTGGAGGCCATGGAAGAGCGCCAGGTTACCGTGGCCGGCAATACACACAGCATGCCGCCGCTGTTTATGGTGATGGCCACCCAGAACCCCATCGAGCAGGAGGGCACCTATCCCTTGCCTGAAGCGCAGATGGACCGCTTTCTGATGCACGTGCTCATTACCTACCCGCCGGTGCAGGACGAGGTACAGGTGATCGAACTTGTGCGCAGTGAGGAAATTGCCGCGGCCCAAAGCAATGGCAGTGGCAGTGGCAGTGGCAGTGGCAGTCTCGATGGCAACGCCGCGCAGGCTACAACACCCGCGCCGGCGGCAAACGTCATTCCGCAACAGGCGATCTTCGACGCGCGCCGGGAAATCGCTGACATCCATGTCTCCGCCGCCATGGCCCGCTATATGGCCGACCTGGTTGCCGCGAGCCGTCACCCCAAGGATTTTTCTCCGGAGCTGGCGCGCTGGATTGAGATCGGCGCCAGCCCGCGCGGTTCCATTGCCCTGGATAAGGCCGGGCGCACCAATGCCTGGCTGGAAGGACGGGATTATGTGGACCCGCAGGATATCCACGCGATTATTCACGACTGCCTGCGCCACCGCCTGGGTCTGAGTTTCGAGGCCCAGGGTGAGGGCATCACCGCCGACCGGGTGATTGATCAGTTGCTTGAAAACGTCGCCCTGCCCTGAGCTGCGCCATGTTCAATTTCTTGCAACGCAGCCGCAGTCATAGCCGTGCCGGGATCGCCCGGGTCACAGCCCCGCAAAAAACACCGGACCCACGGATTCACGTGGACCTCGCGCACCTGCAGGCCCTGGAGGGTCCGGCGGAAACCCTGAATTTACTGCCGCGACAGCCCGCGCGCAGTGTGCTGGCCGGACGCCACGCCTCGCGCCTGCGCGGGCGCGGCCTCAATTTCGAAGAACTGCGGGAATACTGGCCATCGGACGATGTGCGCGCCATCGATTGGAAAGTCACTGCGCGCACCGGCGAGCCCCATGTGCGTGTGTACAGCGAGGAGCGCGACCGGCCGACGCTGATTGTGGTGGATCAGCGCATGTCGATGTTCTTCGGAACCCGCTACGCGATGAAATCGGTTACCGCCGCCGAGGCAGCCACCCTCGCCGCTTTCGCGGTGCTCAACCAGGACGATCGCGTCGGCGGCATTGTGATACGCGACGACCGGCTCTACACCCAGCGTCCCAAGCGCAATCGCCGTGCACTGATCCGCTTGCTCACCGAAATTGCCCGCGCCAACGGCGCCCTGCATGCCGACGCGCCGCCCGTCACTCCCACGTCACTGGATACGGTGTTGCAGGCGGTGGCCAATATCGCACGCCGCGATCATCTGGTTCTGCTGATCAGCGACTTCGACGTGGTCGGCCCCGCCTCCGATCGTCTGCTCGCCGGCCTTGCCCGCCACAACGATGTGATTCTGGTGCCGGTAACCGACCCCACGGGTGAGGTGATGCCGAGAGGTTTTGTCAGTGCCATTTCCGATGGCAACCAGCAGGCCACTCTGGACACGGGTGACCGCGCGATCCACGACGCACTGGGCCGGTTCAATCGCGAACGCCACGAGGCGATCCAGCGCTGGCATCGCCGCTACGGTATTCCGCTGGCACCGCTGTCGGCGGGTGAAGAAACACTGCCGCAATTGCGTCGCCTGTTAGGTCTGGCTACCCCGGCAAAGGAGGCGACGGACCATGCAGGGTGACACGCCACCACCCTCGGAGACCACGCTACCGGATCTGATCGCGCAGCTGGCACCGCCACCGGTGCCAGAGCGCGTTTCCCTGTGGCCGCAAACACCGCTGGCCCAGCTGTTGCTGGGTATGGTGCTTTTAGTGTGTCTGTACGTGGCGTGGCGGGCTTACCGCCATTACCGCGCCAATGCCTACCGCCGGGCGGCCCTCAAGGCATTGCGCCATGCTGGCGACAACCCGGGGGAAATAGCTGCCCTGTTGCGCCGCACCGCGCTCGTGGCCTATCCCCGCGCGCAGGTGGCCGGACTCACCGGCGAGCGCTGGCTGGCGTTTCTGAACCGGCAATATCCGGACGATGCCTTCCGCAGCGAAACCGGTGAATCCCTGCTGCGCGGCGCCTACCACGGCTACCCGCCAAACCCCGCACTCACACAGGCGGCGCGAGACTGGATTCGTCATCATCACCGTGAAATTTTGCAGGTACACACACCGGCAAATCATCCCAAGGCATCGCCCAACCCCCAACCCTCACCCAAGCACGAGACATCGCCGTGAGCAGCCTGTTCGCCAGTGTCAGCTTCGCCGCACCCTGGGCCTGGTTGCTCCTGCCCCTGCCATTGCTGGTGTGGTGGCTGGCACCGCCCCACCGCGAGCGCGTACCGGCGATTCGCGTGCCTTTCTTCCAGCGTATCAGCGAGCGCCTGGGGTTAACCCCCAGCGCCGGCGCCACCGTGCGTGGCCATCGTCTGTGGCAGCTGGTATTCGGCGCGCTCACCTGGTTGCTCCTGGTCACTGCCCTGGCGCGCCCGGAGCTGGAGGGCGAGGCGGTGACCCTGCAGAAGCCCGCACGGGACCTGATTCTCGCGGTGGATATTTCCGGCTCCATGGAGCAAGAGGATTTTGTGGACGCCAATGGTGCGCGCCAGCAGCGCCTGGCTGGCGTCAAGCAGGTACTGGCGGAATTCCTCAAGGGGCGTGAGGGCGAGCGGGTGGCGCTGATCGTGTTTGGCTCCCGGGCATTCGTACAGGCACCACTCACCACCGACCTCGACACGGTGCTCGAGCTGCTGCAGCAGACAGAAGTCGGCATGGCCGGCCCACATACCGCCCTCGGCGATGCCATCGGCCTGGCCATTCGCCAGTTTGAAAGCAGCGAGGTAACGCAGCGGTTGCTGATTTTGTTAAGCGATGGCAGCGATACCGCAAGCCGGATGAGCCCGGTGAATGCCGCCGCCATCGCCGCGCAACGTCAGGTGAAAATACTCACCATCGGTGTCGGTGACCCACAGGGGGAATCGGAGAATAGACTGGATCAGGAAACACTCACCGCCATTGCCCAGCGCACCGGCGGCGAATTTTACTTCGCCAATGACCAGCAGGCATTGACCCGTGTCTACCAGCAGATAGACGCGCTGGTGCCGAAGAAAATCGACAGCGAAACCTACCGCCCACATCGCAGCCTTGCCTACTGGCCACTGGGCGCGGCGCTGCTGGTGTCACTGCTTGGGTTGGGCCTGCACCTGTTGATCCGCCGGCACTGGCCACCGGGGGCAACCCCATGAACACACTCAGCGGCGAACTCTCTGCGTTTGTCACCGCCTTCCATTTCCTGCGCCCCCTGTGGCTGCTGTTCGTCCCCCTGATACTCGTTGTCTGGTGGTGGTTGCGCCGCCCGGGCGACAAGGCGCTGCACACCCGGTTCGCGCATATCGCCCCGCACCTGGCGCGCGCGCTCAGCGTGGGAGAACGTCATACACGACACTGGCTCGTTTTTCTTCCCATCGACAGCCTCGCGCTTCTCCTGACAATTCTGGCCGTCGCCACCGCAGGCCCGGCGTGGACGCGGCTGCCCGATCCTTTGATGGCCCGCACTGCACCGCTGGTGGTGGTGATGCAGGTCAATCAAAGCATGACGGAAAAAGACGTCGCGCCCAGCCGTCTGGAGCGCGCCAAACAAAAAGTCTACGACCTGCTGGAGCGCCGCGACGGTGCCCCCACCGCCCTGATCGCCTATGCGGGCACGGCCCACCGGGTGGTGCCGCTCACGGAGGACCAGAACCTGTTGCGGCCGTATGTCGAGGGGTTGGCCGCCGACGTCATGCCAAGGGAAGGCAACAACGCCGCCGGCGCGCTTGAACTGGCAGAACAGGTGCTGAAAAGCGCAGAGATGCCCGGCGGCATTCTGTTCCTTACGGACGGCATTGAATCCCGCGACCTCGACGCCTTCAATCAGCGCGACCGCGACAATGGGCTGGGCTTGTTGATCCTGCTTCCAGGCAACGCGCGTATTCCCGGTGCCGGGCAAGTGAGCGCAGCAAAGGTCTCCCGCGTTACCCCGGATCGCCGCGACATCGACGGCTTCGTGCGCTACTTCGACAGCAGTTTCAAACAGACACTGGCGCGGGATGAAAACCTGCAATGGAATGATCGCGGCTGGTGGCTGGCCTGGCCGGCTGCACTGCTGGCGTTGCTGTGGTTCCGCCGCGGCTGGGCGCTGCAACTATCCAGCCAGGTACCCGCCCAGTCGCGCACCCGGTCGCGCACTGCACATCGAGCCAGCACGATCGTGTTGATTCTTTTCGCCTGCAGTATCGTGGCAGACCTCACCCTCACCCGGGCACGCGCGCAATCGCCCACGTCGGCGGTGGCCGGTAAAGAAATACCACCAGAGAACGACTTTCTTTCCCGGCTGTTTACTCCCGACCAGCTCGGCCAGTGGCTGATGGGGCGCAAGGAATATGCCCGCGCCGCCAACGCCTTCGCCGATCCCTATCGGCGCGGCTATGCCGAGTACCAGGCGGGTCATTACCAAGACGCCGCCAATACACTGGCCACACTCACCAGCCCGGAAGCTGTATTTACGCGCGCGATGGCTCAGGTAAAAAGCGGCCAGTACCAGGACGCCATCGCCGGTTTTGAGCAGGTGTTGCGTATGGATGTGACCTTTCCCGGCGCAGAGAAAAACTTGCAGCTCGCACAGGAAATTCTCGCCTACATGGAAAAATCCCGCGGTGATGAGGATGAAAAAGAACAACAGGCAGACAGTGATGACGACAGCTACGACAAACAGCAACAGAAGGAAGTCCAGTCGCCGCAAACACCGGGCAATGAAGCACCGGTGAACCCCGAGCAGTGGATGTCGACACTGGACACCAGCACCGGCGAATTCATGAAACAGCGGTTTGCGGCCGAGGTGTCTTCCGGCCAGGCCGGGGGAGACGTACCATGACCGCGTTGCCCCGGCTCCGGCGCCTGCCGTTTTCCGGCGTGGTCTGGTTACTGTTGACGGTCATCCTCTCAGTCATCTTCACACGCGCAGTCGCCGTCAGCGCCCAGACAGCCGACGCGAATCCTCCGTCGGAGCCTTCGAACAAGCCCATGGTGCAAACCAAGCTGTCGCAATCGGACGTCGTGCCCGGGCAGGCAGTCACCCTGCAGATTACCGTACTGGTGCCCACCTGGCTCACCCAGCCACTGGCGCTGCCCTCCCTCGACCGCCCCAACCTTTCGGTCACATTGCCCGAAAAATCCACGGTGTCCACCAGCCAAACCATCAATGGTGCCACCTGGTCCGGCGTTATTCGCGAGTATCAGCTGGTGCCACTGACCCCCGGCACGTTCCAGCTCCCGCCCACTACGCTGGAGGTCCACTACCGCAACCCGGATGGTAGTGGTGACCTAATGGCGCAAGTCCCGCTCAACGCCGCGGTAGTGACTGCGTCGGCGCCGAAGGGCGCAGAAACCCTGAAACCTTACATTGCCGCCCGCGAACTGACCCTGGAACAAAAGATCGAGGGCGACCCGCAGAGCCTGCGACCCGGCGACAGCTTCAGCCGCACGGTTATTGCCACCATTGAAGGCTCCACGGTCATGTTCTTGCCACAAATGCTGAACACCAATACCCCCAGCGGCCTCGCCGCCTATGCGGATACCCCCAGGGCCGAAGATGGCGGCAATGGCAACGGCGGCACCCGGGTGGAAAAAGTCACCTACGTGGCGGAATCGCCAGCGCGGGGAGAACTGCCGGCCATCACCCTGCGATGGTACGACCTCGACGACGGAAGCATTCAAATCAGCACGCTGGACGCCATAGACGTACGAGTAAAAGGCGCCCCAATCGCACGCCCGCGCTCGCGGGAGGCCTGGCTGATCACACTGGCACTGCTGGGTGGCCTGGGGTGGCTTGCGTGGCGCTACCTGCCGCCCTTCATCACGCGCATTCGAAAACGTCACACCGAACGGCAGCAGGCCGATGGCACCGCATACGTGCGGCAGCTGCAGGCGGCTATCAAGCAGCGCAACTATGCGGCGACTCTGGCAGCGGCCATGTCCCTGAGAGGCGAAGGCGACTACATCCGCTCCGAGATCCCGCCCGCCCTGCTGGCCCTGGGCCGCGCCCAGTATGGCAACACCCCGGCTTCCGCCAGCACGGCGCCGTTATGGCAACGCCTGGAGCTGGCCACGGACGCCTTCGCCGCAGGACGTCGTGCGCACAAAAACCCGCAGGCGCTGCCCCCGCTGAACCCCTCCTGAGCGGCCCCAATTACAGGCATTGCCAAAAAACCGACAAGTCATTCTCTATCCTGACGGCTTATGAAAAAAAAATATCATGCGCCAACCGCCGGAATGAAAATGGCGAGCTAAGGTTTAAGAGAAACGGTTTCACCCATGCACTTCACTCCCGTACTTTGGGAAGTTCTATGCGTTTTCTGTATTCATTTCGCCAACTGCTCTGCGCTGGCGTGCTGCTACTGTTCAGCTCTGGCCTGATCAGTACCAGCGCCCGCGCCGATCCGTTGCCCTCCTGGCAGGATGGCCCTACCAAGCAGGCCATTGTCGGCTTTGTCGACAAGGTCACCAAGAAGGGTTCCCCGGACTTCGTCCCCCCCAGCGAGCGTATCGCGACCATCGACAACGATGGCACCCTCTGGTCGGAGCAGCCCGCCTATTTCCAGCTGTTTTACGCCATCGACCGGGTCAAGGAGCTGGCGCCCCAACACCCGGAATGGAAAACCCAGGAGCCGTTTGCCTCGATTCTCAAGGGAGATATGAAAGGTGCCCTGGCGGGCGGTGAAAAAGGCCTGCTGGAAATCGTTGCCGCAACCCACGGCAACATCACCACCGAGGAATTCAACAAGAGCGTCAAGCGCTGGCTGAAGACTGCGAAACATCCCACCAAGAAACAGCCCTACACCACCCTGGTATTCCAGCCCATGCTGGAGTTGCTGGACTACCTGCGTGCGAACGATTTTAAAACCTTCATCGTATCCGGCGGCGGCATCGATTTTGTGCGGGTTTTCTCCGAAGAAGTTTACGGTATTCCCCCAGAGCAAGTGGTCGGTAGCAGCCTCAAGGCCCGTTACGAAGTGCGCGATGGGAAACCGGTATTGGTAAAACTCCCGGATATCTACCTGATCGATGACAAGGAAGGCAAGCCCGTGGGCATTCACCAGATCATCGGGCGCAAGCCAATATTTGTCGCCGGCAATTCCGACGGCGACTACCAGATGCTGGAGTGGGCCACCGCCGGTGACGGCCCGCGCTTCGGCATGATCGTGCACCACACCGATGCCGAACGCGAGTGGGCCTATGACCGCGACTCACCGATCGGCAAGCTGAACAAGGCGCTCGATGACGCCAGCGAAAAAGGCTGGACCCTGGTCGACATGAAAAATGACTGGAAAGTAGTGTTCCCCTCAGACAAGCAATGACCTTACCGGCGCACCACCGACCGGATTCACAATGAACTCAAGCCACTGGAGTATGTCCATGAAGACACTCAGTTTACGGCAGCTACTCAAGGTGCCGCTGTCCATCACCGCCGCCGCCCTGCTGTCGGTGTGTCACACCGCCGCTCAGGCCCAGGAAAAACCCAACATCCTGGTGATCTGGGGTGACGATATTGGGGTGTGGAATATCAGCCACAACAACCGTGGCATGATGGGCTACCAAACGCCAAACATTGACCGCATTGCCAAAGAAGGCCTGTCATTCACGGATTACTACGGCCAGCAATCCTGTACCGCAGGACGCGCAGCATTTATGGGCGGGAATGTACCTGTTCGCACCGGCATGACGAAGGTCGGCCTCCCCGGCGCCAAAGAGGGCTGGCAGGAGTCAGACGTTACCATCGCGGCGGTAATGAAAAGCCTTGGCTACGCCACGGGACAATTTGGTAAAAACCACTTCGGGGATCGCGACGAGCACCTGCCCACCAACCACGGCTTTGATGTATTTTTTGGCAACCTCTATCACCTGAATGCCGAGGAAGAGCCTGAACACCGCGACTACCCCAAAAATCCCGAGTTTCGTAAAAAGTTTGGCCCACGCGGTGTGGTCAGAGCCACGGCTGACGGTAAAGTCGAGGATACCGGCCCATTGACCAAAAAACGCATGGAAACTGTGGATGAGGAAACGCTCGCCGCGGCCATGGACTTTATCAAACAGCAGGTTGACGCCGGCAAGCCCTTCTTCGTGTGGTGGAATGCTACCCGTATGCACTTCCGTACCCATGTGAAAGAGGAACACAAGGGGCTCTCTGGCCCTACCGGCAACGCATATCAAGACGGCATGGTGGAGCACGATCAACACGTCGGCAAACTTCTCGACTTGTTGGATCAGCTCAAAATCGCTGATAACACCATCGTGTTCTATTCCACAGACAATGGCCCCCACTTCAATACTTGGCCCGATGCCGGCACTACGATTTTCCGTAGTGAAAAGAACTCCAACTGGGAGGGCGCCTACCGGGTTCCGGCATTTATTCGCTGGCCCGGCAAGTTTCCTGCTGGCAAAACGCTGAATGGAATCGTGTCTCATGAAGACTGGCTGCCGACCTTTGCCGCGGCGGGTGGCAACCCGGACATCAAAGAGCAGCTCATGAAAGGCACCAAGCTGATTGGCCGCAAGTACAGAAACTACATCGACGGACACAATCAGATAGATTACCTTTCCGGGAAAACGGAAGAGTCCCCCCGTCGTGAATTCATCTATGTGAATGACGACGGGCAGATTGTAGCGATGCGCTATGACGCCTGGAAGGCCGTGTTCCTGGAGAACCGTGGCAAGGCGTTCGGTGTTTGGATGGAACCTTTTGTCGAGCTGCGCGTGCCCCTGCTATTTAACCTGCGTCGCGACCCATTCGAACGTGCCCAGCACAACGCCAACAATTACTATGATTGGTTGCTGGATCATGCGTTCGTCTTTGTGCCATTGCAACAGATGGCTGGGCGATTCCTGAAAACGATGGAAGAGTATCCTCCCAGCCAAACACCCGGATCATTTAACCTGAAGAAAATCGAAGAGCAACTGAAAGCGGGCGCAGCCCACAGCAACTAATATTGCGAAACAAGCGAAAAGGCCCGCACATTTGTGCGGGCCTTTTTCATTAAGCCATTGCTCAATGTGGACGTCTTTATGGCGTATACCAGATCGGACTCGAAAAGGCGCGTTCCTGTTGCACCATAGGGACTTTCTTGTCCATCTCAATCTCGTTCCTTACCTTGTCATACAGGGTCCAGCGCGGGGTGGGAATCTGCAGCACGCGTACGTAATACACCGCCTTGTGCTGTGGATTGAATTCCTTGTCTTCGAAATAACCGATCAATTGGGAATCCCCAATATCATTGGTGTACTCGGCGGTTTTCAAGTCGACGGTGTCACCTACATGCTGGATTTGGCCCTGAGCGTCCATATTCCGGTTTCCAGACCATTTGACGTTGAACACTTTTTCATGGGTTTTTCCTTTTCCATCCACCCATCCCTTGATGATCTGGATACGATCCAGGTTCGCACCCTCCGGATCTTTCATCGCTGCCACCAAAAATTTGATGCGTTTGTTCTCTGAGCCACCTTTTAGCTTGCCGCCCATCGGAACACCCTTGACGTACCCTACTTTCGCCAGGTCGCCGTTGGTATCTTCCTCCGAGAAATCAAATCCGCCAAAAAAGCGTAGGGTCATACGTGGCCCGGTGGTGGCGAAGGTTTCCTTGCGCATCATCGCATCCCAGATGGCTTCGCGGGTATTCTCCGTAGCCCAGACCCCCATGGAACCAGAGGCGGCCATCTCCCACCCCATATAACTGTCGGTAGGCCCGGTCAGCAGCGGAAAGTCCCAGCGGGTCTTGTTGCTCGGTTCCAGCGTTTTGAACTTGCCGAAGAAATTATCGTCGTCCGGTGTCGACAGTCCCGTGTGGGCGTCGGTTGCGCCATTCGCGCCATACTGGAAGGGATTGGTGCCCAGCTCGTCTTCAAGACGCATTCCCGCATTGAGTGCCGGACGCCAGTATTCATATTGCAACGAGCCCGGTGGTTTAGGCTTCAAGATCAGATTACCTCGGTCCCACAGGTCCCAGTCCGCAAATTCGTCCTCTGGGGAAAGGCTGGGATGGGATTCACTCTGCCCCTTGATCTGGGTCACTTCATACAGCGGCTCGTAGCGGGCGCGCATTTCGGCCCACTCTTTGGTCATGGGCGAGCCGTCAAAGCGCTTTTCCTCGAACATGCGACCATTCGACATATTGCCGTTGTGGGGAATGGCCAGCACCCGGCCACCGGTTTTGTCCTCGTAGGCCTTCATCCAGCTCCAGAGTTTTTCCGGATCCTGGGTTTCAAAGGTGGTCAGCGGTAACAGGCTGCGAGTTTTACTGGCGTCATCGCGAAAAATGACATTGCGATGCAGGTTGTCGCCGCCATCGGCGTTGACCGTCCACTCGTAAGCGATAAAGGTGGTGAATTCGCCGGGTTTGTAATACTTCTCTGCCGCATCCACAGTTTTTTCCCAGGCGGACTTCATCCATTTGGGGTCCATCACGGCCTTGGGCAATCGGCCCTCAGACTGCATGACAATCAATTCGCTCTTCGCGGCAGCCGCCTTTTTCTCGTCGCCGGAATTCAGCGCTTCATTCCACTTTTTCAGGGTGGCATCCGCCATCATTTCAGGATTGCCATCGATCAGCTCATTGATCACCCCCATGCCATCGGAGTGGTCGGTGATCATGAACCAGTCGTAAGGCCGCGCGAGCTTGGCACTCATACCACTGTTGGATTTCACTTCCTCGCCGAGGGCAAAGCGGTAGGCATCCTCCGGCGTAAGAATGGCGCCATCCATACCGGCATCGGCAGACCAGCCCGTGTGCACGTGGGAGTCACCAAAGAAGGCCTGCGTAGGATAGGATCTGCTGCCACGTCCGGCGGTTTGCGCGGAGCGTGAAGCCGGCGCTGTGCCGGCGGTATCTGATGCCCGAGGATCTGCGGAGCCGTACTCTTCCTCGATCAGAACCTCGCCTTTCCCGCCGGCGGCATCAGTGGCACTTTCCTTTTGCCTTTCCCGCTCGCCGTCGCCGCCACAGGCAGACAACGCAATCGCAGTAGCCAATAACGACAGGGTCAATCCATGCTTATACATATCTACCTTCCTTGGTAATCGATTTTTTCACTCAGTTACCATGCCTTGAGACACAAAAACTAGCGCTGCTGGTGCGCAAGCGCGTTGATCAGCTTGCTGATTTCACCAACCTGAACCGACATGCTTTCCTGCACCGGTGGGTACTTCTCAAAACTCTTGACGAATTTTCCGATTTGCTCGCCTGCCGGGCCCAGGGTCCAGCTGCGGTTTTCCGCCCACTCGTCGTAGCCCCGCGCATCAATGAAGCGCTCAAACGGATCCAGCTTCAGGTTAATGATATAGGGCGTAGTCAGTGGTATCTGGGTGCCGCGAAACCATTCTTCCTGCTCCACAAAAAGAAATTTCCAGTCGCCATGTCGCATGCCGTGAAAGGTGGTTTCGGTGAAGTAATAAAACTCTTTGCGCTTGGTCTTCCCCTGATTCAGTAGTATGTCCGTCTGGTCGTAACCGTCGAGGTGTACCTTGAAGCGCTTATCGCCAATCTTGGCCCCCGAGAGGAGATTTTCTTTGAGGTCTTTATCACCAACAATGGCCATGATGGTGGGCACCCAGTCTTCCATGGCCATGAATTCGCCGGTGGACACGCCGGCGGGAATGTGCCCTTTCCATTTCACCAGCATCGGCACCCGGAAACCGCCTTCCCAGCCGCCGACACCTTTTTCCCCGTGAAATGGCTGGTTTCCACCATCCGGCCACGAATTGGAAGCGGCACCATTGTCGGTGGAAAACATGACCAGGGTATTGTCTGCCACGCCCAGCTGGTCCAGGAGGTCCAGCAGTTCGCCTACATCGTCATCCAGTTCCATCATGCCGTCGGCGTAAATACCGTACCCACTTTTTCCCTGATATTCCTTGGTCAGGTTGGTGCGATAGTGCATGCGCGTGGTGTTGTGCCATACGAAAAACGGCTTGCCGGACTTTACCGCGTCGGAAATAAAGCGCTTGGACTGTTCGAGCACCTCCTGATCCAGGTTGCGCTGACGCTCCTGCCCCCAGGTACCCAAGTCCTTGATATCCTGCTTGCCGTTGGCAAGGGCTTTCGAGTGAATGACACCGCGCATTTTCAGCCCGTATTTTTTCTGTACTTCCGGATCCTTCGGGTAATCGTACTGCTCCGGATACTCACCAGCGTTCAGGTGGTAAAGAATGCCAAAGAATTCGTCAAAACCATGATTGGTGGGCAGGTGCTCGTCCCGGTCACCCAGGTGGTTTTTGCCGAACTGGCCGGTGATGTACCCCTGTGCTTTAAGCATTGCTGCCAGGGTTGGCGTCTCCTCTTTCAGACCCTGCTCAGCACCAGGCAGCCCCACAGTACTGAGGCCGATGCGCATGGGATACTGGCCGGTAATAAAAGACGCACGACCGGCGGTGCAGGAGGCGTGCGCATAGTGATCCATAAAAATCATGCCTTCACTGGCGATACGATCGATATTCGGTGTAGAGCCACCCATCATGCCCCGGTGGTAAGCGCTGATATTCCACATACCCACATCATCGCCCCAGATGATGAGAATATTTGGTTTATTAGAATCCTGCGCCTGCGCAAGTGAAAAACACGACATCAGCACAATACACAGCGCTGTACGAACGGCATTCCTCATCGGTAACCTCGACCTAAACTTGTTGTATCCAAATGTAATTACACCTGCTAACTGGTGCAGGGAATTTGGCTTTGGAAGTATAGGCATAGAATACAAGCCGACTTTCGCGATGGCATTCAAGGCTTCACCGTGTGGTGCACCCGGAGGAATAGAGGTGTACCCGGAGGAATAAATGGCTACTGGACCACCTCGCAGGGCTAAACTCTCATTCCAATACACGCAATCCAGCTCAGCACCAAGGATCAAGCAAACAAGGCGATTTCATGGCACAGGGTTCAAAAAAGGCGGTCCTTTACGCGATTTCCGTCAACGCCATCATCACCGTGTTAAAAGGTATCGCCGCCGTGGCGACACATTCTGCCGCCATGATGAACGAAGCGGTGCACAGCCTGATGGATACACTGAACCAGGTATTCCTGCTGATGGGTATCCGGCGCGGCAGCCGTCCCGCAGATACCCAGTACGCCTTTGGCCATGGGCAGAAAAAGTATCTGTGGAATCTGTGGAGTGCGATCGGCCTGTTTTCCATCGGTTGCGGCCTGGGCCTCGCCCACGCCTGGCATGCATGGCAAAACCTCGCGCACTTTGAGCGCCCGGAGACCATCACACTGCTCGGCCTCGACATCGCGCCCATCTGGATCTCGGCTGTGGTGCTGACCATCGCTTTTGTACTGGAAGGCTACGTCTTGCTGATTGCCGGCAAAGAGTTCTTTTCGCGCATGCGCGCCGAAGGCAAGCGCAATCCCTTCCGCTACCTGGTGGATGCCGATGACCCGACCCTGATCGCGGTCTTGCTGGAGGACTCCATCGCGGTTACCGGCGTTATCCTCGCGGCCACCGGTATTGGCATGACCCAGTCAACCGGCAACCCCATGTGGGACATCGGTTTCTCGGTCGCGATTGCGGTCATGCTCGGGCTGACGGCGATTTTCCTCGGCATGATCAACATGCGCTATCTCACCAATATTCGCGACAAAGATGCCGAGCGCGCCTTCCATGAAATCGTCAAGCACCACCGGGAAATCGAGCGCTACCACGATCTGCGCTCGGTGATAGTGGATGACACCCATACGGTTGTGGTGGCGGAAGTTGAATTGCGGGAGGAGGTATTGATGCGGGATATGCGCGAGCGTATTGCTGCCCACGAACGACAGCTGCTGGACCGGGTCCCGGAGCACCGGCGCACCGGGGCGGTACTGGAATATGCGGAGACCCGTGCGATTGTTCAGGCCACCCTGGAAGCTACCGAGGAATTGATTGACGAGCTGGAAGCAGAGCTCAAGCAGCGCTGCCCCAGAGTGTTCCACCTCACCATCGAGATAGACGGTATTGCGCCGCCGTCCAAACTGGACACGCCGGAACAGTTGACTCAGCTCTAGATCTCCTCGCCTTCGGACATCAGTGCGTCAGCTCGGCCCCCGGCCGTTGTGGTCAGGTGCAACGTCGCGCGCTAGTGAAGAGTGCCTTAAGCGAGTAGGTTAAGCGAGCGAGAACAGTCACTTGGGTGGCAGGGAACCGGCGAATTCCGCACCGCGATTGACCCAGCCATCCAGATCTTCGGCGATGGCATCTTCCTCCACATACACCATGCCCTTGAGCGGACGACCGGTGTAGTCCATCGGCCGGGTATAGCGTTCGCCCAGTGCCGCCTGGTAATTGTCTGGCCCCACCCGCACCATCAACTCCTCGCCGATAACGCCGCAGGCCATGTTGCCATTCAGCATAAAGGCCAGACCGCCGAACATCTGCTTCTCCGAGAGGCCATCACTGGGGGTCAGAAGTTCGCGAACCTTTTCTGCCAGCTTTTCGTCATATGCCATTGTCCTGCTCCTTGCTTGACTATGCTCGACAACTTAAAACGCGCTTCCATCAGGCATTACTGATAAAGGCCGTTGTGATTTGTTCAGGCAGACTGGACGCATTTTCAGGGAACGACGAGCAGAGAGAATGTGCAGGTACTCCGAATTCCCCTTCAGCAAAAAGCAACATCGAGCGCTGATCTCAGAACCAGTCCGCAAATGCGCGAGATTCATTTTTTAGAATTTTTTCCGCATTTATTGTTCTAAGTGTAGCAAACATTCCGGATTTTTCCGGTCAAGGATGCAGAAACCGGAGGGCTGGGGTAGCATGTTTTGATACCCGAATAAAAAACAACGCTAACCAGGGTTCCATGGCCAATCAGATACAGACACTGCTCGACATCTGGCATACCCACCGCAACAATCGCCAGTGGGTTCTCGGCACTATCTACCAGACCTCCGGCCCCTGCTATCGCAAGGCCGGGGCCATGATGCTGTTTGACGATCTGGGGAAATATTACGGTCTGCTCAGTGGCGGCTGTCTGGAGGCGGATATCCAGCGTCATGCAAAGCAGGTGCTCAGCACGGGAAAATCCAAAACCCTGTGTTACGACGGCAGTGATGAAGACGACTTTGCCTTCAAGCTGGGAATCGGCTGCGGCGGCACCGTATTCATTCTGCTGCAGCCGGTGCTGCCGGAGAATGACCACCTCAAACTGGAGCAACTTCGCATCAGGCTGCGCGACGGCCAGCCCTGCTGCTATTTGCAGAAAATCCCCGACAATGGCGAGACCGAGACTGCCATTGCCGACGCCCGCCAGTCCGGGCTAAATGGTCGCGCCAGGTTGCTGGAAACGGCGGACGGCAACTGGTTAGAGACGCCCCTGCGCCCGGCTCCGCATATCCTGATTGTCGGAGCGGGTGTTGATGCACGCCCCATGGCGCAGTTGTGCCGCAGCCAGGGCTGGCAAGTAAGCCTGTGCGATCCCCGCACAGCCAATGCACGCCAGGCGTACTTTCCCCAGTGCCGGCTCTATCCCTGCCACCCGGAGGCTCTTCCATCGCAGCTGGCAATGCAACAGGTGGACGCCGCGATTGTCATGAGCCACAACCTCGAGCTGGACGCGGCCGCATTGCGGGTGCTGTCTGGCCTACCGCTCAAGTACCTCGGGCTGCTGGGGCCGGTCTCGCGCCGAGATCGGGTGCTGGCCCTGGCCGGCATTGAGCTCGAAGCCCTCAATCGCGCGCTGGCGGTTCCCTTGCGCGCCCCCATTGGGTTGAACCTTGGCGGCGAACTGCCAGAGAGTATTGCCCTGGCCACCTGCGCGGAGTTACACGCGGTGCTGCACCGCGCCGATGGCAAAAGCATGACCAGCCCCTCTTCCAGGAGCGAAGTGATTACATGCTGAAGGACTCTGCGCGCCCATCGATCAAACCCGTGATCCAGCCCATCATCCTTGCCGCTGGCGCATCGCGGCGCTTTGGCGGCTGTAAGCTACTGCAGAGCGCGCATGGGCAAACCCTGCTGGAGCGCTGTGTGGAGAGCCTGAGTGACACCGATCTGTCGCCCCCCATCATTGTCAGCGGCGCCTGGCATACGCAACTGCGTGATCGGCACCCGACGCTGACGTTCGTGGAGAACCCGCACTGGCAGGCGGGCATGGGCAGCTCGCTTGCCTTTGGTATACGCCAGGTGCCGGATACATGCGACGCCGCACTCATCCTGCTGGCGGACCAGCCCGCGGTCACCCGCGGGGACCTCCAAAACCTGATCACCGCGTTCACCCGGCGCGCGCGCATCACCTGCAGCGTCTACCGCGGTCACCACGGTGTACCGGCAATTTTCCCACGTCGCACTTTCCCCCTGCTACACAAGCTGCAGGGCGATCACGGTGCACGCGCCCTGCTGCGCGACCCCCAGACCCCGCTCAACCGTGTACCGCTACCCGGTGGAAGCATCGACATCGACACCCAGCAAGACTGGCAAGCTTACGGAGAACAACTATGCAGATAACCGTTAACGGCTCCACCCACCAGCTCGATGTAGACGAGGATATGCCACTACTGTGGGCATTGCGCGACGAGCTGAACATGACCGGCACAAAATTCGGCTGCGGCAAAGGGCTTTGTGGTGCCTGTACGATTCATCTCGATGGACAGGCTGTACGCTCCTGCTTAACCCCGGTCAGCGCAGCGGTGGGTAAATCGATCACCACCATTGAGGGGCTATCCAAAGATGGCAAGCACCCACTGCAAAAGGCCTGGATAGAACACGGAGTCCCCCAGTGTGGTTACTGCCAGTGCGGCCAGATCATGAGCGCCGCCGCGCTACTGGCAAGAAATGCCAGCCCGAGCGATACGGAAATTGACAATGCCATGAGCGGCAACCTGTGTCGCTGCGGCACCTATCCGCGCATCAAGATCGCAATCAAAAGCGCCGCCAGCCAGAGCGCGGCTTTTTACAATGCCGACCGCACCGCTGAGGAGGCTACGTCATGAGCCAGAAGCGCATTGAAAATGTCGATCGCCGCCGCTTCCTCAGGTTAACCGGGCTCACCGCCAGCGGCCTGGTACTCGGCGCTGCGCTGCCAAACACCCTGCCACTGTGGGCGCAGAGCAGCGCTGCACACCAGGAACTCAATCTGTTCGTGGGAATCAACCCCGACGATACCGTGTCCATTGTCTGCCACCGCTCGGAAATGGGTCAGGGCATTCGCACCGGGTTACCCCAGGTCGTGGCGGACGAGATGGAAGCCGACTGGGCCAAGGTAAAAGTCATTCAGGGCCTGGGCGACAAGCGCTACGGCAGCCAGAACACCGATGGCTCGCGCAGCATCCGCAGGTTTTACGACACCATGCGCAACATGGGTGCCAGTGCGCGCAGCATGCTCGAGTCCGCCGCCGCACAACAGTGGCAGGTACCGGCGTCGGAATGCGCCGCCAGCAACCACACCGTGGTACACACCCCCAGCGGCCGCAGACTGCGCTTTGGCGAGCTGGCCGAGCGCGCTGCCCAACAGCCGGTGCCCGACCAAAGTACGCTGCGGCTAAAGAGCAGTGATCAGTTCAACTATATCGGTAAGTCGGTCAAGAATTACGATACTCCGGACATGGTGATGGGCAAGGCCAGATACGGCCAGGATGTCCAGCTTGACGACATGCTGATTGCCAGTATCGAGCGCAGCCCGGTTCTGGGCGGCAAGATCGCGAAGCTCGATGACAGTGCTGCGCGCAAGGTAAAGGGCGTTGTCGCCATCGAACGTCTGGAGGTTGCCACCGAACCGCCCGTTTTCAACCCCCTGTCCGGGGTGGCCGTCGTTGCCCGCAACACCTGGAGCGCACTCAAGGGGCGGGAAAAACTCGCGATTCAATGGAGTGAGTCACCGCACCAGCAACACAACAGCACGAGCTATCTCGATACCCTGCGCACACGGGTGCAGAAACCCGGCAAACGGGTAACCGGTCGCGGCGACCTGGATGCCACTCTGCAAAACGCCGACAAGGTACACAAGGCGAACTACTCGGTGCCCTACCTCGCCCACGCCACCATGGAGCCGCCCAGCGCGACTGCCGTGGTCAATGGCGATGGCTGCGAAGTATGGAGTTGTGTGCAGGACCCACAGTCTGTCCAGCAGCATGTGGCCAATGCTCTGAAGATCAAGCCGGAGCAGGTGCGGGTCAATGTGTCCCTATTAGGTGGCGGCTTTGGGCGCAAGTCCAAGCCAGACTTTGTGATCGAGGCCGCACTGCTTGCGAAAAAACTGGGCAAACCGGTAAAAGTGGTGTGGAGCCGCGAGGACGATATCCGCCACGATTTTTACCACGCCATCAGTGCCGCGCACTTCGAGGCCGCGATGGACAAGCAGGGTAATGTCAGCGGCTGGCTGCAGCGCACGGCCTTCCCGTCAATTTCCGGGACTTTCAGCGCCGGCGTTGAGCACCCCTCCTCCGGCGAGCTGGATCTCGGCTTCACCGACCTGCCCTATAACATCGAGCACTACCGCACCGAAACCGCACCCGCGGAATATCACACCCGCATTGGATGGCTGCGCTCGGTGTGCAATATTCAGAATGCGTTTGGCGTGTGCAGTTTTGCCGATGAGCTGGCGCACGCCGCAGGAAAAGCACCCGATGCCTTCCTGATGCAATTGATTGGCCCGGATCGTCTGGTCGATCCCAGCGAAGGGGAATACAAATATGGAAATTATGGCGAACCACTGGAGAAGTTCCCCCTGGATACTGCGCGCCTCAAGAACGTACTCCAGCGCGCGGCAAAGAAAGCCCGGCTGACCCCGCGATCTGCACAAGCGGACAATAGCGGTGAGGCCTGGGGTATCGCGGTACACCGCAGCTTCCTGTCCTATGTCGCCGTTGCCAGCAAAGTGCGTGTGACAGGGAAAAAGTTTGAGGTGCTGGAAATGCACTGCTGTGCGGATGTGGGGCTGGCAGTGAACCCGGACCGGGTTGTGTCTCAAATGGAAGGCTCGATGATTTTCGCCCTGAGCCTCGCTTTGATGGGAGAAATCACCATGCAGGATGGGGCCGTCAGTAACAGTAACTTTGACAGTTACCCCCTGCTGCGTATCAACCAGAGCCCGAACATCACCGTGGATATCGTCGAATCCACGGCAGCGCCCGCCGGTGTTGGCGAGCCGGGCGTACCGCCGGTAGCGCCCAGCATTGCCAACGCGATCTTTGCCGCGAGTGGCCAGCGAATCCGGGATCTTCCGATCAACAAGCACCTGACTCTCGCCTGACCACTGGCGTAAAACCAATACTCGCCACAAAAAAGCCCGCCATTCTGGCGGGCTTTGCATGGAAACCATTGGGCGAGAACGCCAGGCATTGCAGGCGGTACCATCGTCAGGCGAGTATTTCCAATCGACCATCGCTCAGGTGATACATGGCACCGACCATTTTTATCTTGCCTTCTTTCTCCAGCTTCGACAGCACGGCGCTCTGGGTGCGAATTTGTTTGATCGAACGGCGCACATTGTTGGCGGCCACCAGATCCACGAATGCCTCGTTCTTGCTACTGCGGTCGCCCTCGTAGTCAGTGGCTTTTACCGCCGGCTGGATCTGATCCAGCAAGCCGGTCAGCTTGCCCAGCTTCACATTGTCGATGGCACCTTTCACCGCGCCACACGCGGTGTGCCCCATCACCAGAATCACTTTGGACCCCGCTGCGGCACAGGCAAACTCCAGGCTGCCGATAATGTCATCGTTGCAGATATTCCCGGCAACGCGGGCGTTAAAGGATTCTCCCAACCCCATATCCAGCAGGATTTCCGCCGGTGTCCGCGAGTCGATGCAACTCAGAATGGCCGCTGCGGGGTACTGCCCCGTGGCACTGGCGCGTTTTTGCGCCAGGTAATCATGCTGCTCCATCTTGCCGGAGCGAAACCGTTCATTACCTTCCTTCAGCATCGCAATCACATCGTCCGGACTCATGGCGTCGCGCTCTTTCTGGGTGAGCGCTGCCGCGAAACTCACGCCGGAAAAACTCATAAGACCGGCACCTGCAGCCAAACTGGCGGCACCGGCGGCCAACGCGGTTTTCATGGCCTGACGGCGGCTAGTACAGCAATCGGGTTTATTACTCATGGCATTATCTACCTGCTCCAGTTTAAAAGATTTACGCGGCTCCGAAACCAATCGGATGGATTTGGCGTCGTCGCATCAAGCCTGTAAATCAGTCTAGACAATCCCGGTACCGGCACTGCCACCAAATGGCGTAAGCGCACAGCATTGAGGGTAAACAGGTACGTGCTTTTTATTCAGGGAGGGAGGCGCAGATTCGGCAGGGACAACTAACTGAACACAGCGGACTGCTGCAGGAAAACCACAGACACGTAGCGCAGACCCTTGCCTATTCCCACCAGCAAAATAAACAGCCACAGGCGCACCCGCATGATACCGGCGATCAGGGTCAACGCATCGCCACCCACCGGCATCCACGCCAGCAACAGGCTCCAGAAGCCATAGCGCTGGAACCACGCCTGCGCCCTGGCAATCTGCTTGTGGGAAAAATAAAACCAGCGCCGATCCTGAAAGTGCAGCAGGTAGCGCCCCAATACCCAGTTCACCACCGCACCCAGGGTATTACCCAGTGTGGCCACCGCAACCAGAAGCACCGGATCACCACCATCGCGCAGCATTGCAAACAGCACCACTTCGGAATAAAACGGCAGAATGGTGGCCGCGAGAAAGGCGGACGCGAACAGCACCAGATAACTGATCACTTCGCCGCCTGATTTCTCAGCCAGCGAAACAGGGAGAATTGTGCCGGTAAGTAGAAAAGGTATTCAGGGTGCCATTGCACGCCGATGATGGGGCGTCCGCTATCGCTTTCCACCGCTTGGGTAAACTCGTCAAGGTCGCGCCCCACCACCCGCAGGCCTTTGCCCAGGCGCTTGATCGCCTGGTGGTGGAGACTGTTAACCCGCAGTTTGCGCCTTGTGAGCCTCGCCAGGGTGGACTCCGGCTGCACAAACACCTGCTTGGTCGGCAACAGCCCCGGGCGATTGTAGGTGCGGCGGCGCAGGTCGCGGATATCACTGTGCAGATCACCCCCAAGCACGACGTTAATCAGCTGTGCGCCTCGGCAGATACCCAGTAACGGCAGCCGCTGCTCCAGGGCATAGTTGATCCAGTGAATTTCCAGCTGGTCGCGCTCTGGGTCGGACTTCACTTTTTCCCGCAGGTCACCGTGATAGTGCTCGGGGCTGATATCGTCACCGCCTCCGATCACCAGCCCTTGCAGGGGCTTGCCCGAAGGTTTGTGTTGCACACTGATCCGCTCCGGCGTGGCGCCCGCAAGCCACAGCGCCGCAGCGGTGCACCACCAACCCGGCGACCAGCGCCGAGCGGTGCCCGTTACACCAATGCGTGGTCGTTCAGCCATTGCTCGACAAATTCCGTCCATTTGTTGCGATTGACACCCAGTAGGGGCTGGCTACGCGATAGAAACTCCTCGCCCAGCTGTGCCTGTAGCTCTGGCTGCACCGCCAGAGCTTCCACGACACACCATATATTCCAGCTACTGGCCAGCGACCAACCGGGCTTTTCTATCTGGCAGTTGGGCAGGCGGTAGTGAAATGCCGGACGCGGCTTGATGCGCGGATCATCCACCGCACGACGCACCCGCGCCTCATCGATTTCTGCCAGCAAGGGCAGTAGATCAAGAGCGCGATTGCGGGTGGCATTGTGTTGCAGGTAATCGGAGAAAATATCATCCATCGACGGCTGCTTTTGCTCACACAGCAGACGCACATAGGCTTCCGGATACAGGTCGATATAGGGGCTTGCCCGCCGGGCAATATCGACTTTGTGCGTATCGACCAACCACCATTGCAGCAATGCAAAAGCGCGCAGGTAGCCAAACAGCGTTTCCGCGTCCAGCCGCGGAATCTCGGCGTTGATGTGCACACCGTAAGCGGCGATCAATGATTCTTCGGTGCCGCGCGCACCGGCGTCACGCAGCGCAGGTACCAGCGCTTGCAACAAGGGCAGCCGATCGAGCGGCAGTGGTGGGCAGACAATTTCAATGGGAACCACCAGCGCAGCAACCTGGCCCAACAGGTCGAGCCAGCGATCACCGCCCTCTTCGGCGCCGCTCTCAGACGCGTGCCGTTTCAGAAAGTCCCAATCGATTTCGATATTGAAGTGGCCCAGCTCATGATGCAGGGACATTTCTGCCGCCGAGTCCTGCTGCAACTCGCCGCCCAGGGCTTGCGCCACCGCATTGGCGGCGGTTTTCAGGGTAAGACCGGAAAACTCCAACTCAAACCCTACTCGCCGCTGGTTGCCGGACGCGGTTTCCCGCACCGGGGGCATGTTAAACGCGGGCTCCTCTGTATTCATCGCTGCTCCCCCACACTGTGGTTGCGATCACATCTGAAGCAATACCCTAACATGTGCCACTGCCCAATGTCGCATGACCGGCACAAGCGCGAACCAACACCGAACCGCTTCAGTATCCCGCCACACAAAAAAAAGCCCCGGTAAACCGGGGCTTTTCATCATATGCGTCATCATATGCGCGAAGCCTGTCGATTAGTCGACAAACACCCGCGCATTGCGGAACAGGCGCATCCAACCGGAGTCCTCTTGCCAGTCGTCCGGGTGCCAGCTGTTGCTGACCGCGCGGGCGACGCGCTCCGGGTGCGGCATCATGATGGTGACGCGGCCGTCTTCGGAACACAGGGAGGTAATACCGTTCACCGAACCGTTCGGGTTGGCCGGGTAGGTCTCGGTAATCTGCTGCTTGTTGTTCAGGTAGCGCATGGCGATGGTGCCGGACTGTTCGCAGTCTTCCAGCTGCTGCTGGCTGGCAAACTCCACGCGACCTTCACCGTGCGCAACAGCCACCGGCATGTAGGAACCGGCCATGCCCTTGAACAGCACGGATGGGGAATCTTCCACGCCCACCAGTGCAAAGCGCGCTTCGTACTGTTCAGACAGGTTGCGCACAAAGCGCGGCCAGTGGTCGGCCCCCGGGATCAGTTCCTTGATCACGGAAAACATCTGACAACCATTACACACGCCGAGACCGAAGGTGTCCTTGCGATTGAAGAAGCCTTCAAACTGGTCGCGGGCACGGTCGTTGAACAGAATGGTCTTGGCCCAGCCTTCGCCGGCGCCCAGCACATCACCGTAGGAGAAGCCGCCGCAGCCGACCAGGCCCTTGAACTGATCCAGTTCTACGCGACCGGACAGGATATCGCTCATGTGCACGTCGACGGCGTTGAAACCGGCGCGGTGGAAGGAGTGTGCCATTTCCACCTGGCTGTTGACGCCCTGCTCGCGCAGGATGGCAATTTTCGGGCGTACACCTTTTTTGATGTAGGGTGCGGCGATGTCTTCGTTGATGTCGAAAGACAGCTTCACCGACAGGCCCGGATCTTCCTTTGCGCTCTTGGCGATTGCATCAAATTCCTGCTTGGCGCAGTCGGCGTTGTCGCGCAGGGACTGAATGCGATAGCTGGTCTCGGACCAGATCTGCTGCAACTCGGCGCGGCTGCGGCTGAAAATCTCTTTTTCTTCGCGGTGGATACGCAGCTGTTCGTCTTCGTTCAGCGCACCAATTCGGTGGGCGGGAACACCAACGGACGCAAAGCGCATCGTCAGCATATCCGCATCGGCAGCGGGCACCTGCAATACTGCACCCAGCTCTTCATTGAACAGTGCGGCGATGGGGTCGTCACCCAGGTCGAAGATTTCCACATCGACACCCACGCGCCCGGCAAAGCTCATCTCCGCCAGGGTAGCGAAGAGACCACCGTCGGAGCGATCGTGGTAAGCGATGACTTTTTCTTCTTCCAGCAATTCCTGCATTACATCGAAGAAGCCTTTGAGACGCTTGGCGTCGTCCAGGTCTGCCGGGACATCGCCGAGCTGGCTGTAAACCTGCGCCAGGCAGGAGCCGCCCATGCGGTTCTTGCCAGCACCCAGGTCCACCAGCAGCAGCTCGCTCTCGCCCTTCTTCATCTTGCGCAGCTGCGGAGTGACCACCTTGCGCACATCGCTGACCGGGCTGAACGCGGAAATCACCAGCGACATCGGTGCGGTCACCGCCTTGTCGACACCGCCATCATTCCAAGCGGTACGCATGGACATGGAGTCTTTGCCCACCGGGATGGTAATGCCCAGCTCGGGACACAGCTCCATGCCCACCGCTTCCACGGTGCGGTAGAGCTTTTCTTCTTCGCCCGGGTGGCCGGCGGCACACATCCAGTTGGCGGAGAGTTTGATATCGGACAGCTTTTTGATCGGCGCCGAAGCGATGTTAGTAATCGCCTCACCCACCGCCAGACGACCGGAAGCCGGAGCATCCAGCAGCGCCACCGGGGTGCGCTCACCCATGGACATGGCTTCACCGGCGGTGCTGTCGTAGGCCACGGTGGTTACGGCGCAGTCGGCCACTGGCACCTGCCAGGGGCCAACCATCTGATCGCGAGAAACCTGGCCGGTTACGGTGCGGTCGCCAATAGTGATCAGGAAGCTCTTGCTCGCCACGGTAGGCAGGCGCAGCACGCGCTCTGCGGCCTCGTTCAGATCGATGCCGCTGGTATCAAACGCGCTGGTCTCAGGTTCGCGCTTCTCGGCCACCCGGTGCATCTTCGGCGGCTTGCCGAACAGCACAGACATGGGCAGGTCCACCGGTTTGGCGTCGAACTGCTTGTCGTTCAGGGTCAGGTGCTTTTCATTGGTGGCTTCGCCCACCACCGCAAACGGCGCGCGCTCGCGCTCGCAGATTTTCTCGAAACGCGCCAGGTCCTCTGGCATCACTGCCAGTACGTAGCGCTCCTGGGATTCGTTACACCAGATTTCCAGGGGGCTCATGCCCGGCTCGTCCGAAGGCACGTTGCGCAGCTCGAAGTTGCCGCCGGTGCCGCCGTCTTTGACCAGCTCCGGGAACGCATTGGACAGGCCGCCGGCGCCCACGTCGTGAATAAACGCAATCGGGTTCTTATCGCCCTGCTGCCAGCACTGGTCGATGACCTCCTGGCAGCGGCGCTCGATTTCCGGGTTCTGGCGCTGTACCGAGGCAAAGTCCAGGTCTTCGGAACTGGAACCGCTGGCCATACTGGAAGCGGCACCGCCACCGAGGCCAATCAGCATCGCCGGGCCACCCAGCACAATCAGCTTGGCACCGGCCTTGAATTCGGGCTTGTCCACGTGCTCTTCGCGGATATTGCCGTAACCACCGGCGAGCATGATCGGCTTGTGGTAGCCGCGGCGCTCGCCATCAAAGTCTTCTTCGAAGGTACGGAAGTAACCGCAGATATTCGGGCGACCGAACTCGTTGTTAAACGCCGCGCCGCCAATGGGGCCTTCGATCATGATGTCCAGCGCGGTCACAATGCGCTCAGGCTTGCCGTAGTCCACTTCCCAGGGCTGCAGGGCGCCGGGAATCTGCAGGTTGGATACGGTAAAGCCGGTCAGGCCCACTTTGGGCTTGGAGCCACGGCCCACGGCGCCCTCGTCACGGATTTCACCACCGGCACCGGTACCCGCACCGGAGAATGGTGCAATGGCTGTCGGGTGGTTGTGGGTTTCCACCTTCATCAACAGGTGGATCGCCTCGTGGCTGAAGCCATATTCCTTGGTGACCGGATCCGGGTAGAAGCGACCTGCTTCGTGGCCGACCACCACCGCGGCGTTGTCCGCGTAGGCCGAGAGGACGCCTTCACCGCCCTTTTGATAGGTGTTCTTGATCATGCCAAACAGGGAGTTGGGCATGTCTTCGCCATCGATGGTCCAGCTGGCGTTGAAGATCTTGTGGCGGCAGTGCTCGGAGTTCGCCTGGGCGAACATCATCAGCTCGACATCGGTAGGATTGCGCTCCAGCTCTTCAAAGCTGGTGAGCAGGTAATCAATTTCATCGTCCGCCAGGGCCAGGCCGAGGCTCACGTTGGCCGCTTGCAGTGCACTGCGTCCGCCTTCGAGGACATCCACGCGGCCCATCTGGCGGGCTTCTTCCACCACAAACAGCTGCTCGGCCTGCTCCATCTTGGAGAAGACACTCTCAACCATGCGGTCGTGCAGCAG
The DNA here is from genome assembly GCF_001639145.1 of Microbulbifer sp. Q7. Classification (NCBI taxonomy): domain Bacteria; kingdom Pseudomonadati; phylum Pseudomonadota; class Gammaproteobacteria; order Cellvibrionales; family Microbulbiferaceae; genus Microbulbifer; species Microbulbifer sp. Q7. The sequence goes on along the minus strand of NZ_LROY01000002.1, from coordinate 493,322 downwards.
GGCCACCAGATCGCTCCGTTCAGCCTCGGTTAAGTTGACCCCGGTAATGTAGTAGGCAACACCCCGCTCAAGGCGGTGAATATGGGTCAGACCCGCGTTGTGCGCGATGTCGGTCGCCTTGGAAGACCAGGGGGAGATGGTGCCGGGGCGCGGTACCACGAGGATCAGCTCGCCTTCCGGCTGATGCTTCTCTTCGGTGGGACCGTACTGCAGCAGGCGCTCCAGAAGAGCCTGATCCTTGTTGCCCAGCGTGTCGCTGTCGGCAAAGTGCACAAACTCGGCGTACACATCTGCAATCGCTGGCTGCAGGGCGCGGAGTTGGGTGAGGAGTTTTTGATGGCGAAATTTCGACAGTGCGGGAGCACCACGCAGAACTAGCATCGCGGGATTTGGCCTCTTGTCTGGATTTGAGCGCCTGCGGGCGGAGGTATCAGGGTTACAAAGACGTTGCCACACAGGTACACCGGGTATCGGAGCGCGCGCATTGTACCCGAAGCACCGCCGCTCCAACACTGCCGCGCGCCATCTATTGACGGTTCTGCAACAGTAAAGTTGACCGCCGCCATGACGACCACCGTGCGTGGCCACAAGAACACAATCTCTGGCGCCTGCGGCTTCCCGAGATTGGCGCCACAGGCCTTACCCGGGGCGCCAACTACTACACTTGATAGGTCAAGACAAGCCGACTGGTCACAAAGTGAAACCGCTGTTTTACCGCCGATTGGTCAGCGCACCGTGGTTTAAGGTAAAATTGCCGCGCTTTTGGCCCAAGCCTGTGCAAATAATAGACAGCAGGCTTTGCGCGCGGGCGGCAAAGGAGCCGCCGCCCGCAGGAAACGGTGCCCAGACGCGGGGTTTCCCACGCGGCGAGCGCCCAAAATAAAGCAAGAACGGACTCAAGGGGACGACCTATGATCATGAAAAGCCGACTGTTGCGATACAGCCGCCGCCTGCTGAAGGGAGCGGCCCTGGCTTGCTGCGCCTCCCTGTTGGTGGCGAGCAAGGCCCCCAGTCTGCTGGAACAGGTCAAGGCCTCCGGCAAGCTGGTCGTTCTGTCCCAGAACGGGCCCACCACCTACTATGAAGACGCCAACGGCAACTACACCGGCTTCGAATACGGCATGCTGCGAGCGTTTGCCCGGGAACTCGGGGTAAAGCTCGAGATCCGCGATGTGCACGATCTCAGCCACCTGTTCCAGGAGCTGGGCGACCCGGAGTCGGACGCACACCTGGCGGCCGCCGGGCTGACCGTAACTCCCGAGCGCCGTGACCAGGTGCGCTTTGCCCCCTCCTACTTCGAAATCCGCCAGCAGGTCATTTACCGCTTGGGCGAATCCCGCCCTCGCAGCGTGGCCGACCTCGCAGGCAAGAACATTGCCGTGATCGCCGGTAGCGCCCATGCCGAGCAGCTGCGCAAGCTCTCCCGCCGCTACGAAGACCTGCGCTGGGAAGAAATCTCCGACGTCGATGCCATGGAGCTGGTGGAAATGGTCAACGAGGGCAAGTACCACTATGCCATCGTCGATTCCAATGCCTACGCGGTACACCGTGGCCTCTACCCGAATACCCATGTCGCCTTCAACCTGACCCAGTTCCAGCCAGTGTCCTGGGCTTTCCCGAGAAGCGACGACGACACCCTGTACCGCGCCGCACGCAACTTTATGCTGCGCGCCAATACCGGCGGCCTGGTCGCCGAGTTGCGCGAACTGTACTTCGGCCATGTGAGCAAAATGAATGTGGGCGGCGCCCAAACCTTTGCCCAGCTCACCCGCAACCGACTGCCCAAGTGGCGCGAAGAGCTGCAGAAAGCCGCGGACAAATACGATCTGGACTGGGAACTGCTGGCCGCACTCAGTTATCAGGAGTCCCACTGGAACCCTCGCGCCAAGTCGCCTACCGGTGTGCGCGGCCTGATGATGCTGACTCGCACTACCGCCCGCGAAATGGGCGTAAACCGGCTGGACCCGATCGAGAGTATCGACGGCGGTGCGCGCTACTTCCTGCAGGTGCGCGACAAGATTCCCGAGCGTATCCGCGAGCCCGACCGCACCTGGATGGCGCTCGCCGCCTACAACGTGGGCTATGGGCACCTGGAAGACGCGCGCATCCTGACCCAACAAATGGGCGGCAACGCCGACCGCTGGTCCGATGTGCGCGAACACCTGCCCCTGTTGGCCAAGCGTCAGTACTACAAGCACCTGAAGCACGGCTATGCCCGGGGCTGGGAGCCGGTTACCTACGTGCAGAACATCCGCCACTATCAGGCGCTGCTGACCTGGAGCAGCCGTATTGAAGAGCAGCGCCTGGCGGCGGCCGCAGCCAATGACGACAGCGAAGCCCTGGCAGACGCGCCGGCAGCGGAAGCCAGCGGTTCCGCCCCCGCGCTGTAAGCCCTTCGCTCCAGGCCCCACCTCTTGCTATGCAATAAAAATCCCGGTCATCCGGGATTTTTTCGTTTCGGACCACCCTACTCACTTCGCTCGCCCGCTTCACTCCCCCGGTTTCGAGCCCAGTCCGCGTGTCAACATAAGAAGAAAGTACCGCGCAAGTCGAAAAAATCCTCCTATGCTTACTTCCAGTAGCCCGATCAATTCGGCGCCACCGCAACCTTGTTACGAGGACTTTTTATGATGCGCTATCTGTTACTTGCCAGCTTGATGGCCGCGCTCGCCCTGGGTGGCTGCAGCCGCAAGTCCGAGACCCACGACCCCGACCAGGCCGCCGATCCGGCGGAAAAAACCGAAGTCATCGAGGAAAGCAAGGACACCGGAACCGGTGTGGCCGATGACACCAGCGCGCCCGAAGACAGCGCCTCCTCTTCAGCCGATGAAGCCGATACCCGCTCTGACAACCCCAACAGTGAGGGGCAGCTGATCTGTAACGCCGAATGGTTTGCCTGGGTCAATGGGGAAGTGATGCGCACACAGAGCGAAGCCATCACCGAACAGTATCCCAGCGGCCTGCCCGAAGTGGGATCGGCCGAGTGGTTCACCGCGGTGGACAAGCTCACCGGTGGTGATGGCGCTCACGGACCGGACGGCGGCAGCGACGAATGGTGTTTTATGATCCAGCAACGTCTCGGCAACCAGAACTGAGCGACGGGAAGCTTCCGGAGGAACCAATGAAAAACGTAAAGAACTCACTCCTCGCGGTCACCCTGAGCGGTATCGCGGCAGTGGCCGCATCCCAGGACAACAGCAAAGAGGAAATGCCCCCGCCGGGCGCCATGGCGTTGTCCACCATCGTTACCAAACTGGAACAGCAGGGCTATGTGCCCGTGGTTGAGGTCTCCCTCGATGGCGGCCGCTGGGAAATCGAAGCCTATAAGGAGGGCAAGCGCTGGGATCTCGAAGTGGACCCCAACAGCGGAGAAATCGTAAACGCCAGGGAAGACGGCAGCTAAACACGCTCTTTAACCCTTGCCGCCAATAAAGAACCGTAGCTGCACCGATTGCGGCTGCGGTTAAAAATCTCCCGCCATCACACAGTGGCCCGGCTTCCGCGTGAAACTGCGGGGCTGACCAGCGCTCCGGACCTGGGCCAGAAAGCGATCGTTGCAGGCGCCGTGAGTTGCCGCATCTGACCGCAAGTCGTCATTACCATTTGGGATTTCCCCTCGCCCAGCCTATCAATGGTCGGATAAAGGCAATTTGGGGAAGTCCATGCTGTATGCCGCTGTATTCCGTGACACTCGTCCGCGCAACATTAGCCCACCAAACGCTCCACCCCACCGCGCTCGGCTGTGGCGGTTCACCGCACTCGCCCTTGGCTTGCTGATGAGCGGAACCCTCGTCGCCCACGCCCAGCAGCCGGGGCCATTCACGGCCCAGGACTTCCAGTTCTCCGGACCGGCCACCGGCCCCGCAATTCCCCCGCACCTGTACGGGCCAGACCTGGATGGTGGCACGCCATCGGAGATCGACCTGAGTGCCGCTGCCGTGCGTGCGCGTTTGCAACGGCTGGGCTTTCACCGCTTTGATCGTATGCAGTACCGCAACGGTTACTGGAATGTGGTGGCCTACCACGGCAACAAAAAACGCCAGCTGACGGTGCACCCGGCAACTGGCGTTATTCGCTCGGACAAACCCTACTGCAACAACCGCTGCAATCGCTACCAGCGCAGCGACGAGTTCTGACCGCCCTTAATCGTCTGCGGCAATCGCAAACAGCAGGTCGCTGAAGGCGCTGTTTGCCGACAGGGACGCAGACTCCTCCATGGTGTGGTAACCCGTGGTGGGAATCTGCAGGGTAGTGCCCTGCACAAATCCCGAGGAAGCGCTCACGATCCGCCCCAGCTCCGTACTGCCAAAGGACTGGGGCTCTTGCCCCTCTGCGATCGCCTTCTGGTTCAACGCCTCGATATAGCTGTCTTTGTAGCTGTAGCGGATGCCCTGCGCCTCACACAACTGTGCCAGGCGCGCCGTGGTTTCCGGGTGAAACTGGGCGTTGGCGTCCCGACGGCGCAGCACAACCTGCTGCGCATCGGCACTGGCGCGATCCGGGTAAGGGCTGGTGTCCACCACCACCAGCTTGCTGGTACCACCATTGAACCGACGAAACCACTCCAGCAGGTAGCGCCAGCTACTGCCCGACTCCTCCTGGGCGGTAAAGAAGGCCGTCCCTTGAAAGCCGAGGCTGTACAGGTGCACCAGGTGCGCGGCGGTAAGTACATTATCCAGCTGTGCGCTCAAAATGCCGTCGTTGATTTCCAGCCGGTCGGTAAACGCCACCGGCGTGCCGGCCACCACATGCTCCAGGCCCGCCACCTCAAAAATCAGGTTATTGCGGTAGCCACACACATACGCGCGACGGATTTCCCCGGAGCCGAAATAGGAACCCGACCAGGGCTCGTAGGCCGTTACCGTGACCCCCTGAAAGCGGTCGACGATCTTGGTCATGAGTTTTTCGGAAACGGAATTGCCCAACAGGTCGGAGCGGCGGCCAGACACAAAGGCCGCATACTGAAACTCATTGGGGCCAGTGCAGATCAAGCCGTGGCGATCAATATGCGCCGAGAACTTGGCGCTGTTGGGGCGCTGGCCCTGAGCAACCAGCAGGCCCTCATACCAGGTAACATGTGCCCCGCGCTCTTCCAGCTCGCGCTGCAATACCCGAAAAAAAGAGTGCTCCGCGCCCACCACACTGGGGCTACGTACCAGTAACTTCAGAAGATCGACAAACTGCTCGGCCTGTTGCATTTGCATATTCCTTACCGCCGGACACCGGCTGTCTGGCGCGAGTATAACGAGCAAAATCCTTGGCAAGCGACCGTTTTTTAATACCAAATTAGCGGGAAGGGCAAAGCGTGCGCCGAAGTCGCGATTCAGCGACATACCGTCGAGGCGGGCCGCTCACCGAGAGACCGGCGCGCAATGCACGTCCAGGCACCGAAACTAGGCTGCGGGGTCGGAACTGGTGGATAGAGATCTGGTGGAGGTTAATTCGGTGGAGCGACAAGCCGGTGGAAGGAAATTGGTGGGCAACTGACCACCACCGGAGGCTGGTCTGTGGCCAGGGCACTCCGGGCAACACACCGCGCAACTGGCCGAATGGCTGCGCGGTGGTTGTCTGGCGCCGGTTACGGGTCATTCACTGGCTCCGCCAGAACGACCCGCCCATCAAGGCAGTTTGCGGGGCTCGCCCTGCCCCTTTTCGGCTTCACTGCCATCTGCAGAGGTCGCAGCTTCCGCCGCCAGAGCATCGCTATGGGCCAGCTGATCCGACTGGGTCGACTCCTCGATCGGCGCGCGGCGCAAAATCAGGAAGCCCGATACACCGGCGATGACCGACGCCAGCAATACGCCCGCCTTCGCCTGGATCAGCATCTCGTTTTCACCGGCAAATGCCAGTTCGGAAATAAAGATCGACATGGTGAAGCCAATACCACCCAGCAGCGCCACACCGATGATGTGGTGGAAGGTGGAGTGCTTGGGCAACTCGCCCCATCCCAGCTTCCAGCCGATCCAGGTCGCGCCCACAATGCCAATCAGCTTGCCGAACACCAGACCACAAATCACCCCGAGGGTGAGCGGATTGAACACCGCCTCGGTGCTGGTGAAGCTGTCGAACGGGATACCGGCGTTGGCGAGTGCGAAAATCGGCACCACGATGAACGCCACCGGGGTGTGCAATCGGGTCTCCATCCGTTGCAGCGGCGATTGCACCAGGTGAATGCCGTTGTCCAGCGCAGTTACCCGCGCACGCAACGCATCATTGGCAATAATCTTGTCACCCGGACGGAAGCAGCGATCAAAGCTGCGGATGATGTCTTTTACAAAAGTGCTAAACGCCACCGGGTCGTACTTGGGCTTGGCCGGGATAGCCATTGCCGTAATAACGCCTGCGAGCGTGGCGTGGACCCCGGTGACATAAAGGGCATACCACAAGAGGATCCCCACAAATATGTAGGCTGGCGACCGGCGCACCCCGGCAAACTTCAGCAGCCAGAGAATTCCCACCAGAATGCACGCGGCAATCAGCGCGGCCATGTTGACTTCTTCGGTGTACCAGATGGCAATCACCAGAATCGCACCCAGGTCGTCCACAATCGCCAGCGCAACCAGAAACGTCACCACGGCCCGTGGTACGCGGTTACCCAGAATTGCGATACACCCTACGGCGAACGCAATGTCCGTGGCCATGGGAATACCCCAGCCGCGCTCGGATGGCGTGCCGCCGTTGAGCGCATAAAAAATCGCCGCCGGCACAACCATGCCGCCGATCGCCGCCATTACCGGCAGCACGGCATTCCTGACCTCGGACAGCTCACCAACCAGGAATTCCCGCTTCAATTCCAGACCCACCAGCAGGAAGAAGATGGCCATCAAACCATCGTTGATCCAGTGATGAAAACTCATGGAAAGTGACCAGTCACCAAAGTTGTAACTGACCGGCAGATGCAGAATGTGCTTGTACGCCTCCTGCCAGGGCGAATTGGCGATAATCAGGGCAATCACCGCACAGATCATGAGTAGCACGCCACTGCTACTTTGGCGGTGTATGAACTCCTCAAATGGCGTAACAAGACGACCGAATGCGTTCTCCAGCGGGGCCTCGAATACCTTGCCCTTACGCACCCTAAACTTGCTCAGCACATTATTTGCCATCTAAAGCCGACTCCTGTGATGTTTACTGCCTGTGAGAAGTATGGAATTGTGCAGCGACTTCTCTGTTCGCGGCGCAGAGGGTAGCATGACAGCCAAATACACCGCTATCCCGATACTCGCCCAATACCGCCAACGAATGTGAGTCACACCCATCATGATACGCCTCGACCTGTTGCTGGTTCAGCAGCAACTCGCCAGTTCGCGCACCCACGCCCGCAAGCTGATCGATGCCGGGCGCGTTTTCCTGGCAGACGGCCATGACTGGCGCTCGGCCACCAAAGCCAGTCAATCCCTCAGCGAAGATACCCGCGTTCGGGTCGAGGCCATGCCGGAAGACCAGTACGTGTCTCGTGCGGGCCTGAAACTCGCCGGCATACTCGATCATACCGGCCTGAACCCCGCGGGCTGGCATGCTCTGGACGTGGGCTGCTCCACCGGTGGCTTCAGTGACTGTCTGCTGCAGCGGGGTGCCGAACAGGTCGTGGGCGTCGACGTGGGCCATGGCCAGCTCGCCAGGCCGCTGCTCGAAAACCCGCGTATGCACCTGTTTGAGGGCATCAACGCCCGCTATCTTACTGCCGAGCAGATAGCCCCGTTCGGGACAAAAGGCTTCGATGCCGTCGTCATGGACGTGTCGTTTATCTCACAAACCCTGATCCTGCCTCAGCTTCCTTCATTGTTGAAGGCTGGCGGTCACCTGTTGAGCCTAGTCAAGCCCCAGTTTGAGGTCGGCCCCGAGGGCATAGGGAAAGGCGGGCTGGTGCGCGATACTGCGCTGTACCAGCAGGTGCAGAACAAAATTTGTACACTTTGTGGGAAGCTGGGTCTGGACACCCAAACTTATATAGAAAGCCCGATTACGGGCGGTGATGGCAACCGGGAGTTTTTACTCTGGGCCCGTAAACATCAGTAAAGTGGGGCCCTATGCCATTCCTGTCAGGGCAGGATGGTTTCCAGCTTTGCCTTGAAACCGGATTTGGCGACAGCCGTGGGAGAACTGCGGCGGAGCGGCCGGAGCACCAGGTTTCCCTGGCAGTTAGGACACTCCCGTCTCAGCGCCTCGGTACACTCCGGGCAAAAGGTGCACTCGTAAGAGCAAATAAAGGCCTCATCGGCAAGGCCAAGTTGTGCACTGCAACGCTCGCAAGTGGCTTTCATCTTCAGCATCGTGGTCCTTCTCGTTTCCTCGTAACCCATCGAACGACTCTGGCAGGACACAGGAGAACCCGGCAGTAATTTCCACCGGGATCCCACAAGCTGAATAAGGGGGAAGGCTAATTTTTGACCGCTGGGCGCTTAATCGACATCCAGCTGTTTATCGGTCCTTGCCGCCATAATGAAATCATTTTTGTGCAGGCCGCCGGCCTCATGACTCCACCAGGTAACGGTAACCTTGCCCCATTCCGTCAGCAGTGCCGGGTGGTGCCCCACCTCCTCTGCGATCTCACCAACGCGGTTGGTAAACGCCAGCGCCTGCTTGAAGTTACGAAACTTGAAAACACGCTCTAACTGCATCACGCCGTCACGGGCAATGGGTGTCCAATCCGGGATTTCCCGCATCAGCTCGGCCAGCTCCTCGTCCGAGACCAGTGGCGCATCCGCTCGGCAGGCCTCACACGCCTGTGCTGCCAGTTCTGTCATACCAGACTCCTTTGATAATCATATGAATTTGATCGATTCGAATCGCGGCACTCCGCCACAAATTCAGGTTTTGCCACTTTAGCCGCCGCCAGAATATGACACAAGGCGACCTGGGTCACACAAAATAAATCCCACAGGAATTCATAACTACAAGTTGACTGTGCTAGTTTTTGAGCAGATTCCGTTAAAAGCTCGAGACGCACTATGAAATACCTGCTCACAGCCTTACTTCTGACGACCTTCGTATATGGATGCGGGGAGAAAGGCCCGCAACCAGTGCCATCGGAAAAAGACAGCAGCGCCAGCGAGGTGTCAGGTGCCAACCAACTAGCTTCCGGTGAAGTGGGCGCTAACCCCAAGCCCGCTGACAACACCAACGCAGCAAACACGACCACAGAGGCAGAGTTCCAGCACCTCAGCAACCAGATGGTAGAGCGCATGTGGCACCTGTTTCCCTCGTGGGCCATCAGCAATGGCTACTACGCCGTTGCTGAACGGCTGGAAGCACCCGACGAAAACTACCGACGTAAAGTGCTGGCCTTCGCCCGGGACTATCGCAACCAGTTCTCGCGATTCAAGCCCGAGTCACTGAGCGTCAATGCCCGTACCGATCTCGCCCTCATCCAAAACTTCCTCGACAAAACCGTGTGGGACCTGAAGGAGTTCAAATCTCACGAGTGGAATCCGGCGAACTACAACGTCTCACATGGCTTCGCCCTGATCCTCAACACAGACTACGCCCCGCTGGACGAACGACTGCGCGTATTCAGCAACCGTATGCAACTGGTGCCGGCTTACTATACCGCCGCCAAACAGGCGCTCACAAAACCCGCCTCCCCCCAGCTACTACTTGCCATACAACAGAATGAAGGGGCTCAGTCTGTATTTGGTGAGGAGACCGCGAAGAAACTTGCAGGAAGCGGCTTATCCGACAAAGAAAAAGAACTTTTTAACACTCGACTGACCCGGGTACGTGACGCCATAACTGACTACGTCACTTACCTCCAGACCATGCACGCCAAAATGGAAAAGGCTGATAGCTTCCGCGACTACCGGATCGGCGAAAAGCTGTATGAAGAAAAATTCTCGTACGACATACAGATTGGCATGACCGGCAAAGAACTGTACCAACGCGCCTTGCGAGAGAAAGATCGCCTGCACCTGAAAATGGATGAGTTGGCCGATAAGCTGTGGCCAAAGTATTTCAAAGGCGAACAAAAACCAGACGAGATTCTCGAAAAAATCGCCCGGGTACTGGAAAAGCTTTCTGAAAACCATGCTACCAAAGAGAACTTCAAAGCCGCTGTTGAGGCCCAGATTCCGGAACTCGAAGCATTCGTCAACGAGAAAGACCTGCTGACACTGGACCCCGACAAACCGCTAATCGTTCGCACCACACCACCCTACATGCGCGGATTCTCAGTTGCCTCTATCAACGCGCCGGGCCCCTACGATAAAGACGCCAACACTTACTATAACGTCATGCCCGTAGCAGACCTTGCGGACGATCGCGCCGAAAGCTTTCTCCGCGAGTACAACACCTACTTAATGCAGATTCTAAATATTCACGAAGCCATACCGGGGCATTACACCCAGCTGGTCTACGCCAATCAGTCGCCAAGCCTGATAAAAAACATACTCGGCAACGGCGCCATGATTGAAGGCTGGGCCGTATATACCGAGCGGATGATGCTGGAAGCGGGCTACGGCGACTTTTCGCCGGAACTATGGATGATGTACTACAAATGGAACCTGCGCACCGTAGTCAACACACTCCTCGACTATGCCATCCAGGTCAAAGGCATGACCGAACAGCAGGCCATGAATATGATGATGAAACAGGCCTTCCAGCAGAAAACCGAAGCCCAAGGCAAATGGCGGCGTGCCACCCTCAGCCAAGTTCAGCTTACCAGCTACTTTGCCGGCTATATGGATATCATGGCCCTGCGGGATGAAATCAAGGAACTTCAGGGTGACGATTTTAATCTCAAGCAGTTTCACGAAAAATTCTTGAGCTTTGGAAATTCACCGGTGCCGGTTATTCGGGAGCTTATGCTAGCGGAGATCAAGCAGTAGGTTTGACTATTTAGTGATTCTCAATCAGCCGACATGAAAACTAGCCCGCTTTTTTATAGCGCTTTAGATTAATTAGGTGCAAAAGCGGGGGAAGATCATGTCGCCCTGCCGCTGTTTGTTAGGTGGCTCACTGGGCACTGAGCTTTCGCTCCAGCGCCATATTATATTCTTTGGCATAACTGCTAAATTCATAAGACAGCTTACTATGCTCCTTACTCTCCAATGCATCTGACGTTCCCATGATATATCTAGAACCATATTTGCAGAGCAACTCCTTGTTGGATAGACCTGGATAGCCGATTCCGAAACCGCCAATTGCTATAAAGCGATAATCTTTATGCTTGATCCTCGCTTCTACATCCTTTCTAGGTGAATTTAAATTAATTGGCAATAGGTACGTCTTCAACACAGCTAGCTGAGTCGTCTCTGGAACTGTATCAGGATTCATCCAGCATGGAATCTCATTGGAAAAAGCGGATGAACTGAATAAAAAGAAAATAATTATACCCAACAGTCTCATGCTGATTTCCACCTAACGCCTGGCTCAGCGCGACATAGCGGCGCAGAGCTTTTGTGTAAAAATGTGAGCGCAGCGAACATCACAAAAGCGAAGCAAAGCTTATGGAGTCGGCTGCAGCCATTTGTTATAGGTCTGGGTCAAATACGCCACTTTCTATAGGAATCCAAAGTGAAGGCGAATGACAAGCCCAGAAACCCTAAGATACCCAGATGCGCCACCTTTGCTGAAGCCCCGCTCAGTTTGATTTCATATTTTGAGAGATATAAATCCCAACTACCAGTGGAAACAGCATGAGCAAGAATTACCGATTCACCTGCAATCAAAATCAGGGTAAATATGCTCCCGCCCAAGAAGCACTTGTAATAGAAATTTCTAGCACTCACTCAAACTTCTCAAAGACCTATAACGCCGCCGGCAGGGGCAGCTTACCTTGTGCGCATTTTGCGCGAAAATGGGAGCGCAGCGACCTGCGCAAAAGGTGCACAAGGTGCACAAGGTAAGCTGTCCCGCGGAGGGCCAGAGGCCCAGAGCACATTGCCCGGCCTTGTATGGTTGTTCTTATCATATTTTGGCGTTTTACGCCCTTCTCGCTAACGGGTAAATTGAGACCCACCTTCGGCGGCCACCGAAGGCCTTGTTTATCACAGTTCGCTGCCTGGCCGGTTCATAAAGACCGATAACAAGTATGAACGTGACAAACACTCACTAGGCATAACTCGAATAGTCATGTGGGCCTCGAGCCCGAATAGCAAGGCGGAGATAGCTTATCTTATGGAATATCAAGAGATCAATGTCGGTATCGATACCAGCAGCACCCAACTCGATATCTATGTGAGACCCACTGGCCAATTCTTTAGCGTCAAAAATGATAAAGAAGGTATCAAACAGGCAGTAGCCGATATACAGGCACTCACACCCACTAGAGTATTGATCGAGTCTACCGGGCGACTGGAGATGGAATTTGTGTGCGCCGCCGACAAGCGTGGGCTACCCATTGTTGTCTGCAATCCTTCACAAATCCGAAACTTTGCAAAGTCATCAGGACGGATCGCTAAAACCGACAAACTAGACGCCATGGACATAGCCCATTTTGGCGAAGCCATGAAACCAGCATTAACAGTCATCAAGCCGGAAAAACTACTCGAAATCAGTGACTTACTTGCTGTTCGCAGCCAATGTCTTGAAATGAGTACCATGCAGAAAAATCGCCTCAAGAGAATGCCAAAGTCGGTCCACGACCCTATTCGGCAAATCCTTACCGCGATCAAGACCGAACTACTTAAGATCGACAAGCAACTCGATAAGTTAATCAATAGCGTGACGGAGTGGAAAGAAAAGCGAGATTTGCTGCTCAGCGCGAAAGGTGTCGGCAATGTCCTGGCATATACGCTCATGAGTGAGCTGCCTGAACTGGGAAAACTTAACCGTAAGGAGATCGCTGCGCTCGTTGGTATCGCGCCGATGAACCGTGACAGTGGGCGCTTTCAAGGCAAGCGATTTATCCGGGGTGGACGTCACCGCGTCAGAACGGTTCTATTTGTCTCGATGATGTCAGCGATCCAGTGTCACCCCAAACTAAAACCAATGTATGAGCGTATGGTAGCTGCTGGGAAACCTAAGAAAGTTGCCATTGTTGCCTGCATGCGCAAGCAACTAACGATCCTAAACACGATGGTCAAGAACAACACCTACTGGGACGAAAAAATGGCCTAATCGCTTGACGAGGGACCATAGTCACTTGTTATGTTTTGGCCTCACGATTCAATAACTTTTTACCAAAATAGGCCAAAATAGCCAATGGTATTAAATATTGAACAGCTATCTGAAAACCTGTCCTGATATAGAAACGAATAGACTCTCGGATTTCCTCTTGAGTTACTTCGGGCTTAACTAGCTGGAAATCAGACCAGCCAACCCACAAACAAACGCAGAGCAAGATAAATAATATGACGTTTGTCAAAACTTGTTTGTTTGAATTACTAGACATTGCATCTCCTTATGCGACTAAAAACATAACGCCTTGCGCAGCGGCGGCTTACTTTGTGCATTTTTTGCGCGAAAACAGGAGCGTAGCGACTGCGCAAAAAATGCACAAAGTAAGGCGTCGGTCTGCCGCAACTTGTATGGTCTAATTCCCCCGAATTCGGTAAGTTGAAGCCCGTAACATCTCTCACCATGTTACCGGCTACCTAGCTCGATGCACGCCAGATCTCTAAAGATCGTTAACAAGCCTGAGCGGGTGGCCGACCCGATTTACAAACTCGAACAGTCGAATGGGCTTCAAGCCCGAATTTAGCAAGGACGAGTCATTATGACGAACCGTAAAAGTGCTGAGGCGGGAGTTAACGTGGGCGTGCATATCGGAACGGCGTATCTCGATTTCCATATTCATGAGAGAGACGTTTACTGGAGATCAGACAACACTCCTGACGGTATTAGATACTCGCTCAACTCGTATAACTTCGTATAATGTATGCTATACGAAGTTATGCACCATTATACGAAGTTATACGACAAGCTCGATGCCGCTCTGATTGCTGAATCTGCAGCGAGGATTCAGCCGAAACCGAGTAGATCACAGAGGAAAAACCTTCGTGAAATCAGAGACTTGCTAGCTCGTCGTCGCCAACTCATGAACATGAGGACACGCGAACCTAACAGGCAGTCGATCATGGGTGATGGCGTATTGGCCAGCACCTATCGAAGGCTAATCAAGCAGCTGGATAAAGAGGTTGAGTGGGTTGATCAGAAGCTAAATGCAGCTATCGAGAAGGAGTCTGCATGGGATGAAAAGAAAGCTCTTTTGGAAAGCGTTCCTGGTGTTGGCGACGTCCTGGTACATACTCTGCTGGGTGACCTTCCCGAGCTCGGCACACTGAATAACAAACAGATTGCAGCGCTCACCGGTGTAGCACCAATGAATCGAGTTAGTGGAAAGCTGCGCGGAAAAAGAAGGATCAGAGGCGGTAGATCAACTGTCCGCGTGGTTCTCTACATGGCGGCGGTTAGCGCCAACTGATGCAACCCAGCGATCAAAGCCCACTATCAAAATTTAGTAGCCCAGGGGAAGCACAAGAAAGTGGCGATCACTGCCTGCATGAGAAAAATGATCACAATTTTGAACGCGATGGTTCGCGATGGAGAACCCTGGGCTGCCTAGTTATTTTCTTGGGGTTGCAACCACAGTCGCTTGTTATGACCATTTCTCAAGGCCTAGGTACACTACAGTGGCTAGAGCACTTACTGCCAACGTTGGGTATAAAAAAAGCGTCTTTAATTCATTGTTAATGCCGCCAACTACAAGAAAACCCACTATGTTAGCTAGGCCCGAGAGAACTACTGCTACGCCGGCAGCTCCACAGAATACAGCCAGGTAGTGACTGCTACTGATCATAATTTTAATGCGATAAAATACACTGTATCCAATTGTCACCAACCCGAACGCGACGGGAAGAGAAAAGAGCACTGTTATCGACAAAAATACTATCACCTCATGAAATGTACTCCCCTGAAGAAATAAATTTATGGGAAGAGCGATAAAAATTAAAACTCCATATGAAATAAAGGCGCTCAAAAGAAATTTAGATTTATCGCTCATTTTCAGTGAACCTGAGGTCATAACGCCGTTATAACCGGCCGGAACGTAGTTGTTTAAAGTGTGCTATTAAAGCACACTTTAAACGACGCAGTGGAGGTCCAGCCAGCTTGCTGGCGGTGGTTGATAACTTTGTTATGAGTTTTTCTTTTTACTGGCACGTTTGTCTTTGAAAGTACGCCACCGGCTTGCAGCCCCAGCGACCTTACCCCTTGCCCCGCTAAAAGCCTGCCATTTTGGCATTTTAGGCTTAGTTAGAGTGAATAGAGCTTTTAGCATGGCTACGAACGCTACACATAGCCAAAACAAAGCTTCCAGCACTAGAAATGCAAAAGGCACCACAATCTCTAGTGTCGGAGTAATGAGAAAAATTATGGCCTCTACAATTGCCATAATGATTCCAATAAAAATACTCAAGATATCGTCAATGAAGGCTGGGTGCTCCTCTTAACTCATAACGCCCGCAACAGGGGCGACCAATACTGTGCACATTTTGTGCGAAACTAGTAGCGCAGCGACTCGCACAAAATGTGCATAGTGTTGGGCGTCCCACGGAGGCCCGAAGGGCCGGAGTTAACTGCTTGCGCTTGTATGGTCTAATTCCCCCGAATTCGGTAAGTTGAAGCCCGTAACATCTCTCACCATGTTACCGGCTACCTAGCTCGATGCACGCCAGATCTCTAAAGATCGTTAACAAGCCTGAGCGGGTGGCCGACCCGATTTACAAACTCGAACAGTCGAATGGGCTTCAAGCCCGAATTTAGCAAGGACGAGTCATTATGACAAACCGTAAAAGTGCTGAGGCGGGAGTTAACGTGGGCGTGGATATCGGAAAGGAGTATCTCGATTTCCATATTCATGAGAGAGACGTTTACTGGAGATCAGACAACACTCCTGACGGTATTAGATACTCGCTCAACCGAATATCTCGCTACCAAGTCGCAAGGCTGGTCATGGAGGCCACAGGCCGCTATGAGTTGCTCTTAGCAGATGCCGCATTCGAGCGGAAGATGCCGGTGGTCATCGCGAACCCCCGCGCGATCCGACGCTACGCCGGTGCTGTAGAACAACTGGCTAAAACGGACAAGCTCGATGCCGCTCTGATTGCTGAATTTGCAGCGAGGATTCAGCCGAAACCGAGTAGATCACAGAGTAAAAACCTTCGTGAAATCAGAGACTTGCTAGCTCGTCGTCGCCAACTCATGAACATGAGGACACGCGAACTTAACAGGCAGTCGATCATGGGTGATGGCGTATTGGCCAGCACCTATCGAAGGCTAATCAAGCAGCTGGATAAAGAGGTTGAGTGGGTTGATCAGAAGCTAAATGCAGCTATCGAGAAGGAGTCTGCATGGGATGAAAAGAAAGCTCTTTTGAAAAGCGTTCCTGGTGTTGGCGACGTCCTGGTACATACTCTTCTGGGTGACCTTCCCGAGCTCGGCACACTGAATAACAAACAGATTGCAGCGCTCACCGGTGTAGCACCAATGAATCGAGATAGTGGAAAGCTGCGCGGAAAAAGAAGGATCAGAGGCGGTAGATCAACTGTCCGCGTGGTTCTCTACATGGCGACGGTTAGCGCCACCTTATGCAACCCAGCGATCAAAGCCCACTATCAAAATTTAGTAGCCCAGGGGAAGCACAAGAAAGTGGCGATCACTGCCTGCATGAGAAAAATGATCACAATTTTGAACGCGATGGTTCGCGATGGAGAACCCTGGGCTGCCTAGTTATTTTCTTGGGGTTGCAACCACAGTCGCTTGTTATGAGTACATCCAGTAGGAGTAGCGCAAAGAAGAGAAAAAAGAATATGAATGATACTTCGTACTTTCTTTTCACCCGCACCTTCGACACTAATACAACCTCTGGCAGGTCTTCTCGCTCCAACTCTGCATTTCCAAAGAACAGCCCCCAATAATAGTAGGACTGATTGAATAGCGAAAAATACTTCTTATGAAGCTCTGGACGCTCACTTCTCACGACCTTTAAAAGGCGTCTGCCTGATACCGTAGCTGAGAGGAATAAGACAAATCCCGCAGCAAAACAAAGTATTCCAAAAATTAGCATATTGTCTGAACGTACTCATAACGCCCCGCACAGGGGCAGACAAATAAGCGTAGCGTTTTGGCTGTCCCAGCGACCAACGGGAGCGATTTGCTGCGGCTTGTTAGGTGGGACGCTACCATGGACGAACTCCTCTCTTGGCTGGACTAACGTTGCCAGTTTCTAGATTTACCACAAAATCTAGGCCTATCCAGTTACCAGCTATAAGCTGGCCATCTTTAATCTGAATATCCATATACGCTTTGTCTTCGCTCTGACCTCCCGCCGGGCATTCTTGAATTATCCAAGCAAGTTCACCACCTGCCTTATAAGCCTCAATATTTCTATTTAGTTTCTCACGAGGATAACTTGAAAGAGCGTCATCGGAGGGATATCGCCTGATTATCTCGAGCCCTTGTATTTCAACTCTCTGTTCAATGTTGCTGCTATCCATGAGTACACCTAACGCCCAGCGCAGGCGCAGCCAGCGCGGAGCGCATTTTGTGTTAATGTTTGAGCGCCAGCGAGTAACACAAAAGGTGCGTAGCGTTGGCTGTCGCTCTGCCGCTGTTTGTTATCTTCCATTTTCAATGAACCATTTGCCCTGCCGCATTATGGATTGGTCCCGTTGCTTTGTAATCCTGACCATATTGGATACTGCCCCATTAGCAGATCCATGATCCTTCTCTGTAAGAAACTTCTCAACCTCAGGTTTGCTGGCATGAAGAATGATATCCAAATATTCACGCTGCTTCTCTTTGGTTAGAGCTGAGCTTCCACTTTGAAACGGATGATGCAATGCTGCGTGTACAAATACAGCTCTCTCAGCATCTTTTTCAAGAATCTCAAAGTCTATTTTTTCCAATTCAACTTTTACTTCATACTCCATGTGCCCGCTAGCAATATATAGCTCCAAGAAGTACATTTCTCCGTCTTTAGAGGCAGACATGTAAAGCTCATTGAATTTTATTTCTTTCACGACTATCTCATTTAAGCCCGGAGAAGTGGTAAGGAAGATAACGCTCGGTTTAGGGGCGGCTGGAGCGTAGCGTAAGCCGTCCCAGCCGCGTATTTCGCGGCGACTACAACCGCTTGTTATCTTGTTCCTGGAATGAATCTAAAAAACTTCGAACCTGCGGGTCTAAGAATTGACTTTTTGGGCTAGTGACCGTCATTTGGTAGAAGTTATTTCCAATTGAAAACACTCTAGAAATAACCATAAATTCGCCTTCATCGATTGAAAGAGTAAACTCTCTCATTGTTATGCCGGCATGCACTTTTTCTACTTCAAGTGTAACTATTCCATCAGTTGCTTTAGACGCACCTATTTTTGCCGACTCCAAGACGGCTATTTTTTGATCTTCCTCTAAGTTATCAAGCGGCAATTCGGACACTGAAAGATTGAAATCGATAGAATTACTTTTTGAGCTAATACTTGAAACCTTAACATCGCCTAGTCCAGTTTCAACTTCCATATTTCTGAAGCTATATTCACTCGGAAACTCGATAAAATACGGCTCTTGTTCAAGAGCATATATGTTAGCCAGATCTTTTCCCCCACAGGCAGAGACCATGAGAGCAAGAACAATGGAAATACTTTTTTTAAACACGGATATTCCACTCAAAAGATAACGCTGTGCGCAGCGGCGGCTTGCTTTGTGAATTTTTTGCGCGAAAATAGGAGCGAAGCGACTGCGCAAAAAGTGCATAAAGTAAGACGTCGGTCTGCCGCACCTTGTTAAATGCATCAATCTATGCCGCCAGCATCCATACTATGGGAGCCACTACCAAAATCCGAACCAACAGATGCTACATCATTACTGCTAAAGTTCGAATTTCCATAAAAGTGAAGATTTCCCACTTCACCACGCATTACCCCGTAATCACATGCCTCGCCAATTTCATTGTGAAACTGATCAAAGTCCTTCTTTGAGCAAAAAATTGCAATTGCGTAGCAGGTGTAAATGACTGACAGCCCATTTCGCTCAATCGTAGCCCTCACCTGTTTCGGGCGATATCTTTTAGACTTCCCATAGTCCTTCGCTAGCAATCTTGGTAATTTACGTAAATACGATTTTATTGCTCTATTTCGTTTTATCTTTCGGATAAATTGCATTGCTAATTCCCTTTGGCCATTTAACGCTAAGTTAACCGGCGCACAGTGCGAAGCACGCTTTTCTGCGTCCGACGAAGGCCGCTCGCGGCCGGAGTGTAGTTGAACTCCTTGTTAAAAGGCACTAGGTACGGCCTCGCAGCTTATTAAATAGATTAAGCCAGAAGGTAGACGCGCTAACAAGCCATAAGCCAATGGCTAACTGGAACACCAAACCAGCTGGCCATAAAATGCTTGATGACGATATTTCCACTGTGTTTGGTATAAATGACAGTGAGCGAGGTAGATAAGCTAAAGCATTAACAATAAAGTATAAACCTGCTAGCTGAAACAATGCTTTTTGAGAGTCACTACTCAGTGTTGCCGCGGAGTTGGATTTGGCACTCTTTAAAACTGAGTTGGCAGCTTTGCTGATTAAGAATGCTGCGATGAGCCCGACTAGGATAAATGTCCCTATGAGGCCAACATATACCCCCATAGGTATTTCTTGCTGCTGATATTGCTCAACGCTGGCGAACAGCATTACAAGGCTTGGCAAATTCAAGATAAGCTGAATTAAAAGCCAGATTGAAAATAGCCTTAATGCGATTGCTGTGATTTGCTGCGTAATCATGTTTTGCCTTTTAACGCCCACAGCAGGGGCGGCTTACCTTGTGCGCATTTTGCGCAAAAATGGGAGCGTAGCGACCAGCGCAAAATGTGCACAAGGTAAGCTGTCCCGCGGAGGCCCGTAGGGCCGTAGCTTTACTGCCTGTGATTGTTAGAAATCAAATGGACTCTTTAAGTGGCACTAAGTCCTTTATAGCTACCTCTGTTTCCTTTTGGTAAAGCGCATGCGCGCCAGAAGAAAACACATGAGTTCGACCATCGGTTAATCCTAAGCCGATCTTTTTGATAGCAAGAGCATCATCAGTTACGTTGCCGCTAGTAAAAATGAACTCGTAAAAATACGTTTTTCCTGGCTCCGCAGTGAACTTGTATTCAATTAATCTAGGTCCCATAAAAGCATTAGTTTGAAGCACTAACTCTTGCTCTCCGGGTGACACCTCCGCACGCAGAAACCCTTGCCCCCAAAGACATCCATGCTCCGCTTCATTAAGTAAAAATTTTAGGCACGCGGTCACACCGTCATCTGAATATTTTTTGTATATATAAACAACAGATTTTGACTCTTTCGCTTCGTCTAGCCCAGAGAAGACTGGCCCTTTCGCCACTGTCCATATACAACCGCTGAGAAGCATTGCAAGTATCGCTATCGATAATTTCTTCATTTTTGTCCTCGATATTTCATTATATTTCTAACGCCGTGCGCAGCAGCGGCTTACTTTGCGTAGTTTTTGCGCGAACATAGGAGCGTAGCGACTGCGCAAAAAGTGCGCAAAGTAAGACGTCGGTCTGCCGCACCTTGTTATGTTCATTTGTGGCTCTGCGCCATAAATTTCACTGTTTTATACCACCTATCTTCGGTAGATCGAACTACCTCAAAGGCCTTTGGATGATCAATACCCATGATTAGAAGGTATGTTTCTCCAACCGTAAATTTTCCATAGACTTTGCAATCACCGGGAGCAACAAAGTTTCCTACGTATGAATTGGCCCAAAACACAACATCTTCATGCCTGGAGAAATCTATGGGGCCCGTTTCATAGAGAAACCCGTCAAGTGAAAATTTTTCTTTGCCACTTTCTCCTTTCAAAACTTCTTTTGTTTTAAAAGTAAACTTTGCCATTCCTTGAGCTTTGAAAGACGGCTTCTCTTCAATGGCTTCAGCGAGCACAATCTTGTCTATTTGATAATACAGTCTATCAATGGCTGTAAAATGTCTCTCTGGAGGAGAAAAGCATGCCTGGGCCAGACCTGGGAGGACTAGAAATATAAGAAGGAATCTATTCATGGTTCTGAACATAACGAATTAGATATGCGGCGCCGTTAAGAAAATTGGCGGCACCTTTGCGAAAGCAAAGGTGATGAAAATTTTTAGGTGACCGCATTATCGTCTTGTTATGAGCTGCTCGTGGCACGATGCCAGAATTCACTCATTAACCTGTTCTGGCTTCACCACAATTTGCTACGGAGGAAAGGACTGCCAGCGCTAGATTCGCGGCCTTGCTTCGATGCGTCTGCGGCGTCCGCATAAACTTCGTTATGCGAGCGTCGCTGAAGCTTCGAAGCCTACACGAAGGACGAATCGTTGACTACAGATTTTAACGCCAATACTGTATTTTTATACAGCACCCCTTTCCAACTCCTTTTACTCTATATGAACCCCGCACGAACTTGAGCGAGCGGCTCATAACGCCCACAGCAGGGGCGGCTTACCTTATGCGCGTTTTGCGCGAAAATGGGAGCGAAGCGACCGCGCAAAACGTGCATAAGGTAAGACGTCCCGCGGAGGCCCGAAGGGCCGGAGCTTCACTGCCTGTGATTGTTAAGTTCATTCCCCTTTACTACGAACCCACTCGGACGTAATTGACGCTCTTGTAGCGCTCCAGCCAGGAGGTAAATCTGCGATTGAATACAAAGTAGGATCAAGCGATACGATCTCGCCCATACCTACGATCATGAGATCTTCTGATTTATTAGTAGTACCACAGGTAAACGCCCATGAATCATCATCCGCGTAGTGCACCACCATTAATACTGGAAATGAGTCCTTAACGACCTGCTTTGTCGTTATCGCGGCAACATTTCTTGCTTGATCAAATGGCCAATCCATTTTTTCTACTCCACTCGCGGATAACGAACAACTAAACATCAGCAGAAATTTAATAAATTGCTTTTTCATACGTGGAACTTAACGCCCAGCGCAGGCGCAGCCAGCGCGGAGCGCGTTTTGTGTTAATGTTTGAGCGCCAGCGAGTAACACAAAAAGTGCGTAGCGTTGGCTGTCGCCCTGCCGCTGTTTGTTATGCAGTTACGAGGGAAAACACAACCCTTCGAATGCGTTTTCTTCTTTTCCCCAGCGGAGATGAAGCACTCTAAAGGCGTTATCTACAAGCCGATCCTCTTTTTTATATCTATAAAAAATATAAAGATGCCCCTGAACCTCTTTAAATGCTTTGAAGTATTCGTAATTTTTGCTATTCGGAGCATCAACAGCTTCAAGAGGCGCTGATCCGTTTGCTCCGATAATTGTTGGATTAGGAAGACTTGGGTTACTTATTTTAAAATCTAAATAATCAACCCGTCCCATGTAATTTTCGGATAGAAGCTTACACTCAAAAACACTTACATTTTCTGATTCTGCTAAAGAGCTGCCGAGCAAAAAAAATCCTGCGGCAATTCTAGGTATTATCTTGTTTTTGTACACTCCAACCCGTCCTAACATATGCAAATCTCATAATTCTATTAAACGATATTCATACCGCTGCATAACGCCGCCGGCAGGGGCAGCTTACCTTGTGCGCGTTTTGCGCAAAAATGGGAGCGCAGCGACCTGCGCAAAACGTGCGCAAGGTAAGCTGTCCCGCGGAGGGCCGAAGGCCCGGAGCGAATTGCCCGGCCTTGTTATAAACCGAATTACGCTCGGGACTCACCCTCTTTAACCAGATCGCGCTTAAACATTAAAACTACAACATAAATAAGGCCAAAAATAGGCACGATAGAAAATACCGCCCCAAGTACGGCGGCCAATACAGGCGTTTCTGTTTTTCTTCTACCAAGGTAATAGCTGATGATCGCAATAACTACTGCAAAGATGATTATGAACTGCCCGATTACTGTCAAAGGTATATTCATGATGTACTACTTTATTCTCGTTACTTGGGTTTATAACGCTGTGCGCAGCGGCGGCTTACTTTGTGTGGTTTTTGCGCGAAAATAGGAGCGTAGCGACTGCGCAAAAAGCGCGCAAAGTAAGCCGTCGGTCTGCCGCACCTTGTTATACAATTTCTTGGCACTTGAGTTCCGCGAGACTAACCAAGCCATCTCTTGACTTAACTTGAAGTGTGTCAAGCTGGGAGCCTAAGTTCGCTACATTGAAACCGTTTGAATATTGGTTACCTGGCAACCTTTTGTGTAGCGCATTGAACTTGTTGAGAAGCGGTGTCATTTCAGGTTCTCCCGGTACTTTTGCTACGACTTTACCGGTAATAACGTACAAGACGCCGCCCTTTTCTCCTTTTATCTCTCCATATTCTATTGGAGAGCTGACCTTGTAGATCGTGCTCATTTTCCTGCTTGCACTTATAACACAAGCCAAGTCACCTTCAGAAATTTCGAGCCAATCTGAATTCACCTTATTGCTGATTTGTTTTTCGGAGAGATCAAAAACTACCCCCCCTACATCAGGGAAAATTCTTTTGTAATCTCTATTATCTTTATTATTTAGTATGAACATTGTTTACCTTGTATAACGCCGCGCTCAGCCGCGGACAATTTTGGGCGCTTTATGCGCGATAATGGGAGCGCAGCGACCGCGCATAAAGTGCACAAAGTTGGCCGTCGGCCTGCAGCGCATTGTTATACGCGTGGCCGAAGCCACACGAATGTTATTAGTGCTGGTAGTACCACAGAGACTACAACAACAAAAAATGCCATGAAACTAATTCTTCTAGGCTCCAGCATTGAGCTTTGAAGGTCTGATTCTGAATGCCAGACAGTAACTTTTTTGCCTACAGGATAACTGGAGAGAACTTCGTTAACCTCAATTCCGAAACTAGACGGCATCACTCGATGTCCAGTAAGCTCTTTTCCGCCAGCCACGTAGAAATATTCAATATCCCAGTGAGCTCGCCCTCCATAACGTCCCGACGACCACGTCATTTCCGATTTAGTTATTTCACCAGGCACTGGATTGCTAAAGTCACTTTTGATCCAGCTGTAGACGCCACTAAATGCTTTTCCACCAGCTTCGCCTCCCCAAGCGAAAATCAAAAATGCTATTGCTCCAAGTAGATACCTATTGTTCATATTTGCGTATAACGCCCACAGCAGGGGCGGCTTACCTTGTGCGCATTTTGCGCGAAAATTGGAGCGTAGCGACCCGCGCAAAATGTGCACAAGGTAAGACGTCCCGCGGAGGCCCGTAGGGCCGGAGCAAACTGCCTGCGATTGTTATGTGCTTTTAGTGGCACTTGTTAGCACCTTAATACCTAAATACAGGAGGTATGTAGCTATACAAATGGTTAAAACCACCATGGCAACAAAAATTTCAGGATTATCTTCGAATGTAATGAGGCGTCCTTTATGACGACCTAGATAAAACTGTTGTTTGTATGCCACCCAAATTGACCATAAATAGAAGAACGAGGAAACTAAAAGTATAAAAATTCCTTTGCATTCGCTGCGTTCTCTTTTCTCCGCTATTCTTTCTTTCTCTTTGATCTCGGAACTGTTTCGCTCAGGTCTTCTTAGCTCTTCTACTAGCATCTGGTACCTCTCAGGAAACCGATCCCTATCAATGCTGTCTAGAGCCTCCAGTAATTCCTTCCGGCTGTAGTTTTTGTAATCGTTACTCATAGGTTCGAAAGTCTCGGCACATAACAGTTTTATTCATACGCCAAAGGCTTGTGTTCATTTGGCTTTTGTTCACCGACACTATTATCCACACAGCGCAGAATATCTATATAAATCAATAGCTTAAGCCGACAAATTTACCTCAACCTCAAAAAAAAGAAGCCTATAGCTTTTGTTCTTCTTTTTTAAATGGCTCCATTGTTCTTCCGAAGCCTTTGGAAATCAGTAACTTAGCTTATCCTGCTCCGTGCACACAAGCCATAGGCTGCTGAGCACCGGACTTTTTGTATGTAATATGCTCAATTCGATAAAGTGAGAGCAACTTTGTCTCTCTTCCGACGGATACAAAAAAGGCCAGTCTCATAATTGAGGCTGGCCTTTTTTGTATCCGTAGAGAGAAGGCGGTCTTACACCGCACCCTCTTCGATCTTGTGCTTCCAGATTACCGGGCCAGTGTTATGCACCGACTCACCATTACTGTCCACGGCGACGGTGACCGGCATGTCTTCCACCTCGAATTCGTAGATGGCTTCCATACCCAGCTCCGGGAAGGCAATGACCTTGGCATCCTTGATCGCCTGAGCCACCAGGTAAGCGGCGCCTCCGACGGCCATCAGGTAAACCGCTTTGTTATCGCGGATCGCCTCAATCGCAGTTGGGCCGCGTTCGGCTTTACCGATCATGCCCAGCAGGCCGGTTTCTTCCAGCATGGTGCGGGTGAATTTGTCCATGCGGGTAGCGGTGGTGGGGCCTGCAGGGCCAACCACTTCTTCACGCACCGGATCTACCGGACCCACGTAGTAAATAAAGCGGCCGCTTAGGTCTACCGGCAGCTTTTCGCCCTTGGCCAGAATATCCACCATCTTTTTGTGCGCGGCGTCACGACCGGTCAGCATCTTGCCGTTCAGCAACAAAGTGTCGCCGGGCTGCCAGCTGAGAACATCTTCCGCCGTCACTTCATTCAGATTGACACGGCGGGTGTTACCGCCCGCTTCACGGGTGATTTCCGGCCAATCTTCCAGCTTCGGCGGCGTCTGGCGCGCAGCGCCGGAACCGTCGAGGGTGAAGTGGGTGTGGCGGGTGGCCGCGCAGTTGGGAATAATGGCCACAGCCTTGTTGGCGGCGTGGGTGGGGAAGTCTTTGACTTTCACATCCAGCACGGTGGTGAGGCCACCCAGGCCCTGGGCGCCGATGCCCAGCTTGTTGACCTTGTCGAACAGTTCCAGGCGCAGTTCTTCGGCACGGTTGGACGCACCGCGCTCCTGCAGCTCCTGAATGTCGATCGGGTCCAGCAGGGATTCTTTCGCTAGCAGCATCGCCTTCTCGGCAGTACCGCCAACACCGATACCCAGCATACCGGGCGGGCACCAGCCGGCACCCATCTTCGGCACCATCTCCAGAACCCAGTCGACGACGGAGTCAGACGGGTTCAGCATGGCAAATTTACTTTTGGCTTCACTGCCGCCGCCTTTGGCCGCTACGTACACATCGACGTTGTCGCCGGGCACGATTTCGTAGTGAATCACCGCCGGGGTGTTGTCACCGGTATTCTTACGGGCGCCGTCTGGGTCTTCCAGGATGGACGCGCGCAGCACGTTATCCGGGTTGTTGTAAGCCCGGCGGACACCTTCATTGACCATATCGGTCACGCTCATCTCCGCGTCCCACTGCACGTTCATGCCCACCTTGAGCTTGACGGTCACGATGCCGGTGTCCTGGCAGATGGGGCGGTGGCCCTGGGCACACATACGGGAGTTGATCAGGATCTGCGCCATGGCGTCTTTCGCCGCCGGGTTGGCTTCCTTCTCATAGGCCTTGTTGAGGGCCTGGATAAAATCTTGCGGGTGGTAGTAAGAAATGAACTGCAGCGCGTCGGCCACGCTGTCGATCAGGTCGTCCTGGCGGATAATCGTCATTGCCGGCTCCGGTTGTCTCTCGTCTCGAAGGCGGCGATTTTACACGAATTGGCCGACAGTGTTGGACTGGGGTTATGGAGCGAGCGAAGGGATATAAAAGGATCTACCTGCACAGGCAGCGCAGATGAAAATGAGAACGATTGGCGAAGTTTGTTTTGCGCTTGAACAGGTTCCGGGGCCAAAGTAGCCCCGAAACCCTCCTCGAGCACCCTACCCCGTATTAGGGGGTAGATGCCGTAGTCGAGCTGGACTGCAGGCTGCGAATCGCGTCGCGCAGCTGTACCAGATCCTTGTTCACGGTGCGGCGGTAGCTATCAATAGACTGGACCGCTTCCTCGTTGGCACCCACACGGGCAGTCAGGTCTGCGCGCACGGAGGACAGCTGGCGTTCCAGGCTCGCTACCTTGTCTTTAGTTTCACGAGAGGCGCTCACCGTGGACTCTTTCAGCTTGGCGATATCACTCTCGAGCGCGGACACCTTCTTCAGGCTGCTTTCGAAGCTCTTGATCTTGCTGGAAAGCGCCGCCACGTCTTTTTTGGCCGCGTCTGCGGTCGCCTTGTTAGCGGCAATACTCTTGCGGTTAGTGTCGTAAGACACGCCCCACAGCTTGCGGATCTCAGAGGCGTTTTCCTTCACCTTGGCATTGAGCACTTCAACCGAGGCCGCGGACTCTTCGCCAGACATCTCGAATCGCTTCTCCAGCTGCACGATGCGCGCTTCCGCATCCACCAGCTGTACCCGCGTGTCCTGCCACTGGGTGTACAGGAAGCCGGCGCCGCCAACACCCGCGAGGCCGAGCAAAAGTGCCACAATCGCGAGGAAAGAAGACCCACCACCGGAGGATGACTCGGCAGCCGGCGGGGGGGGCGGGGCATGGCGTGGCCGGCCAGCCGCCGGGCTATTGGCGATCTGAGGGTCCATAGAAGATGCGCTGCTGCCATCGAATGTGGGCTCTCTGCGTTGCATGATGTCGTCCTGCGTTGGGATGCGGCCAGTTCGGGCCGGCAATCGGTAGAAATAGGCGGCAGTTATACCAAAAATTGACGAAAAAGTAAGCGGTTACTGTTATCAGAATAGGACAACGGAACTCCGGGAACATTCCGTTATTGATAATCATTCTCGAAATTAACCGCAAATCACAGCACGTTTTGCCTCTATGGGGGCGTTTCCACGCATTCCAACGGCTTAATAATGACACCAAGCGGGTGTAGAATGCCTGCCACCAATAACAGACCTACTACCGTACTTGGGTCGGTACAGGTCCCGGACAAAGGAAGGAATATTACATGGCACACGTTCTCCCCGAACTTCCCTATGCTATGGACGCGCTTCAGCCGCACATCTCTCAGGAAACTCTGGAATTCCACTACGGCAAACACCACAAGACCTACGTGGACAAGCTCAACGGTCTGCTGGACGGTACCCCGGACGCCGACAAGTCTTTGGAAGACGTCATCAAATCTTCCTCTGGTGGCGTATTCAACAATGCCGCGCAGATCTGGAACCACACCTTCTACTGGAACTGCCTGAGCCCCAACGGCGGCGGTGCTGCCACTGGCGCAGTAGCCGAAGCCATCAATGCGGCCTTCGGTTCCTTCGACAAATTCAAAGAAGAGTTCACCGCAAGCGCGGTAAACAACTTCGGCTCCGGCTGGACTTGGCTGGTGAAGAAGTCCGACGGCTCTGTAGCCATCGTGAACACCTCCAACGCCGAAACCCCACTGACCGACGACAGCGTAACCCCGCTGCTGACTTGCGACGTGTGGGAACACGCCTACTATATTGACTACCGCAATGCGCGTCCGAAGTACATGGAAGCATTCTGGGCACTGGTAAACTGGGACTTCGCGAACCAGAACTTTGCCTGATCACTGAATCGTATCAGTGAAGTCGAAAGCGGGCCCCGGTGGCCCGCTTTTTTGTGCCGGTAACCTGCTACCCGCCACTTCATTCGACCAAAAAGTGACCACTCCGCCCTAAAATTTGCAACCACTGCCGCGAATGGTTACAACACTGAACCCTCAAACCCTTTATTCACTGACGTTGAGATAACACCATGAAACTCAAGCTGACTCTGCTGGCAGCCGCCATAAGCGCGCTGGCCATCACAGGTTGTGACCGCGAACAAACGAACACGCCGGAGTCTTCGGCTGCGGACTCTGCCCAGGTCGCCGATCAGGCCAAGGGCAACAATGCCGACACCTCTGATACAACCGGCGGCGGCAACCCCGAAGTCATCGAAAAAACCAACCAGCTTTTTGAAGAACAGTTCCAGACCCATCTCAATCGCAGCCCGGAGTTTAAGACCTTCCTGGGCATGAAGGACGGTTACGACAAGTGGGACGACATTTCCCCCGCTTTTGAAAAAGAAACCCACGAGATTAAAAAGCGCCAGCTGGCGGACCTGAAAAAAATTGATCCCAAGCAGCTCGACGACGCTACCCGCCTCTCCCTGGAGCTCGCCATTCGAAACCTGGAGCAGGATATCGAAGGCTGGAAGTGGCGACTGCACACTTACCCGGTCAATCAGATGTACGCGGTGCACACCAGTGCGGCCTCCCTGCTGATCAACCAGCACCGCATCGACAGTGTTTCCGATGCAGAAGCCTATATCTCCCGCCTGAATGCCCTGCCGACGCACTTTGAGCAACTGATTGCCAACCTGAAAGAACGCGCCGACAAAGGCGTCATCGTGCCGAAATTTGTCTTCCCCTACGTGATCAGCGATGGCAACAACCTGATTACCGGCGCGCCGTTTGACGACGGCAAAGACAGCACCCTGTTTGCCGACTTCAAGGGCAAGGTCGAGAAACTGGAAATTGCTGCCGAGGAAAAATCGGCGCTGATCGAACAAGCCAAATCAGCACTACTGGACAGCGTCAAGCCTGCCTATGAAAAGCTCAATGGTTACCTGACGGAACTGGAGAAAGTAGCCACTACCGACGACGGCGCCTGGAAACTGCCCGACGGCGACAAGTACTATCAGCACCGCCTGAATGTCTACACCACCACCGACATGAGCGCCGACGAAATCCACCAGAAAGGGTTGGACGAGGTGAAGCGCATTCACGACGAAATGCGCGAGATCATGAAGACGGTGAAGTTTGATGGCTCCCTGCAGGAATTCTTCGAATTCATGCGCACCGATGAGCAGTTCTACTACCCGGAAACCGAGGAAGGCAAACAGCGCTACCTCAAAGAAGCCACGGCGATGATCGATAATATGAAGCAGCGCCTGGACGAGCTGTTTATCACCAAGCCCAAGGCGGATCTGATCGTCAAAGCGGTGGAACCCTTCCGTGAAAAATCCGCCGGCAAGGCCTTTTACCAGCGCCCTGCGCCGGATGGCTCACGCCCGGGTATTTACTACGCCAACCTGTACAAGATGAGCAGCATGCCCGTATACCAGATGGAGGCGCTCGCCTACCACGAAGGTGTGCCCGGCCACCATATGCAACTGTCCATCATGCAGGAGCTGGAAAACGTACCCAGCTTCCGCAAATTCGGTGGCTATACCGCTTACACCGAAGGCTGGGGCCTGTACTCGGAGCTGGTGCCCAAGGAAATCGGCCTGTACGAAGACCCCTACTCCGACTTTGGCCGCCTGGCGATGGAACTGTGGCGCGCCTGCCGTCTGGTGGTCGACACCGGCCTGCACAGCAAGAAATGGACCCGCGAAGAAACCATCGACTGGCTGGCAGAAAACAGCCCCAACCCCCAGGGGGATGTGGTCAAGGCCATCGAGCGCTACATCGTGATGCCGGGCCAGGCCACCGCGTACAAAATCGGCATGATGAAAATTGTCGAACTGCGTGAAAATGCCAAGCAGCAACTGGGTGACAAGTTCGATATCCGCGAATTCCACGACGTGGTGCTGGCCAATGGTGCGGTGCCACTGGATGTGCTGGAGGAACTGGTTGGCGAGTGGGTTGCTAGTAAGCAAGACACAGCCGCCGCGCAGTAAACTTGTCTACCCCGCGGGGTGACAACTCCGCAGCCGGGTAACCTCGGCGCCCGCCATTCACACGAATTGGCGGGCGCCTTTCCGCACCGTCCTTCTACCGCTCGCCCCCCGCTCGACCGCCCTCCCTTGAGCACTCGAAGCGCCATAGCCAAATACATCCACGCCACTGACACCGCTTCACCCGCCAGCCCGGTTGCAGGCAAACCAAACCCCTGCTTGACTAAAATATGACCAATTAGAGCAGTGGATGCTCAAACATCGTCCAACGCGCCACATCAGGGAAGAAGTTATGCCCCGCTCCAAGCAGCCACAGTTTCCTCGCAAGCACCTCGCCAACACCATCGCCAAACTAGTAGCGACCACCCTGTGCTACCTCACGATGGCCAATGGCGCCAACGCGCAATTTGTCTGTGAGGAGGCGGGCGCACCCAATAATACGGGCGATGGCGCCACCGCCACCGGCGGTAACTCCGTCGCCTGTGGCACCGATGCGGATGCCAGCGGTAATGCCTCTGTGGCGGTTGGTAATAATGCCGAAGCCAGCGGCAGTTCCGCTTCGGCTTTTGGCAGAAATGCCACCGCCTCGGGCGACGCGGCCTCGGCCGTTGGTGCCGGTGCCACTGCCAGTGGCACAGCCTCTACCGCCACCGGTAACAGCTCCGCCGCAACACAAACCAACGCCAGCGCGTACGGAGCAGAGTCCCGCGCGTCGGGAGAAGAAAGCACTGCCATTGGTGCGGCGAGCCTCGCCTCAGGGGAAGCCAGCACCGCTATCGGCGCCGCCAGCACCGCTTCGGGGGCCGCCTCCACCGCCCTCGGTGAAGGGAGCACGGCTGAAGCGCAAAATAGTACGGCGGTAGGTGAGGGCGCGGAAGCCTTGGCCGAAAACAGCACTGCCGTGGGTCAGGATGCGGCAGTCTCCCCCACGGCTACCAACGGGGTAGCTTTGGGGCAGGAAGCCACCGCCAGCGCAGCCTCCGCAACCGCACTGGGCGGTCAGTCCGACGCATCTGGCGAGAATAGTACCGCGGTGGGCGCCGCGTCACGGGCCCAGGCCGAAGGCGCCAGTGCCTTTGGGCAAAATGCGCAGGCCACCGCCACAAACACTACCGCTCTGGGCCTTGGCTCTTCTGCCTCGCAACTATCCGCCACCGCCGTGGGTGCCAATGCCAGCGCCTCGGGCACTGAAAGCACCGCCCTGGGCCAAGACGCACAGGCGACGGCCAACAACGCCACCGCCCTGGGTGAAACCGCCAATGCCAGCGGTGAATCCTCCCTCGCCGTGGGACAGAACTCCGCCGCCCAAGCTGCACGCGCGACCGCCGTGGGCCAGGAAGCCAGGGCCACGGCAGCGGATGCCACCGCCCTCGGCAACCTGTCCGCGGCCTCAGGAGCAACCAGCACCGCGCTTGGCGCACAGGCAGATGCGATCGGTGCCGAAAGTACCGCCGTCGGATCGAATACCTTCGCCGTTGGCGCTGGCAGCACGGCCACCGGCCATGGCGCGGTAGCCGGTGTCAGCAACGCAACGGCGCTTGGCAGTAATGCTCAGGCTACCGGAGACAACGCGGTGGCACTGGGTGCCGGTTCGCTGGCATCGGAAGCGAACACCGTGTCCGTTGGTGACAGCGGTAGTGAGCGGCGTATCGTCAATGTGGCCGAAGGGCAGAATGGCACCGACGCGGTAAATGTGGATCAGCTGGATCAACAAAACCAGGACTTGATGCAAAAAATCACCGATGGTGATACTCAGACGCTGACCGACGCCAAAACCTACACCGATGGTGAAATCACTACCCTCAACAACAGCCTGAGCCAGCAGATCACCAACGGTGACCAGCAGACCCTGCAGCAGGCCAACACCTACACCGATCAGCAAACAGCGGATACCCTGCAGCAGGCAAATCAGTACACGGACAACGCTGTTACTAATTTGGACCAAACCCTCACTCAACAGATTACCGATGGTGATCAGCAAACACTCACCAACGCCAACAACTACACCGATCAGCAGGTGACCGACTCCAGCAACCAGCTGATGCAGAAAATCACCGATGGTGACCAGCAGACCCTGCAGCAGGCCAACACCTACACCGACCAGCAGGTGACCGACTCCAGTAACCAGCTGATGCAGAAAATCACCGACGGTGACCAGCAGACCCTGCAAAAAGCCAACACCTACACCGACCAGCAGGTGACTAGCTCAAGCAATCAGTTGATGCAGAAAATCACCGATGGCAACCAGCAGACATTGAGCAAGTCCAACGCGTATACCGACCGTAGTTCTGCGCAAACGCTGCAACAGGCCAATCGCTATACCGACCAGCGCGTCGCTGAAATCGCCGGGTTCAATTTCCGGGGTTTGCAGCAATTCAACAGTCGCATGGATGACTTCGACCAGCGTCTGAACCAGACCAACACCCGCGTGGACCGCATCGGTGCCATGGGTATCGCCATGCAGCAAACCGCAATCAACGCCGGTGGCTCCAGCTGTAAGAACTGGCGGGACTGGAATGAATGTCGCGGGCGAATCTCTGTAGGGGCCGGTTGGTTGAACGGCGAAAGCGCCGTGTCGATTGGCTACGGTCGTCCACTGGGAGAGAGCGGCCGGATTAGCTTTGGTGGTGCCTTCAGTGGCAGCGAGGCCGGTGGTGGTATCGGTTTTGGCTTCGATCTGTAGCCGATCGATACACACCATAAATAGGCAGCTCCTTCCAAGAGCGCACAAGCCGGGGCAGCAATGCCCCGGCTTTTTCTTTTCCCCGTTCCCCATTTACAATGCGTCTTCGGCCGTGTTTTACATACCGGCAAGAACAATAATCAATTTTCCGGAACTGGACGCAAATGGATTTTCGTACTGGCAAGCTGGCACTGTGGCTGGCTTTTTCAAGTGGCCTGGCTCTCACCGGCTGCACCCTTGCCCAAAAATTCCTCGAACCCAACCTCGTCAAGGAACACATCCGCGAGGTGCGCTACCTGGACCAGGGGTGGTCAGAGCAAGATCGCCAGCTGTTTTACAACACACCCCAGGGCACCGAATTACAGGGCCTGCACTACGAATGGCTGAAGGCTCTGGAACTGCCGTTCTCCCGGGAAAAACTGGCCAGCCCGGAGAATCTGCGCGGCTGGGGATTTATTGTCGAGTCCGGGGATGACCCGGCACAGAATACCGGCATGCACCCGGTTGGCATGGGCCGCCATGTAAATCCTACAGACGACTCCGTGCGTCTGGACCTGGGCTGCGCGCTCTGCCATACCGGCGAGCTGCACTACAACGGTATCGCCCTGCGGGTAGACGGCGGCCAGGCGATTCACGGTATGTCCACCGGCGCGCCCGGGGAATTTACACACTCCATCGGCGCAACCGCGCTGGAGATGCGCTTTAACCCGCTGAAGTGGAACCGGTTTGCGGACGCCATTGCCGGTGAGGACCCGGCCAAGCGAGACCAGCTAAAGCAGGAATTCGCGGCATTCCGGGAGCGCTTCTTTACCTTCGCGGCGGGTCCGGGAAACCCCAAAAATTTCCCCACCACCGAGGGCCGGGGGCGTACCGACGCCGTTGGTCGAATCGGCAATGTGGTGTTCGGCTACAACCTGGGCATCGAAGAGAATTACAAGACAGCCGATGCACCGGTGAGCTACCCGTTTCTGTGGGATATCTGGCGCTTCGACTGGGTTCAGTACACCGGGTTTACCAATCAGGCCATGGCCCGCAACGTAGGGGAGAGCCTGGGCGTGATGGCTCCGGTAAAGCTGGTCGACGAGGCTGGTGCACTGCTGCCGGAGGAAGAATTCGGCCAGTCCACCATCAATGTGCAGGGCATGCAGTGTATCGAAACCACCCTGCGCAAGTTGCGTCCACCAAAATGGCCAGAGGAAGTACTGGGCAACATTGACATCGCACAGGCGCGCCGCGGCAAGGACCTGTTCGCCGATCAATGCGCCCACTGCCACGGCCCTCATCCGTCGAAGCCTTATGCGTGGCAACTGGCCGCCGGGCCCGGGGAAAACCCGGGGAGCCAGCGCAGTGTGAACTGGCAGTGGGATATGTCCGGGCAAATTTCCTACGACACAGCCAATCGCCCGGTGCGGGAAGACTGGCGGGAATCCCTGTGGGCCATTCCCTGGATTGATGTGCAGGTCATCGGCACCGACCCCACCGCCGCCGAGAACTACGTCAACCACACCTATGACCCGGGTCCGCTGGTAGCCAAGAACCCGGACGACCCCGACGATGCGCGCAATCGACAGGTCAATGCCGGCGACGGGCTGCAATTATTGCTGAACAAGCTGGTGCCCGTGCTGTACGAAAACAGCGGTGTGTCCAGTGACAACAACGGTATTGCCGACTACGACGGCCTGAATGTGCCATTTCGTATCGCCAACAAGACCGCCTATAAAGCGCGTCCCTTACACGGGGTCTGGGCCACGCCGCCCTTCCTGCACAATGGCTCTGTACCCACCATCTACGACCTGCTTTCGCCGCTGGAAGCGCGGCCGATGCAGTTCGCCGTTGGTCACCGCGAATACAATCCGCAAAAGCTGGGCTATGTCACCGACAATCGCCCGGGAACCTTTACCTTCGATACCACACAAACCGGCAACAGCAATGCCGGACACCTGTTCACCGATGCCAATGTGGCCGGGCGGATTGGACGACGGCTGCGCGAAGGCGAGCGTATGGCGCTGCTCGAATACCTGAAGGTCATGGGGAACCCGGACTTCAGCGCAGCACTGGGCGGTGACCCGCAGAACTGGGCGCAATACCCCGCGCCACCGGCGAGTGCCATCGGCGAGCAAGCCTGTAACGCGTTTCGCCATGTAACTGCCTCCGCGTCTACGGCAAAGGAGGCTGCCCTGTGAATCGGTACTCACGAGGATTTCTGCTCACCGCCTGCCTTCTAGCGACGGCCTTTTACCCGTCTGTGGGCACCGCAGAAACCGGTGTCGCCGAATCGGTGGAAGCGAGCATCGAGCAACTGGACATGCAAATCTCCGCGGCCGAGCAGGCCGCGATTGTCTCCGCCATCACATCCGCCCGTGAAATTTCCCGCATCGCCCACCAGCACAACAGTCCCGCCCACGGCAATCTCTACCGTCGGGATGCCCATGCCAAGGCCACGGGCTGTGTGCGTGCGGAATTTGAGGTGAACGGTGATATCCCCGCACAGTTTCAGCACAGTGTATTTGCCAGCCCCGGGCACACCTACCAGGCATGGGTGCGGTTTTCCAATGGGGACATGCTGGTACAGCCAGATGGCGAGGGGGATGCGCGGGGCATGGCGGTGAAGGTCATGGGCGCAGAGGGCCCGGTGATTGCCCCGGAGCTGGGCAGCGGTGATGGCCCCGGCGGGGCGAATCAGGACTTCATCATGACCAATATGCCAGCCTTTTTTAATCGCAACATTTTCGACTACGCCGAAAATATGCAACATCTGGCGAGGCTGGACCGCAAAGGCTGGTTTTTCAACCTGTGGCCGCCGCGGCTGCACCTGAAAGAAACGATCCGGGCCTATCAGACGGTATCGTCAAAAATCGACACCCCGCTCGCAGAGCAGTATTTCTCCATGCTGCCCTATCGGCTGGGGGAGACCACCGTTAAGTTTTCCAGCCGGCCCTGCCCCGGTGCCCACTACCCGGCCACCGTCGACACCGCTGCGGACGACTTTTTAACCCGACAAATGGCCGATACCCTTAAATCGGGCTCCGCCTGTTTCGAATTCATGGTGCAACCTCGGCCAGCCGAAGCCTCTGCCGACCAGATGCCACTGGATGACGCCACGGTAATCTGGGAGGAAGAAAAAGCGCCTTTCATACCCGTCGCGCGACTTCATATCCCGCCGCAGACATTTACCGGGGAAGCGCAACAGCAATTCTGCGAAAACCTGTCAATGAGTCCCTGGCGTGGCGTGGGCGCCTGGGAGCCCCTGGGCAGCCTCAACCGCGCGCGCCGGCTGGTGTATCACGCAGTGTCTGAATTCCGTCACACACGCAATCAGGCGCCGCAGGTGGAGCCTGCAAACTGGTGTGTGCCCGGAGATGGCGCGCCCTGCACACCGCAGCAGGGCCTGAATATTCGCAAACCTGTCTGGCCGCTACCGCGCTGCTTTGATGACCTGTTCCAGCCGCTGGATGGAACGGCCGCAAGCAGTCAGTGTCCCCGGGCCTATGGCCCCAACCTCGCGGAAGGCGAACCCGCCTAT
Source organism: Microbulbifer sp. Q7 (assembly GCF_001639145.1). Classification (NCBI taxonomy): domain Bacteria; kingdom Pseudomonadati; phylum Pseudomonadota; class Gammaproteobacteria; order Cellvibrionales; family Microbulbiferaceae; genus Microbulbifer; species Microbulbifer sp. Q7. The sequence continues at coordinate 456,687 of NZ_LROY01000002.1, read as the reverse complement.
TGAATCACGCCGCAGGCAACGCGCGCACCGCCGCCGCCAAGGGGCTTGGGCTGGTCCGAGAAGTTATCGCCGCCGGCATGGATCATCAGCGCACGCCCCTTGAGGTCGGCAACTTTCACGCGGGGCGCCAGTACCGGCGATGTGGCCCGGCCATCGCTGTCCACATACAGCGGTGGCAGGTCACCCAAATGGCCGTCGCCCCATGGCAACCCATGCTTGCCGGTCTTTTTCGGGTCGTAGTGACCACCCGCCGACAACGCGGGCACCATCTTGCCGTCTTTTTCCCCGGGCTCACAGCTGCCATTCTGGTGCAAATGGAACCCGTGCAGTCCGTGGGGCAGCCCTTTCAGGTTGGGGGTAAACACCAGTCCGTAGGGAGTCTCGGAGATGGTCACCGTGCCCAGCATGGTACCCACCCCCTTGCTGTCGACTTTCAACACACTGACCACGGTTTCCGCGCTGGCTGACATTGCCAGCCCCGCGATCACCGCGGCGCAACCGCAGCCTACTACCATTTTTCGGGCAATCCGGAACATGCATTCCTCCACTATTTACCAACGTTATCGAAAGCGTTATCCGCAACACCGGCACCAAAGCCGGCGGGAAAATACACATTAATGACTACAGTGTAGAAGCAAATGAAGAAAAGGCCGGGCAATTGCCGCGGCCTTTTTCCGGAGGCAGGTTCAGATATTCAGAACCTGTTTAACGAAGGGAATTGTAATTTTGCGCTGGGCCTGAAGAGACGCCCGGTCCAGCTGCTCCAGGCAGGCGAAGAGCGCGCGGGTGTCCCGCGGTGCCCGATGCAATATGTATTGGGCCACGTCTTCCGGCAAGTCGAAGCCCCGCAGGCGGCTGCGCTGGCGCAGCGCCGCCAGTTTGTCGGCATCACTCAACGGGTGTAATTGGAAGGTGAGGCCCCACTGCAAACGCGAGTGCAGGTCGGCGAGATCCAGCACGAGGCCGCGCGGAGACTTGCGCGCCCCGAGGATCAGCTGGCGACCGCCGTCGCGCAATCGGTTGTATAGATGAAACAGGGCGGTCTGCCAGTTTGCTCGCCCCTCGATCAGTTGCAGGTCGTCGATACAGACCAGGTCGAGAAACTCCAGCCCGTCGACGATCACCTCCGGCTCGGCCTCGATCAGCTCCGCCAACGGCAGATACTGAAAGCTGCGCCCTGCCGCCTCTGCTACCTGGCAAACCGCTTGCAGCAGGTGCGTTACCCCGCTGCCCGGTTCGCCCCACAGGTACACGGCCTGCTCGGGACTTTCACCACTGGCGAATGCGCGCAGCAGGCCTACCACCTGGCGGTTGCCATCGTCGGGGGACTGGAAAAAATTGGCAAAGGTGGCGTCATCGCGCAGAGACACCCCCAGCGAGAGCTGCTGCGGGACACCACCAGATTGACTGCTATCGGCCACGGGTATTACTGCCAGCTGTAGCGCAAGGGATTCTGGGCACTGCCCAGGGGCGCGCGATAACCGGTCAAATCCACCAGCCCCTCGTCGTTTGCCAGTTGCAAATTGCGGTTCAAAGCGAGCACATCCCGCAGGGATTCCAGCTGAGTGCTCGTGGTCAGCGCCAGCGTCAGGCGATCGCCATTGACCGACAGCACATCTGCGCTGCTGACCTGGGCCAACCCCTGCAAGTAACTGGTGGCCGCGGAGTAGTCCGCAAAACTGCGCACACCGGAAATTTCCACCAGTACCGCGCTGGTCACGCCGGTGTCGTCGGTGCGCACCGCATAGCGTTCTGCGAGGCGGTTCGCAGCCTCATTCACACCGCGCAGGGCCACTTCTTCCAGCGAGGTACCGCTGGCATCGAAAGCATAGCTGCGGCCACCGTGGATCAGCAGCCAGTTAGCCTGCCAGCGCTGCCCGGAAGTCTGCAGCAGGCGCCCCATCAGGGTCGCATCCGGACGATAACGCACGCCGGCGCGCTGTGCCGCGCTCTCGTCCTGTGCCCACAGGGCGCCGAGGGGCATATTGCGCTGGTCATTGAGATCCATTACCGGGAAGTCCAGTGGCAACCCGCGCTCCATGGCCAGCCCGTCGAGCAGACCGAACAGTTCCGGGTAGTCCTCCTGGCGCAAGGTGTCGCGGCCACCCTGCAGGGTATCCACCGCCATCCACACCAGAGTACCCGGGCGATTATTGGGCCACAGGGGCAATTGCAGCTGGTGCACCAGATCATTGACCGCCTGGGGGTCAAACGTCAGGCGCACATAGAGCTGGTTATCGACGGTGTCATAGCGGTAGCCCTGCACGTACTTCTGGGCCTGTTCCAGCACCGGTGCCAGCTTGGGGCTGCTGCCCACCGTCTGGTTTCCGGTCACCCGTACAAACACCCGCTCCAGGCCCCGGCTGGTGGCCGCAGCGCGGTCCGTGGTACCGCGGCTGGGCACCGCTTCATTCACTTCATACAGATCTGGCATTACCCGCGCCGACGCGGGCAGTGCCACAAACAGTGCCGCCAGCAACAGCGCGAAACAGACTAGCCCCCGGGGGTTCATGGTCAATGGCATTGGCTCGGTGTCCCCTTTACCTCTTTATAGGCGTATCAGATGCACGTCCCAGAACCGGTTTACGCCGGTGAAATGGCCTTCGCACAATCTGGCAAGGCCTGCTGGGTGGTGCGCTTACACGCCGAAGACAGGCCCCGGCGGTCAATTACCGGCTATTGTATCAGTGTCGGCTGTTTCTCCCAGCCTTCAGTTCGCACATTCAGGTAAATTTCTACTAGAATACGCGCCCTTCCAAACAGGCCCTTTACAGGTTGAACCATGAGTGACTCCAAGCCGAACTCCTCCAGCCCCTCTCTCAGCTACAAAGACGCCGGTGTCGATATCGACGCAGGCAACGCGCTGGTCGAGCGTATCAAGCACGTGGCCAAGCGCACCGCACGCCCGGAAGTGATGGGCGGTCTGGGCGGTTTTGGCGCTCTGTGTGAGCTGCCCACCGGTTATAAAGAGCCGGTTCTGGTGTCTGGCACCGACGGTGTGGGCACCAAGCTGCGTCTGGCCATGGACCTGGGCATCCACGACACCATCGGTATCGATCTGGTGGCCATGTGCGTGAATGACCTGGTTGTCGCCGGCGCCGAGCCGCTGTTCTTCCTGGATTACTACGCCACCGGCAAGCTGAATGTGGATATTGCGGCAGACGTGGTGGCCGGTATCGGCCGCGGTTGCGAGCTGGCGGGTGCCGCGCTGGTGGGCGGTGAGACCGCCGAAATGCCGGGTATGTACGAGGGTGACGACTACGATCTGGCCGGCTTCTGCGTGGGCGTGGTAGAGAAATCCGAGATCATCGACGGCTCCAAAGTGCAGGCCGGTGACAAACTGATTGCCCTGGGCTCCTCTGGCCCCCACTCCAATGGCTATTCCCTGATTCGCAAGGTGCTCGAGATCAGCGGTGCCGACCTGCAGAAGGACCTCGAAGGCAAAACCCTGGCCGAATCCCTGATGGCGCCCACCCGCATCTACGTCAAGAGCCTGTTGGCACTGATGAAGGAAGTCCAGGTCAACGCCCTGAGCCATATCACCGGCGGCGGCCTGCTGGAAAACCTGCCCCGCGTGCTCCCCGAGAGTGCCCGTGCGGTGATCGACACCAAGAGCTGGGCTCTGCCGCCCGTATTCCGCTGGCTGCAGGAAACCGGCAATATCGAAGGCCGCGAGATGTACCGCACCTTCAACTGTGGTGTTGGCATGGTGATCTGTGTACCCGCAGCCGATGCCGACAAGGCGGTCGCCAAGTTGCAAGAACTGGGCGAAGATGCCTTCATCCTCGGCAGCATCGAAGCGGCCACGAGCGCCGACGGCGAAGCGGTCGAGCTGGCGGGACTGTAATCCGACAATGTCTACCCAATCTTCACCCGCGCCCGCTGCGGCGCGGTGCCGCGTCGTGGTACTGATTTCCGGCAGTGGCACCAATCTGCAGGCATTCCTCGACGACGCCGCCAGTGGGGCGTGCGAGTACACGGTTGAGGCGGTCATCAGCAACAAAGCGGATGCCTACGGCCTCACCCGTGCGCGCAATGCCGGCGTTGCCACCGAGGTACTGAGCCACCGGGATTTCTCCGATCGCGAGCACTTCGACCAGGCGATGGTCAAGCGCATTGATAGCTACCAGCCGGATCTTGTGATCCTGGCAGGCTTTATGCGCATTCTCACTCCCGACTTCGTACGCCACTACAGCGGCCACCTGTTGAACATTCACCCCTCTCTGTTGCCCAAGTACCAGGGCCTGCACACGCACCAGCGTGCGCTGGACGCCGGAGACAGCGAACACGGTGCCACCGTGCACTTTGTCACCGAAGAACTGGATGGCGGCCCACCCGTATTGCAGGCCGCCGTGCCCATTGAAGCCGGTGACACCGCGGAAACCCTTGCACAGCGTGTTCAGGTGCAGGAACATAAAATGTATCCGCTGGTTGCCCGCTGGTTCGCCCAGGGGCGGCTGACAATGGACGGCGATCGCGTACTACTGGATGGCGAGCTACTGCCCCGCAGCGGCAAGCGCCTCGACTGACAGGCCGACTACACTTTCGGCCTGAATCCCACAATCAGAATTTCAGGCCGGAGGTGGACTCTTGACTCACAACGCACTGCGAAAGAAAGCGATTGGCAACACCCTGTTACTGTCGTTTCTCACCCTATTTTCCATTGCCCCCTTCAGCCAGGCTGAAACAGACCACGAAATCGCGCCCAAGGTACTCCTTCCCTTTTCCGCCACCTATGAAGCCAAGTTCAGTGGCTTCGCCGTAACCGCCGAACGCAAGCTCACAGGTTCGCCCGCCAGCTGGCGCCTGGATTTTTCGGCCCACTCGATGTTCGCAAAAATTGAAGAGTATTCCCGTTTTGCGCAGCAGGGTTTGCAGCTGATACCGCAACACTACGACTACCAGAAATCCGGCCTCGGCAAGGATCGGCATACCGCGTTGAGTTTTGAAGACAACGCCAGCCGTGTCGTCAATGTTTACGACAAGTCGCGCAGCATCGAAAAAGCGCCAGCGAATTTACAGGACAAGATCAGCTATCAACTGCAACTGGCGGTGGATGTCGCCAATCAGAAAACGCCGCTGAAATACCAGGTGGCCGACGGTCGTAAAATTCGCCAGTACGAATTCCGTGTCGCCGGCACAGAAAATATCAAAACGCCAATGGGTGTGATCGAAACCGTCAAGGTTGAACGTGTGCGCGAAGCTGGAGCAGAACGTGTCACCAATATCTGGTTTGCGCCAAAATGGAATTACGCTTTGGTAAAACTTTGGCAGCAAGAAGATAATGGCAAAAGCTACCAAATTACCCTGACAAAATTATCCATCGATGGCAAAGAAGTCCCCGCTGAAAATTAATTAGAAAAAATTTCTCTCATCTTCCAAAAAATTTACGACAACCCGTAGATTTTTCCGCTACAGGCCACTATAAAGTCGCCGCATTCTCCACGTGCGTAAAAATCGCACTGCTAGAATCAAGCTACTGGGAATTTGTTTGCTTGAAGCAAAAACTTTCTGGAAAAGCTTCTTCGCCAGTAAAGGGTCATTTTCCCGCTGGCATAATTTTCAGCAATTGAGTGGGACCTCATGACTATCAAATCTTTGCGTAAAGCCGCGCTGGCCACGGCTATCTGCGCCGTCACCGGCGGTACTTTCTCAAGCGGCGCCCTGGCAGCGGGCTTCGCGCTTCAAGAATCCAGCACATCGGGCCTGGGTCGTGCGTTCGCTGCGGAAAACGCCATCGGCGACAACGCGGCTATTCTCGCGCGTAACCCGGCAGGCTCTGCGCTGTTTAACGAAATGGCGTTTTCGGTCGGCGTTACCTACGTCAATCCGGAAATCGATGCCGCCGGCACAACGGACTATTATTCTCTCACCGCCGCCGGCCCGAACCTGGAAGCCTCGGTATTTGACAGGGCCGACGACTACGCCAGTAGCGCCTTTGTGCCCAATGCCTATTTTGCCATGCCGCTGGACGACTGCTGGTCTTTCGGCCTGGCGATGAACACCGACTACGGCCTGGAAACCGATTTCGATTCCGATTGGCCGGTCACCCATATTGCGGACCAGACCGAACTGCTATCGGTCAATATTGCACCGTCGGTGGCTTTCGACTGGAACAACCAGTTCAGTGTGGGCGTTTCCGTCAATTTCCTGTACGCGGACGCCACGCTGAAGAGCAAAGTACCGAATAACTTTGTCCTCGACCCGCTCGCGGAGCAAATCCTGGGTGGGCCGGCGTCCAATGCAAAACTTCTCGACGCCGAGGGTGACGACTGGGATGTGGGCTGGAGCATCGGCGCACTCTGGCGCAGCGTCGACGGACGCACGCATATTGGCGTTTCTTACCAGTCCGAGCTGGACCCGGAAATTGACGCAGACGTAGACTCAGACCTGCTGCGCTCTGCGACCACCGGCCTGCCGTTTAATAACGAGCGCGCTAACCTCACCCTGGACCTGCCCGACATTTTCGAGCTGGGTATCTACCACCGCTTCCACGATGAGTGGGGCGTTGCCTTCGGTGCAATGTGGACCGACTGGGATGATTTTGAGCGTCTGGAAGCCTTCTTCCCGGATCAGCGTGTCAATGGCAACCCGGTGCCGGACTACAACCCGCTGAAGATCAAGGAAGAGAACTTCAAGACCGGCTGGCGCTATAGTCTGGGTGTCGAATACTACCCCTGCGATGAAGTGACCTGGCGCGTAGGCTATGCCTACGACAATGGCGCAGCGCGCGATGGTTTTAACAATGACGCACTTGCGGAGTCACAGGCAGTAGGTTTCCTTCCCGACGGACTCCCGGTTACCTGGCGCACACTGTCCATTCCTGACGCCGACCGCCAGTGGGTGACCTTTGGCGGCACTTACAAGGTGAACAACCAGCTGAGTATCGACGGTGGCCTCGCGTACCTGTGGGGCGATGATGAACCTATTCAGGAATTCCAGGCCCTTCCGCTGGTACCGGGTGTTGGCCTTGGCACCTACTTCGATGGTGGCACCACCAACCTCGAAGCCTGGCTAATCGGCGCCTCCCTGAACTACAGCTTCTGATACGAAGCGGACAAAACCTGTCGTCATGCCGGGCCACAAGGCCCGGCATTTTTTTGCCTGCCAATCCCCACTCTTGCCAGCGTCCATTGCTACCAGTCCGAGCCTCTCCAGCGCCTTGCCTTGCGCTATCACACAGCCCCTAAGCGCTCACCATGCACCAAATTCATTCCGCCATGCCCGGTCTGTGCACCTATTTAGCCCCGGATTAGGCCCGGATAAAGCCCAGAAAAATTCAGTGACTGACGATCACACAAGCACCCGCAATCGCTGCGACCAGGCGAGACACACGCGATCAGATGGCCACCGACCGCGCACGGCCTCGCAAAAAATCTCAAAACAATACAAAGGCTTACGCCCTGAGGCAGCGACACGGCCCGCCTCAAGTCGGTTAAACCATACAAGCCACAAAACAATAAATCCCCCAACGTCCAAAACTTGGCACAAACCCTGCTAGATAAATGCCAGAGGAGATCGACAGGGAGTGGGGCCGACCACTTATACACCACCCCGATGAAATCACTGCGGCTCAACAGGGCACTGGATTTCTGTTGATCAAGCGGGCCATCCGCCGCCCGAGTAACAAGCAATCTGGCATCCAAATACAATGCCTACGAGCAGAGACGCTCACCGACCCTGCCCTTCCGGGCAGGCCATCGGTGAGCGTTTTTTTTTGCCAGATTTTCGAGCGAACACAACTGAAAACCTAAGAATGACCAGGAGCACAATCACCATGCAATGGAAAAAGCCCTTCAAGAAACTCGCCGCTTCGCTGGTACTGGCCGTAGGATTTTCCTCGGTCGCCGTGTCCTCCAGTGCAGAGGAACTCGGCTACCCGGAAAAAGAAGAGCTGACCTTCGGCTTTATCAAACTCACCGATATGGCGCCCATCGCCATCGCCTATGAAAAAGGCTTTTTTGAAGATGAGGGTCTCTACGTCACCATCGAAGCACAGGCGAACTGGAAAGTTCTGCTGGACGGCGTTATCGATGGCCGTCTCGATGGCGCGCACATGCTGGCGGGTCAGCCGATAGCCGCCACCATGGGCTTCGGCACCAAGGCCGATATCATCACCCCCTTTTCCATGGACCTGAACGGCAACGGTATCACCGTCTCCAATGCGATCTGGGAAGAAATGAAGCCGAACATTCCCAAGATGGATGACGGCCGCCCGGTGCACCCGATCAAGGCTGATGCGCTCAAACCCGTGGTGGAGAAATACAAGGCGGATGGCAAGCCCTTCAATATGGGCATGGTATTCCCGGTATCCACCCACAATTATGAGCTGCGTTACTGGCTGGCTGCCGGCGGTATCCACCCCGGTTACTACGCGCCGCACAAAGGCGACACCTCTGGCCAGATCGACGCCGATGCACTCCTCTCGGTAACCCCGCCGCCGCAAATGCCAGCCACTCTGGAGGCAGGCACTATCTACGGATACTGTGTGGGTGAACCCTGGAACCAGCAAGCCGTATTCAAAGGCATTGGCGTACCCGTCGTTACCGACTATGAGATCTGGAAAGACAACCCAGAGAAGGTATTTGGTATCACCAAGGAATTCGCCGAAAAGTACCCCAACACCACCGTACGGATTACCCGCGCCCTGATTCGCGCCGCCATGTGGCTGGATGAGAACAACAACGCGAATCGCCCGGAAGCCGTAAAGATCCTGTCACAGTCCAACTACGTGGGTGCGGACTACGATGTCATCGCCAACAGCATGACCGGAACCTTTGAATACGAGAAGGGTGACAAGCGCGAAGTGCCCGACTTCAACGTCTTCTTCCGCTACAACGCCACCTACCCCTACTACTCTGATGCCATCTGGTACCTCACCCAGATGCGTCGCTGGGGCCAGATCTCTGAAGACAAGCCGGACGAGTGGTACAAGGAGCTGGCAGCCAAGGTCTACCGCCCGGATATTTACCAGGCCGCCGCCAATTCCCTGATCGCAGAAAAACTGGCCACTGCCGAGCAATTCCCAGACTTCACCAGCGAAGATGGCTTCCGCAACCCGCAGACCCATTTTATCGACGGCATTGTCTACAACGGCCAGAAGCCCAATGAATATATCGAGAAGTTCGCCATTGGCCTGAAATCCGGACAGAAACTCTAACCGTCCCAGTGCGAACCGGGTTGGCAGGCTAACCCGGTTCGGCACTAAAGAAACTGTTCAACACCTACTTGAATATGCAACGAATGCACTTAATCCGCGTGCCGAGGTAACAGAAGATGAACACTACTACTGTGAACACCGGAAAGTTTTACGGTTTCAGGTTGCCACAGCCAAGCAGACTGTGGCTGAGCAATGTCACTCGCCTGGTGGCTCTGCCCCTGATTGGTATTTTAGTTTTCCTGCTTCTGTGGTCTTTCACCGCTCAGAAAATCGATACCTCTCTGGGTAAGTTCCCCGGCCCCGCGGCGGTGATGGAGCAATTTGAGGCACTCTATGATGAGCACCAGCGATCACGAGAAAAAGAGCAGGCGTTTTACGAACGCCAGGAAAAACGCAACGCAGAACGCGTCGCCAAGGATCCGAATTATACGCCGAAGATTCGCGCCTATACCGGCAAGGAAACCTTTCTTGACCAGATCATAACCAGTCTGGTGACGGTGATGAGCGGATTCCTGCTGGCCGTTGCCATCGCCATCCCGCTGGGTATTGCCATCGGCCTGAGTAAAACCCTGAACAGTGCCATCAACCCGATTATCCAGATCTTCAAGCCGGTATCGCCGCTGGCGTGGCTGCCGCTGGTGACCATGGTCGTGTCCGCGCTGTATACCTCGCCGGACCCTGTTGTGGCCAAGTCATTCCTGAACTCACTGATCACCGTCACCTTGTGCTGTATCTGGCCCATGGTGATCAACACCGCGGTGGGCGTAGCCGGCATCGACAATGACCTGGTAAATGTCAGTAAGGTACTGCGCCTGCCCGCACTGCGCCATGTTCAGAAAATTGTATTGCCCGCATCCGTGCCAATGATTTTTACCGGTATGCGCCTGTCCCTGGGTGTGGCCTGGATGGTACTGATCGCCGCAGAAATGCTCGCACAGAACCCGGGACTCGGAAAATTTGTCTGGGACGAATTCCAGAATGGCAGTTCCGACTCTCTCGCGCGCATCATGACGGCCGTTCTGGTGATCGGGTTTATTGGCTTCCTTCTGGATCGCGGCATGTTGGCCCTGCAGAAACTGGTTTCCTGGGACAACTCGGCCAGTCAGTAAGCCACGCCGAAAAGATACGAAACGAATAATTTGACGGAGAATGAACCGATGAGCGTACTTCTCGACATCAGTCACATCGACATGGAATTCCCGACCCCCAAGGGCCCTTTTACAGCCCTGCGGGATGTCGACCTGAAAATCGCCCAGGGCGAATTTGTCTCCCTGATTGGCCACTCCGGCTGCGGCAAGTCCACCGTACTGAACGTGGTTGCCGGACTCTACCAGGCGACCCGCGGCGGCGTGATTTTGAGCGGCAAGGAAGTGACTGAACCAGGCCCGGAACGCGCCGTGGTCTTCCAGAATCATTCCCTGCTGCCCTGGCTCACCGCGTACGAAAATGTCGAGCTGGCAGTTAAGCAGGTATTCGGTCGCAGCAAATCCAAAGCGGAGAGACGCCAGTGGATCGAGCACAACCTGGAACTGGTGCATATGAGCCACGCCATGCACAAGCGCCCCGGGGAAATTAGCGGTGGTATGAAACAGCGCGTCGGGATCGCACGCGCACTCGCCATGCAACCCAAGGTCCTGCTGATGGATGAACCCTTCGGCGCGCTGGATGCGCTCACCCGCGCACACATGCAGGATTCACTAATGGAAATCCAGGCGGAACTGAACAACACCGTAATCATGATCACCCACGACGTGGACGAGGCGGTACTGCTCTCCGATCGCATTGTGATGATGACCAACGGCCCCGCCGCAACCATTGGCGAAATCCTGAGTGTCGACCTCGAGCGCCCGCGCCACCGCCTGGAACTGGCGGACGACCCGCTCTACAACCAGTATCGCGCCAAGGTGCTGAAGTTCCTGCACGAGCGCCACAGCAAGCCGGATGTTCCGGCACGCAAGGCAACCCCGAGCAAGGTCGATGCACCAGCGGCGGCCGCCCACAGTGCGCAGGAAGAAACCGTCGATAACGCGGCCTGATTTCATCTCTGCGCAATTCCGACCCTGATGCTGTATCCGACCGACACCACTTGCCGGTGTCGGACGGTGATCCCTGTGCCGAAATTACATAAGTCCGGCCACAGGAACACGACAATTTTCAACGACTCCATTTAGCAGGAAAGCAAAATGAAAAACCAGAAACTGACCTCCCAAGCCCTCGTATCCAAGAGCCTGTTGGCCATTGCCGTCGGTGCCGTGATTTCCACGCCCGTGTTCGCTCAGGAAATGACTGAGCAGCAGGCGCCCACCGTAACCAGTATCGCCGATGCACTGGCACAGGGCGACGTCACCCTCGGCTTCCGCGCCCGCACCGAATTGGTGGATGTGGATGGCAACGATGTAGACCTGACCAGCGTTAAGACCCGCCTCACCTTCTCATCGGCTGCCTACGAGGGCTTCAGCACCCTGATCGAAATGGATGACGTGACCCATGTCAGCGATTTCGAGGGCGGTGTCGGCGACCCGGAAGGCACCGAGGTAAATCAGGCCTACCTGGCCTACGCCACCGGCGCGACCACCTTCAAGTACGGCCGCCAGCGCATCCTTCTGGACAATCAGCGCTTTGTAGGCGGTGTGGGTTTCCGCCAGAACGAACAGACCTATGACGCCTTCAGCGTAACCAATACCAGCCTCGCCGATACCACCCTGTTCCTGGCACACGTCGACAACGTCAATCGTATCTTTGGTGAGGCCAGCCCCCTAGGTGACCACGAAAGCGATACCTACCTGTTAAACGGCAAGTACACTGGCTTCTCCGCTGGCACCCTGAGCGGCTACGCCTACCTGATCGACAACGAAGATGCCGCAGCATTCTCCACCGATACCTACGGCGTGCGTTTTGCGGGCAGTCAGGCAGCGCTGGGCTATGCACTGGAATATGCCACCCAGTCCGCAGCGGCCAATAACCCAGCAGATTACGATGCGGACTATGTACTGGCGGAAGGTACTTACAAACTGGGGGCGGTGACGGTTGCCGCAGGCTATGAGCTGCTGGGGGCGGATGGGGCAAATGGGCAGTTCATCACCCCCCTGGCCACCCTGCACAAGTTCCAGGGGTGGAGCGATAAGTTCCTCGGGGGTGGTACCGGCAATATCAGCGGCGGTATCGAAGATGTTTACCTGACGGTCGGTACCAGTGTGGGCGGCGTCAAGTTTGCGCTCAACTACCACCAGCTCAGCTCTGATGACAGCGACGTTTCTGGAATGGACACGCTTGGCAGTGAAGCTGGCTTTCTGGTGGCGGGCAAGCTCGCGGGAGTCAATCTCAGCATGAAATACAGCAATTACACCGCGGATGATTTCAGCGTGGACACCAATAAACTCTGGCTCACCGCAGCCGCGCAGTTCTGATTCCACCCGCACGATATTCAGAAAGAGACCAGCCCATTCATTGCATCAACCCCGGCCGCAAGGCCGGGAATTCTCCCCGCCGGCTGTTATGCTCTGCAATGCACCAGTGAAGCCAGCCTGCTGGACGCTACTCCTGAGCGCATACCGGGCAATCGCCATTGACCGGCAACGCCAGCGCGCGCCACTCCAGGCGGTCGGCTTCAAACAGTTGCAATCGATTGTGACTGGAAAGTGGCAGGCCCACTAAAAGTTTGATCGCCTCCAGAGCCTGGGCACTGCCCATCATGCCAAGCGCCGGCCCGATCACGCCCACGGTGGAACAGTTCTCCACTTCTGGCAGGTCGCTGTCCGGTTGCTGAGGTGGAAACAGACAAGCGTAGCAAGGGCCGCGTGCCTCACGAAAATCAAAGCTTACCAGCTGTCCGGAAAAGCCCCGCACTGACGCCATCACCACCGGCACCCCCGTCGCCCTGCAAACGCGGTTGATGACGTAACGGATTTCCAGGTTATCGGTGCAGTCCAGCACCAGGTCGATGCCCAGCGCAGGTAACTGCGCCTGCAGCCACGCCGCGTCCGCCATTTTGCTGTGGGCGTGAATCCGGATCTCAGGGTTGGCTGCGGTTAATTGCTGGGCGGCAACCTGGGCCTTTTCTTTATCCCGGTGGTTGGTTTTGTAGAGCACCTGACGTTGCAGATTGGAAATTTCCACCCGGTCGCCATCCACCAGATGCAGCTCGCCAATGCCTGCCGCTGCCAGGTACAACGCGGCGGGGCTTCCCAAACCGCCGAGCCCCACAATCATGACTTTTGCTCCGGCAAGTTTTTGCTGACCGGTTTCTCCGACCTGCGGCAGCATAATCTGGCGGCTGTAGCGCTGCAGCTGTTTACGGCTCAACATGACGGCACTCCGGTCAGGGGGACTCCAGTACAGCCTGCAATTGTGCCACAGCTGCGCGATAGTCGGGGGCTTCGGTAATTGCGGTCACTACTGCAATACTGCCCACGCCACTGGCGGCCACTACCGGCGCACGCCGCAGATTGATACCACCAATGGCCACCAACGGGTAGTCCGGCAGCAGCGCGGCCATACGCGCAAGCTTCTGTGGCCCCTGTAACTGGCCGCTCATATCCTTGGTACTGGTGGCATAGATAGCTCCGATGGCCAGGTAGCTCGGACGGAACTGGTAGGCATAGAGCAATTCAAAGAAGCCGTGGGTGCTGATGCCGAGCTTCAGGCCTGCCTGTTGAATCGCCTGCAAATTCGCCATCTGCAGATCTTCCTGACCGAGATGCACGCCATAAGCCCCGCTCTCGATTGCCAGTTGCCAGTGGTCATTGATAAACAGACGCAGGTGGTAGCGGCGGCCAATGGCCACTGCGCGCTCAATCTGTTCCCGCAGGTCAGTGTCCGGATGCTTGATACGCAGCTGCAGGGTGCGTACGCCTTCCTCTGCCAGCTTTTCAATCCAGTCCACGCTATCCACCACCGGGTAGAGGCCGAGCCGGGTCGAATCCGGCTGCGCAAACTCCGCAGCAAAATTGGCCGCCGCCGATTCGGTGAAGGTGCCAAACGGTTTTGCCCGCTCACTGCCGGTGAGTAACACTTCAGGGAAGTCCTTTAGCGCATCCGGCCAGCCGCAGTGCCCCACCGGGCCTGGGCCTGCGCCAATATGATCGCTATTGCCGAGGCGCAAACCGCGCCGTACATAGGCATTGGCCACAACACAGGCATCCTTGAGCGGATAGCCTAGGGCCAGCAATGCCGCTATCGCAGAGGACAAAGTACAGCCGGTACCGTGAGCGTTGCGGGTATCGACTCTTTTACCGATCAACCAGTCATCGCTTGCGCGCTCACCATGACCGGTACATAACAGGTCGGAGGTTGTACCCGGCTCGATCTCGAAGTGGCCCCCGGTAACCAGTAGTGCCGTATCGTGGTTGCTCCGTACGCTGCGCGCCGCCTTGAGTATGGTCTCGGCACTGTCAACGTGAGTCCGCGCCAGCCACGCCAGCTCAACGCTGTTGGGCGTAATCAGATTGCACAGGGGCAACAAGTCTGTCAGCACCGCAACGCCGGTACTGTCTTCGGTCAGCTGTGCGCCGCTGGTGGCCACGGCGACCGGATCGTAGACCACGGGAATACGATTACCAGCGGATTCCAGCGTGCGCAGAAAGTTTGCTACCAACCGCACCTGCCCGGCGTTTGCCAGCAGGCCGATTTTGATCGCTGCCGGCTTGAGATCGACGAGCAATGCGTCTAGTTGCGATTGCAGCACCTCATCGGAAACCGCATTAACGGCCGGCACCCCGAGGGTATTCTGTGCGGTGTTGGCGGTGATGACACTGCAACCGTGCACACCCAGGTCATGCATGGTGAGCAGGTCTGCCTGAATACCGGCACCACCACCGGAATCACTGCCGGCGATGGTCCAGACGATCGGCCGTTGCTGTTCTGTTGCGCTCATGCTTTTTCGCCTTCCTTGCTGGCGCTCACGGTCTGCTGCCAGAACGGCATATCCAGTGTGGGCGTGCTGGGGCTGGCGGTCTGGCGTTTGCGCATCAGGCCGGCATTCCGCGCGGCGCGTCCAGATTCCACCGCCAGTTTGAAGGACTCCGCCATCAGCACCGGGTTCTGGGCTCTGGCGATTGCCGTATTGAGCAACACTGCATCGAAGCCCATCTCCATGGCTTCACAGGCCTGGGACGGTGCACCGATACCGGCGTCGACAATCAGCGGGGTATCCGGCAGACGCTCACGCAGGGTCTGCAGGTTGTACTTGTTCATCAATCCGCGGCCGGTCCCGATGGGCGAGCCCCAGGGCATCAGTACTTCGCAACCCACGTCCAGCAGTTTGCGGCATACCACCAGATCATCGGTGCAGTATGGCAAAACCTTGAAGCCGCGCCCGACCAATTCCCGCGCGGCTTCCACCAGACCGTAGGGGTCGGGCTGCAAGTTGTAGTCATCGCCGATCACTTCAAGCTTGAGCCAGTCGGTGCGAAAAATTTCCCGGCTCATTTCCGCCAGTGCGATGACTTCTTTTGGGGTCTTGCAACCTGCGGTATTGGGAAGCAGCTGGCAACCGGACTCCTGAATATAATCCCAGATCATTTTTCCCTGCTGCTGTGCGGGACTCTGGCGACGCAGGGACAGGGTGATGATTTCCGCACCGGAGGCGGCGACGGACTCGCGCATAATCGCCGGCGACGGATAGAGCGCGGTGCCCACCAGCAGGCGACTGTCGAATTCCTTGTCGTAGAGTTTCAGTTTATCGTTCATGTCTTCTCTCCGCTCAGCCTCCTACCACCGGTGCCACGATATCCAGGCAGTCACCGGCACTCAGTAAAGTGTGCGGGTAATTCCCGCGCGGGACGAAATCACCGTTTAGCGCCACGGCGAAGGTTTCGCCGCGGTAGCCGAGCTGTTGCAGCAATTCCGACAATGATTTTTCATTCTCAATATGGGTTTCTTCGCCGTTGACCAGTAGTCGCATCAGGTCACCTGTTGTGTGGTTTGGGTTAATCGGGAAACTTCGATTTCAGCCTGTGCCACTAACGTCGGTGCCAGTAGATAGCCGTGGCGGAAAAGGCCGTTAATGCGCATCAGTCCGGGTTCACTCTCCACTGCCGGCAGGTTGTCCATGGTGGCTGGGCGGCAGTTGACGCGTGTTTCGATAACGCGCGCTTCGGCGAAGGCCGGATGGATCGAATAAAGCGCGCTGGAGAGTTCCATGGTGGAGCGGAGCGAAATTGGACTCAAATCTTCGCTTTCAATTTCAGTGGCGCCAATGACGGTCTGGTTGTTGGCTCTGGGCACGGCGTAGAGTTGGTACCGGGGGTGCAACAGGCGCACGGGGCGGTTGAGTTGCACTTCGGGGGTTTCTACCACCATGACTTCGCCACGGACACCGCGCAGTCCACTGATCTGCTTCTTGGCGCCTAGGCCGCGGGTGTCGATGACGAGATCAAACGACTCTGTGCCATGCGCGCTGTGTACTGTTCCGGGGGCGCACTCTGCCGGGGTGTTTTCGTGCAGCTGTACCCGGTTTTGCCTGAGTGCCTGCAACAGCACGGGGAGCAGCTTGCGATTGTCGATGTCGGCTTCGCTGGCGAGGAACAGGCCGTGATCGAAGCGTTCGAGTTCGGGTTCCAGATGTCGCAGGGAGTTATTGTCCAGCCATTGCAGTTGCTCGCGGTTTTCTGAGCCTAGCTTTGCGTCGAGTTCCTGTTGGAATTGCAGGAGTTCGTTGCGGTCTTGTGGGTGGGCGATAAGGATGCTGCCCTTCTCGCGGTAATCGACGTTGGTGCCGGTCACTTGTTCCAGTCGGCTTACCCAGCTTGGCCAGAGTTGCAGGCTTTGCATGCCCAGTTGGTAGATGGGAAGTGGACAGTGGAACAGTTCGGACAGAGGCGAGATCATTCCGGCGGCGGTATGGCAGGCGCCCGCAGGTTTTTCCAGGCTACCGGATTCGAACAGGGATACTTGCTGGCCTTTTTCAGACAAACGCCAGGCTAGAAGGCGGCCCATCAGGCCGGCTCCCGCTACTGCGATATTCAGTTTCCGCTCTGCCACGTCGGTATTCCAAGGTTAACCCTTGTGGTAAATCTCTGCGCCTAGTTCTTTGAACTTGATGGACATTTCTTCCATTCCTTTGTTGGCTTCTGCTTCCTGTTTTGCTGCCTCTAATTTTTTGGAATAGTCGCGGACATCTTGGGTAATTTTCATTGAGCAGAATTTCGGGCCGCACATGGAGCAGAAGTGGGCGACCTTGCCGGATTCTTTGGGCAGGGTTTCATCGTGATACATGCGCGCGCGTTCGGGGTCGAGACCGAGATTGAACTGGTCTTCCCAGCGGAATTCAAAGCGAGCCTTGGAGAGGGCGTTGTCTCGCATCTGCGCCCTTGGGTGCCCTTTGGCGAGGTCGGCGGCGTGGGCGGCGATTTTGTAGGCCATGAGGCCTTCTTTTACGTCTTCTTTGTTGGGCAGGCCGAGGTGTTCTTTGGGTGTGACATAGCACAGCATGGCACAGCCCATGCTCCCGATCATGGCGGCGCCGATGCCGGAGGTGATGTGGTCGTAGCCGGGGGCGATGTCGGTGGTCAGGGGGCCGAGGGTATAGAAGGGGGCCCCGTGGCAGTGTTCCAGTTGCTCGTCCATGTTCTCCCGGATTTTGTGCATGGGCACATGGCCGGGGCCTTCGATCATGGTCTGTACGTCGTGTTTCCAGGCGATTTCGGTGAGTTCACCGAGGGTGCGTAATTCACCGAACTGGGCTTCGTCGTTGGCATCGGCGATACAGCCGGGGCGCAGGCCGTCGCCCAATGAGAAGCTGACGTCGTAAGCTTTTAAGATTTCACAAATATCCTCGAAGTGGGTGTAGAGGAAGTTTTCCTTGTGGTGTGCGAGGCACCACTTGGCCATGATGGAGCCGCCGCGGGAGACGATGCCGGTAACGCGCTTGGCGGTGAGCGGTACGTAGCGCAGAAGCACGCCGGCGTGGATGGTGAAGTAGTCGACGCCCTGCTCTGCCTGCTCGATCAGGGTATCGCGGAAGACTGCCCAATTGAGGTCCTCGGCAACGCCGTCAACTTTTTCCAGGGCCTGGTAAATGGGTACGGTGCCGATGGGAACGGGGCTGTTGCGCAGGATCCACTCGCGGGTTTCGTGGATGTTCTGGCCAGTGGAAAGGTCCATGACGGTGTCGCCGCCCCATTTGATGGACCACACCAGTTTCTCCACTTCTTCTTCGATGGAAGAGGTGACCGCGGAGTTGCCGATGTTGGAATTCACTTTACACAGGAAGTTGCGGCCGATGATCATCGGTTCCAGCTCTGTGTGGTTGATGTTGGCGGGAATAATGGCGCGGCCTTCGGCCACTTCGCGGCGGACGAATTCCGGGGTAATTTGCGGTGGAATATAAATGCCGGTACGGGCTTTTTTATAATCTGCTTCGCTCAGTTGTGCGGCAAGATCGGCACGCCCCATGTTTTCGCGGATGGCGATAAATTCCATCTCCGGGGTGATGATGCCCTGACGGGCATAGTGCATCTGGGTGACGTTTTTGCCAGCTTTTGCTTTGCGGGGCGCGGGCAGGTTGTCAAAGCGGATATGGTCGAGGCCCTGATCGGCCATGCGTTTCTGGCTGTAAGCGGCCTGACGGGTGTCGAGAATTTCGGTGTCGCCACGGGCTTCGATCCACTGCTGGCGCAGTTTGGGTAGGCCGTTGCGAATATCGGGTGTGTACCCCGGGTCAGAGTAAGGCCCTGCGGTGTCATATACCCGCAGGGGTTCGTTGGGTTCGAACACGGGGTTTTGTTCGTCGCCGCCGACGAGGCTCTGGCCGAGGCAAATTTCACGCACACCGACTTTTACGCCGGAATGTTCGCCTTGTAGGTAGACTTTGCGGGAGTTGGGAAATTGCTGAGCGGTTAGATTATCGAGGAATTGTTTGGCACTTTGCTGCTGTGCTGCGCGACTTTTTTTATCGGCGTTGCTCTCGATATTCTTCGGTTCGGCGATTTGAGACATGCTGACCCCTTACGTCGTTGCGGACGTTCCTTGGATGGTATCCGTGAGTGGATTGCCGGGGTACAGGTGGGGAGAGCGGGTTTCGGACGCAAAAATTCAACGTACGAAAAATAGCGATTTCAGATCTTGTTCCCTACGCGGGGGTTACCCCGATCAGGTTCAACGGATCTCGCAACAGCGATCTCAGCCCGAAGGCACTCCGACAAGTTGGAGCGGAGTATAGTAGCAATGTGACCGGCGGGACAAGTCTCTGGGATATTTTGGCGTTAGCCTGGTTCTGTGGTAGTGAATACTTCGTAGGTCTTACGGTGGCGGCCGGGCACCGGGTGAAAGGTTTCAGGACCGAGCTAGGCGCCCCCCTTCAACCCATCCCTGGGCGCTGCGGCGGCGACGTCCTGTCGCCGACGCTCCTGAAACCTTCCACCCAGCACCCGGCCTTATCTTCTGGCTGTGTACTTCGTAGCGATTAGATCACCAGTGTTTTCTGGTAACTCATTTCACGAATGGCGTAGCGCACCCCTTCCCTACCGACACCACTTTCCTTTACCCCGCCGAACGGGAAATGTTCCGCGCGGAAGCCGGGGCCGTCGTTGACGGCGAGCAGGCCTACATCCAACTGATTGTAGAGACGTTTGGCGAGGGCAAGGTTCTGGGTAAATACGCCGGCCTGCAGGCCAAAGGGAGAGTTATTGATCAGGGAAACCAGTTCTGCTTCGTCGTCGAACTTGCGCAGCGGCACCACGGGGCCAAAGGTTTCTTCCGCGACCAGTTCGGCGTCGTCGGCGACGTTGTCGAGGATGGTTGGCCAGAGAATATTTCCTTCACGTTTGTCGCCGTAAAGCACGTTTGCTCCACCCTGTACGGCAGATTCGATGCGCCCTGCCACCTCGTCGGCAGCGGCGGTGTGGATCAGGGGACCGACGAAGGTGTCGTCTTGCGTCGGGTCGCCGACTTTGAGTCTGGCGGTAGCGGCCACGAGTTTTTCGGCAAAGGCGTCAAACACGGCAGTGTGTACAAACAGGCGCTTCGCCGCGGTACAGCGCTGGCCGGCGGTGGCAAAACGTTGGTTGATGGTGGCCGTTACTGCGGCATCGAGGTCGGCGTCGGGCATGACGATGAGCGGGTCGTTGCCACCGAGTTCGAACAGCATTTTTTTGTAGCCGGCGTTCCGCGCGATGGCATTGGCGGCGGCGGTGCCGCCGGTGAAGTTGATGGCCTGGATTTCCCGGTGGGAGACGGCGTAGCTGGTGGCTTCGATGTCCGGAATCAGCATTTGCACTACGGATTTGTCCATGCCTGCGGCGTGGCAGAGTTCGACCAATAATTCAGCCGAGCGTTTGTTTTGTGGGCCGGGTTTAAACAGGATGGTGTTGCCGGCGGCAAACGCTGGGCCGATTTTGTGTACCGCGATGTTAATTGGGAAGTTGAATGGGGTAATACACAAAACCGTGCCCAGCGGCTTCCATAGGACTATGCCGATTTTTTCGCGCATGGGCGGGAAGGCATCGGAGTCGAGGGCTTCGCCATTCATGTTGCGCGCTTCGATGGCGCTGGCCAGTGCGGTGTTGTAGGCGCGGTCGATTTCTACGTGACTGTCACTGATGGTTTTGCCCGTCTCTTCGGTGATCAGGCGAGCCAGGTCTTCCTTGCGCTCCAGGATGAGCTGGGCGAGCCTCATCAGGATATTGGAGCGCTCGAACGCAGGGGTCGCCTGCTGGATTTTACGTCCAGCAACCAGATTTTGGATGGCCGCTTCCACCTGGGCTTTGGTGTGAAAGTCATAGGCTTCGATCTGCTCGCCATTAAATGGATTAATAATCTGGTAGTCGGCCATGGTATGTACCTACTTTCTATTCTGCTTAAATTGCGGGGGCAACTAATTGGTAGATAATGCGCGCGCCGGCAATCAAAAGTGCCGCACGCATAAGATTGAAAAAGACTTCGCTATTGATTCGATTCAGTAGTGCGATACCGATGCGGGTACCGACGACCGCGGCTACGGTCAACAGCAATATCAATCCCAGATGCTCGGAAAACGCGAAGCCAAGGTAAATAAATGCGGGCACCTTCAGTGCGTGACACCACGCCTGCATCACGGACTTGTTCGCGACGATTTCCTTTGGCGTCATATCTTTGCGCACAAAGAAAGCAGCCAATAGTGGATCTACGGCCCCTGCAACGATACCCAGAGTTCCTGTGGCGATACCCACCCAGAAAAAGCTGCGCGGTTTGAGGCGGATTTCCGGGAGTTTCTTGGGCTTGAATACGGTGTATAAAATCAGAACCGCCAACAACACGAGTGGCAGTTGCTGCCAGTCCAGATTAGCCAGGCCAAGGGTCATGGCGGCGGAGCCCAGGGTACAGCCGATAAAGAACGGAATGCACTGGTCCCAGCGGATATGCTCACGCACATACGCAATACGCGCGAGGTTATTCAGCAGCTGTACGGCGCCGTGAATCGGCACCAGGGCGCGCAGCGGGATGACCACATTAAGGGCGGCAAACATCAGTATACCGCCGGCACCGCCGGTTACCGCGGAGATAAACGCACTGAGGACACACACGGCGAGCAACAGGCCGAGGGCAAGGCCGGGGCTCTGGTCTGGCATCAGGCTTAACAGCGAACCCAACTCCGCCAAGGACTCCCCCCACGCTTTGAACAGTGTTTACTTTCGGGCTGGTCGAATTTGCGATACGTTCAACGAAACGCGGATTCGAACGGTTTTTGAGCGATCGCCAGTCTAGCCGCAAGGACAGCATCCAACCCAGTAGTCACGGGCCCTGTACTGGTCATTTGGGGACATCGGGCGTGGCCCGAGCTCATCCCGCCGGACACCGCCTGCGCCGCCTGCGCCGCCTGCGCCGCCTGCGCCGCCGACGGCATAGTGCCCCGCCGCACCCGCATCCGCCGGAAACACCTACACTATATTTCCGCCGGGACTGTCCCCCCGGTCGCACCGTTGGGAGATCAGGGATCACACTATGGCCCGGGCGCTGCCACTCACTGCCTACAGCATGGGAATCGACACCCATGAGGAACCCATTGTCTTCATGCGCAAGGACTGCGCCATATGCCGTGCCGAGGGCTACACGGCAAACACCCGACTGCAAATCAGCGCCGGCCAGCGCACGCTGATTGCGACTCTCAACACGGTGAGTGAAACGATTCTGCCCCAGGGCTATATCGGTTTTTCCGACAGCGCCTGGGAATTCCTCGGGCTGGATAAACACTCGGTGGTTCATGTTCACCACGCCCCGCCGGTGCCCTCACTGAGCGCCCTACGCAAGAAAATCTATGGTCACCGGCTCAATACCCTGGAAATCAGCAGCATCATCGGAGACATCGGCCAACGCCGCTATTCGGATATCGAAGTCGCCAGTTTCCTGACCGCCTGCGCCGGCGGACGCCTCGATGCCGCCGAAACCACTGCGCTGACCACCGCCATGATCAACAACGGCAACCGACTGCACTGGCCCGAGTACACACGTGTGTTCGACAAGCACTGCATCGGCGGCCTGCCTGGTAACCGCACGACGCCGATTGTGGTGGCCATCGTCAGTGCCGCGGGCCTCGTCATTCCCAAAACCTCCTCTCGCGCCATCACCTCACCGGCGGGCACCGCCGACACCATGGAGGTACTGACCAACGTCGACCTGCCGCTGGCACAGTTGCGCAACGTGATCACCCGTACCGGGGCCTGCCTCGCCGCTGGGGGCGAAGTCGGGCTGAGCCCAACCGATGACCTTTTGATTCGCATCGAGCGCGCCCTGGACCTGGACAGTGAGGGACAGCTTGTCGCCTCGGTGCTTTCCAAGAAAATGGCCGCCGGTTCCACCCACATCCTGATTGACATGCCCGTGGGTCCCACCGCGAAATTACGCACCCCGCAACAGGCGGCAGATCTCGAATCCCTGTTTCATGCAGTGGCCGGCAACCTCGGGGTCGAGGTTCGCTGTGTACAATCCGATGGCAGCCAGGCGGTTGGCTGGGGCATCGGCCCCGCCGAGGAGGCGCGCGATGTGCTGAGTGTGTTGCACAACGAGCAACACGCCCCGGCGGACCTGAAGGAGCGCGCGCTGTTTCTTGCGGCACAACTGTTATGTATGGCGGATGAAACCAGTGACGCGCAGGCGTACCGAAATGCCCGGGACTTGCTGGAATCAGGCGAGGCTCTGCAGCAGTTCCTGAATATCTGCGAAGCCCAAGGCGGCCTCCGCGAAATCCCAACCGCCAGCCACCATATCGAGCTGCGCAGCACATGGGATGGACACCTGCGCGGTATGGACAACCGGCGCCTGGCACACCTGGCCAAAGTTGCCGGCGCCCCCTCGTCCCCGGAAGCCGGACTGCGCCTGCAGGTCAAGGTGGGGGACACCATCCGCGCGGGCCAGGCACTGGCAACACTGCTGGCACAGACGCCGGGGGAGCTGGCCTACGCGCGGGAGTACTACCATCAAAACCGGGACCTGTTTGACGTTGCGCCCGCAAATACACCGGCGATAACCGAGGGCAACCGAGATGGCGACAGGGACGGTAATCGATAGGAAAGCGCCGCAAGCGGATAACCTTTGAGAAGCGCCTATCGCCACGCACGCGCAGCAACACTGGCCAATGGAGAAAATCCTACCGATGAATATCACGTTCCTTGGCGGCACCGGCACGGTTACCGGCTCGAAATTTCTGATCAGTGTGGATGAGGGTAAAACGCAGTTTCTGGTGGATTGCGGCATGTTCCAGGGCTACAAATGGTTGCGCGAGCGCAACTGGGAAGCGCCCCTGTTCGACTACCGCCATCTCAAGGGGATCGTCCTCACCCACGCCCACCTGGATCATTCCGGTTATATTCCGCGGCTCTACCAGCAGGGATATCGCGGCCCGGTCTACTGCCACCACGCCACCGCCGATCTCTGCTCGATTCTTCTGCCGGATGCCGGACATATCCAAGAAGAAGACGCCCGCTTCTACCAGCGCCACAAACTCGGCAAGCACGCCCACCCCGTGCCCCTGTACAACGGCGACACTGCAGAGCGGTGCCTGGAGCTGTTCCAGCCAGTGGCCTTCGACGAAAAAATCCGAATTGGCAGCGCCACCCTGCATATCCAGCCGGCGGGGCACATTCTGGGTGCGGGCAGTGTCATTCTCGAAGCGGATGGCAAACGGGTAGGATTTTCCGGTGATGTGGGGCGCCCGCACGATCTCATCATGCATTCGCCGCGGCCTCTGCCCGCTCTGGACCTCCTGCTGCTGGAATCCACCTATGGGGACCGGCGTCACCCGCAGATTGACCACGCGCAACAACTGGCCGAGGTCGTCAACAACACCCTCGGCCGCGGCGGAGTGTTACTGATTCCGAGTTTTGCCGTGGGACGGGCGCAAACCCTGCAATTCCTACTGCTGAACCTGATGCGAGAACAGCGGATTCCCAAAGTCCCCATTTTCCTCGACAGCCCCATGGCCATCGACGCCTCGGGAATCTATGCCCGCTACCCGGACCAGCACCGCCTCAGTACCGCAAACTGTACCTTCATGTGCAGCGGCATCCGCTACACCCGCAGCGTGGACCAGTCCAAGGCTCTGGAGAACATCCAGTATCCCCACATCATCATCGCCGGCAGCGGCATGGCCAGCGGCGGCCGCATACTGCACCACATGAAGCGCTTGCTACCCGACCATCGAACCACCGTGTTATTCGCCGGCTACCAGGCGGGCGGCACCCGCGGTGCCCGCCTGCTGGCCGGTTCACGAAACGTAAAGATTCACGGGGAATACATAACCTGCAAGGCGCAGATCGAAATGCTGGAAGGGCTATCCGCCCACGCGGACTATGTGGAGCTGGGCGAGTGGCTGTTGCAGTCTGCACTGGAGGCGGGTACCCAGATTCAACTGGTGCACGGCGAGCCGGACGCGGCCGATTGCCAGCGTCTCTACCTGCAGGACAACACCCCCTTCCAGGTACGGGTTGCCGGCTACCGGGACATTCTGCGCCTGTAAACAAGATTGGCGGGAGCAGAAGCAAGCGCAAAAAAAACGGCGGCAACCGAAGTTGACGCCGTTTTTGAGTAACGCTCGCTAAGGAAATTAGCCGGCGACGTTACCGTAGCTCATCAAACGCTGGTAACGCTTCTCCAGCAGCTCGTCGATCGGAACCGCGGTCAGCTTGTCCAGCTGCTCAGACAGTCGATCGCGCAGACGCGCGGCCATCAGGTCCGGATCGCGGTGCGCGCCGCCCAGCGGCTCTGGCAGCGTCTCGTCCACAATACCCAGCTCCTCCAGCACACTGGAAGTCACCCCCATGGCCTCGGCCGCCAGCGGCGCCTTCTCCACAGTTTTCCAGATAATGTTGGCGCAACCTTCCGGGGAAATCACAAAGTAGGTGGAGTACTGCAGCATGTTCAGCTGGTCGCCCACACCAATCGCCAGTGCACCACCGGAAGAACCCTCACCAATCACGGTGCAGATAATCGGCGTGCGCAGGCGCGACATCACCGCCAGGTTCTTGGCGATGGCCTCGGAGATACCGCGCTCCTCACTGTCGATACCCGGATAGGCCCCCGGAGTGTCAATCAGCGTCAGCACCGGCATTTTGAAACGCTCGGCCATCTCCATGATGCGCTGGGCCTTGCGGTAACCTTCCGGCTTCGGCATACCAAAATTGCGCTTCACCTTCTCGTTGACCGTGCGGCCCTTCTCCTCACCGATCACCGCCACCGGACGGCCTTCGAGGCGACCGATACCGGCGATAATCGCCTGGTCGTCACCGAAGTGGCGATCGCCATGCAGCTCATCCCAATCGGTGAAAATACGTTCGATGTAATCCTTCGCGTACGGGCGCTGCGGGTGGCGGGCCACCTGCACGATCTGCCACGGAGAGAGGTCGGAATACAGGGACTCGGTGAGCTTCTCGCTCTTTTCCCGCAGGCGGGTGATCTCTTCAGCGATGTTGAGGTCGTTGTCGTCCCCTACATGCTGCAGTTCCTTGATCTTGCTTTCCAGTTCCGCAATTGGCTGTTCAAACTCGAGAAAACTGAAGTTCATTTAATTCGCGCCTTGATAATTCTGTGGGCCTGCCAAATGTTGGAAAATGCGACTAAACCACCCCGAACAGTCGCAAACAGGCCTCGTCTACTGAAAATGGCGGCTAGCTTACCGGGATAGGACCATTCAGTCGAGTGCATGGGTTCACTTCTCTCTTCGCCGACCACCAAAGAGGTCAAAATTGAAGGCGTGGTGCCGGTGCGAGTATTCCGAACCGTCGGCGACAGGACGTCGCCGCCGGAGCGTACAGGGACGTATTCACAGCGATTCGGAATACTCGTACCGGCACCGCGGCGCCCGGGGCTAAGCAGACCGCTCCAATGTGCCGCTCATATTCACTGCCGTTGATTGTAGTTGAGCTGTACCCGCTCCCGGCCGACGACCTCCCGCAGGGACTGGATCAGCTGGTCATTTGGCTCCACTTTCCACTCTTCGCCCAGGCGGAAAGTCCCGCGGGCATCGCTGCGTTCCACTTCCACCAGCACCGGACAGCTGCCACCCACATAAGGCCGCAGGCAGGCACCCAGGCGCTGGCCCATCTTGGGCAGCGCCTGGGCACTGTCGATCTTCAGGGTCACCCCGATCACACTGCCACTGCGCAGGTCATCCAGCGTGGACACACTGTTCACGCTCATCTTCAGGCCGCCACTGTAATCGTCGTGGGAGATAGAACCCTCCAGCACCAGCAGCGCATCCTTCACCAGCTTCTCCCGGTGCTCACCAAACGCCTCACTGAACACCGCCGCCTCGATGCGCGCACTGCGGTCATCCAGGGTCACGATCGCCATCGAATCGCCACGCTTGGTCTTCATCACGCGCATGCCCACACAAAGCCCGGCCACTTTCTGGTTGTCGCGGCCCGGCTTCAGGTCGGCGATGCGCGCCTTCACCAGATGCTTCAATTCATCTTCGTATTCATCGATGGGATGGCCGGTGAGGTACAGACCGAGGGTATTTTTCTCGCCTTCGAGACGCTCGCGAATACTCCACGGGCGGGCGTTGCGGAAATCCTCGTACACATCGCCGTCAGACGCCGAGCGCACCACCTCGCCAAACAGGTCCATCATGCCGGCGCTGTCGTTCTTGCTCTGCTGCTCTGCAGACTTCACCGCCTCATCCAGCGCGTTGAACAGCACCGCACGGGAATAATCCAGCCCATCGGCACTGTTGGTATCCGGACCGATGCTGTCCAGTGCACCGGAACGCACCAGCGCTTCCAGCGCGCGCTTGTTCACCTTGCGCGGGTCGATGCGGGAACAGAAATCGAACAGATCCGTAAAGGGCCCATTCTGCTCACGCTCGGCAATAATGTTGTCGATGGGTCCCTCACCCAGCCCCTTGATCGCACCGAGACCGTAGATGATGCGGTTTTCCCCGTTCTCGGAGACCGGCACGGAGAACTGGTAGGTACCCAGGTTCACATCCGGTGGCACCAGGTCGAGCTTCATGGCCCGACACTCTTCGATAAAGGTCACCACCTTGTCGGTCTTGTCCATGTCCGACGACATGGTGGCGGCCATAAACTGCGCAGGGTAGTGGGCCTTCAGCCAGGCCGTCTGGTAAGAGACCAGAGCGTAGGCGGCAGAGTGGGATTTGTTGAAGCCGTAACCGGCGAATTTTTCCACCAGGTCAAAGATCTTGATCGCCAGATCCGGGTCTACCCCCTGCTCCTTCGCACCCTCCTCAAAGGTCGCACGCTGCTTGGCCATCTCCTCCGGCTTTTTCTTACCCATGGCCCGGCGCAACATGTCCGCACCACCGAGGGTATAGCCCGCCAGTTCCTGGGCAATCTGCATCACCTGTTCCTGGTAAACAATTACCCCGTAGGTGGGCTCCAGGATCGGCTTGAGTTTCTCGTGCTGGTACTTGGCATCCGGGTAGGCCACCTGCGCACGGCCGTGCTTCCGGTTGATGAAGTCGTCCACCATGCCCGACTGCAGTGGGCCAGGGCGGAACAGGGCCACCAGGGCGATCATGTCCTCGAGGTTGTCCGGCTGCAGGCGTTTGATCAGGTCCTTCATACCGCGGGATTCCAGCTGGAACACCGCGGTGGTCTCGGCCCGCTTGATCATTTTGAAGGTTTCTTCATCGTCCAGCGGCAGCGCCTCGATCACCAGAGGCTCCTTGCCCTCCCGCGCGCGCTGCTCGTCCACCATCGCCTTGGCCCAGTCGATGATGGTCAGGGTACGCAGACCGAGGAAGTCGAACTTCACCAGACCCGCGTCTTCCACGTCGTTCTTATCGAACTGGGTCACCAGGCCGGCACCGGTCTCGTCGCAGTAGAGCGGCGCAAAGTCGGTCAGCTTGGTGGGGGCGATTACCACACCACCGGCGTGCTTGCCCACGTTCCGCGCCACGCCCTCAAGCTGCAGCGCCATCTCCCAGATTTCCTGCCCTTCCTCATCGTTCTCGAGGAACTCACGCAGCACTTCTTCCTGCTCGAAGGCCTTCTGCAGGGTCATGCCGGGGTCCGGCGGGATCATCTTGGAGAGCTTGTCGGCAAGGCCGTAAGACTTGCCCTGCACCCGCGCCACATCGCGCACCACCGCCTTGGCGGCCATGGTACCGAAGGTGATGATCTGGCTTACCGCGTCGCGACCGTAGTTATCCGCCACGTAACTGATCACGCGATCGCGTTTTTCCATGCAGAAGTCGACGTCGAAGTCGGGCATGGAAACACGTTCCGGGTTCAGGAATCGCTCAAACAGCAGGTCGTATTGCAGCGGATCGAGATCGGTAATTTTCTGCGAGTAGGCAATCAGCGAGCCCGCACCAGAACCCCGCCCCGGGCCCACCGGGATATTGTGATCCTTGGCCCACTGGATAAAGTCCATCACGATCAGGAAGTAACCGGGGAATCCCATCTGGATCACGATATCCAGCTCGAAGCGCAGGCGGTCTTCGTACTCTTTTTTGCGCGCTTCGTAATCCGGGGCACTCTTGTCGAGAATAAACTCCAGGCGCTCGTAGAGACCATCGAAGGAAATCTTTTCGAAGAACTCGTTCTCCGTCATGCCGTCGGGGATGGGAAACTGGGGCAGGAAATATTTGCCCAGCTGAATCGGCGCGGAACAGCGGCGCGCAATCTCCACCGTGTTTTGCAGCGCTTCCGGAATATCCGCAAACAGCGCCTGCATTTCCTCCGGGGTGCGCAGATACTGCTCGGAAGAATAACGGCGCTCGCGACGCGGATCATCCAGCGCACGGCCCTCGCGGATACACACCCGCACCTCGTGGGCCTCGAACTCGCTGTCCTCAAGGAAGCGCACATCGTTGGTCGCCACCACCGGCAGATTCAGCCTGCCCGCAAGCCCCACCGCCGCATGCAAATACGCCTCATCCCCCGGTCGACCGGTGCGCTGCAATTCCAGATAATAACGCCCCGGGAAAATCCGCTCCCATTCCTGCGCCAGCGTCTCCGCCTGCGAGTTCCGCCCCGCAATCAGCGCACGCCCCACATCCCCGTACTTGGCGCCAGAGAGCATCAGCACGCCTTCCGACGCCTGCTCGATCCACTCGCGCTCCACAAAAGCATGCCCGTGGTACTGGCCTTCCATCCACGCGCGGGAAATCAGCTCGGTAATATTGCGGTAGCCGGTGGTGTTCATCGCATACAGCGTCAGCAGCGTCGGCTGCTCCTCACCACCTTCCTTCAGCCAGAAATCTGCACCGGTAATCGGCTTGATGCCGGCACCCATACAGCCCTTATAAAACTTCACCTGGCCATAGAAATTCGTCTGATCCGTAATCGCCACCGCCGGCATTTCCAGCTCGGCCACACGGGCCACCAACGGCTTGATGCGCACCAGGCCATCGATCAGGGAATATTCGGTGTGGATTCTTAAATGTACGAAGGGTTGGGTCATATTTTTTCTATTTGGTTTGGTTCCGGGGCTCTTTTGTTTTGAGCTCTAATCCGGGTACGCACCGAGGGGCGGTAAGCCCTTCCGGGACACGCGGCGAGTACATCCATGTAGCTCTGCGCCGACATCCCTGTCGGCGAAGGTCCCGGAAGGGCTTACCGCCCCTCGATGCTTAGTGCAATTCTGGTAATTTTTTGCTTCGTAAGCCCAGGCAACTCATCGCAACCTGGTGCCCAATAATTTCTGACGGAGTACTGTAGCCGAAGCGAAGGCGGAGCAGCGGGTACGAGTTTTCAGGAGCGTCGCAAACAGGATGTTTGCGCCGCAGCGCCCAGGGATGGGTTCCCAGGGGGGCGCCTAGCTCGGTCCTGAAAACTCGTACCCGCTGATCCGCCGCCAGAGGGCCGAAAAAACAGACCACAAACGGTCAGTCCGACCACCAAACCCGCTTCATTTCCACCGCCCGCTCATGGCACAAAATCAACACCTGCTTTTTCTGAGCATTAGACATCCGCCCCCACTGACTGATCTCAGTCCCGGAGCGAAAACACCCCTCACAGATATCATCGCGATTCAGCGCACAAACGGAAACACAAGGCGACTTCACCGGAAACTCGAACTCAGCCTCCGGCTCCTGATCTTTCACCTTGCTCCAATCGCTCTCGGTCATGGGCTAAACCTCAACCAGCTCTTCCGCAAACCGCCTACCGTTAGCCACATAGATATCACTACTGGCCTTCAACAACTCAAACATCGACGCATCCAGCGACTTCACCACCTTACCCGGACTGCCCAGCACCAGCGAATAATCCGGAATCTCCGCATTCTCCGTCACCAGCGCATTCGCCCCGATAATGCAGCACTTGCCGATCTTGGCCCCATTCAGCACCACCGCATTCATACCCACCAGCGAATAGTCACCAATCTGGCACCCGTGCAGCGTCACCTTGTGCCCCACCGTCACCCCAGTGCCCACCGTCAGCGGCACACCCGGATCCGTATGCAACACAGAGCCATCCTGAATGTTCGCCCGCTCACCAATCGTGATCAGATCGTTGTCCCCGCGGATCACCGCGTTGAACCACACCGAACTGTGGGGCTTCATCAGCACATTGCCAATCACCCGGGCACCCGGCGCCACATAGTGGCCCTCACCTTCGAGCTGCGGCTGTTTATCGCCCAATCTGTACAGCATCTGGTCTCCCCCTCAGGGTGTTGCGCGCGGACTTGGTCAAGGAAAAGCCCATGAAAATCAGCCGGCCATTATCCAGCCCAATGGGCGCGAATACCACCCCGCAACACCGTGACTCGCCGGGCATTTTCAGCCGATCAGCACCCCCTCCAACGCCAGCAAACGCGCCTTCATCTCCAGCCCGCCGGCATAGCCCGTCAGCGTGCCGTCCGCCCCGATCACCCGATGACAGGGCACCACGATAGACAGCGGGTTAGCGCCATTGGCGCGGGCCACCGCGCGCACCGCCCTGGGGTTACCGATGGCCTCCGCCAGCGCCCGGTAACTGCGGGTTTCACCAAAGGGAATCGCGCACAGCGCCCGCCACACCGACTGCTGAAACGGCGTCCCGGCGGCAGCCAGCGGCAGGTCGAAGGATTGCCGTTCACCCGCAAAATAGGCCCGCAACTGCGCTGCAGCCGCCGCCGTCAGATCACTGCCCCCGCGCTGCCAGCCCGGTTTTACCGGCAGCGGCCGCTGGCCGGCCTGCAGGTCAATCCCCACCAGCCCGG
This sequence comes from Microbulbifer sp. Q7, assembly GCF_001639145.1. Taxonomy (NCBI): domain Bacteria; kingdom Pseudomonadati; phylum Pseudomonadota; class Gammaproteobacteria; order Cellvibrionales; family Microbulbiferaceae; genus Microbulbifer; species Microbulbifer sp. Q7. Next base: position 424,949 of record NZ_LROY01000002.1, on the reverse strand, counting down.
CCTCGCTCGCCGCGATGCCCAGCTCCCCAAACGGGCTCGGATAGATTTCGTAATGGATCATGTTGATGCCCCCGTTGCGGACGTCAGTTTAAGCGACTGCCACAGCAGCAGTGCCCCATAGGCCCGCCAGGGGCGCCAGGACTCCGCCCGCGCCAGGGCCTGTTTGGGTGTCGCCTTTCGTTGCTGCTCGCCCCCTCGATCTCCGAGAGCGATCAGAATCCCGAGATCAGACGCGGGAAAGGCATCGGGCATGGACAGGCCGCGCATGGCGGTGTACTGGGCGGTCCAGTCGCCGATACCGGGCAACGCGGTCATCTGTGCGCAGAAGGCCTCGAGATCCGGCTCGTCAAAGTCGATCTCACCGTTCAACGTGGCCGCGACGAAGGTCCGCAGGGTTTGCGCACGGCTCCGGGTAACCCCGATTTCGGCGAAGTCCGCATCGCGGAGCTGTTCTGCGGTGGGGAACAGCAGCAGCTCCCCTTCCGGCCCGGCGAAGGTCTCACCGTAGCGGCGCGCCACGCGCCCGGCAATGGTAGTCGCCGCCGCCACCGAGATCTGCTGGCCGAGAATCGCCCGCAGCGTGTACTCGAACGGATCCCAGGCCCCGGGCAGGCGCACCCCCAGGTTCACTGCCAGCATCTGCGCCAGTAACGGGTCCGTGCGCAGATGCGCAGCAATTTCCTCCGTGTCGGCATCCAGGTCGAACAGCCGCCGAAGCTTCTCCCGCAACGGATACAGTACGGCACCGCAGCCATCGCCATACACACGTACGCGCAACCACCCTTTAGCGGGCTCATGGGTCACACGCAACAGCCCGCGCTGACCGTGCAGCTGGAAGCTGCGTCGGTATTCGCCCTGCTCCGGGTCGTCCGCGGGTATCACCTGCTCCACCCCCGGCAGGGTTCGCGCAGCAAAAAAGGCCAGCAGTGCCGGCCAGTCAAATGGAGGACGATAGCTCAGCGTCATCTGGATGGGCGTCGCCGCCTCCGCCCTGCCTGAGGGGGCAGCCGGCGCGCGCCGCACCTGCGAGGGCGTGCGCCGATAAATGGATTTGAACACACCATTGAAACGGCGCAGGCTGCTAAATCCTGCGGCAAATGCAATATCCGCCACCGGCAGGCGGGTGTCGCGCAGCAGGCCAAAGGCGAACAGTGCCCGCTCGGTCTGCCACACCTGCAGCGGGCTCAGACCGATATGCTCGGCAAACAGTTTGCGCAAATAGCGGCTGCTGATGCCGAGGCGTTCCGCCAGTTGCTCGATGGAATGGGCCTCGCGCTCCGCGCGCATCAGCTTGAGCGCGCGCTGCACGGTGGTGGAAACCAGGCCCCAGGCGGGGCTGCCCGGCGCGGCGTCGGGGCGACAGCGCAGGCACGGACGATAACCCGCCGCAGCCGCCTCCGCAGCCGTCGCGAAGTACTCAACATTTTTCTCCAGCGGCGGACGCGCCGGGCAGATCGGTCGGCAGAAAATGCGGGTGGTTTTTACCGCGGTGTAGAAATGGCCATCGAAGCGCCGGTCGCGGGACAGGCGCGCGCGGCGGCAGCGTTCAGTATCCGGGCGCGCATGCACCTCGCCGCCACAAGGCTCACCGGAAGAATCGCCGGAAGAGCCGCAGGGATGATCAGGGGAGTAGTCAGTAGAAGGTTTCATGCCAGCGAGTGTATGAGATACGCGAAGGCCTCACTAGTCAGATTCGGAACTGGCAGTGCGCCACCGGAGCGTCGCTGACACAAAAAAGCGGGCCATTGGCCCGCTTTAGAGATACTCGCGTTTCGGGGGCTACTTGATCCCCAGCACTTCCTTGCCCTGGATAAAGGTCACATCCACCGGAATGCTGGCGTCTTTCAGGCGATCCAGATCGGCCTGCAGCTCGCTACCAACCACACCCATATTGTCCAGCAGATCTTTGGATTTCTTGTAATCGCCGTCCCCCTGAATAGTCAGGATCAGGTTGGACAGCTTGGTCATGGCCGCCTGCATTTTGTCGAAGTCCACACTGTACTGGCCGGTGGCTTCGTCGCGGGAGAACGCGCCTTCCTGCTGGAAGAAGTTGAAACGCATCATGTTCGCCTTGCCGTGGGCGCTGGCGGCGCCGAAGCGTACGCTGCGGAAAATACCAGCGAGGAAGGTCACGTAGTTGTCCATCAGCTCACCTTCTTCAATCTCACCTTTTTCGTGCAGCTTGGTGATCATGTACAGGCCGAGGATATCCGCCTTGCCCTCTTCCAGCGCGGAGGACGTTTCTTTCAGCGCCTGGCGCACATTGGCCCCGTCAGTGACGGTTTTCTTGATACCAAGGCCGTGGGCCACTTCGTGGAACATGGTATTGCCGAAGAAGGCGTCGAACGTGATGTGCTTGCGCTGGTCCTCGGCGATCAGTACACCGCTGATGGGCACCAGGATCTGGTCGAACTTTGCGCGCATGGCGTTTTTCAGCTGCAGGCGGCGGGTGCCTTTCTTCAGCTGCACTTCTTCGTCGTTCGGCAGGTTGATGGCGATGGTTTTTGAGCCGGCATTACTGTGGCCTGCGTAATACAGCACATCGTAGGCATTCAGGTCGGAATCGGTTCCGGGAGTTTCCGCCTTGTACTTGTCGTCCACCGGCAGGCCGCGCTGCAGTTCCGGCAGGAAGGCGGCGAACTTGGACAGCTTTTCACTCCACGCCATGTCTTTCAGCAGAACATAGGACTCGTAGGCGGTGCGATAGGCGAACAGCTGGTCTTCGTAATTTTCAATCGGGCCGATCACCACGTCGATGCGGTTGTCCTTCATGTCCATCCAGGCCATGTCGCTTTCGCGGAACTGATCGTCTAACAGCGCATCGGCACGCAGCTTCAGGTAGCCGGCGAAACCCGGATCCTCGGCCAGCTCGGAGGCCTCGCGCAGCAGGGCGGAAGCCTTTTCCAGCTCGGTCTTGTAGGCCTGGTGGTAAGGCACCAGTTCCAGCTTGCCGTTACTGTCACGGCGCACCAGGGAGTAGAGCCCTTCTTTCCCGGGCTGATTCCAGGCTTCAAATTCCTGCTTGGTCATGTCTTCCGGATAAAACTCGGCGCCCAGCGGCTTGTCGCCATAGCCTTCAATAAACGGCTTGTTATCGTTCAACCGATCCCAGGGGCCGTAATTGATATCAGCAAATTTACGCGCGGCGCTATCGTCGATACCGCTCAGCAACTCCTGTGCGGGGCCGTAGGATTGCAGCCAGAACAGCTGGTCCATGATTTTACTGGCGTCAATCAGCTTGCCGATCATCTGGCGCTGGTTGTCGGAGAGAGAAGACAGGTCTGCATTCAATTCGACCGGCGCATAAATATTGAACCGGGAGGGATCCACACCCTTGGCGATTCCACCAGCCTGAGGGCCTGTGGCTGGCTGTGCGGTATCGGCCGCCTGCTGCGCCGAATGCTCCGCTGGAGCCGCGGTTTCCGGCTTGGCGGTGGATTTTTCGTCAGAAGAGCAGCCCGCCATAATGGCGAGTGCCAGGGCGGATGCCGCGAATAGTGCAGTTTTCATTCAGGTTCCTGCCTGTAGATTTATTGATTCGTGCGAGCAACATTAATTGTGGGCTCTAAAGATGTCCAGACGATGCCGGCTGCTGGCCCGGTGCCGGATTTTCCTCTGCCATTATGCGCAATCAAAGGAATTTACGTGGCGCGAATGCCTGCGAAAGAAACAAGTTGCGCCACGTATTGCATAGACCCGACGTCAGGAAGTCAGCCGCGCCCCGCTGTGCCCCGATTCTCGCGCTCGCTCTTGTTGTTGTATTCGCCACATTTCCGCATAGCGGCCGCCGGCGGCGATCAGATCCCCGTGACTGCCCTGCTCCACGATACGTCCCTGATCCATTACCAGAATACAGTCGGCATCCACCACCGTAGACAGGCGATGCGCGATCACCAGGGTGGTCTGCTCCCGGGAAATTTCCTGCAGCGCATGCAGAATGCCCTGCTCGGAGTGGCTGTCCAGGCTGGAGGTAGCCTCGTCAAACACCATGATGGGAGGATGCTTCAAAATTGCACGGGCGATGGCCACACGCTGCTTTTCGCCGCCGGAAAGCTTCAGGCCGCGCTCCCCGACGGTGGTATGCACCCCCTCCGGCAGTTGCGCGATAAAGTCATCCAGCTGCGCGTGACGGATCGCCGCGCGCACCGCCTCGTCGCTGGCATCGACGCGGCCATAGCGCACGTTTTCCAGAATCGACTGATTGAACAGCACGGTATCCTGGGGCACCACACCAATGGTGGCACGCAGGGAGTCCTGGCTCACCGCACGGACATCCTGCCCGTCCACACGGATACTGCCACTGGTCACGTCATAGAACCGAAACAGCAGCTTGAACAGCGTGGACTTGCCGGCACCACTGGCCCCCACGATGGCTACCTTTTGCCGCGGCCGCACGGTAAAGCTCACCCCTTTGAGCACCTCGCGGTCGGCGCTGTAGCCAAAGTGCACGTCGCGGAACTCGATCGCCCCCTGTTCGATACCAAGTCCGGGGGCACCTTCGGCATCTTCGATCGCCGGTTTCACATCGAGGATGGAGAACATTTTTTCGATATTTGCCAGCGCCCCCTTCATTTCCCGGTAGACGAAACCGAGAAAATTCAGTGGAATAAAAATCTGCATCATGATGGCGTTGATCAGCACGAAATCACCAATGGTCATGCTGCCGCGGGTGACATTGACGGCGGCCATCACCATCGCACCGCACAGGGCGGCGGCGATGATAAACGTCTGGCCGGCGTTCAAACCGAAGAGCGACAGGCGGTTCTTGCGCCGCGCCTGCTCCCAGGTGGCCAGCTCGCGATCGTAGTGCTGCGCCTCGTACCGTTCATTGCCAAAGTACTTGACGGTTTCATAATTCAGCAGGCTGTCCACGGCCCGGCTACTGCTCTCGGATTCGGCCTGATTGAGCTCACGTACATAGCGCGTGCGCCACTCGGTGGCCACCACTGAGAAACCGATATAGACCACCACCGCACCCAGTACCAGCAGCGCAAAGCCAGCGTTGTAGTTCCACCACAACAAGCCCGCCACCATCACGATTTCCACCAGCGTAGGCACAATGTTGAACACCATAAACCGCATCAGAAATCCGATGCCGGAATTACCGCGTTCGATATCCCGCGACAACCCGCCGGTGCGGCGATTGAGGTGGTAATCCAGATCCAGGCGGTGCAAGTGCTGGAACACCTCGAGCCCTACACGTCGCTGGGCGCGTTCGGTCACCCGGCCAAAAATGGTATCGCGCAGCTCACCAAACAGTACCGAGGAAAAACGGACGAAACCATAGGCCAGCAACAACCCCAGCGGCAGCGCAACAGCCGCCGCCGCGCCGCCCGCCTGGTCCAGGTCATCGACGATATATTTGAGCAGAAAAGGCAGGCCGACACTGGCGGCCTTGGCACCCACCAGGCACAGCAGCGCCAATAATACCGGACGCTTGAATTCCAGCAGATAGGGAAACAGGGTTTTCAGTGCACCCCAGTGGACATCTTCGAGGGCGACGGCGGACTTGGGTCTGGGCATGTTGCATCTCGACAAATCAGGTGCGCAGTATACCGGACCAGCACCATCGGATTTGGCAAGGTTCTAGCGGAGGGCTGTATCTGGATTTAGCTGTGGGCTCTCATTTAGCTGAGGGCTCTAATCAGCTGAGGGCTCTAATTTAGCTGAGGGCTCTAACAGGCACATCATCCCGGCGGCCTATGGGCACATCCAGCACGCGCACCAGAAACTCCGTCAGCACCCCGGCGGTAAAGCCCCAGATCTCGAAGCCTTCATACTCGTAGGCCGGCAGATAGATACGGCGCTGGTCGATGGTAATACGGTCGGTGCGTATACGCGGATCATCAAAGAACCACGCCAGTGGCACGCGAAAAATAGCATCCAGCTCACCGGGGTTGGGCGTCAGGGGCGCATCCGGGGGCACGATCCCCAGCCACGGCGTCACTTCCACCTGCCAGCGGGTGGTGCGTGTCCACAGGGGGCCCAGCACGCGCACCTGATCTGCGGGCAAGCCGATTTCTTCGTGGGTTTCACGCAGGGCGGTAAATTCCAGGGAGGGGTCGGTCTCATCCCAGCGCCCGCCGGGTAGAGAGACTTCACCGGAATGACTCGACAACTGCTGCGAGCGCAGGGTAAGAATGACTTGCGGGTCTGGCTCATCCGTCAGCGCCAGCAACACCGCTGCATGACCATGCAGACTGGGCCCGTTGGGCACTTTTGCCAGCAGTTCATCTTTTACTGCAGTGAATTTGCTTTCAATGATTTCCAGCATGGTTATTCGGGATGGTTATTCAAGCCCGGCCTCCAGACTACCGTACCTGTTTCACTATACCCTCATCTCCTTCAGGATTCAGGTTGTGTTTTTGATTCTGCCGGGCCATCACCGCCACCCACGGCAGCAGGCGGCTTGCCCCCTTTTACCTTCTCGCGCATGGATTGCACCAATGAGTAATAAACGGGCACCAGAAAGGTGGAGAAAATACTTGCAGCAAGCATGCCACCAAACACCACGAGTCCCAGAGAAACCCGGCTGGCAGCGCCGGCACCGGTGGCCACCACCAGCGGAAAAATACCCAGCACAAACGACATCGCCGTCATCAATACCGCGCGGAATCGCAAGTGCGTGGCCTGCACCGCGGCCTCTTCAATCGAGGCACCACTGTCGCGCTGCAACACTGCGAACTCCACGATCAGAATGGCGGTCTTTGTCGACATGGCGATCAGCAGCACCAGGCCGATCTGGGTATAGAGATCACTGACACTCCCGGTCAGGAAACAGGCCAGCAAACCACCGGCAATCGCCACGGGAATCGCCAGCAGCACCGCAATGGGAATCGTCCAGCTCTCGTATTGCGCCACCAGAAACAGGAAGGCAAACAGGATCGCCAGGCTAAATAGAATCGGGGCGAGACTGCCGGCACTGATCTCCTCCAGGCTGGCTCCCGTCCATTCGTAACCGTAGCCCTCCGGCAACTGCGCGCCTAACGCTTCCATGGCCCGCATGGCCTCGCCGCTGGAGAATCCCGGCGCCGCGTTGCCATTGACCGTGATACTGTTGTACAGGTTGTAACGCTGCACCGTCTGTGGCGCCACCACAGGCTCCACCTGCGCCACCGAACTCACGGGCACCAGGCGGCCGCTATTGGCGCGCACAAAGAAACCACTCAGGTCTTCCTCGCTATCCCGATACTCCGCATCCGCCTGCGCCAGCACCTGGAACACCTTGCCGAAGCGGTTGAAGTCGTTGATGTAGTAGCTGCCCAAATAGGTCTGTAAAGTGAGATAGACATCGGACAGCCTCAGTCCCAGGATGTGCGCCTTGTCTTTATCTACCTGCAACTCCAGCTGGGGAGAAGCCGCCTGATAGGTGGTAAATGCCTGCGCGATTTCCGGGCGCTCATTGGCTGCCCCGAGCAAGCCGTACAGCACCCCGGCCAGCTCCTGAATTTCCCGCCCCTGCAAATCCTCCAGCACATACTCAAATCCGCCAATCGTACCCAGCCCCGGCAATGCGGGCACCGGGAAAACCTGGACCTGAGCCTCCGGCACCGCCGCACCCAGCTGCTGGACCTGGCGGAGAATCGCAAACTGGTTTAGCGCCGGTGTGTCGCGCTCGTCCCAGGGGTGCAGTGTGACGATCATGAAGGCCGAGTTGGAAGTCAGGCTATTCGACAACAGATTGAATCCAGGCACGGCCATCACATGGGCAACCCCCGGGAGCTCGCGGATATTCTCACTCAACTGGCTGACCACCGGTGCGGTTCTCTCCAGTGAGGCACCATCCGGCAACTGCACATTCATCATGAAGAAACCCTGGTCCTCATCGGGAATAAAGCCCGTGGGCACCGCGGAAAACAGCCAGGCGCACAGGGCACAGATACCGGCAATCGAGAGGAGCCCAATTAACGGGCGACGTACGCTAAAGCGCACAACACCCGAATATACATGGGTGGAACGGTGCAGGATGCGATTGAAGACACCGAACACTCCCGACCGTTTTTCACCCGCTTCACCCCCATCAGAACGGGCGGGACGCAGCAGGATGGCACTCAGGGCCGGGCTCAATGTCAGGGCATTCACGCTGGAAATAAACACCGCCATGGCAATGGTCAAGGCAAACTGCTGATACATTTTCCCGGTCAGCCCGGGCATCAACATCACTGGCACAAACACCGAAAACAGCACTGCGGTGGTTGCAATCACCGGGCCGGTCACTTCACGCATGGACTGCATCGCGGCCTCTCTGGGGGCCAGACCATCACTCAGTAGCCGTTGTGTGTTTTCCACCACAATGATCGCATCGTCGACCACAATGCCGATGGCCAGGATCAACGCAAACAGGGTGACCGTGTTGATTGTCATCCCCGCCACATACATCAGCGCAAAGGTGCCCACCAGCGAAACGGGAATCGCAATGGCGGGAATCAAGGTCGCGCGCCAGTCCTGTAAAAACAGGAACACCACCACGATCACCAGCAACAGGGCAATCACCAGTGTTTGCACGACTTCTTTCAGCGATGCGCTCACAAAAGTGGTGGTGTCGTAGAGAATCTGCGCCTCCAGCCCCTCCGGAAAGCGGGCGGAGAGCTCCTCGATTCTCTTGCCAATGTTTTTTGCCACATCCATGGCATTGGCATCCGGCAGTTGATACACCGCGATCACCGCGGAGGGTTTGCCATCCAGCTCACCGTAGGCACTGTAACTGGCACTGCCCAGCTCCACCCGTGCGATATCTTTCATGCGCACCATGCCACCGGTGGGCTTGGCGCGCAGGCTGATATTCTCGAACTCTTTGACATCCTCCAGGCGACCGCGCGACAGAATACTGTACTGGAACTGTTGCTCCTTGCGGATGGGCGGGGCACCGATTTTTCCCGCCGCCACTTGCAGATTCTGCGCCTGTACTGCGGCGATGACGTCGTTGGCGGTCACATCCAGCGCGGCCATTTTGTCCGGATTCAGCCACAGGCGCATGGCGTAATTCTGGGCGCCCATGATCTGCACATCGCTGACACCGGCAATTCGGGCCAGCTCGTCCTTGATAAAAATTTCCGCGTAGTTGGAGAGAAACAAAGTGTCGAACTGGTCATCGGCCGACAGCAGATTGACCACCAGCAAAATGGTGTTGGATTTTTTCTGCACGGTGACACCACTGCGTGTCACTTCCGGTGGCAGGCTCGATGCGGCCTGCTGCACCCGATTCTGTACGTTAACCTGTGCGATATCCCCGTCATAGCCACTTTCAAACGTCACGGTCAGGCTGTAGGTGCCGTCGTTACTGCTGGTCGACGACATATACTGCATGCCCTCTACCCCGTTCACCTGTGACTCGATCGGCACCGCTACACTATCGCGCATAACTTCCGCACTGGCGCCGGGATAGCTGGCACTCACCACCACCGTTGGCGGGGTAATATCGGGAAATTGTGCAACGGGTAACAGTGGCAGCGATAGAATTCCCGCCAGCGTAATCAGAATAGAGATCACCAGCGCAAACCGTGGCCGGCGAATAAAGGTCGCGCTGATCAAGGGCTCACATCCTTATGCATGGTTTGCTACCGTTGCGCCGCCACTAACCGTTCACTTGCCATCAAAGTATTCGTCGGGCAGCCGTTCGGCATTTTCGTCGGCCTCACCCTCAAGTACTTCACGGGAACCTGCACCATCGGCCCCGGCACCCGCCGCACGCCGCTCCCCCGGGGTCACCTGCCCCTGACGAATCTGAGACACGGGGCTGGTCTGGCTGGGCGGAGCCTGGGTCTTGAGGCCCTTATAGGGATTCATGGCGGTGTTTTGCGGAGCTACTGGCTTCCCCGGACTTACCCGCTGCAAGCCATTCACAATGATCCTCTCGCCGGGTTTCAGCCCCGAATCGACGGCCCAGAGTGCGTTTTCCCGCTGCCCCAGCTCCAGGTACCGCTTGTGCGCGATGTTTTGATCATCCACCACATAGATAAAGCGGCCCTGCATATCCTCCAGCACCGCCGATTGGGGAATCAGCGGTTTTACCGCGTCTGCCCCGGCAAAGACGCTGATCACCACGCGGGCAAACTGCCCCTGGGTGAGCAAGCGTTCCGGGTTGGGGAAGCGGGCACGCACCAGTGCCGAGCCGGTGGCCTGATCAATCTGGTTATCGACAAACACAATCAGGCCCGGGTAGGGATAGAGTTCGCCATCCGGCTGTTTGATGCGCACCGCGCGCTTGACCGGCGCCGAGCCCTGCTGGCGCCGACGCTCAGCCTCCTCCTGCACCGCGAACAGGCGATTTTCCGGGACCTCGAAGGCCACGTAGATGGGGTCCATGCGCACGATGGAGGTCAGCGGCTCGGTCGCCGGGCCAACCAGCGAGCCCTCGGTATATTGCGAGCGCCCGATCAGGCCGGTCAACGGTGCGCGAATTTCGGTATAGGAAAGATTCAGCTGCGCCGCTTCGAGGTCGGCCTGCATGGCCGCTACCTGAGATTCAGCGGACTCGAAATTTCCGGTCAGTTCATCCATCTGTACCTGACTGATGGCACCGGTTTTCACCAGTTCGCGACCGCGCTGGTAGTTCCGCTGCGCCACCTGCAAGGCCGAGCGGGCTTGCGCCAGATTCGCCCGCTGGTTATCCAGTGCAGCAATAAAGGGTTTGGGGTCAATCTGGTAGAGCAGCTCGCCCTGCTGCACCATTTGCCCCTCCACAAAATTGCGCATCTCGATGTAGCCCTCTACCCGCGGGCGCACCTGGTACTCATCCGTCGCTTCCACTCTGCCGACGTATTCAAACCGGGGAACCACCTGGTGTTCGCGCACCGCCAGCACCTCCACAGGGGGCGCATTGGGCGCGGGTGGTGGCGCGTCTTTTGCGCAGCCGCCAAATGCCAACACCAATAAACCAACGACGAGAAATCGCGCCATGGAAAACCAACCATCGCTTCTGCACCAAAAACCTAAGTAACACTATAGAGGGTAGATACCGGGCAGACTGGCGCTTCCACCCGCCGCGGGTATACTTGCGCCATGAAATTCTGTAGCCATTGCGGCCACTCTGTGGTCTTTGAGATCCCCGCCGGGGACGATCGCCCCCGACACCTGTGTCACGATTGCGGTGCCATTCATTATGTGAATCCGCGGGTGATTGTGGGCACACTGCCCTATCTGGGTGACCAGGTGTTGTTATGCAAACGCGCCATCGAACCCCGCTACGGCCTGTGGACCCTGCCAGCGGGGTTTATGGAAAATGGTGAGAGCAGTGAGCAGGGGGCGCTCAGGGAGTCCTGGGAGGAGGCCCGTGCCAGCCTTCGCGTGGACGATCTCTTCTCGGTCTACGACATCCCCCACATCAACCAGGTCTACCTGATTTATCGCGGTGAACTGACCGACACCGAGTTCAGCCCCGGGCCGGAATCGCTGGAAGTCGAGCTATTCGATGAAAAGGATATTCCCTGGCAGGAAATGGCGTTCCCGGTAATGACAGAGACGCTGAAGCACTACTTCAGCGACCGCGAGAATGGGCAATTTACCTTGCACCGGGGTGTGATCAAGCGAAAGCTGTAGGCGGGCATTCAACGGCCACCGAGCATCCCGGCCCCTGCCGGGATACGGCATCCACACTAATCAGTTGCAGCGGTCGTCGAGCTTCCACAGGTCAAATGCGGGCTCTTCATAGGGATGCGCATCGCGCATGGCCGCCAGTACCGCATCGACGACCGCATCCACGCAGACGGTTTCCAGCCGATACTCCGGCACCTGTTCCACCGCCCCCTGCTGGCCAATAAACGGCTGGCTGCCGTCTAATGGCCGGAATTGCCCGGTGCCCAACACCTGCCAGCAGCAACGGTCGTAGTCACCGATACGCCCGGCGCCGGCGGCAAAAATCGCCTGTTTCACCGGCTCCAGATGCGACTCGGGTATGTAGATACACAGTTTGTACATGGCTTCGATCCCAGCGGATCAGAACATCAGGGTCATCAGTTTGCGCTGGTAGGTCGTCGCTACCGGGTCACCGGCTCCCAGCGCCTTGACGATATCCAGGTAGACCTGCTTGGCCGCGCCATCGGCAAAGCCCAGGTCTTTGCGCAACAAGCCGAGCAGAATTTCCAGCGCCTCTTCGTGACGGTCCGCCTGACTGAGCTGTACGGCCAGCTTGTACGCAGACTCACTGTCGTCCGGGTTTTCCGCCAGCGCCTGCTGCAGGGCCTTGATTTCGGGGGAATCGGCCGCGGCCTGCTTCAGTTCCAGCTGCGCCATCAGCTGCTGGTAGTCCGCATCCTGGTCCGCCATCAGAATCTTGCCCAGCACTTCTTCGGCGTCCTTGACCCGGTTCTTCTCCAGCAACACGGCCGCATACTGCTTGGCAATGTCCGCGCGCTCGTCGGAATCAGCATAAGCCTGGCGCAACAGCGGCAGCGCTTCGTCCAGCTCGCCTTCCCCGACCAGCTTCTGCGCCTGCTGGTATTGCAGCTCCCAAGCCTTGGGCAGGTACTTGTCCAGCATTTCGCGGATCTGTTGTTCCGGCTGCGCGCCGGCAAAACCGTCCACCGGCTGGCCATCTTTCAACACCATTACGGTTGGCAGGCTGCGTACCCCGAGCTGGCCGGCCAGCGCCTGCTCCGTATCCGCATTGAGTTTCGCCAGCAGGAACTGCCCCGCGTACTCATTGGCCAGTTTTTCCAGCACCGGCATCAGCTGCTTGCAGGGTTCGCACCAATCCGCCCATACGTCCACCACCACCGGGCGTTTCATGGACTCTTCGATCAATACTTGCTGGGCGTTCTCGGCGGTAACGTCGACAATAAAGCCTTCCACGGCTACTCCTGAATTCTGTGTTTCTAACCTGATGTTGATTTCTTGGCTGCGGCGAACGAGTGCGGCCGCAATCTGGCCGCATCATACCTGACCGACAACCACCCGGATTAACCTTTATTGGCGCCCAGACACTGCGGACTTTGCGGCGCCTGCCCCGCCCACTCCTCACCGGTGTAGAGGTGCAACGCCAGGGCGTGAATCGGCCCGGCCATCTCGTCCGCCAGCACCGCGTACACTTTCTGGTGCCGCTGCACCTTGCGAACACCGGTAAAGGCCTCGCTCACCAGCACCACACGGAAATGCATCTCGGCCCCTTCGGGGACATTGTGCATGTGACTTTCACAATCCACCTCGATGTGGGTCGGTGTAAACGCATCACTCAGCTTCTGTTGAATTTGTACTGCCAGAGACATTGGCGGGCTCCTCACTTCAAACCTGGTCAACCGCCGCCTGGCGCTTGCGCGCCGCAACGATGGTGTCGTAGGCCACGGTAATGGTTTTCATCTGGTCTTCGGCATGGCGCATAAACTCATCCGGCAGCCCCTTGGAGGCGATTTTGTCCGGATGAAACTCGGCGGCCTTGCGCCGGTACGCCAGCTTCAGCTCCTTATCGGTCGCTTCCGGGCTACACCCCAGAATATCGTAATGCGCCTTCAGCGTGTCGGCGCTGGCGCCGGGCGAGCGATGGGTAAACTCGTTATACATCGCGGTAAAAATCGACTCATGCAACCCTAGTGAAGCGGGAATTTTTCGCAGAATCTGCTCTTCCGCCGGGTGCAGTTCGCCATCGGCAAACGCCACCGCAAACAGCAGGCGGTAGACCATTTCCCGCATGGCCTGATTGCGGATCAGCTGCCGGTACTGCTGGGCGTAATCGTAGATGCTGAACTGATCGTCTTTGGCGTTCTGGAAAATCTTGATCGCCTGCTGGCGATCCTCAGCATTCAGGCGCAGGTTGTTATTGATGAAGTCATCAACCAGCTGGATTTCCGCTTTCGAAACCTGACCGTCCGCCTTGGCCATTTTTGCCAGCATGGAAAACAACGCGACGATAAATACCGTCTGCGCACCCTCACGGTTCAGGGTCACACCCGCTTCACTCAGCTTCTTAAGCCCGGAGCCAAACGAACTCCCCACCCAGGCACCCAGTGCGGCACCGATGGGGCCGCCAAACATCATGCCGATGCCCGCACCAATACCCGCTCCCAACCAGGACATAACCTCTCCTTTGCGGCGCGGGCCTTACTCGGGGCCAGGCTGCCGCCCTATTACAAAACGGCCGCCATCTTAACACGGCGGCCCGGGGCGGCGCCCGGTGCCCGCGCCCAATGCGGACTATCGAGTCAACGGTTGCTGCCGGACACAAAAAACCCCGCCGCAGCGGGGTTGTGTAGCAGCAGGCAGATGCCAGCCCATCAGCCGGTCATGGCGCGCACCATGGTGATCATGACACCGGCCGCCACCGCGGAGCCGATCACACCGGCCACGTTGGGCCCCATGGCGTGCATCAACAGGAAGTTGTGCGGGTTGGCCTCCAGGCCCAGCTTGTTGGAGACCCGCGCCGCCATGGGCACCGCGGACACCCCCGCCGAACCGATCAACGGGTTGATCTTGTTCTTGCTGACCGCATTCAGCAACTTGGCCATCAACACACCGGCCGCGGTGCCGATGGCAAAAGCGACGATGCCCAGCGCCAGGATGCCGAGGGTTTTCGGATCCAAGAACTTGTCCGCCGCCAACTTGGAGCCGACCGACAGGCCAAGGAAGATCGTGGTGATATTGATCAGCGCATTCTGCGCGGTGTCTGACAAGCGAGATACCACACCGCACTCCCGCATCAGGTTACCAAAGCAGAACATCCCCAGCAGTGGTGCCGCGTCTGGCAGAAACAGGGCCACCAGGATCAGCAGCACCAGCGGGAAGATGATTTTCTCGCGCTTGCTCACCGGTCGCAGCTGCACCATCTCAATCCGGCGCTCCTGCTCGGTGGTAAGCGCGCGCATAATCGGCGGCTGGATCAGCGGCACCAGTGCCATATACGAGTAGGCCGCGACCGCGATGGCACCGAGCAGGTCCGGCGCCAGCAGGCTCGACACATAAATCGCCGTGGGGCCATCGGCACCGCCAATAATGCCGATCGCCGCCGCGTCCGCGACGGAGAAATCCATGATCCCCGCCGCCGACATACCGACTGCGCCGAGCACCGTGGCGAAAATACCAAACTGCGCCGCTGCCCCCAGGAACAGGGTGCGGGGGTTGGCCAGCAGCGGACCGAAATCGGTCATCGCCCCCACGCCCATGAAAATCACCAGCGGGGCCACACCGGAAGCAATGGCCACGTTGTAGAAGTTGTACAACATGCCGTTGTTGAAGCCCGCATCGGCGGCAATCTGCTCCACACGCAGCTGCGCCGCCGCCGACGCGTTTTCCAGCGCCACTTTGAGCCCCTCGATAGAGTCGAAACCGGCCAGCCCCAGCGCTTGTGCGAGCTGATTCATCACCCCGGCGTCGCCAGAATAAATCGCCGCTTCGACCGCGGGCAGCGCCAGGTTGGCGCCGGGAATATTGGCAAGAATGCCGCCGAAGCCAATCGGCACCAGCAGCAGTGGCTCAAAGTTTTTACGAATGGCGAGAAACAGCAAACCGAGGCAGACCACCATCATCGAGAACTGCCCGATGGTCATCTGATAGGCGCCGGATGAGAGCCAGAGATTCGTTATATTTTCCACAAATGCCCCCGTTACGCGATGGTCAGCAGGGCATCGCCCACCGCCACGGCATCGCCTTCCTTGATGGTCACGCCGGTGACAGTACCAGCACGTGGCGCACTC
Source organism: Microbulbifer sp. Q7 (assembly GCF_001639145.1). Classification (NCBI taxonomy): domain Bacteria; kingdom Pseudomonadati; phylum Pseudomonadota; class Gammaproteobacteria; order Cellvibrionales; family Microbulbiferaceae; genus Microbulbifer; species Microbulbifer sp. Q7. Next base: position 409,329 of record NZ_LROY01000002.1, on the reverse strand, counting down.
ACAGCGGTTTCCATCTTCATGGCTTCAAGGATCACGATGTTCTGACCTTCGCTCACCTGATCGCCGGGCTTTACCAGTACCTTGAAAATATTGCCCGCCAGCGGTGCCTTCACCGGCTCGCCGGACCCGGACGCCACCGGCGCGGTGCCGCCACTTGCGGGCGCCGCATCGCCAACCTTGACCATGCCCGTCACATCGCCACCATCGGCAACCGTGACCGTATAGCTCTGCCCTTCCACCGACACGGTGTACACGCATTCGCCCTGATCGTTTTTCACTTCAGAGGATTCGTTGCCCGTGGGCACGGGCTCAAACGCGTCAGGGTTGTCACGGTTTTTCAGGAACTTGAGGCCAATCTGCGGGAACAGGGCGTAGGTCAGTACATCGTCGATCTCGCCTTCCCCGTCCGACAGCAAAATATCGTCCGCGTCGGCTTTCTCCCGCAGTTCCCCGGCCAGTTTTTCCAGCTCAGGCGACAGCAGGTCCGCCGGGCGACAGGTGACCGGCTCGGCACCGTCCAGTACCTTGTCCTGCAGCGCCTTGTCGACCTCCGCAGGGGTCGCGCCATACTCGCCCTTCAGCACCGCTGCCGTTTCCTTGGAGATGGACTTGTAGCGCTCGCCGGTCAGCACATTGAGCACCGACTGGGTGCCAACGATCTGGGAGGTCGGCGTAACCAGTGGGATAAACCCCAGATCTTTGCGTACGCGGGGGATCTCTTCCAACACCTCATCGAGACGGTCGCCGGCACCCTGCTCACGCAGCTGGTTTTCCATATTGGTCAGCATGCCGCCGGGCACCTGCGCCACCAGAATCCGCGAATCCACACCCCGCAGGGAGCCTTCGAACTTCGCGTACTTTTTGCGAACCTCGCGGAAGTAAGCAGCGATTTCCTCCAGCAACTGGATGTCCAGGCCGGTATCCCGCTCGGTGCCTTCGAGGATCGCCACCACCGCCTCGGTGGGGCTGTGGCCGTAGGTCATGGACATGGAAGAGATTGCGGTATCGATATTGTCGATACCCGCCTCCACACACTTCAGCGCCGTCGCTGTGGACAGGCCCGTGGTGGCGTGGCACTGCATATGAATAGGGATGTCCACCGCCGCCTTCAGGCGCTTGACCAGCTCGAATCCCTCATAGGGGCGCAGCAGGCCAGCCATATCCTTGATGGCAATGGAGTCGGCTCCCATATCTTCGATCTGACGACCCAGGTCCACCCACAGGTCCATGTTGTGCACCGGGCTCACGGTGTAAGAAATTGTGCCCTGCGCATGCTTACCCTGCTTTTTCACCGCCGCCAGCGCCGTCTGCAGATTGCGCATATCGTTCATCGCGTCAAATACGCGGAACACATCCACGCCATTAACTGCCGCACGCTCCACAAACTTCTCCACCACATCATCCGCATAGTGGCGATAACCAAGAATATTCTGGCCGCGGAACAACATCTGCTGCGGCGTGTTCGGCATGGCTTTTTTAAGCTCGCGAATACGCTCCCATGGATCCTCACCCAAATAGCGGATACAGGCATCAAAGGTCGCACCGCCCCAAGATTCCAGAGACCAGAAACCGACTTGGTCCAGCTTCTCCGCAATTGGCAGCATGTCATCCAGGCGCAGGCGGGTTGCGAATAGCGACTGGTGGGCGTCGCGCAGGACTACATCCGTAATCCCCAATGGCTTTTTAACCTCAGTCATGGGTCGTCTCTCTTGGAAAGTTGATCTTGAAAACTTGGCTGACCGGCCGCCCTTCCCGGCAGGCGTTCGCGAACGCAACGGAAAACAACCGGGCCGAACCTAAAACGATGTATTTATCGCACCGCGTTAACGGCGCTTGTTGCGATGCTGCTCGATGGCCGCCTTAATAATTTTTTTCAGGCGCTCGTCCCCGGCCGGCGGTGTGCCGGACGCATTGACGACCGGCGCAACAGGCTCGGCCTCGGGAAAAAATCGGGTAACAAAACGGGACATCAAGGTGGTGCAGATCACCAGGACGAGAAGAAACGTAAATACAATCCCCATGCCGAACAGCGTGATATCCAGGCCTTGCTGCATCAGTGACTCTTGCACGTCTATTCCCTCGCAAATGACTTTTATTGTGTCTGTTGAGATTTTGCGGGCGATATTATCCGGTCAATAACTCTTGGAAATCAAACACTTATTAGTTACAGAAGCAACCAAGAACCTGTCAGATACCGCGTTTTTTCGCCATTTTCACTACCATTTCGCACCAGGGAAACCCCAGCACAAAACTGCTGATTAATTGCACAACCGCCCCGCCAATCCCTTACAATAGCGCCCCGGTATCAGGCAGCAACCAGCAATTATCCATGCACGTCACGAAGTCCCCAGCACCCGCCCCCGCGCGACCCCAGCCCGCAACAACCGGGCGCCCCACAATCTATCAGGCGCCGATGGAAGGGGTTATCGACCATCACGTCCGCGACCTGTTGTCGCGTCTGGGCGGCGTGGATGTTTGCGTCACCGAATTTGTTCGCGTCACCCATACCCGGCTGCCGCGCCGTGTTTTCACCCGCCTGTGCCCCGAACTGGAACAGGGTGCGCAGACGCCAAACGGCACACCCGTGAAGTTGCAACTGCTGGGCGGCAACCCCACCGCCATGGCATACAATGCCGCCAAAGCAGTGGAAGCCGGAGCCAAGTCCATCGACCTCAATTTCGGCTGCCCGGCAAAGTCCGTCAACAATAGTGACGGTGGCGCCTGCCTGCTCCAGTCTCCGTCCCGCGTAGAGGGCATCGTCGCTGCCGTGCGCCAGGCCGTGCCCGACGAGATACCCGTTTCCGCCAAGATCCGTCTGGGGTACCAAGACCGCAGCAGCTACCTCGATAACGCCCGCGCCGCCGAAGCCGGTGGCGCCAGCGAACTGGCGGTGCACGCCCGCTCCAAAGTGGACGGCTACCGGCCGCCGGCGTACTGGGAATACATCGGAGAAATCCGCCAGCAACTGGGGATACGGGTCATCGCCAATGGCGACCTGTGGACACTGGACGACTTCAAGCGCTGCCGCGAGGTGACCGGCTGTGACGCCTACATGTTTGGCCGCAGCCTGCTCGCGCGCCCCGATATCGGCCTGCAGATACAGGCTATGTACGCGGGGCGCGAGTATCAGCCACTGCAGTGGCACCAGGTCGCAGCCATCCTCTATGACTACTACACCACCACCCAGGACATCTACCCGGCCAAGTACCTGGGCAACCGGGTAAAACAGTGGCTGGCTTACCTCAAATTGAGCTACCCGCAGGCCACCGTATTCTTCGAACAGATCAAGCGCCACCGCGACCCAGAGCTCCTCGAACAGGCGTTTGCCCAACACCTGCAACCAGCGCCGCACACACAAGAGCAACATGTCGCCTGAGCCCCAACTGACACCCAGGCTAACCGCCCAAGGCGTCCGAAACACCGCGTCGCCATAAGTTGAAAAAAGTACTTGCAAACACCGAAGTAGCGCGGCAGAATGCGCGCCCTATCGAGTTGAACCGGCCATCCCCGGACAGCCCTGAAGCTCGGTAACCTGCGGATTTTTAAAGAGTTTTTGAAAAAATCTTTAAAAAAATAGTTGACGAAGCCAAGGCAAGTCACTATAGTTCGCAACCACAACGACGCGCTCGTAGCTCAGCTGGATAGAGTACCTGGCTACGAACCAGGCGGTCGGAGGTTCGAATCCTCCCGAGCGCGCCATATTAAAAAGCCCCGATCTCGAAAGAGTTCGGGGCTTTTTTTTTCCCGCTTTAAGTCAAGATTACCTCCCTCGAATTCCCCATGTACCTGGCCATGCACCCCGAGGATTTCAGTTCACGCTGCCCTGCCTTCAACTCAAAAGCTGTGGTGATGTGCGTGCGCCATTTGCCAGCTCCAAATGAGTTTTATGGAGGTGTGTGCAAAAGCGGGATAGGTGACGACGTCGGCTGCAGCACCTTGTTAAGTGCATGTACAGAGTACTTGACACCCCGACCACTCGATACCATATTTAGGTACTTATTGGTATGAGGAGGCGCTATGGCCAAGAACACCAGCATGACCCTCGGATCCCATTTTGATGAATTTATAGCCAAAGAAGTCGCCAGCGGACGCTATGGCTCCGCAAGTGAGGTCGTTCGTGCGGGTTTGCGGTTGCTCGAAGACACCGAAACCAAGCTGGAAACACTTCGCTCACTGCTGCAAGAAGGCGAGGAAAGCGGTTTCACTGATTATACCTATGAATCATTTATTGCTGAGCTTGATGAAAAGAAAACTCCATGAGCTCATTTAAGCTAAGTCGTAAAGCAAAAAGTGACTTGAAAGGTATTGCCAATTTTACTGAACGGCGCTGGGGAGTAGCCCAGCGCAACGTTTACATCAAAAAGTTTGACGACGCCTTTCATGACCTCGCCGCTTCGCCACTATCTGGCGTGAGTAGTGAAAATATAAAATCCGGCTATCGAAAAATTCCGCATGGCGCTCACATTATTTTTTACAAAATTGGTGAGAATGAATGCGTTGAGATCATAAGAATTCTGCACCAAAGTATGGATGTAGAATCGAAGCTCCTGAGCACTGGCACTTAACGGGCCTGCAGAAGAACGATAAATATCATCGCCTACTTCCAGCTCGGTTCTGTTAGTTTTCACCTGACCAGAATTCAATCACACCCCTTTAACATAATCACGCTTGGGCGTATTTTCCGCGTTTTTTCACGCCACGTGTGTGGATAACCCTGTTAATCAGTGGATAGCGCCATAATTCATTAATTTCTCAATGTTGTGTACCAAGCAGAACATCTGCCACTGCCCCTGTACTTTACGTTTGCCACGCAACGAGAAGCGATTTAGCCGCTTATTCGTACCAATATTTCCAAATACTGGCTCCACCACGGACATGCGATGGCTGTAGATCGTCTTGCCTTCAACACTATCAACCCGCTTCTTCATCCAGTCTGTTGCGGTTTTCCCGTTTGTCCAGGTAAAGGATACCTGGCGGCCATGCCCATCCCGGGTATCCGCTGAAGCAGGATTACGCATACATTGGTTTTTTAGAGGGCAGCTGCGGCAATCCGTGAGACGCCCTTCGAAATGCAGCTTGCGCTTTCCTTCGCTGACGCGCTCTTCGCGATAGAGCAACATCTCATTACCAGCCGGGCAGACACAGGTCTTACTTCTCTTATTAAGCTTGAATTCGCTTGCAGGAAAAATCGGCTTAACCCCCTTCACGGTATCTTGATGACGCTTGCCATGCTTTTCTTTTTGCTTGGCAAATGCCTTGTCGCGGGCGCGGAACTGGTTGTCGGGGATGTAGGCATTGATGCACTCTTTTCTCAGCATCTCATTATTTGATTCACTGGAGAATCCGGTATCTGCTGTGACGATGACTTCATCTGCGAGAATCTCAGGGGCAACGCCCGCATTCCGGTAGCGCTTATTAATGCCATCGAGAATAGGCTTTAACGTATGGGTTTCCTGGCCCTCACCGAAGGCCTGCGCTTCAACAATGATCTGATGCTTTTTATCGACCGCAGCAATACCGTTATAACCCTGGATGGTGCCCTTGCTTGTCGTCATCTTGGCCGACTCATTGTCGGTGATATTACTTTTTACTTCTTTTGGTTTTTTGCCCTGCCCCATCCTTGGGGCTTGCGTCTTTAGGAAGCGATCGATCTTCTCGAAGTGCTGCTCCAACGTCTTGTTCATCTGCTCCAGCCGCTGCTTGCGTTCCCGCTCTGCCGGCTTCCTGCCATCCAGTTTCTTGTGTTCCGACAGGCAGTGGCGAATCTTTTTTCGAATCTTCACCTGCTTTTGCTCAAGCTCTTTAAAGGTCCCTGAATGTGCTTTACTCGCATTGGATGACATCTTGCAGCCATCAATGGCAAAGAGCTCCTTTCCCAAAAGCCCTTCCTGATCACAAACCATCAGAACCTGTTCAAATACCGACTCGATTGCATCTGGATAGCTACTCACGAAGCTGGCGATACTGGTGAAGTGAGGCACGCTGTCGCATGACAGTGCCTTGAAGATAATATTATGTTCGCACTGCCATTGGATCTCACGGCTAGAAGTAATTCCCTTGGAATAGGCGAAAAGGACCACTTTTAATAGGATTGCCGGATCGTATGCGGAGCGCCCGCCCGAGTCGTTCTTGTACTTGTCGTAGAAGGCAGAGAGGTCAACGTAATTATCAATCAGGTGATGGAGGGTATATTCGAAGGTTCTTGGCTGAAGTTGCTCTTGGAAATTGATTACAACCATCGCATCCTGATTGTAATTGTATGGCTTGAAGTTGGGCATGGAGCGGATCTCGATTTGGATCCCTCAACTTTATCAAAAAATGTCAGGTTTTTAGAGTTTTTCTACAGCCTGAACGCCCACAGCAGGGGCGGCCGAAGCGTAGCGTAGGCCGTCCCGCAGAGGCCCCGTCAGGGGTCGGCGCAAACTGCCTGTGATTGTTATGTGATTTCAGAGCCCGGCAACCCCACTTCCAACTGACTAGGCAACCGCTGACTATGGAATAACCTATAAAAATTAAGATATATACTCTCTGATACTTCAATTTTTCGTTTCTTCCGAGATTTCCCTCTCGCTATCTTTATTATAATTTGCCAGTGTGGGCTTGTATTACTTCTGAGAACTTCTTCAACATTCCAAGTGTAAGGAGAATCCGACTCTGATTTGAATGGACGCTCTTTAAAGACCTCACTGATAAAACGTTTACTTTTTTTATCGAGAAGTAGACTTCCAGTTTCGGTGCCTTGTTTAGTTGTAGCCTCAAAAATCAACCTGTCCCCTTCCAGCCACCTCAGCTCAATTTCCATTAGCCTCAACCCACATAACGCCCACGGCAGGGGCGGCTTACCTTATGCGCGATTTGCGCGAAAATGGGAGCGAAGCGACCCGCGTAAAACGTGCATAAGGTAAGCCGTCCCGCGGAGGCCCGAAGGGCCGGAGCATCACTGCCCGTGATTGTTATGTGGGTTACCCTCGGTCCGCCGGGTGGTTTACACCATCGTAGGTTGGAATACCCTCTACCTTTAGCGGGTTTATACCCTCTAGACACGCAACATTGAACCCATATTGAGTAGGATTGGAGCGTCTCTGATGATGTGTATAAACTCCGCAATTACCGCAGAAATAGTGTTTCGCTGTGTTGGTGTTGAATTGATAGAGCTTTAAGTGCTCCTGCCCTTCCAAGACAGCAATGCCATCTAGCGAAACTGACGCGGCAATTGCGCCTCTCCTACGGCATAAAGAACAATCACAACGCCGAAGATCTATAAGACCATCAGGCAGATCCAGCTCAATTTTTACAGAGCCGCAATGACATGAAGCCAAATGTTTTGGCTAAATTTTTACCCCATCAACCTCTTTCAGATTTACGCTCATAGCTCATTCCTTGTGCTCACATAACGCCGCGATCAGCCGCGGCTTATTTTGTGTGCTTTTTGCACGAAAATGGGAGCGCAGCGACCGTGCAAAAAGCACACAAAGTAAGACGTCGGCTGCATTGCATTGTTATGTTTTTAATAGACTCTGGGCAACTGGCAACCACTTATTGTAAGAAAAACCACCGCCATTTGAGGGGTGTGAAATATATCCCGCCGTAACTTCAAAATTATTTACTTTGAGAAGCACTGAGTGTTCGTCAATCACAGAATGTGCAATTTTCGAAAGTAAATTTTTCCAATTTTCGACTCCCAGAACCAAAATTCTCTCTGGATATATCATAGAAACTAGCGACTCGAATGCCTCTATCGAATTACTCCACACTAAGTCAGTCGGTCTATTTTTACTTGCGTTTCCGACTAAAAACTGGACAAAGTTATAAAATGCCACGCTATTCCAAAACTCACTTGGAGAAACCTTAGTATCCCTACCTAAAGCCACCCTTCTTATCTTCGTTGCAAAACGAGAAAAATTTTTATCGCAATTACTTCCAATGTGTTCAGTTACACACCTTACAACCAAATCAGAATCAAAATTATCTTCCGATGTGTAGTTTGACTCTCCCAGAATCAGGGTTCTCATCGGTAGTATCTTTTTTTCACCATAAGAATTTCCAATCCATGGTTTTATAATAATTTTATCCACGTATTTATCTCCGATGAAACATAACGCCCACGGCAGGGGCGGCTTACCTTATGCGCGTTTTGCGTAAAAATGGGAGCGAAGCGACCGCGCAAAACGTGCATAAGGTAAGCCGTCCCGCGGAGGCCCGAAGGGCCGGAGCTTCACTGCCCGTGATTGTTATGTTTTGGCCTGACGACTGGCTCATTTTGCCAGCCAAGGCATGACTTTTGATAACCCTTTGTTGCCACCAAGACCGTAAAGCATGAACGTGCCGCCCAGGATAAAAAGCGTAAGAATTTGGATAGCGCCTACGTCACCAATAAAGATCATGAGTGAGGCTCCTATCAAGAAAACAGTGCCCATGATTATCCCTAAAATTCGAAACATCATATCCTTTGCCTCAGGTTTTGCGTCAGACTTGAGAAACATAACGCCGTGCGCAGCGGCGGCTTACTTTGTGTAGTTTTTGCGCGAAAATAGGAGCGTAGCGACTGCGCAAAAAGTGCGCAAAGTAAGACGTCGGTCTGCCGCACCTTGTTAGGTAAAAAGGAGCCTCGTGTTAACCGAGGAAAAAAAATAAATTGTGATATACACTATTGAAAAGCACCAACAAAATAATTTATTGCTGCTAAATCGCCTCCCATCACTCTCTTGCGACACGATCCAATCTCCTAAGTAGTAGTTTACTCCAGACATGTAGGTAGAAAAAACGCTCGCTATAAATGCGCTACCTGCTGGCACAATAAATATCAGCACGATAATAAATGCCTGAATGTAAAATTTGTCATGATTTCCAAACGGGACATAGACTGAAACCATAAACACGTAAGTTATAAATAATACTTTAAAATATATAGGAAGATATCTTTCTCTCAGCGCTTTTTGTTTTTGCCAATTTTCTTCCTGCCTTATTCTTTTCGACATTGTAGACGGGCTGTACTTCGAAAATTTTCTCAATGCTCATTTACCTAACGCCCAGCGCAGGCGCAGCCAGCGTGGAGCACATTTTGTGTTAATGTTTGAGCGCCAGCGAGTAACACAAAATGTGCGTAGCGTTGGCTGTCGCTCTGCCGGTGCTTGTTACGTTTTGAGTTTTGCACGGAGTTCGCTAACCGAATAAACCAATGGGGCACGCCCATGAACTGGTGCTGCGAGTACCTCGGCAAACTCTGCACTCTCTGTTCCTAGCCAGGCCGAACCGACAAAATTACTTAGCGGAACAAAGACAGGCGACAGATTTTTACCTTTTAGATTCTCTGCAAATTTTTGAGCACTCTCCTTTAATACCCAGACAGGAAGTGCATTTTCATTCTCTGCCGCTAGCATATAGACGGCTCGACCGGCCATGAGAACCCATATTCCATCTGAACTATGGGCAGACTTAATAAAATCTCTATCACCGAATACTTCAACATTCATCTGAAACTAGCTCTGGATGAAACGTAACGCCCAGTGCAGGCGCAGCCAGCGCGGAGCACCTTTTGTGTTAATGTTTGAGCGACAGCGAGTAACACAAAAGGTGCGTAGCGTTGGCTGTCGCTCTGCCGCTGATTGTTATGAGCGCCTACGAAGTGCACCTTTTACCCCACCCAGCTTTATTGGACCAAATCTTCTGAATACTTGATCAACCAACAATGGTAAAACCAAAAATATCACGAACACGGCAAGCCAGCTGAAGTAAAAAAACAAATAAAAGAACGCAGCGGTGCCTATTGCTGACCCAAGCATCGTCTCTATGAAATTCGCCCACCTAGGTTGGTGATATATAGACACGCACTCGGAACATACAAAGTTGTTACTTAGAACCGGTACTTGCAGACTCTTTTTAGAGCAGTGTGGGCATTTTCTTCTAAGCATGCTCGATTAGCTCATAACGAATTAGATATGCGGCGCCGTTAAGAAAATTGGCGGCACCTTTGCGAAAGCAAAGGTGATGAAGATTTTTAGCTGACCGCATTATCGTCTTGTTATGAGCTGCTCGTGGCACGATGCCAGAATTCACTCATTAACCTGTTCTGGCTTCACCACAATTTGCTACGGAGGAAAGGACTGCCAGCGCTAGATTCGCGGCCTTGCTTCGATGCGTCTGCGGCGTCCGCATAAACTTCGTTATGCGAGCGTCGCTGAAGCTTCGAAGCCTACACGAAGGACGAATCGTTGACTACAGATTTTAACGCCAATACTGTATTTTTATACAGCACCCCTTTCCAACTCCTTTTACTCTATATGAACCCCGCACGAACTTGAGCGAGCGGCTCATAACGCCCGCAACAGGGGCGACCAATGCTATGCACATTTTGTGCGAAAATGTGAGCGCAGCGACCCGCACAAAATGTGCATAGCGTTGGGCGTCCCGCGGAGGCCCGAAGGGCCGTAGCAAACTGCTTGCGTTTGTTAGAAGCGACGTCAATCAAGGCGCCATACCGGAAACGCAAAATCTATTCCCTTTTCTTCGAATTTATCTATTACTTCATTTAACTGATCCACATCGACCTCAGGAGGTGCGTCAATAGCGGCTAGCGAATACTGAGGGAAGCCCTCATAACTACATCCGAGCGCCTTAACTATGTCGACAAACTCTGTAATTTCTAAATCAATATTATTCATTAACCATATAACAGAGTGTCCAGACTCCTCGACAATTTCAAACTCAAATATATGATCATTAACTTGGTCAGGTATTGCGTGAAAAATATCTTCAGCTGCAATACCTGCAATAAAGAAAGGTACATTCTTTAACTGATAATTTTCCCCAACCTTTTCACACCAGACTCCTTCCGTTCCAACTGGAGGCCATCCATCTTCGACTTCCAGTGCGAACAAAACTTTTTCCATGAACTTACTCTTATGGGCTTCTAACGCCCAGCGCAGGCGCAGCTAGCGAGAAGCACATTTTGTGTTAATGTTTGAGCGCCAGCGAGTAACACAAGATGTGCGTAGCGTTGGCTGTCGCTCTGCCGCTGTTTGTTATGCAGTTTTTTCCATTCCTTTAGTCCATTGGTGCGATCACGAACCATCAGGCTTGGTGTCATATATTTTCTGAAAAATCTCCAATTCACGAATTTCGAGATTGTTGCTAGTTTCTACATTTTTTTTAACCTTGCTTAGCTCTTCTTTAGAGAATCCTTTATAGAACAGTGCACGTTCATACAATTTCTTTGCGCGTTTCGGTTGATTCGACAAATCGATTCCAAATTCTCGATTTAATCGTATTGCGGCAACACGTTCTGAATCCTCTTCTGAATCATACGTACTATGGACATAGCCATTAGAAAACCAAGTTGGCATAACTTTCTCTCCACTTATTTCTCAGATTGCCTAGCTGCATAACGCCGCAATCAGACGCGGCTTACTTTGTGTGCTTTTTGCACGAAAATGGGAGCGCAGCGACCGTGCAAAAAGTGCACAAAGTAAGACGTCGGCTGCATTGCATTGTATGGTCTAATTCCCCCGAATTCGGTAAGTTGAAGCCCGTAACATCTCTCACCATGTTACCGGCTACCTAGCTCGATGCACGCCAGATCTCTAAAGATCGTTAACAAGCCTGAGCGGGTGGCCGACCCGATTTACAAACTCGAACAGTCGAATGGGCTTCAAGCCCGAATTTAGCAAGGACGAGTCATTATGACAAACCGTAAAAGTGCTGAGGCGGGAGTTAACGTGGGCGTGGATATCGGAAAGGAGTATCTCGATTTCCATATTCATGAGAGAGACGTTTACTGGAGATCAGACAACACTCCTGACGGTATTAGATACTCGCTCAACCGAATATCTCGCTACCAAGTCGCAAGGCTGGTCATGGAGGCCACAGGCCGCTATGAGTTGCTCTTAGCAGATGCCGCATTCGAGCGGAAGATGCCGGTGGTCATCGCGAACCCCCGCGCGATCCGACGCTACGCCGGTGCTGTAGAACAACTGGCTAAAACGGACAAGCTCGATGCCGCTCTGATTGCTGAATTTGCAGCGAGGATTCAGCCGAAACCGAGTAGATCACAGAGTAAAAACCTTCGTGAAATCAGAGACTTGCTAGCTCGTCGTCGCCAACTCATGAACATGAGGACACGCGAACTTAACAGGCAGTCGATCATGGGTGATGGCGTATTGGCCAGCACCTATCGAAGGCTAATCAAGCAGCTGGATAAAGAGGTTGAGTGGGTTGATCAGAAGCTAAATGCAGCTATCGAGAAGGAGTCTGCATGGGATGAAAAGAAAGCTCTTTTGAAAAGCGTTCCTGGTGTTGGCGACGTCCTGGTACATACTCTTCTGGGTGACCTTCCCGAGCTCGGCACACTGAATAACAAACAGATTGCAGCGCTCACCGGTGTAGCACCAATGAATCGAGATAGTGGAAAGCTGCGCGGAAAAAGAAGGATCAGAGGCGGTAGATCAACTGTCCGCGTGGTTCTCTACATGGCGACGGTTAGCGCCACCTTATGCAACCCAGCGATCAAAGCCCACTATCAAAATTTAGTAGCCCAGGGGAAGCACAAGAAAGTGGCGATCACTGCCTGCATGAGAAAAATGATCACAATTTTGAACGCGATGGTTCGCGATGGAGAACCCTGGGCTGCCTAGTTATTTTCTTGGGGTTGCAACCACAGTCGCTTGTTATGTGGGAACACACTCGCCGTCCAGTTTGTAGCTGATTTTCCGCTTCACACCATGTGTTGGTTCAGTTGCGCCAATTAGTTCTTTTGGTACGAGATTATGTTTTTTAAGGGCTTCCTTTGCTGCCTCATCAAATATGCCTTCTGGGTGTGACTCTATAATTTTTACATTTTCAAAAGATCCATCAGGCATGACTGTTACTTCGAATTCCACCCACCCTTCTATACACTTTTTGAGCGCTTCTATAGGGTAATTTGGCTTAACATAAATTGTCGTGCCCGCTGAGAGCCCTGGTATGAGACAAATAATAAAAATCGAGATTAGCGAAATACTCTTCATTCTCGAGCTCACATAACGTCGTGCGCAGCGGCGGCTTACTTTGTGTAGTTTTTGCGCGAAAGTAGGAGCGTAGCGACGGCGCAAAAAATGCGCAAAGTAAGACGTCGGTCTGCCGCACCTTGTTAAGCGCGCTGCATGCCTCTCAGTTTCCACAAGACATTCCCTAGACCAGAGGCTCCAAAGCAGAGAAAACCACCGATCACTATTTCGACCACTGTAGTAATCTGGGCAATAACTGTTTCGGCGTAATTACTATCACTTGTGTATGCTCTTTCCGAGAAATGAATGAGCCACATTCCATTATTAATTAAGTCAGGGATTGCCCAAGAAAGAATGTAAACACCCAATAGACAAAAGGTAATCGAGAGAAACTCTTTGCCATTCTTTGAGAGCTCATATTTATCATCTGAGTCACGAGGTAATAGCTTCTTTGCGACCAAATTTGGGAATTTTAAGAGTGTTAGCGCAACTATAAAAATCAAAGCAATCTCTATTACGGTCACCAATGCATATATCCGGATGCGTTCATCCCCATTATATGAAAGCATCCCCAACGACATATATTGACTAGAAATCGTTCGTAACCCTAAAAATATCAGAAGCACGCCGCAAACTCTCAGACCAACTGATAATAACTCATGGGATTTCATGCGAATCCTTTTCCTCGCTTAACGCCCAGCGCAGGCGCAGCCAGCGCGGAGCGTATTTTGTGTTAATGTTTGAGCGCCAGCGAGTAACACAAAAGGCGCGTAGCGTTGGCTGTCGCTCTGCCGCTGCTTGTTATGTGCGTGCTAGCCAGCCAAGAAATCTTCACTTGGATGCTCTGATTCAAAGCGGGCTACTATTGCCTTAGCCTCAGCGAACTCTTTATCGTGAAGCATCACATATGCCCAGGCTCTAACGTCTCTGTGAATACTTTTTAGCTCTTCCGCAAGTAAAGGTATGTATTGCTTACCGGAAGCGTACCCAATTAGCTCGATATACTTAGCTCGCATATCGGGGCTTTCTTCATTTAGCATCAAGGGCACAATGAATTCAACATGCTGATCAATCGATTGCATGAGGCATTGAAACCCATCCTCAAAAGCTCTCCAGTTAGAGCTATTAAGCCAATCTATCCAAATATCAAACTGCGGATCTTTCACGTTGCTCACATAACGCCGTGCGCAGCGGCGGCTTACTTTGTGTGGTTTTTGCGCGAAAATAGGAGCGTAGCGACTGCGCAAAAAGCGCGCAAAGTAAGCCGTCGGTCTGCCGCACCTTGTTATACAATTTCTTGGCACTTGAGTTCCGCGAGACTAACCAAGCCATCTCTTGACTTAACTTGAAGTGTGTCAAGCTGGGAGCCTAAGTTCGCTACATTGAAACCGTATGAATATTGGTTACCTGGCAACCTTTTGTGTAGCGCATTGAACTTGTTGAGAAGCGGTGTCATTTCAGGTTCTCCCGGTACTTTTGCTACGACTTTACCGGTAATAACGTACAAGACGCCGCCCTTTTCTCCTTTTATCTCTCCATATTCTATTGGAGAGCTGACCTTGTAGATCGTGCTCATTGTCCTGCTTGCACTTATAACACAAGCCAAGTCACCTTCAGAAATTTCGAGCCAATCTGAATTCACCTTATTGCTGATTTGTTGTTCGGAGAGATCAAAAACTACCCCCCCTACATCAGGGAAAATTCTTTTGTAATCTCTATTATCTTTATTATTTAGTATGAACATTGTTTACCTTGTATAACGCCCAGCGCAGGCGCAGCCAGCGCGGAGCTCCTTTTGTGTTAATGTTTGAGCGCCAGCGAGTAACACAAAAGGTGCGTAGCGTTGGCTGTCGTTCTGCCGCTGTTTGTTAGGTTTGGTGTTCCTGGAAATATGACAATGCACCAACACCTACGGTGTCAAAGAGCGCTTGTTCTCTCGAGCTTCTCCATAGTGCCATCCCAATTTTGGGGAAAATATATGAGCATCCATTATCTTCCTCCACAACCTCTTCCGTGCTCAGCAGGGACAGCAACTCTTCTACCGAGAGATCAAACAAAGAATGACCAAAATAAATAAGATCTATCCCAGCCTTTCTACTCGCTTCAATATACTCGGCACAATCTGATTCATCATAAAACACCTGACACTGCTCAAGTTCATAGCTATCTACTATGGTTTTCGAGAGTGGACTCTTCCTAAACGTACCATCTGGCTCACCGCAATGTTCATATACAGCGTGTCGAGGCCATCCGATCACGAATGCTCCGATGGAATCCCCTGGAATTACGCTTAATTGCATCATGATGAAACCTAACGCCCAGCGCAGGCGCAGCCAGCGCGGAGCGCATTTTGTGTTAATGTTTGAGCGCCAGCGAGCAACACAAAAGGTGCGTAGCGTTGGCTGTCGCTCTGCCGCTGATTGTTATGCTTTTACTTTACCAAGGCGGCCTTGCCTGCTTCTATACTCCAGAGACCGGTAGAAGTGCTGACATAGATTGGCTTTTCATGGTAAAGACTTAAAAACACATGAAATTCAGTTGGCACGTTGGAAACTAGGTGCGTAGAGAAAGGAATACTATCTCCCTCAGCAGGGACCAATAAACAAGTCTTTGTAGATGGAGACACATCTACAATATCATTTGTACCCAATCTGAATCGAAATTTTAGATGACGCCCAAATTGAACTCCAGAGTCTTTCTCTGGACTTAGCACCAGATATATATTTTCAGTTTCAAACTTCTCATCTACTACAGATACAGCCTTGTACTTTCCTTCACACACAAGATCTTTAGACATTTCTAATAGATCCTGCTCTCTGCTTGTGTAGGGAGAGCTTCCATCTTCCGAAAGGACAGCATCGTAAAGTTTTTTACCTAGATATTCCGAGTGTGCTATCTGGAACGCTGTATCTACATCGTTTTTCACGGATGTAGTTTTACAGCCAGAAACAGCTAAGAATGTGAAAATTATCGATATTATTCTTTTCATGTTGTGTTCTCTGAATGAAGCATAACGCCCGCAACAGGGGCGACCAATGCTATGCACATTTTGTGCGAAACTGGGAGCGCAGCGACCCGCACAGAATGTGCATAGCGTTGGGCGTCCCGCGGAGGCCCGAAGGGCCGTAGCATCCTGCTTGCGTTTGTTAGGTGATGGACGCTTGCACTGCACCTTGCGCCTCACTCCCACTTACCGATAAATGATGATTCCATGCACCCGCTGCACCTGCAATTGCTACACACAGAAGAAAGTAACCGATACATCTAAGAGCATTTACTCTACTTTTGTTACCTAAATCAGTGAATAAAGAAGGCATGAAGACTGCAAACGGGAGCGCCGCCCCCCACTTTCGATTCAGCCTCATATTCTTGTTCGCTTCAAAGATGTAGAAAAAACCGGCAATTCCAAATGCCAACCCAGCAATACTGGATATTAAGAATAAGACGTAGCTGACTAAGGCAATTCCTTCTGTACTCATGATCACCTAACGCCTTGCTCAGCGGCGGCTTACTTTATGCAGCTTTTGCGCGAAAATGGGAGTGCAGCGACCGAGCAAAAGGTGCATAAAGTAAGACGTCGGCTGCAGCAATTTGTTAGGCATGGCGCCCCTCCAATGTACCTACCACGTGCAGGACCTCAGAGAATCCTTTTGCTAGATACGAGTTAATTCCAACTTTCTGAGCCGCTACAACGTTGCTCTCATTATCATCAATGAAAACCGTACGTTCCGGACTTACATTTAGCTCACATAATGCGTGACGATACATCGATATATCTGGCTTTGCCATACCCACTATGTGCGAAGCTATGATCTTTTCAAAAACATCATCTGCACCAAATTCATTAGTAATTCTTGGCCAGTGAATCTCATTTGTATTAGAAAGAGCAGCTACACGATACTTAGTCGAAAGATTTTCTAGGAACTCAAAAGCACCAGGATAAAACCCTTTTGGCCAGTTTCTAAAGTGCTCAATAATCTCTTCCTCTGTTTCGACAATACGATGCTCTTTTTTGAAACTTTCAGCAAACTGATTCTGCGAAATATTTCCAACCTCGAACTCTTTTGCCATAGCAGATGAAAGCCAACCAGAAACGTCCATATCAGAGCTTGGCAATGGAGATCCGGATAGTTCAATAACTACCCCACCCAGATCAAAAAGATAGAGTTCGATTTCTTGGCTCATATTTCAATGTAGATGCCTAACGCCCACGGCAGGGGCGGCTTACCTTATGCATGATTTACGCGAAAATGGGAGCGAAGCGACCCGCGTAAAACGTGCATAAGGTAAGCCGTCCCGCGGAGGCCCGAAGGGCCGGAGCTTCACTGCCCGTGATTGTTATGTTGCTTTACTGCAGTGCTTGAACGGATGCCACTTAAACCGAAGTACACACACAGACAACCTCCCAATACTGGGGCAAAGAGTGAAATAGTCTGAGACTTTTCAACAATCTCTTGATTGCTGAAGCCAAGAACTAGTGAATATGCCACTACTCCAAAGCCGAACCCAGCAATAATCAAGCGCCCCGCTAATTTTGCTAATTTTTTCATTATACCTTCATCGATATATTTTCTTGGGTTGACCCGAAACATAACGCCCGCAGCAGGGGCGACCAATACTATGCACATATTGTGCTAAAAAGGGAGCGCAGCGACCAGCACAATATGTGCATAGCGTTGGGCGTCCCGCGGAGGCCCGAAGGGCCGGAGCAAACTGCCTGCGATTGTTAAGTGCTTACGGGGTCTGAATAGTACCATTGCTACACAGGTTCTCGTAAAACTGTCGAAAACTAAGCGCTTGTGTTTGGTATTTTTTGGTTTGAGCGCAAGGCTCCTCTATCAGCCAATTGCAATACTCGTAGCAGTATCGCATTTTCTTATCATGCTCTCTGATAAGAGACCTGGAGAAATGCGACCACTCATTCCTAACGAAGTCTTTTGTATTAAACTCAATTTTCGATTTGTGTAACTGAGTGTACCACTGCACAGCTTCAACCAGATCTTGAAATAAATTAGAAAGATTTATCACCTCCGGTGATAGATAAACATTCTTTAAAAGGCTGGATTTAATATTTTCTTTGTTAATTGCATAGAAAGGTTCATGCTCCCAGTCATTTTTTGTGACTTTAGTTATAGTCGCCCACTGCTTTTCGAGCATACTTTGAAGCAGTTTAATGTGGTTTAAATAATTTGATATTTTCTCATTCTGAGTTGAATCTTGCTTATGAGCCGACAACTGATGAGTTATTGATATAAACGCGACTGCAGCCGCTACGCCTGCAAGGATGGGGCTTAGCATCCCATTGAAGTATGTGGAGAACTCCGCCCAATCTTCTGGTGCAGACGAAAAATTTGAACCACCTATAATCCCTACGCCAATAACATACGAAGCTATTACTCCAGCGGCGACCAACAGAATTGTAGTGATTATATAAACAATTATCTTATGGCTTGGATTGTTCATTCATAACTCAGAAACTTGAGCTTCTTTTCACTTAACGCCTGGCACAGCCGCCGGCAAAATTGGCACGTAATTGCGCAAGCAATTTAAGTGACAGTTTTGGCGGTCGGTTGCTGCCACTTGTTATGCTCACCACTTAGGATACCCCGACTGATGGTATACGTGAGCCATGCCTTTATGTTTGGTAATACCAAGCTTAATATCACCTTTAATATTAAAACCAGAATACCCTGTTTGAGCATCTTGATCTAATAAACGTAAAGCCACTTCAAATACCTTACGGTTTTCGTTGAATGTATGCCAAAGACAAACCTTACATTTAGCGTTTATGTTTTCTGGTTGAATTATTACCTTTTCTTCATCTTTCGCGAAAGAAATATATTCAATAGATAACGAAATATTAAGCTCTTTTTCAATACTCTTGATATAAGGAGAAATTACAGACTCAATAATTAGTGACAATTCTTCTTCTGTCGAAAAGTGTTGATCATCTCTTACTGGCATAAATCTTCCATGGGAGCATAACGCCCACGGCAGGGGCGGATTACCTTATGCGCGTTTTGCGCAAAAATGGGAGCGAAGCGACCGCGCAAAACGTGCATAAAGTAAGCCGTCCCGCGGAGGCCCGAAGGGCCGGAGCTTCACTGCCCGTGATTGTTATGTTGCTTTACTGAAGTACTTGAACGGATTCCACTTAATCCGAAGTACACACACAGACAACCTCCCAATACTGGGGCAAAGAGTGCAGTAGCCTAAGATTTTTCAACAATCTCTTGAGTGCTGAAGCCAAGAACTAGTGAATATGCCAAGACTCCAAATCCGAACCCGGCAATAATCAAGCGCCCAGCTAATTTTGCTAATTTTTCCATTATACATTCATCGATATTTCTTCTTGGGTAGACCCGAAACATAACGCCGCCAGCTGGGGCAGCTTACCTTGTGCGCATTTTGCGCGAAAATGGGAGCGCAGCGACCAGCGCAAAATGTGCACAAGGTAAGCTGTCCCGCGGAGGGCCGCAGGCCCGGAGCTTTACTGCCTGGCATTGTTATTGGGCTCGGAGTTGCAGCGCCCACCTAATTAATTTAGTGCCGACCCCACTCGCTAAAGCAACAATACCAAATTGGCCGAAAGACTGAAGTGCAAGTTTTGGCCAGAAATCAATTTCTTCCGTAAATATGGGATGCCAAACATAAACGAGTGACATATTTCCGGGGAGCAACAGAGCGTTGTAGCCGGGCATACCTCCGCCATACACGTTCCAATTTATGAAAAATGCTAACAGACCAACGAGTAACGCAACGGACCCTAAAATCAAGGCTACGGCCATACTGCTGAACTTTTTCATGTTGCCCAATAACGCCCGCAACAGGGGCGACCAATGCTATGCACGTTTTGTGCGAAAATGGGAGCGCAGCGACCCGCACAAAACGTGCATAGCGTTGGGCGTCCCGCGGAGGCCCGAAGGGCCGGAGCATTCTGCTTGCGTTTGTTATGCATGGGGTAATGCAGAGCCCTGGTGCTAGATTGGAGTTCCAGCACGCTCACACTCTTTCTCAATTTTTTTCTGCTTTGGAATACTAACCGGTAGCAATACTGTGTCAGCTACTGCGCTCAAAGGTAGATCCAATGCGATCACCGGAATAAATAGCATTTTCAATGGATTTTCTTGTTGTACAGCCGAACACATGAGCGCCAAATCGGCAGTTACACCACCGTAAATATAATTGTTGTTAGGATGACACTTCTTGTGTTCCATATTGTGCGTATAGCGCAGGGTCGTTCCACAACCAGACACCGCCAAGATGGTGATAATTATTGCCAATTTTTTCATAGTTGATGCATAACGCCGTGCGCAGCGGCGGCTTACTTTGTGGATTTTTTGCGCGAAATAGGAGCGTAGCGACTGCGCAAAAAGTGCGCAAAGTAAGACGTCGGTCTGCCGCACCTTGTTAAATTCGTTTGCGTAGTACGAACTTCTCGGGCTCGATATCAGAGAAACTCGGCTCAACTAGAACCAGATTACTATCGCCTACCAGCTTGAACGTGTACTTTTTACCGCTAGATAACACTAGCGTAATTTTATCCTCGCTTTTACTCCATATGCCGCGCTCAACTACTTCTACATTTTCACAAGGATCGCATTCATTTGGCATTTCCGTGGAGACAATCTCCCCCAAATGCCCTTCGGCTAAGACTAATGTCCAGCCCCAATTACTTTTTGTATCTGCACGATACTCACC
The DNA here is from genome assembly GCF_001639145.1 of Microbulbifer sp. Q7. NCBI lineage: Bacteria > Pseudomonadati > Pseudomonadota > Gammaproteobacteria > Cellvibrionales > Microbulbiferaceae > Microbulbifer > Microbulbifer sp. Q7. The sequence goes on along the minus strand of NZ_LROY01000002.1, from coordinate 388,648 downwards.
CAGAATCGACTCATCAGCATTGGCGCAAGACATAAACATAGAAATTGTGACGGCGAAAATAAGCGCTCTCATAGTGGCACCTGAATTTAACGCCCACGGCATGGGCGGATTACCTTATGCGCGTTTTGCGCGAAAATAGGAGCGAAGCGACTGCGCAAAACGTGCATAAGGTAAGCCGTCCCGCGGAGGCCCGAAGGGCCGGAGCTTCATTGCCCGTGATTGTTAATGTTGGGGGACCAAAAGCGATTGATACCCCAAAGGCCACCAATCCTGAAGCCACTCAGAACCAACATGCTTTGAGCGGCACTGCTGGTTTTACCCTACCACGCTTTCCCTGGAGCGGCTAAACAGCCCAACAGGAATACTCAACTGTACTTCTTCCGGCGCCACCAACGTGCACAAAGAATGGAAGCCACCGCTGCCGATTAAAATCAACCTTAAAATCCTGCTAGCGATTACATTTCAACAAGGCCGGAAGCCGCCGAATCGCTAGTAAACTACCCCCGAACTCTCGAAGGCGCCGGCATGATGAACCGGAACATTAACAGTTTTATTCATACGCCATAGGCTTCTTTTGTAAGTGAGATTGTTTTATGGCGCAAAAGTCATCATCCGGAGAAATATTCCGTAAAATCAATAAGTTGTAAAAAATCTCCAACTTACCTGTTTGCAAAAAGAAGCCCATGGCTTTTGTTCTTGTATTTAAAATGGCTTTCTTTGAATTTGCCAAATCTATATATATCAATGGTTTAGGCTACCCCATTCTGTGCACACAAGCCATAGGCTGCTGATCCTGGTGTTGACGCCCGCCCACTATCGATCTACTGTATATAAAAACAGTTCCCTTGGTCACATTATGGACAATATCAGACAGCGAATTCCGGCACGTCCCGTGCGTTTTTTGGACAATCTTCGATTGCACATGCGGGATGCCGGGCTTGCGTATACAACTGAACGCACTTACGTTCACTGGATAAAGCGCTTTATCCTTTTTCATAACAAAAGGCACCCAAAAGATATGGGTGTGCCTGAGGTGGAGCACTTTCTGACGCACCTATCGGAGGAGCGTGATTGCTCGGTGGGAACTCAGCGTATTGTCCTGAATGCTCTGGTTTATCTGTTTACCCGATTCCTAGGTATTGAACTAAAGGGGCTTTCATTTTCCAAGGCAAAGCGTCCGCGCAGGCTGCCCGTGGTGTACAGCCGCTCGGAGGTGGCTCAGATTCTGTCCCACCTTTCCGGGGCTGGAAGATTGCGTGTGCAGCTTCTTTATGGATCGGGTTTGCGTTCCGCGGAGTTGCTCTCGTTGCGGGTCAAGGACATTGATTTTGGCAGTAACAATGTTTTTGTACGTGCAGGCAAAGGAAATAAAGACCGTACAACAATTTTGCCTCAAGGCTTGATCGCAGATTTACAGCGCCAGATTGAGCGAGTCCGTATCCTGCACGAGCAGGATTTGGCGGATGGCATGGGCAATGTATATTTACCGGATGCACTTGCGAGAAAGTACCCCAATGCGGCGAAGGAGCTCGCCTGGCAGTACCTGTTCCCTGCGTCCCAAACAGGGCCCTGTCCTCGCACAGGAGAGGTACGGCGGCATCACCTCCACCCTACAGCGCTGGCGAAGCAGATCCGCCGGGCGGTAAAGGCGGCAGGTATTCACAAGCCGGCACGCGCGCATGCGTTTCGGCACAGCTTTGCCACCCACTTGCTTGAGTCAGGATATGACTTGCGGACAATCCAGGAGTTACTGGGGCATTCCGATATCAGCATCACGGAAATTTATACCCACGTGGTAAATCGAGGAAGTAAGGGTGTGCTGAGCCCGATGGATTGCCTTAATCACGGTCTTTCTTCAGGAATTACCCATGCAAACAACCCGAATCCCAACAAGGTCTCTGAGCCTGCGCCGATGTATCGAATCGCCTGCTGATACAGTGACCTGCATGCGAACCAGCTTTCTTCAAGCATAAAAAAACCCCGCCGAAGCGGGGTTTTTTTTGGGTTAGACTACTAGGCCGGCTTACATCATGCCGCCCATGCCACCCATGCCGCCCATGCCACCCATGTCAGGTGCAGCCGGCTTGTCTTCCGGGATGTCTGCAACCATAGCTTCGGTGGTGATCATCAGGCCTGCGATGGACGCTGCAGCCTGCAGTGCGGAGCGGGTTACCTTGGCCGGGTCCAGGATGCCCATTTCCAGCATGTCGCCGTACTCGCCGGTACCGGCGTTGTAGCCGAAGTTGCCTTCGCCCTGTTTTACCTTGTCGACAACAACAGACGCTTCGTCACCGGCGTTGGTCACGATCTGACGCAGCGGCATTTCCATCGCGCGCAGTGCCGCAGCAATACCGTGGTTCTGGTCTTCGTTGTCGCCTTTTACAGAGATCGCCTGAATCGCACGGATCAGCGCGGTGCCACCGCCAGGAACCACGCCTTCTTCAACGGCGGCGCGGGTAGCGTGCAGGGCGTCTTCAACGCGGGCTTTCTTCTCTTTCATTTCGACTTCGGTGGCAGCGCCAACCTTGATCACCGCAACACCGCCAGCCAGCTTGGCAACGCGCTCTTGCAGCTTCTCTTTGTCGTAGTCAGAAGAAGACTCTTCGATCTGGGCACGGATCTGCTTCACGCGTGCTTCGATGTCGGCCACATCGCCAGCGCCGTCTACGATCACGGTGTTCTCTTTGGACAGGGTGACGCGCTTGGCGGTACCCAGGTGCTCCAGAGTGGTGGCTTCCAGCTCGAGGCCAACTTCTTCAGAAATCACGGTGCCGCCGGTCAGGATGGCGATGTCCTGCAGCATGGCTTTACGACGGTCGCCAAAGCCCGGTGCTTTAACCGCAGCCACTTTGACGATACCGCGCATGCTGTTCACTACCAGAGTGGCCAGCGCTTCGCCTTCTACGTCTTCAGCGATGATCAGCAGCGGCTTGGACGCTTTGGCTACCTGCTCCAGCAGGGGCAGCAGATCGCGGATGTTGGAGATTTTCTTGTCAACCAGCAGGATGAACGGGCTGTCCAGCTCGGCAGTCATGTTTTCCTGATTGGTGACGAAGTACGGGGAGAGGTAGCCGCGGTCGAACTGCATGCCTTCTACGACGTCCAGTTCATTTTCCAGGGACTGGCCTTCCTCAACGGTGATCACACCTTCTTTGCCCACCTTGTCCATCGCTTCCGCGATGATGGTGCCGACGTGTTCGTCGCTGTTGGCGGAGATGGTACCTACCTGGGCGATCGACTTGCTGTCGGCACAGGGGGTCGCCAGACCGGCGATGTGGTCAACGGCGGCAGCAACGGCTTTGTCGATACCACGCTTCAGGTCCATCGGGTTGAAGCCAGCGGCTACGGACTTGAGGCCTTCGGTGACGATGGCCTGGGCCAGTACGGTCGCGGTGGTGGTGCCGTCACCAGCGGTGTCGGAAGCCTTGGAGGCAACTTCTTTCACCATCTGCGCGCCCATGTTTTCGAACTTATCTTTCAGTTCGATTTCTTTGGCTACGGATACACCGTCTTTGGTTACGGTCGGAGCGCCGAACGCCTTTTCCAGTACCACGTTACGGCCCTTGGGACCCAGGGTGGTTTTTACGGCGTCAGCCAGGATGTTTACGCCGCTCAGCATTTTCTGGCGAGCGTCGTCACCAAATTTTACGTCTTTTGCTGCCATGATCTTATTTCCTCAATTCTGCTCGTGGTTGCGTCTTGCCCGGGCTCGCCGGGAATAGTACCGGGGCTATTAGCCTTCCAGTACGCCGTAGATGTCGCCTTCGCTCATGATGATCAGCTCTTCGCCGCCCATCTTGAGGGTGTTGCTGTCGGCATAGCGGCCGAACACCACGGTGTCACCCACTTTTACAGAGAGTGCACGCACGTCACCGTTATCCAGCAATTTGCCTTCGCCAACGGCAACCACTTCGCCCTGATTCGGCTTTTCTTTTGCTGCACCCGGCAGCACGATGCCACCAGCAGTTTTCTCTTCTTCTTCCTTACGGCGTACGACAACGCGATCGTGTAAAGGACGAATTTTCATGGATTGGCTCTCCAATGAGTCATTTAGGGTTGCAATGTCAAGTGGCTCGGCCCCGCCCTGCGGGCCCTCCGCCAGCCCTGCCCGGGATAGTCGGGCCGGGAAAAACTTGGGGTGCAGCCTATCTGGGGGAGACCCGGGGAAATTTCAACGGCGGCGGAGAAAAAAACTGGAGGAAATTGGGGGGAGTGGGCCGACAGAAGGCCTGTCACTCGACAGGCCGGTCAATATTTAGTCATTTTTGTCGGGATCACGCTTGTCTTCTCGCGGGTCTTCTCGCGGGTCTTCACGCTGATAGTCGCCTTCGATCACATCGTGGGAGCGTTCTTGGCGAGAAGGGTCATGCCCGGACTGGCGGTGTGTGCCGGCGGTATAGCCCGTGGTCTGCACGATCACCACGTGACCAAGAAGTCGACCAATGATGACCTGGCGAATACCCGGAATGAGACAGGCAAACCCGATGGCGTCGGTGATGAACCCCGGGGTAAGCAGCAGAGCACCACCGACGGCGAGAAAGATGCCCTCCGCCATTTCCTTTGCCGGCATTTCACCGGCCTGCATTTTTTGCTGCGCCCGCATGATGGTAGACACACCCTGCCGCTTGAGCAGCGCGAGACCAACCACGGCCGTCAGCAGCACCAGGCCAATGGTGGGCAGCGCTCCGATTTTTTCACCCACGCTAATCAGAACCCACATCTCGAGGATGGGCATCACGATAAAGAGAAGCAGTAAAGGGCGCATACAAGGCTCCTGAAGGACCCGGCAGTCGCCGGGGAGTAGGTTGATGGCGCGGCACGCTCACCGCGCCATCGACCGAAGTTTCCGGGCAGGCAACACCTGCCTCAGGGAGGGGTTACATACGGGCACCGCCGTCGATTTCCACCACACGGCCGGTGAGGTAGTCGTTCTCGATGATAAACGAAACCGTGCTGGCAATTTCGTCTGGCTCGCCAATCCGTCGCAATGGCACCTGCTTGACCAAGCCATCGAGGATCTCCGGACGCATCTGCGCCACCATATCCGTACCGATAAACCCGGGCGCGATGGCCGCCACGCGCACGCCGTAACGGGCCAGTTCACGGGCCCAGGTGACCGTCATGGTCGCCACGCCGGCTTTGGATGCGGAGTAGTTGGTCTGCCCCATATTCCCGGCACGGGAAACACTGGAGATATTGACGATCACGCCACCATCGCCCTTTTCCGCCATGATGGCCGCTGCGGCGCGGGTGCACAGGAAAACCCCCGTCAAGTTGACGTCGATCACCGACTGCCACTGGGCCAGCGACATACGCTCGGCCACCTTGCCATCTTTGACCTTGAGCAGCATGCCGTCACGCATAATGCCGGCATTGTTCACCAGCACATCCAGCCCGCCGAAATCCCGGTTGATATCCGCAAAGCCGCCGTCTACCGCGGCCTCATTGGCCACATCGATGACGTAGCTCCGCGCCTCCGCGCCCTTTTCGCTGCAGGCGGCGACGCTCTCGTCCAGTCGCTCCTGATTGACGTCAATGAGTGCAAGGCGTGCGCCGCGGCCTGCGAGATACTCGGCCATGGCTCGGCCCAGGCCCTGGCCCGCCCCGGTGATGGCAATAATGCTGTTAGTAACCTGCATGAAAACCTCAATCTAGTCCAAATATTCTCGTCAAAAATCGTCTCCAATCGGTGCGGTCAATTACCAGGAATAGCCGACGCCGATCGTCAATTTTGTATCTTCTTTTTCTCGGTCAAGAGACGGGGTGTTGTCGTACTGCCAGGCGTATTTGACTTCCATCAGGATGCCTTTCACCAGCGGCGTGCGCACACCAATTTCTGCATTACTCTGGAAGTCTTCACTGCGATCCATTGACTGCAACAGCTCCTGGTTGTAATACACTTCCGGGCCCAGGTCGAACTTGTAGCGGAAGTCCCAGGCGGCACGGCCAGCGCCGTAGCGCTTGCTGGGGTCGGGGTTCAGGCTGGGGTCGATATAATCTTCTTTCAGACTGTTTATACCGCCCTGAATCGAAAGCGCCGACTTGTCGGTATCGAAAAACAGGTAACCGAGACCCAGACCCACCGTGGAGCTGAGATCCAGGTTACGGGCCTCCTCGTGAAGCAGGGAGCTGTTGCCTGCCGCGAACCACTTTTCGGCGAAAATCCACCGCAGGTCGTAACTGAGCCGGTACTTTTCCAGATCACTCACTTCGCTACTGTTCTGGTTCTGGTACTGGGTGCCTATCAGGTGGTGGAAGTCACCGTTGCGGATATCAAAGTTAACGTTGATGTCCCAGTCTTCCCGATCCCGGTTACCCTCTTCAAACACACCCGACGCAGCGACGTTACCGCGGAAAATAATCGGGTTGCCAACGAAGTTGATATACGGCTCGGCGCGATCAATGGCGGGGAAGTCCATCACCCAGCCGTCGCCTTCATCACAATACAGTTCCCACTGCTGGCGCCGATGCCCCGCCAGCGCGCAAGGTTCATCCCGGCCAGCAATCTTCAGGTCTTCATCGGTCTCCAACGAGAGGATTTTCTCCTTGGCTACGGTAATATCGCCGAAGGTCTCCGACCTCCAGATAACATTATCCCGGTCGACAACCACCAGCTCCCCATGAATCCGGTCGCCATTGGTGAGACTCAAAACCCCCGCTCCGGCGACGGAGGCGACCATGGCAAACACCGAAAAAACAAGACCGGCCAGTACTCTGGGCATGGCAAGCCTGCGAACAACTTCCGGGGAATTGGGAACTCGGGGTACAGCAGAAAGCACGAAACAACCTTTCGATAGCATGGGGTTATGACAGAAAATTGACCGATAAATCAGATAGCAGTATCGATTCACCAGACCGAGATCTGCACAGCACAAAAAACAGGGGGCATGATGCCACAACTCGCATCTGCCTTGCACTTGCACAGGTCCCGGTGGGACGGGTGGTTACCTACGGGGGATTAGCCGAATTGGCCGGCCTGCCAAGGGCGGCGCGGCTTGTGGGGCAGACACTGCGGAGACTCCCGCGCGATACCCGCCTACCGTGGCACCGCGTGATCAATGCCCAGGGCCGGATATCCCTGCCCGAGCCCGCTGCACAGCGTCAGTGGACGTTGCTACGGGAGGAAGGTGTGACTCCAGTAAAGGGAAAAGTCGACTTGAGCCACTATGGATGGCCGAAACCCGGAGAGCTCTGATCCGCGCAATGACTACCCACGGATCAGGGGTTATACGCGGGTCGAGGGGAACGCCGACAGGAACACCGGAAGCGAGGCCGCAAGGAAAACCGAGAGCAAAACCGACAGCAACCTTCGGGTCATCCCGGTGCGGCCTCGTTGTCTTTTGCCGCTTCCTCATCCCGGTTGCGGTACCAGATGTAAATCGCCAGCAGTACTGCGGGAATACCGAGAATCGCCACCATGATAAAGAACGACTCGTAACCTTGCGCATCCACCACAATACCGGAGAAACCGCTGATAAATTTGCCCGGCAGGGTCATCAGTGAACTGAACAACGCATATTGAGTCGCAGTGTAGGTTTGATTGACCAGACTCGACAGGAAGGCGATAAACACGGAATTGGAGATACCGGCACTGATATTATCCGCACTGATCACGATCGCCAGCCAGGTTTTGTCCGGCCCCAGGGTTGCGAGGTGGGCAAACAGCAGGTTGGTCGCCGCCACCATCACCGCACCCAGAATCAATGGCCGCAAAATACCGAAGCGCACCACCAGGGCACCGCCAACAAAGGCCCCGATCATGGTACAGACAAAGCCGAACAGCTTGCCGATCTGGGCGATATCATCCTTGCTGAAGCCCAGGTCGAGATAAAAGGGGTTTGCCATAACGCCCATGGCGATATCGCTCACGCGGTAAATGCCGATGAACAACAGCAGCACAATCGCGAAGCGACCATTGCGCTCGAAAAACTCGATAAACGGGCAGGCAACCGCGCGCACAAACCACTCGCTCACTTTTCCATGTTTACCACTGCCGAGTACCCGGTCGACCCACGTGTGCTGGAACGCCTCATTCTGTGCCCGCACTTTGTTGTGGTCCGGTTCCGCCACCAGCAGCGTGGTGAGGATTCCCACCGCCATCAACGCTGCCATGGCCATGTAAGCCGCACTCCAGCTGGCGTACTCGGCGATAAACAGTGCACCTGCGCCGGCAATGAGCAGAGCTACCCGGTAACCGAACACATACATCGCTGCCATGGCACCCTGAAACTCGGTGTCCACCGCCTCGATGCGATAGGCATCAATGACGACATCCTGGGAAGCAGAGCAAAATGCCACCAGAATGCCGAAACCGAACACGGCGGGAAGCGCCAGCTGCGGATTGAGCTGGCTCATGGCAAACAGGCCACAGGCCACGCCGATCTGCGACACCAGTATCCAGCTGCGTCGTTTACCCATGACACCGGTGAGCACCGGTATACGCAGAGAGTCGATGATGGGCGCCCAGATGAACTTGATCGAGAAGGTAATACCTATCCAGGCGGTGAACCCGATAGTGGTGCGGCTGATACCGTAATCCCGCAACCAGGCAGTAAGGGTGGAAAAAACCAGCAGCAGTGGCAGGCCGGCGGATATCCCGAAAAAAAACATCGCCAGAACTTTTGGCCGAGTATAAACCTTGAGCGCTTCTCCCCAGGTCATCGTTTGATTTTGCATGGGCAGGCTTTGCTTCCTTTCTTTTATTGGCTTGCCGGTCGTTGTGTGCCGCGAATGGCGGTACACCGGCGTATGCCGGCGTCAACGTCCGAACGTCACTTCCAGTTGCGCCTCGGCCAGTTTATTGGCATTGATCTGATAGGCCACCATCGCTGCCGACGTGTTTTCGTCCAGTGCCAACTGCTCTACTTTGAGCGCATAGACCCGGAACTGGTAACGGTGGTCGCCGTGCCCCTCCGGCGGGCAGGCGCCGCCATAGCCGGGACTACCAAAATCCGTGCGACTTTGAATCGCCTCCGGGATCAGCCCGGACTTGGGATCCCCCGCGCCCTCGGGCAGTGCCGTCACGTCCGCGGGAATATTGAATACCACCCAGTGCCACCAGCCACTGCCGGTCGGGGCATCCGGGTCATGCATGACCACTGCAAAACTACGGGTACCTTGCGGAGCGCCCTGCCAATGCAGCTCTGGAGAGATATTCTCGCCACTGCAACCAAAGCCATAGTAAAGCTGCGCCTTCGGCATTCGCCCCCCTGCTTGCAGGGTGCTAGAGGCCAACCGAAAAGCCCCTTCTTTTTGCTCTGCACTGGCACTGGGCGCCCACAGCATCGAGGTCATCAGCGCTGTCATCACCAGGGTCATGACCGATAACCGCGACAACCGCAGAATTGCCAACAGTGTAGCAGGCCGTCCCGAGCCACCCGGGTCTCCCGCCAGAGATTTGCTGTGACTGGTGTCGTTGTTCATGGCGTCCTCGAAACCTGTATCAACGCGATGGCAATGCGCGCTTGCTACCCAATTTCAACCCGCAGTGGCCGGGTCAGGAGCGGCCTGCCACCAGACTGGCGGCCGCTGCGATATCCATATTACCGCCGGTCAGTACGATCACGGCGCGCTTGTTGCGAAAGCGCGCCGGGTGCGCCATCACCGCAGCCAGCCCCACCGCCGCGGACGGCTCCACAAACTGTTTCGTCCGGCGCCACAACAACTCGAGCGCTTCAGCGATGGCGGCTTCCGAAACGGTAACCACATCCTGCACACAGCGGCGTATCAGCACGAAATTCCGTTCGCCCAGTGTCGTGCGCAGGCCATCGGCCATGGTCTGTGGCTGCTGCTCGGTGACCCGCACACCGCTGCGAAACGAGCGCTGCGCGTCGTCGGCGCCCGCGGGCTCTGCCCCCAAGACTTTAATGTCCGGTGCCAAAGCAGACACGGCAAGACCGATGCCTGCGAGTAACCCACCACCGCCGACCGGCGCCACAATCAAGTCTGGCGCAAACCCCAGCTCCCGGCACTGCCCTACGATCTCCTGCGCCACGGTGCCCTGGCCGGCGATAATGCGCGCGTCATCAAACGGGGGGATCACGTGTGCACCGGAAGACTGCACTACGGCCTGCAGCGTGGCCTCCCGCGCCTGCAGTGTCGGTTCGCAGAAAATGATTTCGGCACCATAGGCGGCAACCGCCGACTTTTTAACCCCGGGCGCATTTTCCGGCATCACCACTTTGCAACGAAGCCCCTGCTGCGCTGCCGCCCACGCCAGTGCGGCACCGTGGTTGCCGGAGGAATGCGTGGCCACAATTTCTGTGCCATCCGGCACCTGTAATACCGCATTACTCGCGCCACGGGCCTTGAATGCACCGACTTTCTGCAAATGCTCACACTTGAAGTAGAGGTCGGCCCCCAGCAACGTATTGAGGCTGGCAGACGTCATCAGTGGTGTGCGGTGAATCTGGCCGGCAATACGCTCGGCGGCAGCAAACACATCCGCCGCCACCGGCAGGTCCACACGATTCTGGCCGGAAGCGCCCGAGCCCCGCTTATTACCGCCGTCTGTCACACAATCTCCAGCAAGTCATTCAACCGGTCTCTACATGGACCCGTCACACGAAGAATTCATCCGGCATACCGATTCGGGCACTCCTGCGGTCAATTAGCTGGCGAATAACCCGTACAACGCCATCAGCGTCACCCACATGAGCAGTGCGCGGGACAGCAATGCCTGCATACCTTCAATTTCGGCACCACACAGACGCTGCCCCTCACTCACGGCGGCACCGGCGCTGCACTCACTGCTATCGATGCCACCAAGCGCGCCTTCGAGGTAGTGCTCCAGCACCTCTTCCGTGGAGCTGTGCTTGCAAGTCAGGTGGTCACGCCACGCCCGGTAACAGCCGGCAAAATTCCCCACGATGGCGAGGCTGAAGCCGATCGCACGCACCGGCATCCACTCGATCAACCACAGCCAGCGGGCAGCGAGCCCCTGGTCAGCAGTACCGGCGGCCAGGGCGCCGCCCTCCTCGGACAGGGAGGCCTTGCTGAGTTCTGTGTGCGCCAGGTGGCTAAGCCGGTAGAGCATTGCGCCAGGAATCCCCAGCAACAGAAACCAGAAGAGCACCGCAAACAATCGCTCAAACGCGCGGTAGGCGGCGGCCCTGAACACCATACCGTGCAGTTCCTGTGCGCTGGAAATACTCTGCGCACGCACTATTTCCGCGGGTTCCATCAACGGCTCGGCGGCCTTTTTGGCCTCATCAAGATCGCCTTGGTACCAGGCCCGCAAATACCCCGCCAGCGCCTCGTTAAAGTTGCCGCGCCCAAAGCTATAGAGCAATACCGGGACACTGACCAGCAGAACCCCCAGCCACCCCAGCATGGCCTCGGCAAAAGCGAGCACAATGGCGGTACCCAGCACCGGGAGCAGTACCAGCAGGCCAAAACCAATGCCAGACTTGCCCTGCACTACACCGCGGCCATAAATAAAGTTGGCCCAGTGAGAAAACCATCCGTCCCGCTGCAGCGGGCCACCTGAACCCCAGATCTGCACCAGACCCAATGCCAACAGCACAATCAACAGCGCCATAGCGCCCCCTCGTCAGTTATTCGATTTTTATACCGGCAAACGGTGCGCACACCGCCCTGCCACACAACGGCGGTTAGCCCGCGGGGTCATCTCCCTGAACCTGCTGCAATCGCCTGAAGTACAGATCCCAGTCAAATCCGGGGCCCGGGTCCAGCTTTCTGCCGGGAGCGATATCCGAGTGCCCGGTGATGCGCGAGCGGTCAATCGCCGGGTAAGCCGCCATGATCGCCTGCGTCACCTCGGCCAGGGACTGATACTGTGCAGGCGTGAAGGTGTCCGTATCCAGTCCCTCCAGTTCGATGCCGATGGAGAAATCATTGCAGTTTTCCCGTCCACAGAATGTGGACTGGCCCGCATGCCAAGCGCGCTCGGTGAGCGGTACATACTGCGTAACCCGACCGTTGCGATCGATCAAAAAGTGGGCAGACACCTGCAGGGTGCCGATTTCGGAAAAGTAGGGATGGGCATCGATATCCAGATGGCCAAGAAAGAACTCATCAATGTAGGAGCCACCGTATTGGCCCGGCGGAAGGCTGATACTGTGAATCACCAGCAGGTCCACTTCCGCATCGTCCGGGCGACTGTTGCAGTGTGGGCTGGGTACCCGGCGCACGCCGGACAGCCATCCTGACTGAACCTGATATTTCACAAATGCGACTCCGCTGAAATTGAGCAGAGAGATATTCTATGGAAGCGAGGACATAACTGCCAGAACAAGTCGCCACCAGCGCCTTCCCAAGCCACAGCGAACCAGCTGTGGAGTTTTTGAGCACCAGTCGCCCACCCGGCAGATAAAACAAAGCCGGGGCTAGCCCCGGCTGGTGATTACATTACGCTGGAGCCCGGCAGGCTTACACCGTAATGGCGATTTTACTCTCTCCGCAGTTACCCACCACATATTGAAGCGCGCGCTCAAACAGAGGGCCCTGCTCCAGTGGCATAAGTTCTTCGTCACGCAACGCCTGCGCAAGCTCGGCGCGGGAATAGACCCCCACCTTGGCGCCCTGCCGATTGACGAACATAAACTGATCGAGATCGCTGATAATCGCCGCCAAACGACAGCGCATCGGCAACTTCTCCGGATGACGCAACAGGAACCAGCTGTCTTTCAAGTGATAGGTCTGCTGCCAGTGGTCATCCTGTTTCGGGGATACATTGGCGTCCTTACCTTTCGGTCCGCCTGCGATGGCTTTGCTGACCACCTGCTGAATCTCTTCGACCGCAGGCAGCGCCTTCACTCCCGGTGGCAACTCGCGCGCTTCATCCAGTTCCGGAGATACATCTTCCTCCACAATGTCCGCTGCCACCGTTTCGGCGACCGGAATAGGCACCACGCTATCCGCCTCACGCCGCAGCTCCTGCACCAGACGCTCACGGGTTCTGCGTTCCCGCTCGGATTCCACCCGCTCACCCAGTTTCTGGCGCTCCTGATACAGTGCCTCCAGCCCACCCAACAGCCGCTGCTGGTCACCGGCACTCAGAGACAGGGACTGCGCACCTTGCTGCAGACGCTGCTTGAGATTGGGTAGCAGGCGACGCAGCTTGACGCTGCTTTCCGGCATTGGCGCCACCACACTCCAGATCAGGTCGCGCGCAGTGAGTACATGCTGACGCCACAAGCCACTGGATGTGCCCTCTTTCAGGCAGGTGCGAAACAAAACGCTGCTCCACACACGGCTGAGCCACTCGTGCACGATTTTCGGCAGTTTACGATCGGCCGTCAGCGCGTCGAATACCGCCGCCACACGGGCCTTGGAAGCTTCCACACGCGCCGCACCCTGCGCCTCGTCGATGGTACGGCGTTCCATTACCGCCGCACGCTTGCGCTCGCGCACCGAGAACTCGCGGAACGTTTCCAGCAGGCGAACGAACACCTGCTCGTCTTCATCGTACTCTGCGAGCACGCCATCGACGATGGTGCAGACCTCGCGGTACAGGGGGTCATTCAGATAGTTTTCACCCGGTTGCCAACCAATGGCGGCATCCGCCATTTCATTCAGCAACCGCCGTGCGGGATGCCCGCCTTTACTGAAAAAGGCCTTGTCCGCGACCGCCAGCTTGAGCATGGGCAACTGCAAGCGAATCAACTGCGCCTTGATGGGTTCCGCCAGGTTGCGGTCTTCCAGCATGAAGGAAAACAGCATATCCACCAGCCGGATAACCTCGCTGTCCAGCTCGTGCAGGGAGGCGCTCTGATTGCTGGCTTTCAAATGCTCCTGCAACAGCTCGGTCACGTTGATCAGCTGACCTGCGGGCACCGACTGGGCCGGCAGGGACATCTGGAACTGCCCAAGTTGCTGCACCAGGGTGGGCGTCGGCATGGGCGCAGCACCTGAGCCCGCGGGCATCAGGCCGTAACCGCCATTGGAAACCATGCTTCCGCCGGTACCAGAACCTGCGCTATACCCCATGCCTGCCGGCATCGCGAAGCCGCCACCGGCATGCCCCGGTGTCCCCGGGTTCCCGGTAGGGAAAGCGCCAGACATTTGGCCTTCCGCAGGCATCTGAGCCGGCTGCGCTTGGCCTTGCGCGCCCTGCCCCGCCGGCTGTGACGGCCGACCCGGGCGGTTGCGGTGACGCAGAGGATCCTCGATGGTGGGCAGCACGCCCTGCTCGATCAACAACCCATTACAACTGTCATACAGCTCACCTAACCGGTTAATCAGGTGCAGCTCAAATTTTTTGAATACGGTCATGCGCGCCCGCAGCGCGATATCGACATCGTCGAGAACCTCGGCAAAAGCAGCACAGATGGCGGCCGGCCCCAGCGGCAGGTTCTCGTCATAGACCTTACAGGGGAGCAGGGTATCCAAACGCAAGGACAGCGCAGCAATCGACTCCGCATGATCGCGTTTGACATTGGAAATCATGGTGCGAATGGCAACCTGCTGCTCCAGGTCTTCATCATTCACCAGAGTCAGGCTGCTCAGGGAGGCGCGGCTTCCGCCCCCTTCTTCATCCGGGTGGTCGTTGCGCGGATTGCGAAAGCGCTCTTCGACGCCATCGCAAAAACCATCCACAACATCGCTGAGTTCCACACGCAACGCACGAATGGCGTGAAACAGGCGGTCCTGCTCATCCTGCTGATGCGCCTTCTCTGCCATGGTGAACAGAGAATCGTCTACCTGGGCAAAGACTTCTTCCGCGCGCCCCTGTAACCACTGGATGGCTTTTTGATTGATCAGATTCACGGTTTTGGATAACTGCCTTGAGGCGCCAGGGTGCGCTCCCGAGCGAGAAGTATCCCCTCGCCGCCCCCCACTTGAAGCACCACCATTGATAACAAAAAGATCGTTTATGTTCGAATTCATATCGTCCTTGTTCACTGCTCTTTGCCCTCCTGGCATCGACTCAGAGAGTACTCGCTACGGAATTATTCACTTCTGACCCGCAAACATCCTCAACGGGGAATCACAGAAGCAAACCGGCATATTCACAGGTCTTCGCTGCGCACAGGATTTGGACTGCGGGGCGCCGCTCAACCAGCAATTACACAAAGGCACAAGACGCTATACCCTAACGTGCATACCTTTGAAAATTAGAACTAGTACTCAATATCCAGCAAACAAATACGACACGCAAGTGCCAAATAGGGCCAATTTCGCCAAATACGGGCGAAAATTGCCCACAAGTCATGTAAGTCAGGATAAGTAGTGAATGTAAGCGCATGTGCCGCAGAATGGCGGGCAATGCTTACCAGCAAAAAGATGATTTATCTGTCAGGCAGATGGCTGCCGGAAAGGCAGCCAAGGGGGAGGCGCGCGGGGAGCTGAGCGGAGGGATGAACAGGCAGGTGAACAGAGAGCGCAACACCGGCAAGCGGGCTGCGCATCAACTCATTTCACCACGCGACTTGCGTACGGTGCCAATCACCGACTGCAGGGCACGCTCAAACAGCATTCCGTCATCCAATGGCATCAGCTGTGCGTTGCGCAATGCATGTGCCAGCTCGACACGAGTGAACTCTGCCACTTTCGCCCCGTTGCGGTTAACGAAGATAAACTGGTCGATATCCTTGATAACGGCCGCCAGACGACAGCGGAACTGCTCTTCATCCCCGCGCTTGAGCTCGAACCAGCTGCCCTGGGCCAGGCGGAAGGTCTGCTGCCAGTGGGAATCGCTTTCCGGTAGCGCCTCGACCTCATCCGCCACTGCGGGGGCCACCTCAGCCTGCGCCACCACCTGTTCCAGCTCTTCCATTTGCGGCAGCTCGACCACCGCTTCAGCCGGCTGGGCGCTATCGGCCTTTACGTCCGCTGCAGGAGCGGGCGTTTCTTGTGCTGCCTGGCTGCGCACTTGCTCACTGACCTCGTCGCGCACCGCTTCGCGCGCCTTGCGGGTGCGCTCTTCAGCTAGCCGCTGGGCCAGCGCAAAGCGCTCGCGATACACGTCTTTCAGCCCGGCAAACATGCGACGGGCATCAAAGGCACTGAGGGAAACCGCTTCTACGCCGGCCCGCAACCGCTCCTGCAGCGCCGGCAGCAATCCCAGCAGCTGCTTACGGCTATCCGGCATGGGCGCGTGCACACTCCACACCAGGTCTCGGGCGGTGCGCACATCGCGGTTCCAGCTCTCGCTCTCGGTCCCTTCCTTGATGCACGTGAGGAACAGCATGTTTGACCAGACTTTTTCGAGCCACTCAGAAACCACCGGGGGCAAGTCTCGCTCAGCGGTCAGCGCATCCATCACCGCGGCCACCCGCGCGCGCGCGGCCTGGGTTTTCGCTTTGCCATCCGCCTCATCGACGATCCGGCGCTCCAGCTTCTCCGCGCGCTTGCGCTCGCGCAGGATAAACGCGCGGAATGATTCCAGCAGCGTCGAAAATATATGAATGTCCTGATCGAACTCGGCCAGGACCTTCGCGACAACTTCACTGATCTGCTTGAACAGAGGATCCGCTGCATAGCCCTCTTTGGCCTGCCAGCCGGTCGCGGCATCGGCCAGCTCGTTCAGCAGCTTGCGCGCCGGGTGCCCGCCTTTACTGAAAAATGACTTGTCAGCGATGGCCACCTTGAGAAGCGGCAGCTGCAACCGACCCAGCTGGGACTTGATCGGCTCGGCGAGATTGCGATCCTCGAGAATGAACGAGAACAGCATCTCAACCAGCTTGATGATGTCGCTGTCCATCTTGGCCAAAGAGGCAGATTGACGCCCCTCTACCAAGCGCTGCTGCAGCAGGCTATTGATGTTCAGCAACTGGATTTCTTCGCCGTCGTAATTCTCCGGCAGGTGACTCTGCAACGCCCCCAGGTGAGACAGCAAATCCTGCGGCGGCATGGGCGCAACACCTGCGCCGAGCGGCAGTAAGCCGTGCCCGCCACCGTGCCCACCGGTCGACATGGAACCGGCGCGCTCCTGTGCAGCCGCACCCGCGGTCGCTTGTCCGCCGCGGACGCCCTGAGCACCAGGGCTTGGGCGTTGCTGACGCGCGGCGCGACGCTGCTGCTTTAGCGACGGGAGTACCCCGTGCTCCACAAACAGGTCGTTACACTGCTCATACAACTTGCCGAGGTTTGCCATAACCAGCTGCTCAAACTTCTTGAGCAGGGTCAGGCGCGCACGGATGTGCAGGTCAAGGGGCCGACAGGCCTCTACGAAAGCGTCGCAGATGGCATCCGGGCCGAGGGGATTGTTCTTGTCGTAGATCTTTACCGAAAGGAGGGTATTCAGGCGCAGCGAGATTTCGGTCAGTGGCTCTGAAAAATCCCGTTTCGCATTGGCCACCATGGTGTCGACGGCGACCAGCTGCTCCAGGTCGTCATTATGCACCAATGAAAGATTGTCGGCGGAATATGGGTCATCGCGCTCGTCCGCCGGCACGTCGCGCACAAGAAATGCGTCCGCCAGATGCGATGAGAAGCGCTCGACCACTTTGCGGCGCTCAACCCGCAGCAACCGCAGCGCCTGAAACAGTCCGTCCTGCTCATCCTGGCCGTGGGCCTTTTCCGCCATGGCGAACAATGAATCGTCCACCTTGGCAAATACCAGCTTGGCCTGCTCCGCAAGCAACACCTGAGCCCTGTCCCTCACAGCGGTAACCGGTGGCGGCAGGCTGAGCGTGCCTTTTGCCGCTCTATGCTGCTCCTTGAGCGCACCTTGCATGGATACCACGTTGTTAGAGTCTTTCATTGCCACATAGCCTTGGCCGGCGCCGCCTCTTGTATGGGAGAGGAGGATACCGGGTGATGCAACCACAGAGGGCCCTGGGAAGCCACCTGCGAACCTGATTATTTGTTATCTGTTTGCATAGGATGGGGCGCCGCACAGTTTCATTCGAAGCGCTCACCATCGACCAGCCGATTTAGGTCGACGGTAGATTCTACGGACTGGCGCGCCATTAGCACAATAGTATCGCCGGTGACAGACCTGGATTTGAGACCGTCGTCACAGGCGCCAACAGTCCGCCGACAACCGGCGAGGCGCGCCTGTGGCAACGAGCTGCTGACAGCAGGCTACATTTTGCTAGTATGCGCTCCGCCACAGTTGAGGACTCCCCATGACACCAGCCACTGCGAACATCCCGAACCTGCAGCAAGATATACAGCGCGCCGTACGCGATGCACTGGCCGAAGATATCGGCGATGGCGACATCACCGCGCAACTGATTCCCGAAGACCGCGAGGCCCGCGCCCGGGTCATCACCCGCGAAGACTGCGTATTCTGCGGCCAGGCCTGGGTGGAAGAAGTATTTCGCCAACTGGACCCCACGCTGCAGGTCATCTGGCATGTGGCAGACGGAGAGCGCGTGGCCGCCGACAGCGCCCTGTTTGAGCTGGCCGGCAATGCGCGAAGCATCCTCACCGGTGAGCGCTGTGCCCTGAATTTTGTGCAGACATTATCCGGCACCGCGACCACCGCGGCCGCCTATGCGGCGCTCACCAAAGGCTCCGACATCAAGATACTGGATACCCGAAAGACCATCCCGGGTCTGCGCACTGCGCAAAAATACGCCGTACTCTGCGGGGGCTGCAGCAATCATCGCATCGGCCTCTACGACGCCTTCCTGATCAAGGAAAACCATATCGCTGCTGCCGGTGGTATTGCCAATGCCGTGCGCCAGGCGCACCAGATCAAACCTGGCGCGCTGGTAGAAGTGGAAGTGGAAAGCCTCGATGAATTACGCCAGGCACTGGATGCCGGCGCCGACGTTATCATGCTCGACGAATTTACCGATGAAATGACCACCGAGGCTCTGCTGCTGGCGAAAGGACGCGCGAAAATCGAGATCTCCGGTAGCGTGAACGAAGCGCGACTAAAGCAGCTGGCTGACCTGGAAGTGGATTACATTTCATCCGGCAGCCTGACCAAGCACCTGCGGGCCATCGACCTGTCCTTACGACTGGTGTCCGAGTAAACGATTAAACGCGCGAGTGGTAAATCCAGCGCTGGTGCAGCAGGTAGTTGCTAACCAAAGTCACCAGGGTCGCCCCCAGCTGCGCCACCAGATAAGGGAAAAATATCAGTAACAGGGTGAAACTCAGAGTGTTCACCCCCAGACCCACGGCCACCACCACCATAAAGCGGGGCAATGCCTGCCGGTGCCCGGCCCGGCCCTGAAAGGTCATGTAAAAATTCAGCAAATAACTGACCACCGCCGCAACACCGTAGGCAGTGGCGGATGCGACAACGGCGAAAACCCCCATCCATTCGATCAGCACAACCAGCAGTAAATACTGCACTCCGGTCGCCACACCGCCCACCAGCATAAAGCTGCCAACCCGGCGGGCAAGACGCAGCAGGGGCCGCAACCAGAAGGAATCTTTTTCGGAACTGTGAACGTCCGCTAGTGGCTCAGGCTGGGACATGGTCTTGCGCCGGTGATTCTGGTGATTCCGGTAATTTTGGTGCTTCTATCGGCTGCACTGGCGGAGGCCCCTCGCCCCGGGCATCCGCGGTTTCGACCGCCATGCGTTCGCCAGATTCCTTATCCTCATACGCCCGTCTGCGGCGCAGCGCTCCGGCCAATACAAAGGCCTGCACCAGCAGCAGCCCTTCCGCCGGTTTACGGTAGCGCCCCTCGTTGACCGAAATCGGCAACAATCCTTGCACCAGCACCCAGGTAAAAATCAGTACGCTGAGAAGGCGGCTATTGCCGAGCCGCCGCCACAAAATCAACGTACCCAGAAGTAAGAACAGTGTGGCCGGCGCCCAGATCCATCGGCTGTGATGATTCACCGCTTCCAACCAGCGCGCACGATTGTTATCCGGCCAGGAGGACCCAAAAAACAGATACACCAGGTTTTCACCGGCGAGCGTCAGATAGCGCTCGGCGGTCATCGGGTAGCGAGCCATGGCCGCGCGCCAGTCTTCACTGCCTTTGGTGATATCAATATGCGCGTAGACCTTGCCCTCCCGGCTCGAGGTCCAGTCACTGAGCGGTGCCAATGGCTTGGCCCCCATGGCCGGGGAGGCAAACCAGTAAGTCCAGCGCGCCCCTTCGCGATCGTAACTGATATGAATATCCCGCTTGCCCGAGCGGGTGTACAGCGCATTCAGGTTGCCCACACCGTGGGGGGCAATCAGGTGCATGGCGGAATAACTGCGATACGCCAGTGGCCCCATGATCAACCCCAGCAGCATCAGGCTATAGCCCGCCTTGGCGATTTTCTGTGGCTGTACCAGCCACAACCAGGTGGTGACCACGGCGGCAAAAGGAATGGCAATCCCACGGGTCAATCCCGCGGCCACCCAGAGAACCACCATCAGAAGAAAACTGGCCACCGACTGTTTGCGCCGACATCGCCAGCTGGCGTACAGGGCGGCACCGAGTAACGGCAGCAATAGGGTTTCCTGCATGAAATAGCCATAGATGGCAATCCAGGACGGCAGTAGTGATATGCCCGCCCAAATGGCCGTGGCCTGCAGGCGCGAGGGTAAAAGCTCGCGGGCAAAGCGATACCAGATCCAGGGGGTCAGGCAGGCGAGCAGCGCAGTGTACAGCGCAATCAGCAGCGGCTCTTTCAGCGTCAGTTTGGCGAGGATGCCGATATACAACTGATACATCACCGGATCGGTGAGGGTCATTGGGTCGGTGCGCAGGGTTTCAGTGCCCTGCTCCCAGTGCCGCTGCGGATCGCTCCAGATATGGTCGATGGGGTTATAGGTAAATACGTGCTCAATACGCAGCCAGCAACCCAGCGCGATCAGCAGGTACAGGCCGGCATACAAAAGCCAACGCCGATTTATCCGCAGTAGCTGGGGAGGCAGCCGGCTGGCGGCCGCCTTCAGATTGCCATTTAAAAGCACCGCAGGCTCCCCCTATCAGGCCGGCTTGGCCGGAGAAAGATCACCACTTACCAGCGGCTCCGCCGCCGGCGCATCCTTACCGCGATAGAACAACCTGCCGTTGCCGAAGCGCAACAGCGGGAACCACCGGCCGAGAACGGCGAACATGCCACGCTGCTCGATATAACGGGCATAGGCAACGTAAGTGGGATCCCAGGAGAGATGCCGCTCCTCCGTGCGTGCACGCATGAAATAAATAAAATTCACCAACAATAACAGCAGCGACTGTCGCAATGCCTCGGGGCCGCTGGCGCTGACCATAAACGGCATTGAGATCATCCACCAGGAGAGGTTTTTACTCACGTACGCCGGGTGCTTGGTAAAACGGTAGGGGCCATTGGTGAGGATGCCCCGGTGGGTAAGATTCGAAAATCGAATGCCAAAAGGAATACTGGCCCACACATAAATCGCAATCAGCAGCAGGATGCCCGTGCCCCAGATGCCGTACATCATCGGCGTATCCCAGAACCAGTAACCCCAGGCGGGCGCATCGTCGTACTTCAAATAGGTACCGGAAAATAGGCTCCAGAACGGCTGGTAGCCAATCAGTGCCACACCCCAACCGAGAAAGCTCGGTTCCGCGGTGCGAATGTGGGAGTCAAATAGCCGCAGGGTGCACACGTAACCCACGGTGACAAACAGCAAGTCGATGTAAAACAGGAAGTTGAACGTGAAATCGAACACCGCCTTGAAGCTGCCAAACAAGCGCGCAAAATCAAAATTCAGCAGCGTATTCAGGTTGTTGCCCAGGTAGACAAACATCAGCGGCAGAAAGAAAAGCTTTACTAACCAGCCCAGATACAGCTGGCCGATGGCTTTGCCCGACACCCCCTTGCGGTTACCCATTATCCAGCTACCCAGCTGCCAGTAGCTGTCTTTAGGCGACTGCATGGCGCCGTCGATCAGGTAGAAGTAAGGCGCCGCCAGCAGCATCCACCAGGGCAGAACGGCCTTCACCACGGTGAAGTAATTGTCGTAAAAGGAGCCGTGATACTCGGGGAACAGCCAGTAGACGAAGGCCACCGAGCCCACACTTAAATAAAAGCCTAGGAGTTTCAGTGCGGTGCGCCCGAGACTGTAATTGGCACGGCGGAAGTCGAGGCCGGCAGAAGGGTTGCGGTAGGGTTTGAGGAACAGCCACTCCAGCACAATGATGGGTAGCGCCAACGCTACAGCCACCACCACCAGGGACTGGGTTCTTACCGCGAAGTCCTGGCCGTACTCGCGCAACCAAACCACCGCTGCCAGGGAAATGGCCAGCGCGATAAGATTGATCCACACGCGGGTGGGTGCCTCGGGGCATTGGCTCCCGTCACCGGCAATACCGTGGGCTGCGTTTTGCCCGGCTGCGCCCCCCGACGTTTTCTGGCGATGGGCACGGTATTTTTTTTGACCGGAGCTACCAACCCCAACAGACTTGTTTTTTATTTTTTTCATACTGGACCCAACAGGAACTACACGACTTCACGGCCACGATTCGGCCATGCGCACAGCAACACCAACCCCCGCCGCCACCGGTGCAAAGTGGCCAGACCAAAGGTCAGAATTCCACCAGTTTACCCCCATCCACACGCCCCTGTCATGGCGCGGCCGCAACGGCCTGCGACAGATGGGATTCAGTCGTTTGTGCTGACGCGAGATTCCTCGCTGGCCGAATCAGCGGGGACCACCTCATTCTCCAGGGTGGCCTCTTCGACGCCTGCTTGCTGCATATGAGAGTGGTGATGATGGTGCCCGCCTGCGTCATCCGGGACATTGCCGGAATCCGGAGCCTGCAGGCCGTGGCGGGAATGGCCGCCGGAGTGGGCGCCGTGAGAACTGTGCGTATCGTGAGAACTGTGCGTATCGTGAGAACCGTGCTCCCCGTGAGCGCCGTGCCCCCCGTGACCGACCGCGCCCCACAGTGTCCAGGCGCCAAACGAGAAGACCAGCAGCGCCATGCCAAGGCGCACTCCGGGCTTTTGCACCAGAGTACGCAGTCGGGCGGCCGCGGCACCGGTCGCCAGCACCGCGGGCACGGTGCCGAGACCGAACGCGAGCATGGTGAGTGCCGCCTGCTCACCACTCCCCTGAGCCAGCGCAAACGCCAGCGCGCTGTACACCAGGCCACAGGGCAGCCACCCCCAAAGTGCGCCCAAGGCAATAGCCTGCGGGGTAGAATTCACCGGCAGTAAACGGCGCGACAGTGGCTGCAGGCCCCGCCACAACCAGGCGCCACCCCGCTCGAGCCACACCAGCCCTCGCCACCAGTCGGCAAGATACAGGGCCATGGCAATCAGCATGAGACCCGCCACAATACGCAGTGGCGCCAGGCCACTAGCGATATCCGCGGCCACGTAAGCCCCCAGCATCCCGACCAGCAAGCCCATCAGGGAATAACTGGCCACACGGCCTGTGGAGTAGCCGATCAACCGTGGCCAAGCCGCTTTTTGCCCGGGAACAGCCAGCCCCAGGGCACCGGAAATTCCGCCGCACATGCCGATACAGTGGCTGCTGCCGAGAAAACCGATTGCGAGCGCCGCCCCCAGTACACCCCAGTCGAACATCAGCGGCCCTCGCCCTGGTCACTGCCGCCATGCCGGGCGCCTTCAGCGCGCTCTTGGTCGTTGGGCTGGCGGGGTTTGTCGTCTTCAAACAGGATGCGGCGCCCCTCGGTTTCCAGATCGTCGTACTGGCCGTTGTTGACCGCCCAGAAGAACAGCTTCACCGCGCAGGCGACAAAAAAAATAACGATGGGGACTAACAGGAAGATACTGTCCACTTACACCTCGGGATAGGGTTCGGTTAGCGGCCGCCTCACCGGGCCGGCTGCCAGCGGGACAAACGCAACGCGTTGGCCACCACAATCAGGGAGCTCAGGGACATGCCGATGGCAGCGGCCCACGGGGGGATCAGCCCCATGAACGCCAGGGGCAATGCCAGTACATTGTACAGAATGGCCCAGCCCAGATTCTGGCGAATAATTGTGCGGCACTTGCCCGCCAATGCAAAGGCCCGCGGCAACGCTCTCAGATCGCCTTTGAGTAAAATGGCGTCGGCACGGGACTGCGCCAGATCTGCCGCCGACATCATCGCCACCGACACGTCGGCGCCGGACAGCACCGGCACGTCGTTGATGCCATCACCGATCATCAGCACGCGCTCATCGCGCTTCTGTAAAGCCTTCAGGCGCGCCAGTTTGTCCTCCGGCGTGGCACCAGCGCGATACTCCTCAATGCCAGACAGGGTCGCCAGACGCGGCACTTCGGCAGATTGATCGCCGCTGAGTAATTCGGTGGCCACGCCCTGTGCACCCAGCATGGACACGGTATCGGGCGCGCTGGGCCGCATTTCGTCCCCAAGCCCCAGCCAGGCCACCGGACCCTGCTGGTCCCCCAGCAGCAGCCATTGGCCCTGCTCCGAGGGCACGGGGTAGCGAGCTGCGGCGGTGCGGTCGGCGCCGGTCAGGGCCAGAACGAATTCAGGTACGCCGAGACGATACTCGGTGCCCGCACAAGCGCCCGACACACCGCGACCGGTCACCGCCTGCAAGCCGGTGGCCGAGCGATTGCCAAACCAGGGACGGAAAGCGCGCGCGAGGGGATGGTTATTCTGCGCCTCCAGCGCGGCGGCAATATCCCGGGCCGCCTCTTCGTGAACGCCTTCACGCAGCAGCATAATACTGCGCAACTGCGGCGCACCCTCGGTCAGCGTGCCGGTCTTGTCAAAAATCACCCGCGTCACCTGTGGCAGGGTTTCCATCACATGCCCGCGCGCCACCAGCAACCCCAGCTGCTGCAGGCGCAGTGTTGCTGCGGCGAGTGCCGCCGGCGTCGCCAGGGACAGCGCACAGGGGCAGGTCACCACCAGCACCGAGAGCGCCACCCAGAAAGCCCGGCTGGGGTCCTGCTGCCACCAGAATACGAACGCCGCCACCGCAATAATCAACACCGCGGCAATAAATCGCCCTGCGATGCGATCCGCCAGTGCCGCCTGCGCCGGCTTGTCGAGTTGCGCCTGCTCAACCAGTTTTTCAATCGCCGACAGGCGCGTGCCGCTGCCGGCAGCGGTGATCTCGACGGTAAGCGATGAGTCGCCGTTGACACTGCCGGCAAACACCGGGCTGCCAACGCGCTTCTGCTGCAGTGCCGACTCTCCGGTCAGAATCGACTCATCGACGCCACTCGCACCCTCGACCACTTCTCCGTCTACCGGAATCGTATCCCCCGGCCGCAGCAGAATGCGCTCACCGACCGCCAGGGCTGCCACCGGAACCGACTCCACCTCACCCTCGGCGTTCTGGCGCAGGGCCGCCAGGGGCAGAAGCTGCGCAAGCCCGCCGCTGGCGAGCCCTGCACGATGCCGCGCGCGCATTTCCACGAAACGCCCGAGCAGCAGGAAGAAAGTAAACATGGAAACGGATTCGAAATACACCTCGCCGGTATCGAATACCGTGGCGTAAACACTGGCGCCGTAGGCGAGGCCAATGGCCAGCGAGACCGGCACATCCATCACCAGATGGCCGCTGCGCAACGCGCGCCAGGCCGCGCCAAAAAATGGCAGGGCCGCGTAGCAGACCACCGGCGTGGCAACGATCAGGGAAACCCAGCGAAAGAACTGCTCGAACTGCAGGTCAATGCCCTTGCTACCGCCAAAATACAGGGCGATCGCGAACATCATCACCTGCATGGTGCCCAGGCCGGCAACACCCAGGCGGCGCATGGCAGCCCGTCGCTCCTGTTGCAGCATGCGC
This sequence comes from Microbulbifer sp. Q7, assembly GCF_001639145.1. NCBI lineage: Bacteria > Pseudomonadati > Pseudomonadota > Gammaproteobacteria > Cellvibrionales > Microbulbiferaceae > Microbulbifer > Microbulbifer sp. Q7. The sequence continues at coordinate 363,092 of NZ_LROY01000002.1, read as the reverse complement.
TCATTGTTGGCCGCGGTGGCCGGCGACGGGCGATAACCGATCGCCGCCAGCGCAGAAAACAGCGCGCTGACGTCAACCCGGTCGGGGGCAAAGACGATCTGCGCCCGGTGAGTACTGGCATTGACCGAAACCCGCTCGACCCCGGTCATGGCGGTCAGCTGTTTTTCAATCAGCCACACGCAGGCAGCACAGGTAATACCGCCCACCAGCAGGCTCGCTACCCGCAGAGACTGCGGGTCATCCACTCCGGGTAGAGTACCAGTGAAATCCCGCACGAACTCACTTTGCACCTGCGGCAAATCGTAGGCCTGCCAGCGTTGTGCCGGCGCCGCCTCCGGTCGCTCGCTACTCTGCTCGCGGAAGCGATAAAAGTTATCCAGCCCACCGGCCACAATGGCGCCCGCAACGGCTTCACAGCCGGGGCAACACATGGGGCGGTCGATGCCATCGATCCGGACGGCGTAATGGCTGCCGTCCGCAACCGGTAGCCCGCAGTGATAGCAATCGCTTGCACTGTCCGCCGCGGCAGCGGCGCTGGCAGGTTGGGCATTGACACGGGTGGCAAGCGAATCACTCATCGAATCACAGCTCTGCGGGCTTCAGGGGCACTCCGTTGCCGAGATTGAAATTGATTTCGCCTTTCAGGCGCCATTGGGCCCGGCGGAATTCCTCAGGATTGAGTTCAGGAATGACCTGCAGGTACCAACGGTGTTGCATCGGCGCCTTGACCTCGCCCCGGTAACGGCCCGCAGATATCTGTTCCAGCACCACGTGCTCGTCCAAATCGGCCTCTACCGGGTGACTGAGCGTCAACAGCAGTTTTTCCGGGTACGTCAGGTTGCCTCTGAGGTCCAGCGACACGGTGCTGTCCTGGGGGGAAAACAGGAGCACGCCCGCCAGGCCCATGGCCCTGGCCTGCTCGTCCTGTCCCGCGGAGTAGTGATACAGGCGACTGTCTTTGTAGTACGTATCACTCACGGTGTCATCGCCGTAACGTACCGCAATCGACACCAACACAAAGGATACGATCACCACCAGTACCAGCGGCGCCATGACCATCCAGAACCAGGGTTCGCGATACCAGGGCGCGGGCGTTTGAGGATTTTCTTTTTGAGTCACTGAATTAATCAACCAAAATTCTAACCGGGCAAATGAAATCAGAACCGCAGCGGGCGCACCTCACTGGCGCGCCCTCCGAGTCCCATACGGCACCTTATCGCTATTTGGGTCCGATAAAGATTGTCCGGTGGCGGTCCTTGAGCTCCGGTGCGTCTTTGGCCTGAATCTCGATGAAGATATCGTGCTTGGTATCCTTGAGCTGCGATTTGGGCACGCTCACGCGGATGGGCACGGAGTATAACTCGCCCGGGCTGACCACAGGATTTTGTTGCATGCGCAGGGAGTAGTCGTACTCAGGCTTGCCCTGTACGCGAACAATAAATTCGTGCGGGCGCTGATCCATATTGTTGATCTTGACCGTGTAGACATTCTGCACCAGGCCCTGCGATACGCGGTACATACGCGCACCACGGTCCCGTTGCACCTCCGCCTGCACCGGTGAGCGCGTGGCGACGTGATAGGAAAACAATCCGATCATCAGCAGCAGCACCAGGCCATAACCGATCAGTCGCGGACGCACATACTGGGTTTTGCCGGTTTCCAGCTCATCTTCCGAGGTAAACCGGATCAACCCACGGGGATACGCCATCTTGTCCATGACGCTGTTACACGCATCCACGCACAGGCCACAGTTGATGCACTCGTATTGCATGCCGTCCCGGATATCGATATCCACCGGACACACCTGCACACACCAGTAACAATCAATGCAGTCGCCCATACCCTGGGCTTTGTAGTCGACGTTTTTCTTGCGTGGGCCACGGGCCTCACCGCGGCGTGCATCGTAGTACACCGCTAGGGTGTCTTTGTCGTACATTACCGACTGGAAGCGCGCATACGGGCACATGTATTTACACACCTGCTCACGCAAAAAACCGGCGTTCATATAGGTGGCAAAGGTAAAGAAAGCGACCCAGAAAACACCCTGGGGATGGGCATTAAAGGTGGCAAGGTCCACCACCAGGTCGCGGATACCGTAAAAGTAACCGACAAACGCCAGTGCGGTCGCCAGGGAGATCAGCAACCAGATGGCGTGGGTGCCACTTTTGCGCAAGACCTTCTCAGTATTCCAGGGTGCCGCATCCAGCTTCATTCGCTTGGCACGGTCACCTTCACACACCCGCTCGGCCCAGATGAACATCAATGTCCAGACCGTTTGCGGACAGGTAAAACCACACCAGACCCGCCCCAGCCAGGTGGTGATAGCGAACAGGGCAAATGCAGAGATGATCAGCAGGCCGGCCAGCAGGATACCGTCCTGCGGACCAAATGTGGTCCAGAAGATGTGAAACTGCCGCGCAGGCAAATCGAAGTGCACCGCCTGATGCCCATCAATATTCAGCCAGGGGATAAAGAAAAAGGCGAGCAGTAAAGGAAGGCCGGTATATTTTCGAATGCGGGTGTAAACACCGCGAATATGGCGAATATAGACCTTGTCGTCAGATTCGTAGAGCATCCGGTAGCGGACTTCACCGTCACCTTCCTGCTCTTCTCGGGTAGGAATTCTATCGCTCACAAAACCTCACTTTCCCCAGATTATTATCGGGTCGAAAACTGCAGTGACATGCAATGAGGCTTGTTCTTCTTCCCTGCGGTGCCCTTCCCGGCTTGTTTGGGTGGCGGCATCACGCCGCCACCCAATACTTACTTCGGCAATTTGCCGCGCTGGCCTGAGGCCAACGATTATTGCTGGACGTCTTCCTGACGCGACAGGCTGTAGACATACGCAGCGACCAGACGAATCTTGTCTTCACGCAGCTTGTCTTTTTGCGAAGGCATATTGTTGCTACGACCACCGCGAATGGTGTGCTGGATCTCTTCGCGGGTGCCGCCGTAGAGCCAGATATCGTCGGTTAGGTTCGGCGCGCCCAGCGCCTGGTTACCTTTACCGTCCACCCCGTGACAGGCCATGCACACGGTGCCGAAGACTTCCTTACCCTTGGCAGCCAGAGCCGCATCGTGCTCACCACCGCTCATTGCCAGCACATACTCGGTAGTGGCCTTAACGCCATCCTCGCCGATCAGCGGGCCTTGAGGAGGCATCAGCCCCTGACGACCATCGTGCAGCGTCTTGAGAATCTGCTCAGGCGAGCCACCGTACAGCCAGTCACTGTCGGTCAGGTTGGGGAAACCGTAGTTACCGCCACCATCCGCGCCGTGACACACCGAGCAGTTGTTCGCGAAGATACGCGCACCCATCTTGAGCGCGTCGCGATTTTCCGCAATCTTCTCGATTGGCATTTCAGCGTACTGCCCGAAGCTCTCCTTGAACTCCGCCTGTGCCTTGGCCTGATCGGCCTTCAGCGCGCCTACGGAAGTCCAGCCACCGATGCCCTTGAAGTTACCCATGCCCGGGTAAATCACCAGATACGCCGCCGAGAACACCAGCGTGATGACAAACATCAGGAACCACCACCGCGGCAGTGGGTTGTCATACTCTTCGATGCCGTCGTACACGTGGCCAGTTGTACGGTTTTCCGGATCCTGCTGGTCATCCACCGCCACTTTGCGGTTTGCGAAAAGTACCCAAACGACCAATGCGAGATTGGCGAGGGTGAGCACAATTACCCAAACACTCCAAAATGTACTCATTTGTCCTGCCCCTGTTGCTGTTTCTTGTCAGCCTCTTTGCCGGCTGTGCTTTCGCTCTCGCGAGCGGTCCTGTCTAGATTTTCCTGCTCATCGGCAAACGGCAGTTTGGCGTCCTCTTCAAAGCGCTTTTTGCGCTTTGGCGAGAAGGCCCACCAACAGACCCCGAGGAATGCGAGCGCGCCGAGAACTACACCAATTTGCCGAAGAATATCGATCATCACCGAGCACCTCGCTTAGCGCTTCTGCTGCACCAGAGTGCCCAACTGCTGAAGGTAAGCCACCAGCGCATCAATTTCCGTCACGCGCCCGCCCACGAATGGCTTGCTCGCATTGGCGATATCCTCGTCGGTATACGGAACACCCACGGTGCGCAAGGCGCGCATTTTCGCGGCGGTATCCTTGCCGGTGATGATGTTGTCAAACAGCCAGGGGTAAGCCGGCATGATGGACTCCGGCACCACCGTGCGCGGATCGTACAGGTGTGCACGATGCCACTCATCGGAGTAGCGCTCACCCACCCGGGCCAGGTCCGGACCGGTGCGCTTGGAGCCCCACAGGAACGGGTGTTCGTACACATGTTCCTGCGCCATGGAGTAGTGGCCGTAGCGCTCAACTTCCGCGCGCAGCGGGCGGATCATCTGCGTGTGGCACACATGGCAACCTTCGCGGATGTAAATATCGCGCCCTTCCAGCTCGATAGGGCCAAGCGGCTTCAGGCCGGCGATAGGCTCATTGTTGTCCTTGATGAAGAACTGGGGAACGATTTCAACGAGGCCGCCGAAGCTAATGGCAATCACGACGAAAAAGATCATCCAGCCAAGATTTTTTTCTACGATGTCATGGTTTTTCACGATCAGGTCCCCTTAAACGCTCTTCGCCACTGGCAGGTTTTCGTCGTGACGGACGTCGCCTTCTTTGGGTTCGTCAGTGATGGTACGGAACACGTTGTAGGCCATCAGTACCATGCCAAATGTGAAACAGGCACCACCCAACCAACGCACGATGTAACCGGGCTGGCTTGCAATCACACTCTCCACAAAGCTGTACGTCAGCGTGCCGTCCGCGTTAAATGCGCGCCACATCAGGCCCTGGGTAATGCCATTGACCCACATCGCAGCGATGTAGAGAACGGTACCGACGGTCGCCAGCCAGAAATGCGCGTTGATCAGTTTCACGCTGTACATTTCCTTGCGCCCCCACAGAACCGGCACCAGGTGGTACAGGGCACCGATGGAGATCATGGCAACCCAGCCCAGCGCGCCCGAGTGCACGTGGCCAACGGTCCAGTCGGTATTGTGCGACAGCGCGTTCACTGTCTTGATGGACATCATCGGGCCTTCGAACGTGGACATGCCATAGAACGACAGGGACACAACCAGGAAACGCAAGGTGGGGTCGGTGCGCAGTTTGTGCCAGGCACCGGACAGGGTCATGATGCCGTTGATCATGCCACCCCAGGACGGTGCCAGCAGGATGATCGACATAACCATCGCCAGGCTCTGGGTCCAGTCAGGCAGGGCAGAGTAATGCAGGTGGTGACCACCGGCCCAAACGTAGATGGAGATCAGCGCCCAGAAGTGCACGATGGACAGCTGGTAGGAATACACCGGGCGGCCGGCCTGCTTGGGCACGAAGTAGTACATGATGCCGAGGAAGGCTGCCGTCAGGAAGAAGCCAACCGCATTGTGGCCGTACCACCACTGGATCATTGCATCGGTGGTGCCGGCATACGCAGAGTATGACTTCAGGGCACTGACCGGGATCGCCAGGCTATTGACGATGTGCAGCATGGCAACGGTGATGATGAACGCACCAAAGAACCAGTTGGCAACATAAATATGGGAAGTGCGGCGCTTCATGATGGTGCCGAAGAACACCAGGCCGTAAGCCACCCAGATCAACGCGATCAGGATATCGATCGGCCACTCCAGTTCCGCGTATTCTTTTGCAGAGGTGTAACCCATCGGCAGTGTGATCGCCGCGGCCACAATGACTAATTGCCAGCCCCAGAAGGTAAAGGGAATTAGCCAACCACCCCACAGGCGGGTCTGACAGGTGCGCTGCACCACGTAGTAGGAAGTCGCAAACAGCACGCTGCCACCGAACGCGAAGATCACCGCATTGGTGTGCAGTGGGCGCAGGCGCCCAAAGTTCGTGAAGGGCTGCCAAAGGTCATTCAGCGAAGGCCATGCGAGCTGTGCGGCGATCAATACGCCGACAGCCATCCCAACAATGCCCCAGACCACCGACATGATGGTGAACTGGCGCACGATGTTGTAGTCATAGTCCGGCAACTTGCCGGCCTCTGCCACCGTTGTCGTCATTGTGTAACTTCCGTTGCTTTTTGAGGTTCATTTCCGTCATACGCGAGGGGACCGCCACCCAAATAGCGGCTACACCCTTCACGGTAGACCGGGCGGGCACAGAAGCGACGATTTAAACGCTGTAATCGCCGCCTCTGGCTGATTTAGATCAAGTCTCTGCCTTTACCTGCGGCAATTCGCAGCCTAAGGGCGTTCAACTTGATGAAGCCTTCGGCGTCTTTCTGGTCGTAGGCACCAGCATCGTCTTCGAAGGTGGCTATTTTTTCATCAAACAGACTGTCTTCCGAACGGCGGCCAACCGCTGCGACACTTCCTTTGTACAACTTCAGCCGCACCTCACCGTTCACCACCGCCTGTGATTCGTCAATGGCTGCCTGCAGCATCCGGCGCTCCGGAGACCACCAGTAGCCGTTGTAAATCAGCTTGGCGTAACGCGGCATCAACTCGTCTTTGAGGTGGGCTACTTCACGATCCAGGGTGATGGATTCGATGGCGCGGTGCGCCTTCATCAAAATGGTGCCGCCGGGAGTTTCGTAGCAACCGCGGGATTTCATGCCCACGTAACGGTTTTCCACGATATCAAGTCGCCCGATGCCATTGGCGCCACCCAGCTTGTTCAGCTTCTCCAGCAATGTGGCCGGACTCATGCGCTCGCCGTCGATAGCGACGGGATCGCCCTGCTCAAACTGCAAAGTAATATAGGTAGGCTGGTCCGGCGCCGCTTCAGGGCTGACACTCCAGCGCCACATATCGTCTTCCGCTTCTGCCCAGGGCTCCTCGAGCACACCGCCTTCATAGGAAATGTGCAGCAGGTTGGCATCCATGGAGTACGGCGACTTTTTCTTCTTGTTGGAGAAATCCACCGGGATCTTGTGCTGCTCGCAGTATTGCATCAGCTTTTCGCGGGAAGTCAGGTCCCATTCGCGCCACGGGGCAATCACCTGGATGCCCGGCTTCAGCGCGTAGGCGCCCAGTTCAAAGCGCACCTGGTCGTTGCCTTTGCCGGTGGCGCCGTGCGAGATGGCATCGGCGCCGGTCTCGTTGGCGATCTCTATCAGCCGCTTGGCAATCAGGGGGCGAGCAATGGAGGTACCCAGAAGGTACTCCCCTTCATAGATGGTATTGGCGCGGAACATGGGGAACACGAAGTCCCGCACGAACTCTTCGCGCAGGTCGTCGATGTAAATTTCCTTCACGCCAAGCGCTTCCGCCTTGGCGCGCGCAGGCTCTACCTCCTCTCCCTGACCGATATCCGCGGTAAACGTGACGACTTCACAACCATAGGTATCCTGTAGCCAACGCACGATCACCGAAGTGTCGAGGCCACCAGAATACGCCAGCACCACCTTGTCGATCTTACTCATTACTATCCTCTGTATAGTGGGCCCGTTTACACGGGAAGTGCCGTCACTAAAGGCAACGATGCCGCCGCAGCGGGGCAAGGCGCCCATTTAACGCTCGGTCTGGGGGGGATTATTTTTGGATGAGTGCCCAGGAACGGCGGACAGGCCGCCTTTTTTCGGGGCGGGATTGTAGCGCCTAGAATCGGCTACGACTAGCACCACAACGAGCGTCGCCGGATTGTTCGCCCGGTAATCGGCACCATCTGTTCACTTTACACTCAAACTGCTTGCAGATAAGGCATTTGCGGCAGCTTTCGCAATTTACTGGCGCTTCGGGTAGCATCGGCGCCGCGATCAATCCGGGAGGAGATATTCGGTGGAGCCGAAACAGCAAATTACTCTGCGTAAACCTGACGACTGGCACATTCATTTGCGCGATGGCGCGGCGCTGACACGCACCGTGGGCGACGCCGCAGAGCAATTTCAGCGGGCGATCATCATGCCCAATCTGGTACCACCGGTGGTGAATGCCGACGAGGCATTGGCCTACAAGGCGCGCATTGAGTCTGCAATCCCGCAGGGCAAGAGCTTTACGCCACTCATGGTGATTTACCTCACGGACAACACCACACCCGAGGTCGTGCAACAGGCCCACGCTGCAGGCGTGGTGGCCGCCAAGCTCTATCCGGCTGGCGCCACCACCAACTCGGACTCCGGGGTGACGGATATTGCCAACATCTACCCGGCCCTCGAAGCGATGCAATCCTGCGGCATGAAACTACTGCTGCACGGAGAAGTCACCACCAGCGACATCGATATCTTCGACCGCGAACGCATTTTCATCGAGACCATATTGGGCCCCGTGGTGGAGGACTTCCCCAGCCTCAAGATTGTGCTGGAGCACATCACCACGGCGCACGCCGCGGAGTTTGTTGCCAATGCGCGGGAAGGCGTGGCAGCCACCATCACCGCGCACCACCTGCTGTACAATCGCAACCACATGTTGGTTGGCGGGATTCGCCCCCACTATTACTGCCTGCCGATCCTGAAGCGCGGTTACCACCAGAATGCGCTGATCGAAGCGGCCACCAGTGGCAGTCCGAAGTTCTTCCTAGGCACCGACTCCGCCCCGCATGCGCAGGGCAAGAAAGAAACCGCGTGCGGCTGTGCCGGCTGTTACACCGCTTACAGTGCCATCGAGCTGTATGCCGAGGCGTTCGAGCGGGCAGGAAAACTGGACAAACTGGAAGGCTTCGCCAGTGAGTTCGGGCCGGACTTCTACGGCCTGCCACGCAACTCGGATACCATCACCCTGGTGCGCGAGCCGTGGACACTCCCCTCCGGCCTGCCGATGGGCGAAGAGGCACTGATTCCGCTGGCAGCCGGCGAAACACTGAACTGGCGCAGAGTTTAACCCCGGGTTGCCGCACACAGGCGCCGCACCGTTTGTTCGTTTGATAGATTATTCAGGATTCCCGTGACCCCAGCAGAAACGCCCCAAGGCCCCAAGAGCCTCCTGGCCCAAAGATTCCGCGGTTTTCTACCGGTGGTTCTGGATCTGGAAACTGCAGGCTTCAATGCCCGCACCGATGCCTTGCTGGAGGTATCCGCGGTCATCCTGAATATGGATGACGACGGGACCCTGTTTGCCGAGGAGACCCACAGTTTCCATATCGAACCGTTTGAAGGTGCCAATATCGAGCAGTCCGCGCTGGATTTCACTGGTATCGACCTGGAATCGCCCGACCGCGACGCCTGGCCAGAAGAAATAGCGCTGCCCGAGATGTTTCGCAAGATCCGCAGCGCCATCAAGTCCCATAGCTGCACCCGGGCGATCATGGTGGCCCACAACGCCCACTTCGATCTGGGCTTCATCAATGCAGCCGTGGAACGGTGCGGCGTCAAACGCAATCCCTTCCACCCATTCTCCTGTATGGATACCGCAACCCTGGCGGGCCTCGCTTATGGGCAGACGGTGCTCGCCAAGGCCTGCCAGACTGCCGGCATCGAGTTCGACAACAATGCCGCGCATTCCGCAGAATACGACGCACAAAAAACCGCCGAGCTCTTCTGTGGCATCGTTAACCGCTGGCGTGACCTTGGCGGCTGGCCACTGGACCCATCGACAACCGGTGACCAGGATCTGACGCAAGAAGGCGACGGCGCCTAAGCGCCCTCCACTGCACCCCCTCAGTCCCCTTTTGGCCAAACCGCGGCCGTGCTACCACCGTACTACCTAAGTCGCATACCCCTCACTCGCCAGGCCCGCTAGGCTCGGGGGAGGTCCCATAACAATAGCGGTGAATATGATGATTGAGCGCCCTACGCGCACGCTGCTGGGTGCCGGTCTCGGCGCCCTGCTTGCAACAGGTGCAAGCTACACCTCAGCCGGAAGCTGGCAACACAATGTGCCCATTGGCGGCTTCGACAAAGTCCATATTTACACCCCCGATAGCCGCTCCCCCATCGGAGACGGCAAATCCTTGCTGGTGCTTCTGCACGGTTGCGTTCAGCCCATTGATAGCTACCTGACCGCCGACCTCGAAGGCGCCGCAGAAACCTACGGCATGGTGGTCGCAGTCCCGGATGCCAAGCACAAGGCCGGCTACAACTGCTGGTCCTACTGGGAAGACGCCAGATCCCGCTCTTCGGGTGACTACAAAAACCTGATCAGCCTGGCCGAGACCATGAGCGATGACAGCGCCCGCGATATCGACCCGAACCAGGTATACATTGCCGGGCTTTCCTCCGGGGCCGTATTTGCCAACACCACCGCCTGTATCGCACCGGATGTGTTTGCCGGTGTTGGTGTGAGCGCCGGGCCAAGTATCGGCACCAGCCCCAGTGGCGCCATTGGCCGCTGTGAAGCTGCCGATGTCACCAACCGCTGCCTCGGCTATGCGGGAAACAATGCCGAGCATTTCGCAACCCAGATCGCGTCCATCACCCACGGAACCGACGACAAGACGGTCAACGCCTGCTACAACCAGCAAAACGCCCAGGGCATGGCGGGCGTGTACCAGGTGGAGCAGCTCCCGGAAACCAGCACCTATAGCGAGGGCGGGCACACCGCAACCGAAACCTTGTGGCAGGACGGACGGGTATCCATGCTGTGGCTTAATGGTGTGGGGCACGCCTGGTCGGGCGGCAAGCAGGCCAGTGGCAAGTATGTCAGTAACACCGGGGTCAATTATGCCCACTACCTGGGGGCCTACTTTGTTGCACACAACAACCGGGTCGATCGTACCGAGTCCCCCACATCGGCCAGGTAACCCCCTGATCTACCAGCCTTTTCCGGCGAATTTCACCCTTCTCCGATAAGCACCGCGCCTGCCAACGCAGGCGCCCGCCTGCCCCACGCGCCACCGCAGCCCCATGGCGGGTGATTTTTTGCACAAATTGCGGTATTATCTACCGCTCATACATAAAAGTGGACAGTATTGTGGCTAAAAAAGCATCCAGCGCCAGCAAACGCAGTAAGGAAACAGTCTCAACCGAGTCACGCGAAGCCATCGAATCCCAGATTCAGGCGTTCCTCGCCAACGGCGGGCAGATTGAGCAGGTACCCAAAGGTGTCAGCGGCCAGACCAACACTTCCGGCCCCAAGCACATCACGCTCGGCAAAAAGCCGCGCGCCTGATACCTGATACACACCGTCATCGCTGCTGAACTTATTGTGAAGCCGCACAGCGGATGGTGACCGGCAGGACAGAGACTATGTGCAACCGCGATAGATACTGGCAGGCGTTAGCGCCCGGGTACAAAAAGCAGGCACAAAAAAGGCGGGATCAATCCCGCCTTTTTTGTGCCTGATCTTATTGCCTAAACTTCAGGGCATCTCATCCAGCTCCGCACCTTCCTTCACCGGCGGCATCAAGTCTTCCTTGGTGATATTCATCGCCATCAGGATGTTGGCTGCCACATACACGGACGAGAAGGTACCGATGATGACGCCCACAATCAGTGCCAGCGAGAAGTTGTGGATCAGTTCGCCACCAAAGAACTGCAGGGCCCACAGCACCAGCAAGGTGGTGAAAGAGGTCATGAAGGTCCGGCTCAGCGTCTGGCTCATGGAAATATTGATCACTTCGTCGGGCTCAGCCTGCCGCACCTTGCGGAAGTTCTCCCGCACCCGGTCGTACACCACGATGGTGTCGTTGATCGAGTAGCCGATCACCGCCAGCACCGCGGCTAGCACCGTGAGGTCAAAGTCCAGGCGCAGAATCGCGAAAAATCCGAGCACGATGATCACATCGTGTATCAGCGCCACCACGGCGCCGACCGCAAATTTGTACTGGAAGCGCAGCGCCACGTACGCCATCACCACCGCCAGCGCAAACAACATGCCCAGGCCGCCATCATCGCGCAGTTCCTCACCGATTTGCGGCCCCATCATTTCCACCCGACGCAGGTCGATACGCCCATCAGAGTGCTGGCGCAAGGCCCCAACCACTTTGTCGCCGATGGAGTTGGTCGCTTCGGCATCGCGGGCATTTTGCTGTGTCTGCTTTACCGCAACTTCCGGAGGAAGCTTGATCAGCAATTCGCTGTCGGAGCCGAAACGCACCACCGCGGCGCCTTCAAATCCAGCCTCGGCCAATTGACTGCGTACATCTTCAATCTTCGGCGGGTTTTCATAGCCGACTTCAATCTGGGTGCCGCCGGTAAAGTCCAGGCCCAGTTTCAGGCCATTGGTGGCCAGGGCGACAATAGAGGCAATCACCAGGATCAGCGACATGGCCGCAGCCACTTTGCGCCAGCGCATGAAATCGTATACGCGCTTGCCCATATACTCGGTGATCTTGCCGTTTTCTTCTTTGGTAGTGCTCATCACCGTCCCCTTAAATCCACAGTTTCTGCACACGGCGGCCGCCGTAGAACAAATTGATCAATGCCCGCGTGCCTATAATGGCGCTGAACATGGAGGTGAGAATGCCGATGGACAGTGTCACCGCAAAGCCCTGTACCGGTCCGGAGCCGATGGCATAGAGAATAACCGCCACGATCAGGGTGGTGATATTGGCGTCGACAATCGCACTGAAGGCGTTGTCAAAACCGGCATTGATTGCAGATTGCGGTGGCAGACCGTTGCGCAATTCCTCCCGTATCCTCGAGAAGATCAGAACGTTGGCATCCACCGCCATACCGATGGTCAGTACCATACCGGCAATACCCGGGAGGGTGAGAGTGGCCCCCAGAATCGACATCACGGCCACCAGCAACACCAGGTTGGTCGCCAGTGCGATATTCGCCGCGAGCCCGAAGACCCGGTAGAAAACCAGCATACAGATGACCACCGCGAGCAGACCAATCTGCACTGAGGTCACACCGACCTTAATATTGTCCGCACCGAGGGACGGGCCAATCACCCGCTCTTCCACGAAGTACATGGGCGCAGCCAGGGCACCCGATCGCAGCAACAGTGCCAGTTCCTGTGCCTCAGCCGGGCTACCCAGCCCGGTGGTGCGGAACTGGCGGCCCAGGGGGCTCTGCACAGTGGCGAGGCTGATGATCTTTTTGTCATCTGTGCGCTTCTGCACGATGACTTCGTTGCCTTCCGCGTCCAGCTGTTTTTCCGGGGTGAAGCGACTCTCGACGAATAGCGTCCCCATCCGGCGGCCGACGTTCTTCCAGGTGGCGCGATGCATCATCTCGCCACCGCGGGAATCCAGGGTGATATTCACCTGTGGGAACCCGCTCTCGTCATAGCCAACCCGGGCGTCCGTTACCCGCTCACCGGAAATGATGATTTTACGTTCCAGCCAGGCACCGCCGTAGGCAGCGCGTTCCTGCTCATCGCGGAATTCAAAGTACTCTTTGCTGGTGACCAGTGTGTCCGACTTGGCCTCCATGCGATATTCAAGGTTCGCGGTTTTACCAATGATGCGCTTGGCTTCCGCCGTATCCTGTACGCCCGGCAACTCGACCACGATCCGGTTGCGCCCCTGGCGCTGCACGATGGGCTCCGCAACCCCCAGCTCGTTCACGCGGTTGCGCAAGGTGGTCAGGTTCTGGGTTACCGCATAATCTTCCAGCTGCTTGATTTCCTGTTCAGACAAGGTCGCACGGATTTCAAGATTGCTGCCGCCACCGGCTTCGCGAAATTGCAGGGTGGGGAACTCTTTACGCAGTGTACGCAAACCGAGCGTGCGCAGCTCTTCATCGCGGAATCGGGCCACGATTTCCCGATCGTCCCTCAGGTCCACACTGCGGTAGCGCGCCTTGGCTGCACGCAGCTTGGACTTCACGTCGGCGACGTAGCCTTCCATATTGGTCTTCACAATAGAATTGGTATCCACCTCCATCAGGAAGTGCACACCGCCCGCCAGGTCAAGACCGAGCTTCATCGGGCTGGCGCCCAGGTTTTGCAACCACTCAGGGGTCGTGGGCGCCAGGTTCAGCGCCACAACATACTCACCGTGACCCAGGAATTCCTGAATTGCGCGCTTCGCCGGGAGCTGCTCCTCGATGGACTTGAGACGGATCAGTACCGACTTGTCCTGCACCTCGCCGCCAAAATAGCCGATTCCTGCCTCGTCCAGTGCCTTCTGGACTTCGGCGAGCACATTTTGATCAATCTTCAACACGGTGGATTGACCGGATACCTGCACGGCAGGGTCCGGGCGGTACAGGTTCGGCGCTGCGTACAACAGCCCCAACCCGGTAATGATCAGAATCAGGAGATATTTCCAGAGGGGGAAGCGGTTCATGCGGTTCTCATTGTTGGAGTGGCCCGCTCCACGGGCACATTTTTTTCGATAACTGACGATATGCGGCCGGCGCCTGATGATTACAAGCCAGCCAGCGCACGTATCCAAGTTGGGGGCTGATTATACGGGGATAGGCAGGTGGCACAAATCAGCACTGACACGGCTTAGCCTAGTGCAGGCACCTCTCGCCCCAATCCTTCATAGAAGGAAGCCACATACGCTTCCAGCCTGCCTTCGGCGATTGCCTCACGCAGCTGCAGCATCAGCCGCTGGTAGTGGCGCAGGTTGTGAATGGTGTTGAGCTGAGAACCAAGGATTTCGCCGCATTTATCCAGGTGGTGCAGGTAACTGCGGGAAAAATTTTCACAGGTGTAACAATCGCACCCCTCCTCCAGAGGACCCGTATCGTAGCGATGCTTGGCATTGCGGATCTTCACCACCCCGGCGAAGGTAAACAGGTGGCCGTTACGCGCGTTCCGGGTGGGCATGACACAGTCGAACATGTCCACGCCACGGCGTACGCCCTCGACCAGATCCTCGGGCTTGCCAACCCCCATCAGGTAGCGAGGCTTGTCCTCGGGCATCTTGTACGCAAGATGGTCCAGAACCTTGATCATCTCGTCCTTGGGCTCCCCCACAGACAGCCCGCCAATGGCATACCCGTCAAAGCCGATGTCCGTCAGCCCGGCGAGGGAGACATCCCGCAGCTCCGGGTACATGCCCCCCTGCACGATACCGAACAGGGCCGATGGACTGTCACCATGCGCATCCTTGGAGCGCTTGGCCCAGCGCAGTGACAGCTCCATGGATTTGCGCGCCTCGTCCGGTGTTGCGGGATAGGGCGTGCATTCGTCAAAAATCATCACCACATCCGAGCCCAGGTCTTTCTGTACCTGCATGGACTCTTCCGGCCCGACAAACACCGGGCTGCCGTCTACCGGGGATTTAAAGGAGACACCCTCCTCACTGATTTTGCGCATCTTGCCCAGACTAAATACCTGGAAACCGCCAGAATCCGTGAGAATCGGGCCCTGCCACTGCATGAAGTCGTGCAAGTCACCGTGGGCCTTGATGACCTCGGTGCCAGGGCGCAACATCAGGTGGAAGGTGTTCCCAAGAATGATATGCGCACCAATCTCCTCCACATCTCGTGGCAGCATGCCTTTCACGGTACCGTAAGTGCCCACCGGCATAAACGCCGGTGTCTCCACCACACCGCGGGGGAAACGCAGACGCCCACGACGGGCCTTGCCGTCCGTGGTATCCACTTCAAACTTCATAAAACACTCGCGGCTCAAGACGCTCTCCTCGAAAACTGTGGCCAAATCCGTACGCTTACACCCATGCCTGTACGCTAACCATTCAGGGTAGAAATTGTTACTTTCGCCCTACTTCCGCCGGATCCACCGCGGAATTCCGCTCAATCAGCATCGCATCGCCATAACTGAAGAAACGGTATTCATTTTCCACCGCAGCCGCGTACGCCTGCATGGTGTGCTGATAACCCGCGAAAGCACTTACCAGCATCAACAGCGTGGACTCCGGTAAATGGAAGTTGGTGATCAGACGATCCACCACCTTGAAGGTATAACCGGGGTAGATAAAGATATCGGTCTCCCCCCTGGTAGGCTTCAACTCACCCGATGCCGCAGCGCTCTCCAGCGCGCGAACACTGGTGGTGCCCACCGCAATCACCCGCCCGCCACGCGCCTTGCACGCAGCAACCGCTGTGCACACCGCTTCCGGCACATCCAGAATCTCAGTGTGCATCTTGTGGGTATGAATGTCGTCGACACGTACTGGCTGGAAAGTACCCGCCCCCACATGCAGGGTGACGAATGCGGTTTCCGCGCCCTTGTCGCGCAGGGACTCGATCATCTGCTCATCGAAATGCAGACCGGCGGTGGGAGCGGCTACCGCCCCCGCGTTACGACTGTATACGGTCTGGTAGCGCTCCTTGTCCGACTCCGTATCGGCGCGGTCAATATACGGCGGTAGCGGCATATGCCCCAGACGCTCAAGCACCGCAAGCGCCCCCTCTTCCGGAAACGCCAGCTCAAACAGGGCGTCGTGGCGGTCCACCATCTTGAGGACCGTCCCATCTTCCAACAGGATCTCACTGCCTGGCTTCGGCGACTTACTCGAACGAATATGCGCCAACGCTCGATGCTCGTCCAATACCCGCTCAATCAGTATCTCCAACCGACCGCCACTGGCCTTGTGCGCAAACAGCCGCGCGGGAATCACCCGGGTATCATTAAATACCAGCAGATCACCGGGCTCCACCAGATCGAGAAGATCACTGAAACGTCGATGCGCCAGCGCACCGGTTTCTCCATCGAGACACAAAAGACGACTGCCCCGGCGCTCTTCGGTAGGCGCTTTGGCGATCAGAGATTCCGGCAGATCGAAATAGAAATCCTGGCGTTGCATGAACTCAGTCTAGGTGGTTATTGATTGGCCGCGAATCCTAACGGAAAGCACTCCCGTAGCCAAATCCAGTTGACCGCAACCGGCCCATCGCTATAATCATCGTCCTTTCCAAGCCAAGTCCGATCTTCGCTTGTGAAACTGCCAGAGTGGTGAAATTGGTAGACACAGGGGATTCAAAATCCCCCGCCTTAACGGGTGTGCCGGTTCGAGTCCGGCCTCTGGTACCAAACAAAAAAGCCCTGATTGCGAAAGCAGTCAGGGCTTTTTTGTTTGGTACCTGGGGTCGGTTGATTACCGACACTCGGTTCGACCAACCGCGCCAGCGGTTGGGACGCCGCAGGCGCCCGAAGAGGCGCATTGGCGCAGCCAATGTGATCAGTCCGGCCTTGGAAGGTGGCACCCGTTTCTTAAACGCCTCCTTTACTTAAACCTGACCAGGTAGCTAATTCAGTAGCGCCGTGTGGATATAAAAAAGGCCCTGGTCGCGTTGGCGATCGGGGCCTTTCTATGTTCGACCTGGTGGTGTGGGTCGCTGGAAGTCTGCGGACCTACACTGGGTGTCGAGCGGCGCTCGCCATCGCGGTGCGACGCCTTTCGGCGCCCTAGCCTCTGCTCCTTCGGAGCGGCCGGGGTCGCGCACGACCTTTCACATGGCAGCGCTTTGCGCTGCGAGGTAGTGGCAGTAATTCACCGTATCCTAAATAAAAAAAGGGCCACCCAAATGGGTGGCCCTTTTTTTTATTTAGAAGCCTGACAAAACGGCACGACAGCCGTTTTGCACAGCCGAAGGCTGCCCGAAAGGCGAGGGCCAAGGATGGCCCGAGTGACCTGACCGTACCGCGCAGCGGTAGTTCATCGGCAGGCTGCAATGAAAAAAGCCCTGACCGCGTTAGCGATCAGGGCTTTTGGAATAGAAGCCTGACGATGACCTACTCTCACATGGGGAAGCCCCACACTACCATCGGCGATGTTGCGTTTCACTTCTGAGTTCGGCAAGGGATCAGGTGGTTCCACAACTCTATTGTCGTCAGGCAAACTGGCTTGGGTTGGCGTGGTCTTATGAGCTCTATGCTCCGCGCTGCCGCTTGATCGTCCGTTTGCCACTGCTCTCGCAGTTAACGATCAACCCAAAAAGGTCGGTAAAACATTCTGTAGTAATACACCGCAAGTCGATCAATCGATCTACGCGTCTCTCGATTCACAATCCCGGATTCATAATCCGATCGTAAATAACCATTTCTGTTGTATGGTCAAGCCGCACGGGCAATTAGTACTGGTTAGCTCAACGCCTCACAACGCTTCCACACCCAGCCTATCAACGTGGTAGTCTTCCACGGCCCTTTAGGACTCTCAAGGAGTCAGGGAAATCTAATCTTGAAGGAGGCTTCCCGCTTAGATGCTTTCAGCGGTTATCCCGTCCGAACATAGCTACCGGGCAATGCCACTGGCGTGACAACCCGAACACCAGAGGTTCGTTCACTCCGGTCCTCTCGTACTAGGAGCAACTCTTCTCAAATTTCCAACGCCCACGGCAGATAGGGACCGAACTGTCTCACGACGTTCTAAACCCAGCTCGCGTACCACTTTAAATGGCGAACAGCCATACCCTTGGGACCGGCTTCAGCCCCAGGATGTGATGAGCCGACATCGAGGTGCCAAACACCGCCGTCGATGTGAACTCTTGGGCGGTATCAGCCTGTTATCCCCGGAGTACCTTTTATCCGTTGAGCGATGGCCCTTCCATACAGAACCACCGGATCACTATGACCTACTTTCGTACCTGCTCGTCATGTCTGACTCGCAGTCAAGCGCACTTATACCATTATGCTCATTGCATGATTTCCGACCATGCTGAGTGCACCTTCGTACTCCTCCGTTACTCTTTGGGAGGAGACCGCCCCAGTCAAACTACCCACCATACACTGTCCTCGATCCGGATAACGGACCAGAGTTAGAACCTCAAACATACCAGGGTGGTATTTCAAGGATGGCTCCACTGCAACTGGCGTCACAGCTTCAAAGCCTCCCACCTATCCTACACAAGTAGGCTCAAAGTTCAGTGCAAAGCTGTAGTAAAGGTTCACGGGGTCTTTCCGTCTAGCCGCGGGTACACTGCATCTTAACAGCGATTTCAATTTCACTGAGTCTCTGGTGGAGACAGCGTGGCCATCGTTACGCCATTCGTGCAGGTCGGAACTTACCCGACAAGGAATTTCGCTACCTTAGGACCGTTATAGTTACGGCCGCCGTTTACCGGGGCTTCGATCAAGAGCTTCGCCGAAGCTAACCCCATCAATTAACCTTCCGGCACCGGGCAGGCGTCACACCCTATACGTCCACTTACGTGTTTGCAGAGTGCTATGTTTTTAATAAACAGTCGCAGCCACCTGGTCACTTCGACCGGCCTCAGCTTAGGGAGCAAGTCCCATCACCAAAACCGGCGTACCTTCTCCCGAAGTTACGGTACCATTTTGCCTAGTTCCTTCACCAGAGTTCTCTCAAGCGCCTTGGTATTCTCTACCTGACCACCTGTGTCGGTTTAGAGTACGGTTCACAATTGCCTGAAGCTTAGAAGTTTTTCCTGGAAGCAGGGCATCAACCACTTCACTTACCGAAGTAAGCTTCGTCATCAGCTCTCAGCCTTAGGGACCCGGATTTGCCTAAGTCCCCAGCCTACAACCTTAAACATGGACAACCAATCGCCATGCTGGCCTAGCCTTCTCCGTCACTCCATCGCAGCAATTGCAAGTACAGGAATATTAACCTGTTTCCCATCGACTACGGCTTTCGCCCTCGCCTTAGGGGCCGACTAACCCTGTCCCGATTAGCGTTGGACAGGAACCCTTGGTCTTCCGGCGGGGAGGTTTTTCACCCCCCTTGTCGTTACTCATGTCAGCATTCGCACTTGTGATACCTCCAGCAGACCTCACAGTCCACCTTCAGCGGCTTACACAACGCTCCTCTACCATGCTCCTAAGAGCATCCGCAGCTTCGGTTATCAGTTTGAGCCCCGGTATATCTTCCGCGCGGGCCGACTCGACTAGTGAGCTATTACGCTTTCTTTAAAGGATGGCTGCTTCTAAGCCAACCTCCTAGCTGTCTGGGCCTTCCCACATCGTTTCCCACTTAACTGATATTTGGGACCTTAGCTGGCGGTCTGGGTTGTTTCCCTTTTCACGACGGACGTTAGCACCCGCCGTGTGTCTCCCGCGATTGCACTCCTCGGTATTCGGAGTTTGCATGGGGTTGGTAAGTCGGGATGACCCCCTAGCCCAAACAGTGCTCTACCCCCGAGGGTGAGACGCGAGGCGCTACCTAAATAGCTTTCGAGGAGAACCAGCTATCTCCCGGCTTGATTAGCCTTTCACTCCGATCCACAGGTCATCTCCTAATTTTTCAACATTAGTGAGTTCGGTCCTCCAGTTGATGTTACTCAACCTTCAACCTGCCCATGGATAGATCGCCGGGTTTCGGGTCTATTGCCTGCAACTAAACGCCCTATTAAGACTCGATTTCTCTACGGCTCCCCTATGCGGTTAACCTTGCTACAGACAATAAGTCGCTGACCCATTATACAAAAGGTACGCAGTCACCCCGAAGGGCTCCTACTGCTTGTACGTATACGGTTTCAGGTTCTATTTCACTCCCCTCTCCGGGGTTCTTTTCGCCTTTCCCTCACGGTACTGGTTCACTATCGGTCAGCTGGGAGTATTTAGCCTTGGAGGATGGTCCCCCCATGTTCAGTCAAGATAACACGTGTCCCGACCTACTCGATTTCAATCAATGTGCCTTTTCGTGTACGGGGCTATCACCCTGTATCGCGGAACTTTCCAGATCCTTCCACTAAGACATAAAGACCTTAAGGGCTAATCCCCTTTCGCTCGCCGCTACTCAGGGAATCTCGGTTGATTTCTTTTCCTCCGGGTACTTAGATGTTTCAGTTCCCCGGGTTCGCCTCCCTAACCTATGTATTCAGTTAGGGATACTCCTAAAAGGAGTGGGTTTCCCCATTCGGACATTCCAGGATCAAAGCTTGTGTGCCAGCTCCCCTAGACTTTTCGCAGGCTCCTA